>PHCC01000024.1:0-228470 GCA_002842215.1 Betaproteobacteria bacterium HGW-Betaproteobacteria-9 | reverse complement strand
CAACGCCACCACCGAGGAAGAGCGCGCACGCATCCGGGCCGAGGAACATGCGCTGATCCGCGAACGCGCTGCGGCACAGGGCATCACCTTGCCTGAAACTCCGCCTGCCCAGGGTCAGGGCTTGGGACTGGGTCAAGGTCAAGGCCCCGGTGCCGGCGGCGCAGGCGCTGGCGCTGGCGCAGGAGCAGGGTCTGGAGCAGGGCCCGGCGCCGCGGGGGGCATGGGCCAGGGCCAAGGCCGGATGAACAAGCGCTGAGCCACCTCATCCACCATCGACCATGACGCTCTCCCGATGGACATCCGGTCTGGGGATCTGCGCACTGCTGTGCCTGCAGGCGCAGTCCGCCCTGGCCGCAGAACCTGAACGCCCGCCGGTTCAGTCGCATGAAACCCCGGCGCCTGCGTTGCTCGGCAGCGACGAAGTCCCGCCGGGCATGGTCCTGCCCTACGGGGCGGGCTACGAACAACGCCTGCGCGCTGCGGGATCGCAGAACGGCACAACCAACCACGCCGCCAGCGGCGCTTCGCAGGGCGCGGGTGCGTCGCGTGGCGGTTCGGGTAGCGGCTCAGGCGGCACGAGTGGCTCGGGTGGTCGCGGCAACGGCGGCGCGGGGCGCGGCCGGTGACGTGTCCGCGGTCACCCGGCTCGCTCCGCCACAAGACATCCATCTCCACCTTCTTCTTTTATGGAAAGACACCATGAACCACCCCACGATCACCCGTTTCTCCGCCATCTTCCTGGCCTCCCTGGCACTTGTCGCGTGCGGCGGTGGAACCGATGAGGACCTGGACAAACGCGGCACCCCCACCTCGGTCGCCACACTGCCCATGGAAACGCTGAGCCAGGCGGAGATCGACTCCCTGCTCTACATGCGCGAAGAGGAAAAGCTGGCGGGTGACGTGTACACCCGGATGGACGCGCTGTGGGGCCGCAGCGTGCCGGTGTTCAGCAACATCACCGCCAGCGAAGCCACCCACACCGAAGCGGTGCGCCAGCTGTTGCAGCGCTACAGCCTGCCCGACCCGGCCGCCGGCAACGCGGTGGGCGTGTTCCAGAACCCGGACCTGCAAGCGCTGCACAACCAGCTGGTGGCCGATGGCTCGGTCTCGCTGATCGAAGCCTTGAAGGTCGGTGTCCACATCGAAGAACTGGACATGGTGGACATCAACACCCACCTGGCCAGCGTGGACAACCTGGACATCCGGCGGGTCTACGAATCGTTGTTGCGAGGTTCCCGCAACCACCTGCGAGCGTATTACCAGACCTTGCTGAAACAAGGCGGCAGCTACACGCCTCAGACCCTGAGCCAGGCCGAGTTCGATGCCATCGTGAACTCGGCGATGGAGCGGGGGTGATCGCCGGCGCGTGGCATGCCAATGCGCCGGGCGCGGCCCGCCAGGCCGTCAGGGCGAACTGAGCTGCGCAGCCGAGTCAGCCGGCGTGGTTTCCGGTACGTACACCATGCTGCCGTCCTTCATGCGGTACGCCACCCCCGCTTTCATGCCCTGGCCTTCGCCGATCTGTCCGGACGACTGGTATTGCTTGAGTTCGTTGCCCTGCTTGACCAGCATTTCCATGTTGGGCTTGCCAGCGTTCTTGATCACCAACACGTCCTGGGTAGCGAACGGATTCAGCGGGTTCTCCACCACGGCCATCAGCAGCACGGCGATCACCACCAGAAACACGTCGATGATGTTGACCACCGACAGGATGGGGTCGTCCTCGTCCGAGTCGCCCAGGATGTCGAGCTTCATGCGTCGGGCATCAGACATGGGCCACGTCCCCCGCAACGGTGGCACCGCTGTCGGGCAGGGCCAGCAGCAAGGCGTTGAGTTCTTCCATCAGCCAGCGCCTGCGCACGGTTTGCACCACGAAGGTGATGGCCGCCGCGAGCAGCGCGACGATCACCGCGGCAAAGGCCACCACCAGGTTTTCGGCCATGCCCTTCGTGTTGCCCGCGGCCACGGCCACCAGCGCCGGCCCCATGGGAATCATGGTGGCCACCAGCCCCAGCATGGGGGCCACGCGACTGACGATGCGCTGCACCTCCAGTTGTTTCAACACATGCAGTTCCAGCCCATCCTCACCCAGGTGGGCGTGGCGCTGCCAGTAGCGGTGCAGTGGCCGCAGTCCGTGGGGCCGGCGCGTGCGCGCCAGCAGGTCGACGCTCACCTGCCCCAGACTGAACAGCGCATACACGAACATCAGACACAACAGCACCAGCACGGGCGTGAGGAAGAACTTCGAAATCTCGAACAGGAAACTCTCAATGGCATTCATGGCTGGGCTTTCAGTGAAACAGGGGGCGTGAAGCGGGCGGTGCGGCGGGCGCGCCAGGTCTGGAACAGCATCCCGGCGAGCACGATGGCCGCAGCCATCCAGCCATAGATCCAGATGAGCTGCTGCACCGGGGTGTCGTGCCGCACTTCGCGCATCTCTTGCCCGCGCACGGTGGGTGGCTCGGGCGCCAGCGGGGGCTTCTGGGGCACATCGGGTGGCCGGGCGGCAGCGGGCCTGGGCACGGCTGGTTCGCTTGATGCGCGCGATGCCGCCTGGCTTCCCAGCCCAAAGCCCTGCGCCAGCGTCTTCACGTAAGCCTTGAACGCCTCGTTGGCGGTAAACACGTCGTGCTTGGCCGCCACGTCCTGGTACACCTGCACCAGCTCGCGCTGGGTCTGTTCGTCGGCCTTCCAGTAGTCCTTGCGAATGGCCTCCAGCATGCGTTCGGCCACCTGGGCCAGCGCGGTCGGGTTGGACTTTTCGAACCACTCGCGCATGCCCAGCTGGTAGCGGTCCTTGACGTAGGTCTCGTGAAATTCCTGCCACTGGTCATCGCGCACCACGTTGCGGTCCATCACCTGCCAGCCCCAGAAGTTGTTCACCGTGTTGAGCATCTGCAGCGTGCCCGCGTAGCCTTCCTTCTGCATCTCCTTCATCCAGTTGGGATGCTGGTAGATCGAACGCAGCTCGGTGGCCATGAACCGCTCCGCCGTCTCCAGCCTGGCCTTGTTGGGGTCGCGCATGTTGGAGATGTAGAGCTGCGGGTTCTGGCCGTCCAGAAATTTCACCGCCTTGGAGATGCCGCCCAGGTACTCGAACGGATGGTCGGTGTCCAGCAGGCCGCGCAGATTGCTGGAACGCGAGAACACGGCCGCGTTGGTGCCGCGCAGGTGTTCGGCGTAGGCGTTGATCTCCTGGCCCTGGCCGTCGGTGAGCTTGCGGCTCCAGTTCGCGGTGTTGGGTCCGTAGGCCCAGGACATGCGCGACAGGTAGAGCCGTTCCAGCTTGCCATCGCCCTCGTCCCAGGTGTCGGACGCCAGCGAGGCGTCGGTGAGCTTGGTGCTGTAGTCGCCGCTTTCGTTGCCGAAGATGCGCGTCAGTGCGAACTCGCGGGCTTCCTCGGGCTTCACCCCCTGGGCCAGCAGCGCGGCCTGGATGCGCTCGGTGTTGGCCTTGATGAAGTTCTGCTGGCCGTCTTCCTTCAAGGCCACCAGCATGACCACGGCTTCGTTGAAGCGCTCCATCACGTTCGGGAACTGGTCGCGGTACAGGCCGGTGAGCGAAATCACCGCGTCGATGCGGGGGCGCCCGAGTTCGGCCTGCGCGATCACCTCCATGCCCACCACGCGCCCGCCTTCGTCCCATTTGGGCTTGACGCCCATGGCGTAGAGGATCTGCGCTTCCAGCATGCCCAGATGGCGCATGGTCTCGGTGCTCCACATGGAGAAGGCCAGCTTCTCCGGGAACTTGCCGTGTGTGGCCTGGTAGCTGGTGATGAGCTGCTGCACCGCCTGGCGCCCCGCCTCGTAGGCGGCTCTCGTGGGCACACGCCCGGGGTCGAAACCGTACATGTTGCGCCCCGTATGCAGTGCGTCCGGGTTGCGGATCGGGTCGCCGCCGTAGGACGGATCGATCCAGCGCGCGGACAGACCTTTGCTCACGCCTTCGATCTCCCAGGCCGCGCGCAAGTCCACCAGGAACTTGCGCCCCCGCAGTGCGAGCGCGCGCAGTTGCGTATCGGTGAGCTCATCCACCGGACGCTCGGAAAACACGTAGTCCTCCACGAAGCGGTAGGGGCGGGTCTGCTGCAGCGCCTTGTAGTCACCCTTGAACGCGGTCTTGGCGTTCTTCACGCCCGTCTTCTCGTACAAGGGTTGGCCCAGCATCTGCATCACGTTGCTGATGAGGTGGGCACGCTCGGCGTCCTGGCCCAGGGTGTGCAGGCCCAGGGGTTGCATGGCCGAACCCAGGTCTTCCAGATAGTCCTCGATGTCGCGCAGGAACTTGTCGAAGTCGCGCTCCAGGTCGGCCACTTTCCAGGCCATGTCCTTGTGCATGTTCATCTTCACCGCCTGCTCGATGATGAGCTTGCGGTTGTTGTCCTTCACCAGGCCGCTGTCCAGTGACTGGTACTCGCGGATGAGGTCGTTGATCTTCACGAAGTCGTCGGACAGACCGGCCGGCGCGAACGCGGGCGTCTGGTGGCTCACGATCACGCCGCGCCCCCGTCGCTTGACGTGGATGGCCTCGGCGATGTTGTCCACGATGTACGGGTACACGATGGGCGTGTTGTCCACCAGGATGTTGGGGTCGTCGTACGCCCACAGGCCACGCTCCTTGCCGGGCGTCCACTCCTGTGTGCCGTGGGTGCCGAAGTGCACGATGGCGCTGGCCTTGAACTGCTCGCGCGCCCACAGGTAGGTCGCCATGTAGAAGTGGTTCAATGGCACCTTGGTGTCGTGAAACAGCTTCTTCTCGTCGTGGTGCCCGGCGGCGCTCTCGCTGCGCATGGGCTGCGGCAGCACCACGAGCTTGCCCAGCTTCATGCGCGGGATCACGAAGCCGGCCACACCGTTCTTGCGGGCCACCCAATAGCTCTTGTCGGGTGTGCCCCAGAAGGCATTCACACTTTTGCGGATGGACTCGGGCAAGGTGGCGAACCAGCGCTGGTAGTCGGCCAGCGGCAGGAAGTCCCAGTGCGCCGTCTTCATGAGTTCCGGCAGCGTGCCTGGGCGGTAGCCCGGGCGCAGCATCTGGCCCACGGCGGCAATGATGTCCTTCTCGCTCGTGCTGTCGAAGGCATAGCCCTCGGCCTTGAGTTGCTCCACCAGGTGTTCGATGGAACGCGGCACGTTCAGGTTGGAGGCACCCTGGTTTTTTTCCCCGGGCGGGTGGTTCCAGAAAAACAGCGCCACCTGCTTGTCGGCATTGGCCGTGGTCTGCAGGCGCGCCAGATTCACGGCCTTGCCCACCAGCATGTGCATCTGCTCGGGCATGGGCACCAGCTCACCACCTTCGTTGGCGGTCAGCACCACCGGGTCCTGCAGGCCGATGTACTCGGCGTTCGTCAGCGTGAACGGCAAATAGAAGCTGTTCACGCCCACCGTGTCTTTGCGGTACTCGGCACGCGTGCCTGTGCGGTAGGAGAGCACGTTGATGACCGGTACCCCCATGGCCTTGTGCCAGGCCTTGCGCGCCTCGGGGTCCACACCCAGGAAGGTGTTGACCAGCAGCACCTGCGGCAAGACCTTGCCCTCGTGGGTGATGAGCGGCTCGTTCACGGATACGGCGGCGATCTCCCTGGGGTTGGGAAAGCCAGCGCCCTGCTCGGCCACCGCGGGCGCCCCGCTGGCGCCTGCCGCTGTCGGTCGCCCGCCGCCACCGCCGCGCGGCGGACGACCGGTAGCCTCGGGTTGACCCGTGGCCGCTGCCTCACGCGATGCGCGGACCACGCGCGAGCTGCGGTAGAACATCAGTGGCAGGGCGCCCGCCTGCTCGATGGCCTGCACGGTTTCGTCCAGCATGCGCTGCTGACCATCGGAGATGTAGCTGGACGACATCTCGATGCCGATCACCGGCAGGCCCTGCCATGGACGCCCCGCCCTGGTCGCCCACCACGCCAGGTACTGCGGCAGTTGCTCGAACACCAGCCCGTCGTGGCCGGGGTGGTAGATGCCCCCATTGGGCAGCGCCAGCGGCAGCGCGATAGCGCTCAGGTCACCGCTCTGGAGGATGGCCCGCAGGTACTGGAACAGCCGCTCGTGGTTGATCCGCGTGCCGCCCACGTAGTAGTCGAACACGCGCTGCGCCTGTTCCTTGTCCATGTGGATGGCACGCAGGCGCACCGGCGGACTCATGACGTTGATGCTGGCGGTGGGCAGGCTCAGCTCGCGCAGCCGCTGGCCGGCCACGCGCTCGATCTGCGCCTGATCGTCGCTGCGCGGTGCGTCGATCAGCACGATGCGCGCGCCGTCGAGCACACGCCGTGCGCCGGCCTCGCCCTCGGCGTCCACCTGCGTCCACGCGAGCTCGATGCCCTGCTCTCTGGCCACCGCTTCCATGAGCTTGAATTTGCGTTCCAGCACGAACTGGGTGGAGAGGATGGCCACCTTGTCCGCGGCCTGCGCCCAGGGCCCCACCAGCGCCAGCAGGGCGCACAAGAAGAGACGTTTCATCTCAGGACTCCTTGAACTCGTAAGCAATGGGAATGCGCAGTTGCGCCACGCGACCGGGCTGGTGCGTGGCGCGGACCAGGTCCGCGGCCTGGCGCACCAGTTGCAGCGCGGCCTCGTCCAGCGCCTTGAAGCCCGAGCCACTGGCCACGAAGCAATCCAGCAACTCGCCCTGGGCAGAAAAATGCGCCTCCACCGTCACCAGGCCCTCCTGGCCCATGCGACGCGCCACCATGGGGTATTGCTTGTGCTTGAGCAGGGCGGCTTCCAGCAGACCTTCCCAGCGCGCCTGCTGCGCGGCCAGCTGGTTGGCGCTGGGCGGTGCTGGCGCCACCACCGCCGGTGCGGCGGCGCGAGGGGCCTCGGCGTGCACCGTCGCCACCGGCGCGGCCGGGACCACGGTATCGGCGGTGTTTGCCACGGCATCGGGGTAGGGCTGGATGGCGGGCGTGACCGGTGGCGCCGGCGGCTGGGGCGCCGGCTGGACACGGGCAGAGGGTCGTGGTTTGACCTCGGGCGGTGCGGGGGCTGGCGGTGGCGGTTGCACTGCCGGCTCGGGCGGTTGCTCCGCCGCCCACTGGATGGCCATGTCGAGCCGCGTGGAGGGCGAGACCGGTGCCGGGCTGTTGACCATTCCCCAGGCGAGGGCCGCCACCAGGGCGCCATGCAGCGCGACCGAGCGGCCCCAGTCGTGCCAATGCAGGCGGTGCGATGCGGTGGCGTTCATGAGCGCTTGACCTCCAGGCTGACCTGCTTGAAACCCAGCGACTTGACCCGGTCCACCAGTTCCACAAAACGGCTCAGCGCCAGGCGCCCGTCGGCGCGCACCACCACCGGCGTGCTGCGCGGCTGCGGGTCGAGTGCCGCCGCCAGGTCGCTCACCGGTTGGTCGTTCAGGTACAGGGTCTGGTGTTGCGTGTAGGTCAGCACCAGTGGCACGGTGGGGGAAGCCGCTGCGGACCTGGCGACCGCCAGGTCCACGGGTATGCGCCCGTTCACCACGAAGGTGGCCGTGGTGAGCACGATGGTGAGCAGCACCAGCATCACGTCCACGAGGGGCACGACGTTGATTTCGTCGATATCGTCCATGGCGCCGTCAGCCCCCGTGGGCCTCGTCGAAGTCCGTCAGGCGCTCTCGCACGCGGCGGCGCAAGGCGTTGTTCAACGCCACACAGGGGATCGCGACCACGATGCCCGCGGCCGTGGCCTTGAGCGCAAGGGCCAGCCCGGTCATGATGGACTTCACGTCCATCTCGCCGGTGGCGCCCAGGGTCTGGAAGGTGAGCATGATGCCCAGCACCGTGCCCAGCAGCCCGAGGTAGGGCGCGTTCGAGGCCACGGTCCCGATGACGTTCAGGCGCCGCGTGAGGTCGCTCTCCAGCCGGGCGCGACTGGTGTAGCCACGGGCATCGATCCGGCCGAAGAATCGCCGCCGCTCCAGCGCGATGGCCACCACCGCCACGCTGAGCAGCAGCAGGATACCGAACACGGCGTATTCCACGAGGGGGCGAAGTCCTTGCATGGAGCCTCCTCAGAAACGCAGGGCCAGCCCGACGCGCCAGACGCGTCCCGGGTCGACGGTGATGGACATGTCTTCCGCGTTGTACCGGCCGTCGTACCGGAAGTTGGTGGCATAGCTCTGCGCGTCGTTGGTGCCGCGCGCAATGGTGTAGTGGCGCTTGTCGAACACGTTGTCGACCCGCACGAAGGCGCTCAGCGTGGCCCCGCTGAGCCAGGTGGTCTTGCGCCTGTAGTCGGCCATCAGGTTGAACACCGTGCGACCCGGCCATTTTTCCTGGTTGATTTCGTCGGCCCAGGCTGTGGCGCGGTGGTCGAGTTCGGCCGACAGCTTCCAGGCCGGGTCCGGCTTCCACGATGTGCGCAGATTGACGGCATGAGGCGGCACGCGGGGCACCTTGTTGCCGGTGTTGTTGTAGGGCACGAGCTGGTAGCAGTTGTTCCAGTTGGGGTTGGGGCCCGCGCAAGCGCCGGTGCCGACCAACGTGCCGCGCGGATTGCCCTGTGCCAACAGGAACTGGTCGTACTGGGTGAAGGTCGAGTCCAGGTAGGTGTAGGCGAGATCCCAGCTCCAGGCGGGTGAGATCGAGGACTGCAGTGCCAGCTCCAGGCCACGCGAGCGCGCGCCACCGATGTTTTCGTATCGGGCGATGTTGGCCGCGTTACTGTTCGAATACTGACCGTTGGTGTCCAGGATGAAGTCTTTCCGGTCGATCTGGAACACCGCGGCCTGCAGACTGGCCTCGCGCTCCAGCAGCGCGAAGGTCTTGCGCATGCCGACCTCGACATTGATAGCCTGCTCTGTCTTCAGGTCGGGGTTGTTGGCCACGCTGCCCGAAGGGCTCTGGCTGCCGCGGTAGAGCTGGTCCACCGTGGGGGCGCGAAAGCCGGTGGAGATGTTGCCGAACAGCACGGTGTTGGTCAGGCCGCTCCAGCTCAGGCCCAGGCGAGCGCTGTCGGCATCGAAGGTCTTGCGTTCGGCGATGGCCGAGTTGCGGTTGCCGGACACCGGCTTGGCGTCGTAGTCGAGCTCGATGCGGTCGTGGCGCAGGTTGCCGGTCAGCGTCCAGTCCGTGGCCAGACGCCACTGGGCTTCGCCGTAGAGCGCCTGCACGTTTTCGCCAGTGCGGTCGTCGGTGAACACGGTGCCCGCCGCCGTGGGCCTTTCCATGGGGCTCGGGCTGTTCCTGTAGCCGACCATGGCATGGGTCTTGTTCAAGTACTCGTTGCGTTTGAACTCCACGCCGCCCATCCAGGCCATCGGGCCCGTGGTGGTGCGCAACTCGCTTTTCACCCCGCGTTGCGTCTGGTGGTAGTCGTTGAACGTGGTGTAGGCGTCGGGGCTGGAGATGGGTGCCCCGGTGGTGCTGAAGCGTTGCGGCGCCGACCAGAACTGGGTGTGATCCCGGTACTGGTAGGCCAGGGCCAGCAGGTTGGTGCGGTCGGACAGGTCGTTGGAATAGGTGAGGTTCACACGCTCCAGATCCACATCGAAGTGGCGCGCGTAGTCGCGGCCCAGCGTGCCCTTGGGGTCAAGCGCGGCCTGCGTCACGCCCGTCACGGTGCCGTGCTTGTCGCGAAAGCGGTCTTCCTTTTCCAGGCCCAGGGTCAGGTCGGAGTGACCATTCAGCAGCCAGCGCAGGTTGCCCGCGAGCGCCTGGGACTTGTAGTTCGACTGGAAGTGGTAGTCGTCGGCCTTGCGCTGGGACAGCTGCAGGTGGCCAGACCAGTTGTCGCTCGCACGGCCGATGCGCGCCAACTCGCGCTGGTAACCATAGGCCCCCACATCGGTCTCGACCGACACGCCTTTGTTGGTGGCGCCACGCTTGGTGGTGATGATGACAGCGCCAGCGAGCGCGTCCTCGCCAAACAGGTAAGACGCGCCGCCCTTGATGACCTTGATGCTCTCGATGTTGTCCAGGTTGATGTTGACCTTGCCGGTGCGCTCGAACACCGGCACACCGTCGATGACGATGGCCACGCCCGGCTTCTCGCCCATGTAGCGCTGGTTCTCCACGCCGCGGAACTTGATCTTCAGGTCGTCGCCGCCCTGCGTGTCGATGGTCACGCCCGGAATGGCCTTGAGCACCTGCACCAGGTTGTCGGCATGCTGTGCCTCGATCTCGCGCCCGGACAGGCTCACCGTGCTGGTCGGTTCGCGCGTGCTGTCGCCGAAGCGGTCGTCGATGGTGGAGCCGGTCACGGTGGTCTGGCGCAGGGTCTGCGTCGGGACCGGACTCGTCTGCGCCCAGGTGCATGGGGCGGCCAAGGCCGCGACGGCGGCGGCCAAGAGGGTTTTTTTGGTCTTCTTCATCTGGAAACCTGTCGGGTTTTTTTGGGAAGGGATGGGTTGTCGGGTTCAGAACTTCACGTTCACGCCTGCGTAAAGCGTGCGGCCCATGCCCGGCACCGCTGTGCCCCACTGCGGGTAGTTGGGCAGCATGGGGTTGCTCATCGTGGTGCCCTGGCCGACGTAGGCGCCGCCCGTGGGCAGGAAATACAGCCGGTCGAACAGGTTCTCGATACCGAAGTCCAGCCGCACGGTTTTCCACGAGTAGCTACCGCGCAGGTTGACCAGCCCGTAGCCCGGTGTCCGGATTTCGTTGCGAACCGATGACACGGTGGTCTTGGCCTTCACCGCCACCAGCTCCAGGCTGTTGTCCCAGCCACCGGCCTTGTGGGTCAGCGCCAGCTTGCCGTTGAGCGGCATCACGTTGTAGAGCCCGCCGCCGGTGTCGAGGTTTTTGCCGTTGGTGACGTTCACCAGGCCCTTGACGCCCCAGTCGCCCAGCGCGTTGTTGGCCAGCGGCGCGTGCCCGGCCAGGTCCACGCCAACCAGGCGCGCAGTCTGGTTGGTGTAGCGCAGCACGCTGAACTTGTTCCTCACCGGGGTCGCGGCAGGCCGGTTGGTGGTGGCATCCCACTGGACCGCGTCGATGTAGTCGCTGACGCGCGTGTAGTACGGCGTGGCCTGGAAGCCCCAGGTTTTGTCGGCGGCGTGCCAGTCGAACGTGGCCGACAGCGTGTTGGCTTTCTCGGGCTTCAGGTCGAGGTTGCCGACGTAGCCGTTGCCATCGCCCACGAAGTTGTTCATCAGCGCCGCCATCTGCCAGGTGGACCAGGGGAAACGTTCGTAGACGTTGGGCGAACGCTCCTTGTGGGCGAAGCCGAATTCGATGTCGAGCTGCTCGCTGGCGGTGTAGCGCGCCAGGGCCGTGCCGTCGACGTTGGTGTCGGTCGACCGGTGGTCGCGGGCGTTGAAGGCGTTCGCGTCGCGTGCCTGGAAGCCCATGCCGGCCGGGTTGTAGCCAACCGCCTTGCCGGCGTCCATCGTCACCTGCTCCACGCGCGCGCCGACCAGCGTCATCCACTGCGCGCTCGGGCGCGACTCCCACTCGCTCCAGAGCCCGGTGCGGTCGCGCTCGCCGTCGCGGATGTTCCAGAAGGTGCCGGGGTACATGCCGCCGCCCGAGGGCGTCCACCAGTCGTTGATGCGGTAGCGTTGCAGGTCGACGCCCGCGCGCAGGCGGTCGGTTTCACCCATGGGCAGCTCGCCCTTGACACTGAAGCCAGTGGTCTTTCCCTCGGTGAGCATGGGCATGCCGGCGGCGCATGAGGCGCTGATGGGGCTGCAGGGGGCGCCGTTGACCATCATCGGCCCGCCCGAAGCCGTGCCGTACCAGTAGCGCTTGTCGGCGCCGAAGTCCATGAAGTGGTCCACGGTCTCGTGGTAGAGGCGCGCTTCCAGCGTGCCCCAGGCAAGCTGGCCGGTGTAGCTCAGGTTGATGCTCTTCTGGTCGTTGTCGAGCAGGTCCATGCGCTGGTTCGGGTAGAGCTGGTAGGGCATGTCCTGCACCCCCAGCTTCGCTTCCAGCAGGTGGTTGTCCTGCTTGAAGGCCAGGCCCAGCGAATGGTTGCGCGTCTCGTAGGCGGTGGAGCCCACTTCGTCGCGCGCCAGCGTGTGGCCCATGCGCCCGGTGAACTCGTAGCTTTTAAAGTCGTCACCCGCCGTGTAGTTGTCAGCCTGACTGGTGGCGCCGCTGTAGCTGACGTTGAACTGCTCGGTGGCCAGGGTGGCTGAGAGGTTCAGGCCGTGTGCGCGGTTGTTGCTGCGGTAGAAAGCGCCCACTTCGCCGCGGCGGATGGTTGCCTGCCCCGGTTGCGCAAATTCGGGCGTGCGCGACTCGGCCAGGATGCTGCCGCCGATGCTGTCGCCACCCGCGCTGACAGGGGAGATGCCGGCATAGACCTTGAGCGACCCCAGCTGCGCGGGATCGATGTAGGAGAGCGCGGGATTCATGTGGTTCGGGCACGACGCGATCAGGTCCATGCCATCGACCTGGATGCGCAGCCGGTCGTCGGCCAGGCCGTGCATCGAGGGCAGGCTGGAAACGCCGCCGGCGGCATTGAGACTGACACCGGGAACATCGACGAGCAGGCTGGCGGAATCGCTGCTGGCCGCGCGCTTGGGCAGCAGAACGGTCTGCCCGATCGCTTCTGACTGGGGCAGCTGAGCCTCCCGCCGGGCGTTGACGGTCACGGTCGGCAAGGTCGCCGCGCTCGTGTCCGGGGCTTTCGCTTGTGCATGGGCCTGACTGCAAAGCATGCTGAGCATGGGCAAGGCCAGCGCCATGGCATGGGGAAATGTTTTTCTTCTCATCGTGGGCATCGTGGTTTCCTGGTTGGTGAATAAATAGGTGGGGAAAACGGGAGGAGGTGTTGCTGACGGCTCAGTGCCTGGCGTGTCCCGCTGCGGTGTCGCGCGGCGTCTGCACCCAGACCTTCACGTCGTGCGAACCGGCCTTTTCGAACGTCAGCGTCACGGCGAAACGGTCACCGTCTTTCAACGGGGACTTCAGGTCCAGCAACATCAGGTGGTGACCGTCGGCCATGCCGTGTTTCATCACCACGGTGGCGCCCGCAGGAATGTCCAGCGCGGGCACGGCGCGCATCTGCATCACCTCGCCCTGCATCTGCATGCGGTGGATCTCAACGCGACCGGCAACTGGCGTGCTGACCGAGACCAGGCGGTCGGTCGACGAACCGGTGTTGCGGATGCCCCTGAAATAGACTGCACCGGTGGGCATGCCCGGCCGCGAAGGCGTGGCGTAGGGGTGGTCGATGCGCAGCTCGCCGACCTTGAAGTCGTGCGCCCAGACCCTCGTCACTCCGCCCATGGAAGCGAGCAGCAGCGATTGAAGGAGAAGTCGTCTGTTCATGGGATGAGGTCCTGGTGGAGATCGTCTCGAAATCGGCGACCAGCAAGAACAACGCACTGGCGTTTCAGTTCAGGCGGGCCTTGAGCGCAGGCAGGCGCGACACGATCAGCCCGTCCAGCAGCAGCACCGTCAACAAAACGGCGCCTGTCAACGGAAAGACCAGGGCCACGGCCAGCATGACGAGCGCGCCGGTCTTCCACAGCTCGGCATTGACGGGGGCGCGCGGGGCCATCAGACGCCCGGCGCTGACGGGCCGGCGCTTCCACCACATGACGATCCCGCTGACACACAGGAAGAGCACGGCCAGGCAGAACACCACGTTCAACCAGGCGCTCCACAACCCCATATCGCCCTGGTGCAAGGCGATACCCACCGCCATGAACTTGGCCATGGGCGAATAGTCCGCAAAGGAGACCTCGGCCAGCACGCGACCGGTGTAGCGGTCGATGTGCACATAGCGGTCGCCGGTGGGATTGCTCAGATCACCGCTCATGCTGTCGGCGCTGAGGGTGTACACACCCGCTTCGTCCTGCGGCACAGCAATTCGGTATTGACCCGAGAAGCCGATGCTGCGGGCGAAGGCGTTCACCGTGTCGAGATTGACCGGTTGTCCTTGGGCAATGCCCGGCTTGCCAGCGAAGGACCCCGAGGTGGGCATGGGCGTCTGCTCCAAGCCCCAGGGCACTTCTTTGAGCCCAGGTGTCGACAGCGACGCGTGCGTGACGTCGGACTTGGGAACGTCATCCCACTTGTTGGCCGGGAAGCTGCCCCAGGGCTGCACGAACTTGCTGCCCCAGACACCCGCCCAGGACAAGCCGGTGACCAGGAAAAAGGCCAGGACGATGCCGATCCAGAACGCCACGCTCACATGCAGCGACTTCCACCCGGCGCGGCCTTTGGCCGAGAGGTCGGGCACCAGAACCTGCCGCCAACGGCTGCCAGCGCGGGGCCAGGCCATGTAGAGACCGGTAACGATCAGCACCACCCCCAAACCGGCTGCGATCTCGATCAGCCGGTCTCCGGCGTCGCCGATCAGCAGAGTGCCATGGATCTTCTCGGCCCAGGCAAAGACGGTGTTGTCCTTGTCCACCGAACGGATCACGTCGGCAGAGTACGGGTCCACCGCAACCGACTCGTCACGCCCTTCCACCACGACCGAGAACCAGCTCGGGGCGGCGGGCGTCTTGGGAGCGACATAATTTTTGATCTGTGCGGACGGCAGGCGCTCCATCACCACCTTGGCCTGCTCGCCAACGGTCGCCATCTGCGCTTGGGGCGCCAGGTCGATGTTCATGCCGAGCCGGTTCTGGAAGCCGGTGAAAAAGACCATCACCAGGCCAGTGACAGCCAGCATCATCAGAAACGGTACGACGTACAGCCCGGCATAGAAATGCCAGCGCCAAGCCAGCATGTGGAATCGACCCAGAGACTGTGTGGATGGCTGGGCACCGACTTCGGGAAGTGGCGTGTTAAGTGGTGTGTTCACAGTGGTTTCTCCTCAGGTCGTTGGTATCAATCTCTGGCGTCGTCAGCGCTTACCCGCAGCCCGTTGGAGCTGCGGGCGGGTGTCAATGGGCGGTGTTCAGGACCACGTGCCCCCTCGCGTCGACACGCCAAGGGGCGGCTGCGTCAGAGGCGCCTGCCTTCAACACCCAGTCGGGCAGTTCCGCCCTCAGCTGGACTGCGCCAGCCAGATCCGATGGAGCGGCCACAACGGAAGCGGCGGGTGTGCGGACCGGCGGCATCGCAGCCCGCGCCATGGCCGAATCAGCTTGGGTTGCCGCGCGCAGCACCCACACGCCGGCGCCCAGCGCCAGGCTGTGGAAGACCAGCACCGCGCCCACGATGCGCGTTGCCGTGCGGCGGTTGCGGACATCACCGGTCCGCGCTTGCGGCTGCGCGGGGGCAGCAGTTGCGCCAGGGCGCGGCAGACGGTTTCGGTCTTGGCGTCCACCAGCAAGGCCACCTCGCGCAGCGCGGGCAAAGCCTCGCGCACCGCATCAGCCTGGCCCATCCTGCCGGCTTCATGAACCGCGCGGTCCAGCCCCATCAGGCCCAGCAGATGGGTCAGACGCTGCTGCACGCTGCCGCTGCGCAGTTGGGCCATGTCCTGGCTGCGGTCCAGTTGCTGCAGCAGGGCCTGCTGCAGCAAGGGTTCGGGCGCGGCATCCGGGCGCACCGGTTCCAGGCGGCAACGCGTGAACGCGCTGGCGCTGAGCTGGTAGGGCTGGCCACACAGGGACTCGGCGCCGATCAGGTCGCCCGGTAGGGCCAGTTGCACCGGCTGGCGGATCGGGCCACTGTCGCGGTCCAGGTGCACAACACCTTCGACCACGCGCCATACGGGGCCGGATTCACCGGCGAGAAAAATCGACTGGTTGCTGGCGCAGGCCAGCCCCACGGAAGAGACAGTTGAAGTCATGAAACGCTCCTGAGACACGCCGGTGGAACTCACCGGCCTCTGAACCAGCGACCCCACACCTTGGGGTCGCGCAAAGGGTTCAGCTCAGCAGCGGGGGGCCGCGTGCGCCGGGGCTGGGCGCGGCCAGATCGTGTTGGGTAGCGGCCAGGTGCCGCGGTGTGGCCCAAGCGCCTTCTGCCGTTGGCAGCACCGGCAGCGTGGGCAACAGGGGCGCAAAACGTTCGGCCGCCAGAGCGCAATGGCCGCAATCGTCCAGGGCGTGCAGCAGGTCGTCGACACTGAGCGGATCGGCCCCAACCTCCTCGGCCGTCAACTGGACCCATTGCATGCCCTGCGAGGTGCAAAGCTCCACCCAGTCGCCCGCCACCCGCGTGCTGGCCAGCGTACGCGAGATGGCGGGCGCGAGCACGGCCAGCAGCATCGCGACCAGCAGGCCGCGCGCCAGGGCACGCATCAGACGGGTGGACATGGGAAGAAGTCTGGAACCGTTTCAGCCAGCGCCGATGCCGATCAGCGCAGCCCGTCGAGGTAGATCTGGCTGATCTGGGTGAACTGCTCGGCGCTCATGATCTTGCGCAGGGCCTCCACACAACGCTCGCGGCCCTTTAAGTGCTCGACCTCGGCTTCGGCGATCTGCTTCATCAGCGCTTCACGATTCGCGGGGGGCTGGTTGTCCAGGATCGCCATGCGCAGTTCGCCACGCAGCGTCAGGATCTTTTTCTGCAGCGCCACGCGGCCGGGCATGGCCTGCTTGCGGTAGTCGTCCAGCGCCTGGATCTGCTCGGCTGTGAGCTTGAGGTCGGCCTCGTGCTTCAGGGTCAGCGGCATCAGCTCGACCACAGGGATGGCGCCGTCGCCGGGCACGGATTTGGCCGCGACCAGCCCGCTGCCCAGCACCAGGGCCAGAGCAAGGGCGGCATGACGAAGGGTGGAAGATGAAAAGTTCATGGAGTCGCTCCCGAAGTGGTCGAAGGACATGCTCAGTGTTTGTGTTCCATGCCGGGCTTCATGTCAGCGCCCGGCTTCATGGGCATGGGGGCATTGCCGCCTCCCAGCGCGGTCACCGGCGCCTTGACTTCCTGTGTGAAGCGCTGCTTGCTAGCGTCTTCGAACACCAGCGTGAGGGGCACGCTCTCGCCGCCCTTGAGCGGCTGTTTCAGATCCATCAGCATCACGTGAAAGCCGCCGGGTTTGAGCTCCGTGGTGCGGCCAGCGGCCAGGTCCAGGCCCGGGATCTGGCGCATCTTCATGACGTCGTTCTCCATCGCCATTTCGTGGATTTCCACGACACCAGCCACCGGCGACTCGACCGCCACCAGACGGGCGTTGGTCGAGGGCGTGAGGCGCATGAAGGCGCCCGAGGCTTTTTGCGTGGCAACGGTGCCGCGCACCCAGGCGTCTTCGACCTTGACCGTGGTTTGCGCCCAGGCACCGGCGGTGACGGCGAGCAGCGAAGCGATGAGCAGTTTTTTCATGATGACTCCAGTTGGATTGCGTTGAGAAAAAAGAAAAACGTCAGACCGGCTTTTCGGCCAGCAGTTGCCGAATGTCGGCGGTGTAGTCGTCGGCGGTCTGTTCGTGGCGCAGCACCACGCGGATGTGGCCTTCACGGTCGAACAGGTAGCTCAGTGCGGTGTGGTCCATGGTGTAGGTGCTGCCGGTCGGGACCTTCTTGTAATAGACCCGGAATTCGTCGGCCACCGCCTTGATCTGTTCGGGGCTGCCGGTGAGCGCCATGAACGAGGGGTCGAACGCGGCCATGTAGTCGCGCAGCAACTCGGGCGTGTCGCGCTCCGGATCGACGGTGACAAAGATCACCTGCAGCTGTGCGGCGTCGGCGCCAAGCTGCTGCTTCACGGCAGCGGCCCGCGTGAGCGCGGTGGGGCACACGTCCGGGCACTGCACGAAGCCGAAGTACAGCATCACCACCCGGCCGCTGAAGTCGGCCAGGGTGCGCGACTGGCCGTTGAAATCGATCAGTGTGAATCCCCGGCCATAGGGCGCGCCGCTGATGTCGATGCCTTTGAAGGCGGCGGCAGGCGGTTTGCTCAGCGGCTGGTCACAGCCGGGCAGCAGGCCACCGAGCGCGGCCGCACCCAGCCAGGTGTTGACGCGGCGGCGGGACATCCGCTGCAGCGCCGGAGAAGCAATTCGGACAATGTGAGGCATGGGGCCCCCTGAACGTCATGGAACACACGCAGCACCCGTCAAGGTGCGCAGCCGTGGTGAAGTCAGGAAGCGAGCGGGGGACCGCGGGCCTGGGGCGCGGCCCAGACGGCGAAAAGCTCTGAGACACGAGAAAAAGCCGGCACCGGATCGGCCGGGGCATCCCCAAAGCCCGCGACGTGGGCCACGGGTGGCAGGCCGGCAGCCCCGCCATGCAGGTTGCACCAAGGGCAATGCTGGGACGCGTCGGACATGGGTTCGTCCATGCCCGCATCAACCACCCCGGATCCATCTGCCTTGACCCAGAGCATGCCGCTGGCGCTGCAGACCTCGACCCAATCGGCCCGGTCCGACGAAGCCACCATGGCCTGGGCCACGGCAGGCGCCAGCGCACCAAACACCATGACCAGCACGGCAAGCCATGAGGTCAGTCGGCGGTGGGCGCGTACGAAATGCATGCCGAGAGTCTATCAGCGGCGGGTCAAATGCGCGACCCTGCGGTGTCCGGGTCGCCGATACGATGGGCACTCGACAAGACCACAACGGAGACTTTCATGCTCACACTCTGCGGCTTCGCGGCCAGCAACTACTACAACAAAGTCAAGCTCGCCCTGCTCGAAAAAGGCGTGCCTTTTGAGGAAGAACTGGCCTGGGTGGGCCAGACCGACAAGGCCGCCAGCCCGCTGGGCAAGGTGCCTTACCTGAAGACCGACGAGGGCACGCTCTGCGAGTCCACCGTGATGCTCGAATACATCGAGGCCAAGTACCCGCAGCAACCGCTGCTGCCCGCCGATCCGTTTGCCGCGGCCAAGGTGCGCGAACTGCTGCGCTACCTGGAACTGCACCTGGAACTGGTCGCGCGCAACCTCTACCCCGAGGCCTTCTTCGGCGGCAAGATCAGCGACGCGGCCAAGGAAAAAACCGGTCAGCAGCTGGAAAAGAACATAGCGGCCTTCGCCAAGCTGGCGAAATTTTCGCCCTTCATCGCAGGCGACAGCTTCACCCTGGCCGATGTGGCTGCTGCCGTGCACCTGCCCCTGGTGAGTGGCGCGACCCGGATCATCTATGGCCGCGACTACCTGGCCGATCTGCCCGTGCGCGACTACCTCAAGCGCCTGGGCGAACGGCCCGCCGTGCAGAAGGTCAATGCGGACCGCAAGACCAATACGGAGCTGATGCTGCAGCGCGCCAAAGCCTGACCGCGGTTCATGGGGCCGGTGGCGCCAGCCCCAGCATCTGGCCCACCTCGTTGCGCACGTCCTGCGCCCAGGCGCGCCGGTCGCGCCCCTGGAAGCGCTGAGGCTGGCCGTAATGCACCACGGCCTGCAGATCCTGGGCGCGCAGCGTGCTCCAGATCGAAGCGACCAGCGTGGTGTCTCCAATGAACAGCGGGGCGTCGCTGCGCCCGCCACTGGCGCCATCCACATAGGCCATGGCGACCGGCAGCACCGGCGCATTGGCCGAAATGGCCGCCTGGAACAGGTTGGCGTGGAACGGCAGCAACGAACGGCCATCGCCCGTGGTGCCTTCGGGAAATACCGCGATGGTGTCGTGGGTGCGCAGGCGTTCGGCCATCTGGTGCACGACGCGCATGGCATCGCGCCGGCTCTCGCGCTCGATGTAGAGCGTGCCCGCGCCGGTGATGAGTGCACCCAGCACCGGCCAGTGCTTCACGTCGGCCTTGGAGACGAAGCGCGCTGGCTGCGCGGCGTTCATCACCACGATGTCGAGCCAGGAGATGTGGTTGGCCGCCAGCAACACCGGCCCGTTGGCGGGCGGCGTGCCACGCACCACCAGCTCCACGCCCATGATGCGCAGCATCTGGCGCGACCACTCGCGCACCAGCAGCGCACACTGGTCGGGCGTGAGCTGCCCGAATTCGCTGCGGATGATCCACAGGCCGCGCAGCACATGGCCGAGGGCGCGAACGGCCCGCCACAGCGCTGTCAGGCGCGCCCCGCGAGCGCTCACGCCAGCGCCGCGGTCGGGCTCAGCTCGTGCGCGACCTGGCCAGCCACCAGCGTGGCGCGCACACGCACCGGCATTTCGTGGCCACCAAACGGTGTGTGTTTGCCCTGGCTGCGCAGCGCCGCCGGCTCCACACGCCAGCTGGCGCTGGGATCGAAGATGCACAGGTCGGCCTGACCACCCACGGTCAGCTGGCCCACGCTGTGCTGCAGCGTGCCCAGGCTGTTGCCGAGCACCGCCTGCGGGCCGGTGGTCAGCACGGTGAGGGCCTGCATCAGGCCAAGACCATCCTGTTGCGCCCATTTGCAGGCCAGGCCGAGCAGCAGTTCGACGCCGGTGGCACCGGGCTCGGCTTCGGCGAAGGGCAGCACCTTGGCGTCGCTCTCCACCGGGTTGTGGTCGGACACCAGCGCATCGATGCTGCCATCGGCCAGGCCCGCACGCAGGGCCTCGCGGTCGCGTTGCTGGCGCACCGGCGGCTGCAGGCGCAGGCGGCTGTCGTAGTAGCCGATGTCCACATCGGTCAGGTGCAGGTTGTGCACGCTCACGTCGCAGCTCACCGGCAGGCCTTCGGCCTTGGCCTGGCGCACGAGTTCCAAACCGGCGGCGCTGCTGATGCGGCACAGGTGCACACGCGCTTCGCTGCCCTTGCCATGCACCGAGCGCAACAATTCGAACAGCGTGTGCAGTGCAATGGTCTCGGCCATCACCGGAATGCCGGCCAGGCCCATGCGCGTGGCCAGCGGGCCGCTGGCGGCCACACCCTTGCCGAGCCAGAAGTCCTGCGGACGCAACCAGACGGTGTAGCCAAAGGTGGCCGCATATTGCAGGGCGCGCTGCAACACCTGCACGTTGACGATCGGCACCTCGGCCTGGCCAAAACCGATGCAGCCGGACTCGGTGAGTTCGGCCATCTCGGTGAGCTCTTCGCCCTTCAGCCCCCGGGTGAGCGCACCCAGCGGAAACACGCGCGCCTGGTGCAGTTTTTCGGCGCGGAACTTGAGCATGTCCACGAGGCCGGGTTCGTCCAGCACCGGATCGGTGTCGGGCGGGCAGATCAACGAGGTCACACCGCCGGCCACCGCCGCGGCCATTTCGCTCTCCAGCATCGCGGCGTGTTCCTGGCCGGGCTCGCGCAGGCGCACCGCCAGATCCACCAAGCCGGGCGCGACCACGCAGCCACTGGCGTTGATGGTGCGGTTGGCATGGAAGTCGGGCGCCACGTTGCCAATGGCGATGATGCGACCGGCTGCGATGGCGATGTCGGCCAGCTCGTCGCGGCCGGTGGCCGGGTCCATGACACGGCCGTTTTGGAATACCAAAAGTGACCTGCGGCAGGATCACGCTCTGCGGTCCATCGACCACCGCGGAGTCGATCTCCACGCCCCGGTTGATCGGCCCCGGGTGCATCACGATGGCATCCGGTTTGGCCCAGCGCAGGCGCTCGGGCGTGAGGCCAAAACTCTTGAAATACTCCTGGCTCGACGGCAGCAGCGCGCCGCTCATGCGCTCGTTCTGCAGACGCAGCGTGATCACCACGTCGCAGTCCTTGATGCCTTCTTCCAAGGTGTGGCAGACGCGCACGCCCATCTGCGACAGATCACTGGGCACGAGGGTGCGCGGACCGACCACGCGCACGTCCGGGCAACCCAGTGTGGTCAGCGCATGGATGTCGGAGCGCGCCACGCGCGAGTGCAGCACGTCGCCGACGATGGCGACCGAGAGCTTGGTGAATTCTTTTTTGTAGTGCCGGATGGTGTACATGTCCAGCAGGCCCTGCGTCGGGTGGGCATGGCGGCCATCGCCGGCGTTGATCACGTGCACATGCGGCGCCACGTGCTGCGAGATCAGGTAGGGCGCACCCGACTCACTGTGCCGCACGACAAAGATGTCGGCCGCCATCGCAGAGAGGTTGGCGATGGTGTCAAGCAGCGACTCGCCCTTGGCGGTGGAGCTGCGCGCGATGTCCAGCGTGTACACGTCGGCCGACAAGCGCGTGGCGGCGATGTCGAAGGTGGTGCGCGTGCGGGTGCTGTTCTCGAAGAACAGGTTGAACACGCTTTTCCCCCGCAGCAGCGGCACCTTCTTGACCTCGCGGTTGCTGACGCTCACGAAGTTGGCCGCGGTGTCGAGAATTTTGGTGAGGATGTCGCGCGACAGGCCTTCGGTGGACAGCAGGTGAATGAGTTCACCGTTCTTGTTGAGTTGGGGGTTCTTGGCCACGTTTCAGGCTTCCTTCTTGTTTTCCAGCACGAAGCTCAGGCGCCCCTCGTCGTCGCGCGCGAGCTCAAGCGTTTGCGTCGGTGCCAACACCACCGTGGCCGCGCAGACCCGGGCTTCGATCGGCAGTTCGCGCCCACCGCGGTCCACCAGCACCGCCAGTTGCACGCTGGCCGGGCGGCCGTAGTCGAACAGCTCGTTGATTACCGCGCGAAGGGTGCGACCGGTGTAGAGCACGTCGTCGATCAGGATCACATGCGCGCCGTTCACGTCGAACGGCAGCACGGTCTGGGCACTGAGCGCCAGGCCGCGCTGGGCGAAGTCGTCGCGGTGCATGCTGGACGAGATCACGCCGGCATCGCCGTCGCGCCCGAGATCGCGCTGCAGGCGCTCGGCCAGCCAGGCGCCACCCGACGTGATGCCGGCGAGGTACATCGGCTCGGGTGTGGCCGCGATCAGGTTTTTCACACCCCTCAGCAACGCCAGGTAGAGCTGTTCGGCGTCCAGTTGCAATGCACTCAAGGCAGGCTCCTCAAAAACTGTTCCAGGATGATGCAGGCCGAAGCGGCGTCGGCATCTTTCGCGCCCAGCGCATGGGCTTCGGTGGTGCTGTAACGCTCGTCCACCTCAAAGACCGGTAGGCCGTAGCGGCCACGCAGTTGGCGCGCGAACTTCAGCGCGCGGGCGGTGTTTTCGTGGGCGGCCCCATCGGGGTGGTAAGGCACGCCGACCACCAGGGCGTCGGGCTGCCACTCTTGGATGCGTTCGGCAACTTTGGCCAACCGCGCATCCCCTTCGGCAGCGATCGTGGCCTGCGGAGTAGCGGTGCGCGTGATGCGGTTGCCGCTGGCCACGCCCGTGCGTTTCAGGCCGTAATCAAAGGCTAGGAAACTCTGCCCGTTGACGGGAACTTCTGCCGTCATCATGCATGGCCCGCATCTGGCGACAGCATCCACGGCTGCAGGCCCAGCAGGGCCATGGCACGTTCGTAGCGCTCGGCCACGGGCGCGTCAAAGATCAGGCTCGGATCGGCCTCCACGGTGAGCCAGCTGTTTTCGGTGATCTCGGATTCGAGCTGCCCCTGGCCCCACGAGGCGTAGCCCAGCGTGACAAAGACCTTGCGCGGCCCGGCACCCGAGGACATGGCTTCGAGCACGTCCTTGGAGGTGGTCATCTCCAGCCCGCCGGGAATGGACAGCGTGGAGGCGTAGACCGATTCACCCTCGCCGCCTTCGATCGCCTCGTGCAGCACAAAGCCACGCTCGGTCTGCACCGGGCCGCCCTGGAACACCGGCAACAGCGCAAGGTCTTCGCGGCCCATGGGCAGGTCGACCTTTTCAAACAGGCGCGGCAACAGGATGTCGCTGGGCTTGTTGATCACCAGACCGAGGGCACCGCGCTCGCTGTGCTCGCACATGAACACCACACTTCGACCGAAAAGCTCGTCGCTGAGACCGGGCATCGCAATCAGGAAATGATTGGTCAGGTTGATGGGGGCAAAATCGTCGGTCATGGCGGGATTTTAAGCCGCCGCCCCGTTCGCAGCGCCCCGCCTTGCAACCGACTGTCCAGCGCATGAACACCTACGACAAAGGCCTGATGTGGTTTCGCCGCGACCTGCGCGCCGAAGACAACGCCGCGCTCTACCACGCCCTCAAAAGCTGTCGTCAGGTGTGGTGTGTGTTCGTCCTGGACACCGACATCCTGGAGCCGCTGCTGGCGCGCGGTCTGACCGCCGACCGGCGGGTGGCCTTCATACGGGAGTCCCTTGTGCAGCTGGATGCCCGGTTGCGGGCGATGGGTCGCGAGCACGGCACCGAAGCCACCGGACTGATCGTGCGCCACGCGCGCGCGCGGGATGCAATCCCCGCCCTGGCCCGGCAGCTGCAGGTGCAGGCCGTGTTCGCCAACCACGACGACGAACCTGCCGCCCACGCGCGCGATGCGCACGTGCTGGGGCAACTGGCCCATGAAGGCATCATGTTCCATGGGCACAAGGACCATGTGATTTTCGAACGCCGCGAGGTGCTGACGCAGGCGGGCCACGCATTCGGCGTGTTCACGCCCTACAAGAACGCCTGGCTCAAGCAAGTCGACAGTTTCCAGCTCAAGCCCTACCCGGTGGCCCGGTACGCGGCGGCGCTGGGCGCCCTGCCCGGCCCGGTGGGCGGTGAATGGAATGCGCCGGTGCCGCGCCTGTCAGACATCGACTTCGAACCCGTCGGCCCTGCCCAACTCAAAATTTCGCCCGGCGCGGACGGCGCACACCAGCTCTTCGAAGATTTTGTGCAGCGCATCGACCGCTACCACGAGACCCGCGACTACCCCGCCATCAAGGGGCCCAGCTACCTCAGCGTGCACCTGCGCTTTGGCACCCTCTCAATCCGCCAAGTGGCCAGCGTGGCCTACCAGATGCACTTGCAAGGCATGGCCGGTGCCAGCACCTGGCTGAGCGAGCTGATCTGGCGCGACTTCTACCACCAGATCCTCGCCAACTTCCCGCACGTGGTGGAGAAGGCCTTCAAGCCCGAATACGACCACATCAGGTTCGAACACGGCAAACACGCGAAGGAGCTGTTCTCTGCGTGGTGCGAAGGCCGCACGGGCTACCCGCTGGTGGACGCGGCGATGGCGCAGATCAACCAGACCGGCTACATGCACAACCGGTTGCGCATGGTGGTTGCGAGTTTCCTGGTGAAAGACCTGGGCATCGACTGGCGTTGGGGCGAAGCTTATTTCGCCGACCACCTGATCGATTTCGACCTGGCGGCCAACAACGGCGGCTGGCAGTGGGCCAGCTCCAGCGGCTGCGATGCCCAACCCTACTTTCGCATCTTCAACCCGGTCACCCAGAGCGAACGTTTTGACCCGCAAGGCAAGTTCATCCGCCGCTACCTGCCCCAGCTGGCCAGTTTGCCCGATGCCTGCATTCATGCACCCTGGCAGGCCCGCGAACTGGAGCTGGCCGCCGCCGGCGTGGAACTCGGCAAGACCTATCCGCACCCGGTGGTGAACCACGCCGAGGCGCGCGAACGCACGCTGCTGCGTTATGCGGTGGTGAAGAAGCCCAACGCGACGTCCAAATGAAAAACCCCGGCGCGGTGGCCGGGGTCTTCAGGTTCAGCGCCTATTGAACGGTCAGGCTTCGATGCCCGCCTTGGCGTAGTGCCCGATCAGGGCCAGCAGCTCGTCTTCCGCGTATGGCTTGCCGAGGTAGTGATCCACACCGAGCTCACGCGCGTGTTCACGGTGCTTTTCGGCGATGCGCGACGTGATCATGATCACCGGCAAGGCCGCGAGGCGCGGATCGCTGCGGATGTTGCGCACCAGATCGAAACCGTCCATGCGCGGCATTTCAATGTCGGACAACACCACCGTCGGACGCTCCTGCTGCAGGCGTTCAAGCGCCTGCAGACCATCGGCCGCGAGCGACACGCGGTAGCCTTCGCGTTGCAGCAGGCGCTGCGTCACACGACGCACGGTAATGGAATCGTCAACCACCAGCACCAGTGGCACGGCGCTCGCCGCCATGTCCATCGGCAGCGGTGTCTCCGCGCCGGCCTGCACCGGTTGCTGCGTCTGGTTGGACACCCACTCCTGCACCTGTGGACCGTACACCGTGGCCAGCGCCACCGGGTTGTAGATCAGCGCCACCGCGCCCGAAGCCAGCACCGACATACCCGCCAGACCTGGCAGGCGCGAGAGCTGCGGCCCCAGGTTCTTGACCACCACTTCCTGATTGCCCAGCACCTCGTCCACGTGCATGGCCACGCGCTGGGCCGCGCTTCGGAAAATCACCACCGGCAGGGTGCGTCCCTGGGCTTCCTGCGTCCGCACGGAGGACTGCAACAGCGCCCCGGCCCAGTAGAACGGCACCTCTTCGCCCGCCACGGTCAGAGTGCCCTTGGCATAGGACTGCGCCAGTTCATCGGCACTGACACGCCGCACCAGCTCCACCAGGTTCGACGGCACGCCCAGCGTGAGAGAACCCGCGCGCACCATCACCACCTGCGTCACCGCCGTGGTCAGGGGCAGCACCAGCTTGAAGTCGGTTCCGAGGCCCGGCCGGGTGCGGGTTTCGACCCGGCCACCCAGTGACACCACATCGGTGCGCACCACGTCCATGCCCACACCGCGTCCGGCCAGTGAAGAGACCTCGCTGGCGGTGGTCAATCCCGGCATGAAGACCAGTTGGGCGGCTTCTTCGTCACTGAGCTCGGTGCCCGCGACCACATAACCCTGCGACAGCGCCTTCTCGCGCAAACGCACCAGGTCCAGTCCGGCACCATCGTCCTGGAACACCAGCGACACGTCGTTGAGTTCGTGTGCCAGCCGGATCTCGATCCGGCCTTCGGCCGGTTTGCCCGCAGCGAGCCGCGCCTCGGGCGATTCGATGCCGTGCACCACGCAGTTGCGCAGCAGGTGTTCGAAAGCGGCGGTCATCCGGTCAAGGATGCCCCGGTCCATTTCGATGTGGCCACCGACGATGTCCAGGCGCACCTGTTTGCCGGTTTCCTTGGAGGACTGACGCACCACGCGGTACAGGCGCTCGGAAATGCCTTCGAATTCCACCATGCGGGTACGCAACAGGTCGCGCTGCAGCTCACGCGTCTGACGGCCCTGGGCGACCAGACCGTCTTCGGTCGCCTCCACGGCGCGCTGCAGGTTGCGCTGCACGGTGGCCACGTCGTTCACCGACTCGGCCATCATGCGGGTGAGTTCCTGCACGCGGGTGAAGCGGTCGAACTCCAGCGGGTCGAACGACTGGTCGGCATCGCGGGCCTGTGCCAGACGCGATTGCATCTGGGTCTCGGCCTGCAACTCGATGTCCCGCAACTGGATGCGCAAACGGTCGAGGTTGCCCGTCAGGTCCTTGAGCGAACCGCGCAGCGTGACCAGCTCGGACTCCATGCGCGAGCGGGAGATCATCACCTCGCCGGCCTGGTTGACCAGCCGGTCGAGCAGTTCCGGACGCACCCGCACAGCGGCGCCAGCCCGGGCCTGCACAGCCTTCGGCGCGCTGGGCAAATCCAGACCGGTCAGGCCGGGCACGTTGGCTGTGTCGACCGGTTCAACCTCCGGGGCGACCGGCTCCGCGACGGCCTCGGCCTCTGGCACCGACACCGCAGACAGGGCTTCGGCCGCCGCCTGTTCGGGCGCGTGCCGGACCACATCGGGCACTTCGGGGTCGGTCCGGCGCAACAACTCGAAGCGGGCATTGATGGCATCAAAAGAAACCATCAGAGGCTCGACCTCGGCCGAGTTTTGCACCTCGGACCCCAAGCGCTCAGCCTCGGTTTCCATGCGGTGCGCCATCTCGCCCAGACGCAGCGCGCCAGCCAGCCGGGCACTGCCCTTGAGGGTGTGCAGGTTGCGCAGCACCTCGGCGCGTGCACTCGTGTTCTCGGGCCGTGCCACCCACTGACGCAGGGCCGCGCCCAGCTGGGGCAGCAGCTCGAGCGCCTCATCCGCAAAGATGGGGAACAGGTCCACGTCGATGGTGTCGAGGACGTCGATGTCGTCGTCGATGTCCTGCACCGGTCCCTGGCTCTCGGCCTCGACCTGGGGCGCGATCACGCTGGCGGGATCACCGAAACCCGTGACCTCGAATGCCGGCGGGGCAAAGGCCGACGGCACATCGTCGGGCGCCACCGTGCTGTCGATGGTCGGCGCTGCGTCTTGCGGCAGTTCGGCATCCCAGCGCGAAGGCAGCTCTGTGTCCATCCCTTCGGTGCTGGGCACCGGGGCATGCAACAGCCGGTCCAGCGCGGCCAGCAGGTCGGCACTGGGCTCCTTGAAGAAGCCCGCGGCGAACTGGTGCAGCAGGCGGCGGATGTCTTCGGCGGCATCAACAAACAGCTGCGACTGTTCGGCGGTGGCGACCACCCCACCTTGCTGGTGCAGGGCCACGGCGCCCAGGGCATGCTCCAGCGCGCGGGCAATGTCCGACAACGGCTGAAAGCCCACGGTGGCGGAAGCGCCCGCCAGCGAGTGCGCAAGCGCCTCGGCCTGGTCGGGCACCGGCTCGTGGCGCTCCAGCGACCACTCGGCGAGGCTGGTGCACAGACGGCGCGACCACTCGTCGGCTTCGTTCAGGTACACGTTGTAGAGCTTGATGCCGATGCGCAGCGGTCCGATCACCCGGGTCTGGTCATCGGGCATGTCGTCCGCCGGGGCATCGGCCACTGGTTCTTCTTCCGGCGCGGCTTCCGGCGACGCCGGCTCCTCGTCCGCCACCGTCGCATCGGACGTCGCCTCTTCCGATGTCATCTCAGGCAGCGACAGGTCTGTCGGGTCTGACGGGTCCTCTGCAATATCTGTCTCCGGCTCCGGCTGTTCGACCTGAACGTCCTCGAAGTCGACGACCTCGATCGTCACATCGGCCGCTTCGGGCGTGACAAAGATGTCCACGTCGACCTGCTCGGGTACCTCGAGCGTCCCGGTGGCTTCGTCTGCCCCGGTTCCCTCGGACCCGGCCGCCGTTTCAACCGCCTGAGGTGCGGCATCGTCCAACGCCGACAGGTCGTCCAGATCGAGCGAAATGTCGTCGAACATCGACGACACGTCCGCGGCGGGGTGTTCAGCGCGGTCGTCCGGCTCAACCGCCGCTTCGGCAGCCTCCGGCATGTGGGCCTTGGATGACACCAGGGCGAGGCTGTCGAAATCGATGTCGGACAACATGGGCGACGACACCTCGACACCCTTCATCGAGGGTTCTGGTTCCAGGCTGAAGTCAAGATCCGCAGAGGACGTTTCGGCAAAATCGCGTGGCGCTTCGTCGACCACTTCGGGTTGATCCCCATCCACCACGGTCACGGTCTGCGCAGCGTCCTGTTCGGGCTCGACCTCCACAGGCACCGACTCGGCCACGGCACTGGCCACCGCCAGCGGCAGGTATAGCGACTGGTCGCGCCAGGCTTGCGCACCGCGGATGAACGGTTCGGCTTTCCACTCGTCGGCGGCGCGTGCCTCGATCGCATCCACCCAGCGGTCGAACGCCTCCATGGCGTCTTTCGCCAGTGTCAGCAACCCGGCGGCAGCGGGGCGTTGTTCCGCCAGCACCGCGTTGAACAGCTGCTCCATCGCCCAAGCGGCCTCACCATATTCGGTCAGGCCCACCATGCGCGAACTGCCCTTGAGGGTGTGAAAGGCACGGCGCAAGGTCGTGAGCTGTTCCAGTTCGCCCGGATGTGCATGCAACTGACGCACCGCGTCCAGTCCATTGACCACCACCTCGCGAGCTTCCTCCAGGAAGATGTCGAGCAGGTCTTCGTCATCGTTGTCCTGAGCTGGCTGTGCCGGCTCAGCGGCGGAGGCGGGCATCGCCACCTGCGACAGCCCGACCAGAGCCTGTGCACCCGCCTGGGCATCGTGGTTGACCACAGCTTGCGCGGCCTCGCGCGCGGCGCGCGCCACGCCGGTCTGTTCTGCCAGCTGGGCCTGATCGGCCAGGGTGTCGAGCTGCTGGCTCAGATCGGCCAGATTGACGTCGCCCTGCGCGCCCTCCACCACCCGCATCACGCTGGCGCTGATGGCCTGGGCTTCGTCGGTCATCGAAGACAGCGCGGGATTCACCGTGCGCCCCATGACCGGACGCAACTCACCCGACTCTTCGTCAAAGACAAACAGCTTCTTGGCCAGCGCGGGCTGGTAGTTGAGCATGTCGACCAGGAAGCTCAAGGCGCTGAGGTTGTCGCCCAGGTGCTGGAACGTGCCCGCCTCGCGGGCCATGGCTTCATCGACCTCGGTGTCCAGAATCTGTTCGACGGCGGTGCGCATGCGTGTCACCGCCAGCACCGCCTGATCCAGCCCCAGCACCGACAGCACGCCACGCATCTGGGCGAGCTGTGAGACCGCCACATGAAGGCAGGCCTTTTCGCGTGGCATCCGGAAAAACTGGTCCAGCGATTTCTCGGCCTCACCCAGCGAGACCTTGAGTTCACCGACCACGCTGCCCATGGTCTGCCGGTCGCTCACCCGGCGGTAGAGCTGCTCCATCCAGGCGTCCAGGGGTTCCGCCGGTGCGCCTCCGAGAACACTCTCCAGCCTCGCCGCGAGCGCCTGGGTGCGCTCCGTGAACTCTTCATCGCTGGGATCAAAATCTTCAAACGCGGCCTCAAGGTACAGCGTGGTGGTGGCCACCTCCATCGAGAGCTCGGGTCGCATCACACCGGCTTGTCCACGCGCCGCCTGGTCCACCGCCTTGACCAGCACCTGGGCCAGCGCGGTGCTGGCGGGGTGCAGTTTGAGCAAGGAGTCGCCAATCAGGCCGAATTGATCCACCACCTGCCGTGCCCGGTTGGCATCACCACCGGAGAACAGCGACCACGACTCCTTGGCCGCACCAATGCGCTTGCGCGCCTGCACCAGCACCGCCGGGTCAAACTGTCCCAAGGAAGCCAGCGCGTAGTCAACCGGCAACGCGTCGGTCAAGCCAAATGCCTGTCGCACGGCGCTCAGGTAAGGCGTCTTGACCCCGTCCACCGGCAGGCTCTGTGCGCAGAAAAAAAGCAGGTCGCGCAGCAGAGTTTCGGACACCTCAGCCGGCTTGCCCGCCTGCGCAAACCCGGCAAACTGCAACAGGATGCGGGAGGCGGCCCGTTTGACGTACACATCGGTGGGCAACAGGTCGTGTGCCACAGCTTCAAAATAGCCCGCCGCCACGCGCCAGAAGGTGCGCACCCGGGGCACGGCGGCGCCAGCCGAGAGGCCCGCACTCAGGCGCGCGAGTTGTTGCGCGGCAGCGTGGCTGTGGGTCTTGACCACCAGAAGGACCAGACGGTCAAACATCGAGCGCAGCTGAGGATCCGGCAACAAGGCCTTGGCGCCCTCTGGCGGGGCCATGTTGTTCGCCTGCCGTTCAAACGGCCAGAGGTCGGCGGGATGCACCCGCTCTGCCGCGGCCAGTTCCTGCACGTCCCGGTACTGGGGAAACAAGGCCATGGGCTGCATCGGCTTGTTGTTCAACACCGCCTGGAGGTATTCCATCAGCGCAAAACCCGCTCGCTCCACCTTGGCGGCAGCTGCTTCGGTACAGGTCTGGGGACGCTGGACAAAGCGCTGCACGGCGGCTTCCATGCCCCTGAGCACCTGCGCGGGCGACACCAACCCCACCATCTCCAGGGCGCCCACGGCCTGGTGCAACTGCTGGCGAGCCAGGCGCAGCGAGCCCGGATCGACCGCTTCCAGATCGTTGTGCCGCGATTGTTCGGACTCACGCACAAACCGCCTGACAGCCTTGTTGGCACCGTCGAGCGACTTGCGCAATTCGTCGAACACCCAGGCGAGCGGACCGAGGTCGGCGAGCGGCGCGTCCGTCGACAAACTGTCGGTGGTGGTGTCGAGCATGGCGATGTGTGGCAATTGAAACCCGACCTGTCGGTCAGGCGATCTTGAAACGGGACACCGACTGGCGCAGTTCTTCGGCCATGGCCGAGAGTTCGCGCACCTGTTGCGCGGTCGAACGTGTGCCCTCACCGGTCTGTTCGGTCACGGCAAAAATGTGCTGGATGTTGCCGGCCACCTCGTTGGCCGATTCGGCTTCGCGGGACGCCGCATCCGAAATCTGTTCGATCAGTTCGGCCAGACGGCGCGACACACGGTCGATCTCGGACAGCGCGGTACCGGCGTTGTCGGACAGCTTGGCCCCTTCCACCACACCTTGCGTGGAGCGCTCCATGGCGGCCACCGCATCCTGCGTGTCGGTCTGAATCGCCTTCACCAGCGCCGCGATCTGGCGCGTGGCGTCTGCGGAGCGTTCGGCCAGGCGCTGCACTTCTTCGGCCACCACCGAGAAGCCGCGACCGGCTTCACCGGCGGATGCGGCCTGGATGGCGGCGTTCAGGGCCAGCACGTTGGTCTGCTCGGTAATGTCCGAGATCAGTTCGGTGATTTCACCGATCTCCTGCGACGATTCGCCGAGGCGCTTGATGCGCTTGGAGGTTTCCTGGATCTGGTCGCGGATGGCGTTCATACCGCCGATGGCGTCCTGCACGGCCTGCAGACCCTGTTCGGCGGCCTGCAGAGAGACGCGGGCCACCGAGGCCGACTCCTGCGCCTGACCCGACACCTGGTTGATGCGCTGCGCCATGTCCACCACCGACTGGCCGGTTTCGCGAATCTCGCGCAGCTGCTCGTTGGATGCGGCCAGCAGTTCGGTGGAGGTGCTTTCCACCGCCGAGGTGGTTTGCGCCACGCGGGTCGCCGTGGCTTGCACGTTGCCCACCAGGGAGCGCAGTTCTTCCACTGTGTAGTTCACCGAGTCGGCGATGGCGCCGGTGATGTCTTCGGTCACTGTGGCTTCCTGCGTCAGGTCGCCTTCGGCCACCGTCTGCAGCTCGTTCATCAGCCGAAGAATGGCGGCCTGGTTGGCGTCGTTCACCCGCTTGGCGTCCTGTTCCTGCGACTCGGCTGCGATCCGCTGGCTTTCGGCCGTCAGCTGGCTCTGGCGGCTTTCCTGCAGCTGCACATAGGCCAGTCCGCCACCGCAAAGCAGGGCAAACAAGGCACTCGCCAGCAACGCCGCCAGCTCGCGACCACCCAGTCCAGCACGGGCGGAGAGATCGCCCTGGAGTTTTTGCAGTCCGATGCGCAGCGGTTCGCTGTCGGCAATGATGCTGGCCTGGGCTTCACGCGCCGAAGCCAGACCCTGAAGGTTGCCCAGAATGGCCGCCGCTTCGGTGCGGGTCTGGTCATACATCTTGAGCAGCGCTTCCAGACGCTCGCGAATCTGCGTATCGCTGGTGGCTTTCAGGCGCAACTCGTCGCTCCCGTTGAGCAACGCGTCGGCGATCTCCTTGAAGGTGTTCAGGTCCTTGCCGAGCAGGAACACCGCCTCGGGGCTCACACCCTCCAGAGTCAGGAATTCGTTGGCCGATTTACCGATGCGCTGGGTCAGCATCACGAGCTGACCGGCCGCAGAGATGTCGTTGGCGGACGCGTTGCGCTCCAGCTTGAGCGCCGAAATCGTTTCGGCGATTTCCAGCAGGTCCGAAGACTGGCGGTTGATCGACCGCAGCGAATCGCCCACCTGGGTCAGGATGGCCTGCTGGGCCAGCACGGTCGAGGCATTGCTCATGGCGGCATCGACCCGGGGCGTCAGTTCGGCCAGCAGGTCGGCGTAGGCCGCACCCAGGGCATCGATCGACAGTTCCGCGTCGCCCTCCTTGAACCCGCGCATGTTGCGTGAAAGCACCTCGGAACTCTCGCGCACTTCAGGGAACGCAGAAGGGCTTCCCACCAGGGCCTGGGACACGCTCTTGGCCAGTCGCTGCGATTGCATCAGCGCCTGACCGCTCGCAGCCACCTGCTGGCTGACCTTCTCGGTCTGGCTCAACACAAAAAAGATCACCGCCACCAGCAACACCAGCGCAAAGATGAGCAGGGTACCGAGGCTGCGCCGGTGCTGCTCGGCCGTCTTGCGTCCCAACAGCGGCAGCGACACCAGGCCGGCCCCCGAAGCCAGGTCGTCATCGTCGGGTGCCAAACGGCTTTCGGCAAAGTCCTCTGACCGGTCCGGCGCCAGCCGAGCCGCTGCGAGTTCGGCCATTTCCTGGTCTGTGACGTGGCTCAGATCGGCCTCGTCCGCGCCCTGCTTCTTGAACAGCCCCTGGAATCGATCAAGCATGGCCATGAAAAACCTTCCAACTAAATAACAAAGCCGCAACCGGCGGCAACAGCAAGCTCGGACAGCGCGTTAGCAGCCAGCTGCACACCTACATCAGGCCGCAATGGCCAAAAATTCGGGTTCCGCTGCCAGCACCTGCAGATCCAGCTCCTGCCAGGTCTGCCCGTCGCGGTCGATCAGAGAACGCGCCAGGTACAGCGGGGCATCGAGCGGACGGATGCCCAGTGCGGTGAATGTGGACGGGTTGCGCAAGCCCAGCAAGCGATCGACCCACAGCACGGCATTGACCCCCAGCGCGCTGTGCAGGCTCACCAGGCGCGATTCGGAAGACACCCGATCGCTGCCGGTCGCGGTGCCCGCGCCACCCATCCCGGGCAACTGCAGCAGGTCCACAACTCCGTGCAAACCACCGCGCAAGCTGGCCACGCCCACATACCAGGGCTTGGTGTAGGGCACGGTTTGCACCACGGTCCAGGGAAAAATCTCGCCCGACTGAACCAGCGGAAACAGGCATTTCTGCCCGCCCACTTCCACCGCCAGCCACGAGGCGGTAATGGCCTGTGTCTTGGCGGCGCTCAGGCGCTTGGCCAGACGTTCCTGGAGATCTTTGAGTGACTGTCGGTTGGCCATGTGCTCGGTGTGGATCGGTCGCTGGCGTTGAGCGGCGGCCTCAGCCGAGGGCCCGGATCTTGGACAGCAGTTCCTCGGCATTCACCGGCTTGGTCACGTAATCGCGTGCGCCCTGACGCATGCCCCAGACCCGATCGGTTTCCTGATTCTTGCTGGTGCACATGATGATGGGAATGCTGGAGTACTGGGGATCGCGTGCGATCGCCCGCGTCAACTGAAACCCATTCTGACCGGGCATCACCACGTCCATCAAAATGAGTTCCGGCTTTTCCTCGCTCAACCGACGAAAGGCTTCTTCAGCGTTCTCGGCGGTGCGCACGTTGTAGCCATTTTTCCCCAACAGGTCCGACAGGACCATCAGTTCGGTCTTGGAATCATCCACAACGAGAATTTTTTTAATGGACATCACGCCGCTCCGGTGAGGTGGTTACCGAACTGCTGCACGGCTTGCAGCAACTGGTCTTTGGTGAAGGGTTTGGTGAGGTAATCCTGCGACCCGACCATGCGTCCGCGCGCCTTGTCGAACACGCCATCCTTGGAAGACAGCATGACCACGGGAATGCTGGCAAAGCGGGCATTGCGCTTGATGATGGCACAGGTCTGATAGCCGTCCAGACGCGGCATGAGGATGTCGCAGAACACCAGGTCGGGCTGGTAATCGTTGATCTTGGCCAGCGCATCAAAACCATCTTCGGCCAGCAGCACCTCGTGGCCACCCTGCTTGAGGAAGATTTCCGCGCTGCGGCGGATGGTGTTGCTGTCATCGACCACCAGAACTTTCAGCACAGGCGTCGTACTCACGGTGATGGGCTCCAGAAAACGTGTCAGGGGGACGCAGAAACCTCAGAGCCCGACCGGTCGGAACGGGCCAGGCACAAACCTCAGATTTGCACCATCTCGAAATCTTCCTTGCGGGCACCGCATTCGGGGCAGGTCCAGTTCATTGGAACCTGTGTCCAGGGTGTGCCTGGCGCGATGCCATGTTCGGGAGAACCTGCCGCCTCGTCGTAGATCCAGCCGCAAATCAGGCACATCCAAGTCTTGGTTTCGGTCATGGTTATAGGGGGCATTGTCTTAGAATGCAATCATTGTATCGAGCCACATGAAGCCGCCGTCGGGCCTTGGCCACCCGCTTCCTTGATGGGCGCAGCCGCCTGCCGGCCCTTGCGCAACCCGCCCAGAACACCCTGTCCACCTCCATGCCCGACACCCCCGAGTCCCTGACCGAAGCCGCCGCGTCTGGCGAAGCGTCTTTGCCCTGCGTGATGGTTTTCAACGCCAACGACCCCAGCGGCGCGGGCGGCCTGAGCGCGGACCTGACCGCCATGTCCAGTGCATCGGTCCATGTCATGTCCGTGGTCACTGGCGCCTATGTGCGCGACACCTCCGAGATACACGACCACATCGCTTTTGATGAAGAGGCCGTGACCGACCAGGCGCGTTGTGCACTGGAGGACATGCCGGTGCTCGCATTCAAGGTCGGCTTCGTGGGCAGCCCGGAGAACCTGAGCGCGATCGCAGCCATCACCACCGACTACGCTGAAGTGCCGGTGATCACCTACATGCCCGACCTGTCCTGGTGGGACGACATGGCCATCGAAACCTACCTGGATGCCTGCGCCGAATTGTTGCTGCCCCAGACCACGGTGTTGGTCGGCAACCACAGTACCCTCTGCCGCTGGCTGCTGCCGGAATGGGAAGGCGATCGCGCACCCAACCCGCGCGAGGTGGCGCGGGCCGCCGCCGTGCATGGAGTGCCCTACACGCTGGTGACCGGATTCAATGCCGCCGATCAATACCTGGAAAGCCACCTCGCCAGCCCGGAGACGGTGCTGGCCTCGGCGCGCTATGAGCGTTTCGAAGCCACCTTCAGCGGCGCCGGCGACACCCTGTCAGCGGCGCTGTGCGCCCTGATCGCGGGCGGTTCCGACCTGCAATCAGCCTGCGCCGAGGCGCTCACCTACCTGGACCAGTGCCTAGATGCCGGTTTTCAACCGGGCATGGGCCATGCCGTGCCGGACCGGCTGTTCTGGGCCCACGATGACGACGGAGAAGACGAGGCGGGCGCAGCCGACAGCTCATCCGACAGCACGCTGGACGCCGACGATTTCCCCCTCGACACCACAAGACATTGAACAAGCACCATGACCGACCGCAACCAAGAACTGTTTGACCGCGCCAAAGCCCTGATCCCCGGTGGCGTGAACTCGCCCGTGCGCGCGTTCCGCGCCGTGGGCGGCACGCCGCGTTTTGTGCAGCGCGCACAAGGCGCGTATTTCTGGGACGCCAACGGCCAGAAGTACATCGACTACATCGGCTCCTGGGGCCCGATGATCCTGGGCCACGGTCACCCGGCGGTGGTGGAAGCGGTACAGAAAGCCGTGCTGGAAGGCTTCTCTTACGGCGCGCCGACCGAGCGCGAAGTCGAACTGGCCGAAGAGATCATCAAACTCGTGCCCAGCATCGACATGGTGCGCCTGGTGAGTTCGGGCACCGAAGCCGGCATGAGCACGATCCGCCTGGCGCGCGGCGCGACCGGCCGCAAGAAGATCATCAAGTTCGAAGGCTGCTACCACGGCCATGCGGACGCGCTGCTGGTGAAAGCCGGCTCGGGTCTGGCCACGTTTGGCAACCCGACCAGCGCGGGCGTGCCGCCCGAGGTGGTGCAGCACACCATCGTGCTCGAGTACAACAACGTCGAACAACTCGAAGCCGCATTCGTCGAGCACGGCCCGGATGTGGCCTGCCTGATCATCGAGCCGATCGCGGGCAACATGAACTTCGTGCGCGCCAGCGTGCCGTTCATGAAGCGCTGCCGCGAGCTGTGCACGCAGCACGGTGCGCTGCTGGCTTTTGACGAGGTGATGACGGGATTCCGCGTCGCGCTCGGTGGCGCGCAGAGCGTGTACGCCCAGCTCATCCCCGGCTTCGAGCCCGACATGACGGTGATGGGCAAGGTGATCGGTGGCGGCATGCCGCTGGCGGCCTTCGGCGCCAAGCGCGAGGTGATGGAGCAACTCGCCCCATTGGGCGGTGTGTACCAGGCCGGCACGCTGAGCGGCAACCCGGTGGCCACGGCTTGCGGACTGGCGACGCTGAAAGAGATCCAGAAACCCGGGTTCTATGAAGCGCTGTCGGCCACCACGCAGTCACTGGTGAGCGGACTGACCGCCGCCGCGGCGGCCGAAGGCGTGACGTTGTGCGGCGACAGCCAGGGCGGCATGTTCGGCTTCTTCCTGTTCGATGAGCTGCCGCAGAACTACGCCAAGGTCATGACGACCGACGGACCCACCTTCAACACACTGTTCCACGGCCTGCTGGACCGCGGCGTTTACATCGCGCCCGCGTTGTACGAAGCCGGGTTCGTGAGCGCAGCGCACACGGCGCAGGACATTGCCGATACCGTTTCGGCTGCTCGGGACGTGTTCAAGCTGCTGGGCAAGTAAGCGCTCTTACGTGGCGTCCCAACGGCCGGCTTTGTCCGGCCGTTTTGTTTGTATCGTTGCGTTTCCCGCCAACCTCGCGCCAGGTGGATGGTGGAGCTGTCGTTCTCCGGCTCAGCTCGCAGGTGGCTGTTTCTGGTGCGCCTGCTTCGGTTCGTCAACGGCGGTGTTGGCACGCGGACTTTGTGGCAACCGCGAATGGAGCCTGCGCCCGTCAGCCCGCACCACCCACCTTCAACTTCGCGTGGGCACGCCGACAGCAACCCATCGAAACCAACGCTTTGATTGTTGCATTTGGGCGCGCCTACCCGCGAGTGGGGTAGGGGGTTGGGGTAGTCCGGTCGCAGGCTCCATTCGCGGTTGCCACGGAGGGTGAGCGCCCATCCGGTGTTCACGAAGCCATCTGTGCGGACCCGAACAGCCGCCCGCGAGGTGCGCCGGAGAACGGATGCCCCGACTCCCTGCCCTCCCACCGTGCTGGCGAGAAGCAGCACACACGCAAAAGCAGCGGGAGGAAAAAGAAAAGGGCTCCGAAGAGCCCTCACCCAAACCCTCTCCCAGAGGGAGAGGGAGTCTGGCACTTCTCGCGAAGCGCCCGGTAGGTCCATCAATGCCGGAAGTGGCGCACGCCCGAATACACCATCACCACGCCGCGCTCATCCGCAGCATCAATCACCTCCTGATCGCGCATCGAGCCGCCCGGCTGGATGACGCAGGTCGCGCCCGCATCCACCACAACGTCCAGACCGTCGCGGAACGGGAAGAACGCATCACTCGCCACCGCGGTGCCCTGCAGCGTCAGGTTCGCGTGACCCGCCTTGATGCTGGCGATGCGGGCCGAATCGAGTCGACTCATCTGGCCGGCACCCACGCCCATGGTCATGCCGTCCTTGCAGAACACGATGGCGTTGCTCTTCACGAACTTCGCCACCTTCCAGGCGAACAGCAGGTCTTCCAGTTGCTGTTCGGTCGGTTGCAGCTTGGTCACGACCTTCAGGTCGGCGCGCTGCAACACGTGGTTGTCGGCGCTCTGCATCAGCAGGCCCGAGCCCACGCGCTTGATGTCGGTGAGGTTCAGGCCTTTGTCCCATGCGGTGGGGCCGCCGGGCGGGAGCGCAATCTCCAGCACACGCACATTGGCCTTGGCCTTGAAAACCTCCAGCGCTTCGGGCGTGTAGCCCGGCGCCATCAACACTTCGACGAACTGCTTGCTGATCGCCTGTGCACCGGCGCCGTCGAGCACGCGGTTCAGGGCGATGATGCCGCCGAAGGCGCTGGTCGGGTCGGTCTGGAAGGCCTTGCTGTAGGCCTCCAGCGCATCCTTGCCCACGGCCACGCCACAGGGGTTGGCGTGCTTCACGATCACGCAGGCGGGCACATCGAAACTCTTGACGCATTCCCAGGCCGCGTCGGCGTCGGCGATGTTGTTGTAGCTCAGTTCCTTGCCCTGCAGCTGCTTCGCGGTGACCAGCGAGCCGGGCGCCGGGTACAGGTCGCGGTAGAAGGCGGCGGTCTGGTGCGGGTTCTCGCCGTAGCGCAGGTCCTGCAGCTTGACGAAGCGGCCGTTGGCCTGGCCGGGGTACTCGGCGCGCTTCGGCACGCTGGCGCCTTCATCGAATTCGATGCTGGAGAGGTAGTCGCTGATCGCGCCGTCGTACTGGCTGATGCGGTTGAACGCGGCGACCGACAGGGCGAAGCGGGTCTTGTCGCTGATTTTGCCGCTGGCCTTGAGTTCGTCGATCACGGCCGGGTACTGGGCCGCGTCGGTCAGCACCGCCACGTCTTTCCAGTTCTTGGCGGCGCTGCGCACCATGGCCGGACCGCCGATGTCGATGTTTTCGATCGCGTCTTCCAGCGTGCAGCCGGGCTTGGCCACGGTGGCTTCAAACGGGTAGAGGTTGACGATCAGCAGGTCGATGGTGTCGATGCCGTGCGTCTTCAGCGCGGCCATGTGCTCGGGCACATCGCGGCGCGCCAGCAGGCCGCCGTGCACCTTGGGGTGCAGGGTCTTGACGCGGCCGTCGAGCATCTCGGGGAACGCCGTGACCTCGGCCACTTCGGTCACGGGAAGGCCTCTTTCGGCCAGCAGCTTGGCGGTGCCGCCGGTGGAGATCAGGGACACGCCCAGACCGTGCAGGGTCTGGGCCAGTTCGACGATGCCGGTCTTGTCGGAGACGGAGATGAGTGCGCGCATGGGAAGGGGTCTCGGGAGGTTTTGAATTCGATTCGTGCAAGGCCGCAGGTGCTCAATCGATGAGCTTGTGCTCCAGCAGCTTCTTGCGCAGGGTGTTGCGGTTCAGACCCAGCCATTGCGCCGCACGCGACTGGTTGTTCTGTGACTGCTGCATCACGACTTCGAGCAGCGGTTTCTCGACCGCCTTGAGCAGCATGTCGTGCAGTCCGGCGGGGTCGGTGCCGTTGAGGTCGCGGAAATACTCTTCCAGACTGGAACGCACACAGTCGTGCAGGTTGTTGTGGTTACTCATGCGGCCAGTTTCCAGTTTTCTTCTTGAAGGTTCATGTCGTTGTAGCCCGCAGCGGCCCAGGCGTCGATGCTCTCGCCCACACACTGCAACTGCGCCTCGACGGTGGTCAGTGTGTTGATGCGCTGGCGAAAGGCGAGCGCCTCGCTCGCCGGGATCGGCAACGCTGCGGCGTACCAGCCCAGGTGTTTGCGCGCACTGCGCACGCCGGTGAAGTCGCCGTAGAGGCTGTAGTGGTCCAGCAGGTGATCGAGCAGCCAGGCCTTCACTTCCAGCAGATCGGGCGGCGGCAGCACCTCGCCGGTGGCCAGAAAGTGCGCGATTTCGCGGAAGATCCAGGGTCGGCCTTGGGCGGCGCGGCCGATCATGATGGCGTCGGCGCCGGTGCGCTTCAGAACGTCGCGCGCCTGCTGCGGGCTGGTGATGTCGCCATTGGCCACCACCGGAATGTTCACGCGGCTCTTGATGTGGGCCACGGTGTCGTGTTCGGCGAAGCCTTTGTAGCCCTGCTCGCGGGTGCGGCCGTGCACGGTGAGCATCATCACGCCAGCGGCTTCGGCCGCCAGCGCAATCACCGGCGCATTGCGCACGTCGGCGCACCAGCCGGTGCGCATCTTCAGCGTGACCGGAACGCCGTGCGGCGCGGCAGCGGCCACCACGGCTTGCACGATCTCGATGGCCAGCGCCTCGTCCTGCATCAACGCGGAACCGGCCCACTTGTTGCAGACCTTCTTGGCCGGGCAGCCCATGTTGATGTCGATGATCTGCGCGCCGCGGTCGATGTTGTAGCGCGCGGCGTCGGCCATCATGGCCGCGTCGGTGCCGGCGATCTGCACCGCAATGGGCCCGGGCTCGCCGCTGTGGTCGGCGCGGCGCGAGGTCTTCAGGCTGTCCTGCAGATCCGGCCGCGAGGTCACCATCTCGCTCACGGCATAGCCCGCCCCAAGCCGCTTGCAGAGCTTGCGGAACGGCCGGTCCGTCACGCCGGCCATGGGCGCGACGAAAAGGGCATTGGGCAGGGTGAACGGACCCAGTTGCATGGAAGGGGCGAGTCGGATGGCGGGTTTGGAGGGACCACCGCGGTGCGGACATTTCGCAGGCGGGGGATGGGCATTGTATCTGCCTGTTTTTTCAGCAGGCGATATGCTCTCGCATTCCACGAACTCCCCCTCCGCCCATGCCCGCCTGGATCGTTTCGCTGCTGCACACGCTGGCCCTGCCCGAGGTGGGCCTGAGCACGGTCTTTCTGGTCGCGTTCATCTCGGCCACCTTGCTGCCGATGGGCTCGGAGCCCGCGGTGTTCGCCCTCATCAAGCTCAACCCCGAGCTGTTCTGGCCCACCATCCTGGTCGCCACCGCCGGCAACACACTGGGTGGCGCTGTCAGCTGGTGGATGGGCTACGGCGCGCACCGCGTGGTCGACAAGGCGCGCCACGGCCACCCGACCCACGTGCGTGTGCTGGACTGGCTGGAGCGCTTCGGCCCCAAGACCTGCCTGCTGTCCTGGCTGCCCGGCGTGGGCGATCCGATCTGCGCAGTGGCCGGCTGGCTGCGCTTCCCTTTCTGGCCCTGCGTGGGCTACATGGCGGTCGGCAAATTTGCGCGCTACTTCACAATCACCGCCGGCCTGCTGTGGGTGTTCCCTGGGGGACTGCCGTTCTGACGCCGCCCGTGTCGTGCCACCCATACTCTGCCGCTGCGAATCCACTCCGCCCGGCATGACCACCACCATTCCACCGACCGACAAAGCCCTGCCCCGCTCGCTGTGGGCCCTGATGATGGGCAACTTCGTCATTGGCACCGGGGTCATGGTGGTGCCCGGCACGCTCAACGACATCAGCGCCTCGCTGAACGTGTCGATTCCCCAGGCCGGCCAGCTCATCACCGCGGCCGCCATCCTGATGGGCCTGGGCGCGCCCGCTTTCGCCACGCTCGTGGCGGGCTGGGACCGCCGCCGGCTGCTCACGCTCTCGTTGGTGTGGTACGCCCTGCTCACAACCATCTGCGCACTGGCGCCGAGCTACGCCACGCTGTTGCCGCTGCGCGTGCTCGCCGTCATCGCACCCGCCGTCTTCACACCCCAGGCCGCCGCCAGCGTCGGGCTGCTGGTGTCGCCGGCCCAGCGCGGTCGCGCCATCACCTTCGTGTTCCTGGGCTGGTCGGTAGCCTCGGTCATGGGCATGCCGCTCTCGGCCTGGATCGGCGGCACGCTGGGCTGGCGCTGGGCCTTTGGCCTGGTGGCCTTGATGTCTCTGATCAGCGCCGCGTGGGTGTGGCGGGCAATGCCCGACGGCATCCGCCCGGCGGCGCTGTCGCGCCAAGCCTGGGGGCAGACCCTGGGCTCGGCGCCCCTCATGCTCGCCGTGGGCGTCACGCTGCTCTCGGCCTTCGGTCAGTTCACGCTGTTTTCGTACTTCGCACCCTATTTCTTCCAGACCCTCGGTCTGGGCGGCGGTGCGCTCTCGCTGATGTTCCTGTGGTTTGGCGCCTTCGGCCTGGCCGGCAACGTGGGTCTTTCGCGCTGGATAGACCGCATCGGCGCACCGCGCGCCGTGTTGCTCACGCTCGGCGCGATGGTGCTGACGCTGCTGCTCTGGCCGCTGGGTCAGGCGGGCTTCTGGCAACAGGCGCTGGTGCTGGTGCCCTGGGCGCTGGGTTGCTTCGCCTGCAACTCGGCGCAGCAGGCCCGGCTGGTCCACCTGTCGCCGGTGCTGGCCCCGGCCACGGTTGCGCTCAACACCTCCGCGATGTACGGCGGACAGGCGCTGGGCGCAGCGCTGGGTGGCCTCCTGATCGCGCAAGGGCACATGCTGCGCCTGCACCAGGTGGGGCTGGTGGTGCTGATCCTTGCGATGGCCCTGAGCGCGTGGGCCGCACGGCTGCACAAGAGCCCGCCATTCAGGTGAGAACAAGGCGCAGCGCCGCGGACAGTGCCGCAGCACGGCAAGGCGATGCAACGCCGTTATCGCCTGAATGGCGGGCTCTTGTCAGAAGCGTTCGTAGCCCAGCAGGTAACGCCACTCGCCAACGGGCAGCCCCGTGAGGGCGATGCGGCCCATGCGCAGACGTCTGACCGCCACCAGCTGCAGGCCCGCCCGTTCACACAGGTGCTCCACCTGACCCGGTCGCGTGCCCTTGATGGCCAGGCGCAGGCGGTGTTCACTCTGCCAGCTGGCGCGTGCCGAGGGAACGCTCCAGCCGTCGAAAAACAGGGCTTTACCGATCGACTTCAACACCGCTTCGCGCCGGGATTCGTCGTCCAGCTCAGGATCGGCCGCCACCTCGACCAGCCACTCGTGTTCGAGCTGCGCCGAATCGTCCGAGATCTTGCGCGCCACGCCGGGGTTCTGTGTGAACACCATCAGGCCACTCATGGGGGTGGACAACGGGGCCACGGGCAGCAGCTTGTGGCGGTGTGCCTTGAGCGGCCGCACGCCCGAACGGTCGCCCTTGAACCGGTTGGCGTTGGTGAACAGCTCGGCCGCCAGCGCATCGGGCAAGGGCGAACCTTCCGGCAGCGCCCGGCCCGCGGGCTTGTGCCAGATCAGCGTCACGGAGTCCAGCGACTCCAGCTTGGCCTTGGGGTCCAGCGCCACGGTCTGACCGTCGTGCACCCGCGCCATGGGCTCTTCGACCACCGCGCCGTCCACCCGCACCCAGCCCCCGGCGATGTAGCGTTCGGCATCGCTGCGCGAACAGGGCAGCTGCGCGGCCAGGCGTTTGGCCAGGCGTTGGGGTTCGGACCGGCCGGTATTGGACATGGCCGCGTTCAGGACGAGAACAGGAAGTTCATCACGTCGCCATCCTTGACGACGTATTCCTTGCCCTCGGCGCGCATCTTGCCGGCGTCTTTCGCGCCCTGTTCGCCTTTGTAGGTGATGAAGTCGTCAAAGGCGATGGTCTGGGCGCGGATGTAGCCCTTCTCGAAATCGGTGTGGATCACGCCCGCGGCCTGCGGGCCGGTGTCGCCGACGTGGATGGTCCAAGCGCGCACTTCCTTCACACCGGCGGTGAAGTAGGTCTGCAGGCCCAGCAACTTGTAGGCGGCGCGGATCAGGCGGTTCAGGCCGGGTTCGTCCTGGCCCAGTTCTTTCAGGAATTCGAGCCGGTCGGCGTCGTCCATCTCGGCCAGTTCGGCCTCGATCTTGGCGCAGATGGCGACCACGGGTGCGTTCTGCTTCTCGGCAAAGGCGCGCAAGCGGTCGAGGAACGGGTTGTTCTCGAAACCGTCTTCCGACACGTTGGCCACAAACATCGCCGGCTTGGCGGTGATCAGGAAGAACTGCTTGAGCTGGGCCTGTTCTTCCTTGCTGAAATCGATGGTGCGCACCGGCTGGGTGTCGTTCAGCGCGGTCTGGCATTTCTCCAGAATGGCGAGCTGCTTGATGGATTCCTTGTCGCCCGAGCGCGCGGTCTTGCTCACACGGTGAATGGCTTTTTCCACCGCCGCCAGGTCGGCCAGGCAGAGCTCGGTCTGGATCACCTCGATGTCGGCGATCGGGTCGATCTTGTTGGCGACGTGGATCACGTTGTCGTCTTCGAAGCAGCGCACCACGTTGACGATGGCGTCGGTTTCGCGGATGTGGGCGAGGAACTTGTTGCCCAGGCCTTCACCCGTGCTGGCTCCGGCCACCAGGCCGGCGATGTCCACGAACTCCACGATGGCCGGCACGATGCGCTCGGGCGTGATGATCTGTGCGAGTTGCTGCAAGCGCGGATCGGGCACTTCCACCACGCCGGTGTTGGGTTCGATGGTGCAGAAGGGGTAGTTTTCGGCGGCGATGCCGGCCTTGGTCAGCGCGTTGAAAAGGGTGGACTTGCCCACATTGGGCAGGCCCACGATGCCGCATTGGAGGCTCATGGGGGACTTTCGGGTCGGTCGGGGAAACCGGTGATTTTAGCGGGGCCGCCTGTTTCGGCGCCGCCATTGCCCTCGCGCGGGCAGCGGGGTCAATCGAAACGCCAGTCGGCCGACACGCTCTGACCCACACGCAGCACCTGGCCGTCGCCCGCCAGCACGATCGCGTTCATGCCAAAGGTGAGGGCGCCGCTCAGGCGCGGGTCGGCGCGGTAGGCCTGCAGGGTGTCGCCCACCAGCGGCGAAGCGGTGGCGGTGACCGGGTCGATGTTGGGGATCGGACAGCGCGCACAGGGCTTCACGGGTTCCATGACGGCGACGCCCTCATCCGTGGCGATGTGCATGGGCCCAAGGCGGTCTTCGTCGTGGGCCTCCACACCGCCGAGCACGATGTTGGGGCGAAAGCGCCGCCCCTCCACAGCCGTGTGGCCGGCCCGCACGAGCCGCGCATTGAGTTCTTCCAGCGAGGCCGTGCTGGTCACCAGCACACCAAAACCGTCGGCGAACTGGGTGGTGGACTCGCGCCCACCGGTCCACTTCAGGCTGCACAGGCGGCGCACCGCGGGATCAAATCGCGCCAGGCGCAGGCGTTTCAGATCAGCGGGCGCGTCCGGCCCCAGAAAATCGCTGAACCACTGCGCCGCCACGTCGCCCATGTCGTAGGCGTCGACTTCGTCGTCCCAGACCCGCACGCGCAGCGGTGCTTCGGCGGCATCCAGCGCCAGGTGCAGCGCCAGCATGCCGGGCGCACGCAGCACCAGTTGGCCCAGCTTGAACGCCGGCTGGATCAGCGCCATGCGCGGCAGCTCGCGCTGGGTGACGAATGTGCCCTGCGCGTCCACCACCATCCAGCTGCGGTCGTAGGCCAGCCCGGTCTCCGTCAGTTCGGCTTCGTTGAGCGAGATGCCGGCGCAGGACTTCACCGGGTAGATCCAGAGCTGGTCGATTCGGGCGGTCACGTCGGTGGGTGTGGTCATGGCGGGTGCGGCGGTCGGTACAGGCCGGTGCGGACGGGGGTTTTGGCGGAGCGAATCGGGCGCATTGTGCCCTGCTCCTAAAATCCCGCCATGTCGCCCACTTCCCCCCGTTCCTCTGCCCTCCGGCGTTTTGACGTCACCATCCGGGGCGGCGGCGTGGTCGGGCACACCCTGGCGCTCTTGCTCGCCCGTGATCGGCTGCGTGTGGCCCTGGTCAGCGCCCCGCGCCCGGCGTCCGGGATTCCCGATGTGCGCGCCTACGCGCTCAACACCGCGGCACGCGACCTGCTGCGCTCGGTGCGCGCCTGGCCCGAAGACAGCGCCGCGCCCGCCGGCAGCCCCTTGCCCGAAACCGGCGTCCCGACCGTGACGTCGGTGAGCGGCATGCAGGTCCATGGCGATCATGGCGGAGCCCTTCAGTTTTCAGCGATCGACCAGGGCAGCGAGGCACTGACCTGGATCGTGGACGTTCCGGCGCTGGAACAGCGATTGGCCCATGCCGTGCATTTCCAGAGCGGCATCGAGTGCCTGACGGAAGCACCACCCGCCGCGCTCACGGTGATCTGCGAAGGCAAACGCAGCGCCACCCGCGACGAACTCGGGCTGACCTACGAGGTCCGCCCCTATCCGCACAAGGCCGTGGCCGCCCGCCTGCGCTGCGCCCAGCCTCACGGCGGCGTGGCCCGCCAGTGGTTCCAGAACGGCGAAATCATGGCCCTGCTGCCACTGGAGGGAGCGCAAGGGAACTCTGTGGCGCTGGTGTGGTCACTGGAAGCACAGCAGGCCGATCACTGGCTGGCGGCCGCGCCCGAGGCGCTGGCGCAAGCGGTGCAGACGCGGTGTGCGCAGGCGCTTGGCGACATGCAGCTGGAAAGCCCGGCCCAGGCCTGGCCCCTGGAGCTCTCCAAAGCCCAGCGCTGGATCGCCCGCACGCCCCAGGGCGGTGTGGTGCTCGCGGGCGATGCGGCCCACGCCATGCACCCGCTGGCCGGACAGGGACTCAATGTGGGCCTGGCCGATGCCGCCGAACTGGCCCGCGTGCTGCATGGGCGCGAGTACTGGCGCGAGCTGGGCGACCTGAAGCTGCTGCGGCGCTACGAGCGCGCGCGGCAGGCCGATGTGAACGCCATGGGCTGGTTGACCGACGGCCTGTTTGGGCTGTTTGCCCAGACCGACAGCCGCGTACAGGCCCTGCGCAACTGGGGCATGACGGGCGTGGATCGCCTCGGCCCGCTGAAACACTGGCTGGCCCGCCAGGCCATGGGGCAGGCGGGCTGATGCCAGCCCTGTCGACTTTTTAACCTTGAACGCCCTCGGGCCACTTTATGAAACTCGCCAAGATCCCCCTGCTCGCGCTGCTCGCTGCGCTGTCGCTGAGCGCGTTCGCGCAGGAAGCCACCATCCGCAAGAACCTGGCCGAACGCCTGCCCAAGCTGCCCGCCATCGATGAAATCACCAAGACGCCGATGCCCGGCCTGTACGAGGTGCGCATCAACCACAGCGACATCTTCTACACCGACGAAAAAGGCGACTTCCTGATCCAGGGCTCGCTGATCGACACCAAGGCCCAGCAGGACCTGACCGAACAGCGGGTTGAAAAGCTCACCGCCATCGCCTTCAAGGACCTGCCACTCAAGGACGCCTTCACCATCGTGCGTGGCGATGGCAAACGCAAGATGGCCGTGTTTGAAGACCCGAACTGCGGCTACTGCAAGCGCTTCGAACGCGACCTGGTCAAGATCGACAACGTCACGGTCCACGTGTTCCTCTACCCCATCCTCAGCGCCGACTCGGGCGAAAAGTCGCGCAACATCTGGTGCGCCAAGGACAAAGGCAAGGCCTTCCTCGACTGGATGGTCAAGGACGTGACACCGCCCACCGCGAAATGCGATGCAGCCGCCGTGGCCCGCAACTTCGAGTTCGGCAAGAAGGCCCGCATCACCGGCACTCCCACCATCATCTTTGCCGACGGATCGCGCGTGCCGGGCGCCATCGGCGCCGACCGCGTCGAGAAGCTGCTCGCCGAAGCCAAGCCCTGATCCGCGCGCTGGATGACCGCGCCGGTGCTGCACGACCCGAACGACACCGCCCTGGTGCGGACCCTGGGCCACGCCGGCCTGATCCCCTTTGTGTTGCTGGCCGCCTTGCTCTGGCTGGTGGATGCCGCGTTGCAGGCCTGGGTGGCGATCGCGCTGGCCGCCTACGCCGCGCTGATCGCGTCCTTTCTGGGCGGGGTGCACTGGGGCATTGGCTGGCTGGCCAGCCGGCGGGCGGCGGACCTCGCCGAGCGCCCGCACCACGCCCAGCGCAATCACTTTCTATGGGGCATCGTGCCCTCGCTGCTGGCCTGGCCCGGTGTGCTCATGCCGCCGTTCGCCGGTCTGGCCTGGCTGGGTTTCGTGCTGGTGCTGAGCTACCTGGCCGACCGCACGCTCTATACCAGCGCCGGCCTGCAGGCCTGGCTGACCCTGCGCTTCCGTCTCTCGGCGGTGGCAGCGCTCTGTTGTTTTGTGGGCGCTGGCGCCCTGTGAACGGACTTCCATGAACCTCCCTCGACGGACCTCCCCGCGCGCCAAAGCGGCCTCTGCAGCCGCAGCGAAGCCCAGCGTCCGCTACCGCGTCGAGGTGCTGAGCCCGCAAGCCCATCTGTTCGCCATCACGCTGGAGATCGATCACCCGGCGCCGCGCCAACGCCTGAGTCTGCCGGTGTGGATTCCGGGCAGCTACCTGGTGCGCGAGTTCTCGCAACACCTGCAGCACCTGCAGGCCACACAGGGTGGTGAACCGGTGTCGCTGCGCCAGCTCGACAAGAACAGCTGGCAGGTGATGGCCGATGCCGGCCACCCGCTCGTGCTGCGCTACGAGGTCTACGCATTCGACGCCTCGGTGCGCACCGCCTTCCTCGACAGCACCCGAGGTTTCTTCAACGCCACCAGCCTGTGCCTGCGCGTGAACGGGCAGGAAGACCAGGCGCAAGGCCTGGAAGTTGTTCCCGGACAGGCACCCGCGGGCTGGCGGGTCGCCACCGGGCTGACCAGCTCCGAGGTGGATGGCGCCGGCTTCGGCCATTACACCGCGCAGGACTACGACGAACTCGCCGACTGCCCGGTGGAGCTGGGCAGCTTCTGGCGCGGCGAGTTCGTGGCCCACGGTGTGCCCCACCGCTTCGTGGTCAGCGGCGCGGGCGGCTGGTTCGACGGCGAACGCCTGCTGGCCGACACGCGCCGCATCTGCGAGGCCCAGATCGGCTTCTGGCACGGCACGGGTGGCGAAGCACCGTTCAAGAGTTACCTCTTCATGATGCACGCCAGCGGCGAGGGCTACGGCGGGCTGGAGCACCGCAACTCCACCGCCCTCGTCTGCCAGCGCACCGACCTGCCGAAGCTGCTCGCCAAGGATGAAAAGCCACCAGCGCTAAAAGCCACCGACGGTTACACCACCCTGCTCGGCCTGATCAGCCACGAGTACTTCCACACCTGGAACGTCAAACGCCTGCGCCCGGCCGAGTTCAAGCGCTACGACTACGACCAGGAAAACTACACCGAGCTGCTCTGGTTTTTCGAAGGCTTCACCAGCTACTACGACGACCTGATCCTGCGGCGCGCCGGCCTGATCGACGACACCACCTACCTCCAACTGGTGATGAAGACCTTCAACCAGGTGCAGCAGACACCTGGCCAGCAGGTGCAGACCGCCGCCCAGGCCAGCTTCGACGCCTGGATGAAGTACTACCGCATCCACGAAAACACCCCCAACGCCACGGTGAGCTACTACACCAAGGGTGCTCTGGTGGCGATGTGCTTCGACCTCACGCTGCGCGCCGAGGGCCACAGCACGCTCGACGCCGTGATGCGCGAACTCTGGGCGCAAACCAGCGGTGGTCCGATGAAAGAAGCCGATTTCGCGCGCGCACTCAAGCGCCTGGGCGGGCGAGCCTTCGACCGCGAACTGCGCGACTGGGTGCACGGCACTTCCGATCTGCCGGTGCTGGCCCTGTTGCAGCAACACGGCGCCAAAGTGATTCAGGACAAGGCCCCGCTGGCCCAGCAACTCGGCCTGCGCGTGAGCGAGACGCACGGCCTGGTGCTCAAGAACGTGTTGCGCGGCGGCACGGCCGAGGCCGCGGGCATGGCCGCGGGCGACGAGTGGCTGGGCGTGGAATTCGCGCCGCCCAGGCGCGGCCAGCCGGCGGAAGCCTGGCGGGTTCACAAGCTCGACGAAGTGGCCCAGCTGCGCGGCCAGCGCCAGAAACTCACCGCCCTGGTCTCGCGCGACAAACGCCTGCTGCGCTGCCCGCTGGAATGGCCGGCGCCGACGCAGGCGGTGCGCTTGACGGTCGGCGACGCCAGCCTGCTCAAGCACTGGCTGGCCTCAGCGGCCTGACCAGCGGCGGCGTGTGGCGGCCGAAGTTTCGCCGCCGGGCTGCCCCAATGCGAAACAGCCCCTTGGAGGGCAGCGACCCGCGCAGCGGCGGAGCCCCGGCGCAGCGACGCAGTCGATGTGACGCTCGGGGGCCGAATTACTTCGGCCGCAGGTCCAGCACCCGCTTGGCCTTGCCTTGGCTGCGCTCCACGCCGCCCTCGGGTTTGAGCACCACCTCGACGCTGCTGCCCACGAACACCTTCACCTCGTGGCGCAACCGTTCGGCGGCGGTGCGCGCTTCGATGCTCTCGGGTGCGAGACCCTGGCACGTCTCGACCACCACCGACAGGGTGTCCATGTGGCCTTCGCGCGTGAGCACACACTGGTAGTGCGCGCTGAGCTCGGGGCGCTTGAGGATCAGCTCCTCGATCTGCGTCGGGAACACGTTGACGCCGCGCACGATCATCATGTCGTCGCTGCGGCCGGTGATCTTTTCCATGCGGCGCATGGTGCGCGCCGTGCCCGGCAGCAAGCGCGTGAGATCGCGCGTGCGGTAGCGGATGATGGGCAGCGCCTCCTTGGTCAGGCTGGTGAACACCAGCTCGCCCATCTCGCCGTCGGCCACCGGCTCACCCGTGTCCGGGTTGATGACCTCGGGGTAGAAATGGTCCTCCCAGATGGTCGGCCCATCCTTGGTCTCCACGCACTCGTTGGCCACGCCCGGACCCATCACTTCGGACAGGCCGTAGATGTCCACCGCATCGATGCCCATGCGCTGTTCGATCGCCAGCCGCATGTCGTTGGTCCAGGGTTCGGCGCCGAAGATGCCGATGCGCAGGCTGCTTTCGCTCGGGTCCAGGCCCAGGCGCTCGAATTCGTCGGCAATGGCGAGCATGTAGCTCGGCGTGACCATGATGATGTCGGGCCGGAAGTCCTGCATCAGCTGCACTTGGCGCTCGGTCTGGCCGCCGCCGAAGGGCACCACGGTCAGGCCGAGTTTCTCGGCGCCGTAGTGCGCGCCCAGGCCGCCGGTGAACAGGCCGTAGCCGTAGCTCACGTGCACCAAGTCGCCCGGCCGCGCGCCGCTGGCGCGGATGCTGCGCGCCACCACGTTGGACCAGGTGTCGATGTCTTTCAGCGTGTAGCCGACCACGGTCGGTTTGCCCGTGGTGCCGCTGCTGGCATGGATGCGCGCGCATTTTTCGCGTGGCACGGCAAACATGCCAAACGGGTAGCTGTCGCGCAGGTCCTTCTTGGTGGTGAACGGAAACTTGGCCAGGTCGCTCAGCGACCGGCAGTCGTCGGGGTGCACACCGGCCTCGTCGAACTTGGCCTTGTACACCGGGGAGTTCTGGTACGCGTGGCGCAGCGTGCCCTGCAGGCGTTTGAGCTGCAGGGCGCGCAACTCGTCGATGCTGGCTCTTTCGATGGGTTCCAGCGGGAAGTGGTTCATGCCTGCACCTCTTCGGGAAAGACCTGCCCGGGAATCACCGCACTCTTGCCTCTGAACATCGCGATCACCTCTCCCTTCTGGTTGGTTACCCGCATGTCGTAAATACCGTGCCGGCCCTGCAGGGTCTGCTCCACGCCTTCGCAGGTGAGCACATCGCCCGCATGCCCGGGCTTGAGGAATTCGATACTGCAGCCGGCGGCCACCGCGTTCTTGTTGTAGCTGTTGCAGGCGTAGGCGAAGGTCGTGTCGGCCAGCGTGAAGATGAAGCCGCCGTGGCAGATCTGGTGGCCATTGAGGTGCAGCGGCTTGACGGCCATGCGCAACACGGCGCGCCCGGGCCCGACGCTGACCAGTTCGATGCCCATGGTCTCGCGGGCCGCCACGTCCACGGCGAACATGGATTCACCCACCCTGTTGGCTCGTTCTTGAGGGGTCACCGTCATTCCCCCTTGAACTGCGGCGGGCGCTTCTGGCGGAACGCCATCACGCCTTCGATGTAGTCGTGCGTGGCGCCCAGGGCCGACTGCGTGTCGCGCTCCACGTCGAGCTGCTGGTTCAGCGTGCGGGTGCCGGCGTCGCGCAGCAGCGCGCGCGTGGCGACCAGGGCCTTGGTCGGCATCACGGCCAGTTTCTCGGCAACAGCCAGCGCGGCGGCCAGCGGATCGTCCTGCACGTCCCAGATCATTCCCCACTCTTTCGCCTGCGCGGCGGGCAACTTGTCGCCGGTCATGGCCAGCGCCATCGCCCGCGCCAGGCCCAGCCGCTCGACCAGGAACCAGCTGCCGCCCGCGTCGGGAATCAGGCCGATCTTGCTGAAAGCCTGGATGAAGCTCGCGCCCGGCGCGGCGATGGCGATGTCGCAGGTCATGGCCAGCGAGGCGCCCGCGCCCGCGGCCACGCCGTTCACGGCGGCGATCACCGGAAATCGCAGCGACTGGATGCGCCGCGCTGTGGGGTTGAAGGCCTGATCGATCACCGGCCCGGGGTCGGCACGTTTGACCAGATCGGGGCCGGGCTCGAAGTCGAACTCAGCCAGGTCGGCACCGGCACAGAAGCCACGGCCCGCACCGGTGATGACCATGGAGCGGATCACCGGGTTGGCCTCGGCGCGGTCCAGCGCGGCCCACAGCTCGCGGTGCATCTGGCGCGTGAAACTGTTGAGGGCGTCCGGGCGGTTGAGCGTGACAAGGGCGACGGCGCCACGCTCTTCGTAGAGCACGGTGCTGCCCGCGGCGGGTGCGTTCATGGGTGTCTGTCTCCTGGCGCCGTCGTTCCGCAGCGCTGGTGGTGGGATGGGAACGGCAATCTACCATTAACCGACCCAACGGTCGGTTAATGTTTTCCCTTGGGTGGCCTGGCATTGGACGGCCCGCTATAGTTGACGTTTACGTCAATCATCACACACCACCCGAGGAAACACCATGAGCGAAACCGCCACCCCCGAACTGATCACCGTGCGCACCGAGGGCCGCGTGGGCGTCATCACCCTGAACCGCCCCAAGCAGCTCAACGCGCTGAACGACCAGCTGATGACCGAGCTGGGCGCCGCGCTCCAGGCGTTTGATGCCGACGAAAGCATCGGCTGCATGATCATCACCGGCAGCGAAAAGGCTTTTGCCGCGGGTGCAGACATCGGCGCCATGGCGACCTACACCTTCGCCGACGTCTACAAGGGCGACTACATCACCCGCAACTGGGAAACCATCCGCAGCGTGCGCAAGCCGGTGATCGCGGCGGTGAGCGGCTTCGCTCTGGGTGGCGGCTGTGAGCTGGCCATGATGTGCGACTTCATCATCGCCGCCGACAACGCCAGGTTCGGCCAGCCCGAGATCAAGCTCGGCATCATCCCCGGCGCTGGTGGCACGCAGCGCCTGCCGCGCGCCGTGGGCAAGGCCAAGGCCATGGACATGGCCCTGACCGGCCGCATGATGGACGCCACCGAGGCCGAACGCGCCGGGCTGGTGAGCCGCGTGGTGCCGCTGGACAAGCTGATGGACGAGGCCCTGGGCGCCGCGCTCATGATCTGCGAGTTCTCGCAGCCGAGCGTGATGGCCGCCAAGGAATGCGTCAACCGCGCCTTCGAAGGCGGACTGGCCGACGGTGTGATGTTCGAGCGCCGCCTGTTCCACGCGCTGTTCGCCACGGCCGACCAGAAAGAAGGCATGGACGCCTTCGTGAACAAACGCAAGGCGGTGTTCCAGCACCAGTGAGCGCCTTGTTGGGACTCACACAGGCTGTAACAAGGCACCCGGTGGCACAGGCGTATAAAAGGTTTCGGCTCCACGTCTCTGGCAAGCGATGACCGTTGTGGTCTGAGCCCGGCTGGCGTGGATCGCGCCGATCCACTCCAGGAGACCCCTATGACCACACGCCGACGTTTCATTTTCATGATTCCCGCCTCTGGGGCCGTGTTGGCAGCGGCCTGCTCGGACCAGGCAACACCCCCCGCCGCTGCGCCCGACGCGGCTCCCGCCGCGGCCCCGATGGCCGCCCCACCCCCACCCGCACCCGTGCCCGCCGCTCCACCGGCGGCACCGGAATCCAGTGGCAGCGCCCCCATGCTTGACGAGGCGGACCCCGCTGCCGTGGCCCTCGGTTATGTCGCGGACACGGCCCGGGCCGACAAGACCAAATACCCCAACCACGCCGACAGCCAGTCCTGCGCCACTTGCGGTCTGTACCAGGGCACCGCGGGCGCGGACGCCGGGCCTTGCCCGCTGTTCGCGGGCAAGCAGGTGGCGGCCCAGGGCTGGTGCGCCTCGTACGTGAAAAAGCCGGCCTGATCGCGCGTTGCGCTGGCCGCGCTCTTTTTCGGGGTTTGAATTGGGCTACAATGCCGACCGCGTTGGCGATATAGCTCAGTTGGTTAGAGCGCAGCATTCATAATGCTGATGTCGGTGGTTCAAGTCCACCTATCGCCACCAAAGTTTCAAAAAGCGGACCCCGGCGACGGTGTCCGCTTTTTTCTTGCCCGGCCCATTTCCCCACCGTCCATGGCCATCAAATCCACCATCTTCAAGGCGAACCTGCAGATCGCAGACATCGACCACGGCTACTACGCCGACCACGCGCTCACGCTCGCCCGCCATCCCAGCGAGACCGATGAACGCATGATGGTGCGGCTGGTGGCGCTGGCCATTCACGCCCACGAGCTGCAGGACACCTGCCACGGCGACGGCACGCTGGCCTTTGGCGCCGGCCTGTCCGACCCGGAAGACCCCGATGTGTCGCTGACCGACTTCACCGGTCGCAAACGCCTCTGGATCGAGGTCGGCCAGCCCGAAGACAAGCCCATGGCCAAGGCCTGCAGCAAGGCCGACGCGGTGTTCGTCTACGCCTTCGGCTCGGCGGCCGATGTGTGGTGGCGCGGCATCGAGACCAAGCTGACCCGGCTCGACAAGCTGCAGGTCTGGCGCCTGCCGACCGAGGCCGCCCCGGCCCTGGCGGCGCTGGCCGAACGCAGCATGCAGCTGCAGGCCACGATCCAGGAGGGCGAGATCACGCTCTCCAGCACGCAGGGCAGCGTGCACATCGTCCCGCTGCGCTGGAAATAAGTCGCCCCGGCAGAGCCTGTCCATGCGCTGCCCGGTCTGTGAACACGACGCCGCGCACCCCTTCCAGACGGTGGGCCCACGCCACTACTGGCGCTGCCCCACCTGCAGCTGCACCTTTCTGCAACCCGACCAGCGGCCCGGCCCGGCGGCGGAGCAGGCCGAGTACCGGCTGCACCAGAACCACCCCGGCGATGCGGGCTACCGCCGCCACCTGGAGCAGCTGACCGGCCCGCTGCTGCAGCGCCTGCCCCCGGCCCAGTCGGGCCTGGACTTCGGCTGCGGACCGGGCCCGGTGCTGCCCGACCTGCTGCGCAACGCCGGACACGCGATGGCGCTGTACGACCCGTTTTTCCACCCCGACGACACCGCGCTGACCACGCGCTACGACTTCGTCACCTGCACCGAAGTGGTCGAGCACTTCCACCGCCCGGCCGATGAGTTCCGACGCCTGCAGGGGCTGCTGAAGCCCGGTGGCTGGCTCGGCGTGATGACCCGCTTCCAGACCGACGACGCGCGTTTCGCCCAGTGGCACTACCGCCGCGATCCGACGCATGTGGTGTTCTACCGGGAAACCACGCTGCGTTGGCTGGCGCAGCACCACGGCTGGTTGTGTGAAATTCCCGGCCCCAACGTCGCGCTGCTGCACAAACCGGTGGACTGACCACCATGGTGTTCAATCGCCGTGCTTGCCCGGCGTCCAGCCCTGGGTGCCCAGCGTCTGCTGCGCCAGCTGCTGCGGCGCGGCCTCCAGCGGCGTGGCCAGCGTGTCGTTCCAGCGGTTGAGGAAAGCGAACATCGCGACCACGCCCAGCATGTCGACGATTTCGCCCTCGCTCCAGTGCCGCTGCAGCGCCGCAAACTGTTCGTCGGTCACCGCGTTGGGCTGGGCGGCTGCGGCCAGCGCAAAGTCCAGCGCCAGGCGCTCGCGCTCGTTGTAGTGCGGACTGCTGGCGTACTGCCAGATGTCGGCCAGCTTGGCATCGCTCACGCCAAAGTTCTTCGCCCCCAGCAGCGTGTGGGCCTGGCAATAGCGGCAGCCCGAGACCTGGCTTACCACGTGGCCGATGAGGCGGCGAAAGCCCAGGTCCACGTCACCGGCCGGGTCCATCACGGCCGCGTTCATCATCGCCAGCGCCTGGGCCAGCTTGGGCCGGCGCTGCATGGTCAACACGCTGTTGGGCGTGAAGCCCAGCGTGCCGAGAAAAAAGTCGAAGTGCGGCTGGAGTTCGGGCGTGGTTTCGGGCGGCAGGGGTTGCAAGCGGGCCATGGTGTCTCCGGTCAAACGGGTTTTTCACTGTACGCGAACGACCGGCTGCGTGAGACAATCGTTGCCCCGCCCGCTCCGGGTTTTCCCTTGTCACAGCCTCTGGATCTAAACCATGAACCGCTGCCTTGCCTCCCGCTTCCGCGCCACCCGCCGCGCCGCTGCCCTTGCACTTGGTCTGCTGGCCTTCGGTCTGGCGCCTGTGGCCCTGGCCCAGAACCAGCCGCGCCCCTTTCCAGCCAACGCCCTGCGCGGCGCACTGGTCGTGGTGCAGCCCCCCGTGATCCAGCTGGACGGCAAGACCGCACAGCTCTCGCCCGGCGCCCGCATCCGGGGCACCAACAACATGCTGTTGATGTCGGGCAGCCTGTTGAACCAGGAACTGCTCGTGAACTACACCGTGGAGCCCAACGGCCTGGTGCACGACGTCTGGATCCTGACCGAGGCCGAGGCGGCCGAGAAGCGCAAGCGCGCCGGCCAGTAACACCAACCCAACCCAAGGCCCCATCCAGGCGCACCGCGGAACCGGCTTTGCCGGGCCGCCTGTGCGGCCCCCTTCCGGAGGGAAGCCGCGCAGTGGCGCAGGGGTAGCGAATATGTCCAAAAAAGTCTTTATCAAAACCTTCGGCTGCCAGATGAACGAGTACGACTCGGACAAGATGGCCGACGTGATGAACGCGGCCGAAGGCTACGAGCCCACGCTGGACGTCAACGAGGCCGACCTGATCCTGTTCAACACCTGCTCGGTGCGCGAGAAGGCGCAGGAGAAGGTGTTCTCCGACCTCGGCCGCGTGCAGCACCTGAAGAAGAAGGGCGTGCTGATCGGTGTCGGTGGCTGCGTGGCCAGCCAGGAGGGTGCGGAGATCATCAAGCGCGCGCCCTATGTGGACGTGGTGTTCGGCCCGCAGACCCTGCACCGTCTGCCCGAGTTGCTGGCCCGGCGCGAGCGCCAGTCGCGGCCCCAGGTCGATATCAGCTTCCCCGAGATCGAGAAGTTCGACCACCTGCCGCCCGCGCGGGTGGATGGCTGCAGCGCCTTCGTGTCCATCATGGAAGGCTGCTCCAAATACTGCAGCTACTGCGTCGTGCCCTACACCCGCGGCGACGAGGTGAGCCGGCCGTTTGAAGACGTGCTGGTGGAGATCGCCGGCCTGGCCGACCAGGGTGTGCGCGAGGTCAACCTGCTGGGCCAGAACGTCAACGCCTACCGCGGCAAGATGGGCGACACCAGCGAGATCGCCGACTTCGCGCTGCTGCTCGAATACGTGGCCGACATCCCGGGCATCGAGCGCATCCGCTACACCACCAGCCACCCCAACGAGTTCACGCCGCGCCTGATCGAGGCCTACGCCAAGCTGCCGAAGCTGGTGAACCACCTGCACCTGCCGGTGCAGCATGGGTCGGACCGCATCCTGATGGCCATGAAGCGCGGCTACACCGCCATGGAATACAAGAGCACGGTGCGCAAGCTGCGCGCGATCCGCCCCGACCTGGCCATGAGCAGCGACTTCATCGTCGGCTTCCCCGGCGAAACCGAAGAAGACTTCGGCAAGCTGATGAAGCTGATCGACGACATCGGCTTCGACATCAGCTTCAGCTTCATCTTCAGCCCGCGCCCCGGTACACCGGCCGCCAACCTGCCCGACGACACGCCGCACGACGTGAAGCTCAAGCGCCTGCAGCACCTTCAGGCCACGGTGGAAGCCAACGTGGCCCGCATCAGCGCCAGCCGGCAGGACACGGTGCAGCGCATCCTGGTCGAAGGGCCGTCGCGCAAATCCACCGTCGAAACGCCCGAGCTCATGGGCCGCACCGAATGCAACCGCGTGGTCAATTTCGCCGCCGGACCGAACGCCGCCCGTCTGGTGGGCCAGATGATCGACGTGCGCATCACCGAAACCTTTGCGCATTCGCTGCGCGGTGAAGTGATGGTGAGCGAAACCGCATGAGCCTCCACCGGGCCGGTCCAAGGCGCTCGGCCCCGCAGTGTGCGGCGCGGAGGGTAGTCCCGTGAGCGCTCCCTTGACCCGGGGCGCCCTGTGTTGAAAGCCACGCTGCGGTTTTCTTTCCCCCAGTTGCTGCTGGTGGCTTTCGTGCTGATCGGCGCGCTGCTGGGCGCGGCCGCCGTGCGCACGCTGTTTTCGCTCGACACGATCATGGCGCAGAGCCGGGAGAGCACCACCCAGGCGATCGCGCTGAGCACCGCGGCCCAGTCGCTCAGCGAGCGCAGCCTGACCATGGAGCGGGCCGCCCGCCAGGCCCTGGTGCTGGGCGACCGCCAGCTGCGGCAGCGTTTTGAGGAAGCGGCCGGCCACGCCAGGGACATCCTGCGCCGGCTCGAAAGCAACGAACTGCCGCCCGAGTTTTCGCGCCAGTGGTTGCAACAGCTGAGCGACGTCGAGGCGCTGCTGGACGGTTCACCGGACACCGCGCTCGACCGCGAGCGTGCCGTGGCCCGCGCCTTCCGCGAGCTGGACGGCCACAGCGCAGCGATTGCCCAGCAGGTCCAGGCCATCATCGGCAACCGCAACGACGCGCTGCAGGACCGTGTCGAGAAAAGCCGCCGGCAGCTGACGCAACAGGTGCTGGGCTCCATCGCCCTGGCCGCCGTGATGGCGCTGGGTTTCGGCGTCTGGCTGGCCCGGCCGTTCCAGCGGCTGGAGAAAGCCATCGTGGGTCTGGGCGAGAACCGGCTCGACCTGCCGATCGACATCCCCGGTCCGCCCGATGTGCGGCGGGTCAGCCAGCAGCTGGAGTGGCTGCGCCTGCGGCTCACCGAGCTCGACGCCGACAAGGCCCGCTTCCTGCGCCACGTGTCGCACGAGCTCAAGACGCCGCTGGCCTCGCTGCACGAGGGCGTGGCGGTGCTGGGCGACGGTGTGGCCGGGCCGCTCAGCCCCAGCCAGGCCGAGGTGGTGAGCATCCTGCAGCACAACACCCAGCTGCTGCAACACCAGATCGAGGCGCTGCTGCGCTTCAACGCCGCGGCTTTTGAAGCCCGCCAGCTCAGGCGCGAACCCACCGACCTGCTGGCCTTGGTGGAAGAACAGATCGAAACCCAGCGCCTGCGCTGGCAGTCGCACCAGCTCAGCGTGCGCGCCGAAGGTCCGTCGATGGTGTTGCCGGTGGATCGCGAGAAGATGGCCTCGGCCATCGGCAACCTGCTGTCGAATGCGATCCGTTTTTCCCCCCAGGGCGGACTGGTCCGCCTGGTGCTGCAGGACGACGCCGGCCGGGCCTGTCTCGACGTGATCGACCAGGGACCGGGCGTGGCCGAGGCCGACCGTGACCGCGTTTTTGAACCGTTTTACCGTGGGGAACGCCAGCCCACGGACACGGTCCGAGGCACCGGCATCGGCCTGTCCATCGTGCACGAGTACATTGGAGCGCACGGCGGCCGAGTCCAGCTGCTGCCCGCGCGCAACGGCGCCCATTTCCGCATCGAATTGCCCCATGCCAGTTGATACCTTCCAGCGAGCGTTCCGCCGCGTCCACCTGAAGACCCGGTCCCGTCGCGTCGCCCTGTGCCTGAGCGCTGCCGTGTGCCTGAGCGCCTGCGCCACACCGGAACCCGCTCAGGTTCCACCGACGCTCCCCGCCATCGATCAGCCCACAGCGCCCGCCAGCACGGCGGTCGCCACCCCACCGGCACCGATGCCCCCCGCGCTGGCCTCCGGGGATCCGGACAGCCCTCCGACCGGGGACACCGCCGCGCCGCCGCCCCTGGAGTCGGTGCTCGCCTACGCCGACCGCCTGCGGGGTCTGCCGGCGAACGGCCTGGCTCAGGAACAGGCTGCGCTCGGTGAGCCCGGCAACCTGCCGGTGCGCCAGATCCAGCTCGCCCTGGTCCTGATGCACAGCCACCAGCCCGCCGACACGGCCCGTGCACTCGGCCTGCTGCAGCGGGTCATGGCCCACCCGGCGCCCGACAGCACCCCCCTCAAGCCGCTGGCCCGTCTGCTGGCCGCCCGCCTGCTCGATCAGCGTCGACTGGAAGACACCGTGGATCGGCAGTCGCAACAGCTGCGCGACAGCCAGCGCCGCATCGAGGCGCTGAATGACCGGCTCGAAGCCATGCGCGCCATCGAACGCAGCCTGACCCCGCGCGCGCCGGCCCCCGGCGCCGGCCGCTCACCCAGCCCATGAACGCGTCCGCCAGCCCGCCCCCCCCGATGCCCGGCGCGGCGCGTGCCCGCCTGCTGGTGGTCGACGACGACGCCGACATGCTGCGCCTGCTGTCGATGCGGCTGGGCGCGGCGGGGTACCAAGTCACGGCGGTCGGCTCGGCCGAAGCCGCGCTGAGCCAGCTCGACATCGAACGCCCGCAGCTGGTCCTGTCGGACGTGCGCCTGCCCGGGCGCGATGGTCTGGCCCTGTTCGACGAAATCCGGGCGCGCCACCCTTCGTTGCCGGTGATCCTGCTCACGGCGCACGGCACCATCCCCGATGCGGTGGAGGCCACGGCGCGTGGTGTCTACGGCTATCTGACCAAGCCGTATGAAGCCCGGGAACTGCTGGAAAAAATCGCTCAGGCCCTGGCCCTGAGCGCCCCGGCAAGCCCCAGCCACCCGGCCGACGAACAGTGGCGCGCCGAGATCGTCAGCCGCTCCAACCGCATGGCCGATCTGCTGGCCGAGGCCCGCATGGTCGCCCAGTCCGACGCCAGCGTGCTGCTGCGCGGCGACAGCGGCACGGGCAAGGAGGTGCTGGCGCGGGCGATCCACCGGGCCAGCCCGCGCGCCAGGCGGCCGTTCATCGCGGTCAACTGCGGCGCCATCCCCGAGGCCCTGCTCGAATCCGAGCTCTTCGGCCACATGAAGGGCGCCTTCACCGACGCGGTGGCCAACCACAAGGGCCTGTTCCAGGCCGCCGACGGCGGCACGCTGCTGCTCGACGAGATCGGTGACATGCCGCCGGCCCTGCAGGTCAAGCTGCTGCGCGTGCTGCAGGAGCGCGCGGTGCGTCCGCTGGGGTCCAGCCAGTCGGTGCCGGTGGACGTGCGCATCATCTCGGCCACGCACCGCGACCTCGAAGCCGCCATGGCCATGGGCCAGTTCCGTGAAGACCTCTACTACCGTCTAAACGTCGTCACACTGACCCTGCCCACCCTGGCCGAGCGGCGCGAAGACATTGCCCTGCTGGCCAACCACTTCCTGGCCAAACTGGCCGCCAAATACGGCAAGCGCAGTTCCGGCTTCGCCCCCGAGGCGCTCAAGGCGCTGACGATGTCGGCCTGGCCGGGCAACGTGCGCCAGCTCTACAACGTGGTCGAACAGGTCTGCGCCCTGTCCACCACACCCCTGGTGTCGCTGGCGCTGGTGCAGCGCGCCCTGCGCACGCCTTCGGCCGAGGTGCTGAGCTTCACCGACGCACGACAGCGCTTCGAACGCGAATACCTCGTCGGGCTGCTGAAAATGACCGACGGCAACGTGGCCGATGCGGCCCGGCTGGCCCAGCGCAACCGTACCGAGTTCTACCGCCTGCTGCAGAAACACGCGCTCACGCCGGGTCTGTTCAAGAGCGATGCCGGCGCCGGAGCGGGCACCGAGCCCAGCGACCCTGTCGCCGATGTGTGACAACAAAAACCCGTTGATCTGAAACGGCTTTTTTGCCAACACCCGCCTACCTGTCGCTGATCGACGACAAAAACAGGCCTCCTGGGCCGCCCCAGTGACGCCCAACCGACCGTTCACATCAAAATCAACTCATAACCAATTGATTTAAAAGGATTTTTCAGAGCTGGCACAGGGTTTGCCCTTATCAAGGCATGCCCACCCCTTTTCACCCGTTTCCAGCGCTCCGCGTCCCGCGCAGCCGATCCCTGCTGATCGCGCTGCTGGCCATGCTGGCCGCGGCTTCCGCGCAAGCCCAGGGCTTTGACTGGAACACCCTCAGCCAGCTCGCCCGGACCCGCGCACAGGCGCCCTACAGCGCAAACAGCGACAAACTCCCCGCGGACCTCGCCGCCCTCGACTACGACCAGGTGCGCGACATCCGCTTCCGTCCCGAGCAGTCGCTCTGGCGCGCGGAAAAGCGGTCTTTCGAGGCCCAGTTCTTCCATCTCGGCCTCTACCAGACACAACCCGTTCGCATCCACGAAATCACGCCCGAGGGCGTGCGGCACCAGCCCTACCGCGGCACCGATTTCGATTTCGGACGCAACACCGTGGACGCCAAGGCCTGGGGCGACCTGGGCCATGCCGGCTTCCGCCTGCACCATCCGCTGAACGCCGCGGCCTACAAGGACGAGCTCGTGGCCTTCCTCGGCGCGAGCTACTTCCGGGCGCTCGGCGCCGGCCAGCAGTACGGCCTGTCGGCCCGTGGCCTCGCGATCGACACCATGGGCGGCAGCGGGGAAGAATTCCCGCGGTTCACCGAGTTCTGGCTGGAACGCCCGGCGGCGGACGCGAAGCAGATCACGGTCTACGCCCTGCTGGAATCGCCACGCAGCACCGGCGCCTACCGGTTCGTGCTGCACCCGGGTGCCCAGACCACCGTCACCGTGCACGCCCGGGTCTACCTGCGCCCGGGGTCGGCGCCGGTGAACACACTCGGTCTGGCACCGCTGACCAGCATGTTCCTCTTTGGCGAGAACCAGCGCAGCGCCACCGACTTCCGCCCGGAAGTCCACGACTCGGACGGCCTGATGATGGTCACCGGGGACGGCGAGTGGCTGTGGCGCCCGCTGCAGAACCCGCGCCAGCTGGTGGTGAGTTCGTTCGCCATGCAACAGCCGCGCGGCTTCGGTCTGATGCAGCGCGACCGCAGCTTCGCCAACTACGAAGACGTGGAAGCCCGCTACGAACGCCGCCCCAGCGCCTGGATCCAGCCGCTGGGCAACTGGGGCGCCGGCCGCGTGGAACTGGTGCAGTTGCCCACGCCCGACGAGACCCACGACAACATCGTCGCCTACTGGGTTCCCAACAGTTTGCCTGCGCCGGGCGAGCCCTTTGAATACGCCTACGAGATGGCCTGGCAGGGCGACACGCAACAGCGCCCCCCCTCCGCCTGGGTCACCCAGAGCCGCCGCGGCTACGGCTACACCAAGCTGAGCGTCAGCGAACAGGCACTTCAGCCCCAGTTCGTGCTCGACTTCGCCGGTCCGGCGCTGGAGGCACTGCCCCCCGGTGCCCCGGTGCGAGCCGTCGTGACCGCCGACGCCAACGGCCGGGTCCTCGAAGCCCTGGCCTACCCCAATCCGGCCACGCGCACCTGGCGCATGACCCTGCGCGTGGAACGCATCGACCCGAGCCGCCCGGTCGAACTGCGCGCCTTTCTCCAACACCAGAACGACACCCTGAGCGAAACATGGACACAACTACTCCTGCCCGAGTGACCGCCCCCTTGAGTGGCCGCAGCCTGCTGCGTGAAGAACGCCACCCGAACGCGGTGACGGCCCCGCCGGTCAACCGCGGGTCCATGGCGCCGCGCCCCTGGCGGGGCTTCTGGAACAGTATCGGCACCGCCGTGCTGGCCAGCGCCAGCCGGTTGCTGCCGCCGCGCACGCCCAAGGTGCACCCCAGCGGCCTCCCGAAACCACAGGCCTGGGAAATCGCAGCCAACCGGCGCCGCACGGTGTTCGTGATGTTGACGCTGCTGAGCACGGTGCTGGCCGCCAGCCTGTACATCAGCGCCCAGCCGGACGATGAACATACCTGGCTGCAATCGGCGCAGCTGGTGCTGTTCGCCGTGTTGTCCGCCTGGGTCGTCACCGGTTTCGTGACCGCGCTCATGGGTTTCTGGGTGCTGCTGCGCGGCGACCGCCACACGCTCACCGCGGCCTCGGTGCGCGATCACGCGCTCAACCCCGACGCGCGCACGGCCATCATCATGCCCATCTGCAACGAAGATGTGGCCACCGTGTTTGCCGGTCTGCGCGCCACCTGCGAATCGTTGATCGGCACCAGCCACGCCAAGCAGTTCGACGTCTTCGTGCTGTCCGACAGCTACGACCCCGCCATCGCTGCCGCCGAGCGCAGCGCCTGGGAAGAACTTCGCGCGGCCCTGGCCGAGCAGCCCGGCCATCCACCGATCGAGGTGTATTACCGCCTGCGCGAGCGCCGTACCCACCGCAAGGCGGGCAACGTGGCCGACTTCTGCCGCCGCTGGGGCAAGGACTACGACTACATGGTGGTGCTCGACGCCGACAGCGTCATGAGCGGCAGCTGCCTGGTGTCCATGGTCAAGCTGATGGACGCTAATCCGAGCGCCGGCATCATCCAGACCGCCACCCAAGCCATCGGTCACGCCACGCTGCACGCGCGCGCACAACAGTTCGGTTCGCGCGTCACGGGCCGTCTGTTCACCTTGGGCATGCAGTTCTGGCAGCTCGGTGAATCGCACTACTGGGGCCACAACGCCATCATCCGTGTCGAACCCTTCATGCAGCACTGCGCGCTGGCCCCGATCAAGGGCACGGGCGGCATGTCCGGCGGCATCATGTCGCACGATTTCGTTGAAGCGGCCCTGATGCGCCGCGCCGGCTACCACGTGTGGCTGGTGTCCGACCTCACCGGCAGCTACGAGCAGCAGCCGCCCGATCTGCTGAGCGAGCTGCAGCGCGACCGCCGCTGGTGCCAGGGCAACCTGCAGAACTCGCGCCTGATGGCCGAACCCGGCATCCACCGTGTGCACCGTTCCATGTTCGCCATCGGCGCCATGTCCTACCTGTCGGCGCCGATGTGGCTGGCTTTCCTGGCCTTCGGCACCGCCCTGTGTGTGGCCGACCCGAGCCAGTTGCCGGGCTGGTACGACACGTCCAGCGAGCGCCTGGGTCTCTGGATCTGGACCCTGTGCCTGCTGTTCCTGCCCCGCGTGCTGGGCTTGCTGGCGGTGTTCCTCAAGGGCGAACAAAAAGGCTTCGGCGGCGCCGGCATCCTGCTGTCCAGCGCCTTGCTGGAAAGCGCCCTGGCCCTGCTTCAGGCACCCATCCGCATGGTGGCTCACTCGCTGTTCGTGCTGGTCGCCGTCACCGGCATCCAGCTCGACTGGAAGTCCCCGCCTCGGGAAGCGGTCGGCGTGGCCTGGCGCGGCGCGTTCGCCCAGTTGGCTCCGATCGCAGCTGTCATCGGCGTGCTGGTGGTCGGTGTGGCCTCGTTGAACATCGAAGCCCTGGTCTGGATGCTGCCCGTGACCCTGCCGCTGCTCCTGGCGGTGCCGTTCACCGTGGCCACCGGTCACGTCGCACTCGGGGCCTGGATGCGCGCACGGGGCGCCCTGTTGATCCCGGAGGAGTCGTGGTCACCCGCCGTGTTGCGCCGGGCCTGGCGCCACGCCTCGCGCCTGTCGCTGCTCAAGGCCGCCTGATCGCGGGTGGCGAGCCGGGTGGAAGGCTCGGCCGGCGTTCAGGGCTTCGGTGATTTGAGATAGCGCTCGTCGGACCAGGTCGCCAGCCATTGCGGCGCGAAGGCCACGAAGATGGCGCTGAACATGCCCGTCAGAAAGGCATCGCCCCAGGCCATGAGCCAGCGCGCCACCAGCGCCTGCTCGTGTGGGGCACCGCCGGCCCACTGCTGGGCTGTTTCCAGCAACACGCCCGAAAGAAACACCGCCGCGGCGGTACCGATGAAACCCCGACCCAAGGTATAGACAAAAGGATTGGGCGGCAGCCAGCGGCGCAACAGCGCACCGATACCCAGCGCCAGCGTGGCCGGCACCAGGCCGATCCAGACCCATTGGGACAGTGCGGCAGCCGGCTCCGAGTGGCCCAGCAGCCACACGGCCAGCACCACGCCCGAGAGCACCAGCACCGCCAGCGGCCAGCCCAGCATCAGGACCAGCAGACAGGCCCCCGAGAGCTGCACCTGAAGGCCTTGCGGCATCTTCTGAGGCAACAGCCAGAGCCAGGGCAACAGGGCGAGCGCAGCCAGCGCGGGCGTGAGCAAGGGGCCCGCCAGCATGCGCCAGGGGCGGAACCACAAAGCCATCACCATGCAGGCCAAAGCCATTGCAATTTCGATACCAGTCAGCATGGGCAGGGAGTATGGGCCGCTGACCATGCCCCTCATTTGACTTCGGTCAACCCATGCCGGGCATCTTGGGCATGCCTTTCATGCCGCCCATGCGCTTCATCATCTTCATGAGGCCGCCGCCCTTCATTTTTTTCATCATGCCCTGCATCTGCTCGAACTCCTTGAGCAGGCGGTTGACTTCCTGCACCTGCACGCCGGCACCGGCGGCGATGCGGCGCTTGCGCGTGGCCTTGATCAGCTCAGGCCTGCTGCGCTCCCTGAGCGTCATGCTGCAGATGATGCCTTCCTTGCGCTTGATGTCCTTTTCAGCGCGGTCCATGTCCACCTGACCGGCCTTGGCGGTCATGGCGCTGGGCAGTTTGTCCATCAGGCTGGAGAGCCCGCCCATCTGCTTCATCTGGCGGATCTGGTCGAGAAAATCGTTGAGATCAAAGCCCTCGCCACTCTTGACCTTGGCAGCCAGCTTCTGCGCCGCAGCCATGTCCACACCGGCCGTGACCTGCTCGACCAGGGCCAGGATGTCGCCCATGCCCAGGATACGGCCGGCGTGGCGCTCGGCGTCGAACACCTCCAGGCCGTCGATCTTCTCGGACACACCGGCGAACTTGATCGGCACGCCGGTGACGCTGCGCACCGAGAGCGCAGCCCCACCGCGGGAATCGCCGTCGAGCTTGGTGAGAATGATGCCGGTCAGCGGCAGTGCTTCACTGAAGGCCTTGGCGGTGTTGATCGCGTCCTGGCCCTGCATGGCGTCGACCACGAAGAGCGTCTCCACCGGGTTCAGCACCGCGTGCAGTTCCTGGATCTCACGCATCAGCGCTTCGTCGATCGCCAGACGACCGGCGGTGTCCACCAGCAGCACGTCAAAGTAGTGTTTGCGTGCGTAGTCGATGGCTGCGCGCGCAATATCCACCGGCTTCTGCTCCGGTGTACTCGGGAACCACTCAGCGCCAGCTTGCGCGGTCACGGTCTTCAGCTGCTCGATGGCCGCCGGGCGGTACACGTCGCCCGACACGGTGAGCACCTTCTTCTTGCGCTTCTCGATCAGGTGCTTGGCCAGCTTGGCGGTGGTCGTGGTTTTGCCGGCACCCTGCAGGCCCGCCATCAGGATCACCGCCGGCGGCTGGGCCGCGAGGTTGATGTCCGACACACCCTCACCCATGGTGGCCGCGAGTTCGCGGTTGACAATGCTCACCAGCGCCTGCCCCGGCGAGAGCGAACCGATCACCTCCTGGCCCAGCGCCTTTTCTTTCACTCGGGCGATGAAGTCGCGCACCACCGGCAGCGCCACGTCGGCTTCGAGCAAGGCCATGCGCACCTCGCGCAGCATGTCGGCGACGTTGCCTTCGGTGATGCGGGCCTGACCGCGCATTTCCTTGACGATGCGTGAGAGGCGTTCTGAAAGGGCTGATGCCATGGTGTGCTCGGGTAGGCTGGTGGGCCGCCAGAAAGGCAGCGACGGGTCGGGCGGAAGGCCCGCGCGCCTTGGATGGGCTGGCCTGTCCCCGGCAAACTCGGTCCGGGCAAGACCGTTAAACTGTAGAGATGATTTTAGCCGTGCCCTGTGGCGCCTGCTGCGTACCGCGCTGAACCAATGAACCTCCTGCCCGCCCTGTCGACAAACCCACCCGCCGCCCTGCTGTCTGCGGTGGCGGCGCTGTCGTACGCCGTTCTGGCCTGGGCCCACCCGCGCCTGAGTGCCACACAGACGCGCAGCGTGCTGGCCATTGCCTGGCTGCTGCACCTGCTCGTGCTCGCCTCGGGTCTGCTCGAACACCCTCCCCGCTTTGGCTTCGCGCCAGCGCTCTCGGTCACCGCCTGGCTGGTCCTCACGGTGTATCTCGTGGAGACCCGCCTGTATCCCCAGATGCGCGCACGCTGGACGCTGGCCGTGCTGGGCACCGTGGCGGTGCTGCTGGCCCTGGTATTCCCCGGCTCGCCCTACCTGGCCCTGCGGTCGAGCTGGTTGCCGCTGCACTGGGCGCTGGGCATCGCTTCCTACGGACTCATCGCCGCGGCCGTGGTGCATGCATGGATGATGCAGCGGGCAGAGAAATCCATGCGCCTGGGCGCCTCGGCCGACACCACCCTGCCACTGCTGACCCTGGAACGGCTGACCTTCCGCTTCGTGGCGGCCGGTTTTGCGCTGCTGAGCGCCACGCTGCTGGCCGGCTGGTGGTTCTCGGGGACGCTCGACCACGGCTGGGTTTGGGACCACAAGACGGCTTTCTCGGTGCTGGCCTGGCTGACCATGGGCGTCTTGCTGGTCGGCCGCTGGCGGCTGGGCTGGCGCGGGCGCACCGCGGTGCGCACCCTCTATGTCGGCGCCGGCTTTCTGCTGCTCGGGTATGTCGGTTCCCGTTTCGTTCTCGAAGTCGTGCTGCAGCGTGCCTGAGATCCCCACCACATGAAATTCCTGCTCGTACTGGCCGTGGTCTTGGTGGCATTCTGGGTCTGGCGCAACAACCGTTCGCAGGACGCTGACCGCACACAAGCCCCGGCGCCCCGAAAGCCCCTCCCGCCCGTTCCCATGGTGGCCTGCCTGCAATGTGGTGCGCACCTGCCCGAGAACGAGGCCATCAAAGGTCCCCGGGGCGCCTACTGCAGCGCCGAACACCGCTCGCTGCACGAGCGCCAGGGCACCTGATCCGGGCCGGTGCGCCAGGAAAGAACACATGGCCCGGGACCACAACCCCAGTTTCGCGCCCTCCTGGTTCTCCACCTTTGAGGACCACGGATCGCTGGGGCGCGAACAGCGGCGCCACGCTTTCGAACGCTTGTGGCGCGCCTTCATGCGCGCCCGGACCTTCATTGCCGCTGTCTTGCTGGCGTTGCAGGTCTTTGAGCTGATCAACCACAGCGGCGGCCCGAACTGGCTGGTGCTGGTCAGCGCCCTGCACCTCACCGCCGCGCTGGCCGTGATGTTCTGGTGGCCTGTAGACAACCTAGGGAAGGCGGGCGGCCTGCAGTGGCCGCTGACCATTGGCGTTGACCTGCTGGTGTTCAGCCTGCTGCAATTCTTCCAGCAGGGCGGTCTCAACTACACGCCCCTGTTTGCCTTGCCGGTCCTGCTGGCGGCTGTCCTGGGTTCGATGACCCTGGCGCTCGCCACCGCCGCGAGCGTCACGCTGCTCCTGCTCGGCGAAGCGGCCGCGAGTGCTGCGTTGCTGAGCGAAGTCTCCGCCTCGCGCTTCCTGCAGGCCGGTCTGACGGGCACCGGTTTCTTCCTCGTTGCCCTGCTGGCCAACCAGCTCGCCGTGAGGCTGGCGCGCGAAGAAGTGCTGGCCCAGAGCAGCCAGGCCGCCGCCCGCGCGCAGGCCCAGGTCAACGAACTGGTGATCGAGAGCCTGAGCGAAGGCGTGCTGGTGGTCGACCCGCACGGCGTGGTGCGCAACGCCAATCCGGCGGCCAAGTCCATGCTCATGGGCGAGCACTACCCGCACGCGGCCAAACTGCTGCTGTCCGCGCGCCGTGGGTGGGAGGGGCTGTCCCATCTGGTGAACGAAAGCTTCGCGCTCGGGCAGCCCATGGAGTCCGAGGTTCGCATCGACCTCGACGAATTCACCTCGCACCGGTTTTTCGCCCGCACCCGGCTCACGCGCACCCGGCTCACGCGCACCCAGGGCCAGGCGCAGGCCGCCCTGTGCGTGCTGTTCCTGGAGGACCTGCGTGAAGTCGAGGCCCGCGTGCGCACCGAAAAGCTGGCCTCCATGGGCCGCATGTCAGCGGCCGTGGCACACGAAATCCGCAACCCACTGTCGGCCATCACCCAGGCCAACGCGCTGCTCGACGAAGAGGTGGTGGAACCCGGGCAAAAGCGGCTCACACGCATGATCGAGCAGAACGCCCAGCGGCTCTCTCGCATCGTGGACGACATCCTCAATGTGGCGCGTGTCCAACCCCACCAGGACGGGGCGTACGCCGCGGCGCTGCCACTGGATCCGACCGTGCGCCAGATCACGCACGAATGGAACCGCCAGAACCAGCTCCAGGGCATTCTGGGAGTGCACCTGCACGCGTCCCAGGCCCATGTGAGTTTCGACCCCGAGCACCTGCGGCGCCTGCTGATCAACCTGCTGGACAACGCCCTGCGCCACGCCAGCGGCAAGCCCTCTTCCATCCGCGTCATCACGCAGCCCGGCGGCACAGACCGGGTGCGCCTGTCGGTCTGGAGCGATGGCGCACCGCTGGAAGCCAGCGTATTGCGCCACCTGTTCGAACCCTTCTTTTCTTCGGAGAGCCGCTCCAGCGGCCTGGGCCTGTACATCTGCCGCGAACTCTGTGAGCGCTACGGGGCACAGATCGCCTACCAGCGCAGCCGGCTCGACCAGCGTGAAGGCAACGAGTTCTTTGTGCTTCTGTCCGGCGCCACAGCGGGCAGCCCGCCCGCACAGCAAAGCCTGGCCTACCCCATGGGAGACTCGGTGCCCGGTCTGACCCGCCCCGGCCCCTCCCAGGCGGATCCGCCGGCCCTGTCCACGCTGTGACCCCCACCACCGATCGATGACAGCACCCACCCCCACGTCCATCCTGGTCGTCGACGACGAGCCGGACCTGCGCACCCTCTACGAGTTGACGCTGCTGCGCGAAGGCCATGAAGTGGTGTCCGCCCCCGACCTCACCCAGGCCCGCGAGTGGCTGGCGCAACGCCACTTTGACGTGCTGATCACCGACATGCGACTGCCCGACGGTCTGGGGCTGGAGCTGCTGCGCGAACTGGGCGCCGATCAGCGCACCGAAAAGAGCATCGTCATCACCGCCTACGGCTCGGCCGAGAACGCGGTCGAAGCGCTCAAGACCGGCGCCTTCGACTACCTCACCAAACCGGTGGACCTCAAGCAGCTGCGCGCCGCGGTGACGGCCGCACTGCAAAGCCAGCGGTACCCGTCCGCGATGCGACCGCCTTCGGGCGACGCCGTGTTGCGCAGCGCACCACCGCCGCCGGCCGGCGTACAGGCCCTGGCGCGCATCGTCGGCACCTCGGGTTGTATGGTGCAGATCCGCAACCGCATTGAAAAAGTGGCGACCAGCATGGCGCCCGTGCTCATCCTGGGCGAATCGGGCACCGGCAAGGAACTGGTGGCGCGCGCGGTGCACGAATGCAGCCACCGGGCCAGTGGCCCCTTCGTCGCGGTCAACTGCGGTGCCATCCCTGAAAACCTGATCGAGGCCGAATTTTTCGGTGCCCGCAAGGGTGCCTTCACAGGCGCCACCCAGGACCGAGAAGGCTATTTCCTCGCGGCCAAGGGCGGCACCCTGTTCCTCGACGAAATCGGCGACCTGCCGCTCCAGATGCAGGCCAAGCTGCTGCGCGTGATCCAGGAGCGCCGCGTGCGCCCGCTCGGCGGCGTGCAGGAAGAAGCGGTGGACGTTCGCCTGGTCAGCGCCACGCACCGCGATCTGGCCGCGCTCGTCAAAAGTGGCGAGTTCCGGCAAGACCTGTTCTACCGGCTGAATGTGATCAGCCTGCGCACACCCGCCCTGCGCGAACGGCGCGAAGACCTGTCCGAACTGGCCCACGCCCTGCTGCAGCGCATCTGCAGCGAATCGGGCCAGCCGGTGCCCGAATTGTCTGACACGGCTCTGGCCTGGTTGCAAGCCTGCGAGTTGCCCGGCAATGTGCGTGAACTGGAAAACCTGCTGCAACGCGCGCTCGCACTCAGCAGCGGTGCGGTGCTGCAGGCTGACGATTTCGGTGACACGAGCGACACGGCGATGCGCCCCGAGAGCCCGTCAACGACAGCCGCGTTCGCGGTGCCCACCCCGGCACCGGACCCGGCCGCGGGCATACCGCCCGACCTGCAGACCTACCTGGACGACCAGGAACGCCAGGTCCTGCTCAAGGCACTGAAGGAAACTGATTTCAACCGCACCGCCGCCGCAGCACGCCTGGGTCTGAACCTGCGCCAGATGCGCTACCGCATCCAGCGGCTGGGCATTGCCACCCCCGCAGACGGTGACGATGAAACCTGAAGTTGGCGATCGGCCCGTGTCGCCAACCACCTGGGAGGGCGGCTGGTTCGGTGCCGCCCGCCACTGCGCATCACCCAATTTCGGTCCGCGCCCCGAGGGTGCACGGATCGACCTGATCGTGATCCACTCCATCAGCCTGCCGCCCGGTGTCTACGGCGGCCCGGAAGTGGAACAGCTCTTCACCAACCACCTCGACTGGGACGCCCATCCCTACTTTCAGCAGATCCGTGGCATGGAAGTCTCGGCGCATTTTTTCATCCGCCGCGATGGCGAGCTGGTGCAGTTTGTGGATGCCGACGCACGCGCCTGGCACGCCGGCAGTTCCTGCTGGCGCGGCCGCAGCAACTGCAACGACGACTCCATCGGCATCGAGCTGGAGGGCCTGGAAGGCGATTCCTTCACCAGCGCGCAATACGACAGCCTGACTCGCCTGTGCGCCGGCCTCGGCGTGCGTTACCCGATCGCCTATGTGGCGGGCCACGAGCACATCGCTCCCGGCCGCAAGCAGGACCCCGGCAGCGGGTTCGACTGGACGCGTCTACAACAAAGTCTGGGCTGGGCCCATGCGTGTTTTCCTGGCGACACGCCTCCGAACACCGACGTTGCGGCCTGAAGTCTGCCGGACCTGATAGCTCGCAGTGGACACGGCGCGCCATTGACGTCGCTTTCAACGACAAAACCGCTGGCAGCCCGCATCGATGCTGCAAAAAAATTGCAACAGCAAGGCACATTGGGCGGTCACAACACATCCTTTGACATCGAAGCAGCACGGGAAATCCCCGACCTTTTTGCATGCGGAAATGAACACATCGCGCGAGACGAGGATTTTGTACAAACACTACCGGTAGTGGCTTGAACACCAGCCACACACCAGATATAGTGTGCTCTGCGCGTTGCGGTCGCCCGGTCACATGGCTTGAAACCATCCCATGACACGCTTGCGCAGATCTGGTCAAGCCATCGGATCTGCCCTGGACCCGGCCCCCCCACCCCGCTGCCATCCGACACCGCGCGCCTTCGCCGCCGACACAAAACAAACGAAAGAGGAACCATGCTGACAGCCCAATCCCCCACATCCGCCACCGCGTCCGCAATGCATTCCGCTGGTGCCACCAGCGTTGCCATGCCCGACAGCGCCAGCTCGGTTTTTGCCCAGTACCAGATCATCCGCCGCAACGGCGCGGTCGTGCCTTTTGAGCCGAGCAAGATCGCGGTGGCGCTGATGAAAGCCTTTCTGGCGGTGCATGGCACCCAGGGCGCGGCCTCGGCCAGCGTGCGCGAAACGGTGGATGCCCTGACGCAGAACGTGGTGCGCGCGCTGATGCGCTCGCGCCCGGGCGGCGGCACCTTCCACATTGAAGACGTGCAGGACCAGGTCGAACTCGGCCTGATGCGCAGCGGTCACCACGAAGTGGCGCGCGCCTATGTGCTGTACCGCGAGCGCCGCACACAGGAACGCGCCCACCAGGCGGAGGCGGCCAAGCCCGCCGAAGCCCTGCTGCACGTGATGGACGGCGGCCAGCGTGTGCCGCTGGACCTGAACCGACTGCAGCACCTGATCGAAGACGCCTGCAAGGGCCTGGGCAAAGACGTCAAGGCCGACCCGATCATCACCGAGACCAAGCGCAACCTGTACGACGGCGTGCCGATCGAAGAGGTCTACAAGGCCTCCATCCTGGCCGCCCGCACGCTGATCGAAAAAGACCCGGACTACACCTACGCCACCGCGCGCCTGCTGCTGCACACCATCGTCAAGGAAGTGATCGGCGAAGAGGTGCCGTCCACCGAGATGGGCGCCCGTTACGCCGACTACTTCCCGCAGTTCATCAAGAAAGGCGTGCAGAACGAGCTGCTCGACGAAAAGCTCCAGCAGTTCGACCTGGCCCGCCTGGGTGCCGCCCTCAAACCCGAACGCGATCTGCAGTTCGACTACCTCGGCCTGCAGACCCTGTACGACCGCTACTTCCTGCACGTGCGCAAGAGCCGCATCGAACTGCCGCAGGCCTTCTTCATGCGCGTGGCCATGGGCCTCTCACTCAACGAGATCGACCGCGAAGCCCGCGCCATCGAGTTCTACGAGGTGCTGTCCTCGTTCGACTTCATGTCCAGCACGCCCACGCTGTTCAACAGCGGCACCCGCCGCTCGCAACTCTCCAGCTGCTACCTGACCACCGTGCCCGACGACCTCGACGGCATCTACGAGTCGATCAAGGAAAACGCTCTGCTGTCCAAGTTCGCCGGTGGCCTGGGCAACGACTGGACCCGCGTGCGCGCCCTGGGCGCCCACATCAAGGGCACCAATGGCGAATCGCAAGGCGTGGTGCCGTTTCTGAAGGTCGTGAACGACACCGCCGTCGCGGTGAACCAAGGTGGCAAGCGCAAGGGCGCGGTCTGCACCTACCTGGAAACCTGGCATCTGGACATCGAAGAATTCCTGGAGCTGCGCAAGAACACCGGCGACGACCGCCGCCGCACGCACGACATGAACACGGCGAACTGGATTCCCGACCTGTTCATGAAGCGCGTGATGGAAAAGGGCGAGTGGAGTCTGTTCTCACCCAACGACGTGCCCGATCTGCACGACCGCTTTGGTGCCGACTTCGAGAAGGCTTACGTGGCCTACGAAGAAAAGGCCGCACGCGGCGAGATCAAGCCCTACCGTAAACTGCCCGCCACCGACATGTGGCGCAAGATGCTGTCGATGCTGTTCGAGACCGGCCACCCCTGGATCACCTTCAAGGATGCCTGCAACGTACGCAGCCCGCAACAGCACGCCGGCGTAGTGCACAGTTCCAACCTCTGCACCGAGATCACGCTCAACACCAGCGACACCGAAACCGCGGTCTGCAACCTGGGCTCGATCAACCTGCTCAAGCACGTGAAAGACGGAGGCGTCGATCATCAGAAGCTGCAGAAGACGATCAAGACCGCGATGCGCATGCTCGACAACGTGATCGACATCAACTACTACGCCGTCAAGAAGGCGCGCGACTCCAACATGCGCCACCGCCCGGTCGGGCTCGGCATCATGGGCTTCCAGGACGCGCTGTACGAACTGCGCATCCCCTACGCGTCCAACGAAGCGGTGGAGTTCGCCGACCGTTCGATGGAAGCCGTCTGCTACCACGCCTACTGGGCCTCCACCGAACTCGCCCGCGAGCGCGGCCGTTACGCCAGCTACAAGGGCTCGTTGTGGGACCAGGGCATCCTGCCACCCGACACCCTGGACCTGCTGGCGCAAGAACGCGGTGGTTATGTGGACGTGGACCGCAGCAGCAGCCTGGACTGGGACGCACTGCGCCAGAAGATCGCCACCGATGGCATGCGCAACTCCAACTGTGTGGCGATCGCGCCGACCGCGACCATCTCCAACATCATCGGCGTGGACGCGTCCATCGAGCCCTGCTTCGGCAACCTCTCGGTCAAGTCCAACCTGTCGGGCGAGTTCACCGTCATCAACGGCTATCTGGTGAAAGACCTCAAGCGTCTGGGCCTGTGGGACGACGTGATGGTCATGGACCTCAAACACTTCGACGGTTCGCTGCGCTCCATCGACCGCGTGCCGCAAGAAGTGAAGGCGTTGTACGCCACCGCTTTCGAAGTGGAACCGCTGTGGCTGGTGGAAGCCGCGGCGCGGCGCCAGAAGTGGATCGACCAGGCGCAGAGCCTGAACATTTACATGGCTGGCGCCTCGGGCAAGAAGCTCGACGACACCTACAAGCTCGCGTGGTTGCGCGGCCTCAAGACCACCTACTACCTGCGCACCACATCGGCCACACAAGCAGAGAAGTCCACCGGCCGCACCGGTCAACTCAACGCGGTCTCGGTGCACGGCAATGAGGTGGCGATGAGTGCTCCTGCGGCCGCTGCGGTGGCTGTTGAACCTGCGACCGACATCAAGTTTTGCGCGATCGATGACCCCGGTTGTGAAGCCTGCCAATGACCTTCGCATGTGTTGTGTGTGCGTGTTGTGGTGTTGAACGTCGCGCATTCGATGCGACACCGCAACACAAAACATTCATCACACGCATGAGTCCTTTGCATTTCATGCAGACACTTCGATAATCCACCGAATTGGACACACCTATGTTGACCTGGGACGATCAAGTTACTCCCTCCTCGAAGCCCGCATCGATTCCCCTGCCACCTCACATGCCGGGTGTGCAAGCGTCACTGTCCTCTGCGACAAATCCCTCCCCCGCTTTCGCTGCACCCAAGGCCACGCCGAGTGCACACCGCGTCAACGCGGCCGACAAGCGCATCATCAACGGCAAGACCGACGTCAACCAGCTGGTGCCATTCAAGTACAAGTGGGCCTGGGAAAAATACCTCGCCACCTGTGCCAACCACTGGATGCCGCAAGAGGTGAACATGAGCCGCGATATCGCGCTCTGGAAAGATCCCAACGGCCTGACCGAAGACGAGCGCCGCATCGTCAAGCGCAACCTCGGCTTCTTCACCACCGCCGATTCGCTGGCCGCCAACAACATCGTGCTCGGTACCTACCGCCACATCACCGCGCCCGAGTGCCGCCAGTTCCTGTTGCGCCAGGCCTTTGAAGAAGCGATCCACACCCACGCTTATCAATACATCGTGGAGTCGCTGGGTCTGGACGAATCCGAGATATTCAACGCCTACAACGAAGTGCAGTCGATCCGCGACAAGGATGAGTTCCTGATCCCCTTCATCGAAGCGATCATGAACCCGGCCTTCGCCACCGGTTCGCCCGAAAACGACCAGACCCTGCTGAAGAGTCTGATCGTCTTCGCCTGCCTGATGGAAGGCTTGTTCTTCTACGTCGGCTTCACGCAGATCCTGGCGCTGGGCCGCCAGAACAAGATGACCGGTGCCGCCGAGCAGTACCAGTACATCCTGCGCGACGAGTCCATGCACTGCAACTTCGGCATCGATCTGATCAACGCGATCAAGATGGAGAACCCGATGCTCTGGACGGCTGAGTTCAAGGCCGAGATCAAGGCGCTCTTCATGAAGGCGGTTGAACTGGAGTACCGCTACGCCGAAGACACCATGCCGCGTGGCGTGCTCGGCCTCAACGCGTCCATGTTCAAAGGCTATCTGCGCTACATCGCCAACCGACGCGCCACACAGATCGGTCTGGAGCCCATGTTCCCGAACGAAGAAAATCCGTTCCCCTGGATGAGCGAAATGATCGACCTCAAAAAGGAACGCAATTTCTTCGAAACCCGCGTGATCGAATACCAGTCTGGCGGAGCGCTTTCCTGGGACTGACACAGTCACCACCCGGGGCCGCAACCATTCATCACATGTTTTTTGAACATTCAGAACCCTGCTCCCTGCGCCCTGGCGTTGGGGTCAGGGTTTTGTCACAGGATTCAACGCCTTGGGGTCAGCCGTGGATGCATCCGCACGACCCCAGGGCCTTGAATCACTTCATCGGCACAAAGACCGACTGAAGTGCTCTTTGCAACTTGATCAAGGAGAAAACAATGGCAACTGCGAAAAAAGCCCCGGCCAAAAAGGCCGCTCCGGCAACGAAAGCCGCTCCGGCTAAAAAGGCCGCTCCGGCCAAGAAAGCCGCTGTCCAAGAAAGCTGCACCGGCCAAAAAAGCCGTCGTGAAGAAGGCAGCCCCAGCGAAGAAGGCCGCTCCGGCCAAGAAAGCTGCACCGGCCAAAAAAGCCGCTGTGAAAAAGGCAGCCCCAGCGAAGAAGGCCGCTCCGGCCAAGAAAGCTGCACCGGCCAAAAAAGCCGTCGTGAAGAAGGCAGCCCCTGCTAAAAAGGCAGCCCCCGCAAAAAAAGCTGAGCCGGCCAAGAAGCCGGCAGCCCCTGCGGCACCAGCAGCTCAAACCAAGCTGAACCCTCAGGCTGCCTGGCCGTTCCCGACGTCCAGCAAGCCCTGAAGTCGTCCCTGCGATGACTTGACAAGCCCGGCGTGAAAGCGCCGGGCTTTTTCATTGGTGGTGCGCGGCGATCAGTCCGCCAGCGTGTAGTTCTGTCCACCGCGGCTGGCGATCTTGGCCGCGCCGATGCGGTTGCCCAGCTCGGCACAGCGCGGCAACGACCAGCCTTGTGCCAGACCGTGCAGCAAGGCCGCGCGGAAGGCATCACCGCACCCCGTGGGGTCGAGCACCTCGGTCGCTTTCACACCGGGTACCAGGGTCTTGCTGCCCTGCTCCCAGACCTCACACCCGTACTCGCCGAGGGTCACGATCAGCCCCTTGACCCGCGCCGCGATGGCCTCAAAGCTCAGACCGGTGCGGTCGCTCAGCATCTTGCCCTCGTAATCGTTCACGGTGACCCAGGTCGCGAGCTCAATGAACTGCGTGAGTTCTTCGCCGTTGAACATGGGCAGACCCTGACCCGGATCGAACACGAACGGGATACCCGCGACATGCAGTTGCTGGGCGTGCTGCAACATGGCATCGCGGCCATCGGGTGAAACGATGGCCAGCTGAATGCCGGCGTCGGTCGGCACCGCGTTCGCATGGGCCTCGGACATTGCACCGGGGTGAAAGGCCGTGATCTGGTTGTTGTCACGGTCGGTCATGATCATGGCCTGGGCGGTGTAGTTGTCCGAGGTCGTGCCGATGAAACGCGTGTCCACACCCAGCCCTTGCAGGCGCCCCAGGTAGTCCTGTGCATCGTTGCCCACCATGGCCAGCGGCACAGCCGGTGAGCCCAGTTGCCTCAGGCCATAGGCGATGTTGCCAGCACAGCCACCGTATTCGCGCCGCAGGCCCGGCACCAGGAAGGAAACGTTCAGGATGTGCAGCTGGCTGGGCAGGATCTGCTCGGCAAAGCGGCCCTCAAACGTCATGATGGTGTCGAAGGCGAGCGAGCCGCAGATGAGGATGGACATGGTTGAAGTGGGAGGGTTCAGGGATAAAACACGAGTGCGCGGTAACCGGCCATGGCGCTCGCCCCGCCCTCGGCGAGCGAGAGACGCAGGCTGACCGCCTGCGTGCTCTGGGCGGGCAAGACGGCTGGCGCACCGGGCAACTCTTCCGCCAGAAAGACGCGGCGCGTTATGACGGCGTCGGCGGTGTCGGTGAGGCTGAGTTCCAGTGCCGGCATGGCCACCGGTGTGGAGGCGCTGTTCTTGAGCACCAGGTCGAAAGAGTAGAAGTTGCCCAGACGACGGACCAGGGTCGAGCTGTCGATCACCACCGCATCGATGTTCCGTGGCGCCTGCAGCACGCACCCCGAGGGTTCGCACAACAGGTTCAGCAGGGGTACCAGAGAAGGTTGCCGGGCGGCGAGTTGATCGCGCTCCTGCACAGCCCACTGCGCCGCAAGCAACGCCGCCAAAGCCAGCGCAAGCAACAGCAGTGCCGTGCGCATGCCCGGGGAACGCCAGAAGGCCTGCCGTCGGGCCTGCAGCACAAAGCCGGGCTCGACTTCCTGCACCGCCGGATCGTCTTCCAGCGAGACACTTTCGGGTTGAGGCGCAGGCGCAGACGGAGGAACAGGTGCTGCAGGTGCAGGCGCAGGTGGTGGCGGTGCCGTTGTGACTTCGGCCTCAACGGCCCGGGAAGCGCCGGCCGCCGCGGCAGCGAACCGCTTCAGTTCCGCCTGAAAATCCGCACCGTCATCCCGGCTCGCCGCCGCCGGCGACTCCGGCTGGTTGGCCAGCTCCAGCCGGCCTTCGAAGTCCAGTGGCCCGGATTCAGCCAGCGCGCGCACGGCCTCCAGCGGCGCGAAGGGCGATTCAAACGGTGGGGCGACGGGCGCCTGCAGTGCCTGCAGTGCCTGCCAGTCAGCAGCATCTTGTGCTTCCTGCTGCGGCGACCATTCTTCTGCGGGCGGCGCGAGAAGCCAGTCACCGTCGTCGATATCGGACGACGCCAACCACCCGTTTTGGGGCGTTTGACCAGACAGTTCGTTGGCATCCTCGATGACCGCGGCGCTGGGGTCCCAGACCCCCGTGGCTTGCGGGATGGCCTCTTCGATGCCAGGGTTCAACGGCGCCTGGGTCGGAAGGCCGTTCGCTGCCTCCGATGGCACCGAGGTTGGCGCCAGGCCGGACGGGTGCCCTGCGGGTGATTCGGGTGCCGTTGCCGGTGCCGGCTGGGGTTCGGGTGCTGGCGCCTCCCAGGTCTGCAGGTACAGCGTGGCGTCGAACACATCGGCGCAGTGGCCACAACGCACCCAGCCGTCAGAGATCTTCAACTGGTCGGGCACGACCTTGAACATCGTTCCGCAAGCCGGACAACGGGTGGTGAAACTCATGCCAAGATTATTGCAGGCCGGCAGTGCCCGACCGGCCCGCCGGCCGCGACGCAGGCATCAGTCATTGCTGCGCATCAAGGCTTCAGGCCTTGACCGCGGTCATCAGGATCCAGCCATCCTCTTCGTCGCTGACGGACAAAGCCACCCAGGGGGCATAGGCCTCCCGCAGTTCATCGGCCTGCCGCGCCAGAATGCCGGCCAGCACCAGGTGCCCACCGGCGCGCACATGGCTGCAAAGTAGCGGCGCCAGCACCTTCAGCGGCGTGGCCAGGATATTGGCCAGCACCAGGTCGTATTCGCCCAGGGCCTGGTCGGGCAGACCCGCATTCAGCTGGGTGTGATTGGCCGCGGCGTTGAGCCGCGTGGCTTCGACCGCAGCGGGGTCGATGTCGACCGCGTCGATCTCGCGCGCCCCGTGCTTGGCCGCACCGATGGCCAGGATGCCCGAACCACAACCGTAGTCGAGCACCCGCTGCCCCTGCGCACCCTGTTGCGCCGTCCAGCGCAGACACATGCGCGTCGTCGGATGGGTCCCTGTGCCGAACGCCAGGCCCGGATCGAGCCGGATCACCTGCTGCGCCTCGGCGGGCGGTTCGTGCCAGCTCGGCACGATCCAGAAGGTGGGCGTGATCTCCACCGGGTCGAACTGCGACTGTGTCAGACGCACCCAATCCTGCTCGACCACGGCCTGCACACCCAGCACCTCACAGCCTTCAAAAAAGTCCTGAACGATCAACAACGCCGCCGCTTCGCGCGCTTCGGCTTCGGTCTGGAACAGCGCCACCACGCGCGAGCGGTTCCAGCCGGCCTTGGGTGCCGGCATGCCCGGCTCGCCAAACAGCGCCTGCTCGGACGGCGTCAGGGCATCGGCATCCTCCACCGAGACGCTCAAGGCGTCCAGCGCCACCAACGCGTCACTGACCATCTCTACCGCGGCCTCAGGGGCCAGCAAGACCAACTCATACAGGGAGGACATGGGGTGAATTTCGAACAGTCAACGAAACCTCAACAAATGAGGAGAGACTTCCCGAGCACACCGCGGAACCGGCTTTGCCGGGCCGCAGGTGTTGCCCCCTGAGGGGAAGGCGCCGAGGGCCCTTCGGGGGGAGAGGCTTACCTCTCACGCTGGGACAACCACTCTTCAAGGTAGTGGATGTTGGTGCCACCGGTCACAAAACTGGCGTCCACCATCAGCTCACGGTGCAGCGGGATGTTGGTCTTGATGCCTTCGATCACGGTTTCGGCCAGCGCTGTGCGCATGCGCGCCAAGGCCTGTTCGCGCGTGTCGCCGTGCACGATGATCTTGCCGATCATGGAGTCGTAGTTCGGCGGCACGAAGTAGTTGGCGTAGGCGTGCGAATCGACACGCACCCCCGGCCCTCCGGGCATGTGCCAGGTGGTGATGCGACCCGGCGACGGCGTGAACTTGTAGGCGTCTTCGGCGTTGATCCGGACCTCGATGGCGTGGCCGCGCAACTGGATCTGGCGTTGCGTGAACGGCAGCTTTTCGCCTGCCGCCACCGCGATCTGCGTGCGCACGATGTCCACGCCCGTGATCCATTCGGTCACCGGGTGTTCCACCTGCACGCGGGTGTTCATCTCGATGAAATAGAACTCGCCGTTTTCAAACAGGAACTCGAAGGTGCCCGCACCCCGGTAGCCGATCTTCTTGCAGGCGGCCGCGCAACGCTCTCCAATCTTTTCAATCAGTCGACGGGGAATACCGGGCGCCGGCGCTTCTTCGATCACCTTCTGATGGCGCCGCTGCATGGAACAGTCGCGTTCGCCGAGGTACACCGCGTTGCGGTGCGTGTCGGCCATCACCTGGATTTCGATGTGGCGCGGGTTCTGGAGAAACTTCTCCATGTACACCTCGGGGTTGCCGAAAGCGGCCCCGGCCTCGGCCTTGGTGGTCTGCACCGCGTGCAGCAGCGCCGCCTCGGTGTGCACGACCCGCATGCCGCGACCGCCACCACCGCCAGCCGCCTTGATGATGACGGGATAACCCACCGCCTTGGCGGTGCGCTTGATGATGACCGGATCGTCGGGCAAAGCGCCGTCCGAGCCCGGCACGCAAGGCACGCCGGCGCGGATCATGGCCTGCTTGGCCGAAACCTTGTCGCCCATCAGGCGAATCGACTCGGGCGACGGGCCGATGAAGGTGAACCCGCTCTGCTCGACCCGCTCGGCGAAATCGGCGTTCTCCGACAGGAATCCGTAGCCGGGGTGAATGGCTTCGGCGTCGGTCACCTCGGCCGCGGAGATGATGGCGGGCATGCTGAGGTAGCTCTGCCCCGAAGCCGCCGGCCCAATACAGACCGACTCATCCGCCAGGCGCACATACTTGGCATCGCGATCGGCTTCGGAATAGACCATCACCGCCTTGATGCCCATCTCACGGCAAGCGCGCTGGACCCGCAAGGCAATTTCACCCCGGTTGGCGATCAGGATTTTTTTGAACATGGGCCAGCCGCTTATTCGATGACAAACAGGGGCTGGCCGTATTCGACGGCCTGACCGTTGTCCACCAGGATCTGCTTGACGGTGCCACTCTTGTCAGCCTCGATCTCGTTGAGGATCTTCATGGCCTCGACGATGCAGATGGTCTCGCCTTCCTTGATCGTGTCGCCGACTTCGACAAATGCTTTGGCGCCAGGGCTGGACGAGCGGTAGAAGGTGCCGACCATGGGCGATTTGACGGTGTGCCCGACAGGCTCGGCCGCCACGATGGCGGTTGCTGCCGCCACCTCGACCGCCGGCGTTGCTGCCACGGTGGGCGCCGGAACCGCCGGGGCCATGGTGTACGTCACCGGGGCGTGCATGCCAATCGGCGCGCTCTTGACGATGCGAACCTTACCTTCGGCCTCCGTGATTTCCAGCTCGGACACGTTCGACTCGGACACCAGGTCAATCAGCGTCTTCAGTTTTCTCAGATCCATGATTACTCCAACGAAAATCTGTCAAATCCAACCATTTGCACTCAAGTTCCTTGAACATGCATGCAGCCGGCCAAATGGGGTGCCGCAGTGTACACGAAGCGACCCATTCCAGACCTCATGGAACGCAGACGCATGACATCTTGAGCAAACTGAAGAAACGACTGTTTGACTGCAATTTGAGGGACTTTATCCCTTTTTTCGCCAGATTTAAGTCGTCATGACAGACGGCATGTGTGCCCGCTTTTTGGAGCGGAAGTATCCCCGTCTCGCGTCATCTGTCAAGCCAGTTGCGCCCACAAATCCAGATCGGCCTGACTGACTTTGCCCACCTTTTGATGCAGCACCACGCCCGATCGATCGAACACGACGCTGTAGGGCAGGCCACCACCGGGATTGCCCAGAATCCGGCTGAGCTCGGTGCCGGCAAAGCCAACCATGCCCACCGGAAACGCCAGCGGCAATTTCTGAAGGAAGCTGCGCACCGCAGGCAGCTGGTCGACGGCCAGTCCCACCACCTGCCATCCCCGCGACTGGTGCTCGCGGTAGAACGCATTCAGCAGCGGCAACTCCTCGACACAGGGTGGACACCAGGTGGCCCAGAAGTTCACCAGCAAAGGCCGGCCGCGAAAGCGCTCCAGCGCCAGCGGCTGGCCGTCGGGGTCTTCAAAACGCGAAGCCCAGAACTCGGCCTCGGCGTCTGACAACACCGGCTGCGGCCGATGACGCCACAGCGCCACCCCGACCCCGGCGGCGCCTGCGGCCGCCGCCACGCCTAACATCCACGCTGTCCGTCGATTCATGCTCATGCGGAATTTTCCTCGGTTCCCTGGGTCATCAAATCGCGCAAGGCCTGCGCGTCTCCGCGCGGCTTGCGGCCCTGCCCGTCCGGTTTGAGCGCCCCACGGAGATCGTCAAGGTCGTGCACCAGAAGATGGATCAGCACCCATTGCCCCAGCTCCTCACAGCGCACGCGCAAGGTCAAAACATCCACCGGCTCACCGCGCCAGCCCATGACCGTGCCCGGGCGGTAATCCACCCGGCGATCGAGCAAGGCCCATTCGGCCGCCTTGGGATCGTCGCAGAACAGCTGGATATGGATGTCGCTGTGCCGGGTCGCGGTGCCGTGCCAGACAGCGCCGCTCAAATGCGGCCTGAAGTCCGCCAGCCGGTCCAGCCAGACCAGGGCCTCCCGCCGCAACACCTGCAACTCGATCGCCTGGGTGTCGGCGCAAAAAATGGCGATGTGCTCGCGCACCGCTGCGTCCAGCGTCGCGTTGTCGGGCCAAAGCCCGCGCGATGACAAGCCGAGCTGCTTGCCGGCATGGCGCTTGGCCGTCGCGTATTCGAGCCCTTCTTCCACCACGAGGCGCGCAGCCACGGCGGCAATTTCTGCGGTGGGACCGGTCCGATCAACTTGCATCGGGGCATTTTGCCTGCTGGCCCGCGCCCATGCCGCCAAGGACAGCTTTGGTATCCCGGCCAGCAGGGTTGGCCCCCCTAGAATCACATGATGCATATTCATATCCTCGGCATTTGTGGCACGTTCATGGGCGGTCTGGCCGCGCTCGCCCGCGAGGCCGGTCACCGCGTCACCGGCTGTGACGCCGGCGTCTACCCCCCCATGAGCGACCAGCTCCAGGCGCTGGGCATCGACCTGATCGAGGGCTTTGGTGCCGACCAGATGGCGCTGACGCCCGACATGTTTGTGATCGGCAACGTGGTGAGCCGGGGTCGTCGGCCCGATGGGAGCCCGAAGTTCCCGCTGATGGAGGCCATCCTGGACGCTGGCGCCCCCTACACCAGCGGTCCGCAATGGCTGGCCGAACACGTGTTGCAAGGTCGTCATGTGCTGGCGGTGGCCGGCACCCACGGAAAAACAACCACCACGGCCATGCTGACCTGGATCCTGGAGGCCAACGGCCTGAACCCGGGCTTTCTGGTCGGCGGTGTGCCGATGAACTTTGGTGTATCTGCAAGACTGGGTGGCGGGGCCGCTGTGTGCTCTGCGCAGGTCAAGGAGGAGCCCGAGCAGCGGGTGGGGAACACGGAACAGAGCGCGCAGCCGCCCCGCAACCCCCTCTTCGTCATCGAAGCCGACGAATACGACACCGCCTTCTTCGACAAACGCAGCAAGTTCGTGCACTACCGTCCGCGCACGGCCATCCTGAACAACCTCGAATTCGACCACGCGGACATCTTCGACGACCTCAAGGCCATCGAGCGCCAGTTCCACCATTTGGTACGCACGGTGCCGGGCTCGGGCCGGGTGGTGGTCAATGGTCTGGAAGAAAGCCTGGACCGGGTGCTGCACCAGGGCTTGTGGAGCGAGGTGCGCAGCTTTGGCGCCGCGGTCAGCGACTTCACTGCGGTTGGCGAACCCCATGCCTTTGATGTGCTGGAACGGGGTCAAACCGTGGCCCGGGTGGAGTGGGCGCTCACCGGCATGCACAACCAGCTCAACGCACTCGCCGCCATCGCGGCGGCACAGCATGTGGGCGTTGCGCCAGACGCCGCGGCCAGCGCCCTGGGTCGGTTCGAGAACGTGCGCCGCCGCATGGAGGTGCGTGGCACCGTCGCCCGACCGGGTGGCGCCATCACGGTGTACGACGATTTTGCCCACCACCCGACCGCCATTCGCACCACGCTGGACGGTCTGAGGCGCCGCCTGGATCAGAAACTCACGTCGGGCGGTCGCATCCTCGCGGTGTTCGAACCGCGCAGCAACACCATGAAGCTGGGCACCATGAAGTCCCAACTGCCCTGGAGCCTGCATGCGGCCGATCTGGCGTTCTGCCACGCCGGCGGCCTTGACTGGGATGCCGTGGAAACCCTTCAACCCATGGGCGAACGCGCCCAGGTGGCCCGCTCCATCGATGAACTGGTGGCGCAAGTGGTGGCTGCCGCACGCGACGGAGACCACGTCGTCTGCATGAGCAATGGTGGCTTTGGCGGCATCCACGCCCGCCTGCTGTCAGCCCTCGGGACGGCCTGAAACGGCTCGGTGCTTCAGTAGCCGAGCGACTGCGTCACCAGATCCACAGACACCACCGGCTTGGCCAGCGCGGCACTGGTGGCACGGGCGAACGTCATGGCCCATTCGCGGTGGGCCGCTTCCCGAAAGTGCTCTTCACCCGCTGCCTGCGCCACACACAACACCTTGTCGGCCGTCAGCACCTTGCCGGTCAGGCGGATCGGCTCACACCCCAGCGTGGTGAACTGTTCGTCGAGCCAGGATCGGGCCTGGTCGTGCGGCATGGGCTGCACCTCCTCCAGGTCAAAGCGGTAGGTGGATGTTTCACCCCAGGTCACGGTGACTTGGCTGCGCATACGGACAACTCCTCGGTGTGGATCTTGGTCAGATCTTGATTGTGCCTTGGCGCGTCGGGACTGACCAGCAACCGCCCCCGTCAGGAGCGCAGCGTTGAAGGTGGCGACGTATCCCCGGGTGCAACGGACGCGGTCGAGACACGCAAAGGCGAGTGCGGTGCCTCGCGCAGAATGCTGGAAGGTGGCATCTGCTCGGTCAGTCCCACGCGCGAACGCAGGTCGCTCTCGTGATCACCCTGGTCAAACTGCAGCGCCGTCATCGCGCGCCGCGCAGCGGGCTCGGCCCGGCGCGCGCTGTCGGCGTCCGTGGTCAGACCACCCGCGTGGTAGAGCACCGCCAGATGGTGCGCCAACTCGGACGCTTCGACGCCAGTGCGCTCGCGCAACCGGTCAAAGCAGGTCGGGGTCACCAGCAGCTCGCGCATGAGGAGCAGATGCACCTCGTCAAACCAGCGCGCCGGCACCTGCGGAACCCGCCGCAAATAGACCGTCTTTTCCCGGTAGCGCTCCGGCAACACATCCAGGCGCGTGCGCACGGCGTAGGTCCACATGACCCGGTGCAATGGCAACCGGATGAAGGACGAAGGAATCTCGCGCGACAACCCGGGGCGCTGTGCCCACTCGGCCATGGCCAGATCCACCGGACGGGCCGGGATCAGCAAACCGGCCTGCCAGCGCTCGAAATCGATCACCGCCAGCAGCTTGCCTTCATGCACGATGTGCACCACACCTTTGTAGAGCCCGTTGCGCTTCACCACCTCAGCCCCGAGTGCAAACTGGCTACGCAGCGGCCGCAGCCAGGCTTCAAAACGCTGCAGGCGCTGGCGCACGCTGAGTTCGTCGTCCGCCTCGAAAAACTCGGCCGACGCAAAACCTTCGGGCAAGGGCGTGGCGAAGGCGAGCGGTCGATCCACCTCTGCGCGGTTGAGCGTCAGGCGCTCGCCACTCCCGAACGGGTGGCGAATGACCACCTCGTCCCGACCCAGCACGTCGACCGACGCGCCATTGATCATCCAGGCGTCGGCCAGATGGGGGTCGCAGCTTCGCCACTGCGGCCAGCCTTCATGCACCTGGGCGGCCCAGGCTTGCAGCCTCAGACCCGCCGGATCGGCAAACCCCAACAGTCCCAGACGCAATACCGGTTGCTCCACTCCAACTCCCGACAACTCTGGCCTCCCTGTCCGCGAGGCGCGCGGACGCCAGAAGGTTCTACCGCGTTCCTATCGGCACGAAGGCCAGAATATCAAGGGCCTTGAACCGCGACAACGTGCCCTGGCGTGCAAAACGCACACTTTTGCCGGGTTTGATACAAGACTTGACCCACACGGGGCAACACAGTCGCCCCCCCATTCGGTATCAAGGCTTCCGCTGGCGCGCGCCCTGCACGGCTGCAGAGAGCACCTCCAGCGCCTCCAGCGAATCAGACCAGCCCAGGCAGGCGTCGGTGATGCTCTGACCGTAGGCCAGCTTGCTGACATCGTCTTTGCCGGGGGTGAACTTCTGTGCGCCCGCTTCAATGTGGCTTTCGATCATCACGCCGAACACGCTGCGCGAGCCGCCTGCGATCTGTGCCGCGATATCGCGCGCCACATCGAGCTGCTTCTCGTGCTGCTTGCTGCTGTTGGCGTGGCTGCAGTCCACCATCAGGCGCGGGGCCAGCTTGGCGGCTTCGAGCTCCTTGACCGCCGCAGCCACGTGGTCGGCGTCGTAGTTCGGGGACTTGCCGCCGCGCAGGATCACGTGGCAGTCCTTGTTGCCGTTGGTCTGCACGATCGCGACCTGGCCGTTCTTGTGCACCGAGAGGAAGTGGTGCCCACGCGCCGCCGCCTGGATGGCGTCGGTCGCGATGCGGATGTTGCCGTCGGTGCCGTTCTTGAAGCCAATCGGTGCCGACAGGCCCGAGGCCAGTTCGCGGTGCACCTGGCTCTCGGTGGTGCGCGCGCCGATGGCGCCCCAGCTGATGAGGTCACCGATGTACTGGGGCGAAATCACGTCCAGGAACTCGCTGCCGGCGGGCAGGCCCTGGCGGTTGATCTCGATCAGCAACTGGCGCGCGATGCGCAGGCCTTCGTCGATTCGGAAGCTCTGATCCAGGTAGGGGTCGTTGATCAGCCCCTTCCAGCCCACCGTGGTGCGTGGCTTTTCGAAGTACACGCGCATCACGATTTCCAGCGTGTCAGCGTACTTCTCGCGCAAGGGCTTCAGGCGGCGCGCGTAGTCCAGCGCGGCGGCCGGGTCGTGGATCGAGCACGGGCCAATGACCACCAGCAGGCGGTCGTCCTTGCCGTGCAGGATGTTGTGGATGTTTTTGCGGGTCTGGCTGATGAGGCCCTCCACCGGCGTGCCGCCGATGGGGAAGAAGCGGATCAGGTGTTCGGGAGGCGGGAGCACGGTGATGTCCTTGATGCGTTCGTCGTCGGTCTGGCTGGTTTTGTCGACAGAACGTGCGTGCCAGGCATCGGCGCTGACGGGTGTGGTCTTGGCATTCATCACGGGGCTCCTAGGGGTCGGTTGCAGGTGGGATACAAGGGCGAAAAAAAACCGCCGGGCTTTGGGCTCCGGCGGTTTGATCGAGATTCGGTGATGCGCTTACAGCTTCGCCTCTCGTCCGCCGGGGACTGAGAACCAAAAATAAAAGCCGAAAGCGAAGCGCTGTTGCATAAGTTTGGAATGTAGCACAGGCGGCTGCACGACGAACTTACGCCGTACCGCCGACCGTCAACCCGTCGATGCGCAAGGTGGGCTGACCCACACCGACCGGCACGCTCTGGCCCTCCTTGCCGCAGGTGCCCACGCCGCTGTCCAGCCGCATGTCGTTGCCGATCATGCTGATCTTCTTGAGCGATTCGGGGCCGCTGCCGACCAGCGTGGCGCCCTTGACCGGGTACTGGATCTGGCCGTTTTCCACCCAGTAGGCCTGGCTGGCGGAGAACACGAACTTGCCACTGGTGATGTCGACCTGACCGCCGCCGAAGTTGGTGGCGTACAGGCCCTTCTTGATGCTGGCCACGATTTCTTCGGGGCTCTTGTCGCCGCCCAGCATGTAGGTGTTGGTCATGCGCGGCATGGGCACATGGGCGTAGCTCTCGCGCCGACCATTGCCGGTGGGCTTCAGGCCCATCAGGCGCGCGTTCATCGCGTCCTGGATGTAGCCGCGCAGGATGCCGTCTTCGATCAGCACGTTTTTCTGTGTCGGGCAGCCTTCGTCGTCCACGTTGAGCGAGCCGCGGCGGTCGGCCATGGTGCCGTCATCGAGCACGGTCACGCCCTTGGCCGCCACGCGCTGGCCGACGCGGCCGGCAAACGCGCTGGAGCCCTTGCGGTTGAAGTCGCCTTCGAGCCCGTGGCCCACCGCCTCGTGCAGCAGCACGCCCGGCCAGCCCGAACCCAGCACCACGGTCATTTCACCCGCGGGCGCGGGCCGCGCGTCGAGGTTGGTGAGCGCTGCGTCCACGGCCTCGTCCACGTAAGACTGGACCATGGCGTCGTCAAAATACGCCAGACCGAAGCGGCCACCACCACCCGAAGAGCCAACTTCACGCCGGCCCTTCTGTTCGGCGATCACCGTGACCGACAGGCGGATCAGCGGGCGCACGTCGGCCGCCATGGTGCCGTCGGCACGCGCCACCAGCACCACGTCGTGCTCGGCCGCCAGGCCGGCCATGACCTGCACCACGCGCGGGTCCTTGGCCTTGGCGAGTTTTTCGACCTTCTCCAGCAGGGCGACCTTGGCGGTGCTGTCGAGGGTGCCGATCGGATCCAGACCGGGGTAGAGCGAGCGTGATTTCGCCACCTTGGCGGCTGGTGTGCGCACCTTGCGGTCCTGGCCCTGGGCCGTGATCGTGCGCACGGTGTGCGCCGCATCCAGCAACGAAGCCCAGGACAGGTCGTCCGAATATGCGAAAGCGGTCTTTTCACCACTGACGGCGCGCACGCCCACGCCCTGGTCGATGCTGAAGCTGCCGGTCTTGACGATGCCCTCTTCCAGGCTCCAGCCCTCGCTGCGCGTGGTCTGGAAATAGAGGTCGGCGTCGTCCGCGCCACGCGACATGATTTCACCCAGTGCGCGCTGCAGATGGGCGGGGGTCAAGCCGAAAGGATCGAGCAGGAGGCTCTGGGCGCTGGACAAACGGGCCAAGGTGGGTTCGCGTGCAATCATGGGGGGATTGTAAGAAGGACGGCGTTCGCGCGCTGGCGGCGTGGTCTTGCCGGGCGCTGCACGCCTCAGGATCGCGCGCCGCGCAAGAGCTGCAGCAGCGCCGCGTCGTCCAGATCGGCCATGCCGGCGGCATGCGCCTGCTCGAACACGCCGGCCGCCCGCTCGCCCAGCGGTCCGGCAAAACCGGCCGAGCGCGCGGCCTGCACCGCCAGCCGGGTGTCTTTTTCCAGCAGGGTCACGTGGGCACGCGGCGCCAGGTCGCCCGCAATGGCCCGGCGCATGCGGTCCGAGGCTATCCAGCTCTGGCCGCTGGATTGCTCGATCACGTCCAGCGTCGTCGACAAGTCCAGCCCGAGGCGTTCGGCCAGCGCGAGCACTTCGGCTGCCCCCACCAGGTTGATGCCGGCGAGCAGGTTGTTGACCAGCTTGGTGCGAGCGCCATCGCCCACCCGCTCGCTGATGCGAAACACCTGGGACGACAGGGCGGCGAGCAGCGCCGCATGGCGCTCCAGCACCCCAGCGGGCGCGGCCACGATCAGGCTCATGCGGCCGTCGCGAGCCCGCACCGGCCCGCCGGACATGGGCGCATCGATGCAGTCCAGCCCCTGCGCCCTCAGCGCCTCGGCCAGCACTTCGGTGTCTTGTGGCGCAATGGTCGGGCACAGCATCACGGCCTGACCGCTGCGCAGGGCAGCAGCGGCGCCGCCAGCACCAAAGAGCACTTCATGTGACTGCGCAGCATCCACCACGCAGACGATCAGCACGCCGTCGGCCACCAGCGCACAGGCTGCCGTCTCGGGGGTGTCAGCGAGGCAGGCGCCCACTTCCAGCGCCTGCTGCTGGCGCACGGGGTCGATGTCGCACACCACCACCGACCAGCCCAGTTCACACAGGCGCGCGACCATGGCGCCGCCCATGTTCCCGGCACCCACGATCGCCACCCGCACCGTCGGCAACGGTGGAGCGTGGGAGGCCTGAAGATCCGGCGCCGGGCCGCCCCAAGCCGGATCAGCCCCCTCGGGGGGCAGCGACCCGCGCAGCGGCGGAGCGTGGGGGCCCGTTGTCATGACTGCATCAGACGTTTGGACTTGGCCACCGACATCAGAATGCCCAGACAGACGCCGAGCGTCACCATCGCCGTGCCACCGTAACTGATGAACGGCAAAGGCACCCCCACCACCGGCAGGATGCCGCTCACCATGCCCATGTTGACGAAGGCGTAGACGAAGAAATTGGCGGTCATGGCAGCTGCCACCAGGCGCGAGAACAGGGTTGGCGCCTCCACCGCGATGATCAGTCCGCGGATCAGCAGAAAGAGGTACGCCGCCATCAGCGCCAGCGTGCCCACCAGGCCGAATTCCTCGGAAAACGCCGCGAAGATGAAGTCGGTGGTGCGCTCGGGAATGAACTCCAGATGGGTCTGCGTGCCCTGCATGAAGCCTTTGCCCCAGACGCCGCCGGAGCCGATGGCGATCATGCCCTGGATGATGTGGAACCCCTTGCCCAGCGGATCCTTGAACGGATCGAGCAGCGTGCACACGCGCTGGCGCTGGTATTCGTGCAGGACGCGCCAGTCCACATCGGGCGCGCACCACTGGGGTTCCATCGCGATCAGCGTGACCACCCCCACCAGTCCCAGCAGCACCGGCGGAATGATCAGCTTCCAGCTCAGCCCGGCAAAGAAGATGACCGCCAGGCCAGAGGCCATCACCAGCAAGGTAGTGCCCAGGTCGGGCTGCTTGAGGATGAGCGCCGCCGGTATCGCCAGCAGCAAACCCGCCACCGCAAAATCCAGCGGCTTGAGCTGGCCCTCGCGGCGCTGGAACCACCAGGCCAGCATCAGGGGCATGGCCACCTTCATGAGTTCACTGGGCTGGATCACCACGCCCACGTTGAGCCAGCGCTGGGCGCCCTTTTTCTGGATGCCAAACAGAAACACCGCCAGCAGCAAGGTCACCCCGAGCACGTACATCGGGACCGCCAGCGCCATGAGGCGCTGCGGCGGCACCTGTGACACGACAAAAAGCACGCCTGCCGCCAGCATCATGTTGCGGCCGTGACTGGCGAAGCGCGAGCCGTGATCGAAACCCACCGAATACATGGTCATCAGGCCCGCGCACGCGAGCAGCAGGATGGCAAAGACCAGCGGACCATCAAACCCCTGAAAGATTGGGGCGATGCGCTGCAGCAGGGTGGGTTTGTCAAAGACGACGGCCATGGGCACCGATTATCCTTCGGCAATGAACGCCGTCACCCCCCCGCCGCCAGAGACCACCCACCTGCTCTACCTGCACGGCTTCCGCTCGTCACCCCAATCGGTGAAAGCGCAAAAGGTGGCCACGCGGGTGCACACCCGACATCCGCACGTCACCTGGTGGTGCCCGCAACTGCCACCCTCGCCCGCGGCCGCCACCGCCCTGATCCGGCAAGGCACCGCCGCCTGGCCGCGTGGGCAGATGGCCGTGGTGGGCTCGTCGCTCGGCGGCTTTTACGCGCGCTGGCTGGCCCTTCAGATCGGCTGCCGCGCGGTGCTGCTCAACCCCGCCGTGCACCCGTCGCGCGATCTGGCGCACTACATCGGGGAACAGACGGCCTGGCACGATCCGCAGGAGCGCTTCTTTTTTGAACCCGCCTTTGTGGACGAGCTGAGCACGCTGGAGGTCGACATCCAGCGTCTGGCGCCGCAGCACCCGGCCACGCCACAGCAGCAGTTCGCCATCGTGGCGCAGGGCGACGAAGTGCTGGACTGGCGGGAAATGATGACTTTCTGTGCCGGCGGCGCGCTGCACCTACTGCCCGGCAGCGACCACGCCATCAGCGACTTTGACGACCACATCGACGCCATCTTTGAGTTTCTCGACCTCCAGCGCTGAGCCCGGCAGGCTAAAACCGCCCGCATGGGACAATCCGGCCCATGCACATTCTGTTCGACGACGCCGGCAAACTGATGACCGGCCGCCTCCTGTCCGAAGCCGAAAGTTCCCTGCAGGTGGAGCTGGATTCGGGCAAACGGGTCAAAGTCAAGTCCGCCAACGCGCTGCTGCGCTTTGACAAGCCCGCCCCCGCCCAGCTGATGCCCGCGGCCACCGCGCTGGCCGAGACCATGGAGCTGGAGCTGGCCTACGAATTCGCCCCCGAAGGGGAGTTCGGGTTTGCCGAACTGGCGCAGGAATATTTCAGCGCCAGCGCCGGCACCGAACAGCAGGTGGCGGCCTTGCTCTGCCTGCAAGGCGCACCGCACTACTTCCGGCGCGCCGGCAAGGGCCGCTACAAGAAAGCGCCACCTGAGATCCTGGCACAGGCGCTCGCCGGCATCGAAAAAAAGAAACAGATACAGGCCCAGATCGAAGCCTGGGCCGCCGAGCTGGTCAGCGGACTGTGCCCCGAGCCGGTGCGCCAGCAGCTCTACAAGATCCTGTTCAAGCCGGACAAGAACGCACCCGAATACAAGGCCGTGGTGGAAGCGGCGCGCAACAGCCACACCGCGCCGCTCACCCTGCTGCAAAACGCTGGCGCCATCGCCAGCGCCTACCAGTTCCACTGGCAGCGTTTCCTGTTCGACCAGTTCCCCAAGGGCACCGGCTTCCCGGCGTTGCAAGCCCCCGCCATCGCCGACGAGCTGCCGCTCGCCGCCGTGCAGGCTTTTTCCATTGACGATTCGCACACCACCGAAATCGACGACGCGCTCTCGTTGCAGGGGCTGGGCAGTGGCACGGTCACGCTGGGCATCCACATTGCGGCACCCGGTCTCGCGGTGCTGCCTGACAGCCCCATCGACCAGGTGGCACGCAACCGCCTGTCCACGGTCTACATGCCGGGTCACAAGATCACCATGCTGCCCGACGAGGTGGTGCAGGCCTACACACTGATGGCCGGGCGCGACTGCCCCGCCGTGTCGCTCTACGTCAGCTTCGACGAGGCCACGCTGGAGCCCAAGGACAGCCGCACCGTGCTGGAGCGGGTGCCGATCGCGCACAACCTGCGCCACGACCAGCTCGACACGGTGATCACCGAGGACTGGCTGACCGGCCAGGCGCCGGCCAGCGCCGCGATCGTCGAAGCCCATCTTGAAGCGCTGCAGCCGCAGCTGGCCTTTATCTTCCGCCTGGCGCGCCACCTGAAGGCGCAGCGCGAGGTGGTGCGCGGCAAACCGGAAAACTTCAACCGGCCGGACTACACCTTCCGCCTCGAAGGCGTGACGGGCAGCGAGCCCGCGGGCGACGAAACCGTGGTGATCGGCACACGCCAGCGCGGCGCGCCGCTCGACCTGATGGTGGCCGAGGCCATGATCCTGGCCAACAGCACCTGGGGCAACTGGCTCGCCGACTGCGGCGTGCCCGGCATCTACCGCAGCCAGGCCAGCCTGGCGCCCGGCGTGAAAGTGCGCATGGGCACCAAGGCGCAGCCGCACGCGGGCATCGGCGTCAAGAGCTACGCCTGGAGCACCTCGCCCCTGCGCCGTTACGTGGACATGGTCAACCAGTGGCAGATCATTGCCTGCGCGCGCCACGGCAAGACCGCCGCGCTCGCCGCGCCGTTCAAGCCCAAAGACGCCAACCTGTTCGCCATCATCAGCGGCTTCGATGCCGCCTACACCGCCTACAACGGCTTCCAGAACGGCATGGAGCGTTACTGGACGCTCAAACACCTGCAGCAGGCCGGCATCTCCGAACTCACCGCCACCCTGTTCAAGGACAACCTGGTGCGGGCCGACAGCCTGCCGCTGGTGTTGCCGGTCATGGGCGCCGAAGGCCTGCCGCGGGGCGCGCATGTGCGGGTGCGGCTGGGTGCCATCGATCACATCACGCTGGACGTGCACGGCACGGTCATCGAGCGACTCGACCTGCCGGTCGACAGCGTGGATGACAGCAGCGAGTCAGAGGACGGCGAAGACGACGAACTGGCCGCACCGCTGGCGCTGGCCATTGACGTCGACGATGCGCAGGTCGATGCCCCTGAGACCACCGCCGAAACAGCTGCCGAGGCGCCCGGGCTGTGAGCCACCAGCACCGATAATGCTCGCGTGAAACCGGTCCTGGCTTTCCTCAAACAACTGAGCACCCTGCAGCTGGCGCTGGGGGTGTCGGTGGCCGTGCACGCCGCGCTGCTGACGGTGCGTTTTGTCGATCCCGAGAACTTCAACCGCGTGTTCCAGGACACGCCGCTCGAAGTCATTCTGGTCAATGCCAAGAGCGACGAGCGTCCCGAGAAGGCCAAGGCCATTGCGCAGGCCTCGCTGGCCGGTGGCGGTGAGCGGGAAAAAGGGCGTGCCACCTCACCCCTGCCGCCCAACCCCACGGTCCGCATCGGCGACACCCCCGAAGAAGACGAGCGCATGATCGAAGCGCTCAAGGAACAGCAAAAGCAGATCCTGGCCCAGGTGCGTAAGCAACTGGCCAACATGCCACCGCCGGACCTGCAGGCCGTCAACCCCAGCCAGGAGGCCGTTGAGCGCGAACGCAAGCGCCGGGCGCTGGTGAAGGTGCTGGCCGAGATCGAAAAGCGCATCAACGAAGAAAACGCCCGGCCGCGCAAACGCTACATCAGCCCGGCCACGCGCGAAGAGGTCTACGCGATCTACTACGACGAACTGCGGCGCAAGATCGAAGACCGGGGGACCACCAACTTCCCCGAGGCCGCCGGTCGCAAGCTCTATGGAGAGCTCACCATGGTCATCACGGTGAACCACACCGGCGCCGTGCTGGACACCGAGGTGGTGCAGACCTCGGGCAACACCACGCTGGACCGACGAGCCCAGGCGATCGTGCGCGGCCTCGGCTTTGGCCGCTTCAACGAAGCCATGCGCCAGCGGGCCGACCAGATCGTGGTGGTGTCGCGCTTCCGTTTCACCCGCGACGCCACGTTGCAGACACAAATGTCCAGCCAGTGATGAAATCGATCGGTCGATGGCTGTTGTGGGTGGTGCTGGCGGGCCTGGCGCTGCAACTGTTTTTTGTCTTGCGTGTCGCGCTGATGGTGGTGGTCGACCCGCAAAGCACCGCCTTCATGCGCTCCGAGGCCTGGCGGGTTGCGGGCCAGAGCCTCCGGTCCGACAAGGACTGGCGCTGGTCCGCCCAATGGGTGGACTACGACCAGATCAGCCCGCACCTCAAGCGCGCCGTGATGGCGTCCGAGGACGCGGGCTTTGCCGAACACGACGGCGTGGACTGGAGCGCGATCGAGGCGGCCTGGGTCAAGAACGAAAGGCGCCAGGAGCTGGTCGAGAAGCGGACCGCACAGCTCGAACGCAAGCTCGCCAAAAAGCCCGAAGCGGCCGAAGCCGCCATCAAGGCGATCAAGCCGCCCAAGGTGATCGGAGGCTCCACCATCACCCAGCAACTGGCCAAGAACCTGCTGCTCTCGGGTGAACGCAACCTGCTGCGCAAGGGCCAGGAGCTGATGCTCGCACTCACGCTGGACGCGTTGCTCAGCAAGCAGCGCATTCTGGAGATCTACCTCAACAGCGTGGAGTGGGGTGAAGGCGTCTTCGGCGCCGAAGCCGCGGCCCAGCGCTATTTCAAGAAGCCCGCCGCCAAGCTGAGTGCCTACGAAGCGGCCCGACTGGCCGTGATGCTGCCCAGCCCCAAGTTCTTCGAAACCCGGCAGGGCTCGGCCTACCTCGCCCGCCGCACCGGCACCATCGTGGCGCGCATGGGCGCAGTGCAGGCGCCGTGAGGACGCGCTCATGAACTGGCGCGCCCAGGCCATGAGCACCCTCCTGCTCGGCCTGGTGCGCCTGCTCACCGGCGCCCAGGCCCGCTGGTACGGTTGCCCGCCCAAGGCGGAGCAGCGCATCTATTTCGCCAACCACCAGAGCCACGCCGACCTGGTGCTGATCTGGGCGGCCCTGCCCCAGGAACTGCGCAGCATCACCCGGCCGATCGCCGCGCGCGACTACTGGACGGCATCGAATTTCAAGCGCTGGATCACCACCGAGGTGTTCAACGCGGTCTATGTCGAGCGCGAAAAGAAGGGCGACGAGGACCCCTTGCAGCCCCTCATCGATGCCCTGGAGAGTGGCGACTCGCTGATCCTCTTTCCCGAAGGCACCCGCGGTCACGCGGAAGATCCGCAGGCCTTCAAGTCGGGAATCTACAACCTGGCCCGGCGCTTTCCCCAGGTGGTGCTGGTGCCCGCCTGGATCCACAACGTGCAACGGGTCATGCCCAAGGGCGAGGTGATTCCGGTGCCGGTGCTGTGCTCGGTGACGTTCGGGGAGCCGGTGGCGCTGGGGGCCGACGAAGCACGCGCCGATTTCCTGCAACGCGCACGCAGCGCCGTCATGGCCTTGCGGGAGGTCTGATGGGCTCCTTCCTGCGCAGCCTTTCCGCCGAACAGCAGGTCAGCCTGATGTTTGTGCTGTTGTTTGGGCTGCTGCTGATCGCCAGCGGCGCGGGCGTGCTGCTCTCCTTGCGCGAACGCCAGCACGCCGACGACCACACCGGCGACCGCGCCCAGCGGCTGCACGACTACCAGGCCCTGCTGCGCAACTCGTGGCTGATGACGCTGGTGTTCTGGGTCGGCTGGGCCGCGGGCGAAAGCGTCGCCATCGTGCTGTTCGGCCTGGTCTCGTTTTTCATCCTGCGCGAATTCATCAGCCTTTCGCCCACCCGGCGCGGTGACCACCGCAGCCTCGTGCTGGCGTTTTTCATCGTGCTGCCGCTGCAATACGCCCTGGTCTGGAACCAGCACTTCAACCTGTTCACGGTGTTCATCCCGGTCTATGTGTTTCTCGCCATCCCCGTGGTGAGCGCGCTGGGCAACGACCCGCAACGCTTTCTGGAGCGCAACGCCAAGCTGCAATGGGGCATCATGGTCTGCGTCTACGGCATGAGCCATGTACCGGCGCTGCTGTTGCTCAACTTCCCGCGCTTTGCCGGCAAGACCGCCTTCCTCGTGCTGTTCCTGGTGCTGGTGGTGCAAACCTGCATGCTGGTCCAGCACCTGGTGGCCCGGCGCTTGCGCAAGCCGGTGGCACCGGCCATCAGCGCCAGCTTCCACTGGCGCAGCTGGCTGGCGGGCCTGGCCGCCGGTGGCCTGCTCGGCGTCGCCCTGGCCGGGCTCACGCCCTTCAAACCGCTGCAGGCCCTGGCGATGGCGCTGGTGGCGTGCATGGCCGGCTCGTTCGGACACCTGGTCATGAAAGCCATCAAACGCGGCCGCGGCGTGACCCACTGGGGTTCGGCCGGCCGCTCGGTCACCGGCGCCAGCGGCCTGCTCGACCGCGTGGACGCGCTGTGTTTCGCCGCGCCGGTGTTTTTCCACTCCGTGCGCTGGACCTTCAACCTCTGAACGCTGAAACGGCCCCCCCCATGCGCATCCTCGGCATCGATCCCGGCCTGCAGTGCACCGGCTTTGGCGTCATCGACACCGAAGGCGCCGCGCTGCACTACGTGGCCAGCGGCACCATCCAGACCAGCCCGAAAGACGGCGCCTTGCTGCCCGAGCGGCTGAAGATCCTGTTTGACGGCATCAGCGAGGTGGTGCAGCGCTACCAGCCCGAAGCCTCGGTCTGCGAGATCGTGTTCGTCAACGTCAACCCGCAGGCCACGTTGCTGCTGGGCCAGGCCCGCGGTTGCTGCCTGACCGCGCTGGTGGCCAACGGCCTGCCGGTGGCCGAATACACCGCTCTGCAGCTGAAGAAGGCTGTGGTCGGTTATGGCCGCGCCGACAAGGCGCAGATGCAGGAAATGGTCAAACGCCTGCTGCAGTTGCCCGGCCTGCCCGGCAAGGACGCGGCCGATGCCCTGGGCCTGGCCATCACCCATGCGCAGGTCAGCCGCACGATGCAGGCCATCAACAAGGTGTCACCCCTGCAGGCACGTACCCATGCGGCTTACAAAGGCGGTCGGAACTACTGAAAACGGCGGACAGACCTTCAACGGGCCGATAGCGCGCGGTTGTGACGAACCGTACATGGACGTAACAACAGTATCTGCACTCCCCAGAGCATCCCCCATTTGAGGGATGAAAACAACAGCTTCATTGGGGTTTTCCCCCTGAAGACCCCTTTTGTACAAATTGATAAATATCAATGACAACGGGACCAACCGTTGCAACTGCGCACAGATGACCACGGTCTGGGTAGGCACATTAGCGGCCAAGGCTTCGATGCAAACTTCCGTCGGGCCCCGGAGCCCGTTTCTGTCGGGACAGCCCTTGACCCTTCACCCGGATACCTCACATGGAACTTGAATTTTCACGAATGGCCCTCGTCTACGCCCACCTGATCGCCTGCTGCGCAGCGATCGGGCTGATCCTCATGAGCGACATCGCCATGGTCAAACAGCTCATTTCGGGTGATCCCCACGAGCGCATGGACCCGAAGCACCTGCAGGATTTGCAGAACACCGTGGCCCTGGCCCTGGCCGCACTCTGGGCCACCGGCGCCGGCATCATCGCGCTGGACACTTCAGTCAAAGGCTGGGAGTACTTCGCCAACCCCAAGCTGCAGGCCAAGATCACCGTCGTCGCCCTCCTGACACTCAATGGCATCCTGCTGCATCACCGCGTCCTGCCGCTGATGAAGAAGGCCGGCACCCTGCTGAACATGTCGTTCTCGCAGCGCAGCTTCGCCGTGTTTGCGGGTTCGGTGTCGGCGGTGTCGTGGTTCTACGCCGCCTTGCTGGGTGTCGGCCGTCCGCTGAACTGGAAGTTCCCGCTGACCGACATCCTCGCTGCTTACCCGGTGCTGATCGCCGGTGGCTTTGCCGCGCTGATGCTGATGGTGGCCTGGGCGCAATACCGCACCAGCGGTGAGTCCCGTTCGTTCGAAGGCACCCGCTTCGTCGGCGCCCACTGAATCCGGCTCCCACCTGAAAGCCAAAGGCCATCCTTCGGGATGGCCTTTGGCTTTTCAGCACATCAGAGAAGGCGCTCCAGCACCAGCACACCAAAAAAGCCCAGCGCAGCGATGACCGTCCACTTCAGGATCACGATCCCGTACTGGCGAAACCTCGCCTGCCCTGTGCCGATGTAGAAAGCGAACGACACGCCGGCCGCCAGCAGGAGCATGAAGATGGTCCAGCGAAACAGCAGCATGGCTTGTTTTTCGGTGAAGCCCCGGGCGCCAGCTGGCGCTTACCAGGCGGGAGCGAGTTGCGCGAAGCCGGTGGGCGCTTCACGCTCCTGCTCAAAGCTCACGATCTCGTAAGCATCGGGCCGGGCCAGCAGCGCACGCAGCAGCTGGTTGTTCATGGCGTGACCCGAGCGGAAGGCGCTGTAGGCGGCCAGCAGCGGCTTGCCGATGATGTAGAGGTCGCCAATGGCGTCGAGGATCTTGTGCTTGACGAACTCGTCCTGGTAACGCAGGCCATCGGCGTTGAGCACCTTCACATCGTCCATGACGATGGCGTTGTCCAGGCCGCCGCCCAGCGCCAGGCCATGGGAACGCATCATCTCCACGTCGCGCGTGAAGCCGAAGGTGCGGGCCCGCGCGATCTCGCGCGCGTAGCGGCCGCTGCCCATGTCGAATTCGACGCGCTGGCCGCTGGAGTTCACCGCCGGGTGGTTGAACTCGATCTCGAAGCTCAGCTTGTAGCCGTGGTACGGGTCCAGCCGCGCCCACTTGAGGTTGCTGCCCTCCCCTTCGCGCACCTCCACCGGTTTGGTCACCCGGATGAAGCGCTTCGGCGCCTTCTGCGTCACGATGCCCGCGCTCTGCAGCAGGTACACGAACGAGGCCGAAGAACCGTCCAGGATCGGCACCTCTTCGGCCGTGATGTCCACGTACAGGTTGTCCAGCCCCAGACCGGCGGCCGCGCTCATGATGTGCTCGATGGTCTGCACCTTCACCCCGCCGTTGGAGATGGTCGAGGCCATGCGCGTGTCGGACACGGCGCCGGGGTTCACCACAATCTCAACCGGCTCGGGCAGGTCCACGCGGCGAAACACAATGCCGGTGTCGGGCGCCGCCGGGCGCAGCGTCAGCTCCACGCGCTGACCGCTGTGCAAGCCGACGCCAACGGCTTTGGTGAGAGATTTCAGGGTTCGTTGGGCAAGCATCGAATGATTTTAGTTTTCCGAACGAATAAGTGCTGGCAGGAAAACCTATGCCCGGGATAGGAGCCGAAAACAAAGGTCTCCTTTGATGGGTCGAAAAGCGTAGCGAGCGGCCCGAGGTGGCGTTGAAGCGCGGAGCCGTACTCTCGTACGGCGAGCACTGCAGACGCCAGATCGGGCCGCGCAGTAGCTTTGCGGCCCGTCAAAGTCAGTCGGCTTGCTTACGAAGGAAAGCAGGAATCTCGAAATCGTCCATGCCACCCGAAGCCAGCGCATCCACCTTGGCCGCTGCCTGCGTGCGGTTGGTGCGCCAGACACTGGGCACCGCCATGGAGTTGTAATCCGGTTGCCCAGCACCCGGGCCACCCACGGCGGTGTTCACCGTCGGGATGTTGAACGCCACGTTGTCGGTGCCGGTGCGCAGCACCTGCAGCGGCGGCGCGGTGCGGCGGGCGCCCTGGCGGGACAGGCCCGTGGCCACCACGGTGACGCGCATCTCGTCGCCCAGGCTGTCGTCGTAGGCCGCGCCGTAGATCACGTGAGCGTCCGGCGAAGCGTAGGCGCGGATGGTGTTCATCGCCAGCTTGGACTCGGACAGCTTGAGCGAACCCTTGGCCGCCGTGACCAGCACCAGCACGCCCTTGGCACCCGAGAGGTCGATGCCTTCGAGCAGCGGACAGGCCACGGCCTCTTCGGCAGCAATGCGGGCGCGGTCCGGGCCGGCGGCAACCGCCGTGCCCATCATGGCCTTGCCGGGCTCGCCCATCACGGTGCGCACGTCTTCGAAGTCGACGTTGACGTTGCCGTACTCGTTGATGATCTCGGCGATGCCGCCGACGGCGTTCTTCAGCACGTCGTTGGCGTGGGCAAAGGCCTCGTCCTGCGTCACGTCGTCGCCCAGCACTTCGAGCAGCTTCTCGTTCAGGATCACGATCAGCGAGTCCACGTTGGCTTCGAGCTCGGCCAGGCCGCTGTCGGCGTTGGTCATGCGGCGGCCACCTTCCCAGTCGAACGGCTTGGTGACCACGCCCACGGTGAGGATGCCCATTTCCTTGGCCACGCGCGCGATCACGGGCGCAGCGCCGGTGCCGGTGCCGCCGCCCATGCCGGCGGTGATGAACAGCATGTGCGCGCCCTCGATGGCGGAGCGGATCTCGTCGATCGCCAGTTCGGCCGCATCACGGCCCTTTTCCGGCTTGCTGCCAGCGCCCAGGCCGCTGGTACCGAGCTGGATGGTGCGGCTGGTGGCGCTGCGCGCCAGGGCTTGCGCGTCGGTGTTGGCGCAGATGAATTCCACCCCCTGCACGCCGCGGGTGATCATGTGTTCCACGGCGTTGCCACCGCCACCGCCCACGCCGATGACCTTGATCTGGGTGCCCTGGTTGAACTCTTCCACTTCAATCATTTCGATGCTCATTTTTCTCTCCTGTTGTCGCCCTGAACCTGCGGCACCGGGCGTTGTTTCAATAAAAAATCGTTGTATTCATCAAGGAGTGGCCGCTGCGCGGCCCCGGCATCACCCAGGCGGCCCGGTGCATTCCGTACATCGGTGCACCGGGTAGTGGCCCGCGGCACCATGGCGCGCGGGGGCAACAGGGGACCCGAACAAACCGCTCATCGAGTGTGTGTGATTCATGATCAGAAAGTCCCCACAAACCAGTTTTTCATGCGTTCCAGCGCGCCCTGCATGGAGCCCGCCTTCTGCGCCACCTTGTGCCCGCGCACGCGCGCCAGCCGCGCCTCTTCCAGCAGGCCCATGACCGTGGCCGCGCGCGGCTGGGCCACCATGTCCGACAAGGCCGACGCGTAGTGCGGGATGCCGCGGCGCACCGGCTTCAGGAAGATGTCTTCGCCCAGTTCGACCATGCCGTGCATGACGGCGCTGCCGCCCGTGAGCACGATGCCGGAAGACAAGACTTCTTCGAACCCGGAGTCGCGCACCACCTGCTGCACCAGCGCAAAAATCTCTTCCACCCGCGGCTCGATCACCCCGGCGAGCGCCTGGCGACCGAGCAAACGCGGACCGCGGTCGCCCAGACCGGGCACCTCGACCTGGGTGTCGGGGTCGGCCAGCAACTGCTTGGCGCATCCGTATTCGACCTTGATGTCTTCGGCGTCCTTGGTGGGCGTGCGCAGCGCCATGGCGATGTCGCTGGTGATCAGGTCGCCCGCGATCGGGATCACCGCGGTGTGGCGGATCGCGCCGCCCGCGAAGATGGCCACGTCGGTGGTGCCCGCGCCGATGTCCACCAGCGCCACGCCAAGCTCTTTTTCGTCGTCGGTCAGCACCGCCTGGCTCGACGCCAGCGGGTTGAGCATCAGCTGATCCACTTCCAGCCCGCAGCGGCGCACGCACTTGATGATGTTTTCGGCCGCGCTCTGCGCGCCGGTCACGATGTGCACCTTGGCCTCCAGGCGGATGCCGCTCATGCCGATCGGCTCTTTCACTTCCTGGCCGTCGATCACGAATTCCTGCGGTTCCACCAGCAGCAGGCGCTGGTCGGTCGAGATGTTGATGGCCTTGGCGGTTTCGATCACGCGCGCCACGTCGGCCGGCGTGACCTCGCGGTCCTTGATGGCGACCATGCCGCTGGAGTTGATGCCGCGGATGTGGCTGCCGGTGATGCCGGTGTAGACGCGGGCGATGCGGCAGTCGGCCATCAGTTCGGCCTCTTTCAGGGCCGCCTGGATGCTCTGCACCGTGGCGTCGATGTTGACCACCACACCGCGTTTCAGGCCATGGCTGGCCGACACCCCCAGGCCCGCGAGCTTGAGTTCGCCGTTGGCCTGGACCTCGGCCACCACCACCATGATTTTGGCGGTGCCGATGTCGAGTCCAACCACCAGATCTTTGTATTCCTTGGCCATGATGATTTCTTGATTACCGGGTGTTGTTCGCGGGTTTCGCGTCTTCTTCGTTGACGGTGGTGACGCCGCGCATGCGCAGGGCGTAACCGTTGGGGTAGCGCAGGTCGACGGACTGCACCGCACCGGGGTAGCGTTCGGCGAGCTGGCTCACGGTGGCGGTGAAGCGGCGCGCACGCGCCAGCAGTTCCTCGGGCGTGCCGCGCCCCAGCTCCATACGGGCGCCGTTGTCCAGCGTCGCACGCCAGCTGCCGCGCTCGCTGAGTTCGAGCCGCTCGATGCCGAGGTCCAGCCGCTTGAGCTCGGCATCGAGCAACTGGTACAGGGCCCAGACTTCGCCCACCCGCGCGGTCGGTCCGGCCAGCTCGGGCAGGCCGTCGCCATCGTCGGGACTGGCCTCAAAGATCTCACCCAGGTGGTTGACCAGTTGACCGCCGCCGGCCTGCCCCCACCAGGCCACCGCCCGGTGTTCTTCGAGCGTGACGCGCAGGCGGTTGGGAAACTCACGCTGCACCAGCGCATGCCGCACCCAGGGCACGGCCTCGAACATCTGCCGCACCGGCTGCAGGTCCATGGCCAGCAGGCCACCCGACAGCCGGCTCCGCATCTGGGACGCGAGCTGGGCGCGCAGGCCCACCGCGTTCTGGTGGTCCACCTCGCCGTGCACCGCGATCGCCCGCACCGCCCAGACCGGGTGGCGCAGCACCCAGTTGGCCAACGCGCCCAGACACAGCACGGCAAACACCATCACCAGGGCGTGGGTCACCATGGTCATGAGCTTGACGTCCAGGGGCAGGTCGGTCTGGGCCATGGCGGTGCTTTCAGCCTTGTCCGTTTGCCGGGTTGTCCAGCGCCGCACTGGCCAGCAGCGTCAGGCACAGGTCTTCGTACGAAAGCCCGTTGGCGCGCGCCGACATCGGCACCAGCGAATGCCCGGTCATGCCTGGCGAGGTGTTGATCTCCAGCAGGTACGGCTTGCGCGTCCTGGCGTCGATCATCACGTCGGCCCGGGCCCAGCCGCGGCAGTCCAGCGTCCGGAAGGCCTTGAGCACCAGCGCCTGGATAGCGGCCTCTTCGCCATCGGGAAGGCCGCAAGGCACGAGGTATTTCGTGTCGTCGGTGAAGTACTTGTGCTGGTAGTCGTAGTTGCCGTCGGGCGCCACGATGCGGATCACCGGCAGCGCGCGAGCCTCAGCGCCCGTGCCCAGCACCGGGATGGTGACTTCGTCGCCGGCGATGAACTGTTCGCACATCACCATCGGGTCCTGGCCCGAAGCCAGCGCATAGGCGGCATCGCATTCCGCCAGCGTCAGGACCTTGCTCAGACCGATGGTGGAACCCTCGCGCACCGGCTTAACGATCATGGGCGAACCCAGGGCCGCGAAGGCGGCGCGGGTCTCTTCAGCGCTGTGCACCTGGCGCCAGGCCGGGGTGGACAGGCCTTCGGCCAGCCAGATGCGCTTGGTCATGAGCTTGTCCATCGCCACCGCCGAGGCCATCACGCCCGGGCCGGTGTAGGGAATGCCCAACAGCTCCAGCGCGCCCTGCACCGTGCCGTCTTCGCCGAAGCGGCCGTGCAGCGCGATGAAGCAACGCGCAAACCCTTCGCGCTTGAGATCACCCAGATCGCGTTCGGCCGGGTCAAAGGCATGCGCGTCCACGCCCTTGGACTTCAGCGCGGCCAGCACGCCCGTGCCCGACATGAGCGACACCTCGCGCTCGGCCGAGCGCCCCCCCATGAGCACGGCCACCTTGCCCAGTGCCTTGACGTCGATATTCACGGTCTTCACCCCTGCGTTCATGTCCTGTCCTTCTGCGCCAGCTCAACCACCTGTCCGGCCACCGCCCCAATGGAGCCCGCGCCCATGCAGAGCACCACGTCGCCGTCGCGCGCGTTGTCCAGCACGGCCTGCGGCATGGTGGCGATGTCGTCCACAAACACCGGCTCCAGCTTGCCCGCCACCCGCAGCGCACGCGCCAGCGAACGACCGTCGGCCGCCACGATGGGCGCCTCGCCCGCGGCGTACACCTCGGCCAGCAGCACCGCGTCGGCCTGGTTGATCACTTTCACGAAATCTTCGAAACAGTCGCGTGTGCGGCTGTAGCGGTGCGGCTGGAAAGCCAGCACCAGGCGACGGCCCGGGAAGGCGCCGCGTGCGGCGGACAGCGTGGCCGCCATCTCCACCGGGTGGTGACCGTAGTCGTCCACCAGGGTGCAGCTGCCACCCGAGGGCAGGGCCGCTTCGCCGTAGCGCTGGAAGCGCCGGCCCACGCCCTTGAACTCGGCCAGCGCCTGCTGCACCGCCGCGTCGGCGACCCCCAGCTCGACCGCGATGCCGATCGCGGCCAGCGCGTTGAGCACGTTGTGGTGCCCGGGCAGGTTGAGCACCACGTCCAGGTCGGGCATCTGGATACCGTTCTTGCGCTGCACGGTGAAGTGCATCTGGCCACCCACCGCACGCACGTTCACCGCCCGCACCTGGGCGTCTTCAGAGAACCCGTAGCTGGTGATGGGGCGCGCGATCTGCGGCAGGATTTCGCGGATGGATGGATCGTCCACACACACCACAGCGGTCCCGTAAAACGGCATCTTGTGCAGGAATTCGATGAACGCACCCTTGAGTCGACCAAAGTCGTGACCGTAGGTGTCCATGTGGTCGGCGTCGATGTTGGTGACGACCGAGAGCACCGGCAACAGATTCAGGAACGAAGCGTCGGATTCGTCGGCCTCGACCACGATGTATTCACCCGAACCCAGTTGCGCGTTGGCTCCCGCGCTGTTGAGGCGGCCGCCGATCACGAAGGTTGGGTCCAGGTTGGCCGCGGCGAGCACGCTGGCCACCAGGCTGGTGGTCGTCGTCTTGCCGTGCGTGCCAGCGATCGCCACGCCTTTTTTCATGCGCATCAGCTCGGCCAGCATCACCGCGCGCGGCACCACCGGCACCAGCCGGGCATGCGCGGCGATCACCTCGGGGTTGTCATCCTTCACCGCGGTGGAGGTGACGATGGCGTCGGCCCCACCAATGTGGGCCGCATCGTGGCCGACGAACACCTCGGCGCCCAGCGCCACCAGCCGGCGCGTGACCGTGCTCTCGCCCAGGTCGCTGCCGGAGATGCGGTAACCCTGGTTCAGCAGCACTTCGGCGATGCCGCTCATGCCGGAGCCGCCGATGCCAACAAAGTGAATATGGCGAATGGCGTGTTTCATGACGGTTTTACTTTCGCGAGTTGCTCGCAGGCGGACACCACGGCCGCCACGGCGTCTGTCTTTTCCATCTGCTTGGCCTTGCCGGCCATCTCCATCAGTTGTTCGCGCTGCAGCGTCTGCAGCTTCATTGCCAGCGAGGCTGGCGTGAGTTCGGTCTGTTGCACCAGCCAGGCGCCGCCAGCGTCCGTGAGGAAGCGCGCGTTGGTGGTCTGGTGGTCGTCCACCGCGTGCGGGAACGGCACGAACAGCGCCGCCGCGCCCACGGCGGCGATCTCGGTGACGGTGCTGGCGCCGGCGCGGCAGACGATCAGGTCGGCGTCGGCAAAAGCCTGTGCCGTGTCATCGATGAAGGGCGTGAGTTCGGCCAGCACACCGGCGGCCGTGTAGTTGGCGCGCAGCGCCTCGATCTGCTTTTCGCCGCTCTGGTGAATCACCTGCGGACGCTGCGCCGATGGAATGAGCGCGAGGGCCTGCGGCACCGTGTCGTTGAGGGCCTTGGCGCCCAGGCTGCCACCCACCACCAGCAGGCGCAGCGGGCCGCTGCGTCCGGCAAAGCGCTCGGCCGGTGCAGGCTGGCGCAGGAATTCGGCACGCAGCGGGTTGCCCACCCATTCGGCCTTCTTGAAGACGTTGGGGAACGCGGTGAACACGCGGTCGGCGATGCCGGTGAGCACCTTGTTGGTCATGCCCGCCACCGAGTTCTGCTCGTGCAGCACCAGCGGCTTGCCGAGCAGCGTGCCCATCATGCCGCCGGGGAAGGTGATGTAGCCGCCCAGGCCAACCAGCACGTCGGGCTGGACGCGGCGAACCACCTGCAGCGCCTGCCAGAAAGCGCGCAACAGGCGCAGCGGCAGCAGGAACAGCGTTTTCAAGCCCTTACCGCGCACACCCCCGAAATCGACCAGCTCCAGCGGAAAGCCGCGCGGCGGCACCAGGCGGCTCTCCATGCTGCCGGGTGCGCCCAGCCAGTGCACGCGCCAGCCGCGCTCGCGCAAGGCTTCGGCCACGGCCAGACCGGGGAAAATGTGGCCGCCGGTGCCGCCGGCCATGATCAAGGCGCAAGGCTGGTTACTCATGACCGCCCACCTTTCATGAGCTGGCGGTTTTCATAGTCCACCCGCAGCACGATGGCCAAGGCGGTGAGTTCGAGCAGGATGGCGGACCCACCGTAGCTCATCAGCGGCAAGGTCAGGCCCTTGGTGGGCAGCGCGCCCAGGTTGACGCCGATGTTGATGAAAGCCTGGAAGCCCATCCACAACCCCACGCCCTGCGCCACCAGACCGGCGAACACCTGGTCCAGCGCAATAGCCTGGCGGCCGATGTGCATGATGCGGCGTGTGAGCCAAAGGAACAGGCCGATCACGACCAACACTCCGATCAAACCGAACTCCTCACCCACCACCGCGAGCAGGAAGTCGGTGTGGGCCTCGGGCAGCCAGTGCAGCTTCTCGACGCTGCCGCCCAGGCCGACGCCAAAAATTTCACCGCGCCCGAAGGCGATCAGCGAATGGGAGAGCTGGTAGCCCTTGCCCAGCGCGTGCTCGATGCTCCAGGGGTCGAGGTAGGCGAACACCCGCTGGCGCCGGAATTCGCTGGTCATGACCATGAGCGCAAAAGCACCCACCACCACCAGCGCCATCAGGAAGAACATGCGGGCGTTGACACCACCGAGGAACAGAATGCCCATGGCGATGACCACGATCACCATGAAGGCGCCCATGTCGGGCTCGGCCAGCAGCAACATGCCGACCACGCCCACGGCCACCGCCATCGGCGCCACGGCGCGGAAGAAGCGCTCCTTGACCTCCATCTTGCGCACCATGTAATCGGCGGCGTAGAGCAGCACCGCGAGCTTGGCCAGCTCGGAGGGCTGGAAGTTCATGATGCCCAGCGGGATCCAGCGCCGGGCGCCGTTCACCCCCTTGCCGATGACGGGGATCAGCACCAACACCAGCAGCAGCAGCGCCACGGCGAACAGCCAGGGGGCGAGTTTTTCCCAGGTGCGCAGCGGGAACTGGAACGCCATCAGCGCAGTCACGAGGCCGATGAGGATGGAGAAGCCATGGCGCACCACGAAGTGCGTGTGCGCGTAGTTGGCGAAGCGCGGGTTGTCGGGCAAGGCGATCGAGGCCGAATACACCATCACCAGCCCCCAGGCCATCAGCGCCACCGCGACCCAGAGCAGCGGCTGATCGAACCCGAGTTCACGCACCGGACCCTGGCGCGTGCCGGCGTAAGTGCGGTTGGACAGGCGCACCGGCAGACCATCGCCGCCCGCCGGGCCCAGGCCCACCAGACGCGGCAGCAGTCCGCCCATCGCGGCGCGCAGGCGGCTCAAGCTGTTGTGCAGGCGATGGCTCACAGCCCGCCCTCCAGTTCCACACCCTGTTCATGGGCCAGCTCGGCCACCGCCTCGACGAAGACCGCGGCGCGGTGCTTGTAATCCTTGAACATGTCCAGGCTGGCGCAGGCGGGTGACAACAGCACCGCATCGCCCGACAGCGCCTGCTGCGCCGCCAGCGCGACGGCCTCGGGCAGGCTGCTGGCGTCCAGCAGGGGAATGCCGGCTTCGTCGACGGCCTGCGCCACCTGGCCACGGAGGGTCGCCGCGTCGCGGCCGATCAGCAGCACGGCGCGGGCGTGGCGGGCCAGTGGCGCCGCCAGTGGCGAAAAATCCTGCCCCTTGCCGTCACCCCCGAGGATCACGACAAGGCGCCGGTCGGCACCCAGGCCGTTGATGGCGGCGAGCGTCGCGCCCACGTTGGTGCCCTTGCTGTCGTCGAAGTACTCGACCCCGTTGATGATGGCCACCGGCTCCACACGGTGCGGCTCGCCGCGGTATTCGCGCAGGCCGTGCAGCATCGGCCCCAGCGGCGCACCGGTGGAGGTGGCCAGTGCGAGCGCGGCCAGCGCGTTGGCCGCGTTGTGGCGGCCGCGGATGCGCAGGGCGTCCACCGGCATCAGGCGCTGGAAGTAGATCTCTTCGTCCTCGTCCGCCGCACGGCCCCGTTTGCGCGTTTCGTCCAGCGCGAGCGCGCGCACCAGCCAGGTCATGCCGTTGACCGACTCGATACCCCAGTCGCCCGGGCGCGTGGGCGACTCCAGACCAAAGGTGGCGTAGGGCCGGGACGGCTGCTGCCGGTTGCGTCCGCCGACCTTCACGGTCACGTTGCCCGGCTTCATGGCCATGACCTGGGCGTCGTCGCGGTTCAGCAGCATCAGCGCCCGCACGCCGTACACCGCGGCCTTGGCCTGCGCATAGGCGGTCAACGAACCGTGCCAGTCCAGGTGGTCTTCGGTGATGTTGAGCACAGTGGCTGCCGTGGGCACGCCGTCCCAAGCACCCCCGGCGGTGCCGTCGAGCTGGAAGCTGGAGAGTTCGAGCACCCAGGCCACGGGCAGGTGCGGGGGCGCCGGCGGTTCGATGGGCGGTGGCACCAACATCAACGGCGCGTCGTCGTCTTCGCCCGGAGCGGGCAAGGGCTCTTCTGCTTCAGCGGGCAACAACTCGCCCTGGTTTTCCAGAACGGGCCGGGCGCCTTCTTCGACGGGCGCTGGCTCAGAAACGTCCTCGGCAGGCGACAGCGCCAACGGTTCGGCGGCGGGCTGTGCGTCCAGCCTGTCCTGCTCGGCCTGCTGTGCCGCTTCGGCTTCCGCCCGTTCGGCGGCCTCGGCCTGCGCTTCGGCGTCCAGCGCCGCACCCAGCACGTCCAGCAGCGCGGGGCCGATGTTGCCGGCCACAGCGACGTTCAGGCCACAGCGCTGCAGCAGCAGGCCGGTGAGCGAGGTCACGGTGGTCTTGCCGTTGGTGCCGGTGATGGCCAGCACCTGGGGTTTGTAGGGCAGGCGCTCGCGCGTTGACAGGTCTTGCAGGGCTTGCGCAAACAGGTCGAGCTCGCCCACGAACGCGGCATTGTTCACCAGCGCCCAGGCGCGTGCAGGGGCCAACTGCTCGGGCGGCAGGCCGGGGCTGCGCGCGATCACGTTCCAGGGCTGGCGCGCCAACAGGCTGTCGTCAAAAGGACCGGCGACAAAAGCCGCCTGAGGACACTCGGCGCGCAAGGCCGCCAACGAAGGCGGGTTCTCGCGCGTGTCGGCCACCGTCACCACAGCCCCGTGGCGCTCGCACCAGCGCGCCATCGACAGGCCGGAGATGCCCAGGCCCAGGATCAGAACGTGTTGGTCTTTGAGCGCGTTCATCGGAGTTTCAAAGTCGACAAACCGACCAGGCACAGCAGCATGGTGATGATCCAGAAACGGACCACGACCTGCGTCTCCTTCCAGCCCTTTTTCTCGAAGTGGTGGTGCAGCGGTGCCATCTGGAACAGGCGGCGACCCTGGCCGAAGCGGCGCTTGGTGTATTTGAAATAGCTCACCTGCAGCATCACCGACAGCGCTTCCACCACGAAGATGCCACCCATGATGGCGAGCACGATTTCCTGACGCACGATGACGGCGATGGTGCCCAGCGCGCCACCCAGCGCGAGCGCGCCCACGTCGCCCATGAAGACCTGCGCGGGGTGGGTGTTGAACCACAGGAAGGCCAGACCGGCACCGGCCATCGCGGCGCAGAAAATCAGCAGTTCGCCCGCCCCTGGAATGTGCGGCAGCAGCAGGTAGCGCGAAAACACGGCGCTGCCGGTCACGTAGGCGAACACGCCGAGCGCCGATCCCACCATCACCACCGGCATGATCGCCAGGCCGTCCAGCCCGTCGGTGAGGTTCACCGCGTTGCTCGACCCCACGATCACCAGGTAGGTCATGACCACGAAGCCGAACACGCCCAGCGGGTAGGCCACTTCCTTGAAGAAGGGCACCATCAGGCCGGCCCGCGGCGGCAGTTCGAGCGTGAAGCCCGAGGCCACCCAGTTGAAGAACAGCTGCAGCACGCGCAGGTTGCTGGTTTCGGCCACGCTGAAGGCCAGGTAGAACGCGGCCACCAGACCGATCACCGACTGCCAGAAGTACTTCTCGCGCGAGCGCATGCCCTCGGGGTCTTTGTTGACCACCTTGCGCCAGTCGTCCACCCAGCCGATGGCGCCGAAGCCCAGCGTCACCAGCAGCACGATCCAGGTGAAGCGGTTGGACCAATCGAACCACAGCAGCGTGGACAGGGCGATGGCAAACAGGATCAGCACCCCCCCCATGGTGGGCGTGCCGCCCTTGCTGATGTGGCTCTGCATCGCGTATTCGCGGATCGGCTGGCCGATCTTGAGCGCGGCGAGGCGTCGGATGAAAAACGGACCCGCCACCAGACCGACGATGAGCGCGGTGAGCGCGGCCATCACGGCGCGGAAGGTCAGGTACTGAAAGACCCGCAGGAACCCGAACTCGGGTCCAAGGCTCTGCAGCCACTGGGTCAGGCTAAGCAGCATGAGAGGAATCCTTTTGTTCTTGTTGGCCGGGTGCGGTCAGGGCCAACAGGCCCTGCACCACGCGCTCCATGCGCATGAATCGAGAGCCCTTCACCAGCACGCTGCGCACCGCGGGCGCAGGCGCGGCCGCGACCAGGGCGCTCGCATGCACGGCCATTGCGGGCACGTCGCTCCAGTGGGTGGGGGCGTTTTCGCCGGCGGCGCTCAGGGCGGTGACGGCCTGCTGCATCCAGTCGCCCGCGCAGTGCACGGCCTCGATACCACTGGCCTGCGCCAGGCGCAACACTTCGAGATGAAAGGCAAGGCCCTGCTCACCCACCTCGCCCATGTCGCCCAGCACCAGCAGGCGCGGGCCGGGCAGTTCGGCCAGCACCTGGATGGCCGCGACCACGGAATCGGGGTTGGCGTTGTAGGTGTCGTCGATCAGGGTGACATGGCGGTCCGGCAGCGCCAGCGAGAGCGCGCGCGAGCGGCCACCCACAGGTTCGAACGCGTCCAGCCCGCGTCCGATGTCGTCGAGCGACACCCCCGCCGCCAGCGCACAGGCCGCCGCCGCCAGGGCGTTGCGCACGTTGTGCCGGCCGGCGATGCGCAGGCGGCAAGCCTGCTCGCCCGACGGCGTGGTGAAGCGCAATGCCCAGGCACCGTCCAACCAGTCGGCGCTGAGCGCTCGCACATCGGCGGCCACATCGCTGTCGCTGAAGGTCAGTACGCGCTGCCCCGCGGCCAGTTCGCGCCAGACCCAGGTGTATTCGTCGTCGCTGGGGAAGACGGCAGCACCGCCGCTGCGCAGGGCCGTGATCACCTGCCCGTTTTCGCGCGCCACGGCTTCGACCGTGCCCATGAATTCCTGGTGCTCGCGCTGGGCGTTGTTGACCAGGGCCACCGTGGGCTGCGTGAGCGCGGCCAGGTAGGCGATTTCGCCCGGGTGGTTCATGCCCAGTTCGATCACAGCCAGCCGGTGGGGTTCGCGCAGGCGCAGCAGCGTGAGCGGCACGCCGATGTCGTTGTTCAGATTGCCCTGCGTGGCGTGGGCAGCGTCGCCGGCCGCAGCGCGCAGGATGGACGCAACCATCTGCGTCACCGTGGTCTTGCCGTTGCTGCCGGTCACGGCGATCAGCGGCAGGCTGAACTGTTCGCGCCACAGACGGGCCAGTTCGCCCAGCGCCAGTCGCGTATCGGGCACCTCGACGCCCGGCAGGCCGGCAGCCGCCAGGCCGCTGTGCGCGATGGCGGCCACAGCACCGGCCGCGCGCGCCTGTGGCAGGAAGTCGTGCGCATCGAAGCGCTCACCTTTGAGGGCCACAAACAGGTCGCCCGGCTGCAGGCTGCGGGTGTCGGTGTGCACGCGCAGGACGGCCGCATCGGGCGCTCCCACGGCACGGGCGCCACCGAGTTGCAGCACCAGCTGGTTCAAGTTCTTCATGCGGAAGCTCCCGGCGCTGCGGCACGCTGGACAAGCGCCTCGCGCGCCTGCACCAGATCGGAGAACGGCTTTTTCACACCCATCACGTCCTGGTAGTCCTCGTGGCCCTTGCCCGCGATCAGCACCACGTCCCCCGCATCGGCGCGCTGCACCGCCAGCATGATGGCCGCGGCCCGGTCGGCCTCGACCAGCGCTTGGGCGGGGTCGCTCAGTCCGGCCACCATCTGTTTCAGGATGACCAGCGGGTCTTCGGTGCGCGGGTTGTCGCTGGTCAACACCACGTGTTGCGCCTCGCGCTCGGCCACGGCGGCCATGAGCGGGCGCTTGCCGGCATCGCGGTCGCCACCGCAACCCGCCACCGCCCAGAGGGCCCCGCCGCGCTGCTGCGCAAGCGGCTGCAACGCCTGCAAGGCTTTTTCCAGCGCATCCGGCGTGTGGGCGTAGTCCACCAGAACCAGCGGTTGGCCCGCTGCGGCCGCCACCTGCTCCATGCGGCCGGGTACCGGCGTGAGCGCCTCACAGGCACGCACCGCATCGACCAGCGACACACCGAGCGCGCGGGCGGAGGCCAGCACACCCAGCAGGTTGGACACGTTGTACAGGCCGACCAGCGGCAGGCTCAACCCGTGGGATTCGATCTCACCACCCGTTGCGTCACGCTCCCCCACGGTCAAGCGCATGCCGTGGTCGGTGAAGCCGATGTCGCGCGCGAAAACCCGCGGCGCGTTTGAAGCGCCCAAGACCTCGATGCCCACCGTCCAGAGGTCCAGCCCCCTGCCCCTCAGCAAGGACGCCAGCGAGGCGCCCTGCGGATCGTCGAGGTTCAGCACCGCATGGGCCAGACCCGGCCAGTCGAACAGGGCGGCCTTGGCGGCCCAGTAGTCGGCCATGCTGCCGTGGAAGTCCAGGTGGTCCTGCGTGAAATTGGTGAAGACCGCGACGCGGATCTGGGTGGCGTTCAGGCGGCCCTCGACCAGGCCGATGGACGAGGCTTCGATGGCGCAGGCTTTCAGTCCCGCCTCCACCATGTCCCGCAGGCGCGCCTGCAGCAGCACCGGATCGGGCGTGGTCAGGCCGGTGGGCACCAGGGCGTGCCCCTCGTCGCCCGCCAGTGGCGGCTGGCCAATGCCCAGGGTACCCACCACCGCACAGGGCCGGCCCACGGCCGACAGCAGCTGGGCCATCCACCAGGCGCTGGAGGTCTTGCCGTTGGTGCCGGTGAAGGCCACCACGTCGAGCCCCGCGCTGGGCTCGGCATAAAACGCACTCGCGATCGGACCCGCCTGCGCCTTGAGCCCGGGCACCGCTGCCACACGCTCGTCATCGAAGTCAAAGGCTTCCACGCCTTCGCGCTCGACCAGCACCGCCGCCGCCCCCGCCTGCAGCGCACCCGCCACATAACGGCGCCCGTCGGTGGCGGCACCGGGCCAGGCCACGAAGCCATCGCCCGGCTGCACACGGCGGCTGTCGCAATCCAGATGACCGCGCACGCGCTCGCGCAGCCAGCCAGCCACAGCCTGGGGATGCTGGATCGTCTGCATCAGAACGACTCTCCCAGACAAGGAACACCGCGCAACCGGCTTTGCCGGGGCGCAGGTGTTGCCCCCTTGAGGGGGTATGCGGCTACGCGCAGCGAGCAAGCAACGGGGGGGAGACGGTTCCACATCAGAACGACTCCTCCACGATCTCGGTCACGATCTGCGGCTTGACGTTCATGTCGGGCTGCACGCCCAGGATGCGCAAGGTCTGCTGCACCGTTTCGCTGAACACCGGGGCAGCCACAAGGCCACCGAAATACTGTCCGTTGCTGGGTTCGTCCACCATCACCGCCACCACGATGCGCGGCGCTTCCACCGGTGCCAGGCCAACAAAGAAGCTGCGGTACTTCTTGGCCGCATAGCCCTTGCCTTCCTGCTTGTGGGCGGTGCCGGTCTTGCCGCCCACCGAATAGCCCATGGTCTGCGCCTGAGTCGCCGTTCCGCCGGGGCTGGTGGCCATGCCCAGCATCTTGCGCACCGCGATCGCGTTCTTCTCGCTGAAGACCCGCACGCCCGTCGCAGGCGTTTCCGCCTTGAGCAGCGTGACCGGGATCAGCTCGCCATCGCGCGAGAAGATGGTGTAGGCCTGCGCCAGCTGGAACAGCGACACCGAGAGCCCGTAGCCGTAGCTCATGGTTGCCTGCTCGATCGGGCGCCAGGTCTTGTAAGGGCGCAGGCGTCCACTCACCGCCCCAGGGAAAGGCACATGGGGTTTCTGACCGAAACCCGCCTGGGCAAAAATTTCCCACATCTCGCGCGGATGCATCTGCATGGCCATCTTGACCGTGCCCACATTGCTCGATTTCTGGATGATCTCGTTGACCGTCAGAATGCCGTGCGGGTGGGCGTCGCCGATGCTGGAGCCACCGATCATGATGCGGCCGGGCGCGGTCTGTATCTGGGTCTCCGGCCGGACCAGCCCCTTGTCCAGCGCCAACGCCGCGATGAAAGGCTTCATCGTGGAGCCGGGTTCAAAGCTGTCGGTCAGCACGCGGTTGCGCAACTGTTCGCCGCTGAGCCTGGCGCGCCGGTTCGGGTCATAGCTCGGGTAGTTCGCCAGCGCCAGGATTTCACCGGTCTGGGTGTCCAGCACCACCACGCTGCCGGCCTTGGCCTTGTGCGCGAGCACCGCGTCACGCAGCTTCTGGTAGGCGAAATACTGCACCTTGCTGTCGATGGAGAGCTGCAGGTCGGGACCGTCCACCGGCGGCACCACATCGCGCACGTCCTCGACCACGCGGCCCAGGCGGTCCTTGATCACCCGGCGCGAACCGTTGCGGCCCGACAGCTGCTTGTTGAAGGCCAGTTCCACGCCCTCCTGCCCCCGGTCTTCCACGTTGGTGAAACCCACCACATGGGCCGCGGCCTCGCCTTCGGGGTACTGGCGCTTGTATTCGCGGGTCTGGTAAATGCCCTTGATGCCCAGCGCGGCGATTTCCTTGGCCAGGGGCTCGTCCACCTGGCGCTGGACCCAGACAAAAGTCTTGTCCTCGTTGGCCAGTTTTTTCTTCAGCTCGGAAAAGGGCAGACCCAGCAGCTTGGCCAGGGTCTTGAGCTTCGGGTCGGCCTTGTCCACATCCTCGGGAATAGCCCAGAGGCTCTGTGCCACCACGCTGGTCGCCAGGATCAGGCCGTTGCGATCGAGCACGCGGCCCCGGTTGGCCGGCAGCTCCAGCGTGCGCGCGAACCGCACCTCACCCTGGCGTTGGAAAAAGTCGTTGCCGAACACCTGCACATAGGCCGCGCGAGCGCCCAGGCCGACGAACGCCAAGGCCAGCGCCGCGACGATGAACTTGCTACGCCAGACGGGTGTCTTGCTCGCCAGCAGGGGACTGGCGCTGTAGTTGATGCTGCGGCTGCCGCGCGGGCTCATGGCCGACCCTCCTGCCCTGCCGCCACCGCGGGGGCCTCATGCAAGCTCACGTACTCCGTGATGCCGGGGTTAACCGGCCGCATCTTCAGCTGCCGAGTGGCGATCTGCTGCACGCGCGCCGACGTGGCCTGTGCCTGCTTCTGCACACGCAACTGTTCGTGGTCGGCTTCGAGCCGGCGCGACTGCGACTGGGCCCGGTCCACCGCGGTGTAGAGCCGGCGAAACTCGTACTGGGTGTGCACCAGGTAAAAGGCGCTGACCATCACCGCGGCCAGCAGCATCAGGTTCAGGCGGATCATACCGGCGCCTCCGTGCGCTCGGCCACGCGCATCACGGCGCTGCGCGAACGCGGGTTGCCCTGCACCTCGGCGTCCGAAGGCATCACGCGGCGCACCCGGACCAGCTGCATCTCTGCCGGCTCGGCGAAGGGCACGCGGCGGTCCACCACAGCGCGCGAGCGGCGCGCCATGAACTGCTTGACCATGCGGTCTTCCAGCGAATGGAAGCTGATCACCACCAGTTGACCTCCGGGACGCAAGACATGCAGGCTGGCCTCTAGCGCTTGTTGCAGCTCTTCAAGCTCGGCGTTGATGAAAATCCGAAAAGCCTGAAATGTGCGCGTTGCAGGGTCCTTGCCCGGCTCGCGGGTTTTGACCGCGCCAGCCACGACTTCGGCCAGCTCGCGGGTGGTTCGAAGAGGGCCCCGTTCCTGTCGGCGACGATCAATCGCCTTTGCAACCTGTTGAGCAAACCGTTCTTCGCCATATTCACGTATCACCTCCGCGAGGGTGGAGACTTCGGCCGTTTCCAGCCACTGCGCCACGCTCTGGCCGCGCGTGGTGTCCATGCGCATGTCCAGAGGTCCATCGTGACGAAAAGAAAAACCCCTTTCGGGGTCGTCGATCTGGGGCGAACTCACGCCCAGATCCATCAGCACCCCATCCGCCGTGCTGGCCCCCAGTTCGCCCAGGTGGCAGAAACCCTGGTGCCGGATGGAAAAGCGGCCATCGCTGGCCGCCAGTTCCTGCGCAGCCGCCACGGCTTGCGGGTCCTTGTCGAACGCCGTGAGGCGCCCGCTCGCTGACAGCTTCTCCAGGATCAGGCGCGAGTGCCCACCCCGCCCGAACGTGGCGTCGACATAGTGGCCGTCCGGCTGGATGCCCAAGGCGTCGACAGCCTCGTGCAGCAGAACCGTCTGGTGTTGCCATGCGTCTTGAACCATGGGGCCTCAGAACGAGAAATCCTTGAGCACATCGGGCATCTCGGCCTGCATCGCTTCGGCCTCCTTGGCGGCGTAGGTCGGGGCATCCCACAGTTCCAGGTAGGAACCCATGCCCAGCAACACGGCGTCTTTGGCAATGCCGGCGGCGGCACGCAGTTCGGGCGACACCAGCACACGGCCCGACGCATCCATCTCGACGTCCATCGCGTTGCCCAGGAAAATGCGCCGCCACCATTGCGCATCCATGGGCAAGGCGGCGATGCGGGCACGGAACTTTTCCCACTCGTCGCGAGGGAATACCATCAGGCAACCGTGTGGGTGTTTGGTGATCGTGAGTTGACCGGCGGCCGTGCCCAGGGCGTCACGGTGCCGGGTCGGCATGGAGAGCCGACCCTTGGCATCGAGACTGAGAGAGGAAGCACCCTGGAACACCGTGATCAGCCCTTGAAAAACACTTTTCACCACTTAATTGCACTTTTTTCCACTTTATCAGGAAATGCAGCGCATGCAAGTCGGCGGCTACAAATTTTTTCCAATGAAATCAAGCACTTAGAACACATTTTGAAGCAACTTCTTGCTTAAAAATGCAGCAAAAGCAAGCACTTACGTGCGCCTCTGCATGTGATGCTTGAAAGCCCTGTTACACATGAGGGCTCCCGACGGACGGAATGGGCGGCATGAAGCAGGCCCGACACCCGTGATCGGACGTCCACTCCTCAAAAGAAAAAACCGCGGTCGCCGGGCGGGCGAACGCGGTTTCGCGAGGTCTGCAGACCTCAGAGGATGTAGCGGGACAGGTCCTCATTGCGGCTGAGCTCGCCCAGGCGACCATCCACGTAGGCCGCATCCACCTGGACCGTCTGCCCCTGCAGCCCGGTGGCACCAAAACTCACTTCGTCCAGCAGGTGCTCCATCACCGTGGCCAGACGGCGCGCACCGATGTTCTCGGTGCGCTCGTTCACGTCGCAGGCGATCTGCGCCAGGCGGCGGATGCCTTCGGGTGCGAACTCCAGCGTCACCCCCTCGGTGGCCAGCAGGGCCTGGTACTGGCGCACCAGCGAGGCATGGGTCTGGGTCAGGATGGCTTCAAAATCGTCCACCGACAGCGACTGCAGTTCGACCCGGATCGGAAAACGCCCCTGCAGCTCGGGAATCAGGTCGCTCGGCTTGGACAGGTGGAACGCGCCGCTGGCGATGAACAGGATGTGATCGGTCTTGACCATGCCGTATTTGGTGGACACGGTCGTGCCCTCCACCAGCGGCAGCAGGTCGCGCTGCACACCTTGGCGCGACACTTCGGCGCCACCTGTATCGCTGCGCGAGGTCACCTTGTCGATCTCGTCGATGAAGACGATGCCGTTCTGCTCGGCGTTGTGCAGAGCGCGCACCTTGATCTCTTCCTCGTTGACCAGCTTGCCCGCTTCTTCATCCACCAGAAGCTTCATCGCTTCGGCGATCTTGAGTTTGCGCGAGCGGCGCTTGTCCTGCCCCATCTGGCTGAACATGCCGCGCAACTGCTCGGCCATGTCTTCCATGCCGGCGGGACCCATGATTTCCATCGTGGGGCGAGGCTCGGCCAGATCAATCTCGATCTCCCGGTCATCGAGCTGACCTTCACGCAGTTTCTTGCGAAAGGTCTGCCGGGCAGTGCTTTCGGGAACGGCCACCGGCTCGGCGCCGGTGCTGCGCGGTGGCGGCAACAAGGCATCGAGGATGCGCTCCTCGGCCGCGTCTTCGGCACGCACGCGCTGGCTGCGCATCTCGACTTCGCGCGTCTGCTTGACCGCGATCTCGGCTAGGTCGCGGATGATGGCATCCACGTCCTTGCCCACATAGCCCACCTCGGTGAACTTGGTGGCTTCGACCTTGATGAAGGGCGCATCGGCAAGTCGGGCCAGCCGGCGCGCGATCTCGGTCTTGCCGACACCGGTGGGGCCGATCATCAGTATGTTCTTGGGCGTGATCTCGGGCCGCAGCTTCTCGTCCACCTGCTGGCGGCGCCAGCGGTTGCGCAGCGCGATGGCCACGGCACGCTTGGCACCCTTTTGCCCGATGATGAAGCGGTCGAGTTCGGAGACGATCTCCTGGGGGGTCATTGAAGACATGCGTTCGCTCAATCCAGGGTTTCGATCGTGTGGTTCATGTTGGTGTAGATGCAGATCTCGCCCGCGATGGCAAGCGATTGCCGCACCACCTCTTCGGCACTCAGGGCCGTGTGCTGCGTCAGGGCGCGGGCAGCGGCCTGGGCGTAGGCACCCCCCGAACCAATGGCGACCACGCCGTGTTCGGGCTCCAGCACGTCGCCATTGCCAGTGATGATCAGCGCGGCGCTGTGATCGGCCACGGCCAGCATGGCTTCCAGGCGGCGCAACACGCGGTCGGTGCGCCAGTCGCGCGTCAGTTCGATGGCCGCGCGCACCAGGTGACCCTGGTGTTTTTCGAGCTTGGCCTCGAAGCGTTCAAACAGGGTGAAGGCGTCCGCCGTGGCTCCGGCAAACCCGGCCAGGACCTTGTCGTGGTAGAGCTTGCGCACCTTGCGCGCCGTGCCCTTGACCACGATGTGGCCCAAGGTGACCTGGCCATCACCGCCGATGGCGACCTGTACACCTTCGGGCGTCTCACGCCGCACGCAGACGATGGTGGTTCCGTGAAATGATTCCATATATGTCAATAAATGGGGATGATCAGACCAAGCTCAAGCCCGGCGGCGGAACGAAGGGATGTTTTTCCAAGGGCACCGCGGAACCGGCTTCGCCGGGCCGCCAGTGCCGCCCCCTTGAGGGGGTCGCGCGCAGCGCGGCGGGGGTGGGTCAGACCTCGGGGGTTAGTCGTTCCGCACCACCACTTTGGCGTATTCGGTGATACCGATGACGTGGAAAAAGGCGGACACCAGGCGGTGCGCGTCCACGAACTGGATCATGCGGCCTTCGGCATGGTGGCCTGAGACCCAGTTGAGCAGGGTGCCGGCCGCCGAAAAATCGACGCGGATCAGGTTGCGACAGGAAATGATGAGCACGTCGGCGCCCTGCAACCGTTGTTCAAGCGTTTCCAGTGTGGCCTGAGGATCGCCCCGGATCTCGCCCGACAGCTCCACCAGACCGAGCTGATTCAGCCCGGAGCTCAGACTCTCCATCATGGAGTCTCCCGGGAACACCGACGGCACCTGTTCCAGCACCACTTCGCCCAGCACGGACGAGCCGTTCTCCGGAGATCCGCCCGACAAGGCACGGAAATGGCAGCGCGGCATCTCCCACCCTGGCGGAGACACCTCGTAGGTGACGCAGAAGTCCAGCGCGGTCAACTCGAATTCGTCCGGCCGGTTCATGACCCGCAACACGGCCATGCGCAACTCCCACCAGAGCTGCTCCACATCACGCCGGCCTGAGGGCGTCATGGACTTGAGCAGATCGCGCAGCGTGCTCGACCCCATGAAGCACAGCTCCACGTTCTGATCACCCCACAGGGTGAAGATACCCAGCAGCGCACGAGCCGCCTTGACATCGATCGCTTCCAGCGGCTCCCAATCCAGCACCCAGGGCTGGTTGGCCCGCAACAGCACGTTCTGCAAGGTGCCCACCGCGTGCGCATCGAGTTCGGGCTCGCTCGCCCAGACCGCGCGGCCATTGGTCACCGACGGTTTGTAGGCCTTGCCGGTCATGGCCGACACCGCCCCAAGCATGTCCTCCCACTGCGGCGCCGAGCGGCCAAAACGGTTCACAAAATCCAGTGCCTGGCTCTCGAACGGCGCCAGTTGGCCTGTGGCCCGGTAAAGGTCGAACAGGGCCAGCCAGTTGTCGAGGCGGTCTTCGCCACCCTGGGCCACGCCCAGGGTGTCCAGCAAGCCTTGTTCGGCCCCGGCATCGTCACCGTTGGCGAAACGGATGGCGGCTTCTTCCACCTCCGGATCCTGGGCGATTTCGTGAACGTCCAGCGCAAAAAAGTGCGACGCGGAAAATGCCGGGCCCGAGCCACCCAGCTCGCCACGCTGCGTGGGTGCCATCAGGCCGGTGCGCGCGGCGGCTGGCACGGGCACGGGCGTTGGCGCGTTCTCCGATGGCACACTGTCCTGCCGAGGCGCCTGTCCGGTGCGCGCGGCCGTCGTGCTGCCCGCGCCGGGTGGAGGGGGCGGAGGTGGAGGTGGTGAAGTCGTGGCCGGATCAACCAGGGGAGAGGCTTCGGTCTCGTTGTACTGCGCAGCGCGACGCCGGGCCTGGGGGTCGACCGAAGCATCGGCTTCGGATTTCTTGGAAGCGCCCTTGCGATCGAGCGGTGTGCCCCCGGTGCTGTGCGCGCCCGAATTCAGACTGGAACTGGTGGTCAGGGAGTCAGGCCCCTTGGTTTTCCACCATTGCATCGACATCTGGGCCTCGATTTCGTCGATCTTCTTGAGCGTCATCGCCCTGTCGTCCGGTTTGGACGGCAGGCTGCTCTGGAAGAACGAGGGACGCACCCCCTGCCCGCCGTCACCGGGACCTTCCCGGCTGCGGATCTTGCGCAGCATGTCGAACTCGCGCTTGCGCACGAAGTCGTTGCGCCGTTTGCGCTCGATCATCTCCTTCAGGGCCGCTTTGCTGTACTCGCTCTCGCGGTCCACACTGCGGGTGTCCAGATCCGACCAGCTCGTGGTCGGATGGCGAACGAACTTCACCACCTTGGACAGGAAGCCGCCGTTGGAGTCGTCCTTGGACATGAAAGCTCAGCGCCGAAGGGTTGTTGTTGGTGTCGCGTTCCGGACCAGGATCAATCCCCGAACATCTTCTGCTTGAGTTCGCGGCGCTGCTGTGCTTCGAGCGACAGGCTTGCGGTGGGACGGGCCATCAGCCGCGCCACGCCGATGGCTTCACCGGTTTCTTCGCAATAGCCATAGTCGCCCGCGTCGATGCGGGCAATCGCCTGCTCGATCTTCTTGAGCAGCTTGCGTTCGCGGTCACGGGTCCGAAGTTCCAGCGCGTGTTCTTCCTCGATGGTGGCGCGGTCCGCCGGGTCGGGAACGACCACGGTGTCTTCCCGCAGGTGTTCGGTGGTTTCGCCGGCGTTGGCCAGCATGTCGGCCTTCAGGAGCGACAGCTTGCGGCGGAAGAACGCCAGCTGCACCTCGTTCATGTACTCGTCGTCGGGCATGGCCTGCACGTCCGGGTCGGTCAGCTGCTCAACCGGCAGGTTCTTCCAGTTGTTGACCCGCTTGGGGTCTTTCTGGATGGAGGATGGCACGGGAGGGGTCATTACGCGTTCGTTCATGGTGGAGAAGGTCGCCTTGACGGCATCGGGTGCGTGGGTGGGAACCACCGCGGCCTGCGTCATCTGCTCCATCATCACCTTTTTGGCCGCGCGCTTGCCCAGAGGGCGAGGCGTTGATTCGACCACAACAGGCGCGGGAGCGGGAGGGGGACGCTTGGCAACAGGCGCCGACGCCACCTTGGCGACGGGCCGGGTGGGCTTGCTGGATGGGACGGTTGCCGCGGAGGTGGCGACCGCCTTGGTTTCTGACCGGACTTTCGCAGCCGGCGCCACCTTGGTCGGCGTTTTCGCCGCCACGGCTGTCTTGGCTGCCGCGCTCGCGCGTGCGTCCACAGCCTTGGGAGCAGCTTTGCCCGCCGTTTTGGCGGCAGGCGCCTTCTTGACAGGCGCAGCCTTCTTGGCGACCGGTTTGCTGACCACCGAAGGCGCACGCGCTGACTTTGCAGCGGTTTTGGTGGGAGTTTTGGTCACGGCCTTGGCGGGCGCTTTCGGCACGGGTTTTGATGGCACGGCTGGCTTCTTCTGGGTCGACACTGGCGATACCTGCCCCTTGGCCGCCTTGGTCGCGCTTGGTGTGGTTTTCGCTGTCCTGGTAGCCGGGGCTTTCACAAGGTGTCTCCTCTCAGTGCCTGTCAATGCCTGGTCATGGGGCTGTGCGCTGCCGCCAACCGGCGTACGCGGCGCGTCATCACACGCCGGCTGCGCCGGCTGCTTTGTTGTTATACCCCGTTTGCGGTCCGCCTCCGGACTGCGAACGGCCCGCAGACTTGAAGCAGACCTGGCCGGACGCTGGGCGCCCAACTTGGGGCGCGATTGTAACGATGACGGCGTAGTGGGCACTGACATGGCATCCGATCGGAAGCCAAGGCGTTGGAGAAGCGAGACAAACAGCACGTTCAGGTCGGATTCTGGGGGTGGAAACGGGCGATCCCCGACTCACACCAGCGACTGGTCCAGCCCCTGAACCAGGATGTCGCGCGGCAGATCGAGCCCGATGAACACCATCTTGCTCACCCGCGGCTCGCCCTCGGCCCAAGCCGGGCCGAGATCACTGCCCATGAGCTGGTGCACGCCCTGGAAGATCACCTTGCGGTCGGTGCCCTGCATGTCGAGAACACCCTTGTAGCGCAGCATGCGCGGACCGTACACCTGCACGATGGCGCCCAGGAAATCTTCCAGCTTGGCCGGATTGAACGGCCGGGTGGCGCGGTAGACGAAGCTTTTCACATCGTCGTCGTGATGGTGGTGGTGACCGTGGCCCTCGTGTCCGTGCTGGTGCGAGGGATGGTCGCAGGCTTCGCCGTGTTCGTGTTCGTGTTCGTGTTCGTGTTCGTGTTCGTGTTCGTGTTCGTGTTCGTGTTCGTGGTGATCGTGCCCATGGTCGTGCTCGTCTTCGACCTTGAGGAAATCCGGATCGATGTCAAGCTTGGCGTTGAGATTGAAACCGCGCAGGTCGAAAACTTCCTTCAGCGCCACCTCGCCGAAATGTACCGGGCGCATGGGCGCACGCGGGTTCATGTGCTTGAGGCGGTGGGTCAGTGCGGCCAGCTCATCGGCGCCCACCAGATCGGCCTTGCTGATGAAGATCTGGTCGGCAAAACCCACCTGGCGGCGCGCTTCCTGGCGGTCGTTGAGCTGCTGGGCGGCGTGTTTGGCATCCACCAGGGTCAGGATGGAGTCGAGCAGGTACTGCTCGGCGACCTCGTCGTCCATGAAGAAGGTTTGTGCCACCGGGCCCGGGTCGGCGAGGCCTGTGGTCTCGATCACCACGCGGTCGAACTGCAGTTCGCCCTTGCGTTTTTTCTCGGCTAGGTCCTGCAGCGTCGCGCGCAGGTCGTCGCGGATAGTGCAGCAGATGCAGCCGTTGCTCATCTGGATGATGTTTTCCTGCGTGTCGGCGACCAGGATCTCGTTGTCGATGTTTTCTTCGCCGAACTCGTTCTCGATCACCGCGATCTTCTGCCCGTGCGCCTCGGTCAGCACGCGCTTGAGCAACGTGGTTTTGCCTGAGCCGAGGAAGCCGGTGAGGATGGTGGCGGGGATCAGGGACATGGCGGGAAAAACTCCTGCAACGGGGGAACGGGAACGCGACAGCGGGGGAGTGTATGCGACCTGTTGGTTCTACGCCTTTTTCATCACCACCAGGCCCTTGAGGTATTCGCCTTCGGGGAAGTTGATCGTCATCGGGTGGTCACAAGCCCCGCCCAGGCGCTGCAGGATGGCGCCGTCCACGCCAGCGTCCAGCCCGGCCGAGGCCACGATCTTGTGGAACAGTTCCACGCCGATGCCGCCGGAACAGGAAAAGGTGAACAGCACGCCGCCCGGCGCAAGCAGCTTGAAGGCCTGGCGGTTGAGGTCTTTGTAGGCGCGGGCCGCGCGCTCGGCGTGGGCCGCCGTGGGTGCGAATTTGGGCGGATCGAGCACGATGGCGTCAAAGCTGCGCCCCTCGGCCACGAACTGGCGCAACGAGGTGTTGACGTCAGCGTCCATGAAGCTGGCCTGGGCCGGGTCCAGCCCGTTGAGCAGCAGGTTCGCGCGCGCCTGCTCCAGCGCCGGGCCGGACGAGTCGATGCTGGTCACGTGCCCTGCCCTGCCCGCCAGCGCGGCCACGCTGAAGCCGCCGGTGTAGCTGAAGCAGTTGAGCACCTGAGCGAACTTGAGACGCTGGGTGTACTGGTATAGGGTCAGGCGGCTGTCGCGCTGATCCAGGTAGTAGCCGGTCTTGTGGCCCTGGGCGATGTCCAGGCCGAGACGCCAGCCATGTTCCTGCAGCTCGAACGCCGTCTCACCGCTGCCGCGCAGCCAGCCGGTGGCCTCGGGCAGGCCTTCGAGCTTGCGGCTGCTGGTGTCGGAGCGTTCATAGAGACGTGGGCAGCCGGTGAGTTTGATCAGCGCGTCGGCAATGACCGCCTTCCAGCGCTCCACCCCACAGGCGGTGAACTGGGCCACCAGCGTGTCGCCGTAGCGGTCCACGATCAGGCCGGGCAGGCCGTCGGACTCGCCATGCACCAGGCGGATGCCGTTGCTCTGGATTCCCAGACGCGTGCGCAGGGCGATGGCCCGCGCGAGCGTGTCGCTGAAGAAAGCGGCGTCGATGCGTTGCGCCTCGTCAAAGCTCCAGGCGCGCACACGGATGCGCGAGTTTGGCGAGAACGCACCCCAGGCCAGGAACTGGCCCTCGTGGCTCTCGACCCGCACAGTTTCGCCGGCATCGCCGCCACCTCGGGCGACGGCTCCATCAAACACCCAGGGGTGGCGCCGTTGCAGCGAGCGTTCTTTACCGGGCTTGAGTCGAATGATTTTCATCTGGATATTGTCTCCCCCGCGCCGCAGGGAAGCTGCTCCCCCCGCGCCGCCTGCGGCGTCACCCCCCAGGGGGCGGCACTGGCCGTCCGGCAAAGCCGGCCCGGCGGTGCCCTGGGTGGGCTACCCCTCTGTCTGCGAAGCGGAGGTACCTACCGAGGCGGGCAGCTCGGGGATTTAACCCTCTCCGGAGCGAAGTGCCCAAACCCAGAACGCGGCGGAACCGGCTTTGCCGGGCCGCACCGCGTTGCCCCCTTGAGGGGGTCGCGCGCAGCGCGGCGGGGGTGGGTCAGTTCAAGGCCGCAGGTAGACAAAACCTTCGCGTGCCTGCAGCTTGGCCACCTCGGCCACGCCCGACGGAACGATCTTGGCTTCCATGGCGACCTTGGCCAGATCGATCTTGCGGGCGACCAGCGTGTTGTTGCAGACGCGGAACTCCACGCCTTTAGCGGCCAGTTCGCCAATGGCGCCTGCGAACGGCTGCTCCATCTGGTTGGTGGCGCCGTCCAGCAGGAAGTCGATGCCCAGGCCATGGGTCACGACCACGATCTTGGCCTTGGGGTCGGCCGCCAGGTGGTTGCGGATGTTGTTGATGGCGCGCGAGGCCTGGGGAATGCCTTCGCTCATGTGGTAGACGGTCTTGATGACGTCGTCGGCCGCCTGCGCCGACAGCGAGGTGGCCATGAGTCCCGCGAGCAGCAGTGACTTGAGGGCAATGAGGAACTTGAACATGGTGGTCTCCAAGAATTAAGAAGCAATTGCTTATAGAGCGATTGTCGGGGCTGGGCCGGCAAATCCTACAGGGATAACCCGGCCCCATTACCCGGACATCCAGGTCCGGTGCTGCTGGCCGGTCAGCGCCCCGGCTTGCGCGCCGGCGCCACCTCCACCGCGGGCGGGCGGGCGGGCGGGCGGGCCGGGCCATCGTCACCCACATCACCGGCACGCGCCTGCGCCCGCGGGTGGGCCGCGTCGTACACCTGCGCCAGGTGCTGGAAATCGAGCCGGGTGTAGACCTGCGTGGTGCTGATGCTGGCATGCCCCAGCAGTTCCTGCACCGCGCGCAGGTCACCGCTGGACTGCAGCACATGGCTGGCGAACGAGTGGCGCAACATGTGCGGGTGCACCGGTGTGGCCAGGCCCGCCAGCAGCGAGCGGCGCTTGAGGCGAACGCGGATGTGCTGCGGCGTCAGGCGCTGGCCACGGCTGCCGATGAACAACGCCGGGTCGTCCTTCGCCCAATCGCCGCGCAAGGCCATCCACTGATCCAGCGCGGCCAGCGCGGCGCGACCCACCGGCACGCTGCGGCGTTTGGAACCCTTGCCCAGCACGTGCGCCTCGCCGGCTTGTGCGTCGATCCAGCCGCGTGCGCTGCCGCTGGCGGTCGCGTCCAGCCCCACCAGCTCACCGATGCGCAGACCGCAACCGTAGAGCAGCTCGGTGATGCAGCGGTCACGCGCTTCCAGCCGCGGGTCGTCGGCCTCTTCCACGTGCGAGGCCAGTTGCACCGATTCGTCCACGCCCAGCGCCTTGGGCAGCGGTTTGCCGGCCTTGGGGGCACGCACGTCCTGCACCGGGTTGTGGTCGATCAGCCCCTGGCGGCCGAGCCAGACGTAGAGACCGCGCCAGCCCGAGAGGATGAGCGCGATACCGCGCGCGCTGCGCCCGCCGCTGTGCATCTGCGCCACCCAGCGGCGGATGTGGGCGTTCTGCACCTGGCGCAGCGCCACACCAGCGAGCTGCGCCTGCTGCACCAGTTTTTCCAGATCAAGGGTGTAGAGCGCCAACGTGCGCTCCGCGAGGCGCTTTTCCACCCGCACATGGGTCAGGTAGGCCCGCACCAGAGCGGCGTCGTCGTCGCTGGTGGTGGCGTTCATGTGTGCGATCAGACTGCAGCCGGGCAGCCCCAAGGCAGGCCAGCCCCCTCGGGGGGCAGCGCCCGACACGAAGTGACCAGCGTGGGGGTCATGTCCTCAGACCATGGCGGCCGGGACCACCGGGCGCAGGCGCGAGAGCGCTGCGCTGGTGAGTTCGCCAATGCGCTCCAGGAAATCGGTGCCCATGTCCGCCGAAAACCGCTGGGCGTCCGACGAGGCCAGTACCAGCAGGCCAAAGGCCTGGGGCGCGATGCCGGCGCGCAGGGGAATCAAGGCCAGCGAGGCCGCGGCCGCCGGGTCGCCCAGCCATTGCGCGGCCTCCAGCCCCGGGTTGGCGCCGCAATAAGGCAGCGTGAGCGACGAGGCGAACGCCATCACGTCTTCGCTGGCGCCCTGGGCATAGGGCTCGGTCGCGAACTCGGGCGCAACGCCCCAGACCTTGATGGCCACCTGCGGCACCAGGAACTGGTCGGCAATGCCACGCGCCGCAACGGCGGGCAGATCGCTGGCCAGGCGCGTGAGCAAGAGCTCGCGCGTCCAGCGCTGCAGCTTGTCGGCAATGGTCGTGTTCTCCTGGCCGTGGCGGATCATTTCAGCGGCCTTGAGTTCAAGCCCCTTGATCTTCTCGCGCAGCATCTCGGCCTGCCGCTCCTGCAGGCTGACGGCGCGCTTGCCGTGCGGACTGGTGAGCTGCACCGTTCCCAACACATCGGCGTGGCGCTCAAAGAAGTCCGGCGTGTTGGCCAGGTAGTTGGCGATGTCGTCTTCGGTGATCGGGGGGATGGACTGATGGGTCATGGTGTTCGGTTCGGTGGGGGTTCAGGCCAGATCGGGTACGTCGATCTCACCTTCGAAGACGGTGGTGGCGGGGCCGGTCATGAACACCGGGGCGTCGTGCGCCGGAGTGTCTTGCCACTGGATGGTGAGCACGCCGCCGTGCGTGTGCACGTCGACCTTCGGGTCCAGCAGGCCCAGGCGGATGCCGGCCACGACAGCGGCGCAGGCGCCGGTGCCGCAGGCCAGCGTCTCGCCAGCACCGCGTTCGTACACGCGCAGGCGCACCTGGCCGCGGTTGACGATCTGCAGGAAACCCGCGTTCACGCGGGCCGGGAAGCGGGCATGCAGCTCAATCAGCGGCCCCTGGCTGAGCACCGGCGCGGTGTCCACGTTGTCCACCAGCTGCACCGCGTGCGGGTTGCCCATGGACAGCACACACACCAGCGCCTCGCCGCCACCGGGCAAGGCGAGCGGCCAGCGCTCGACATTGCCCATCGTCGTTGATACGAGGCCGCTCGCGTCGAACGGCACGCGCTCCAGCGCAAACACCGGCACGCCCATGTCGACCGTGATGCGGCCGTCATCGTCAAGCGCCAGGCTGATCTCGCCCTGCTTCACTTTCACCCGCACCGGGTTGGCGGTGGTCAGGCCCTTGTCGTGCACGTAGCGCACGAAGCAGCGCGCGCCGTTGCCGCAGTGCTCAACCTCACCACCATCGGCGTTGTGGATCACGTATTCGAAGTCGATCCCCGCGCCCGGCGAGGGCCGCACGCTGAGGATCTGGTCGGCGCCGACGCCGAAATGGCGGTCGGCCAGCCAACGGTATTGCGCGTGGCTCAGGCCCAGGCGCCCGCGCGTCTCGTCAAGCACGACGAAATCGTTGCCCGCGCCCTGCATTTTGGTGAACCTGATGTGCATGGGCGGATTATCCGTCCAGAGCGGTGCACACCCGCAAGCCGCATCGCCGCAGCGTGGTGCGCTTCACACCGGTGCACACGCACCGCGACGGCCCTCCACCCCACCCCCAGACCACTTTGCGCACAAAGTCTGTGCTGTTTTGTATGCAATCCGGTGCGCATTGCATACAAAACAGCTGGCACGGTTGATGCACTACGGCAGTCATGGATGACCACACACCCCAGCCTGCCGCCATCGAACTCATTGCACTCACCAAGCGCTACGCCCAGGGCAGCGTGGCGGTGGACAGCATCGATCTGCGCATCGCGCCCAACAGCTACTGCTGCCTGCTCGGCCCCTCGGGCTGCGGCAAGAGCACCACGCTGCGCATGATCGCCGGCCACGAGAGCACCACCGGCGGCGACATCCTGCTGGAGAACCGCAACATCACCACCCTGCCCGCCGCCGCGCGCGGCACGGCCATGATGTTCCAGAGTTTCGCGCTGTTCCCGCACCTCTCGGCGCTGGACAACGTGGCCTTCAGCCTGAAGATGAAGGGCGTGGACAAACCCACGCGGCTGAAACAGGCGCAGGACCTGCTGGAGCGCGTGGCCATGGGCCACTTGGCGCAACGCAAACCGGGCGAACTCTCCGGTGGCCAACAGCAGCGCGTGGCGTTGGCGCGTGCGCTCATCACCCAGCCGCGCGTGCTGCTGCTCGACGAGCCGCTGTCCGCGCTCGACCCTTTCCTGCGCATCCAGATGCGCGCCGAGCTGCGCCACTGGCAGAAGGAACTGGGACTGACCTTCATCCACGTGACCCACTCGCAGGAAGAGGCCATGGCACTGGCCGACACCATGGTGGTGATGAACCACGGCCGCATCGAACAGGTGGGTCCGCCGCACACCGTCTACAACCGGCCCGCCAGCGAGTTCGTGGCGCGCTTCATGGGTGGTCACAACGTGCTCAACACCACCGACGGCAAGGTGGCCGTTCGCAACGACCACATCCAGCTCGCGCCCACCCACAGCGGCAGCGGCTGGCTGGCGACGATCGGTGACGTGGAGTACCAGGGCACCTATGTGCTGCTGGGCCTGACGCTGAACGGCACCGACGACAGCGTCTCGGTGATGCTGCCCGAGGCCGCGTTCGTGCAACAGCCCTACGCCCCCGGCGACAGCGTGAACCTGATCTGGGCTCCCTGGCAGGCCCACACCTTCCCGCCAGTGCTCGACGCGCCGGTCGCCACGGCGGTCTGAACCCGCGCGGCCCTCTTTTTCCCATCGTTTCCCTCCCCCGCAACCCAACCCACTGGAGCTCGACCCATGTCCGATTCGATCAAAGACACCCCCGACACCCTCACCGGCCTGTCGCGCCGCAGCCTGCTGCAAGGCACCGCCGGCATGGCCGGCATCCTGGCCAGCGGCATCTCGCCGGCCATCGGCCAGGAAAAGATCACCCTGCGCTACCTGGGCACCGCGGTGAACCAGGACAAGGCCATCGGGGACAAGTTCGAAAAAGACACCGGCATCAAGATCCAGTACGTCGCCGTGACCACCGACGACGTGACCAAGCGCGCCGTCACCGCGCCCAACAGCTTCGACCTGATCGACACCGAGTACTTCTCGCTCAAGAAGATCGTGCCGACCGGCAACCTCAAGGGCATCGACGTCAAGAAGATCAAGAACGCCGACAAGATCACCCCGCTGTTCACCACCGGCACCGTGGCCGGCAAGGCCGTGGGCGACCAGGGCACCGCGCCCAAGAAGGTGATCTTCCTCGAAGGCGAAAAGAGCAAGGTGTTCGCCAAGTCGCCGACCCAGTTCATGAGCCTGATCCCCACGGTCTACAACGCCGACACACTGGGCATCCGCCCCGACCTGATCAAGCGCCCGATCAACTCCTGGGCTGAGCTGCTGAACCCCGAGTTCAAGGGCAAGACCGCGATCCTGAACATCCCGTCGATCGGCATCATGGACGCCGCCATGGTGGTCGAAGCCATGGGCCTCTACAAGTACCCCGACAAGGGCAACATGAGCAAGGCCGAGATCGACCTCACGATCAAGACCCTGATCGAAGCCAAGAAGGCCGGCCAGTTCCGCGCGCTGTGGAAGGACTTCAACGAATCGGTGAACCTGATGGCCTCGGGCGAGGTGGTGATCCAGTCGATGTGGAGCCCGGCCGTCACCGCCGTGCGCACCAAGGGCATCGCCTGCAACTTCCAGCCGCTGAAGGAGGGATACCGCGCCTGGGCCGCCGGCTTCGGCCTGCCCGCCACGCTGAGCGGCCGCAAGCTCGACGGCGCCTACGAGTTCATCAACTGGTTCCTCGACGGCTGGGCCGGCGCCTACCTGAACCGCCAGGGCTACTACAGCGCCGTGCTCGACACCGCCAAGTCCAAGATGGACGCCTACGAGTGGGCCTACTGGATGGAAGGCAAACCCGCCTCGCAGGACATCAAGAGCCCGAATGGCGACGTGCTGGCCAAGGCCGGTGCCGTGCGCGACGGCGGCAGCTACGAAGCGCGCATGGGCGGCATCGCCTGCTGGAACGCGGTGATGGATGAGAACGAGTACATGGTCAGAAAGTGGAACGAGTTCGTCGCTGCGTGACGAATTCTGCCCCCCGCGCCGCCTTTGGCGTGCCTTGCAGGCCGCGTCATCGCCAGAGGCGATGCCTCTTCGTCCCGTCCAAGCCTGCGAAGGCAGGCTTGGAGCCGCGGTCCTCAGCCCCCCAGAGGGGGGCGCCACTGGCGGCCCGGCAAAGCCGGTTCCGCGGTGGCCTGGAGGGGGCTTCGCTGCGCTCGCCGAGCGAATACCCCTCCCCCTCCATCTTTGTTTGATTGTGTGAACCCATGAGCAGTCCCTCCGCCTCCACCGCAGCGTTGGTCACCGACAGCCCGAACCGCACGCTGCATGCCTGGTGGCAGGCCGCGCCGTACACGCTGGTGTTCGCGCTGTTTTTCCTGATCCCGCTCGGCCTGGTGCTGATGGTCAGTTTCTGGGATTTCAACGAGTACGAGCTGCTGCCTGCGTTCACGCTGCGCAATTACTGCGCCATTTTTGAAGGCTGCTCCACGCTCACCGAACACGGTGATTTCTGTGTCTCGCTATCCACGTATTTGTCCACACTGAAGTTCAGCCTGCTGGTCTGGGGCATCACCCTGGTGCTGGGTTTTGCGGTCGCGTATTTTCTGGCCTTCCATGTGCGGTCTTCGGGCATGCAGACGGCGCTGTTCGTGCTGTGCACCGTGCCGTTCTGGACCTCGAACGTGATCCGCATGATTTCGTGGGTGCCGCTGCTGGGCCGCAACGGCTTGGTCAACCAGAGCCTGCAGGGCGTGGGGCTGATCGACGAGCCCATCGAGTGGCTGCTGTTCTCCGATTTCTCGGTGGTGCTGGCGTTTGTGCATCTCTACACCATGTTCATGATCGTGCCCATCTTCAACAGCATGATGCGCATCGACCGCAGCCTGCTCGAAGCGGCGAACGACGCCGGTGCCAGTGGCTGGCAGACGCTGTGGAACGTGATCGTGCCGCTGTGCAAGACCGGCATCATCATCGGCTCGATCTTCGTCATCACCATCGTCATGGGCGACTTCGTGACCATCGGCGTCATGGGCGGCCAGCAGATCGCCTCCGTCGGCAAGATCATCCAGGTGCAGACCAGCTACCTTCAATTCCCGCTGGCTGCGGCCAACGCGGTGATCCTGCTGGCGGTGGTCCTGATGATCATCTGGGGCCTGACGCGCCTCGTGGATATCCGGAAGGAACTCTGATGACGGCCCATTCCTCCGAATCTCGCGCGCCAGGCTTCTGGCCGCTCGCTGCGGTTTTTGCCCTCTTCGTGCTGTTCATGTACGGCCCGATGGCCGTCATCTTCGTGCTCTCGTTCCAGGGCCCCGAGGGCGGCCTCACCTTCCCGCTGCGGGGTCTGTCGCTGCACTGGTTCCGCCAGCTCGCCGAGGGTCTGGGCACGGTGGACATCGGCGCGGCCTTCCTGCGCTCGCTGATGCTGGGTGGTGTGGTCATGCTGCTCACCGTGCTGCTCTCGGTGCTGGCCGGCTTGGCGTTCCGCAAAAAGCTCAGTGGCGGCAACGCGCTGTTCTATGTCACCGTGGCCAGCCTGATCATGCCGTCCATCATCGTGTCGCTGGGCATCGGCCTGCAGTTCCGCCTGCTGGATGGCGGCCTCAAGTGGTTGCTCGAAGCGGTGGGCGCCACCACCACGCTGGAGGAGTACGGCACCGCGCTCGGCCTGTTCACTTCGGCGCTCGGCGCGCACCTCACGTGGACCCTGCCGTTTGGTCTGCTGATCATGTTCGCGGTGTTCAACCGCTTCAACCCGGCCTACGAAGAAGCGGCGCGCGACCTCGGCGCCACGCCCTGGCAGACCTTCCGCCACGTGATGCTGCCTCTGATCGGGCCTTCGGTGGTTGGCATCGGCATGTTCGGCTTCACGCTGAGCTGGGACGAGATCGCCCGCACCTCGCAGGCCATCGGCGATGTCAACACCCTGCCGCTGGAACTGCAGGGCCTCACCTCCACCGTCACAACGCCCGCCATCTACGCGCTCGGCACCGTGACCACCGTCGTGTCGTTCGCGGTGATCGGCGTCACAGTGGGCCTGGCCATGCTGCTGGGCCGGCAGAAAAAAGGACGTGCCGGATGAGCGCCGCGCCGGGCCGTTCCCAAGCAAGCTCGCACCGCAGCCTGCAGGGCGAAGGTACACGAGTGAACGCCAACTGCGTCCGCAAGGCCGCCGAGGAGGGTCCGGCGTCGCTCACGGACAACGACATCTACGAGCGCATGGTCTCGGCTATCCTGGACCACCAGCTGCCGCCCGGCACCAAGCTGGTGGAAGACCGGCTGGCCGAGGCCTTTGGTGTCTCGCGCACGCGCATCCGCCCGGTGCTGGTGCGGCTGGCGAACGAACAGGTGGTGACGCTCACACCCAACCGCGGCGCGTCCATCGCCCAGCCCAGCGAGCAGGAAGCGCGCGAGGTGTTCGAGGTGCGGCGCCTGATCGAGCCGACCCTGGTCGAACGTTTCGTGGCGGTGGCCACGTCCGCCGACCTCCAGACCTTGACGCGCTGCATCCGCGACGAAGAGGCGGCGCGCGCCGCGGGCGACATGCGCCGCGCCATCCGCCTCTCGGGCGATTTCCATTTGCACATCGCCGACCACGCTGGCCACGCCACGCTGGGCCGCATCCTGCGCGAGCTGGTCTCGCGCACCTCGCTGATCCTCATGACCTACAGCGCGCCGCACAGCCAGGCGCGCGACGACGCCACCGCCTGCGGCTGCCAGGAACACCGCGCCCTGCTCGCCGCGCTCAAGCTGCGCGATGCGCGTGAAGCCGCGCGCCTGATGCGCGAGCACCTGGAGCGGCTGGAGTCGCAGTTGAGCTTTGCGACCGCGCCCGATGCGGCGCCCGATCTGCTGCAGCTGTTCGCCGCGGTATGAAAGCCCCCCTGCGCCGCTGCGCGTCTTCCCCCCGAGGGGGGGACCCCACCTGCGGTCTGGCAAAGCCAGTTCCGCGGTGTGTCCCGGATGGAGCATCTTTGCCATGAAGCGTTTGCTCGTCATCAACCCCAACACCTCGGAGCGCGTGAGCGCGCTGCTGCAGACCCATGTGCAGGCCGCCGCCGGCCTGCACGTGCGGGTGCACACCGTGACCGCGCGCTTTGGCGCGCCCTACATCGCCGACGAGGCGAGCTACGCGGTGGCCGCCCACGCCGCGCTCGACGCCTGGGCCACCGCACTGATCGGCCCCGAACCCCGGCCCGACGCGGTGCTGATCGGCTGCTTCGGTGACCCGGGCCTGATGGCGCTGCGCGAATCGAGCCCGGCACCGGTCACCGGCCTGGCCGAGGCGGCCTTCATCGAAGCCGCGCGCCATGGCCGCTACGCCATCGTCACCGGCGGCGAGCGCTGGGGCCCGATGCTGCAGCGCCTCGCGCAGGCGCTCGGCCAGGCGCAGCAGCTCGCCGGCATCCACACCGTGGTGCCGACCGGTGCCCAGCTCGCCGCCGACCCGACCGCCGCCCACCGCCTGCTGGCCCAGGCCTGCCGCGACGCAGCCCATCAGCTCGGCGTGCAGTCCGTGATCCTCGGCGGCGCCGGTCTGGCCGGCATGGCGGCCGCCATCCAGAGTGATGTGCCCGTGCCGGTGATCGACAGCGTGACCGCCGGCACCCACTGGGCGCTGCGCACGCCGCCACTGCCGCCGGCGCGCAACACCCCCGGCTTCGACATCGCCTGGCAAGGCCTGTCGCCGGAAATGTGCGCTCTCGCGCCAACCCCAACGGCCTGATCCTGCCCGGGACGCGACAGACGGGCCTCGTCCGCTGCCGCACAATGTCTGGATGGTCCGCTCATCCCAACTCCTGCACCCCGCCCGCACGCCCGCTGCCGTGCGCCCCGCCGCCACCGTGCTGCTGCTGCGCAACGGCGCCGACGGCGTCGAGGTGCTCATGACGCGCCGCTCCATGACGGCGAGCTTCGCCCCCGGTGCCTACGTGTTCCCGGGCGGAGGCATCGACGCCGCCGACGCGCTGGCCCACGGCCAGTCCACCCGCCGCGCCACACAGAGCGACCTGCACCTCACGCAGGCCATCGCCGCCATCCGCGAGAGCTTCGAAGAGCTGGGCATCCTGCTGGCGCGCCGCGCCGACGGCACCCACCTGGGCACCGCCGACATCGCCTCGCTCGACCGCAAGACCCCGTTCAACGCACAGTGCACCGCTCAGGGCCTGACGCTGTCCGGCGCCGAGGTCTTCGTGCTCGCGCACTGGATCACCGACCGCGACCTGCCGCGCCGTTTCGACGTGCCCTTTCTGGTGGCGCGCATGCCCGAGGGCCAGGAGCCGGTGGCCGACGAGTCCGAGCAGTTCGAGCCGGTCTGGGTGCGCCCGGCCGACGCGCTGGCGCGCCACGCGGCGGGCGACTTCTTCATCATCTTCCCGACCATCCGCACGCTGGAGCGGCTGCAGGCCTACCCGAGTGTGCAGGCGGTGCTGGACGCGTGTGCGGTCAACGATGAACCGCTGTTCACCAGTTGCCCGCGCGCCGGCCTGATGAACGGCCACGAATCGCGCCACATGGAGCACGAACCGCCGTTTGGCGAACTGGCCCTGGTCAGCCCCGGCGGTCAGATCGTGCACGAGCTGGCGTGGCAGACCGAGCGCCCGGTGCCGCTGCTGAAGAACGTACAGCGGCTCACCGCACCCAACCCCGGTTTCATGACCGGCCCGGGCACCAACAGCTACCTGGTGGGCGACCCGGTGAGCGGCCACATCGCCATCGACCCCGGCCCGGACATCCCGGAACATATCGAGCGCCTCTGGCACGCTGCGGGTGGCGATATTCGCGCCATCGTCTGCACGCATTCACACCCCGACCATTCGCCGGGCGCGGCACGGTTGCAAAGCATGTGCGCCAACAACCCGCCTGTCCTGGGCCTGCCCAGCGCACCCACGGCGCGCGAGAACAGCCGCTTCACGCCCGAGCGCGCACTGGCCGACGGCGAACGCCTGGTGCTGCAAGGCCAGGGCGACGCCACGCACACGCTGCAGGCCGTGCACACCCCGGGCCACGCGGCCAACCACCTCTGCCTGCTGCTCGAAGAAGACGGCCTGTTGTTCAGCGGCGACCACATCCTCAACGGCAGCACCACCGTGATCGACCCGCCCGACGGCCACATGGGCGCCTACCTCGAATCGCTGGACAAGCTGGACCGGCTGTGCGAGGCGCACGGTGTCGACTTCATCCTGCCCGCGCACGGCTACGTGCTGGGCGACCTGAGGCAAACGCCCGACAACCCGAGCGCGCCCGAGCACGGTGGTGCCCGCGCGGCCATCGCGCACCTGAAAGCCCATCGCCTCGCGCGCGAAGCCAAGGTGGCGCGTGCCATGCAGGCGTTGCCCGAAGGCACGATGGACGACTGGGTGAAGCTCGCCTACGACGACGTGCCCGAACGCCTGTGGCCGGTGGCCAAACGCTCCCTGCTCGCGCACGTCGAGCGCATCCAGAGCCTGGGCGGCTTCAACCTGTAGCCCCAGTGGCACCAAGGCAGGGAGTACGCATGAAAAGCGCCACAGGCCGCCTCGCGGTGGGGATCGCACTGGCCTTTGCCGACAACCCTGCCTGCGCTGGCCAGCATGAACCTGGCCCTCGACAAGGGCTGCCTGTCCTGCCACGGCACCCCGCCGCGCGGCAAGGCGCCGACCATCGCACAGCTGGCCGACTGGTACGTGCCACTCAAAGGACAGGAAGATCAGATTGCCGGAAAGATCGGGCATCTGCGCGAACACCACCTGTTTGGCGGTGTGCCGGCCCATGAGCGCCTGAGCGCCGGGGAGGCCGAGCGCTTTGTGCGCTGGCTGGTGGACGGCGGCCGTTGAACCGCCGGATCCGAAAATAGTGTGAAGCGCGCCGATACGCCGGATTTTGTTGGCCTATTTGGTATTGCTGCGCGTAGAGATTGCCCGTTTCACCCGAACTGAATCGGCTCGTCTCTGTTGCTCTGATCCTCACCTTAGGGCCTTGCGGCTTGTCGGTGGAGAGGTGTTACCTCCTACGCTGTCCTGTGCAGTCCGGACGTTCCTCCAGCACTCCCTTTCGGGTTCCCTTGCGGGCTGTGCCAGCGACGGCCTGGCGCGCTTCACGCCGCGATTATCCAATGGAAATGCCCCCACGCTCCGCCGCTGCGCGGGTCGCTGCCCCCCGAGGGGGCTGATCCGCCTTGGGGCGGCCCGGCGGCGGATCGTCCTGTCACCCATTCAAACGAGACGCTCGATCTTCTTGAAGCGCCACACCAGCTGGTGGTAGCCGGTCTGCAGCGCCAGCATGGCCGCGTAGGTCACTGGGAACGCCATCCACACGCCCTCCAGCCCGAGGCGCTGGTTCAGCCCGTAGGCCACCGGCAGCTGCACCAGCAGGATGCAGGCGATGGAAATCGCCACCGGCATCAGCACCACGCCGCTGGCGCGCATGATGCCGCCCACCACCGACTGGAAGCCGAACAGCAGCATGCTCCACAACATGATGTGCAGCAGGTGTTCGGCCTGCGCCAGCACCTCGGGCTGCGTGAGGAACAGGCCCAGCATCCCGTGCGAGAGCGCGTAGCCCAGCAGCACCAGCGAGCCGGTCACGCACACGTTCATCCACAGCCCCGTGCGCAGGATGGCCCCCAGGCGCTCCACCCGGCCCGCACCGATGGCCTGCGCGCCGAGGATGGACGCGGTGATGGCGATGGACAGCGCGGGAAACTGCACGTAGTTGACGATCTGCGTCACCGCGCCGTAGGCCGCCGTGGCCTGCGAGCCGTGGCCGTTGACCAGCGACAGGATCACCAGCTCCGAGATCGAGATCACCACCATCTGCAGCCCGGTGGGCAGACCGATGCGCATCACCTGGGTCAGTATCTTGCCGTCCAGCCGCAGGGACTGGAGCAGCATCCGGTCTGGCGCAAGCACGCTGCCCTTGCGCCGCAGGCGCCAGACCAGGAAGCCCAGCGACGCCGCCTGGGACACAAAACCCGCCAGTGCCGCGCTCTGGATGCCCATGGGCGGCAGCCCCAGCCAGCCTTTGATCAGGGCGGGCGTCAGCACCAGGCCCAGGCCGGTGGACAGCAACAGGGCCAGCAGCGGGGTCACGGTGTCGCTCACGCCGCGCAGCAGCTGCGTGTAGAGGATGACCACCAGCAGCAGCGGCATGAGCAGCATCATCATCCGCGCGTAGGCGGTGGCGTCGTCGAGCACGTCCGCGGGCGTGCCCAGTGCCTGCAACCCCTCGCGCGCAAACACGCTGCCCAGCAGCGCCGCCACGATGCCGATCAAGGCCCCCAGTGCCAGCGCCGAGCCCGCAATGGCCTTGACCTTCTCGGGCTCCCGTGCGCCCCAGGCCTGGCCGATCAGCACCGACGCGCCCGCGCCCAGGCCGATCACCAGCGAGATGAAGAAAAAGAAGATCGGGAACATGCCCGACACCGCCGCCAGCGCGTGGGTGCCGAGCATCTGACCGATGAAGATGCCGTTGAGGGTGCCCGAGAAGCTTTGCAGGAAGTTGGACAGCACCATGGGCGCGAGAAACACCAGGTAGATGCGCCAGAGGGGTTTTGCTGGGCCGGAGGGATGGGCTTGCATGGATCGAATCGCTGAAAAAGGGGGATGGGTGGATCAGCGGCACTCAGTCGGCGCTGATGGCTGGGCGCGGCGTGGCGGCAAAGGCGTCGCGGGCGAGCCAGGCGATGTGGTCCCGCACATCGGCGGGCCAGTGAGCCGTGCGTTGGGCGAACGCCCCGGCGTCTTGCGCGAACAGCGCCCGCGAAGCCTCTTCGAAACCGGGCAAGCCACCGCCGATCGCGCTCATGAAACGGTAGACCCGTTCCTTGGCCAATCGCGTCACATCTTGTTCACCCTGGCTGCGCCGCGCCTCTTCCACCAGCCGGCGCAGGGCGGCCGACGCGCCACCACGTTGCTGAGCCAGCCACGCCCAGTGGCGCGGCAGCAGCGTGACCTCGCGCGCCACCACACCCAAGCGCGGACGGCCCACGCCTTGCGATGCGATCGCGGCTTCGGACTCGTCTGCGGGAGCGCCGGCGGCCTGTGCAGGTGCGTAGCCGGCTGGCCAGGGGTGGTCCACCAGGGCGCCGCTGGCGTCGTCAAACACCAGCAGGCCCCCAGCGCTCAGGTCCAGCGCGCGCAACGCCTGGTCCACCTCGGCATAAGAGCCGTTGGCGACACGACGATGGCCGAGAAAAGCGGTGCATGTGGAGGTGGTGACGGTGTTCATGGTGCTTATTTTATACGGGTTTTATTATTTTACCCGGATTTATTTAAACCGCCCACCAAAAGCCGGGTGCTCCACAAAGCCGGTCGCGGCTTTGACGACAATAGGGACCCCTTGCTTGATAAACACAAGCCCTCTTCATCATGATCCGACTCTCCGAACTCAAGCTCCCGCTGGCCGACGTGCCGGCCGAACACCGCCGCGCGTCCGACGCGCCGTCCGAAACCGACGAAGACCGCATCCCGCCGCCACACCCGGTCGAGGCCCTCACCCGACTGGCTGCGCAGGCGCTGGGCATCGCGCCCGAGGGCATCACCCACCTGCACGTGTTCAAGCGCAGCTTCGACGCCCGCAAGGCCGAGTTGCTGGCCGTGTACATCGTGGACGTGACGCTGTCCGATCCGGCGCTGGAGCCGGGTCTGCTGGCCCGCTTTGCGAACAACCCGCACATCCAGTCCACACCCGACATGGCCTGGCAAGCGCCGGGTCACGCGCCCACCGGCTGGCCCGCCGACGAGGCGGATCGCCCGGTGGTGGTTGGTCTCGGTCCCTGCGGCCTGTTCACCGCGCTGGCGCTGGCGCAGATGGGCCTCAAACCCATCGTGCTGGAGCGTGGCAAACCGGTGCGCGAGCGCACCAAGGACACCTGGGGCCTGTGGCGCAAGAAAGTACTGAACCCGCAGAGCAATGTGCAGTACGGCGAAGGCGGGGCCGGTCTCTTTTCGGACGGCAAGCTCTACAGCCAGATCAAGGACCCGCGATTCCTCGGCCGCAAGGTGATGCAGGAGTTCGTGGACGCGGGTGCTCCGCCCGAGATCCTGTACCAGGCGCACCCGCACATCGGCACCTTCAAGCTGGTCAAGGTGGTCGAGGCGATGCGCGAGAAGATCATCGCGCTGGGCGGCGAGATCCGCTTCCAGCAGCAGGTGGTCGGCCTCGCACTGGCACCCTCAAGCGACGGTCAGCAGCAACTGACCGGCCTGCGCGTGTTGCAGCTGGACAGCGGGGTGGTCACCGAACTGCCCGCGCGGCGCGCGGTTCTGGCGCTCGGCCACAGCTCGCGCGACACCTTTGCCTTGCTGCACGATGCGGGCGTGTTCCTCGAAGCCAAGCCGTTCTCGGTGGGCTTCCGCATCGAGCACCCGCAAAGCGTGATCGACCGCGCGCGCTGGGGCCGCCACGCCGGCCACCCGCTGCTGGGCGCGGCCGATTACAAGCTGGTGCACCACGCCAAAAACGGCCGCGCGGTCTACAGCTTCTGCATGTGCCCGGGCGGCACCGTGGTGGCGGCCACCTCCGAGCCGGGCCGCGTGGTCACCAACGGCATGAGCCAGTACTCGCGCAACGAGCGCAACGCCAACGCAGGCCTGGTGGTGGGCATCGACGTGGCGGACTTCCCGCAGACATTTCCAGAAGACCTGCCGCTCTGGACCGCCGCTTTCGGTGAGGCCGATGGCGCGCGTTACGCCACGCAGGCGCGGGCACTGGCCGCACAAGGCCAGACGCACCCGCTCGCCGGCATCGTGTTGCAGCGGCAGCTGGAGGCCCGCGCCTACGAGCTCGGCGGCGGCACCTACGAAGCCCCTGGCCAGCTGGTGGGCGACTTCGTGGCCCAGACACCGTCCACAGCGCTCGGCACGGTGGACCCGTCGTACAAGCCGGGCGTGAAGCTCGGCAACCTCGCACCCGCGCTGCCGGATTTCGCCATTGAGGCCATGCGCGAAGCCATCCCCGTGTTCGGCCGCAAGATCAAGGGCTACGACATGGCCGATGCCGTGCTCACCGGTGTGGAAACGCGCACCTCGTCGCCGCTGCGCATCACGCGCGGGACGGACTGCCAGAGCCTGAACACCCGCGGGCTCTACCCGGCGGGCGAGGGCGCGGGCTACGCCGGCGGCATCCTCTCCGCGGGCGTGGACGGCATCAAGGTCGCCGAAGCGCTGGCCCGCGATCTGCTCGGGATTTCTTCGGACGTTTGAAGCCGACACCAGACGTTACATGTCTGGCAGCAGCTTTACACAGGCGGTGAAGCGGCTTGACACAAGCCCCGCACGATGGAGGCTCCTCAACCAAGGAGCTTTCCATGAAAACCCCTGACCGTTCCATCCTCCTTCCCGTCCTCACCGGTGTGATCGCCCTGGCAGGCGCCGGTGCCGTCCAGGCCCAGGATGAACGCGCCCGTGTGCTCAGCAGCAAACCCATCATCCAGCAAGTGGCCACGCCGCGCGAGGTGTGCCAGAACCAGACGGTGACCGTACCCGGCCACAAGTCGGGCGCCAGTGCGCTGATCGGCGGCATCGCCGGCGGCGCCATGGGCAACGCCATCGGCGGGGGCAGCGGGCGTGCGGTGGCCACGGCCATCGGCCTGTTCGGTGGTGCCGTGCTCGGCAACCACATCGAAGGCCGCGGACAGACCCGCACGCAGACCGTGCAGCAGTGCAGCACCCAGACCTTCTACGAAAACCAGACCGTGGCCTACGACGTGGTGTACGAGTACGCCGGCCGGCGCTACAACGTGCAGATGCCCGAAGAACCGGGTCGCTTTGTCCATGTGAACGTGCAACCCGTCATCGCGGCGCCCGCGCCGCGGCAGCAGATGCAATACCGCCCGGCGCCCCAGGCGGAACCCGAAGTGGTCTACATCGGTGGAACACGTCCGTATCCGGAGGTGTACCGCGGCCATCGCCGGGATCGCGAGAACGAACAATGGGATCGCAACTGGCGCTGAAGTCCGGGTTGCACCCACAAAAAAGCCCCGTCAAATTGACGGGGCTTTTTGCTGGCCGGGAAGCGCCGGGCGCTTTGACTGCGCCCGATCAGACGCTGAAGCTGGAGCCACAACCACAGGTGGTCGAGGCATTGGGGTTCTTGATGACGAACTGGGCACCCTCCAAGTCTTCCTTGTAGTCGATCTCGGCGCCGACCAGGTACTGGTAGCTCATGGCATCGATCAACAGAGAAACACCGTTCTTCGTCATGGTGGTGTCGTCTTCGTTGACCACCTCGTCAAAAGTGAAACCGTACTGGAAACCCGAGCAGCCACCGCCCTGCACAAACACGCGCAGCTTGAGGTCCGGGTTGCCCTCTTCGGCCACCAACTCGGCCACTTTGGCCGCGGCGCTGTCGGTGAAGACCAGCGGTGCTGGCATGTCGGTCTGGATGTTTTCTGCAACTGCGCTCATGGGGTGTCCTGACATAGGGCTTGAGCCGTTTCCGGGGGGCTTCCTGAACACGGCTGGTGGACGCCATTCGTCCACATCGGATGCAATGCTATAGCAAATCGCTCGGGTTTGTGCTCAGCCGTTGTTTGCCGCCAGTTTGAGTGTGGGTTTGTCTTCGAGACCGCCGGTCATGGGTTTGAGCTGACCCGAGATCGTTGCGCCCTGGTGCATCTCCAGGGCTTTGTAGGACACGTCGCCCTCGATCCGTGCCTTGGGCTGCAGCTCCAGCAGATCAAACGCCAGCACAGGGCCCTTGACGCTGCCGTTGATGATGACGTGGTCGGCGTGGATCTGGCCGGTCACGGTGGCCGATTCGCTGATCACCAGGATGCTGGACTGCTCATCGCTGGCGCGGATATCACCCACCACATCACCATCCACCCGCAGTCCGTCGTGGAAAAACACATTGCCTTCAATGCGCGTTCCATGGGCGATCAGGCTTTTGATGGGGGGTTGCTTCTTCTTGCCAAACATGGAGTTCTCCGAAACGACAGTTGATTAGAGCTTGATGGTGTGCAGGGCCAGCACCTTGCCGTCCTGCAGGATTTTTGCGGTCACGGTTTTTACCACGGCCTGTTCGGGAACGTCCACCAGCCCCTCTTGGCGCAGATAGCCCTTGATCAGCACCGGCTGCGGCGACGGCGCCTGAACGGCCGACCAGGGCTTGCCCTCCAGCGTGCCGGCAAAGCTCACCTCCAACACACCCTTGAAATCGGGCGCGTTCTTGGTGGCCTGGATCATCAGCACCTGCCACTTGAGCTGGTTCTGCGCCAGACGATCAACCTGCAGGCCGCGAATGTTCAATGCGCCACTTCCCGACCCCGGGATCAGGCGCTCGAAGAACCCCAGGTCACTGCGCAGCACCTGGTTGTCCGCCTCCAGTTGGCGGATCTGCTGCACCAGTTGCGCCTGGGCCGCCTTCTCTGCCGTCAGCAGGCTCTCCGAGGTGTTGGAGACGGACTGCGCCCGCACCAGCTCGGCACGAAGGTCCTGCACCTCGTTGCGCAGGCGCTCCAGTTCCTGTTTGGCGTTGCGGTCCAGCCCGGCGATGTCTTTGCCCACCTCGAACGCCCAGAGCGCCAGGGCACCCGAAAAACCGAGCACCACGGCACCCAGCAGCCAGCGAAACGGCCAGGGCATCGCGCTGCGCACCGAAACCCGGGGCGCGCTGACGGTGAGCCGTCGTCGCAGGAGACGCAACCTCATTCAGACACCTTTCGATTGGGAATTGAGAACCCGGATCACACGGCCCCAAATGCAAAAACCGCCCCAAGGCAAGCTTGCAGGCGGTTTCTGCGGCAGAAGCCCGGCGCTTTAGCGCTTGCTGAACTGCTTGGCGCGGCGTGCGGAACGCAGACCGACCTTCTTACGTTCGACTTCGCGGGCATCGCGCGTGACGAAACCGGCTTGCGACAGGCTCGGCTTGAGCGTGGCGTCGTAGTCGATCAGGGCGCGAGTGATGCCGTGGCGCACCGCGCCAGCCTGGCCGGATTCGCCACCACCGTGCACGTTGACCATCACGTCGAAGGTTTCGGCGTGGTTGGTCAGCAGCAGCGGTTGCTTGGCGATCATGATCGAGGTTTCACGGCCGAAGTAGGACTGGATGTCCTTGCCGTTGACCACGATCTGGCCGGAGCCTTTTTTCAGAAACACACGAGCGACGCTGGATTTGCGACGGCCGGTGCCATTGTTCCATTCACCAATCATCTCAAGGCTCCTTTAGAGTTCCAGCACTTGCGGCTGTTGGGCGGTGTGCGGGTGCTCAGCACCGCCGTACACCTTGAGCTTCTTGATCATGGCGTAGCCGAGCGGGCCCTTGGGCAGCATGCCCTTGACGGCCTTCTCGAGCGCGCGGCCGGGGTGCTTGGCCTGCATGTCGCGGAAGTTGGTGGCGTAGATACCGCCCGGGTAACCGGAGTGGCGGTAATAAATCTTGTCGAGGGACTTGGTGCCCGTGACGCGGATCTTGGACGCGTTGATGATGACGATGTAGTCACCGGTATCGACGTGAGGCGTGTAAATGGCCTTGTGTTTGCCGCGCAAACGGAGAGCCACTTCACTGGCAACTCGTCCGAGGACCTTGTCGGTCGCGTCAATCACAAACCACTCGTGCTTCACGTCAGCTGGTTTGGCGCTGAACGTAGTAGTCATGAGTTTTCTCTTTGAAGGAGGGTTTGGCGGCTCTTTTCCACGGTCGGTTGTTCTCTGTCGGAACACTCTTAGGTGGGGTTTTGCACCCCGGTTGCCCGGTGTGCGGTCTTCGTCGCGGAGCCTTGCGTTTCGCTGCGAAGCCCTCGATTGTACGAAATATCGGTACCGATTGGCAAGTTGCAGATAGGCGGCGTGTGTCTGGGCTGCCTGGGGGCGCTACCATCGACCCATGTTCAGTTACCGACACGCCTTCCACGCCGGCAACCACGCCGACGTGCTCAAGCACATCACCCTCATCGCCACGCTGCGCCATCTGATGCAGAAAGAAGCGGGCATCACCCTGGTGGACACCCACGCGGGCGCCGGGCTGTACCGGCTGGACGGTGACTACACGGAGACCGGGGGTGAAGCCAAAGACGGCGTGGTCAAGCTGATGGCCGCCCTGCGTCCAGCGGGCGCCGCGCCCGTGGCCGCCGCGCCGGTGATCGACGACTACCTCGACCTGATCGCCAGCTACAACCCATCGGGGCTGCTGCGCGTCTACCCGGGTTCGCCTTTCGTCCTGCATTCGCTGCTGCGCACCGAATCGCGCGACAAGCTCAAGCTGTTCGAGCTGCACCCGACCGACAGCCGCACCCTCAACGCCAACATCGCCCAACTCGAAGCGGGGCGCCAGATCGCCGTGGCGCTGCAGGACGGCTTCGAGGGCGTCAAGCCTTTGCTCCCGCCGCCGCCGTCGGCCACCGGCTCCAAGCGCGCCGTGGTGCTGATCGATCCGAGCTACGAGATCAAAAGCGACTACGGCAAAGTGAGCGCCTGCATACAGGAACTCATCCGCCGTTTTCCGACCGGCACCTACCTCGTTTGGTATCCGATCATTCCGCGCCCGGAGGCGCACGACCTGCCCCGCCGGCTGAAGACCCTGAGCAATCAGGCGCAACGGCCCTGGCTGAACGCGACGCTGGCCATCGGGCAGGACCCGACCCACGGCCCGGACGACCGGCCAGGACTCACAGCCAGCGGCATGTTCGTCATCAACCCGCCCCACACGCTGAAAGCGGCGCTGCAGGTGGCCTTGCCCCAGTTGCTGACCCACCTCGGTCGGGGCCGCGGCAAAGGCCAGACGCTCGACACCGGCGGCTGAAGCCGCCGCACTGCGGCGTCAAGGCCCCGGCACCGATTTCAGGGCCGGGCCAGCACCATGACCCAGTAGTGGCCAAACCGGCTGCCCGCTTGCCACACACAGCTCACCCCCACCGCCTCGAACTGCCGGCTCATCAGGTTGCTGCAATGCCCGGGGCTGGAGAGCCAGCCCGAGAGCACACCGTCCACCGTGGATTGACCAGCCGCCAGGTTCTCGCCCACCGATGTCCACGCATAACCCTCAGCCGCCACCCGCTGGGCCAGGGAACGCCCGTCCAGGCTGGTGTGAGAGAAGTAGTTCCGGGTGGCCATGTCACGGGCATGGCGGTCCGCGGCTGAAAACAGGCGTTGATTCCACACCAGCGGACCGGCAACTGGCATGACCGAGTTCCCGCAGGAACGTGCCACGGCCCGCGCGGCGTTGAGGCGCTGCTCCAGCGCAGCCCGAAAGTCCGGCAGCCCGCAAGCGGTGCTGGCATTCAGAGGCACCCCGTCGGAAGCACGGTCCGCGACAAACACCCGCTGGGCCGCTGTCCCGCTGACCACCGCCGGACCGCTGTGACCCACCCCCACCGTGAACCCCGCCAGCAACGCGACCGTGAACCTGGCGCAGCGTTGCGACCAGGAGCCTGCGCAAAAAGGGAAAGGCCTGTCAGTGAAGGACATGGATCCGACTGTACGGAAAAGAGCGCCCTGTGCGCCCTGCCCATCGCGCAAAGCCCCTCCCCGGAAAAACCCTGAGCCGCCCCCAGACAATTAACCAACCGATCGGTCGGTTAATTGCATATACTGCCGCTTCACCCCATTCGGCACCCGGTTTCGGGGTCAGGAGACACGCATGTACACCCAATCATTTTCAGTCGCCGACAGCGAGGCCAAGCCCGGTCTGAAGGCCGTGGCGGCACCGACCAGCGCCGAAGATGCCGCCCTGCAAACGCATTTCGACACCGTGATCGACGCCGACGGCAAGGTCGAGCCGCGCGACTGGATGCCCGACGGCTACCGCAAGACTCTGGTGCGCCAAATCAGCCAGCACGCGCACAGCGAGATCGTCGGCATGCTGCCCGAAGGCAACTGGATCAGCCGCGCGCCCAGCCTGAAACGCAAGGCCATCCTGATCGCCAAGGTGCAGGACGAAGGCGGCCACGGCCTCTATTTGTACAGCGCCGCCGAAACCCTGGGAGCCAGCCGCGACCAGATGCTCGACGGCCTGCACAGCGGTAAAGCCAAGTACAGCTCGATCTTCAACTACCCGACGCTGAACTGGGCCGACGTGGGCGTGATCGGCTGGCTGGTGGACGGCGCGGCGATCATGAACCAGATCCCGCTGTGCCGTTGCAGCTACGGACCCTATGCCCGCGCCATGATCCGCGTCTGCAAGGAAGAGAGCTTTCACCAGCGCCAGGGCTACGAAGCGCTGCTGGTGATGATGCAGGGCACGGCCGAGCAGAAAGCCATGGTGCAGGATGCCGTCAACCGCTACTGGTGGAAATGCCTCGCCATGTTCGGCCCGCCCGACGCCGACAGCCCCAACAGCGTGCAGGGCATGCGCTGGGGCATCAAACGCATCAGCAACGACGACCTGCGCCAGAAGTTCATCGACGCCACCGTGCCGCAGGCCGAGGTGCTGGGCGTCACCTTGCCCGACCCGGACCTGAAGTGGAATGAAGCGCGCGGCCACTGGGACTACGGCCAGATCGACTGGGACGAGTTCTGGGCCGTGGTCAACGGCCACGGCCCTTGCAACAAGGAACGTCTGGCGACCCGCGTGAAAGCCCACGAGCAAGGGGCCTGGGTGCGCGAAGCCGCCCTGGCCCACGCCGCCAGACAGCAAGCCCGCAACCTGAAGGAGGCCGCATGAACGCGCCCGCATCGACACCCGCACTGAAAGAATGGCCGCTCTGGGAAGTGTTCGTCCGCAGCAAACAGGGCCTGGAGCATAAGCACTGCGGCAGTCTGCACGCCAGCGACGCACAACACGCGCTGCAGATGGCGCGCGACGTCTACACCCGCCGCCAGGAAGGCGTGAGCATCTGGGTGCTGCCGTCCAACGCCATCACCGCCAGCGAACCCGACAGCAAGGACAGCTTCTTCGACCCCGCGGCCGACAAGATCTACCGCCACCCGACCTTCTACGAAATCCCCGAAAAAGTGGGGCACATGTGATGAAGGCCACCGAACCGAGCGCCGCGCAGGGCCGCCCCAAGCAAGCGAGCACCCCCTTGGGGGGCAGCGCACCACACGCAGTGGGAAGCGTGGGGGCTCCAGTTGACTACGTATTGCACCTGGCCGACAACGCCCTGGTGCTCGGCCAACGCAATGCCGAGTGGTGCGGTCACGGCCCCGTCCTCGAAGAAGACCTGGCCCTGGCGAACAACAGCCTGGACCTGATCGGCCAGGCGCGGTTGCTCTACCAGCACGCGGCCAGCCTCATCAACGCCGACCCGGCCGAGGCGCAGCGCTTCGCGCATCTGCAGGGCGCACGCCAGAACAACCTGATCACCGAAGACACGCTGGCCTACTTTCGCGACACCGCCGAGTTCCGTTGCCACACACTGATGGAGCTGCCACACCACGGAGCCTTGGTGGGTTACGCGGTGAGCGAGCGCGACTACGCGGTGACCATCGCGCGCAACTTTCTCGTCAGTGCGCTGATGGTGCTGGTTTGGGACAGCCTGCAGGCGTCGAAGGATGCGCAGCTGGCCGCCATCGCCGCCAAGTCCTTGAAGGAAGTGCGCTACCACCTGCGCCATGCGTCGGACTGGCTGGTGCGTTTCGGCGACGGCACCGAAGAATCCCACCGCCGCGCGCAGGCCGCGCTGGACCACCTGCTGCCCTACTGTGAAGCCTTCTGGCAGCCGTCGCCCGCCGAACAGGCGGCTGCAGCCGACGGCAGCGGCATGGACACGGCTACCCTGCGCGATCACTGGAACGCCCTGGTCAACGACACCCTGACCGAGGCCACGCTCACGCGCCACGACCAGCCACACGCGGGCTACGTGGCCCAGGGCCATGTGGGCGTGCACTCGGAGCACCTGGGCTTTTTGCTGGCGGAGATGCAGAGCCTGGCGCGCGCGCACCCGACCGCAGTCTGGTGAACACCATGGATGTGACCACCCACGCTTCGCTGCAGGCCATCACCGAGGCACTGGCGCACCTGGCCGACCCGGAGATTCCGGTCATCAGCCTGAGCGAGCTGGGCATCCTGCGTGACGTGCGCGAAGGGGCCGACGGCGTGCCGGAAGTCGTCATCACGCCCACCTACAGCGGCTGCCCGGCCATGGGCCAGATCGAGGACGACATCCACGCTGCCTTGAGCGCCGCCGGACTGCCCGGCCGCGTCATCACGCAGCTCTCGCCCGCCTGGACCACCGACTGGATGAGCGAGGCCGCGCGCGAGAAGCTGCGCGCCTACGGCATCGCGCCGCCGCAATGCGGCAGCCGTGCCCATGAACCTGCCGGTGTCGTGAAGTTCTCGCGCCAGGTCCTCGCGCGCGAGGCCGTGCCTTGCCCGCAATGTGGCTCCATCAACACCACACAAACCTCGCCGTTTGGTTCAACCGCGTGCAAAGCCTTGTACCGCTGCCTCGACTGCCTTGAACCCTTCGACTATTTCAAACCGTATTGATATGTCCACAGCCCCCCGCTTCCACGACCTCACCGTCTCACGCATCCACCCCGAGGCCGCCGGATCGGTGGCGGTGTCGCTGCACATTCCGCCGGAACTTCGCGAGACCTTCGCCTTCGAGCCCGGCCAGTTCCTCACCCTGCGCACCACCATCGGCGGACAGGACGTGCGGCGCAGCTATTCCATCAGCAGCCCGCGCAGCCTGCTCACGCAACAGGGCGAACTCACGCTGGGCATCCGGCCGGTCGAAGGCGGTGTGTTCTCGAACTGGGCTGCGACCGAGCTGAAAACCGGGGACGCGCTGCGCGTGATGCCGCCCGACGGCCGCTTCACCGTGCACAAGCCGCGCGCCATCCACCGCGTGGGTTTTGCGGCCGGCTCGGGCATCACGCCCATCCTGTCCATCATGGCCAGCACGCTGGAGGAATCGGCCGACAGCAAATTCACGCTCGTTTTCGGTAACCGGCGCATGGCCAGCGTGATGTTCAACGAAGCGCTGCAGGACCTGAAGGACCGCTACCCCGGCCGCCTTACGCTGATCCACGTGCTCTCGCGCCAGGCGCAGGAAGTGCCGCTGCTCGAAGGCCGCATCGACGGCGACAAGGTGCGCGCCATCATCGCCGCGCTGCTGCCGGTGGGCAGCATGGACGAGGTGTTCATCTGCGGCCCCGACGCCATGATCGAAGCCACGCAGCAGGCGCTGCTGGAGGCCGGCGTGCGGCCCGACCGCGTGCACACCGAACGCTTCACTTCACCCACACTGGAAGCCCTGCCCGCCGATCAGCGCCAGGCTGCGGTGCTCGGCCACCCGGCCGTGCCAACCGAAGGCGAGGTGGCGTTGACCGTGGTGCTCGACGGCAAGCCGCACCAGTTGCGCATGGGCAAGGACGAACACGTGCTGGACGTGGCGCTCAACGCCGGCCTGGACCTGCCCTGGTCGTGCCGCGGTGGTGTGTGCTGCACCTGCCGCGCCAAGGTGGTGGAAGGCGCCGTCACCATGGACAAGAACTTCACCCTCGAGCCCTGGGAAACCGACAAGGGCTTCGTGCTGAGCTGCCAGGCGCGGCCGACGACCGACCGGCTCGTGGTGAGCTACGACGAACGCTGACACTCTGGTCCCTGGACGCTCCGTTCAAGGGCTTTCTCGATAGTTTTCTGCCGCAGGCGCAGGGTGCTGCGTCTGCGAGGCAGTCCCCAGCCCTCAACGCAGGCTCACGCTCTGCTGCTTCCACTGCGGCATCTGCCAGCGCTGGAAAGCGCCCAGCACGCTCGGGTCGCTGGCCTGGCGCTGGGGGGCGAGCGTGACCAGATCGAGCACTTCGTAGCGGCGCTGGTACCGGCCCTCGCCCCGGGCTTCGCGCGCCACCAGCACCTGGCGCCCGCCCGGCACCCAGCCCGCGAGCTCAGCGTAGCCAATGCCCGGCAGGGTGGGCGCCGGGGGCAGCACGCTCAGCGTCCAGCCGCCGGCCTGCTTGCGCAGCAGCCAGAGTTCGCGCCACCCCGCCATTGGCTGCACCGCCAGGGCCGCGGCATTGCCTTCGCGGTTCACGCTGAACGAGGCCGGCCACACCACGCCGTGGCTGCACTGCGTCCACAGCGGTGCGCTGCCCGCCGCGCCGCCGTGCAGACTCACGCAGGTCTGCCCCGCCTGCGTGCCCGGGCTGGTGCGCAGCTGCAGGCCCTTGCTCGGCATGCTGGCAGGCACCGCCGCCCAGCGCGAGGCGTTCACACGCATCACCGCGTCGTTCATCAGGCTCGCGTCGGTGTCGGGCAGGCCCTGCGGGTCCACCCGCGCCAGCGCCTCCAGCGCCTGCTCGGCGGCGGTGGCGGCGTCTGCACCGCCCGGCGCCCGGCGCGAGCGCTCGAAAGCCACCGCCGACCAGACACTGGCACGGCGCATCTGCAAGCGGTTCTTCAGCACCGGCGCCAGGCCCGGCGCATCGGCCTGGTCCAGCAGGCTGGCGCTGTCTTCCTGGCGCTGGATGCGCTGCAGCACACCGAGCGTGGGGTCTTCGCATTCCGGGCTCGTCAGGGCCAGCGCGGCGCGGGCGCGCTGCTCTGGGCTGGCCGCGGACATGGCCAGCACGCGGGTGAACAGTTCGCCGTCGTAACAGATCTGCATGCGGTCCCCGCGCTCGTGGCTGTTGAAACGGATGCCGTAGCGCCCCGCCGCGTCCAGCTGGCCCAGCAACGCTTCCTGGGCGCCGCGGGACAGGCCCACGGCCGACGCCCGTTGCGCCAGCCGCTGGGCCGCGCCGGCCACCGCGTCGAGCACCTCCGCCCCCACCGGGCCCGACAACTGCGCCGGGCTGGCCGCCCGCAGCCAGGCCGCGCCGTAGCCGAAACCCAGGCCTTCGCTGCCCGCGCTGTCCTTGACGAAGCGCAGCACCGCCAGCAGTTCGTCGGCGTGGGCCGCGTCCAGGGACAGGCGGCGCAACTGGCTGGCCCGCACGTAGCCACCGCGTTCGCGCTGGTGGTCCCAGACCTGCACGTACTCCAGGCGCTCGCCGCGGATCTCCAGCAGCTCGCCCTGCCACAGCCGGGCTTGCTGGGCCGCGGCGTCGCGTGGCGCGGCGCGCAGCGCCACCGCGTCCTGCACGATCAGCGCCTGTGGCGGCAGCGCTGGCTTCTGCGCCTCGGCGGCCTGGGCCGGGGGCGCCACGAACACCAGCAGCCAGGCCGCCGCCGCGGCCAGCGCGGCCGTGGCCACATAACGCAGACAGGTTTTCACGGCCGTCTCGGGCGGGTGGGCGGGGCCGTTCATTCTTCTTCCCCTTCGTCGGCGGCGGCCCCCGAGGCGAGCGCGACGGCCTTGCCCGGGTGGCCCAACAGCCCCGAACCGATGAAACCGCCGTCGGCCGGCGGCGCGGCGATGATGACCTGCACCTTGTCCGACAGCTTGTCGGCCATGACCTTCTGGATCAGCAGCGGATGGCGGCTCAGCAGGCTGCCTTCGCGCGCCATCTGTTCGGCGTTGGCCTTGCCCACGGCCTCCAGCCGGTACGCCTCGGCCTGGGCCAGGCGCTGGCGCGCCAGCGCCTCGCCGTCGGCCTCGATGCGTCGCGCCTCGGCATTGCCTTCGGCGGTGCGGATGCGCGACTGCTTGTCGGCCTCGGCTTCGAGCTTGCGCTGCTCCACCTGGCGCTGCTTGAAGGGCAGCACGTGTTTCATGGCCTCTTCCTGCGCCTTGGCCGCGATCACCTGCACCTTGCCGGCGGCCTCGGCCTGCAGCTCCCGCTGCACCATCTCGGCCCGGGCTTCGAGTTCGCGTTCCTTCACGCGCTTTTCCTTCAGCTCCAGCGTGTAGCGCATCTTTTCGCTGGCCATCTCTTCGGCCAGCAGGGTTTCCATGCGCTCGCTGTACTGCGGCGGCAGGTCGATCTTGCCCACCTGCACGTTGCGCAGGATCAGGCCCTCGGCGGCCAGCTTCGGCTTGAGCTCGGCCTCCATGGCCTGCTGGATCTCCGTGCGCCGGGTCGAGAAGATTTCCCGCGCCGTGTAGCGCGCGAAGGTCTTGTAGACCACCCCCTGCAGGGCCGGGTCCACCAGCTCGGCGCCCGCGTCCGCCTGCAGCCGGCTGGCCACCAGCGCGAGCTGGGCCGGGTTGACCGCGAAGCGCACCGTCACGTCCACGCCCAGCGACAGCCCTTCCACCGACTGCACCGGCGCCGGCCCGTCGTGGCGCGCCATCTCGGCCGACTTCCAGTTCTGGTCGCGCAGCGACAGCACACGCAGGCGGTGCAGACCGGGCAGCACCCAGACATTGCCCGCGCCCAGTTCCTGCTGGTGGCCGGTGAGCTGGTTGGTGCGCAAGGCCGCCTGGCCCGGGTTGATCGTCAGTGCAGGCGGGTGGCGCACCAGGGTGTAGCCGCCCGCGACCAGCAGCAGGGCCCCCACCACCACCGGGGCGGTGTGCCGGGGCAGGCGCGGCAGGCGCAGCGGCGGGCGGGGCCGTGCCGGCGGTGCGCCGTCATCGTCGAACAGCGGCGCGGTGCGGGGGTCGGGCACCGGCCGGGCGAAGGCCTGGCGCAGGCGGGCGGAGAGTTGCTTGAGCGAAAACGACATGGTGAAGACTCCTGGGGATCGGGGGGCAGACGCCGCTCAACCGATGAACCCGATTCTTCGCAAGGGCCCGGGAAGCGACAACGCAGGCGCCGGGCGAGAGGCTTCAGCCCCGCGGCGCATTTGCTTCGCCCGCGGAAGATTCCTTCCGGGCCGCGCGCTGGGGGCCATTTCATAATGGCGCACCATGTCCAGCCCCACCCCGACCCTTTGCGTGGCCCTGATCGAGGACGATCAACCCACCAGCCGACAGCTGGCCACCTGGATCCGGTCGGCGCGGCCCGACATCCGCATCGACCAGTGGTTCAACCGCGACGACGCGGAAAACGCCATCAACCGCGTGCCCTACGACCTGGTGGTGCTCGACATCGAACTCGGCCACGAGCGCCACGCCGGCGTGGCCCTCATCAACGCGATCAACAAGAACCGCCAGGGCACGCCGGTGCTGGTGGTCTCGGCCATGCCCGCGGCCATCTACCGCAGCATCATGAAAGCGCTGGACGCCTGGGACTACCTGCAGAAGACCACCTTCGAAGAGCGCGATTTCATCGAGACCTTCCTGGACATCCTGCGCGTCTCGCGCAGGCAGGCCGCCCAGGCTGCACCGGCCGAGCCCGCCGACGAGCTGAGCCTGGACCCGCTGTGGCAGCGCACGCCGATCTGGCGCGGCCAGCGCATCAACCTGCCGCTGACCGCGCAGCGCATCCTTGCCACGCTGCACCAGCGCGCGGGCGAGGTGGTGTCGTACGAAGAGCTGTTCGACGTGGTCAAGAGCGGGCGCAACCGCGACAACGTGCGCAAGCACGTGAGCACCATCCGCGACGCGTTCCGCGAGGTGGACCCGCAGTTCGAGGGCATCGAGAACGTGCCGATGCGGGGCTTTCGCTGGGTGCGCGCGGCTCTGGTTGCCGCGCCCGGCCGAAAGCCCGCATGAAGGTGCCGGGCCTCGACCTGCCGCGCTTTCGCATGGGCAAGCTCGGCGTGCCGCGCCTGGGGCTGGCCGGCTTTCGGCGGCGCATCTTCTTTCGCGCCGTCTTTGCGCTGCTGGTGCTGGCCACGCTGGGCCTGGCGCTGACCGTGCTGCGGCACGAAAAGGAGCGCAGCTACCTCAACTACCAGAACAGTTTTCGCAAGACCCAGTCGGAGATCCTCGCGCGCCTGCGCCACCCGGCCGGTCAACTCGCCCTGCTCAACCCGCAGCACGTGCCGGCCGCGCCCGGCCAAGGCGGCGAACTCTCACCGCTGCTGCTGCCCTTTGGCGCGCTCGACTTCGACGACCCGTTCAAGGCCCAGCAGGCGCTGGAGAGCTCGGGTTGCGCCGTGTTGTTCCAGGACGGCTCCAGCGCCTGCGCGGCGATCGGCAGCAACCCCTACGCGGGCGGCTTCGTCTACCTCGCGGGCAGTTTCGTCAGCCCGCCGCTGGTGGGCCGCCAACGGGGGCAACTGGAGCTGCAGGACGTTCACCGCGCCCGGGTGCACCTGACGCTGCGGGGCCAGACCACGCGCTGGATCGCGCCGCTGGAGCTGGTGGCCAGCGCCCGTAACCAGCCGCAGGCGCCGCTGGTGGGGCGCTGGGCGGGCTTTCGGGCACCCGAGGCAGGCGCGGAGCCGGACACGCTGCAACGCAAGACCCGCCCGGTGCGGGACTTCCGCGGCTGGGTCTGGCAAAGCCAGGACTGCGCCGACGCGGACCAGGCGCAGCCCGACTGCCCGCGCCGCGCCTTCTATTCCATCCGCCTGCCCTCGGACGCCCTGCGCGTGGCCCACCTGCCTCCGGCGCGGGTGGTCTGGCCGCCGGCCGATCTCGCCGACATCCGCGTCGGGCTGCAGATCGTGGGACCCGCGTCCGCGCAACTGCTCGACACCGCCGCGCCGCGCCAGGCCGAGCCGTCCGCGCTGGCCGAGCTGGCGCAGTCCCTGCTGCCGGGCGAGCGCCTGCAGATCCAGCGCGTGGCCAGTTCCCTCGCGCCCGGCCTCACGCGCAACGCCGCCAAGCAGACCCTGCACGGCAGCGCCGACCCGGGGGAACGCGAATCGCCCTGGGTGCGCCACATCGTGGGCCTGCTGCCGGTGGACACCCAGGTGCCCCCGCTCCAGGCGGTGGACACCGTGGCCACGCCGGTGGGCCGCTTCGAGATCACGCTGACGGGCGACGTGCGCACGGTGGAGCGCCGCATCAGCATCGTCGCCACGCGCCTGCTCTGGCTGGTCGGGGCCATGCTAGGCGCGATCGTGCTGGCCTGGCTGCTGATCGAGATCGGGCTCATCCGCCGCGTGACCCAGCTCACCCGGCGCGCGGCGGCGGTGTCGTACAACGTGCACGCGCCCCTGCCGGAAAACCGGCTCGCCGATCTGGACGTGAGCGATCTGCGCGGCAGCGACGAGCTGGGTATCCTGGCCGGGGGCCTGTCCGACCTGCTGCAGCGGGTGAAGAACGACATCTCGCGCGAGCACCAGCGCGCCCAGCAGGAGCTGGACATGTGGCACGCCGTGGGCCACGAAATCATGTCGCCACTGCAGTCGCTGATGGTGCTGCACGGCCGGCCCGAGGACCCGAGCCACCGCTACGTGCAGCGCATGCAGCAGGCCGTCAAGGTGCTGTACGGCCACGCCTCACCGAGCGAGGCGATCGTCGCCGCGGACATGGCCAGCGAGCGGCTGGACATCCACGCCTTCCTGCGGCAGATCGCGGACAACGCGCACTTCTCCGGCATCGACGGCGTGCGCTATCTGGACGCCGACAACACCGCGCTGGCGGGCCTGCAGGTGCGGGCCGATGGCTTCGCGCTGGAAGACGTGGTCACGCACCTCCTGAGCAACGCCCAGCGCTGCCGCACACCGGGCACGGCCATCACCCTGTCGCTGACGGCCGATCCGCAACAGGCCTGGATCGCGGTGCACAACCAGGGGCCGGCGATTGGCGCGGCGCTGCTGCCGCGCATTTTTGACTACGGCGTGTCCGACCTGCCGCCGACGGAAGGCCACCGCGGCCAGGGCCTGTTCGTGGTCAAGACCTACATGGGCAAGATGGGCGGCACGGTGCAGGCGCGCAACGTGGCCGATGGCGTGCTGTTCACGCTGGGGCTGGCCCGGACGGCCTGAGCGCACAACGGCACCGGCAGGCCGGCGCGCACGAAAAAAAGCCCGGACGCAGGACGCGCCGGGCTCGGACTCAGGTGAAACGCTTGGGTGTCAGAACTTCCAGCCCACACCGACACCCAGCAACAGCGGGTCCACCTTCAGCTTGCCGATCTCGGTGCCCCCCGCGCTCACCTTGGTGGCGATCTGGACCTTCTTCACGTCGACGTTCAGGAACATCGTGTCGGTCAGGCGAAAGTCCATGCCCGCCTGCAGCGCCAGACCGAAGCTGTTGCGCTTGATGTCCACACCAGCGGGCAGGTTCACCGAGCTGAAGCGGGTGTAGTTCAGACCCGCGCCCACGTACGGCTTGAAGGCCCCCAGGTCCGTGAAGTGGTACTGCACCGTCAATGTGGGCGGCAGGTGCTTCAGGCTGCCGATGGGGGCGCCGCCCGCGGTCAGCGTGTGCTTCTGGGGCACGGTCAGGATCAGTTCGGCCGCCAGGTTCGAACTCATGAAATAGGTGAAATCCACTTCGGGCAGCCACTTGTCGTTGACGGCGAGGTCCAGGCCCGTGCTGTCCTTGTTGGCGCTGTCCAGGTGAACGGCGCGGGCACGCACCAGCAGGTTTCCCGCCTTGAAGTCCTGCGCCAGTGCGGCGCCCGAGCCCAGCAAACAGAGTGCGGCAACGGCAACGATGTGCTTCTTCATGTTCTTCCTTCGGTCCTTGACACGGGAACATTCCCGGCAGGGATTACAGAAGACCCGGCATGGGACCCACTTGCGGAAGATCAAACGGCGCCATGCACAAACACGGTGCGGCGCCGGAAATGAAAACGAATTGATTCAGATCAATCCGCAGCCAGCGCCTCGACCAGCGCACGGTCGTAGACCGGATGGGCGCCGATGTCGTTGTGGTCGGCGCCTGGCACCACAACCGAACGCGCCACACCCGGCTTGAAGTGCCGGGCGAGTTGCGCCGTGCGCAGTGGCCGGATCAGCGTGTCGTGTTCGGCGGCGATGAGCATGGTCGGCGCGCTGATGCGACCGGCCACCGCCGCCGAATCGAATCGATCCCGGATCAGCCAGCGCACCGGCAACCAGGGGTAGAGTTCGACCGCCACGTGCTCGATGCTGTCATAGGGCGTGACCAGGGCCAGCCGGGCCACCACCTGCTCGCTCGCGAGGCGGGCGGCGACGCCACTGCCCAGGCTGCGGCCGATCAGCTTGATCTCCGTGTGCTCGCGCCGCACATGCTCGTACAGCGCGCGGGCGTCTGCGTGCAAGGCGGGTTCACCGGGTTCACCCGTGCTCTGCCCGTAGCCGCGGTAGTGCATCAGGTAGAGCGCATGGTCGGGAAACAGGCGCACGAGCTGGGGCAAGGTACCGGACACGTCCTCGGCGTTGCCCCCGAAATAGAGGATCGCCGGCGCGCCGGGCTTCAACCGCACGCTGATCTGCAGCGTGGCGCCGTCGACCGGCAGCGTCAGCGATTCACCCGCCTGCCGTACCGGCTGCGGGTGGTACAGCATTGAACGTTGCCAGGCGTCCATGTCACTGCAGCCCGCCAGAAAAAGCACCGCCAGCCCAGCGGTCACCCAGAGCCGCATCAAGCGCAGAGCTTGGGGGATGACTTGCATGGAACTCCACCACCGGAGCGCGCTCTCCATCCCAGCACACGCCGAAGATCCGGCTTCGCCGGTCAAAAGGCGTGGTCCCCCTTTGGGGGAAGCCGCAAAGCGGCGCAGGGGGGTCACACTTTTTCCAGCGCCTGCTCCAGATCGGCGATCAGGTCGTCGATGTGCTCGATGCCGATCGACAGGCGAACCATCTCGGGGCTCACGCCGGCTTTCTTCATTTCGTCGGGGTTGAGCTGACGGTGCGTGGTGGTGGCCGGGTGGCAGGCGAGCGACTTGGCGTCGCCGATGTTCACCAGGCGCGTGAAGAGCATCAGTGCGTCCTGGAAACGCGCACCGGCGGCAATGGCGTCACCCGACTTCAGGCCGAAGCTGATGATGCCGGACGCCTTGCCGCCCATGTATTGCTGCACCAGCGCGTGGTCCTTGTGGTCGGGCAGGCCGGCGTAGTTGACCCAGTCCACCTTGGGGTGGTTCTGCAGGTGCGTGGCGACCTTGACCGCGTTCTCGCAGATCCGGTCCATGCGCAGCGCCAGCGTCTCGATGCCCTGCAGGATCTGGAACGCGTTCATGGGCGAGAGCGCCGCGCCCATGTTGCGCAGCGGCACGACGCGGGCGCGGCCGATGTAGGCGGCTGCGCCCAGCGCTTCGGTGTAGACCACGCCGTGGTAGCTCACGTCGGGCTCGTTCAGGCGTTTGAAACGGGCTTTGTGTTCGGCCCAGGGGAACTTGCCGCTGTCCACGATGGCGCCGCCGATGGTGGTGCCGTGGCCGCCCAGGTATTTGGTGAGCGAGTGCACCACGATGTCGGCACCGTGTTCGAACGGGCGGCACAGGTAGGGGCTGGAGACCGTGTTGTCCACGATCAGCGGCACGCCGGCGGCGTGCGCCACGGCGGCGAGCGCGCCGATGTCGGTCACGTTGCCCAGCGGGTTGCCCACCGATTCGCAGTAGATCGCCTTGGTGCGCTCGTCGATCAGCGCGGCGAACGCGGACGGATCGCGCGGATCGGCGAAACGCACCGTGATGCCCTGCTGCGGGAAGGTGTGGGCAAACAGGTTGTAGGTGCCGCCGTAGAGCGTGGAGGCCGAGACGATGTTGTCGCCCGCTTCGGCGATGGTCTGGATCGCCGCCGTGATGGCCGCCATGCCCGAGGCCATGGCGAGTGCACCCACGCCGCCTTCCAGTGCGGCCAGGCGCGCTTCGAGCACGCCGTTGGTGGGGTTCATGATGCGGCTGTAGATGTTGCCGGCGACCTTGAGGTCGAACAGGTCGGCACCGTGCTGCGTGTCGTCGAAGGCGTAGGCCACGGTCTGGTAGATCGGCACCGCCACCGCCTTGGTGGTGGGGTCGGGGGTGTAGCCGCCGTGCACGGCGATGGTTTCGATTTTCATGTGGTCTCCAGGAGGTTGTTGTTGGGAGGGAGGGGGATCATTCTCTCAGCAGCTCGACCACGGTCACACCGCGGTGACGCACACCCAGGGCGGTGATCGCGGCTTGGCTGAGATCGATGATGCGCTGGTGTTTGTACGGACCGCGGTCGTTGATGCGCACCACCACTTCCTTGCCCGTTTGCACGCTGCGCACGCGCACCTTGGTGCCGAACGGCAGTGTCTTGTGTGCGGCGGTGAAATCGTGCATGTCGTAGCGTTCACCGCTGGCCGTGCGTCGGCCGTGAAAACGGTTGCCGTACCAGGACGCCAGCCCTTTGTCGATCAGCGCCGCCGAACTGGACGGTACGGCCAGCGGGGGCGTTTCGGCGGCTGTCGGGTCGTTCACCGCGACCACACCCGAAGGCGCCGGCTGCGATGGGGACGGGCCCGCCGGCGCAGCCGGCGCTGCACGGACCGCCGTGTCGATGGGCGCGTCCACCAGCATGGGCGTGGGCACCGCGCAAGCGGTCAGCAGCGCAGCCAGCAGGACCGGCGCCAGACGCAGGCGACCGGCGGGGTGTTTCCTTGTGTGGGGCATGGCGTTTCCTCTCTGCATTCCAGGCCAGCCCCCGACCTTAACCCAGCTCAAGACGCTTCATGATCTCCAGCGTCGCCACGCTCTGGTTCATGGTGTAGAAGTGCAATGCAGGCACACCGGCGTTGCGCAGCTGGTCACACAGGTCGGTGACCACGTCGAGGCCGAAGGCCTTGATGGAAGCGATGTCGTCGCCATAGGCCTGCAGGCGCAAGCGGATCCAGCGCGGGATCTCGGCGCCACAAGCGTCGGAGAAGCGCATCAGCTGCGTGGAGCTGGTGATGGGCATGATGCCCGGCACCACCGGCGCATCGACACCGAGCTTGTGCGCCTCATCGACGAAGTGGAAGTAGGCATCGCTGTTGTAGAAGTACTGCGTGATGGCCGAATCGGCGCCGGCGCGCACCTTGGTGGCGAAGGCCTGCAGGTCCGACTCGGGCGATTTCGCCTGCGGGTGCACCTCGGGATAGGCGGCCACTTCGATGTGGAAGTCGCGCCCGGTCTCGGCGCGGATGAAAGCCACGAGGTCGCTCGCGTAGTGGAACTCGCCACCGATGCCGTAGCCGCTGGGCAGGTCGCCGCGCAGCGCCACCAGGCGCTTCACGCCCATGGCCTTGAGCGTGGCCAGTTGCTCGCGCACACTGGCCTTGGTGGCGCCGATGCACGAAAAGTGCGAAGCCGCGTCCACGCCCTCGGCGAGGATGGCGCCCACGGTGTCGAAGGTGCCCTGCTGCGTGGAGCCGCCCGCGCCGTAGGTGACCGAGCAGAACTCGGGCTTCTGCGCATACAGCTGCTGGCGCACAACGCGCAGTTTTTCGGCGCCCTCGGGCGTCTTGGGTGGGAAGAATTCAAAACTCACTGGCAACGCCATGGTGATTCCTTGTCGAGCGTCGGGTTCACGGGGCGGCTTCAAGCAGTCCGCTTCGCCCAGACGAAAAATTCGCGGTTGCCGTCACCGCCGGTGATGGCACTTTCAAAATAAGCCTGCATCATCAGGCCGTTGTCCACGCAGGCCAGCGCGATGCGTTCGCGCACCAGCACATAGCTCGCCGCGTCCTTCACCAGACCACCCTTGCCGATCTGGCCCGGCTGCAGTTCGAACTGCGGCTTGACCAGCATCAGCAGGCTGCCTTGTGGTTTGAGCAGCGGGACGATGGCCGGCCAGACCAGCGTCTGCGAGATGAACGACAGGTCGCCCACGATCAGGTCAAACGGCGCGGCGGCTTTTTCGCCGGCCGCATCCACCAGCTGCTGCGCCGTCAGCTCGCGCGCATTGCATTTCTCGATGCAGACCACCCGTTCGTCGGCCCGCAGCTTCGGGTGCAACTGGCCCTGGCCCACGTCCACGCCCACCACCCGGGCGGCGCCGCGCTGCAGCAGGCAGTCGGTGAAACCGCCGCTGCTCTGGCCCACGTCGAGGCAACGTTGACCGGTCACGTCCATCCCGCAGTGCGCCAGCGCGCCGTCGAGCTTGAGCCCGCCGCGCGACACGAAACGCGACTCCGCCGTGTCCAGCAGCTCCAGTTCCACCGTCTCGCGCAGCTCGTCGCCGTTTTTGCTCACCGCTTTCCAGTCGCCACCGGGCACACGCCAGCGCACACCCGCCGCGATCAAGCGCTGGGCCTGCGAGCGCGAAGCGGCCAACCCTCGCTCGACGAGCAACTGGTCAGCGCGCATCGGCGATCAATACCGGTACGTATCGGGCTTGTAGGGGCCCTGCTTCGGCACGCCGATGTAGGCAGCCTGCTCGTCGCTCAGCTCGCTCAACATCGCGCCGACCTTCTTCAGGTGCAGGCGGGCGACCTTCTCGTCCAGGTGCTTGGGCAACACGTAGACCTTGCCGTTTTCGTAGTAGTCGCTGTGCGTGAACAGTTCGATCTGCGCAATCGTCTGGTTGGCGAAGCTCGACGACATCACGAAGCTCGGGTGGCCGGTGCCGCAGCCCAGATTCACCAGGCGGCCCTTGGCCAGCAGGATGATCTTCTTGCCGTCCGGGAAGATCACGTGGTCCACCTGGGGCTTGATCTCTTCCCACTGGCATTTCTCTTCCAGCTTGGCGACCTGGATCTCGTTGTCGAAATGGCCGATGTTGCAGACGATGGCCTGGTCCTTCATGGCGGCCATGTGGTCGAAGGTGATCACGTCGCGGTTGCCGGTGGTGGTCACGAAGATGTCGGCCTTGTCGGCGGCGTATTCCATGGTCACGACCTTGTAGCCTTCCATCGCGGCCTGCAGGGCGTTGATGGGGTCGATCTCGGTCACCCAGACCTGGGCGCTCAGGGCGCGCAGGGCCTGGGCCGAGCCCTTGCCCACGTCGCCGTAACCGGCCACGCAGGCAACCTTGCCGGCGATCATCACGTCGGTGGCGCGCTTGATGCCGTCCACCAGCGATTCGCGGCAGCCGTACAGGTTGTCGAACTTGCTCTTGGTCACCGAGTCGTTGACGTTGATGGCGCGGAACATCAGGCTGCCCTTGGCCGACATTTCCTTCAGGCGGTGCACGCCGGTGGTGGTTTCTTCGGTCACACCGATGATCTGGGCGCTCTTGCGGCTGTACCAGGTGCTGTCAACGGCGAGCTTGGCCTTGATGGCGGCGAACAGGATGCGCTCTTCTTCGCTGCCGGGGTTGGCCAGCACGCTCTGGTCCTTCTCGGCCTGCTTGCCCAGGTGCATCAGCAGCGTGGCGTCGCCGCCGTCGTCCAGGATCATGTTCGGGCCTTCGCCATCGCTGCCCTTGGGGCCGAAGTCGAAGATGCGGTGGGTGTAGTCCCAGTAGTCGGTCAGGGTTTCGCCCTTGACGGCGAACACCGGCGTGCCGGCGGCGGCGATCGCGGCGGCGGCGTGGTCCTGCGTCGAGAAGATGTTGCACGACGCCCAGCGCACTTCGGCGCCCAGCGCTTGCAGGGTCTCGATCAGCACGGCCGTCTGGATGGTCATGTGCAGCGAGCCGGTGATGCGCGCGCCCTTGAGCGCCTGCTTGGGTGCGAACTCTTCCCGGATGGCCATCAGGCCAGGCATCTCGGTCTCGGCGATGCGGATTTCCTTGCGGCCCCAGTCGGCCAGGCCGATGTCGGTGATGACGCAGTCGGCGTTGACGGCGTTGGGAATGCGTGCGTTCATGGTTCGCTCCAGATGAGGTTGGCAAAAACCACTGGACGCGGGGGCAAAAAAAAGCCCATCGCACGTTCAGTGGATGAGCGTCGTTGCATGGATTTCCGAGCCTCACGCCCCGCGCTGACCATGGGTCAGGGGTGCGCTGCAACGCTCCTCGGATCGCAAGATTCTACCGCAGACGGGTTTTTTTGACATCTGCGAAACTGTTCAACCTTTATGCCTCATCTCTCGCTTTCAGACTGGCCAGCGGCCGCGCGCAGCCACATCCACGGGGTGCTCACCGACATCGACGACACCCTCACCACCGGAGGGGCGATCACGCCCGACGCGCTGGCCGCCCTGCACGCCCTGCGCGCAGCGGGCCTGCCGGTGTTCGCCATCACCGGCCGGCCCGCGGGCTGGAGCGAAGCCTTTGCGCTGGACTGGCCGGTCAACGCCATCGTGGCCGAAAACGGTGCCGTGGCGCTGTCACGCGGCGCGGACGGTGGGTTGCACAAGACCTACCTGCAGGACGCCGCGACGCGGCAAACCAACTTCGCACGCCTGCAGGCGGTGGCGCAGCGCATCCTGACCGAGCTGCCGCAGACCCGCCTGTCGCAGGACAGCCCCGGGCGCGAGACCGACATCGCCATCGACCACAGCGAGTTCACCCAGCTGGACGACGCGACCATCGCGCGGGTGGTGCGCCTGATGCAGGCGGGCGGCCTGCATGCCACGGTGAGTTCCATCCATGTCAATGGCTGGATCGGCCGGCACGACAAGCTGGCGGGCGCGCGCTGGGTTGTTCGCGAGCACCTGGGCCGGGACATCGAAACCGAACTCGGCCACTGGGTCTACGTGGGCGACTCGACCAACGACGCGGTCATGTTCGGCCACTTCCCGCACAGCGTGGGTGTGGCCAACGTGGCGCGGTTCTGGGACCGGCTCACGCACCGGCCGCGTTATGTGACAGCGAGCGAACGTGGTGTCGGCTTTGCCGAGGTGGTGCTGGCCCTGCTGGACGGCCGCGGGACGGGGACCGCGGCATGAGCGAACACCCGCTGCCTCCTGGCCACAGCGGTACCAACCTCCCGGCGGTGGCACCGACCCACGCCCGGCTGGGCCTGGTGGCCATCTTCGGTTCCACGTTCTTCGAGCTGGTGGGCTACTTCATGCTCATGCCGCTGCTGCTGTTGCGCCTCAAAGGGGACGGCGTGTCGAACGCGCTGGCCGGCCTGCTGGCGGCCACGGGCTGGGTGGGCGTGTTCGCCATCACGTCGTTTGCTTCAGCCATCACGCAGCGGCTGGGGCGGCGGCCCACACTGTGGCTGGCGGCGCTGGTACCGGTGCTCAGCACGACCGGCTTCCTGTTCACCAGCTGGCTGCCCGCCTGGTTCGTGTTCGAGTTCGTGGCCGGCGCGGCGTCGGGCCTGCGCTGGGTGCTGGCCGAAGCGGTGGTGGCCGAGTTCGCGTCACCCCGCCAGCGCGGGCGCATGGTGGGCCTGTTCGAAACCATGGTCGGCACCACCTTCGTGATTGGGCCCGCGCTGCTGGCGGCCGTGGGTGCGCAGAGCGCGCTGGCGCTGTGGCTGGTGCTCGCCAGCATGACCATCGGCCTGGTGTGGAGCCTGCTGATCCCGCCGCTGCCTCGCGCCCACGATGCCCACAGCGCGCGCGTCGGACTGCACGGCGTGTGGCACGCGCTGCGCGCGCACCCGCTGATCATGACGGTGGGTTTTGTCGGTGGTTTCTTCGAGAGCGGACTCACGTCCATCCTGCCGCTGTACGGCCTGGCCCTGGGCCTGGGCGCCACGGCGGCGGCCCTGCTGGTCTCGGCCAGCGGTCTGGGCAGCGCGCTCATGATGCTGCCCGCCGGGTTGCTGGCCGACCGGCTGAGCGCACACCCGCGCTGGGGCAGCGAGGGTCGCGCGCGGCTGGCCATCATGCACGCCTGCGCGCTGGTCACACTGGCGGCCACGGCGCTGATTCCTTTCGTGGCCGGCACGCCCTGGCTGGCGGCGGCCGTGGCCTTCCTGTGGGGTGGCGCCGGCGGCAGCCTCTACACGCTGGCGATGATCGACATCGGCTCTCGCGAACAGGGCATCACCCTGGTCAACAGCACGGCGGTGCTGGTGCTCTCGTACACCCTGGGCGGCGTGCTGGCGCCCGCACTGGGGGCGGCCATGCTGGATTGGGCGCCGGTGGTCGGCTTTCCGGCGCTGCTGCTGGCCGTGGCCGGGCCGGGCTGGTGGTTGCTGCGCCGCGCCAACCGCGCCGCTTGATCAGGGGGCAGCGGTCGGAGCGCTCGCCGCCAGCGGGGCGGGCATCGATGAAGGGGCCGGCGCAGGCGCTGGCTTGTGTGCACCGTCCAACACCCGGTCAGCCACACCGCCACCGATCCACATGCCCACCAGCGTCACCCAGGCTGTGACGGCGAAGATGGCGCCGCCGGTCATGCCCGCGCCCACGGCGCAGCCGCCGGCCAGCATGGAGCCAAACCCCATGAGGATGGCACCGATGATGTAGCGCGGCATGGTGTAACCGCCGCCAAAACCTTCGAGCTTCCAGTCTCGGCCGACCAGGGCGCCGATCAGCGAACCCAGGAACACGCCGGGCATGAGGCCAAGGTCAAAGTTCCAGGGCTCGCCGGGGTTGCTTAACACCCGCATCAGCCATTCGGCCGACGGGCCACTGAAGGTCATGCCCTGGATCTGCACCGGCTCGAACGAATGCGCCAGCACCTGGTAGGTGGCCAGCCAGGCCAGTGCCACGGCCAGCCCGGTGCCGATGCCGCCGGCCCACTTCCAGAAACCCCAGCCGCTGTAGTAGGCAAAGAAGCCCGCTGTCACCAGCCACACCGCGGCGAAAGCCAGCCCGTCCATCGGACCGACGCCCACCACCGACAGCAGGCTGCGCGCGGGGCCACCGTCCACCGTCCACCAGCCGGCGATGGTTTCGCGCCAGGGCGCCAGCACGCCACTGAGCGAAGCCTGCGCCGTCACGGCGAAGATCAGACCCGAGAGCAGCGCCCGCAGGTTGCCGTTGGCCGAGAGCACCAGCAGGCGGCTCGCGCAGCCGCGCGTCATGACCATGCCCACGCCGAAAATCAGCCCGCCGATCATCGCGCCCGAGAGGCTGCCACGGGAAGACAGTTGGCGTGCGGTGCTCACATCGAGCAGCCCGGAAACCACGAACAACTGCACGGCCACCACGGCGGTGGAAAAGGCCAGCAGCCAGACCGCGAGCTTTTCGCCGAACTTGCCGTGCCAGAACTCGATCACGGCCGCGCGCAGGCAGAACTTGGAGCGTTGCGCGAAGAAGCCGAAGGCCAGCCCGGTGAGCAGGCCACAGACCGCCAGCACACCCGGTTCACCAAAACGCTCGATCCAGCCCGTCCAGTCCATGACGACTCCATTCATGAAAATATGCGCAAGCGACCATGTTACGCCCCGCTGCGGCGTGGGACTTGATGCGGCGCAACATCTGGCACCGTGGTGATAGCGGGTAAGCTCAAACCACCCTGCCCACTGTCCCTGAAAGGAACCCCATGGCCATCCCCTGGCTGGTTGCCCTGAAAGTCATTCCCTGGGGCGACGTGATCGAACATGCGCCCAAGGTGCTCAACGCCGCGCGCAAGTTGCTGGACCGGCAGCGCGCTCCGGCGCCGACACCCGAAGCACCCAAAGAGGTGATCGACCCACCGGGCGCTGCCCAGACCAGCCTGGCCGCACTCAACGCCCGCCTGGTCAGCGCGCAGCAGGAGATCACCCAGTTGGCGCAGACCCAGGCCCAGCTCACCCAGACATTGACCGAACTCGCCGAGCAGAACGCGCGGCTGGTCGGCGCGGTAGAGGTGCTGCGGGTGCGCACGCGCCTGCTGCTCTGGGGCATGGCCTTGTTGTTGCTGGGCGTGGTCTGGCTGGCCTGGCGCTGAACCGGCACCAGCGAAGGGGGTGACAGCGGTTCAGCGCCGCTGAAACGGGGCCTGGTACAGCCACACCGGTTTGCCGTCCACGTTCTGCAGCCGTGCGCGGTGCGCCCAGCCGACCGCCTCAAACTCCAGACTGACCAGCCAGCTCCCCGGCCGCAACTCCCTGGCCGCCTTGTCCATCGCGCGCGGCATGCTCTCCGGACGCTGGAACAGATAGACCAGGTCGTAGCCCGACCAGTCAGCAGCCCAGATATCGGCCCGGCGCACCCGGGCAAAACGGCAGCGCAAGGCGCACAGGGCCGTCAGCGGCCAGCTCCATTCCAGACCGAGGATGTGGGCTTGCGGATACTCGCTGTGCAACTCTTTCAAGCCTGCGCCCAGACCGCAACCCGCGTCCACCACCCGCGCACCGTCGGCCAAAGGCGCCGCGCGGGCCAAGCCCTTCAGCGCCGACCCGGGCGTGGGGAACAGTGGCGCGTCGCGCCAGGTGTTGAGCGGGTACAGCGCCAGCAACAGCGCCAGCGGCACCAGCCAGATCCAGCCCGGCAGCGCACCGGCCGCCCCCGTGGCCAGCAACGAGAGCGGGAAGCCGCCGAGCATGAACGCCCGGCGCCAGGGGGTCCGGCCGGTCCAGGCCGGCGCGCCCGAGGCCAGCAGCGCCAGCACGAACGCCGCCACGGCCCCCAGCCCCGCCGCCCGCAACCCCACGAAGACCGCCCAGGCGAGCGCCCAGGTCAGCAGTGCGGGGAGGGGCCAGATCAGCATGGTGAGCGGCATTGTCGCCGCTGCGGGGTCAGGTTTTTTGTTCGGACGGCAGGGTCTGCAGCGTGGCGTCGCAGCCTTCGCCGGCGGCGATCCAGCGCCGCGCCAGCCGGCGCAACAGCGGCGCAGCCCAGCGCCAGCGCGGACCGAGCACGCCTTCGGCATCGCTGATCGCACCGCAGCGGTACAGCGCCTCGGTATCGCTCCAGCGCAGCGCGCCACAGGCGCCATGGCGCTTGCGCGAAATCACCTGACCCAGTGGGCAGGGCTCGGCCAGGCAGCACACGCCGCAACCGTTGCAGGGCGCGCCCAGCGCGGGCTTGAGGGGCGCGGCCGGGTGGATGTGGATGACCTGATGTGCCATCGGCGCAGATTACCGCACGGCCTGCTCGAAGCGCCGCGTCGCGCAGGCGATCCGCTACGCTTGCGGCCGGCCCGTGTCCTGCCCTATGGTGGCGCCTTCAACCCACCACCTTCAGGAGCCACCATGGCCATCACCGCCGCGTTTGCGCCGCTCGTATCGGGATACACCTTCTTTGAAAGTCCGCGCTGGCACGACGGGCAACTCTGGCTGTCGGACTTCTACACCCAGCAGATCGTGCGAGTGACCCTGCAGGGCGAGGTGACGCCGGTGGCCGCGGTTCCCGGGCAGCCCTCGGGCATGGGCTGGCTGCCCGACGGTCGCCTGCTGGTGGTGTCAATGCGTGACCGCCGGATCCTGCGACAGGAAGCCGACGGCAACCTCGCCACCCACGCCGACCTCTCGTCGGTGACGCTCGGACACCTCAACGACATGGTGGTCGATGCCCAGGGCCGCGCCTATGTCGGCAACTTCGGCTTCGACCTGATGGGCGGCGGTACGCCGCAAACAGCCACCCTGGCGCGGGTCGATCCCGACGGCTCGGTCCAGGTGGTGGCCACCGATCTCTACTTCCCCAACGGCAGCATGATCACGCCCGACGGCCAGACCCTGATCGTGGGCGAGACCATGGGCAACCGCATCTCGGCCTTTGACATCCGGGCCGATGGCAGCCTGGGGCCCCGCCGCGACTGGGCCCGCTTTGGTGAACTGCCGGCACTGACCGACATGGCCTCAGTGCTGGGCAGCCTGAGCGCCGCGCCCGACGGCGCCACACTCGACGCCGACGGCGCGGTCTGGTTTGCCGATGCGGTCGGCCACCGCGTAGTGCGCATGGCCCCCGGCGGCGAGGTGCTCGAAAGCCGTTCCACGGGCGAACAGGGTGCCTTTGCCTGCACGCTGGGCGGCCCGGACGGGTGCACCCTGTTTGTTTGTGTCGCCCCGGACTTCCACGAACAAGCCCGCCGGGCGGCCCGCGAAGCCGCGGTCTGGACCACGACGGTCAGCGTGCCGGGCGCCGGGCGCCCCTGAACGGCTTCGACAGGCTCGGTCCGAGCAGATATTTCAGGTCCGCGCGAGCACCGGTCCGAGCACGCGCCCGGTGTGCGTGTCCAGCCGCACCACCTCGTCGGGTGGGGCTTCGGCCACCACGCGGCCACCACCGCCGCCGCCTTCGGGCCCGAGGTCGATGATCCAGTCGGCTTCGGCCATCACGTCCAGGTCATGCTCGATCACGATCACGCTGTGGCCGCCATCCACCAGCCGGTGCAGCACGCGGATGAGTTTTTCCACGTCGGCCATGTGCAGGCCGACCGTGGGTTCGTCGAGCACGTAGAGCGTGTGCGGCGCCTTCTGGCCGCGGCGCGTGACGTCGTCGCGCACCTTGCTGAGTTCGGTCACGAGTTTGATGCGCTGGGCTTCACCGCCGCTCAGCGTGGGTGATGGCTGACCCAGCGTGAGGTAGCCCAGGCCCACGTCTTTCAGCAGCTGCAGCGGGTGGCTGATGTTGGGCATGCTGGCGAAGAAGTTCACCGCCTCGTCCACCTCCATCTGCAGCACGTCGCCGATGCTCTTGCCCTTCCAGGTGACGGCCAGGGTTTCGGGGTTGAAGCGCGCGCCGTGGCAGACCTCGCACGGCACTTTCACGTCGGGCAGGAAGCTCATCTCGATGGTGCGCATGCCCTGGCCCTCGCAACCCGGACAGCGGCCTTCGCCGGTGTTGAAGCTGAAACGGCCCGGGCCGTAACCGCGCGCCTTGGCCTCCAGCGTGTCGGCAAAGAGCTTTCGCACCGTGTCCCAGAAACCGATGTAAGTGGCCGGGCAGCTGCGCGGCGTCTTGCCGATGGGGGTCTGGTCGACTTCGAGCACGCGGTCCACCACCTCGGAGCCCAACAGCTTGTCGCAGCCGGTCCAGGTGGGGCGTTCGCCGTCGTTGTCCCAGGCCTGACGCCCGGCGAAGGTGCTGCGTTGGGACACGGCGGCCGCCGCGTTGGTGAGCAGCACGTCGCGCGCGAAGGTGGACTTGCCCGAGCCGCTGACGCCAGTGACCACGACGAGGCGTTGCAGGGGGACAGCGACGGTGAGGTTCTGCAGGTTGTGCAGCTTGGCACCACGGACTTCGAGCGCAGGAGCCGCCGGATCCACGGCTCGCCGCGCCTGCAGCGGGTGTTTCATCGCGTGCAGCAGGTAGCGCCCGGTGACCGACTCGGCGTTCGCCGACAGGTCCGCCACGGAGCCCTGCGCCACCACGCGGCCACCGCGTTTGCCGGCGCTGGGGCCGATGTCGATGATGTGGTCGGCGCGGCGGATGGTGTCTTCGTCGTGCTCCACCACCACCAGGGTGTTGCCCATCTCGCCGAGCTTGTGCAGGGCGTTGAGCAGGATCGCGTTGTCGCGTGCGTGCAGGCCGATGGTCGGCTCGTCGAGCACGTAACACACGCCCTGCAGGTTGCTGCCGAGCTGTGCGGCCAGGCGGATGCGCTGCGCTTCACCGCCGCTGAGCGTGGGCGCGCCGCGGTCGAGCGTGAGGTAGTTCAGCCCCACCTCTTCGAGGAAGGCCAGGCGGCTTTCAATCTCCGGCAGCAGGTCGCGCGCGATGTCGGCTTCGCGTTGGGTCAACGCATGAAACCCACCAGCCAGAGGTTTCGCCGCCGGGCCGCCCCAAGGCGAAACAGCCTCCTCGGGGGGCTGCGATCCGCGCAGCGGCGTAGCGTGGGGGTCAATCAAGCCCTGCACCCAAGAGCGGACTTCGTTCACCGACAGCCGCGCTACGTCGGTGATCCCCACACCGCCAAACCTCACCGCACGGGCCTGGGCGTTCAATCGTGTGCCTTCGCAAGCCGGGCAAGGCCGGTCGGCCAGGTCTTCCACCTCGGGTTCGGCGAAGCTCTGCTCGCGGCCGCGCTCGTTGTCGTCGCGCACCGAATCGTCGAGTGCCTTGCGCTGCTCGCGCGACAGCGCCAGGCCCGTGCCCACGCAGTCGGGGCACCAGCCGTGTTTGCTGTTGTACGAAAACAGGCGCGGGTCCAGCTCGGGGTAGCTGGTGGCGCAGACCGGGCAGGCGCGGCTGGTGGAGAAGACTTCCAGTTTTCCAAGGCCCACGGTGCTCAAACCCTCGGCCATGGCCTCCGCCAGGCCTTGCATCTGGTGCAGCACATGCACCTGGCCCTTGCCGATCTCCAGCGCCTTGGCCAGTTGCGTGCGCAGCCAGGCCTCATTGGCCGGGTCCACCACACCGTCGGCCACCGGCAGTTCGATGGTGTGTTCCTTGAAGCGGTCGATGCGCGGAAAACCCGACGTGGGCAGGAACTCGCCGTCCACCCGCAGGTGGGTGTGGCCGCGCGGACGCGCCCAGTCGGCCAGCTCGGTGTAGACGCCCTTGCGGTTCACCACCAGCGGCGCGAGCAGGCCGATGTGTTGACCGGCGTAGCGTGTGAGGATGCCGGCGGCGATGCTCTCCGGGCTTTGCGGCATCACGGCCGCGCCGTCGTGCACACAATGCTGCGTGCCGAGCTTCACGTAGAGCAGGCGCAGGAAGTGCCAGACCTCGGTGGTGGTGCCCACCGTGCTCTTGCGCCCGCCGCGGCTGAGCCGCTGTTCGATCGCCACCGTGGGCGGGATGCCGTAGACCGCGTCCACCTCGGGCCGACCCGCGGGCTGCACGATGCTGCGCGCGTAGGCGTTGAGCGATTCGAGGTAGCGCCGCTGGCCTTCGTTGAACAGGATGTCGAAGGCCAGCGTGGACTTGCCCGAACCACTCACGCCGGAGATCACGTTGAACTGGCCGCGCGGGATGTCCACGCTCAGGTTCTTGAGGTTGTGTTCCTTGGCGTTGACGATGCGGATCGCGTTGCTGTGCCCCTCGGCGCGCGCGGCCGAGGCGCGCAGGCGCTGCGACTGCTTCAGGTAGTCGACCAGCCGGCCTTCGTGCACCGCGTGCACCTCGCCCATGGACTCGGCGTAGTCGCGCAAGGCCTTGGCGGTGTGGCTGGTGGGGTGTTGTCGCACGTCTTCGGGCGGGCCCTCGGCCACCACCAGACCACCGCCCGCGCCACCTTCGGGGCCAAGATCGATCAGCCAGTCGGCGGCGCGGATCACGTCGAGGTTGTGTTCGATCACGACCAGCGAATGCCCGGCTTCAAGCAGCTTGCGCAGGCTGCGCATGAGCTTGGCGATGTCGTCGAAGTGCAGGCCGGTGGTGGGCTCGTCGAACAGGAACAGCGTGCCCTTGCGCGAGATCGGCTGGCGGCTCGCGCTGGCGCTCTTGGCGGCTTCGGCCAGGAAACCCGCGAGCTTCAGGCGCTGCGCTTCGCCACCCGACAGGGTCGGCACCGGTTGGCCCAGTTTCACGTACTCCAGCCCCACGTCCACGATGGGCTGCAGCGCGCGGATGACTTCGCGGTCGTTGACGAACAAGGCGGCGGCTTCGCTCACCGTGAGGTCGAGCGCGTCGGCCACGCTGAACCAGCGGGCACCGCGTTCAATCTTCACTTCCAGAATCTCGGGCCGGTAGCGTTTGCCGTCGCAGTCGGGGCAGCGCAGGTACACGTCGCTCAGGAACTGCATCTCCACGTGCTCGAAGCCGGAGCCGCCACAGGTGGGGCAACGCCCGTCGCCGCTGTTGAAGCTGAACTTGCTCGCGGTGTAGCTGCGCTGGCGCGATAGCGGCGCGTCGGCAAACAGGGCGCGCACGGCGTCCCAGGCGCCCACATAGCTCACCGGGTTGGAGCGCGCGGTCTTGCCGATGGGCGACTGGTCAACGAAAACGACCTCGCTCAGGAAGTCGGCGCCGAGCAGGCGGTCGTGTGCGCCCGGCGAGTCGGTGGACTTGCCGAAATGGCGCAGCAGTGCGGGCGCGAGCACGTCCTGGATCAGGCTCGACTTGCCCGATCCGGACACGCCGGTGATCACCACCAGGCGCTGCAGCGGGAACTCGACACTCACGTTCTGCAGGTTGTGCTCGCGCGCGCCCTCCAGGATGAGGCGCGGCGTGCTGTCGGTCACCATGCGCTTGAAGCCCATGCCCACGGTCTTGCGTGCGCCGAGGTAGGCGCCGGTCAGCGTGTCGGCGCTGCGGATCGCTTCGGGCGTGCCGTCGAACACGATCTGGCCGCCGCGTTCGCCCGGACCGGGACCCATGTCGATCAGGCGGTCGGCGGCCAGCATCACGGCCGGGTCGTGCTCCACCACCACGAGGGTGTTGCCGGCATCGCGCAGGCGCAGCATGGCGTCGTTGATGCGCGCCATGTCGCGCGGGTGCAGGCCGATGCTGGGTTCGTCGAGCACAAACAGCGTGTTCACCAGCGAGGTGCCCAGCGCGGTGGTGAGGTTGATGCGCTGCACCTCGCCACCGCTGAGCGTGCGGCTCTGGCGGTCGAGCGTGAGGTAGCCGATGCCGACCTCGCACAGGTAGCGGATGCGGGTGTTGATTTCTTCGAACAGCAGACGCACCGCCTGCGCCTGGCCGGCGCCCGCGAGGTCCGAGCCCGCCGGGACCAGCGTCTTGTCCAGCGCGGCAAAGAACACCCGCAACTTGTCCAGCGGCAGCAGCATCAGGTCGTGCAGACACAGGCCGGGCAAAGCCTCCAGCTGCGCACGCGACCACTTCACACCCTTCGGCAAATAACGCATTTCGGGCGGCAGCACCGCATCGGCCTGGGCTTTCGTGCCGATACGCCACAACAGGCTGTCGGTCTTCAGGCGCGCGCCGCCGCAGCTCGGACATTCGGTGTAGCTGCGGTACTTGGACAAGAGCACGCGGATGTGCATCTTGTAGGCCTTGCTCTCCAGGTACTCGAAGAAGCGCGCGATGCCGAACCAGTGCTGGTTCCACTTGCCGTTCCAGTTCGGCGACCCGGCCTTCACCCAGTGCTGCTGCTCGGGCGTGAGCTTGTTCCAGGGCGTGTCGCGCGGGATGCCCGCGCTTTCAGCGTGGCGCATCAGGTCGTCCTGCGCCTCTTTCCAGGCCGGGGTCTGGAAGATCTTGATCGCGCCGTTGCGCAACGTGAGCTTGTCGTTCGGGATCACGAGGCCGTAGTCCACCCCGATCACGCGGCCGAAACCGCGGCAGGCCTCGCAAGCACCCACGGCCGAGTTGAACGAGAACATCGACGGCGTGGGGTCGCTGTAGCGGATGTCGCTTTCGGGGCAATGCAGCCCGGTGGAGAACCTCCAGATCACCGGTTCGGTGCCTTCGTCACCCAGCACGTACACCATCAGCTTGCCGCTGCCGCGCTTGAGCCCCGCTTCAATGGCTTCCAAGACCCGCACCTGCTCGGCGGTGCCGATGCGGAAGCGATCGGCCACCACATCGAGCACCTTCACCGACTCGCTGACCGCTGCGTCCTTGACCGCCTTGGCGGCTTTGGCCTTGGGGGTCTTGGCCGCTTTGGCGTCGGGCATGGGCGCGGCGCGCTGCACCACGCGCTCGGCCTGCACGCGCGTGTAGCCACTGGCCGAGAGCCATTGTTCGATTTCTTCTGGTGTGGTGCTGGCCGGCAATTCGACTGGGAACGTGACCACCAACCTGGGATCGTTCAACTCAACACAACGCTTCTGCAGTTCCGCGTAGATCGACTCCGGCGAATCGTGCCGCACCGGCAGCGCGGTCTCGCGGTCGAACAGGTCGGCGCCGCGCGCGAACAGGAGCTTCAGGTGGTCGTTGAGCTCGGTCATCGTGCCCACGGTCGAACGCGAGCTGCGCACCGGGTTGGTCTGGTCGATGGCGATGGCCGGCGGCACGCCGTCCACCCGGTCCACCGCGGGTTTGTCCATGCGGTCGAGGAACTGGCGCGCGTAGGCGCTGAAGGTCTCCACGTAGCGGCGCTGGCCTTCGGCGAACAGGGTGTCGAACACCAGGCTGGACTTGCCCGAGCCGCTGGGGCCGGTGACCACCGTGAGTTCACCGGTGCGGATGTCGAGGTCGATGTTCTTCAGGTTGTGCTGGCGCGCGCCGCGGATGCGGATCAGCCCGGTCTCGGTGTGCGCCGGGCTGTCTGCCGGCGCAGCGTCCGCGGGTTCGGACGGGGACGAGGGGTTCAGGAGCGGGTGCGCATCAGACATGAGGGGGCTTCCGGTGGGGAGGCAAACATTCTAGGAGCGCAAGCCCCGCACCGTGCGCGGCTACGTCATTTCCACAATTTCCCGGAACGGCGCCGCGCCTAGACTGTCGCCATCGCTGGAGACAAACACATGACACACACCCGCCCAAGGCACCGCCTGGCTCTGGTCACCGCCTGCCTGGCGGCCCTCACCACCCTCGCCATGCCCGCCTGGGCCCAGCTGCGCATCGGCCAGCCCTCGGGCTTCACCGGTTCGGTGTCGGCCGGCGTGAAAGAGAACACCGAAGGCGCCAGGCTCTACCTGGACGCGGTCAATGCGCGCGGCGGCGTGAACGGCCAGAAGATCGAACTGATCTCGGTGGACGACCAGTTCGACCCCAAGCGCACGGTCGAGGTGGCCGGCGAGCTGATCACGAAACAGAAGGTGCTGGCGCTGTTCCTGAACCGCGGCACACCGCACGCGCAGGCTCTGTTGCCGCTGCTGGCGGAGCACAAGCTGCCGCTGGTGGGCCCCAGCACGGGCGCCATGGCGCTGCACACCCCCGTCAACCCCTGGGTCTTCAACGTGCGCGCCACCTACCAGCGCGAAGCGGCCAAGGCCATCGAACACCTGGCCAGCATCGGCATGACGCGCATCGCGGTGCTGCAGACCGACGACTCCTTTGGCGCGGATTCGGCCGCCGGGGCACAAAAAGGCTTCGACAAGGCCGGGCAGAAGCCGCTGCTGCTGGAGAAATTTCCGCGTGACAAGCCCGAGTTTGCCGCGCTGGCCCAGCAAGTGACCCAGCAGAAAGCCCAGGCCGTGATGGTGATCGGCTCGGCCGGCAACACCGCCAACGCGGCCAAGGCGATCCGCGCTGCGGGCTCAAGGGCGCAGATCGTCACCCTGTCCAACAACGCGTCGGAGGGTTTCATCAAGCTGCTGGGTGAACACGCACACGGCGTGATCGTGACCCAGGTCTTCCCGAATGAGCGCTCGCTGACTTACCCCCTGATCCGCGAGGCTCAGACGCTGGCCAAGGCCAAGGGCATGGAGGGCGTGTCACCCGCGATGATCGAAGGCTTTGCAGCGGCCAAAGTGCTGGTCGAGGGCCTGCGCCGCGCCGGGCCCAACCCGACATCCGAGGGCCTGCGCGACGCGCTGGAGGGCCTGCAGAACTTCAACATCGGCGGCCTGAGCGTGAGCTACGGACCGGACAACCACACGGGCCTCGATTTCGCCGACCTGTCGATCGTGGACGCCTCAGGCAGGTTTCGGAGGTAACCCCCTGCGTCGCCGCCCCCTTTGAGGGGGTAGCGCGAAGCGCTGCGGGGGTGTTTCCTTCAGCCTTTGACGATCATCACCGGCATGCTGGCGTGCGTGAGCACCTTCTGCGCCACGCTGCCCAGGATCAGGGCCTTCACGCCCGTGCGCCCGTGCGACGCCATGACGATCAGGTCGCAACCTTCGGCCTGCGCGGTCTCGATCACGCCTTCGTAGACCACGTTGCGTTCGATGGTGTCACCGGCGAAGGGCACACCCTCGTCTTTGCAGACCTGGCCCAGGGCCTCCAGCGCTTGTCCGGCGGCGCTGCGGGCTTCGGCCATGTAGGCCTGCAGACCCACAGCAGACGCATCACCGATACCGATGTAGGGGAACGGGTCGATCACATACACGCCCACGACCTGCGCACCCTGGCTCTTGGCGAGCTGGGCAGCGGTGATGGCGGCGCTCTGCGCCAGGGTCGAGCCATCGGTGGGGACCAGAATTTTTTTGAACATGCCATATCTCCTTGTGGGTGAAAGTGTTTCAGTTCCGGCCCGAGGTCCGTTTGAAGGCACCCGGCCGCGGCGGGTGAACGTCATCTTAGCCGTCGTCGCGCACCGCCGGCTTGAGGCCCGTCAACGACAAGGGCGTCAGCCCCCGCGGCGCACGCCCACGGGCAGCGTCGCTGCGGCATCCCAGGCGCCGGAATCGAACCAGGGATCACTCTCCAGCTGGGCCCGCAGCATGGGCAGCGCATCCTGCCCCCAGAACACACGGCCGCGGGTCTCCAGCGCCGGCACGCCGAACAGGCCAAGCGCCAACGCTGCGTCGGTGTTGCTGCGCAGGCGCTGTTTCACCCGCTCGCTGTCGGGCGCGTGCCAGGGCTTCTCGCGCTGGGCCATGTGGTCCTGCAGCAGCGTCTGCAGCGCGGCCAGGCGATCGGGCGCCACCGCATCGCCACCGCCACGCCAGACGTGGTGGAACAGCTGCCCGGTCACGTAGCGGTTGGTCTCGCCAGACACGTCATCGGTGGCGGTGGCCAGGCCCAGCCGCAGCAGCGCCAGCGGGTTGAACGGATGGGCCGCCGGCAGGTCGAGTGGCACGCCGTGCTGGTGCGCCAGCCAGCCCACCTGGCGGTAGGTCCAGTCGCGTTTGGAAGGAATCTCCGCCGGCCCGAGCTGGCCGTTGGCTTTGAGCAAGGCGGCGAACAGCACCGGCTTGTAGCGCACGCGCACGCTCAGCCCCATCAGCGCTTCGGGCAGACGCTCGAACGCGAGGTAGGCGTAGGGCGAGATCGGGTCGTACCAGAACGTGATGTCGTGCAGGGTGTCAACGCTCATGGGGTCCTCTCGGGTCAGGCGCTCTGGCGGGCCTCGATGCGTTCCCAGATCACCAGTTTTTCCGCATCCGCCAATGCGCTCCAGGTGGCGATTTCGGGCAGGGTCCGGTAACAGCCTTTGCAGCTGCTGCTGCGTTCGTCCAGTTCGCAGATGGACACACAGGGCGAGGGCACGCCGGGGCCAGGGTGGCGTTTGCGCGCGTCGCGCAGGTTGATCAGCGGTTCGGTCATGAGGCGGGATTCAGCGGCGCGGTGACATCGTGCACCGGCGCGCCGGTCAGGCTTTGCAATTCATGCGGGCTGAGGCGGAACACGCCGTGCGGGTGGCCGGCTGCGGCCCAGATTTCGGCAAAACGGAACAGCTGGTCGTCGATCAGCGTCACCGGCGGCGTGGCGTGCGCCAGCGGTGACACGCCGCCGATGGAAAAACCGGTCTTGCTCTTGACGAAGTCGGCGTCGGCACGGCCCAGCTTGCCACCCTCGGCGCAGACGATGGCCTGCACCTTTTTTTCGTCCACGCGCAGGTCGCCCGAGGTGATGACGAGCACCGCCACGTCGTCGCTCTTGCGGCGGAAGATGATGCTCTTGGCGATCTGGCCCAGGGCCACACCCAGGGCGTCCGCCGCCTGCTGCGCGGTGCGCGCGGCATCGTCGAGCATCACGGGCGTGTGCGGGTGGCCACGTTCGGCCAGCGCGGCCATGACACGCTGCACGCCGGGCGGCAGCTCCACAGAATTCAAGGTGTCGTCAGTCATGGGCGGGAATGGTACCTGCCACCATCAGGCGGCCCGTTTCACCAGCATCAGGCTCGCACCCATGGCCACCAGCACGCCGCCGAACACGCGGTTCTGCGCGCGGCGCGCTTTCGCGGTGGCCAGCCAGCGCTGCGCGCGCGAGGCCAGGAAGGCGTAGCCGTGCATCACCACCAGATCGACCGAGATCGAGGTCACCAGCAGGATCAGCAGCTGCAACCACAGCGGGCGCAACGGGTCGATGAACTGCGGCAGCACCGCCACCATGAACACGATGCCCTTGGGGTTGGTCACGTTGGTCATGAAACCGGTCAGCACCCGCTGGCGCACGGTCGGCAGCCCGGGCTTCAGGCCAGCCACGCCGTCTGCCGCCTGCTGGTGGGCATGGGCTGCATGCACCGGCGAACGCCACTGCTTCACACCCAGCCAGATCAGGTAGCCCGCGCCCAGCACCTTGACCACGGTGAACGCGGTGGCCGACGCGAGCAGCAGCGCACCCACCCCCACACCGGCGATCAGCAGGATCACCGACAGCCCCAGCTGCAGGCCGGCGATGGTGGCACTGGTGTGGCGCACGCCGTAGGCCAGGCCGTGGCTCATCGACAGCACCGCGCCCGAGCCCGGTGAAATCGCGATCACCCAGGACGCCGCGAAAAACGCCAGCCATACGCTGAATTCCATACCGTTCACCCCGCCCGCTTGGCCAGCAGCGCGCGCGCTACGCGCGAGCCGCTCAGGCGGCCCAGGTGGTCGCTGATGAACTGCCCGGCGTCCACCAGCGCATCCAGATCGATGCCGGTCTGAATGCCCATGCCGTGCAGCAGGTAGACCACGTCTTCCGTGGCCACGTTGCCGGTCGCACCCTTGGCATACGGGCACCCGGACACCTGATCGATGGGAAAGTGCTTGAGTGCCGCTTCGATGGCGGCCTGCACCTTGCGCGGCGTGCCCACGCCGATGGTGTCGGCCACGTCCACGCGCTCGACACCGATACCCTTCATCAGCCCAGCCAGGTAGCCCACGCGCTCGGGCGGAATCTCGCCTTCGTACGGGCAACCCACGGTGCAGCTCATGGCGCCACGCACCGCGATGCCGGCCGCCTGGGCCGCCGCCACCACCGGCGCGAAGCGTTCGATGCTCTCGGCGATGGAACAATTGATGTTCTTCTGGCTGAAGGCCTCGCTGGCCGCGCCGAACACCACGATCTCATCCGGCTGGTCGGCCAGTGCAGCCTCGAAACCCTTGAGGTTGGGCGTGAGCACCGAATAGCGCACGCCGGCCTGGCGCGTGATGCCGGACATGACCTCGTGGTTGTCGGCCATCTGAGGCACCCACTTGGGGCTCACGTAGCTGGTGACCTCGATCTCCTTCAGACCCGCGGCCTGCAGGCGGTGCACGAGTTCGATCTTGACCGCGGCCGGCACGGGCTGCTTTTCGTTCTGCAGACCGTCGCGCGGGCCGACGTCGATGAGCTGGACTTGTGATGGGATGTTCATGAATGTCTCCGAAGGGCTTGACCCCCTCTCCCGCTCAGCGGGAGAGGGTTGAGGTGAGGGCTGAATTCAATAGCCCCTGACCGGATCGACCACACCCGCCACCGGCTCCCCGTTCTCCAGCGCACGGATCTTGCCCGCGATCTGCGCGATGCTCTCGTCCCGCAAGGTGCGCGCCGAGGTGTGGGGGGTGACGGTGATCTGGGGGTGGTTCCAGAACGGGTGGTCAGCGGGCAATGGTTCGGTGCGGAATACGTCCAGCGTGGCGCCGGCCATGTGACCGCTCTCCAGCAGGGCGAGCAGGTCGGCCTCGACCAGGTGCGCGCCGCGCGCCACGTTGATGAGGTAGCCACCGGGTTTGAGACACCCGAGTGTGTCGTGGTTGAGGATGTCCCGTGTGTCGGGCGTGAGCGGCAGCAGGTTGACCAGCACCCGGCAGTTTGAGAGAAAGGTATCGAACCCCGCCTGGCCGCTGTGGGTGACCACGCCATCGATGGCCTTGGGCGTGCGGCTCCAGCCATGCACCGGGAAGTCGAACACCCGCAACGCCCGGGCCACGCGCTCGCCGAGCACGCCCAGGCCCATCACACCCACGGCAAAGTCCTGGCGCTCGCGCGGCTTGCGGTATGACCACTTCCCCGCTTTCACATCGGCCTCGTAGCCGTCGAATTCGCGGAAGTGGCGAATGACCGCATGGCACACGTACTCGGCCATCTGCACCGACATGCCCGCGTCGTCCAGTCGCACGACTTTCACGCCCGGTGGCAGGCGCAGTTTGAGCAGCGCGTCCACGCCCGCGCCGATGTTGAACAGGCCCTTGAGCGCCTGTTGTTCATCGAGGAACTGTTGGGGCGGCGCCCAGACCACGGCGTGGTCGGCCTGTGGCGCGCCGGGTTCCCAGACCTCGACGGACGCTTCGGGAAAGGCCGCGCGCAGGCCATCCAGCCAGGGTTGTGCCTTGGTGTCGGTGCAGCAGAAAGTGATGTTCATGCAGCGAGCTTAGCGGGCCGTGAAAGCCCGCGTTGTCACGGGGTGGCTGCGGCGATCTTCAGCAGCTCCGCGCCCTCGGCCACCTGATCACCGGGCGCGTAGAGCAGTTCGGCCACGGTGCCGTCGGCCGGCGCGGCGATGGTGTGCTCCATCTTCATGGCTTCCATCACCGCCAGCGGCTGGCCCTTCTTCACCGCGTCGCCGGCCTTCACCGAGAACGACACCACCTTGCCCGGCATCGGTGCGGTGAGGCGGCCCACGTCGTGGGCGGCTTCGCCTGCGTGGGCCAGCGCATCCAGCTCGGTGATCTGGGTGGCGCCCAGGGCGCAGAAGATGTGCACGATTTCTTCGCGCTGCCAGGTCTGCACCGTCTGGCGCTGGCCCAGGAAGCGCAGGTCCATCAAGGTGCCGTTGGGCGCCGATAGCGCATCGAACGCGAGCACGCCACTGACCTCAGCAAAAGCCAGTTGCAGCGCACCGTCGTGCAGGTAAGTCAGACTTGCCTGCATCGCCTCGCCCTGGTATTCGAAGTCGAAGCGGCGCACGGTCAGGCCGTGCGGGCGCCAGCCGTCGCGGCGCGAGAACGGGTCTTTGCCTTCGCTGGCGCGCTCGGCCAGCAGGGTCTGCGCGACAGCGGCGGCCACGGCCAGGTTCAGGCCCACCTTGTCCTGGTGGAACAGCACACCCGCTTCGCGGGGGATCAGCGCCGTGTCCAGATTCGCCTGCGCAAACGAGGGGCTGGCGACCACATGGCGCAGGAACTGCACGTTGGTGGACAGGCCGACGATGCGGGTTTCGGCGAGTGCGGCGTCCATGCGTGCAAGGGCTTCGGCGCGGGTGCGGCCGTGCACGATCAGCTTGGCGACCATGGAGTCGTAGAACGGGCTGATGGCGTCGCCCTCGCGCACGCCGTCGTCCACACGCACCGCGCCGCGTTCGAAGCTGGTGCAGGCGGGCTTGCGGTAGACATCGAGTCGGCCGGTGGCGGGCAGGAACTGGTTGTCCGGGGTTTCGGCGCAGATGCGCGCTTCGATGGCATGGCCCTGGATGTGCAGGTCTTCCTGCTTCAGCGGCAGCGGCTCGCCGCTGGCGACGCGCAGTTGCCACTCCACCAGATCAAGCCCGGTGATGGCCTCGGTCACCGGGTGCTCCACCTGCAGGCGCGTGTTCATCTCCATGAAATAGAAGCGCATGCCACCCTCGGGCGGCTGCTCGACGATGAACTCCACCGTGCCCGCACCCACGTAGTTCACGGCGCGCGCCGCGGCCACGGCGGCCAGGCCCATCTGCTGGCGCAGCTCGGGCGTCATGCCGGGCGCGGGTGCCTCTTCCAGCACCTTCTGGTGGCGGCGCTGCACCGAGCAGTCGCGCTCGAACAGGTAGACGCAGTTGCCGTGGGTGTCGCCGAACACCTGGATCTCGATGTGGCGCGGGCGCTGGGCGTATTTTTCAACCAGCACGGCGTCGCTGCCGAAGCTGTTGATGGCCTCGCGTTTGCACGAAGCGAGCGCAGCGGCGAAGTCTTCGGCCTTCTCGACCGCGCGCATACCCTTGCCGCCGCCGCCGGCGCTGGCCTTGATCAGCACCGGGTAGCCGATGCGGTCGGCCTCGTGCTGCAGCATGTGCGGGTCCTGGTCGGCGCCGTGGTAGCCCGGCACCAGCGGCACGCCGGCGCTCTCCATCAGGCGCTTGGATTCGGCCTTCAGGCCCATGGCCTGGATGGCCGACGCGGGCGGGCCGATGAACACCAGGCCGGCTTCGGCGCAGGCGTTGGCAAAGGCCTCGTTTTCGCTCAGGAACCCGTAGCCCGGGTGGATGGCCTGCGCGCCGGTGGCCTTGGCCGCGTCCAGAATGCGCTGCCATTGCAGGTAGCTGTCTTTCGGCGCACTACCCCCGATGTGCACCGCTTCGTCGCAAGCCGCCACGTGTTTGGCGCTGGCGTCGGCGTCGGAGTACACGGCCACGGTGCGCACGCCCATGCGGCGGGCGGTGGCGGCGACGCGGCAGGCGATTTCGCCACGGTTGGCAATCAGGATCTTGGTGAACATTCGAGACCTCAGGCAGTAGCAGAAGAAAACAGGGATTGCGCTCGGCGGAACACCGCGCGCAGGAACTTGAACAACATCCAGGTGACGATCCACATCAGCACCACAGCAATGACCAGCAGCACGCCGAACACCAGCGGATGGTTGGTGGCCAGCCAGACCGCGCCGACCACCAGGCCGTCTTCGACCAGACTCATGGCGATGTTGGAAAACGGCTCGGGCGAGGTGTTGATGGCCGCTCGCGAGGTGGTCTTGGCGGCTTGGCTGCTGGCCGCGAGCGTGCCACCGAGCAGCGCGCCCACCAGGGCCATGGTGCTGCCGTCGGCGCCCAGCGCGCCCGCCGCCAGCGCGGCACCGGCGGGGATGCGGATCACGCTGTTGACCATGTCCCACAGCGAGTCGAGCCCCGGGATCTTGTCGGCGAAAAATTCCACGAACAGCAGCGCGCCGCTGGTGGCGAGCAACGCTGGGTGCTGCAAGACCTGCAGGCCTTCGGGCAGCGGAATCCAGCCGATCCAGCCGGACATGCCGACGATGAACACCACCGCGTAAAGCCGGAAGCCGCTGACCCAGCCGAGCGCCGCGGCCAGCGCCAGCAGGCTGGGCATGTCGAGCTGGCTGGCGGCGGCGCTCACGCCTTCAGCCACCTGGCCACCGACCTCATTGACCACGCCGGTGCCCAGGTGCAGACCCATGCCGTGCAGCCAGTCGACGAGGGTGGTCCAGAGTGCGTCCATGGTGTTCTCCTTCAGGGAAGAAACCGTCTAGCCCGCCAGCCACGCGGGCTTGCGCTTCTGCAGAAAAGACTGCACGCCTTCGCGACCTTGTTCGCTCGCGCGGATGTCGGCAATGCCTTGCACCGTGGCCGCGATCAAGCCGGCGTCGATTTCGCGCTCGGCCACGTCCTGCACCAGCCGCTTGCAGGCGCGCACGGCGGCCGGGCTCGCGCTCACCAGCGCCTGGGCCAGTTCGTTGACCTTGGCCTCCAGCGCCTCGGCGTCCACCAGCTCGTGCACGAAGCCGATGCGGTGCGCCTCTTCGGCGCTGAAACGCTCAGCGGTGAGGAAGTAGCGGTGCGACGCGCGCGCACCCATGGCACGGATCACGTACGGGCTGATGGTGGCCGGAATCAGGCCCAGCTTCACTTCGCTCAGGCAGTAGGTTGCGGTGCGCACGCTCACGGCCATGTCGCAGGCCGCCACCAGCCCCATGCCGCCGGCGAACACGTCGCCCTGCACGGCCGCGATGGTGGGCTTTGGGCATGCGTAGATGGCTTTCAACATCGCCGCGAGCTGGCCCGCATCGGCCACGTTCTCTTCGCGTGTGTAGTCGGCCATGCGGCGCATCCAGTTCAGGTCGGCCCCGGCGCAGAAAGCCGGGCCCACGGCGGCCAGCACCACCGCGCGCACGTCGTCGCGCTGCCCGACTTCTTCAAACGCGGCCTTGAGCTGCTGGATCACTTCGTCGTTGAAGGCGTTGCGCACCTCGGGGCGGGTGAGCGTGATGCGGGCGATGCGGTCTTGCACCGAAACGGTCAGAGCCATGGTCGTGGGGGTCGTCATTTCGAGGCTTCCTCTTGCAGCAGGTACACCAGGTCCAGCTCCGGGCTGGCATGGCCCAGCGCGGTCAGCGCGGCCGTGATCTGGCCGCGGTGGTGCGTGCCGTGGTTGAACACATGGGCCAGCGTGGCCGCGAAGGGCAGCGACATCGCCTGCCCGCGCATGTTGGTGTAGTTCAGGGCACCGTCGAAGCGCTCGGCGGGCCAGGATTCGATCAGCGGCGACCAGTTGGCCGCGCCGCCCTTGAGCGCCTGGCCAAGGCGCGCCCGGTCTGGCTCCACCTCGTCGTTCAGCGCCACGGTCGGCGACGTGCCTTTGGCAAAGCGCGGGTACCAGAGCATGTGCTCGCCCACCAGCAGGTGGTTGAGCGTGCCGTGGATGCTCTTGAAGAACAGGCCCACGTCCTTGCGGTAGTCGGCATCGGAGACATGCGCCACCGCGTCGAGCAGGCGGCGTGTGGCCCAGACGTTGTAGCGGGCGAGCTGCAGGAAGTGGGCGCAGGCGTCCATGTTGACCTCACATGCGGAACAAGCCGAACTTTGTCTCGGGGATCGGCGCGTTCAGCGACGCGCTCAGCCCCAGGGCCAGCACGCGCCTTGTGTCGGCCGGGTCGATCACGCCGTCGTCCCACAGGCGCGCGGTGGCGTAGTAGGGGTGGCCCTGTACTTCGTACTGCTCCTTGATGGGGGCCTTGAACGCGGCCTCTTCTTCGGCGCTCCAGCTGCCGCCCTTGCCTTCGATGCCGTCGCGCTTGACGGTGGCGAGCACGCTCGCCGCCTGCTCGCCGCCCATGACCGAGATGCGCGCGTTCGGCCACATCCACAGGAAGCGCGGGCTGTACGCTCGGCCGCACATGCCGTAGTTGCCGGCGCCGAAGCTGCCGCCGATGATGACGGTGAACTTGGGCACCGCGGCGGTCGCCACAGCCGTGACCATCTTGGCGCCGTTGCGGGCGATGCCTTCGTTCTCGTACTTGCGGCCGACCATGAAGCCGGTGATGTTCTGCAGGAAGACCAGCGGCGTCTTGCGCTGGCAGCACAGCTCGATGAAGTGCGCGCCCTTGAGCGCCGATTCACTGAACAAGATGCCGTTGTTGGCGATGATGCCGACCGGCATGCCCTCGATGCGCGCGAAGCCGCACACCAGGGTGGTGCCGAAGCGCGACTTGAACTCATCGAAATCCGAGCCGTCGACGATGCGGGCGATGATCTCGCGCACGTCAAACGGCTTGCGGGTGTCGGTCGGGATCACGCCGTACAGCTCCTCAGCCGGGTACAGCGGGGCCACCGGGTCGATGGTGGCAATAGGCGGCACCTTGCGGGCATTCAGGTTCTTCACCGCCTGGCGCGCCAGCGCGATGGCGTGCAGGTCGTTCTGCGCCAGATGGTCGGCCACGCCGCTCAGGCGCGTGTGCACGTCGCCACCGCCCAGGTCTTCGGCGCTCACTACCTCGCCGGTCGCGGCCTTCACCAGCGGCGGGCCGCCCAGGAAGATGGTGCCCTGGTTCTTGACGATGATGGTCTCGTCGCTCATGGCCGGCACGTAGGCGCCGCCCGCCGTGCACGATCCCATGACCACCGCGATCTGCGCGATGCCCTGCGCGCTCATGTTGGCCTGGTTGAAGAAGATGCGGCCGAAGTGGTCGCGGTCGGGGAAGACTTCGTCCTGGTTCGGCAGGTTGGCGCCGCCCGAGTCCACCAGGTAGATGCACGGCAGGTTGTTCTGCTGTGCCACTTCCTGCGCGCGCAGGTGCTTCTTGACGGTCAGCGGGTAGTAGGTGCCGCCCTTCACCGTCGCGTCGTTGCAGACGATCATGCAGTCCACACCGCTGACACGGCCGATGCCGGCGATGACGCCGGCACAAGGTGCGCTGTCGCTGCCATCGCGGTCCGGGTACATGCCCATCGCGGCCAACGGGCTCAGTTCCAGAAAGGGTGTGCCCGGGTCCAGCAGCATCTGCACCCGGTCGCGCGGCAGCAGCTTGCCGCGCGCGGTGTGTTTGGCGCGGGCCGCATCGCCACCGCCGAGCGTGGCTTTTTCCACCTGCGCCTTGAGGTCGTCCACCACCGCGCGCATGGCGGCGGCGTTGGCCTGGAAGTCGGCGGAACGGGCGTTGAGTTTGGTGTCGAGGATCGTCATATCAGTTACCCAAATGAGAGAGGGGTGTGCACACCGTCCAGCACACGCCGTGGAACCGGCTTTGCCGGGCCACAGGCGTGGTCCCCCACGGGGGGAAGACGCGAAGCGGCGCAGGGGGGCATCTTGATCAGGCTGTTTTGGCTTCGGCCAGCCCCAGCTGGTCCTTCATGGCGTCGCGGATCTTGAACTTCTGGATCTTGCCGGTCACCGTCATGGGGAAGGCGTCGACGAAGCGGATGTAACGCGGCACCTTGTAGTGGGCGATCTGGCCTTTGCAGAAGGCGCGCACCTCTTCTTCGGAGAGTGTCTGGCCGGGCTTGAGCACGATCCATGCGCACAGTTCTTCGCCGTATTTCGCGTCGGGCACACCCACCACCTGCACGTCCTGCACCTGCGGCATGCGGTAGAGGAATTCTTCGATCTCGCGCGGGTAGATGTTTTCGCCACCGCGGATCACCATGTCCTTGATGCGGCCGACGATGTTGACGTAGCCCTCGGCGTCCATGGTGGCCAGGTCGCCTGTGTGCATCCAGCCCTCGGCGTCGATGGCCTCCGCCGTCTTGGCCGGGTCGTCCCAGTAGCCGTGCATCACCGAATAGCCGCGCGTGCACAGCTCGCCCGACTGGCCGGGCGCCATCACCTCGCCACTGTCGGGGTGGACGATCTTCACTTCCAGGTGCGGCTGCACCGTGCCCACGGTGGACACGCGCCGGTCCAGCGGCGTGTCGGTGCTGCTCTGGCAGCTCACCGGGCTGGTCTCGGTCATGCCGTAGGCGATGGTGATTTCAGACAGGTGCATGTCGTCCACCACGCGCTGCATCACGGCGGTGGGGCACGGCGAGCCGGCCATGATGCCGGTGCGCAGGGTGGACAGGTCGAATTCCTTGAAACGCGGGTGGTCCAGCTCGGCGATGAACATGGTGGGCACGCCGTGCAGGCCGGTGCAGCGTTCGTCCTGCACCGTCTGCAACACGCTCAGCGGGTCGAAGCCGTCGTTGGGGTAGACGATGGTCGATCCGTGCGTGAAGCAGGCCAGGTTGCCCAGCACCATGCCGAAGCAGTGGTACAGCGGCACGGGGATGCACAGGCGGTCGGCCGGGGTGAGCTTCATGCACTCGCCAATGAAGAAACCGTTGTTCAGGATGTTGCGGTGCGTGAGCGTCGCGCCCTTGGGGAAACCGGTGGTGCCGCTGGTGAACTGGATGTTGATCGGGTCGCTCGCCTTGAGGGTGACCGCCACCTGCGCCACGCGCGGGTCGGCGGCGTCGCCCTGCGCCAGCAGCGCCGAGAAGCGCATCAGCCCCGCTTCTTCGGCGCCCACGCCGGGCTCGTCGATCCAGACCACGGTCTTGAGGTGCGGCAGTTGCTGCGCTTCGAGCGCGCCCGGCTGGCCGTGCGCCCACTCGGGCGCCAGCTCGCGCAGCATGCCCAGGTAGTCGCTGGTCTTGAAGCGCGCCATGGTCAGCAGCAGCTTGCAGCCGACCTTGTTGAGCGCGTATTCCACTTCAGACGTGCGGTAGGCCGGGTTGATGTTCACCAGCACCAGGCCCACCTGCGCCGTGGCCAGTTGCATCAGCACCCACTCGGCGTTGTTGTGCGACCAGATGCCCACGCGGTCACCCGGGTGCAGGCCCTGCGCCAGCAGCGCGCTGGCCAGGCGGTGCGCGTCGGACTGCAATGTGCGGTAGGTGTAGCGCCGGCCCTGGTGCACGCTCACCAGCGCCTCGCGCTCGGGCTGGCGCGCCACCATGGCGTCAAAAAACGCGCCGATGGTCTGTTCGATCAGCGGCACGTTAGTCGCGCCACGCGCCAGGCTGAGCGTCAGGGGCTCGGCCGTGTTTCGGGGTTCGCTCATGGGCTTGTCTCCTCGGGTTCCAGGGTCCGGTTCGCAGCGGACTGCAGGGCCTAGCTTAGGAGGCTTGTGCGACCCACGCTTGCCAGAATGGTTGCAAATCACGCCACCCATCAGGCACACTGGCACCATGCCCAGCCCCCGCACCACCCTGGCCAGCCCTTCCGACCGCCGCAGCGACCGCGCCGCCACGCCCATGGCGTTCGTGCAGGCCATCGTGACCGCCTACCAGCAGCGCGGACTGGACCCGGCACAGGTTCTGGCGCAGGCACAGATTCCGCCAGCACGCGTGGCCGATCCAGCCGCGCGCATCACCGCCGCGCAGATGGAAACCCTCTCGGGCGCCGCCATGCAGGAACTGGACGACGAAGCCCTGGGCTGGTTTCGCCGCGCCCTGCCCTGGGGCAGCTACGGCATGCTCGCGCGCGCCTCGCTCTCGGCCCCCACGCTGGGCGTGGCGCTCAAACGCTGGTGCCGCCACCACGGCCTGCTCACGCCCGACGTCACGCTCGCCGTGACCACCAGCGGCGACGTGGCCAGCATCGTGCTCACCGAACACCGCCCGCCGGGCGGCGACGGCAGCCTGCGCGAATTCTGTGGCGTCTCGGTGCTGCGCAACAGCCACGGTCTGGCCTGCTGGCTGGTGGACTCGCGCATCCCGCTGCTGGGCGCGAGCTTCCCGTTCGCCGCGCCACCGCACGCCGAGGTCTACCGGGTGCTGTTCGATGGGCCGACGGTGTTTGGCGCCGACCAGACCGCGATCCGCTTCGACGCGCGCTACCTCGCCCTGCCCGTCAAGCGCGACGAAGCCGCCATGAACCAGATGCTGCAGCGCGCCCTGCCGATCCAGGTGCGCCCCTACCGGCGCGACCGCCTGCTGGTGCAGCGCGTGCGCCAGGTGCTGATGACCCAGCCGCTGGACGCCCACAACGCCAACGACCTCGCGGCCCTGCTCAACACCTCGGCGCGCACGCTGCACCGGCAACTGAAAGACGAAGGCGCGACGCTGCAGGCGCTGAAAGACGAGGTGCGCCGCGACCGCGCGCTCGACCTGCTGCAGCGCACGAACCGCCCGATCAAACAGGTGGCCGAAGCGGCCGGGTTTCAGAACCAGAAGAGCTTCATGCGCGCGTTCAAGGGCTGGACGGGCGTGACGCCGGGGGAGTGGCGGGCCTCATGCTGAATCCATAGGACCGCTCGCGCCCGGGCGACCGGCGATCGGGCCTCATATGATCCTCGGCAAGCTTCTCAACCCAGCTCCCGCCGGCGGCACGCACAGGCCCCATGAGCGGTCACCCCACCGGATTCCACCCATGAACTTCATTGCCAGAACCGCCGTATCGGCCTTGGTGGCATTGGCCGCCGGCCAGGCCAGCGCTGCCCGAATCACCGATCTCAAGGTCGTGAAGGACAACCTGAAAGCCGGCATGTGGAGCATGCGGGTCGAGCCCTACCGGGTCAAAGGCCGGTATGTTCCCCCCCCCCCCGCCCAGCTCGGGTTGCGCCACGGTTCAGCAGCTGCTCGCCGAGCTGGCCTTGCCACTCAGCCATGACACCCATACAAAGCAGGAAACCGAAGAAGCGCCGACGATCATCACGAAAGACTTGTCCGATCACGGCACGGTGGAGGTGACGGTTCCGTCCGTCCCGGGTCTGGCTTCGTCCAGACCCACCCGGCGCACACTCGACGTCAAGAAGATCGACAAGGACAGCTTCGTGTTCGTCGCAGGCCCGGGCAACTTGACGACCGTACACGTGCGCTACCTGGGCAAATGCGCCCCGTGAAGCCGTCGGCAACGAAGCCCGTCATTTCCCGACCAGCCTCACACAGTCCGTCCGCTCCACCAGCAGTTGCCCCTCTGGTGAGCGCATCCAGTCGATAGAGCACTTGGCCTCGCCGCTCCGCGGGCCGATGGTGGCGGCGCAGAACGGTACCTGTCGGTCTCCACCAACGGCCGGGGCATTGGCGTTGTCTTTTTTTCAGCCAAGAAGCCCTCGTCATCTCTCACCCAAAACGCTCAACGCCCCGCCGGGGGGATGTCTGACGCCCCAACCCCCGAAGGCGCCGGAATGCCCCGCCCTTCCACGTTCGGCGAAGTCACCGGGAAAGCGCTGCTCGATGGTGTCATCGGTGCCGCTGCGGGAGCCGGTGCAGGCCTCGGTGCCGAAGAGGCCGGTGCAGGCGCCGCCTTCCCCAACCCCAGCTGGTTCACCAGACTCTGCACCGCCGCGTCCACCTGCACCTTGAGCGACTCGCGCGCGGCGGCGGCGTGGTCGTCGTTCAGGCGCGGGCCGCGCAGCAGCGCGGGTGCGGGCACGCGCTGGGCGGTGGACACGGTGGCTTCACCCAGCACGGTGCCGAAGGTGCTGGGCTCCAGCAGGTCGACGCGCAGCGAGGCGTGGGCGACCGACTCGGTGCCGAGCTGCAGGATGCTGCGCTGCGCGATACCCAGACCGAAGAAGCCTTCGCGGGTGGCCCAGATGCTGTCGGCCGACGGCGTGCCCGAGATGAGCAGCACGTGATCGGTCGGCGTCTTGAGTTCCTTCAGTTCCTTGAGCGCTTCTTCACGGCGCGTGGCGGTGATGGTCACGCGCTGCACGCTGGAGAAACGCCCCGAGGCCTTGAGCAGTTCGACGGTGCGGTTTTCGAGCTGTTCCTTGTAGCCCCAGTCAGGCACGAAGGCTTCGCCGAGCTCGTTGTTGAACAACGTGGTGCCGCGCCAGGTGAGGCGCAGCGTGGTGCCGATGGTGCTGATGACGGTGATGGACTTGCCCCGCAGGCGCGCCTGCACGCTGGTCGTTTCGACGGTGGAGCAGGCGGTGAGGCCGAGGCCGGCCAGTGGCCAGAGTGGCAGGGCTGCGCTGTGCGCGAGCAGGTGGCGGCGTGTGAGTTGCATGCTGCGTTTTTACCGCAGTGCGGGCAAGGCCTGCGCCAGCTCGTCCATGTGGCGAAACACCCGCGCCACGGGCAGCCCGTCGAACGCGCGGCCGTGGCCTTGTGGGCAGTAGCCCCAGACGGTCGCGCCCGCGGCCAGGCCAGCCTGGGCGCCGGTGGCGGTGTCTTCGATCACCAGGCAGCGCGCGGGGTCGGCGCCGAGGTGGGCCGCGGCGGCCAGGTACACGTCGGGCGCGGGCTTGGAGCGCGGCAGGTCGTGGCCGCTGAAGATGCGGTCGCCGAAATACGGCGCCATGCCGGCCATGCCGATCTGCATCACGACCTTGGGCCGATCGGCGCCCGAGGCGCAGGCAATGCGGCCGGCGGTGTGCGCGTGCGCGGCCATGACGGCGCCCAGCGCGCCGGCCACGGTCTGCAGTTCGGCCCGCAGGCGCTGGTCGCGCCGCGCGTAGAAGGCGCGCATCCAGTCGTCGGTGAGCGGCTGGCCGGTTTCGGCCTCGATGCGCGCGCGTTCGTCGCGCACGGCCTTGCCGATGAAGATCTGCATGCACTCGGCCTGGCTCAGGGCCCAGCCGGCTTCGTTGAGCACCTCGCGCAGCACGCCGTTGGTGATGGGTTCGCTGTCGACCAGCACGCCGTCGCAATCGAACAAGACCGCCTCAAACATCGCACTCACTTCAGATCTCCATCCACATAAAACCAGCGCCCGCCTTCCCGCACAAAGCGGCTGTTTTCACACAGGCGTTGACCTCGACCGGCCACACGCGAGCGCGCAACGAACTCGACCTCGGCGTGGTCGGCGTCGATCACGCGGTGGCGTTTCACGGCCAGCCCCAGCCACTTCACACCGGGTTCCAGCGTCAGGTCGGCCGGGCGGGTGCTGGCGTGCCAGCTGCTCTGCAGGTACGCCACCCGCTCCAGCACGAAGGCGCTGTAGCGCGAGCGCATGAGGCTTTCGGCGTCGGGCGCCGGGGTGTCGTGGTCGAGGTAGCGCCCGCAACAGTCGTCGAACGCGTTGGCTTTGCCCCGCGCGTCGGTCCGGCCACAGGGGCAGGCACTCACGGGCACCCCAATCACGCTGCCTTGCGCGCCGCGTGCCGCGCCTTGTGCGCCTCCAGGGTTTCGGTCGGCGCGTCGGCCCTCGTCCACGCAGCAAAGCCGCCGTCGATGTGGGCCACGTTGCGCATGCCCATGTCTTGCAGGGTCTTGGTGGCCAGCGCGCTGCGCCAGCCGGCACCGCAGAACAGCACGAACTCCTTGCTGTCGTCGCCGAACACCGGCTTGTAGTACGGCGACTCGGGGTCGACCCAGAACTCCAGCATCCCGCGCGGCGCGTGCAGGGCACCGGGCACGGTGTCTTCGCGTTCGAGTTCGCGCACATCGCGGATGTCGACCACCTGCAATGAGGTGTCACCCGCTTCGAGGCGCTTGCGCACCTGCTCGACACTGTAGGTGGTGATCTGCGCCGTGGCTTCGTCCACGAGCGCGCGGAATCCTTTGGTGATGGGCATGGGTCGGTGTCTCCTTGTGCTGGAATTATCAGCGCCACCGGCGCTACGACAAACGCCATGGGTTCGCTGGCACAAGGGCATTGCGCGGCGGTGTCCAATGAACGCCTCGCGGCAGCCCGCCGCCCTGCCCTGGAGCGCCCATGACCGACCTGTCTGCCTTCCCCATCACGAACAAATGGCCTGCGCGCCACCCGGACCGCCTGCAGCTGTATTCGCTGCCCACGCCGAACGGGGTGAAGATCTCGATCATGCTGGAGGAAACCGGCCTGCCCTACGAAGTGCACCGCGTCGCCTTCGACAGCAACGACCAGCTCTCGCCCGAGTTCCTCTCGCTCAACCCGAACAACAAGATCCCCGCCATCCTGGACCCCAACGGCCCTGGCGGCCGGCCGCTGGCGCTGTTCGAGTCGGGCGCGATCCTGATCTACCTGGCGGAAAAGACCGGCCAGTTCCTGCCGCAGGACGCGGCTGCGCGCTACGAAACGCTGCAGTGGCTGATGTTCCAGATGGGCGGCGTGGGGCCGATGTTCGGCCAGCTCGGCTTCTTCCACAAGTTCGCCGGCAAGGACTACGAAGACAAGCGCCCCCGCGACCGCTACGCCGCCGAAACCCGCCGCCTGCTCGGTGTGTTGAACCAGCGCCTGGCGGGCCGCGACTGGATCATGGGCACCGATTACAGCATCGCCGACATCGCCACCTGGCCCTGGGTGCGCAACCTGGTCGGCTTCTACGGCGCGGGCGATCTGGTCGGCTTCCAGGACTTCTCAGAATTGAAACGCGTGCTGGAAACCTTCGAAGCCAGACCCGCCGTACAACGGGGTCTGAACATTCCTGCAAGAGGCTGAGGCTGAGGCGAGAGGAAGAGAAAGAGAGCCTCCGGCGCGAAATGCCTCAGTCCAAGGGCATCGAGGGACGGCTCTGCCGGCCCAAGCTGCCGTCCCCCCTCCAAGCGCCGCAGGCGCGCAAGAGAGGGGGGAAGCCGCATCAGCGGCGCAGGGGGGAGTTCTCTACTTCCTCCAGAAGGAGCCCGTGAACAGCACCAGCACCGTCAGCAGCTCCAGCCGGCCGAGCAGCATGGCGAAGCTCAGCACCCAGATCTGGAAACCACTGAGCACGCCGAAGTTGCTCGCCGGCCCCACCTGCCCCAGGCCCGGACCGATGTTGTTGACGGTGGCAACCACGGCAGAGAACGCAGTCACGATGTCCAGCCCGGTGAACAGCAGCAGCATGGTCAGGCCCATGGTGACCGCGCCGTAAATCAGCATGAAACCAAAGGTGGCGTTCATGACCGACAGGGGCAGGACTGCGCCGCCCATCGTGACCGGGTTCACCACGCGCGGGTGGATGCTGCGCACCAGCTCGCGCCGCGCCTGCTTGATCAGCAACACCATGCGCACCATCTTGATCCCGCCGCCGGTGGAGCCGGCACAGGACACAAAACAGCCCAGAAACAGCAGCAGCACCGGCGCGAACACCGGCCACTGCGCGTAGTCGGTGGAGGCGTAGCCGGTGGTGGTGGCCAGCGACACCACGTGGAAGGCGCTGGTGCGCAGGGCCAGGGCCGAGTCGTCGTACACGCCGTGCGCCAGCAGCAAGCTGGCGACCAGCCCGATCGAAACCAGCAGCACACTGACGTAGGTGCGGATCTCGCGGTCCCGGATGATGGGCAGCAGCGAGCGGCTGCGGATCACGATGAAATAGCGCACGAAACTGATGCCGGCCAGGGCCATGAACACCGTGGCCACGGCCTCGATCGTCGGCGAGCTGAAATGGCCCAGGCTGGCGTCGTGCGATGAAAAACCGCCCAGGCCCATGGTGGTACACATGTGCATGAAGGCGTCGGCCCAGCTCATGCCGGCCCAGCGGTAGGCCAGCATGCAGGCCACCGAGAAGGCGACATACACCCCCCAGAGTCCACGCGCGGTCTCTGAAATGCGCGGCGTGAACTTCGCGTCTTTCATGGGCCCCGGCGTTTCGGCCTTGTAGACCTGGTAGCCGCCCAGCCCCAGCATGGGCAGCACCGCCACCACCAGCAGCATGATGCCCAGGCCGCCCACCAGCTGCAGGAAACAGCGCCACACATTGACGGACACCGGCAGGTAGTCCAGCCCGGAGAGCGCCGTGGCCCCGGTCGCGGTGAGCGCGCTCATGGCTTCGAAATAGGCCTTGGTCCAGCCGATGCCGGGCACCGTGAACAGCAGCGGCAAAGCGGCGTAGGCCGGCAGCACGATCCACACCAGATTGACGAGCAGGAAGCCGTCGCGCGCCTGCAGCTCGCGGCGGTGGCGGTTCGTGGCGGCCCACAGCGCCAGGCCGCTGAGCGCGGCCAGCGCAAACGCCCCTTCCCAGACGTAGCGGTACTGCTCGTGGTCTTCGCTCCAGGCCCAGGCCAGCGGCACCAGAAAGCTGAAAGCGAACGCCAACAGGATGCGCGAAAACACATTCAGGACCGGCAGCAACGTGTACATGGGCGCGATCTACTTGCGCCAGAAGCCGGGCGTGAACAGCACCAGGAACGACAACATTTCCAGCCGGCCCAGCAGCATGGCCGCCGTGCACACCCAGGTCTGAAAATCGGTCAGGCCCGCAAAATTCCCCGCCGGGCCCACCTCGTTGAGCCCGGGCCCCATGTTGTTGACACTGGCCACGACGGCCGTGAACGCGGTGTCGAACGGCATGTCGGTCAACAGCAGCAACATGGTCAGGCCGATGATCGTGCCGCCGTACACCAGCATGAAGCCCAGCACCGAAAAAATGGTGCTGCTGTCGATCAGGTGGCCGCCGAGCGTGACGGGGTTGACCGCACGCGGATGCACGATGCGCGACATCTCGCGCTTGGCCTGCTTGAACAGGATCACCAGCCGCGCCATCTTGATGCCTGCCCCGGTGGACCCGGCGCTGGTGGCAATGCCCGACAGCATGATCATGTACAGCGGCGCGAACACCGGCCAGGTGGTGTAGTCCACGGTGGAATACCCGGTCGTTGAACCGATCGACACCACGTTGAACAGCGCCACGCGCAGGGTTTCGAGCGGATCGCTCATGGAGTCCTTGAACAGCAGCAAGCCGGCGATGAAAACGCTTGAGCCCACCAGCAGGGCCATGGAACCGCGCCACTCGGCATCGCGCCAGATGCGCCCCGGGTTGCGCTTGGTCAAGGCCACGAAGTAGAGCGCGAAATTGCAGCTGGCGAGCAGCATGAACACGATCGCCACCCACTCCATGGCGGGCGACTGGAAGAAGCCGAAACTGCTGTCGTGCGACGACAGGCCGCCCAGGCTCAGGGTCGAGAACATGTGGGTCCAGGCGTCCAGTGCCGGCATGCCGGCCAGCCAGTAACCCAGCACGCAAGCCAGCGACAACAGGCTGTACACGCTCCACAGGCCTTTGGCGGTTTCGGTGATGCGCGGCGTGAGCTTGGCGTCCTTCATGGGGCCGGTGGCTTCGGCGCGAAAGAGCTGACTGCCCCCCACGCCCAGCATCGGCAGGATGGCGACCGCCAGCACCAGGATGCCCATGCCGCCCAGCCACTGCAGGAAGCAGCGCCAGAGGTTGATGGAGGCGGGCAGCACGTCCAGACCCACCAGCACCGTCGCCCCGGTAGTCGTCAGCCCCGACATGGACTCGAAGTAGGCGTCGGTGAACGACATGGGCGAGGCGGTGCCCGAGAAATAGAGCAGCAGCGGCAGGCTGGCGAACAGCGGCAGCAGGGTCCACACCATCCCGACCAGCAGGATGCCGTCGCGCGCCTGCAGGTCCAGATGGCGCCCCACGCGCCAGACCGCGCTGCGCATGAGCAAACCCGCAGCAAACGTGACCAGCATGGCCAACGGGTACGCCGCTTCGGCGCCATCGTGCGTCCAGGCCGATACGCCCAACGGCACCAGCATGGTCAGGGCGAACACCATCGCGATGGCGCCGAGCACGGGAAAGATGCGCAGAAACGGCATGGCGACCCTGCGGATTTCAGCCAAAGAAGGTGGCGGTCACCTGGAACAGCTTCTCGACCTCGCGCACCAGGCGCTTGTTCGGGATGAAGATGATGATGTGGTCATCGGCTTCGATCACCGTGTCGTGGTGCGGCATCAACACCACGGAGCTGCGGCCCTCGCCGCGCACGATGGCGCCGATGCGCGTGCCCTGGGGCAGCTTGACCTCTTCGACCTTGCGGCCGACCAGCTTGGAGGTTTTCACGTCGCCGCGGGCGATGCCCTCCAGCGCCTCGGCCGCACCGCGGCGCAGGCTGTGCACCGCCGCCACGTCGCCACGGCGCAGGTGGGTGAGCAGCTCGCCGATCACGGTCTGCGCCGGTGAAATGGCGATGTCGATGGTGCTGCCCTGCATCATGTCGGCGTAGGCGCGGCGGTTGATCAGCGACATCACGCGCCCGGCGCCGAGCCGCTTGGCGAGCATGGCCGACATGATGTTGTCTTCGTCGTCGCTGGTGAGCGCGAGAAACAGGTCCATCTGGCCGACGTTTTCTTCCAGCAGCAGGTCTTCGTCGGCGCCGTCGCCGTGCAGGATCAGCATGTTCGACGGCAGCTGGCTGGCCAGGTATTCGCAGCGCGTCTTGTCGCGCTCGATGATCTTCACCTCGCACTGCCCCACCAGGCTGCGCGCCAGTCGCAGGCCCACCTTGCCACCGCCAGCGATCATCAACCGCTGCACCGGCTTGTCGATGTTGTGGATGGCGCCCAGCACATAGCGGATCTTGTCGGTGTCGGCCAGCACGAACACCTCGTCGCCCGCGAGGATGCGGGTGCTCTTGGTGGCCTCCATTTCGGTGTCGAGCCGGTAGAGCGCCACCACCCGCATCTGGGCGTGCGGAAAGCGCTCGCGGAATTCGCCGATGGTGTGGCCCACCAGGGAGCCACCATGGGCCGCCCGCATGGCGATCAGGCTGGCGCGGCCGTCGGCAAACTTCAGCACCTGCAGCGCCTCGGGGTAGCTGATGAGCTGGTGGATGTAGCGCGTGACGGACTCTTCGGGGCAGATCACGTGATCCACCGAAAAGCCGTTCTTACCCAACAGTTCGTCGCCCTCAACGAACTCGGGCGAGCGCAGGCGTGCGATGGTGCTGGGCACGTTGAACACGTCGTGCGCCACCTTGCAGGTGACGAGGTTGGCCTCGTCGGCCGCGGCGCAGGCGATCACCATGTCGGCGTCCCGTGCCCCGGCTTCCTGCAGCACGGACGGCTGAATGCCATTGCCGACCACACCCCGCAAGTCCAGTTTTTCTTCCAGCAGCCGCAGCCGCGCCGGGTCCTGGTCGATGACGGTGATGTCGTTCTGCTCGGAAACCAGGCTTTCCGCGACGCTCTCGCCCACGCGGCCAGCGCCCAAGATGATGATCTTCATGGGGTGGATGTTACCCCTGAGCCAGGGCTCCCCCTGCGCCGCTTCGCGGCTTCCCCCCAGAGGGGGGACGATGCCTGTGGCCCGGCAAAGCCGGTTCCACGGCATCCCGCGTAGAAGACATTTCGCGCCGGAAGGGGAGTTGGTCCAAGGGCACCGCGGAACCGGCTTTGCCGGGCCGCCAGTGCCGCCCCCTGGAGGGGGTCGCCCGCAGCGCGGCGGGGGTGAGCCTGCCTACAGCGCTCGCTGGATGATGATTTTTTGTACGTCGCTTGTGCCTTCGTAGATCTGGCAGACGCGCACGTCGCGGTAGATGCGCTCGACCGGGAAGTCGCTCACGTAACCGTAACCACCGTGCACCTGGATCGCCTGCGAGCAGACCTGTTCGGCCATCTCGCTGGCAAACAGCTTGGCCATGGCCGCCTCTTTCAGACAGGGCTGACCGGCGTCGCGCAAGGCGGCGGCGTGGTGGGTGAGGGCCCGCGCGGCCTCAATCTGTGTGGCCATCTCGGCCAGTTTGAAGCCCACCGCCTGGTGGTTGAAGATGGGCTGGCCGAAGCTCTCGCGCTGCTTCGCGTAGGTCACCGCGCATTCGAACGCGCTGCGCGCCATGCCGATGCTTTGCGACGCAATACCGATGCGCCCGCCTTCGAGCGCGCTGAGCGCGATCCTGTAGCCCTCGCCCTCAGCGCCGATCAGGTTCTCGGCCGGGATGCGACAGTTGTCGAAGTTGATCTGCGCCGTGTCGCTGCTGTGTTGACCGAGTTTGTCTTCCAGACGCGCCACCACATAACCCGGCGCCGCGGTGGGCACGATGAAAGCGCTCATGCCTTTTTTGCCAGCGCCCTTGTCCGTCACCGCGATGACGATGGCCACGTCGCCGTTTTTGCCGCTGGTGATGAACTGCTTGACGCCGTTGATCACGTACTCGTCGCCCTGTTTCACGGCCGTGGTGCGCAGTGCGGAAGCGTCGGAACCCACGTGTGGCTCGGTCAGGCAGAAAGCGCCGAGCATCTGGCCGGCGGCCAGTGGGCGCAGCCACTGCTCTTGCTGCTGGGCGTTGCCGTAGCGCATCAGGATGGCGTTGACCGGGCAGTTGGTCACGCTGATCACAGTGCTGGTGCCGCCGTCGCCGGCGGCGATCTCTTCGAGCACGATGGCCAGCGTCTGGTAGTCCAGCCCCGCGCCGCCCAGCGCCTCGGGCACGCAGATGCCGTAGGCGCCCAGTTCGGCCAGGCCCTTGTGCACGTCCTTCGGGAAATGGTGTTCCTTGTCCCACTTCGCGGCGTTGGGCCAGAGCTGTTCCTGGGCAAAGGCGCGCACGGCGTCGCGGATCATCACCTGGTCTTCGGTCAGCAGCATGTTGTGTGTCTCGTTGGTGTTTTGAAAGTCTTACCAGTGCTCGGCGCGCCGGCCGTCGTGGTGGATCAGGCGACCATTGTCTTCGGGTGTCACGCTGGCGAGCACGGCGCGCAAACCGCGCACGCTGGCCTCGGCCGTCAGCGGCGCAGCGCCGCCGCCCATGTCGGTCTGCACCCAGCCCGGGTCCAGCGCCACCAGCCGGGCCTTCGGGTAGTCGAATCGTGCGCTGCTCACCGCCATGTTCAGCGCCGCCTTGCTCACACGGTACAGCCAGCTGTTGCTGCCCGGCACGCTGCCGATCTGGCTCATGGCGCTGGACAGCGCACCGAACACGCCGCCGGCATCTTCCACCAGGGGCAACACCTGCGGAATCACCTGCATGGCACCCATCACATTGGTGTGCATCACGCGGTCAAAGGTCTGTTGCGGGGGTGGCGTGGTGGCACTGGCGCGATCGATCACGCCAGCCACGTACAGCGCCACATCCAGTTTCTCGCCATCGAGTTGCCACGAGAGGCCGCTCACGCTGGCGGGCTGCGCCACATCCAGCCGCAGCGGCTCGGCACCGAGCGCGCGCAGGCGCTCCAGCCCCACGTCATCGCGCGCGGTGGCGATCACACGCTCGCCCGCCTCGCGGTACTGGCGCACGAATTCGAGGCCGATGCCGCGCGACGCGCCAATGATCAACACCGTGCTCATGTCTCAGGCTGGTGGCAAGCCACACAGAGTTTGTTGCCGTCCGGATCGCGGAAGTAGGCGCCGTAGTAGTGGGCGTGGTACTCGGGGCGCAAGCCGGGCGCCCCTTCGGGACGTTGCCAGCCGGTGCACATCGTCCACCTGACTCCGACTACGGGCGGCAAACGCCACCATCTGGCCGTTGCCCGGTGCGTGCACGCCCTCGAACGGTCGCGCAATCACGAACAGCGGTCGCTGCCCGCTTTCGGCATGCCAACCGGCCCAGGGGCGCTCCGGTTCGCAGAAGCGCTCCAGCAAACCCAGCGCGTCCATCACCGGTCTGTAGAAGGCCAGGGCCCGGTCGAAGTCGGACACGCCCATGAAAACGTGGGAAAACATGCTCGCGAGCCGCCGGCCGGATTCAGACCAGTTCAATCGCCATGGCGGTGGCTTCGCCGCCGCCGATGCACAAGGTGGCCACACCCTTCTTGCCGCCACGCGCCTGCAGCGCGTGCAGCAGCGTGACGAGGATGCGCGCCCCGCTCGCGCCGATGGGATGACCCAGCGCGCAGGCGCCGCCGTTGACGTTGACCTTCTCGTGCGGGATCGACAACTCGGTCATCAGCGCCATGGGCACCACGGCAAAGGCTTCGTTGATCTCCCACAGGTCCACGTCGCCCACGGACCAGCCGGTCTTGGCCAACAGCTTCTGCGTGGCGCCCACGGGCGCGGTGGCGAACCAGTTGGGTTCCTGCGCGTGTGTGGCGTGGCCGACGATACGGGCCAGCGGCTTCAGGCCCTGCGCCTTCGCGGTCGAGGCGCGCATCAGCACCAGCGCCGCTGCGCCGTCGTTGATCGACGAGCTGGAGGCGGCGGTGATGGTGCCGTCTTTCTTGAACGCGGGTTTGAGCGAGGTGACCTTGTCGAGCTTGACCTTGCCCGGGCCTTCGTCGGTGGACACCACGCGTTCGCCGCTGCGGTCTTTCACCGTCACGGGCGCGATCTCTTTGGCAAAGGCACCGCTCTCAGTGGCGGCCTTGGCGCGCGTCACCGAGGCGATGGCGAAGGCGTCCTGCTGCTCGCGGGTGAAGCTGTATTTGGCGGCGCAGTCTTCGCCGAAGGTGCCCATGCTGCGGCCGGCTTCGTAGGCGTCTTCCAGGCCGTCGAGCATCATGTGGTCGTAGATCTTGTCGTGGCCCATGCGGTAGCCGCCGCGGCCCTTGAGCATCAGGTAGGGCGCGTTGGTCATGCTCTCCATGCCGCCCGACACCATCACCGTGGCGCTGCCGGCCAGCAGCATGTCGTGGGCGAGCATGGTGGCTTTCATGCCCGAGCCGCACATCTTGGACAGCGTCACCGCGCCGGCCGACAGCGGCAACCCGCCCTTGAGTGCGGCCTGCCGCGCGGGCGCCTGGCCCTGGCCGGCCATCAGGCAGTTGCCGAACAGCACTTCATCGACCAGCGACTTGTCCACGCCACTGCGTTCGACCGCAGCCTGGATGGCCACGCCGCCGAGATCGTGTGCGGACTGGGAAGCGAAGTCGCTCTGGAACGAACCCATGGGGGTGCGCGCGGCGCCGACGATGACGATGGGATCGGTGGAAGTGGTCATGGGAGTCTCCATTCAAAAGTGGGGGAAAGGGTCAGGCCAGGAGTTCTTTGTCCGCCTGGACATGAAAGCGCCGGTCGCGCTCGTAGGGGAAAACGTCGAACACATGGCCGTCGGCAATGCGTTCCTTGTGAGCTTGCCAGAACCCGGCGTCGAGCAAGTCCGCGTGGTGCTTCATGAACTCTTCGCGCACCAGCGGGTTGCCCAGCAGGAAGGGGCCGAAGGTCTCGGGAAACACATCGTGCGGGCCCACCGAGTACCAGACCTCGCCCGACATCTCGTCTTCATCATTGCGCGGCGCCGGCACACGGCGGAAGTTGCAGTCGGTGATGTACTCGATCTCGTCGTAGTCGTAGAACACCACCTTGCCGTGGCGCGTGATACCGAAGTTCTTCCACAGCATGTCACCCGGGAAGATGTTGGCCGCCACCAGGTCTTTGATGGCGTTGCCGTACTCCACCACGGCGCGGGTGAGCTGCTGGCGCGCGCGCTTGAGCGATAGGTCGTCCGCCCCCTCGCCCCGCAGTGCGTCAAATGCCTCCTGCAGATAGATGTTGAGCGGGATCATGCGCCGCTCGATGTAGCAATGCTTGAGGATGACCTCGATGTCACCGTCACCGTTGCGGTCACTGATCTCCAGCTGACTCGGCGCGAACTTCTGGATCTCGGCGATCAACTCGTCGGTGAAGCGCTCACGCGGGAAACCCACCTCCGAAAACTCGAGCGTGTCGGCCATGCGGCCCACGCGGTCGTGCTGTTTCACCAGCAGGTACTTGCCACGGATCTGCTCGCGCGTGGTGTCTTTCTGCGGCGGGTAGAAATCCTTGATGACCTTGAAAACAAACGGAAAGCTCGGCAGGTCGAACACCAGCATCACCATGCCCTTGATGCCCGGCGCGATGCGGAACTTGTCCGTGCTGTGCCGCATGTGGAACAGGAAGTCGCGGTAGAACAGCGTCTTGCCCTGCTTGGCCAGACCGAGCGCGTTGTAGAACTCGGCGCGTGGCTTGCGCGGCATCATGCTGCGCAAAAACTGCACGTAGGCGCTGGGGATCTCCATGTCCACCATGAAGTAGGCGCGCGCAAAGCTGAAGAGGATCAGCAGGTCGTCTTCACCGAACAGCGCCGCGTCCACCACCAGCAATCCGTCTTCGTTGTGCAGGATGGGCAGCGCGAACGGCACTTCCTGAAAACCGTTGATGATCTTGCCGACCACGTAAGCGCCCTTGTTGCGGAAGAACAGGCCCGAGAGCACCTGGAACTGGAAGTTGGCACGCAGTTTCACGTGGTCGAAGTGCGGCTTCATGGCTTCGAGCACCAGGTGGGCGTCGCGCGTGAGATCTTCGAACGGCACGCGCAGGTCGAAGTCCGCGATCATGCGCAGCACCTCGGCCTCCATGTTGTCGGCGGTCGGGTAATGGCAGCGGTAGGTGGGCAGGGCCCGCGGCTCCTCGTTTTCGATGTACTCGGTGGACACCGCCGGGCGCACGAAGATGAAGTCGTTCTGGAAATAGGCCCGCTGCAGGATCTTGGTGCAGACCGAGTTGAAGAAGGTCTCGGCCAGCTCGGGCTGGTGGTGGTTGACCAGCAGGCCGATGTAGTGCAGCTTGACCTGCTCCCACACGTCCATGGGTTGCTGCTCGGCCTTGAACTCCTTGTGCAGGCGCATCACGCATTCGTTGACGCGCAGGTCGTAGAACTCGATGCGCTCGCGCTGTGCGCGCTGCTGGCCGCGCCAGTCGCGCGTCTCGAAGCGGTGTTTGGCGCGCGCCGACTCGGTGCGGAACAGCCGGTAGTGGCGGTTGAAGCCGTCCATCATCGCCTTGGCGATGGCGTAGGCCACGGTGGAGTCGAGTCGCTGGGGAAACATGCTGGGCCTTGGGGCGGCTGTCTCAGCCGCTCTAGGCAGCCGTGTTCCGGCGCTTGGCGGCCACGCCCGCCAGGGCGGCCTGGTAGATCGACTCCAGCCCGCCGGCGCCATCCACCGTCATCAGCATGTCGCGCAACAGGCCGTCGCTCAGGGCGTAGACCCAGGCGTGCAGCGTGAGCGACTGGCCACGCGCCCAGGCGTCCTGCACCACCGTGGTCTGGGCCACGTTCATCACCTGCTCGATGGCGTTGAGTTCGCAGAGCACCTCGACGCGGAAGTCCTCGGGCGTGGCCGCGATGAGCGCGGCGTGGCGGTCGCGCACGTCCTTGATGTGGCGCAGCCAGTTGTCGGCCAGGCCGACACGGGTGTCGTTCAAGGCCGCCTTCACGCCGCCGCAGCCGTAGTGCCCCACCACCATCAGGTGCTTCACCTGCAACTGGTCCACCGCGAACTGGATGGTGGACAGGCAGTTCAGATCGGTCGGCACCACCACGTTGGCCACGTTGCGGTGCACGAACACTTCGCCCGGGGCCAGACCGGTGATCTGGTTCGCCGGCACGCGGCTGTCGGAACAGCCGATCCACATGTATTGCGGGCTCTGCTGGGCCAGCAGATCGGTGAAGAAGGTGGGCTTCTCGCGAACCATGGCCGCGGCCCATTCGCGGTTGTGGTCAAACAGGTCTTGCAGGGTGGCGCTCATGTCGAAATCGATGGTGGTGAATCGGTCCTGTCATTGTCGGGCAAGGCCGTTTCACCCGGTGATCAGCAGGTTTCGGCAAACAGCTCGCGCCCGATCAGCATGCGGCGGATTTCGGAGGTGCCGGCGCCGATCTCGTACAGCTTGGCGTCGCGCCACAAACGGCCCAGCGGGTACTCGTTGATGTAGCCGTTGCCGCCGTAAATCTGCACGCCCTCGCCCGCCATCCAGGTGGCTTTCTCAGCCGTCCAGAGGATCACCGAGGCGCAGTCCTTGCGCACCTGGCGCACGTGGTCGGTGCCCAGTAAATCGAGGTTTTTGGCCACGGTGTAGGCGAAGCTGCGCGCGGCCTGCAGCACGGTGTACATGTCGGCGACCTTGCCCTGGATGAGCTGGAACTCGCCGATGCTCTGGCCAAACTGCTTGCGGTCGTGGATGTAGGGAATCACGTTGTCCATGACCGACTGCATGATGCCCAGCGGGCCGCCGGTGAGCACGGCGCGCTCGTAGTCCAGCCCACTCATCAGCACCTTGGCGCCCATGTTCAGTCCACCCAAGATGTTCTGTGCCGGCACCTCGACGTTCTGGAACACCAGCTCGCCGGTGTGGCTGCCACGCATGCCCAGTTTGTCGAGCTTCTGCGCGATGCTGAAACCGGGCATGCCCTTTTCGATCAGGAAGGCGGTGACGCCACGCGCCCCCATCTCGGGCTCGCTCTTGGCGTAGACCACCAGGGTGTCGGCGTCGGGGCCGTTGGTGATCCACATCTTGTTGCCGTTGAGCAGGTAATAACCGCCCTTGTCTTCGGCCTTCAGCTTCATGCTGATGACGTCCGAGCCGGCGCCCGGCTCGCTCATCGCGAGCGCGCCCACGTGTTCGCCGCTGATCAGCTTGGGCAGGTATTTGGCCTTCTGCTCGGGCGTGCCGTTGCGGTTGATCTGGTTCACGCACAGGTTGCTGTGCGCGCCATAGCTCAAGCCGACCGAAGCACTGGCGCGGCTGATCTCTTCCATGGCCACCATGTGCGCCAGGTAGCCCATGTTGGCGCCGCCGTACTGCTCGGGCACGGTGATGCCCAGCACACCCAGCTCGCCCATCTTGCGCCAGCAGTCCATCGGGAACTGGTCGTTCTTGTCGATCTCGGCGGCGCGCGGCGCGATCTCGGCCTGCGCGAATTCGCGCACCGCGTCGCGCAAGGCGTCGATGTCTTCACCGAGTTGGAAATTGAGGCCGGGCAGGTTGTTCATGTCGTTTCTCCTGGAGGTTTGGGTTTTCACCCCCCTATCCCTCTGGGAGAGGGCCGGGGTGAGTGCTGATGAGAAGTAAAAAACAGTCAATACGTCTTGGGCACAGGCACCAGCGTCTGCTGCATCACGGCGCAGTCCGAGCGCTTGCCGTCGGCCGCTACATGCACCACCTCGGCGGTGGTCACGATGATGCGTTTGCCGGCCTTGGTCACATGACCGGTGGCCTGCAGCTCGCCGCCCTGAAAGGCCGCGAGGAAGTTGATCTTGTATTCCACGGTGGTGACCTCCATGCCTTCGGGCGCCACGGTGAGGGCCGCGTAGCCCCCGGCGATGTCGGCCAGCGCACCCATGGCGCCGCCATGGAACCCGCCCTGCTGCTGCGTCACGCGGTCGGAGTAGGGCAACGCCAGCGTCACGGTGCCCGGCGCCACGGCCAGCAGCCGCACACCCAGCGCCTGCATCATGCCCTGGCGGTCCAGGCTGGTCTGCACGCGCTGGCGCAGGGCGTGATTCGGATTCACTGGCTCAGTCATGGGTGGATTCAATTTACGTTTACGTAAACGTCAATTATGACCCATGCATACCGGGTTCGCCAAGCCCGGGGCAACCCTGACCGGACCATGGGCCAGATGCACGCTCAGGCGACCAGGCGCGACAGCAACAGGCGGATCGCCTGTTCGTAAGGCGCAGCGGATTCGCCCCGAGCGATCGCCAGCGCCGCGCGGTCGAACGCCGCCGACAACAGCACGGCGAGCTCGCGCAGCGGCGCCGCGGTCTTGTCATCGCCCTGCAGCGCCTCTTGCAAGCCTTCCTGCAGGGCGCCCAATCCGGCGACATCGTTCAACGCCATCACCTGCTCGGCCCTGAGCACGGCGGGCGCTTCCAGCAGCAGCAGGCGGGCCCGCCCGCGCCCTGCCATGGCCGCGAAATAAGCCTGGGCGCCGGCCATCAGGGCCTCGACCGGATCGCTGTGCCCGCTGGCCTGCCGGGCGATCTCGTCCGCCACCTCCTGCGCCAGCTGCCGCGCCACCGCCTCGAACAGCTCGGCCTTGTCGGTGAAGTGGTGGTAGAGCGCACCGCGCGTCACGTTGGCCGCCGCCACGATCTCGGGCGTGCCGGTGCCGGCGTAGCCACGCTCCTCGAACAGCCCCCGCGCGGCCTGCACCAGCGCGGCCCGGGTGGTTTCGGTGCGTTCTCCCTGCGATCGACGGTTCATGGCGGCTCTTTTATACATGCAGCTTGTATGTTACATTGAATTTGCATGCAACCTGCATGTAATTTTCGCCCAGGAGCCCAGCCATGAAATCGACGCAGTACTACCCCGTTCTCATGACCGACCGCGTGGCCGAGACCGTCCGCTTCTACGAAACGCATTTCCGCTTCACCCGCCAGTTCGACAGCGACTGGTACGTGCACCTGCAGTCCGCCGAAGACGCGTCGGTCAACCTGGCCATCCTCGACCGCGACCACGCCACCATCCCCGAGGCAGGGCGTGGCCATCAGGCCGCTGGCCTGCTGCTCAATTTCGAGGTGGCGGATGTGGACGCCGAATACCAGCGCGCCATGGCGCAGGGCCTGCCCATGCTGCTGGCGTTGCGCGACGAAGACTTCGGCCAGCGCCATTTCATCGTGCAGGACCCGAATGGCGTGATGATCGACGTGATCCAGCCGATCCCGCCGAGCGAAGCCTTCCTGCGTCAGTACGCCGAAGGTGCGGCCGCTGGCGGCGCCGCTTGAGGCTGCAACAGCGCCGCAGCCGGTAGAAAGCCACGGCCCTTGCAGCAGGAGCCCATCAGACCTTGTCAGCCTTGGTCGTTTTGTCCACCTTGGCCAGCAAAGCCCGCGCTTCCTTCTCGTGCACCTTCACCTCGTCGAGGTTGGCCACCAGATCGGCCATCTGCTCTTCCAGCTGGCGCTTGTGCTCGGCCAGCACGGTGAGGAACTTGCGCAGTTGCGGCCCGGTGTCGCGCGGGCTGTCGTACATCTGGATGATGTCCTTGGCCTCGGTGAGCGAGAGCCCCAGGCGCTTGGCGCGCAGCGTGAGCTTCAGGCGCGTGCGATCGCGCGCACTGTAGACCCGGTTGCGCCCACCCGGGCCTTCACGCTGCGGTTGCAGCAGGCCCATGTCTTCGTAAAAGCGGATCGCGCGCGTGGTCAGGTCGAACTCGCGCGCCAGATCGCTGATGGTGTAGGTCGGGTTGCTCGCCATGGCAGATGGGGTCTTGTCGGGTAACGGACACCGGATCGGGACCCCGCTCCGTAGAATGCCCTGCATCTCTTGACGTTTACGTTAACGTCATTCGTCGGCATCTTAACGGAATCCACCCGCGCATGAATCCCCCCTCCCGAGAGCAGCTCGAAACCCGTCTGCACTACCCGCTGGGCAACGCGCTGCCCGAAACCGGCCACGCGCTCACAGTGGCGCCGGGGGTGAAGTGGATCCGCATGGCGCTGCCGTTTGCGCTGGACCACATCAACCTCTGGCTGCTGCGCGATACGCTGGACGGCCGCGAGGGCTGGACGGTGGTGGACTGCTGCATCACGCGCGACGAAGCCAAGGCGCAGTGGGAGCAGATCTTTGCCAACGAACTCGATGGCCTGCCCATCCTGCGCGTGATCGTCACCCACATGCACCCGGACCACATCGGGCTGGCGCACTGGCTGTGTGAAAAATGGTCGTGCATGTTGTGGATCAGCGCCACCGACTACAACTCGGCCCGGATCGGATCACAAAGCACGACCGGTTTCGGTGGCGCCAGTGCGGCCGACTTTTTTGCGGCGCACGGCATGACCGACCCCGACAGCCTGGATAAGATCCGCGGCCGAGCCAGTTACTACCCCGGCATGGTGCCGACGGTTCCGCCGCGCTACCGCCGCCTGATGGACGGCCAGACCGTCACCATCGGCAGACGCGGCTGGCGCTGCATCAGCGGTTACGGCCACGCGCCCGAACACATCGCGCTCTATTGCGACGAACTGCGGGTGCTGATCAGCGGCGACATGGTGTTGCCGCGCATCAGCACCAACGTGAGCGTGTACGACATGGAACCCGAGAGCGATGCGCTGACGCTGTTTCTGGACTCGCTCGACAAGTACCGGCCACTGCCCGAGACCACGCTGGTGCTGCCTTCACACGGCAAGCCCTTCACCGGTCTGCACGAGCGCATCCGGCAGCTGAAAGACCACCACGCCGAACGCCTGGACGAACTGCTCGACGCCTGCCGTGAGCGACCCACCAGTGCCGCCGATGCCATACCGTTGCTGTTCCAGCGCGAACTGGACCTGCACCAGACGACCTTCGCCATGGGCGAAGCGGTGGCGCACCTGCACCGGCTGTGGTTTGGCGGCCAGGTGCGGCGAGAACGCGATGCCGAGGGCATCTACCGCTTCAAGGCCGTTTGAGACTCACTCGCCGAGCGGCACCGCAGCCCGCTTGAGCGCGCGCCGCCGGGCCATGTGGTCCGGCATCACGCTCGCCACCACGTCCCAGAACTGCGGGCTGTGGTCCATGTGGCGCAGGTGGCTGAGCTCGTGCACCACGACGTAGTCCACCATCTCCATCTTCAGGTGGATCAGCCGCCAGTTCAGCCGGATGGTGCCGTCGGCACTGGCGCTGCCCCAGCGCGTGCCGGCGCTGGACAGGCGCAATTTTTCGTAGCGCACACCCAGCAGCGGCGAGAAATGATCGAGCCGCTCCGCAAACACGCGCTTGGCCTGGCGCATCAGCCAGGCCTGCGCCGCGTCGCGGATCTGGACCTCGGTGGCGTTGTGGGCCAGCCCCAGCCGGAGGGCGCCCACGGCATCGGGCGCGTCGATGGCGGCCAGCTCCAGAACAGCGCCGACCTGCGCGAAGCCGTGCGTCGGATCGAGCACCAGGCGCAAGCGCTGACCCAGGAAATCCAGCTCGGCGTCATTGGCCCAGACGGTTCGCGCCTGCGCCAGCTCCCCGGCGCGCTGACGGGCGTTCTGCAGTTTCTCCAGCACCCAGCCGGCCTTGTCGTGCAGCAAGGCTTCGACCTCGCCCACCGGCGTCCAGCGCGGCGCACTCACGCTCAGGCCATCGGGCCCGACCGACAGGCCGATGGTGCGGCGCTTGCCGCGCTTGAATTCGTAAGCCACATCGCAACTGCCCAGCTTCAACAGGCGGTTGGCGCGAGGGTGGTGCCAGGTACCGGGCTGGAACACCTCGCTCAACGGTTCGGCGGGCGATGCCGCGGGTCGGGGCTTCGCCACCGGCGCAGGTGGCTGGGACAGCACCACGGGCTCAGGCCCGGTCAGGAAATCAAGCGCCAGTTGCACGAAGCGCTGCATGGCGGTCGTCAATCGTTGGCAGGCACGGGGTAAGCCGTGGGATCGAGGCGCCGCATCTCGGTCTCGATCCAGTCCTCCACCTCGCGCATCAGCTCATCCGGCTGACGGCCCGCGCTGGGGATCGGCTTGCCGATCGAAAACTCCACCACGCCGGGCGTCTTGATGAAGGCCTTGCGCGGCCAGCACTTGGCCGAGGTCACGGCGACCGGGATCACCGGTGCACCGGTGCGGATCGCGAGCCGGGTGCCGCCGCTCTTGTACGTACCCTTCTCGCCGCGGGGAATCCGCGTGCCTTCGGGAAACATGATCACCCAGGTGCCCTGGTCCAGCAGCCGCTGCCCTTGCTGCACCACCTTCGCAAAGGCGCGCGCACCGTCGGCCCGATCAATGTGGATCATGTCCATGCGCGCCATGGCCCAGCCGAAAAACGGCACCTTCAGCAGCTCCTTCTTGAAGACAAAGGCCAGCGGGTGCGGCATCAGCGCGGCCATGCTGAAGGTCTCCCAGAGCGACTGGTGCTTGACCAGCAGCACCGCGGGCGCCGTGCTGCCCACCGGCAGGTTCTCGAAACCGATCACCTGGTTGCGAATGCCCAGGATCACCGTGCCACCGTCCACCGCCAGCTTGAGCCAGCGCGCGCACATCCAGTAGATCCGGTCGGGCTTCATGAACGGTGCGGCGATCACCACCGCCAGCGCCCACGGAATCACGGTCACCACCATGAACAGAAGATGCAGAACGGCACGCAGGAAGTTGACGACGATCATGGAGAAGGGGGTTCAGTTTGGAGCAACTCCTGCGCCAGCAGCCATTCGGCAAAGGCGGGCAGGTCATCGTGCAGCCGGGTGCCCGACGGCAGATGGGGGTGCAGCATGGCCAGATCGGCCTCGGCGCCCGGACCGGCGCGCCCGCGCAGGTGCTCGGACTTGCCGGTCAGCAGCAAATGCGGGGTGCAGCCAGCGGCGCTGCCGGCCTGCACGTGGCGCAGCGCATTGCCCGCCACGGGAACACCCATCAGCGGCACGCCGAACCGCACGCCAATCTGCTCAAAAAGACCCGGCAAAGGCTTGCGGCAGTGGCAGGCGTCTTCAGGTGCGTGCGGACAGAAAAACACCGCTTCCACCCGCGCGCCTGCGGCCGCCAACTGGCGGTGCATCTTGGCGTGAATGGCGTTGAGCGAAGCCATGTCAAACAGGCCCCGGCCGATCCCGCTCTGGTTGGTCGCCAGCACCACGCGCCAGCCGCCCTGGTTGAGCCGCGCCACGGCTTCGAGCGCACCGGGCAGGGCCTCCCACTCGTCGGGCGAGGCCACGTAGTCGTCGCGGCTGCGGTTGAGCGTGCCGTCGCGGTCGAGGATCAGCAGTTTCATGACCGGCTCCGTGATGAGGGTGTGGGACTCACGCGGCCAGGCGCGACAGGTCGGCCACGCGGTTCATGGCTTCGTGCAGCTGCTTGAGCAGGCCCAGACGGTTGGCCTTGAGCGCCGGGTCTTCGGCGTTCACCATCACGCCGTCGAAGAATGCGTCAACCGGCGCGCGCAGCGCGGCGAGGGTCATCAGCGAAGCGGTGTAATCTCCGTTGGCGAACTCGGCGTCGGCCGCCGGCACGGTCTTCTGCATGGCGGCGAACAGGTCTTTTTCGGCCGCTTCGACCAGGCGAGATTCCTGTACCGCGGCGCCCTCGCCTTCGGACTTCTTGAGGATGTTGCCAATGCGCTTGTTGGCGGCCGCCAGCGCCGCTGCTGCAGGCAGCGCGGCGAAGGCGCGCACGGCCTGCAGGCGCTGGCTCACGTCGGCCAGGCGCTGCGGGCGCAGGGCCAACACGGCGTCGACTTCCTGGGCGCTGGCACCCTGCTCGCGCAGGCCACCCGCGAGACGGTCGTAGATGAAATCGGTCAAGGCGCCGGTGGCGTCGGTGATCTTGTCGCCAAACGCGGGCGCGGCGGCAGCCAGCAGTGCGGTCAACTCCAGCGGCAAGTCCTTCTCCACCAGCATGCGGATCACGCCCAGCGCATGCCGCCGCAGCGCAAACGGGTCCTTGTCGCCGGTCGGCAGGTTGCCGATGCCGAACATGCCCACCAGCGTTTCCAGCTTGTCAGCCAGCGCCACCACCACACCGGTCATCGTGCGTGGCAGTTCGTCGCCCGCAAAGCGCGGCTTGTAGTGGTCCTCGATCGCGAAGGCGATGTCTTCGGAGAGGCCGTCGTGGCGCGCGTAGTAGCCGCCCATGATGCCCTGCAGCTCGGGGAACTCGCCCACCATGTCGGTCAGCAGGTCGATCTTGGCCAGTTGGGCCGCGGTGTCGGCGCTCTGTGCCAGCACATCGCCACCGAGTTGCTGGCCGATGGCGCGGGCGATGGCGCGCACGCGCTCCACGCGCTCGCCCTGCGTGCCCAGCTTGTTGTGATAGACCACCTTGCCCAGGCCCTCGACCCGGCTTTCCAGCGTCTTCTTGCGGTCCTGGTCAAAGAAGAACTTGGCGTCGGCCAGGCGCGGGCGCACCACACGCTCGTTGCCACCGATCACGGCGCTGGCGTCGTCGGGGCTGATGTTGCTCACCACCAGGAACCGGTTGGTCAGCTTGCCGTGGGTGTCCACCAGCGGGAAGTACTTCTGGTTGGCCTTCATCGTGAGGATCAGGCACTCCTGCGGCACTTCCAGGAAGTGCTCCTCGAAGCCGCAGGTCAGCACGTTGGGCCGCTCCACCAGCGCGGTCACTTCGTCCAGCAGGGCCTCGTCCATCAGCACCTCGTAGCCCGGGCCCAGGCGCTCGGCGGCCTGGGCGAGCTGCTGCACGATGGCGAAGCGGCGGTCGTTGAAACTGGCGATCACCGAGCCATCGCTCAGCAAGGTCTGGGCGTAGCTGTCGGCGTCGGCCAGCAGCACGGGCGACTTGGCCGCTTCAAAGCGGTGGCCCTGGGTGGCGTTGCCGGCCCGGAGCCCCAGCGCTTTCACCGGCACCACGTCGCTGCCATGCAGCGCCACCAGGCCGTGCGCCGGGCGCACAAAATGCACGCTGGTCCAGCCGGGTTGTTCGCAGTCGGTTTCGAGCTGGTAGCTCATGACTTTGGGGATGGGCAGCTTGGCGATGGCTTCATCGAGCGCCTTCTGCAGACCGGCGGTCAGGTCCACGCCGGGCACCACGCTGTCGTAGAACAGCGCTTCGGCCTTGCCGTCGGGCGCACGCTTCAAGCCGGCCACGGCCGAGGCGTCGGCCCCCAGCGCCCCCAGGCGCTTGAGCAGCGCGGGCGTGGGCTGGCCGTTCGCGTCCAGGCCCACGCTCACTGGCATGAGTTTTTGCGAAACGGCCTTGTCGGCCGCGCGCGCGGCCACGGCGGTCACGTGCGCGGCCAGTCGGCGCGGCGAGGCGAAGGGTGTCAGGGCCGAGTCGGCAGCCGTCAGACCCAGGGCCTTGAGTTGTTCAAATAACACGCCTGCAAAGGCGTCGCCCAACTTCTTGAGTGCCTTGGGCGGCAGCTCTTCCACAAACAGTTCGACGAGGAGGTTCTTGGTTGTCATTCTTGTTTCTCCGACTCACGCGGCTTTCTTGTGTTCGGCTTTGGCCAGTTCGGCCAGCACTTCGTCGCTCCAGGCCTTGGGCGCCATGGGGAAGCCCAGACGGGCACGGCTGTCGAGGTAACTGCGCGCGACCTTGCGTGCAAGGTCGCGGATGCGGCCAATGTAGGCGGCGCGCTCGGTCACGCTGATGGCGCCGCGCGCGTCCAGCAGGTTGAAGCTGTGCGCGCACTTCAGAACCTGCTCGTAGGCCGGCAGCGCGAGCTGCTGCTCCATCAAATGTTTGGCCTGCTTCTCGTGCGCGCTGAAGGCGGTGAACAGGAAGTCGGCGTCCGAGTGTTCGAAGTTGTAGGCCGACTGTTCTTTTTCGTTTTGCAGGTAAACGTCGCCGTAGCTGAGTTTGGAGCCATCGGCACGGTTCGTCCACACCAGGTCGTAGACGTTGTCCACGCCCTGCAGGTACATGGCCAGGCGCTCCAGGCCGTAGGTGATCTCGCCGGTGATGGGTTTGCAGTCGATGCCGCCCACCTGCTGGAAGTAGGTGAACTGCGTGACTTCCATGCCGTTCAACCAGACCTCCCAGCCCAGGCCCCAGGCGCCCAGCGTGGGGTTCTCCCAGTCGTCTTCGACGAAGCGTATGTCGTTCTTCTTCAGGTCGAAGCCCAGGGCTTCGAGCGAGCCCAGGTAGAGCTCCAGGATGTTGCTGGGCGCTGGCTTGAGCACGACTTGATATTGGTAGTAGTGCTGAAGGCGGTTGGGGTTCTCGCCGTAGCGGCCGTCTTTCGGGCGGCGGCTGGGCTGCACGTAGGCAGCCTTCCAGGGCTCGGGGCCAAGCGCGCGCAGGAAGGTGGCGGTGTGGCTGGTGCCGGCCCCGACCTCCATGTCGTAAGGCTGCAGCAGCGCGCAGCCCTGGGCGTCCCAATAGGACTGCAGTTTCAGAATGATTTGCTGGAAGGTCAACATGCGGGAGGGGCCGGTGCGAAGTCCGGGCCGGAAATGTTCTGGGAGCAGGAGGCAGTTGCCCGGAGGGGCGCACTGCGCAGAAGCTGGATTTTACGGGGCGCCAGCCCCTGGCCGTGGACGCCTTCAGGCGCCGCGCGCGCGGCGACGCCGGGGTCTGCGGCTGGCCAGCAGCGCGACCACGGTCAGGCACGCCACCCAGGCGGGCCAAAGACCCCAGCGCCCGGCCCACCGGGCGAACGGCGTGCTGCCGCTGCGCCCTTCGACCACGGCCTCCAGCCGGCCACGGGTGAGGCGCGGCAGTTGGTGTGTGACTTCGCCGCGGTGGTTGATGACCGCGGTGGCGCCGGTGTTGGTGGCGCGCAGCATGGGCCGCCCCAGCTCCAGGGCGCGCAGGCGCGAGATCTGTAGGTGCTGGTCGATCGCTACGGAGTCACCAAACCAGGCGATATTGCTCAGGTTGACCAGCACGGTGGGGGCCGCATCGGGGTTCTGGAACGAGGCTGCCAGTTCTTCGCCGAACAGGTCTTCGTAGCAGATGTTGGGCGCGATGCGCTGCCCGGCCCAGGACCAGGCGGGCTGCGCCAGTGCGCCACGGTTGAAGTCGCCCAGGGGAATGCGCATCAGGTCGGTGAACCAGCGGAACATGGGCGGGATGAATTCGCCGAAAGGCACGAGATGGTGTTTGTCGTAGCGAAAAAACCCGCCGGGTTGTGGTGCCGCGGCGGTGCCCGGCTCAATACCCCAAGCTGAGTTGGTGTAACCCTGCTCGTAGCTGCCCAGTGGCAGACCCAGCAACGCACCCATCGAGGCACCCGGTTGCGACAGCCCTCGCAGCAGCGGTTGCCAGAACGCGTCACCCAGTTGATCGGGCAACATCGGCAACGCGGTTTCGGGTGCCACCACCAGCTGCGGCCCGCGCAACGTGTCGACACGCGCCGCCTCGGCCGCCACGGCGATCTGTTCCGGGTACCAGCGCAAGGCCTGGGCGACACCGGTGCCGGGTTCGAATTTCTGATCCTGGGCGATATTGCCCTGCAGCAGCCAGACCCGGAGTTCACCATGGGCGGTGGTGTCGCGCTGGCCCTGGTCGCGCCACGCGCGACCCCACAGCACGCTCGACAACAGCGCGAACAGCAACACCGCTCCGGCGACCGCCTGAACGGCAGTCAGCGCGCGGCCTCGCCGGTGGTACCAGCGCACGGGCTCCGGGGCACCGGGTCGGCGCGTGGGAGCAACCATGGCGCTGTGCACCCATGCCCCCAGCACCGACAACCCCACCGCGAGCGTGTAGGCCAGCAGCGCGGCGATCGCGCCCATGCCGTACACCCCGACCCATGGTGCCCATGCCGCCATCAGGTCGACCTGGGCGTAGCCGCCGGCGCCCCAGGGGAACCCGGTCAGCCAGCGACCGCGCGCGAGCTCGGCCAGGGTCCAGAGCGCCGCGAACATCCAGGCCTGTCGAAAGCGAGAACGCGGTGCCAGCGCGCACATCAGGCCCGCCGCCAGCGCGTAATAGAGCGCCAGCAGACCCGCCAGCACCACCACCGCCAGCGCCGCCAGCCAGGCTGGCAGGCCGCCATAGGTGTGCATGGAAACAAACAACCACCAGAAGGTCGAGGCCAGCCAGGCGGTGGCAAACACCCAGGCGCGCCAGACGCCCTGGCGCACCTGGTGCACATGCAGCAGGGCCAGCACCAGCAACGCCAGCGATCCGATCTGCAGCCAGCCACTGGGCTCGCCGGGCGACAGGCCCGGCGGGCTCCAGCCGCGCACGGGCCAGGCCAGGGCAGCCGCCTGCAGCCAACCGGCCAACACACAGATCACCAGCCAGAACAGGCCGCTGCCACGGGCAGGGCGTCCCGGTGGCTGACCACTGAGGGGGGAGAAACTCGACGGCGTGTGCAGGTTACCGAACAGGCTGCGCATGGCGGTCCGGTGGCGTGTGGGCGTGATCGCGGGTCGGGCTCAATCGACCAAAGGTGTCGGCATCACCTTGAACCATTTGACCGCGCCGCCTTTGGTGTGCAACACCACAAAGCGCAGGCCATCGATCTCATGTTGCTCGCCGCGCTTGGGCACGTGGCCCATGGTGTGCGCGATGAGACCGCCGATGGTGTCGAAATCGTCCACCGCCAGCTTGAGGCCGAAGGACTCGTTGATGCGCTCGATGGAGGTGTCGCCGCTGACGCGCCAGGTGCTGTCGGCCAGCGCGAAGATGTCGCCGTCGTCTTCGACCACGTCGAACTCGTCTTCGATCTCGCCCACGATTTCTTCCAGCACGTCCTCGATGGTGATGAGGCCGGCCACACGGCCGAACTCGTCGATCACGATGGCCAGGTGGTTGCGGTTGCCACGGAATTCGCGCAGCAGGTCGTTCAGCCCCTTGCTCTCGGGCACGAAGGTGGCGGGGCGCAGCAGGGCGCGGATGTTGAGTTCGGGCGCGCGCTGCAGCTTGAGCAGGTCTTTGGCGAGCAGGATGCCGATGATGTTTTCGGTCTCGCCCTCGTACACAGGGAAGCGCGAGTGCGCGGTGTCGATGACCAGGTGCAGCAGCTCGTCGTAGGGTGCGTCGATGTTGAGCACGTCCATGCGCGGGGCCGCCACCATCACATCGCCGGCCGACATGTCGGCGATGCGGATCACGCCTTCGAGCATGATCCGCGATTCGGCGTTGATGATGTCGTTGTCCTCGGCCTCGGCCAGGGTTTCGATCAACTCGTCCTTGGAATCCGGCCCGGGGTGGATGAACTCCGCGAGCTTTTGCAGGAAACCACGTTTGTCTTCATGCCGCAGGCTGCGCTGCGGCCCGGGACTGGGGGGGATGTCGGCCACTGAAGGAAGGGGTTGGTGGAAGGAGTTCGAAGGATACCGCAAGCCCATGACAGCATCCAGAGAGACGCCGTCCCGGAGCGCCCGGCCGGCCTGCACGGAACAACCGGGTCAGCTTTGCCCGGTCAGCCGCGCACGCGTTCGCGCGATTCGCGCACGCCCTGGCGGATTTCCATCAGCAGGGCCAGCCCGTCCCAGAACTGCCGAGCCTGGACCTTGAGGTGGTAGTTGGTCAGGGCCATCTGCTCGTTGACCAGCTCGGTCACGCGCGAGTCGAAATCGGCCGGTGGCAGGTGCAGGTGGGCTTCACTCTCGGAGCCGTCGCGCACGATCGCGGCGCCGGCCTTGCGGGCGATGCGCAGCATGGCGGTGTTTTCGGACAACGCATGGATGAACAGCTGGCTCACGCCCTCATTGCGCGCGTGCATGACCGCCCGTTCGAAGAGGCGGCTGCCGTAACCGCGGCCTCGGGCCTGGCGGGACACGGAGACACCGAACTCAGCGCAGCTGGCGCACTGCGGATCCACCGAATACGCCAGGTGGGCCATCGCAATGAGTTCGAGCTTGCGATTGAAGATGCCGAACAGCTCGTCGCGCGCAAAGTTCAGGCTCGCCACATAGCGCTGGATCTGCTCGTCGTTGGCTGCATAGCCAAAGCGCAGGTAGCGGTCGTGCGGCTCCAGCGCCAACAGGTGGGCGGTGATGCGCTCCAGATGCCCGGGCCCCATGGACCGGATGGGCACGGCCATCGAGGTGGACGAGTCGGTCTTGCGCAGCTCACCCGGCGCCACATCGTCGAGCGGACGTGGTGGCACCGCACCGCGGAACACGGATGACTTGAACCAGGAGAGGGGATCGACCATGGCCTGAAATATAAGGGTTATCCCTATATCGACAAGGATGTGGGTTCTCTAAAGCGGGAAAAACCCGACGGGCGGGCGGCATTTCAACCGCTCGTCAGCTGATTTTGTTGCAATGCAGCAAAACACCCCAAAAAGGGGCGCATCACACGGGCAAAGCGGTGGTGCTTTTCACCCGGTCCATCACGAAACTGGTCTTGCAGTCCTGCACGCTGGGATGCTTGAGCAAGGTGTCCATCATGAAGCGCGAATAAGCCGCCATGTCGGCCACCACCAGCCGCAGCTGGAAGTCCATTTCGCCTGTGAGTGCGGCGCATTCCACCACCTCGGGCCAACCCTGCACGCTGGCGCGGAACTGGTCCATGGGGTTTCGCTTGGCGCTCTCCGCGTGCTTCTCCAGCCGTACGTTGACGTAGGCCGTCAGACCCAGACCCACGGCCTCGGGCTTGACCAGCGCCACATAACGGTCAATCACACCCACCTCTTCCAGCCGCTTCACCCGCCGCAGCACGGCGCTGGGTGACAGCCCCACCACTTCAGCGATCTGGTCGTAGGTGGCCCGGCCATCGGCCTGCAGGCTGCGCAGAATGTGGCGATCGAGCTTGTCCAGTGCTTGCATGCTGTTCATTTTGCAGGAATGCTGCAAAAAGGACAAACGGGGCGCCCCAAAACGCTGAAATCGTGACACGCTGCGCCGATACAGTGGCGCTTCGCTTTCCACACACCACAAGGAGACCACCATGAACGCCAGCCTGCCCACCGCCGTCACCTCAGCCGCGGCCACCTGGGAGAACCCCATGGGCACCGACGGTTTCGAGTTCATCGAATACGCCGCACCCGATCCAGCCGCCATGGGCGCGCTGTTCGAACGCATGGGTTTCAAGCCGATCGCGAAGCACCGCCACAAGGCCGTGACGCTGTACCGCCAGGGCGAGATCAACTTCATCATCAACGCCGAGCCCGACAGCTTCGCCCAGCGCTTCGCCCGCCTGCACGGCCCCAGCGTGTGTGCCATCGCCTTCCGCGTGCGCGATGCCAAGGCCGCCTACGAGCGCGCCCTTTCGCTGGGCGCCTGGGGCTACGCCAACACCGCGGCGCCGGGTGAGCTCAACATCCCGGCCATCAAGGGCATCGGCGACTCCATCATCTATTTCATTGACCGCTGGCGCGGCAAGAACGGCGCGCAGCCGGGCGACATCGGCAACATCGGCTTCTTCGACGTGGACTTCGAGCCGCTGCCCGGTGCAGCGCTGAACCCCGTGGGCCACGGCCTGACCTACATCGACCACCTGACGCACAACGTGCACCGTGGCCGCATGGACGAATGGGCCGGGTTCTACGAGCGCCTGTTCAACTTCCGCGAGGTGCGCTACTTCGACATCGAGGGCCAGGCCACGGGCGTCAAGAGCAAGGCCATGACCAGCCCCTGCGGCAAGATCCGCATTCCGATCAACGAAGAGGGCAACGAGAAGGCCGGCCAGATCCAGGAGTATCTGGACCGCTACCACGGCGAGGGCATCCAGCACATCGCCATGGGCTCGATCCACCTCTACGACACGGTGGACGCGCTCGAACTCGCCGGCGTGAAGCTGCTCAACACCAGCGACACCTATTACGAACTGCTCGACAAACGCATTCCCGGCCACGGTGAAAACGTCGCCGAACTCCAGCAGCGCAACATCCTCGTGGACGGCAAGCCCGGCGAACTGCTGCTGCAGATCTTCAGCGAGAACCAACTCGGCCCGATCTTTTTCGAGTTCATCCAGCGCAAGGGCAACGAGGGTTTTGGCGAGGGCAACTTCAAGGCGCTGTTCGAGACCATGGAGCTCGACCAGATGCGGCGTGGGGTACTGGCGACGGGAACCAAGGCCGAATAACCTCCGGCCAGGCGTGGAGGTCCATCGCCCGCTTGCGGATGCGGTGGATCCTCGTGCCAGCGCTCAGACGGCTGCGAGTTGAACCTTGGGCAACAAGGCCAGCGTGTCGCGCATCACCTGGGGGTGAAACGCCATGGCCACGTGCGACACGCCAGGCACATGGCGGTTGTCGGCACCCGGCAGCATCGCCGTGGCGGCGGGGAACACGATGTTGTCCGCGTTGGAATACCAGCAGACAAAGCGGTCGTACCGGTTGTTCGGCGCTGTCGCGGCCTCACGCGCCTGGAGTGAGCGCAACCACGCCCCGTCGATCCGCATCTGGCGGCCGTTGTCCACGCGGCTGAACTGGGCCAGCCACGTGCCGTGGTGTGGCGAGCCGATGGTCACGATGCGGCTCACCCGCTGGCCCGCATCGGGCACCGCGTCCAGCCAGGCGCGCGCCGCCAGGCCGCCCATGCTGTGACACACCAGCATCGGCGGCTGGCCGGTGAGCGCGTGCGCCCGCCGCACGGCATCGTCGATCAATGGCACGCCGTGATCTATCGAACCGAACACCGGTTCCAGGTTCACCGAGGTGTAAGGCACGCCGCGCTGCCGCAGTTCGCGCATCCAGGGCAGCCAGAAACCACGGTTGCATACAAAGCCGTGCACGAACACCAACGCTGTGCTGCCCGATGCCGGCGGCACGTCTTCATCCGGCAGACCGCGCCAGCGAAACGGCTGCCGCCAGGAAAACACCCGGGGGGCCACCTGCACCTCCTGCCACCAGGCGCACAACAGGGTTCCCGCATGGGCACGGGGTGTCGGGTCGCTCCGGTTCACCACGCCGACCACCACGAACTCCAGCGCCAGCACCAAGGCATAACCGCCCAACAGGGCCAGCACACCCAGCAACGCAGCGGGGCGGGACCAGCTCCACGCCCACAGACCCCAGCCCGCGGCCAGTGCCAACGACCCGAGCATGAGCCCTTGCTGCAGGCGTGCGAGTCGTGAAGCGGGGTGGACCGCAGTGCCCTCGTTTGAATCAGCCACTTGTCTATCGAACATCGCTGAACTATCGCACGCCATCGCCGGATGTTGCCTGCACGTTGGTAGAGCGCACGCCCTAGCGGAACGGTCTGTTGCAGCGGTAGACTGGTTCGCAATGAACGCCGTGACCAACGCCGCAGAACAGATCCGCATGCAGCTGCAGCGTGTGACCCATCTGCGTGAGCAGGCCCTCGATGCCGGCTTGGCCAGTGCCGTGCACCAGGTCAAGCAGCTGCAGGCGAGGCGGTTTCGCGCCACCTACGCCGACTTTCTTGTCCAGCCTCGCTACGCGGAAGCCACCCGTTTTTTCCTCGATGAGCTCTACGGCGAGCACGACTTCACCGAGCGTGATACGCAGTTCGGACGCATCGCGGGGGCCATCGAGCGCATGTTCCCTGACGCCGTGGCGGAGCTCGCGGTGGATCTCGCCGAGACCCATGCGCTCACCGAAACGCTGGACCACCAACTGGCCACGCACTGGTTGGCGCAAGACAGTTCTTGCAGCGAAGCCGAGCGCTATGTGCGCAGCTGGCGCCTCACCGGTGAACGCCCGCTGCGCGACCGGCAACTCTCGGTGGTGAAACACATGGGTCGCGAACTACAGCGGCTGACCCGGATGAAGTCCCTGTCCATCGCGCTCAAACTCATGCGCAGGCCCGCGCAGGCGGCCGGCCTGTCGTCTTTGCAACAGTTTCTGGAGAGTGGGTTTTCGGCTTTTGCCTCCCTGGGCGACGCCCAGGCGTTTCTGGCGACCATCAACGAGCGCGAACACGCATGGATCGACACCCTGTTTGATGCCGCGCCAGACAGCTGCCAGCGGGCGCTCGCTGACGAGCTGGCGCGGGCCTGAGTCGTTCCAGCGCCCTCTGTGCTTTGGGTGACACGGTCCTAGGGCTCGCCCTGTGTGCCAACGCGGTTCTGCCAGCCAGAATGCACCCAGACCAACACCCGTCATGAACATGAACCGTCCCTGGCTGTCCCACTACCCCGCTGGCGTTGCACACGACGTTCAACCCGAGCAATACCGCTCACTGGCCACCCTGCTGGAAGAGTCGCTTCGAAAGAACGCGCGACAACCCGTGTCCGTGTGCATGGAGCGCTGGATGAGCTACGGCGAGCTCGATCAACACAGTGCGGCCCTGGGTGCCTGGCTGCAGGCCAAGGGACTCGCGCCGGGTGCGCGTGTGGCGATCATGTTACCCAATGTGCCGCAGTTCCTGGTCGCCATGGCGGCCGTGGTGCGCGCGGGCTACACGGTGGTCAATGTCAATCCCCTGTACACCGCGCGTGAACTGGAACACCAGCTCAAGGACTCCGGCGCCGAGGCCATCGTCATCCTGGAAAACTTTGCCCACACACTCGAAGAAGTCATCGACGTGACCCAGCTGCGCCACGTGGTGGTCGCCAGCCTGGGCGACCTGCTCGGCTTCTGGTATGGCCGGTGGATCAGTTTCGCTGTCCGGCATCTGGCGAAGCTGGTCCCCGCTTACAAGCTGCCAGTGATCGGCATGCTGGGGCCCCGCACCATCTCCAGCTTCCGCCAGGCGCTGGCCGAAGGTACCAACCAGACACTCAAACCCAGCCTGGCCCAGGCCGATGACATCGCGTTCCTGCAGTACACCGGCGGGACCACTGGCCTCTCCAAAGGCGCGGTGCTCACCCACCGCAACATCATCGCCGCTGTCTTGCAAGCCGAGGCCTGGTTCCAGCCCGCGCTTGCGCGCGTTGGTGATATCCGCGCCGTCAACAGCATCGCGGCACTCCCGCTCTATCACATCTTCGCACTCACACTCAGCCTGCTGAGCATCCGCTGGGGAGCACACATGACCTTGATTCCCAATCCAAGGGACGTGCCCAAGCTGGTTGAAACACTGAAGCGTCGGCCGTTTCACCTGCTGCCGGCGGTCAACACCCTGTTCAATGCCCTGCTGCAGAACCCGCAGTTCCGCCAGCTTGATTTTTCCAGCCTGGCGCTATCGCAGGCGGGCGGAATGGCTGCTTCAGAGTCAACCGCCAAGCAATGGCTCAAGGTCACTGGCTGCCCCATGATTGAAGGCTGGGGCATGAGCGAAACCTGTGCCATTGGCACCAACAACCCGGTAATCAACCGCGACTTCACAGGCACGATCGGGCTTCCCCTGCCCGGCATCGCCATCGCCATCAAGGACGACGAGGGCAACAGCCTCCCGCTGGGCACACCCGGCGAAATCTGCATTCAAGGACCCAACGTCATGACCGGCTATTACAACCAGCCCGAAGAGACGACTCTGGCGTTTACATCCGACGGGTATATGCGCACAGGCGATGTCGGCATCATGGACGAACGGGGCTACACCCGAATCGTGGACCGCAAGAAAGACATGATCTTGGTTTCCGGCTTCAACGTCTTTCCCAACGAATTAGAGAACGTCATTGCCATGTGCCCCGGCGTGCTGGAATGTGCCGCCATTGGCGTGGAAGACGCCAAACAAGGCGAAGCCATCAAGGTGTTCGTGGTGCGCAGCGATCCGATACTGCGCGAGGAAGACGTGGCCCGGTACTGCCACGACAACCTCACCGGCTACAAACGGCCCAAGTACATCGAATTCCGCGACGAACTCCCCAAGACGAACGTCGGCAAGATCCTGCGGCGCGCGCTGCGTGCGCCGGCCTGACGGACCTCTCAGGCCAAAAAACATACCCATGATTGAAGCGCCTTCTGTCGCGGACGCCCTCAAGGCGGTGGGTGCCACCGTTTTCGAACGGGGGTGGCTCTCGGCCAACAACACTTTGATTCGAGGCGGGGGACCCACGGCACTCGTCGATTCCGGCTATGGCAGTCATGCCAGCCAGACACTGGCGCTGGTGACCGGCGAGCTTGCGGAGACGCCGCTGGATGTGTTGCTCAACACCCACCTCCACAGCGACCATTGCGGGGGCAACGCTGCGCTGCAGCACAGGTATCCCCAGCTCATGACCTTGATTCCGCCAGGGCAGGCCGACAGCGTCGCCAATTGGGACCCCGTCGCGCTGACCTACACGCCCACCGGCCAACAATGCCCCCCCTTTCGACACCAGGGCTTGCTGCTCCCGGGTCAAGAACTGCAGATGGGCTCCTGGGGCTGGCAAATACACGGGGCGAAAGGTCATGACCCGCATTCGATCATCCTTTTCCAGCCCGACCATCGAATCCTCATCTCCGCCGATGCTTTGTGGCAGAACGGATTTGGTGTCGTCTTCCCGGAACTGGAAGGACAAGCCGCTTTTGCGGAAGTGGGAGAGACACTGGACCTGATCGAAAACCTGAAACCGCAGACCGTGATTCCGGGTCACGGCAGCGTGTTTCAGGATGTCGAGCCAGCGATCACAAGAGCCCGAAGCCGGTTAGAGCAGTTCACCCATTCTCCGGAAAAGCACCATCGACACGCGGTCAAGGTCTTGATCAAATTCCGATTGCTGGAATGGCGAGCAATAGCGCGAAACGATTTGCTGACGTGGGCCAGAAATACGCCATATCTGAGCAACACGATGCCACCCGACAGCGATCAACAACAAAAGGAATGGCTGGATTGTCTGCTGACCGAATTGGAAAGTAACAATGCACTGCGGTTGGAAGGCAATCTGGTGATCAACACTTGATTGATAGCAAGCATGCGCTCCAACAAAGCGCGACCAACAACGGGGCCAGAAAAGCCAAAACCCCCAGGTACGCGATGTACGAGGGGGTTGTGGGGGAGTAAGAGCCTGACGATGACCTACTTTCACACGGGAATCCGCACTATCATCGGCG
>PHCC01000023.1 GCA_002842215.1 Betaproteobacteria bacterium HGW-Betaproteobacteria-9 | reverse complement strand
CATCATGGGCATGGGTCCGGCACCGGCGACGCAGAAGGTGCTGGCGCTCACCGGCCTGACGCTGGACCAGCTCGACGTGATCGAGCTCAACGAAGCCTTTGCCGCGCAAGGCCTGGCCGTTCTGCGTACCCTGGGGCTGAAAGACGACGATGAACGCGTCAACGCCTGGGGTGGCGCCATCGCGCTGGGCCATCCGCTGGGCGCCAGCGGTGCCCGCCTGGCCACCACGGCGGTGAACCGCCTGCACGCCACCGGCGGGCGCTACGCGCTGTGCACCATGTGCATTGGGGTGGGGCAGGGCATCGCCTTGATCATCGAACGCGTCTGAGTTCGTAACGCCTGCTCAGGCTCGCCAAACGGGCAGCTGCCAGTTGCGCCACAGCGCCAGCGCCCGCAGCCCGGCCGTGACGGCCACGCAGGCGACCAGCGCCAGCCAGCCGGGCGCGTCCATCTGCCACAGCCCCACATACACCCAGCCGCCCACGAAGGCGCACACGGCGTAGGGCCTGTGGTCGTGGAACGCGGTCGGGATTTCATTGCACACCACATCGCGCAGCACGCCGCCGAACACGCCGGTGATCAGGCCCATGAGCACGGCCACCAGCGCCGGCAGCTCCTGCAGCAGCGCCTGGTGCACGCCGGTGGCGGCGAACAGGCCCAGGCCCAGCGCGTCGGGCCACTGGATGGCTTTTTCGGTCAGGGCAAAATGGCGCACCCGCAAGAACAGCATGGCCAGCACGCACAGGGCCAGCACCCCCCACAGCATCTCCACATGGCGCACCCAGAAAAACGGCCGCTGGTCCAGCAGCAGGTCGCGCAGCGTGCCGCCGCCGAACGCGGTGAGAAAACCGACCACGCACACGCCGACCGCATCCAGCCGCTTGCGGGCGCCCTCCATGATCCCGGCCAGTGCGAAAGCCGCCGTGCCCGCCAGCTCCACCAGCAGGCGCAAGGTTTCGCCCCAGAATTGAACGTTGTGCATCGCTGGATTGTCGTCGCCCCATGCCCCTGATCACCGACCCTTTTTTCTATGCCGTGGCGATTCCCGCGGTGCTGCTGCTGGGCGTGAGCAAGAGCGGCTTTGGCGCCGGCTTCGGTTCACTCGCCGTGCCCATGATGGCGCTGGCGGTCACGGTGCCGCAGGCGGCGGCGATCCTGATGCCCGTGCTGCTGGTGATGGACCTGCTGGGCATGGCGGCGTTTCGCAACAACGTGGACCGGCAGCTGTTGCGTTTCCTGCTGCCCTTTGGCTTGCTCGGCATCGTGATCGGCGCGCTGCTGTTCAAGCTGCTGGACGCCAAAGTGGTCGCCGGTATCGTGGGCGGCTTCACCCTGCTGTTTCTGGCGCAGCGCCTGCTGTTCCCGCCCCGGCCCGACAGCCCGCCGCCGCCGAAATGGGTGGGCGCCATTTTGACGGCCACTTCCGGTTTCACCAGCTTCATCGCGCATGCGGGTGGCCCTCCGATCAATGCCTACGTGATCCCGCTGCGGCTCTCGCCGGTGCTGTTCACCGGCACCATGGCCTTCTTCTTTTTCTTCATCAACATCTCGAAGTGGATCCCGTACGCGTGGCTGGGCCTGCTGGACCTGCGCAACATGGTCACCTCGCTGGCGCTGCTGCCGTTTGCGCCGATCGGGGTCTGGGTGGGGGTGCGCATTGCGCACCGCATCCAGCCGCAGCTGTTCTACCGGCTGGTCTACACCGGCATGTTCCTCACCGGCGTCAAGCTGGTGTGGGATGCCTGGCGCTGAAGCGTGGCGATAACATAGGCCCAATTTTCAGACAACGAGGAGCTGGGTATGCCGGTCGTGGTGGTTGCGAATCCCAAGGGGGGCGTGGGCAAGTCCACGCTGTCCACCAATGTGGCCGGTTATTTCGCCAGCCAGGGGCACAGCGTCATGCTCGGCGATGCGGACCGGCAGCAGTCCTCTGCGCTCTGGCTCAAGCTGCGGCCTGAGGCGGCCCGCCCGATCGCCACCTGGAACATCTCGCACGACCTGATCGCCCGGCCCCCGCGCGACACCTCGCACGTGGTGCTCGACACGCCGGCCGGACTGCACGGCTGGCGCTTCAAGGACGTGCTCAAGCTGGCCGACAAGGTGTTGGTGCCGCTGCAGCCCAGCATTTTTGACATCTACGCGACCCGGGCGTTTCTCGACGAACTGGCCGAGACGCGCCACGCCGACCAGCTCGACATTGGCATCGTCGGCATGCGAGTCGATGCGCGAACCATCGCTGCCGACAAGCTGCACGAGTTCGTGGACAGCCTCGGCTTGCCGGTGCTGGGCTACCTGCGCGACACGCAGAACTACATCCACCTCGCCGCGCGCGGCCTCACGGTATTCGACGTCTCGCCGAGCCGGGTCGAGAAGGACCTGCAGCAGTGGCGGGGTATCTGCGACTGGTTGGAGGACTGACCCCCCTGCCGCGCTGCGCGCGACCCCCCAAGGGGCGGCACTGGCCGTCCGGCAAAGCCGGCCCGGCGGTGCCCTGGGTTCAGCGTTTCGCGCGCCGGGTTGATGATCTGGCGACATGGCGTGCTGGTGGCGACCCTTGTCGCGCGGCCGACACCTGCAGAGGGGCTGGCCGACTAGAGTCGGTCCCCATGAAAACCTTTGAAACCCTGGCCGATCTGGCTGCGTGTGTGGGCCAGGAAGTGGCCGTGAGCGACTGGGTCACCATCACCCAGGAGCAGGTCAACCGGTTTGCCGAAGCCACCGGCGACCACCAGTGGATCCACGTGGATGTGGAGCGGGCCCGCGCCGGTCCTTTTGGTGCGCCGATCGCACACGGCTTTCTCACGCTGTCGCTGTTGCCGGTGTTTTTCGACTCGTCCTTCGAGATACGGCAGGCTGGCGTGGGCGTGAACTACGGGCTCAACAAGGTGCGTTTCACGGCGCCGGTGCCGGTGGGCAGCCGCCTGCGCGGACGCCTGGCGCTGCTCAGCGCGGAGCCGATCGAGCGCAACGGCCTGCAGATGCTGTGGTCGGTGGCGGTCGAACGCGAGGGGTCAGACAAGCCGGTGTGTGTGGCCGAGTCGCTGGTGCGACGCTATCCCTGAGCCACGAGCGCAAGGCTATTTGATACGCACCAGCTGGCTCGGTTCGAGCCAGCCTTCGAAAGCCGAGATGAGGTCGTTGATCCGTGCTGCCGCTGCGCTCTGGCTGTGTTGTTGCGAAATCAGCTGGTAGGCGTCGTTGCGCAACATCCAGAGCTCCTTGGCGGTCTGGGTGGCGGCGATTTTGTGGCGCAGGCGTTGCGCAGGCGCGCTGTCGCAATCCTCCACGCTTTGAAGCAGGGCGTTGCGAATGACTTGAATATCTTTCAGGCTGGGCGTCTTGCGCGCGGTCGAGCGCGGACTGAGCGTCCCCCTGATGATGCGGGCGATGGTGGGAATCAAGCGGGCCTCCGGGCGACCTGGTGGGGCGCAGGGACAGATGGGGCGGCGGCGGGTCTCGCTCGACGCGGGCAAAGGAAGCTCGTTATTGTGTCGGCGCCCTGAGTGCTCGTGTGGGGTCGGCTCCCCAGTGCCACAGTGACAGGTATCACAGGCGTGTGGTCCCGAAGTCCTGCTGACGCCACGCTTCGTAAACGACCACCGCCACCGAGTTGGACAGGTTCAGGCTGCGCTGGCCCTCGATCATGGGCAGGCGCAAACGCTGGCTGTCGGGGAACTGCGACCGCACCGCTTCGGGCAGGCCCTGCGTTTCCGAGCCGAACACCAGCCAGTCGCCGGGCTGGAAGCGGTTGTCGTACACGCTGCGGCTGCTGCGGGTGGTACAGGCAAACAGGCGCTGCGGGTCGGGTTGTTCGGATTCGAGAAAGCCGGCCCAGTCGGCATGCCGGCGGACCTGTGCGTACTCGTGGTAGTCGAGTCCCGCTCGCCGCATCTGCTTGTCGTCCATCGAGAAGCCCAGGGGCTCGATCAGGTGCAGTGTGCAACCCGTGTTGGCGCTGAGCCGAATCACATTCCCCGTGTTGGGTGGAATTTCGGGCGCAACGAGAACGATGTGGAACATGGGTGCAGGTCAAGGTGCTGTGGCGCGCGCAACGAGTCGGGCCGTTGGCCTGACCTTGTGTGCTCCCTGCTTGGCCGCGATGATAAGCGCAATTCGGCGTGTTCCCGGTACACCGCGCTGTCCCTTGTTGCCCGTCGCATCAGTCCCTGCGTTTGATCAGGAATGGGTGAGATTCAGTGGCTGCTGGTGCGGGCCAGCACCAGGGCACTGACACGACCGGTGCCCGCCTTCAGCAGCGCCTGCGCGGCGCTGTTGAGTGTGGTGCCGGTGGTACTGACGTCGTCCACCAGGAGCACGTGGGTATTCTGCAGGCGGGCCACATGGTGCGGATGGACGACAAAGCTGCCCTGCAGGTTGCGCAGCCGCTGTTCACGGGGCAGCGGGTGCTGGTCGGGCGCGTTGCCGATGCGCACCAGGGCGTCGGACAGCGCCAGCGCCCGGGTATCGGTCGCCTGTCGGCGCAAGGCCTTGATCAGTTCCCACGCCTGGTTGTAACCACGCTCGGCGAGTCGAGCCGCGGTGACCGGGACGGGCACCACCACGTCGCACGCGCGCAGCAACTCGCCCACCCCCGGCTGGCGCAGCATGAGGGCGGCGAGTGGACCCGCCCAGCCGGGCTCGCCCCGGAACTTGAAACGGGCGATCAGCCCGTCCCACGGGTAGGCGTAGTCCACCGCAGCCACCAGGGCGTGCAGGTTATGAGCGTGCGAGCCCTCGCTCCGTGAGAGGCAGGCGCCGCAGTGTGTGGAGCCTGGAGGCAGGCGTCGGGCACAGGTCGGGCAGCGGGGATCGGGCGGAGCGTGGCGTGTTTCGCAGGCAGGGCACACCGGCAACGACGGCCAGCGCCCGCACACCTGACAGGTGCCGGGCAGGCGCTGCATGAGCTGGTACAGAGGGTGGCTGCCGGACATGGGGCCAATATACTGGCGCCGACGCCGCATACGCGCGCCCGAGCGAGCACCACGACCCTTGAAAACCACACCTGAAACCGCTTCTGCCGTGCCCGGACTGGATCCGCGCGCGGCCTCGCGCTGGCTCGATCAGCCGCGGACCCAGAGCCCGTGGCTGCACGAAGAGGTGGCCACGCGCATGGCGGAGCGGCTGAAATGGTTCCGGAATGCCCCCGCGAGCTGGCTGCATTGGGAGCCGGTCGACGGTGGCCTGACGGCGCACCAGCGCCTGCGCGAACAGTTGCCCCTGGCCGAGTGCCATGTCGAGTCGCGGCACATTCAGCGGGCCCTGCAGGCCACGCTGGAGCCGGCGAAACGTTCCTGGAAACCGACCCAATGGCGCCGTGCCTTCAATCCGCAACCGGCGACCGACGACACGCGCGTGGCGATGCTCTGGGCCAACATGGCCCTGCACCATGAACCCCAGCCCCTGGACCTGCTGAAACGCTGGCACAGCCGCATCCAGACCGATGGTTTTCTGATGTTTTCCTGTCTCGGCCCGGACACGCTGCGCGAGCTGCGGGCGGTGTACGCGCGGGCGGGCTGGCCCGATCCGGCGCATGCCTTCACCGACATGCACGACTGGGGCGACATGCTGGTGCACAGCGGGTTTGCCGAGCCGGTGATGGACATGGAGCGCATCAACCTGTCGTACAGCGGCGCGGAGCCCCTGCTGCGCGATCTGCGCGAACTCGGGCGCAACCTCAGCGCCGGGCGGTTTCCGGCTATGCGTTCCCGAGGCTGGTACGCCCAACTGTGCCGGGCCATCGAGGACGGGTTGCCACGGTCCGGCGATGGGCGCCTGTTGCTCACTTTCGAGGTGATTTACGGGCACGCTTTCAAGCCCGCCCCCCGTGTGCCGCTGGGCCCCACCCAGTCGGTTTCGGTCGAGGACATGCGCGCCATGCTGCGCGCCGGCCGCAGCTGAGAGGCCTTCCCGGATCGTCTGCCGGGTCGCTGCAAGGTCCTGAAAACCAGGTCCGGATGGGCGGAATTTGGCCGCGGCGCCAGAAAAACCGGGGTGTCCGACCGCTACAATTGACATAAATCAAACCTTTCGGGGCGTTTTCCCCGCAAGGCTGATCAGGTCTGCGGGCCGCGCAAGGCCCGGTCTGACGAGGCAAGGATGAGTCCATCCCACCCCCATTCCGCTGGTTTACCGTGTCTGCCGATAGCACGCATGGGCTGTTGCGGCGCCATGGTTCGGTCTTGCCGAAGCGGGTGAGCTGGTTTTTTGCGGGCTTGTGTGGGCCGCTGCCTGCGACCGGACCTCAGGCCCGAGCTGGCCAGGGAAATCGCCCTGGCGTTGAGAGAAGGTTGACAGGTGTGGGTCGCACGTTTGGGTATTCCCTGAGTGGGGCGGTGCGCGGAATTTGTTCTAATTGGCATTGATATAAATCAATACTTATATTTGAGGCGGAAAAAGTGAGAATGACCAATCAAGCAGGAAAGCTCCTCGGTAATGCGCTGTCCCGGTTCCGGTCGGTGACCTCGACCATGGCCCTTGGCTCGGCCGTCTGGGTGACGGAGGCGGCTCATGCGGTCAATGATCTGCCGGGCGGCCCGGCGGTCAACCAGCTCAACTTTGCACCGCCGGCCACCAAGATCGCCGAAGAACAGCACTGGCTGCACTGGTTCATGATGGCCATCTGTGCCGTCATCTTCGTGGTCGTGTTCGGCGTGATGTTCTATTCGATCGTCAAGCACCGCAAGTCGGTGGGCCACAAGTCGCAGGTGCTGGCCGAACCGATCTGGGTGGAGCTGGGCTGGACCATCGTTCCGCTGCTGATCGTGATCGGTATGGCGCTGCCCGCCACCAAAGTGCTGGTGGCGCAGAAAGACACCACCAACAGCGATCTGACCATCAAGGCCACGGGCATGCAGTGGAAGTGGGGCTACGACTACATCAAGGGCGAAGGCGAAGGCATCTCGTTCCTGTCGACGCTGGACAACAGCCACCGCGAAATGTCCAACAGCGGCAACCCGTCCGCCACCGACGACTACCTGCTCAAGGTGGACAACCCGCTCGTGGTGCCCGTGGGCAAGAAGATCCGCATCATCACCACCGCCAACGACGTGATCCACGCCTTCATGGTGCCGGCCTTCGGCATCAAGCAAGACGCCATCCCCGGTTTCGTGCGCGACACCTGGTTCCGCGCCGAGAAGACCGGCGACTTCTACGGCCAGTGCGCCGAGCTGTGCGGCAAGGAACACGCCTACATGCCGATCCACGTGAAGGTGCTGAGCACCGAGGCGTACACCGCCTGGGTCACCGAGCAACAGAAGGCCGTGGTCGCTGCGAAGTGAGCAGTGGACTGAAGAATTCAAAGTATCCAAGGAATCAACGATGAGTGCAGTTCTCGACCACCACGACGCGCACGGCCATGACCACGACCACCACGCCCCGTCGGGCTGGCGCCGCTGGGTCTACGCCACCAACCACAAAGACATTGGCACGCTGTACCTGCTGTTCGCCTTCACCATGCTCATGGTGGGCGGCGTGCTCGCACTGCTGATCCGCGCCGAGCTGTTCCAGCCCGGCCTGCAACTGGTCAACCCCGGGTTGTTCAACCAGCTCACCACCATGCACGGCCTGATCATGGTGTTCGGCGCCATCATGCCGGCCTTCGTGGGCTTCGCGAACTGGATGATTCCGCTGCAGATCGGCGCGGGCGACATGGCATTCGCGCGCATGAACAACTTCAGCTTCTGGCTGATGATCCCGGCCGCCATCATGCTGGTGTCGTCGTTCTTCATGCCCGGCGGCGCCCCCGCCGCAGGCTGGACGCTGTACGCACCGCTGACGCTGCAGATGGGCCCCTCGATGGACGCCGGCATCTTCGCCATGCACATCCTGGGCGCGTCTTCCATCATGGGCTCGATCAACATCATCGTCACCATCCTGAACATGCGCGCCCCCGGCATGACGCTGATGAAGATGCCGATGTTCTGCTGGACCTGGCTGATCACGGCCTACCTGCTGATCGCCGTGATGCCCGTGCTGGCCGGCGCCATCACCATGACGCTGACCGACCGCCACTTCGGCACCAGCTTCTTCAACCCCGCCGGCGGCGGCGACCCGGTGATGTACCAGCACATCTTCTGGTTCTTTGGCCACCCCGAGGTCTACATCATGATCTTGCCGGCCTTCGGCATCGTGAGCCAGGTCGTGCCCGCCTTCGCGCGCAAGAAGCTGTTCGGCTATGCCTCCATGGTGTACGCCACCGGCTCCATCGCCATCCTGTCCTTCGTCGTGTGGGCGCACCACATGTTCACCACCGGCATGCCGGTGACGGGCCAGCTGTTCTTCATGTACTCGACCATGCTGATCGCCGTGCCCACGGGCGTGAAGATCTTCAACTGGATCGCGACCATGTGGAAGGGTTCGATGACCTTCGAGACCCCGATGATGTGGGCCGTCGGCTTCATCTTCGTGTTCACCATCGGTGGCTTCACCGGCCTGATCCTGTCGGTCGCGCCGATCGACATCCAGATGCAGGACACCTACTACGTGGTGGCGCACTTCCACTACGTGCTGGTGGCCGGTTCGCTGTTCGCCATGTTCGCCGGCATCTACTACTGGCTGCCCAAGTGGACCGGCGTGATGTACAGCGAAACCCGTGGCCAGATCCACTTCTGGTGGTCGATGATTTCCTTCAACGTCACCTTCTTCCCGATGCACTTCCTGGGTCTGGCCGGCATGCCCCGCCGCTATGCCGACTACCCGATGCAGTTCGCCGACTTCAACGCCATCGCTTCGGTGGGCGGTTTCGCCTTCGGTATTGCCCAGGTCTATTTCTTCCTGGCGGTTGCGCTGCCCGCCATGCGCGGCAAGGGTGCCAAGGCCCCGCAGAAGCCCTGGGAAGGCGCTGAAGGTCTGGAGTGGGAAGTGCCGTCGCCGGCTCCGTTCCACACCTTCGAGAACCCACCCAAGCTGGACGCGAGCGCCACCCGGATCGTTGGCTGAACCCCATGGCCACATTCGAAAAAATGACGCCTGATCAAAAAAAGAACAACCTGCGCCTGGGCCTGATCCTGGGGTCCGTGGCGCTGGTTTTTTTCCTCGGCTTCGTGGGCAAGATGGTGTTGTTCGGCGGCTGATCGCCGCCCGACACCCGTTATTTCGGAACACCCCATGGGACTGCGCCGCGAAAACTTCAAGATGGTGGGCAAGCTCGCCGTGATCACGCTGGGCATGTTCGGCTTCGGCTATGCGCTGGTGCCGATCTACAACGCCATCTGTGAAATGACCGGCATCAACGTGCTGGCGCTGGCCGAGCGCGACGTGCCCGGCGCGCGCGCCGTGCTGCCGGCCAACACCCAGGTGGACCGTTCGCGCAGCATCACGGTCGAGTTCGATGTCAACACCCGCGGACCCTGGCATTTCAAGCCAGCGGTGCGTTCGCTGCAGGTGCACCCGGGCGAACTCACCACCGTGGTCTACGAGTTCCAGAACATCCAGGACCGCACCATGGCCGCGCAGGCTATCCCGAGTTACGCGCCCAAGCAGTCGGCTGCCCATTTCAACAAGCTGGAGTGCTTCTGTTTCACCCAGTACACGTTGAAAGCGGGCGAAAAGAAGGAATGGCCGGTGGCCTTCGTGATCGATCCGCGCCTGCCCAAGGACGTCACCACCATCACGCTGTCCTACACCTTCTTCGAGGTGGGCGGCAAGGTGCCGGCGGCGCCCCAGGACGTGGCGGTGCACACGCTGCCCATCGCCCAACCGGCGGATCCGGTATGAACCAGAATCCTCTGCACCGGCGCAAAGGCTCCATCGGCGCCACCGTGAAAGCCGTGCTCTGGGGCTTTCTGGGTGTGCGCCGCAACGCCGACTACCAGAGCGACATTGCCAAGCTCAACCCCATCCACATCGTGGTGGTGGGCATCGTCATGGCACTGCTTTTTGTCGTTGGCCTGATTTTGTTGGTGAACTGGGTGGTGCCCTGAGCCCCGGTTCCCGAACCCACTTTTCATTCTTCCAGCTATTCATACAAGCGTTCAGCACATAGGAGAGAGCATGTCAGCAGCAGCACACGGCACAACGCCTTATTACTTCGTCCCGGGGCCATCGCGCCATCCGGTGATGGCGGCCATTGGCCTGTTTTTCGTCATCCTGGGCGCAGGTCAGTGGGTCAACGGCGCCGAGTGGGGCATGTACTCGCTGGCGTTCGGCATGGCCTTCTGGCTCATCGTGCTGTTCCAGTGGTTTTCCCAGGCGATCGGCGAGAGCCAGAGCGGCATGTACGGGCGCAAGATCGACCTGTCGTTCCGCTGGAGCATGAGCTGGTTCATCTTCTCCGAAGTGATGTTCTTCGGCGCCTTCTTCACCGCGCTGTGGTGGGCCCGCACCCACTCGGTGCCGGCGCTGGGCAACATCGAAAACGCGCTGATCTGGCCCGATTTCACCTCGGTGTGGCCCAGCCTGCAGGCCGGTGCCACCGCTTCGCCGGCCGGCATCGTCGAGCCGTTCCAGACCATGGGCCCGTTCTGGCTGCCCACCATCAACACGGCTTTGCTGTTGAGCTCGGGCGTGACGCTGACCATCGCCCACCATGCGCTGCAAGTGGGCAACCGCGGCAAGACCATCGCCTTCATGTGGATGACGGTTCTGCTGGGTATCGTGTTCCTGTTCGTTCAGGGCTACGAATACGCCCACGCCTACAGCGACCTGAACCTCAAGCTGTCTTCGGGCATCTTCGGCTCGACGTTCTTCATGCTCACGGGCTTCCACGGTTTCCACGTGTTTGTCGGCATGCTGATGCTGCTGTTCATCACGCTGCGCCTGCAGAAAGGCCACTTCAATGCCGAGCGCCACTTTGGCTTTGAAGGCGCCGCCTGGTACTGGCACTTCGTGGACGTGGTCTGGTTGGGTCTCTACATCCTTGTTTACTGGATGTGAGTCCGGGTACGGGGCGCGAAAGCGCTCCGGACGGACAAGAAAAAAGCGCCAGCAGGCGCTTTTTTCTTGTCCGTCGTGGCCCGGCTCAGCGCTGCAAGGGAAGGCCGGTGGGCTGTATCCAGCCCATGAGGTAACTGACGAGCACCGCAACAAACAGCAGGATGGAGAATCCCACCCGGAAGGCCAGTGCCCGCGCCATGTGGTTCTTGCGCGGGACGGCCGTTTTTCCATCTTCTCCGGTTTCGCTGGCGCCGCCGCGCATCATGAAGACCAGCGCAGCCGCCAGGCTGCCGATGATGGCGACGAAGGCCGCGATGACAAGGTATTTCATGCGATCAATTATCGGTTTGTTTGTGATCTCCGCGGGAGCTCTTGCATGAGCGTCGCTCGGCCGCTCCGAAGGCGCTCGGCCCCGCAGTGCACCGCACGGAGGGTAGCCCAGTGAGTACCCGGTCCGCGCGTTTCTGGGTCGTGACGCTGGCCACCGTCGTCACGATGGCGGTCACCGCCGCGCTGGGTTTCTGGCAGCTGGACCGCGCCGGGCAGAAGCGCGCGCTGCAGGCGCAGATCGAACAGCGGGGCCAGCTGGCGCCCTGGTCGAACTCTGAGCTCTTGCAGGCTGCCGACCCCTTGACCGGCCTGCACCGCCCCGTGCAATTGAGCGGTCGCTGGGTGCAGGGCGCCAGCCTGTTTCTCGACAACCGGCAGATGAACGCCAAGGTGGGCTTTTTTGTGATCACACCGCTGCGACTGGCCGGCAGCGACCGTGCGATCCTGGTTCAGCGGGGCTGGGTGGCGCGGGACTTCAACGATCGCAGCCGTGTACCGGCGGTGGATACGCCGGAAGGCGATGTCCGTCTCGAAGGGCGTCTGGCACCACCACCGGGCAGGCTTTTCCAGCTGGGTGAGTCGGGCTCGGGGCCGATCCGGCAAAATGTCGACATCCCCGGTCTGGCCCTGGAGTTCGGCGTGTCTCTGCTGGACGTCTCGGTCCTGCAGACGGACAACGCAGACAACGGTCTGCAGCGCGACTGGCCGCGTGTCGCAGCCGGTGTCGAAAAACACCACGGTTACGCCTTCCAGTGGTTTGGCCTGTGCACCCTCGCGGGTGGCCTCTATGTCTGGTTCCAATTCATTTCCCCCCGCCGAAAGCGCACCCCCCATGGCCCAGAAGCCCGATGAACCGTTGATGCTGACCGTGCACAGCCTGCCCCAGCTGGACCAGGCGAGCGCCCAGGCCGCCGCCAGCACGCGCGCGGGTCGCTGGAAGATGCTGCTCCTGTTGCTCGTGAGCGCAGCGCCTGTGGTCGCCTCGTATGTCACCTATTACGTGATCCGTCCGGAAGGTCGCCGCAACTATGGCGAGCTGATCCAGCCGCAGCGTCCCTTGCCGGCGTTCACCGGCGTCAATGCGCAGGGGCAGGCGGTACCGCTGACGGCGCTCAAGGACCAGTGGCTGCTCATCAGCGTGGCCGACAGCGCCTGCGATGAAGCCTGTCAGCAACACCTCTATCTGCAACGCCAGCTGCGCGAAACCCTGGGCAAGGAGAAAGACCGGCTGGACTGGGTCTGGCTGCGCACGGGCGGTGCCGATCTCGGTGACCCCTTGCGCCAGGCCACAGCCGCCGCCCAGGTGCTGCAGGTGGACGCCAAGCAACTGGCCGAATGGCTGCAGCCAGCGCCGGGCCAGCGCCTGGAAGACCACCTGTACCTGGTGGATCCGCTGGGCAACTGGATGATGCGGTTCCCCGCGCCGTTGGACCCCAAACGGGCCAAGAGCGATCTGGATCGCCTGCTGCGCGCCTCCGCGTTCTGGGACAAGGCTGGAAGACCGTGAAGCACCCCCCGCGCCGCTTCGCGTCACCCCCCTCTCTCGCCTTCGGCGGGAGGGGGGCAACACCTGCGCCCCGGGAAAGCCGGTTGCGCGGTGTTTCTGGATGGCTTCCCTGCGCAGGCCTGTCTCTTGTATCCATGCTGTTCAGGAATACGTGAGATGGACACCCAGCCGCTGTACGACTTCGCCCCCATCGCCCGCATCATGCTGCTGGGCGTGGTGCTCGCGCTCGGGCCGCTGGCCTGGGTGTGGCTGCGCAACCGCGATGCCGCGCCCGCGCAGCGCCTGCGCGTGCTGACACTCATCACCCTGTTCCTCACCTTCGACTTGGTGCTCTTCGGTGCCTTCACGCGCCTGACCGATTCGGGCCTGGGCTGCCCCGACTGGCCGGGCTGCTACGGCAGCGTGAGTCCGGTGGGCGCGAATGCCGCCATCGCGGCCGCGCAGGAAGCCATGCCGACGGGGCCGGTCACGCTCTCCAAGGCCTGGATCGAGATGATCCACCGCTACCTGGCCACCGCCGTCGGGGTGCTGATCCTGGTGCTGGCCAGCGTGAGCTGGGTCGAGCGCCGGCGGCTGGCGGTGTCGTTCTGGTGGCCGCTGGCCACGCTCGTCTGGGTCTGCCTGCAGGGCGCCTTCGGTGCGCTCACCGTCACCATGAAACTGTTCCCTGCCATCGTCACCATGCACCTGCTGGGCGGGCTGGCGCTGCTGGCCCTGCTGCGCGCGCAGGCCGTGGGCTTCGCGCTGGCCGATCCTGCCCACCCCGGGCGAGTGGCCCTGCCCAACAGCACGCGGGTCGCGCTGGGTCTGGTGTTCGCGCTGTTGTGGCTGCAGATCGCGCTCGGCGGCTGGGTGAGCACCAATTACGCCGTGCTGGCCTGCAGCGAGTTCCCCACCTGCCAGGGCAGTTGGTGGCCCAGCATGGATCTGCGCGAAGGTTTTTCGCTCTGGCGCGAGCTCGGGCTGAGCCGCTCGGGCGAAGCCATTCCGTTCGCTGCGCTGACCGCCATCCACTACGTGCACCGCCTCACCGCCTACGCGGTGCTGGCGGCCCTGGGCTGGCTTGCGTGGCGGCTCTGGGCGGTGCCGGCCCTGCGCGGCACGGCGCGCACCCTGCTGGCGCTGGCGGGCCTGCAGTTGCTCAGCGGGTTGGCCAATGTGGTGCTCGACTGGCCGCTGCTGGCGGCGGTCGGCCACACCGGCGGAGCCGCAGCCCTCGTGATCGTCATGACCGGTGCCCTCTCTGGCACCCGCAACGCGGTGCACACCGTGAGCGCTTCCCCATTCAACGTTTCCCGACCGACCTGATGAGCACCGCGCCCACCACTCCTGCAACCGCCCTGCCGACCCCGGTCTGGCGCCAGTTCCACGCGCTGACCAAGCCGCGCGTGATCCAGCTCATCGTTTTCTGCGCCCTGATCGGCATGGTGCTGGCCGTGCCCGGTGTGCCGTCCTGGCAGCAGGTGCAGCTGGCTGCCATCGCCTCGTTCGGCATCTGGCTCGTGGCTGGCGCGGCCGCGGCTTTCAACTGCGTGGTCGAACAGCAGATCGACGCCAAGATGCGGCGCACCGCCTGGCGGCCCACCGCCAAGGGTGAGCTCTCCAACGCGCAGACGCTCACGTTCTCGGCGGTGCTGTGCGCGCTGGGTTCGGCCATCCTGTACTTCCTCGTGAACCCGCTCACCATGTGGCTGACCTTCGCCACCTTTGTGGGCTATGCGGTGATCTACACCGTGATCCTCAAACCGCTGACGCCGCAGAACATCGTGATCGGCGGCGCGTCGGGCGCCATGCCACCGGTGCTGGGCTGGGCCGCGATGACCGGCGTGGTCTCGCCCGAGGCGCTCATCCTCTTCCTCATCATCTTTCTCTGGACGCCGCCGCATTTCTGGGCGCTGGCGCTCTACCGCGTCGAGGACTACCGCAAGTCCGGCCTGCCCATGCTGCCGGTCACGCACGGGTCGGACTTCACCCGGCTGCAAATACTGCTCTACACGTTTGTGCTGTTTGCCGCCTGCCTCATGCCCTTCGTGATGCGCATGAGCGGCTGGTTCTACCTGGCGGTGGCCGTCGTGTTGAGCATCGGGTTCTCGGGCTACGCGTTTGCGCTCTGGCGGGAGTATTCGGATACGCTGGCGCGCAAGACCTTCCGCTTCTCGCTGATCCACCTGTCGCTGCTGTTCGCAGCACTTCTCATAGATCACTATCTGCCATGAATTCCGTTCGCCGTTTCCTTCTGCTGGCTGGCCTGTCCGCGGCCATGTTGGCGGGTTGTTCCGACAAACCCGCCGACGCCACCGCCACGGGTTTCTCGGGCATCGACATCACCGGCGCCGATTACGCCACCGGTTTTTCGCTCACCGACCACAATGGGCAGGCCCGCACGCTGGCCGACTTCAAGGGCAAGGCGGTGGTGGTCTTCTTCGGGTTCACGCAGTGCCCTGATGTGTGCCCCACATCACTCGGCGAACTGGCGCAAGCCCGGCAGCTGCTTGGCGCGGATGGCGAGCGGCTTCAGGGCCTGTTCATCAGCGTCGACCCCGAGCGCGACACCCCCGAGGTGATGAAGGCCTACATGGCCAGCTTCGACCCCAGCTTCCTCGCGCTCTACACCGCACCCGAGGCGCTGCCCGATCTGGCCAAGAGCTACAAGGTCTATTACAAGAAGGTCGACGGCAAGACCCCGACCAGCTACACCATGGACCATTCGGCGGGCAGCTACGTGTACGACACGCAAGGCCGCATCCGCCTGTACCACCGCTACGGCAGCGGCGCGCAGGCCCTGGCCGATGATGTGAAGAAGCTGCTGGACGAGGCGCGCTGAGCCTCCTCGAGGCCATCTGTCTGCCGTCAGTAGAATCCTCCCGGGCACCCACAGGGGGTGCTTTTTTATTTCAGGGAGTTGCTGATGTTTCGTTCAATCGTTCACGCCGCCGCATGGGGGCTGTTGCCTGTGGTGCTGGCCGCCTGTGGTTCAAGTCCTGACAAGTCGGATTCTTCGTCGGTACCGGAGGTGCCGAGCAAGTACACCCACGCCTACGTCTCGCCGATCTCGGTCACCTTGCTGGACAAGGATCCAGACGACAACCGAGTCCAGGACAAACGGGCTTTTGAAAAGAGCCTGCCCGGCGTGATCCAGGAAGCGCTCAAAGAGAGTGGCCTTGAGGTGTTGAGCGAACAACCCGGTCAGCGCGAAGGCGCCGTCGTGGTTCAGGCCAAGCTCAGTTACGACCCGGGGAATCGGGCTTTGCGTTGGGTCGGCGGCATTGTGGGCGCGGGCAAAGCCACGGTCGACATCTCTCTGGAGGCGACAGACGCCAGCTCTGGCAAGGTGGTCGCATCGAAGCAGGAAAGCGACAGCAAACGCGGGGGCGCCTTCGGTGGCGATTTCTACGAAGACGCGGCCGAGACACTGGGAGAGGCAACCGAAGAGCTTGCGGAGGCCTTGGCGCTCATCAAGCGCTGATACCGTTTTGCCTTTAAAGCGATAACTTCGTTGCGCAGCCTTGCCGTGCTCGAGCACTGTCTGCGGCTTCGCGCCTTGTTCTCACTTCGAACGCAAACCGGTATGAAATGCCTCGCTGAGTGGGCGCCTCAGTCCACCTTGGCGCCGCTGAGCTTGACGACCCGCTCGTACTTGGTTCGCTCGGCATTCATGAACTGGCCGAACTGTTCCGGGCTGCTGGGTGCCGGTTCGGCCATCAACAGCGCAAAGCGGGACTTCACTTCCGGGCTTTGCAGCGCCTGGGTGAACGCCGCGTTGAGCTTGCGCACCGTGTCGGCAGGTGTGGCCGCCGGCACCACCAGACCCCACCATGTGTCGATGCTGAAGCCGGGCAGGGTTTCGGCAACCGTGGGCACGTCGGGCATGGTGGCCGTGCGCTGTGTGGTGGTGACGGCCAGTGCCTTGAGCTTGCCCGCTCGGATGTTGGCGGATGCCGTGGCCAGGTTGTCGAAGTTGAAGTCCACCTGACCGGAGAGCAGGCCGAGCTGGGCCGGGTTGCCACCGTTGTAGGGGATGTGCACCGCGAACACGCCCGCCTGGTTCTTGAACATCTCGCCGGCCAGGTGGCCGGCGCTGCCGTTGCCACCCGAGCCATAGTTCAGCTTCGCCGGGTTGGCCTTGGCGTAGCGGATCAGGTCGGGCAGGGTGTTGATGTTCAGCCGCTGGGCGGTTTCGGCGTTCATCACCAGCACGTTGGGCACGCGCAGCATTTGCGTGACCGGTGCGAAATCCTTCACCGGATCGTAGGGCAGCTTGCTGAACAGCCACGGATTGATGCCGTGCGACGCTGTCGTGGCGATGCCGATGGTCAGACCATCGGGCGCCGCCTTGGCCACAGCGCTCACGCCGATGTTGCCGCCCGCGCCGGGCCGGTTCTCCACGATCACCGTGCCCAGCGAGCCTTTCACGGCTTCGGCCAGCACGCGCGCGGTCTGGTCGATCGGGCCTCCGGCGCCGAACGGCACGACGATGCGGGTGGTGCTCTGGGCCCGTCCCAGCGCAGGCAGCATCAGCGCGGACGTGGCCAGAGCAACGGTGGTGACGAGGTGGCGGCGGTTCAACATGGGGCGGTCTCCTGGGGTTGTTGTTGGAACGGGTTGAAAGCGGTGGTCACAGCTTGTCGGCGGCGCTGGTGAACGAGTCGGCGTAGAACTCCTCCGGTGGCAGGCCGGCCTGGGCGCTGTACTGGGCGCGCGCCGACTCGACCACGATGGGCGCGCCGCAGGCATAGATCTGGTGGCCCGACAGGTCGGGGAAGTCCTGCAGCACCGCGAGGTGCACAAAGCCGGTGCGCCCGCTCCAGCCGTCTTCGGGCAACGCATCGGAGATCACCGGCACATAGTGCAGGTTGGGCATCGCAGCGGCCTGGGCCAGCAGCCAGTCGTGGTGGTACAGATCGGCGGGCCGACGGCCTCCCCAGTACACGGTGGTCGGGCGCTGGATGCCCTTGAAATGCATGTGCTGGAGGATGGCCTTGATGGGCGCAAAACCGGTGCCCGACGCCAGCAGGATCACCGGCTTGTCGCTGTCTTCCCGCAGGTAGAAGCTGCCGTAAGGCCCTTCGATGCGCAGGATGTCTTTTTCCTTCATGGCGCCGAACACGTGGTCGGTGAACTTGCCCCCCGGCATGTGGCGCAGGTGCAGTTCCATCGCCGGCTGGCCCGCCTGCGTGTGCGGCGCGTTGGCCATGGAATAGCTGCGGCGGTCGCCGTCGCGCAGCAGGAACTCGATGTACTGGCCCGCGTGGTACTGGAAGGTGTCGGACGCTGGCAATTGCAGGTGCATCACGATCACATCGTGCGAAGCGCGATCGAGCCGGTTCACGCGCACCGGCATCTTCTTGATCGGGAACGCCCCCGCTTCGGTGACCTGGCGCGATTCCAGCACCACGTCGCTGTGGGCCACGCCGCAGCAGGTCAGCGCATAGCCGGCGGCTTCTTCTTCGGCGCTCAAGGCTTTGGCCTGGTGGGGGCCATGGGTGATCTGGCCGCTGACCACTTTGCATTTGCACGATCCGCAGGCGCCGTCCTTGCAGCCATACGGCAGACCGATGCCTTGTCGGATGCCCGCGGCCAGGATGGCCTCGGTGGGCTCTGCCGTGAAGCTGCGCCCGCTGGGTTCGATGGTGATGGTGAATGTCATACTGGCGGCGAGTGGTGGTTGGGACGCCTTGGTGTGTCTCGACACAAAAGCAATCGAACATTGTCGCAAATCTGGAAATCGCATGAGCCTTCTGGGCGCTTTGCCCGCACGCTTTCGGCGTGAGCGGGTGCTGATCATTGGCTGTGGCGACGTGGGTCAGCGCGCGGCCTGCGTGCTGGGTGGCGGCCGCCGTGTGCGGCTGCTCGCCCTCACATCGACACCCGGGAGCGCGGCTGGGCTGCGCGCGCAGGGCATCACCCCCTTGCCGGGCAACCTGGACGACGCCCGCAGCCTGGGCCGACTGGCCGGACTGGCCACCCGTGTGCTGCACCTCGCGCCGCCACCCGCGGGTGAATCGCCCGACTGGCGGCTGGACACCCGCACCCGGTCGCTGGTGCGGGCCTTGGCGCAGCGCTCGTTGCCCGTATCGCTGGTCTATGGCTCCACCAGCGGGGTTTACGGCGACCGGCAAGGGCAATGGGTGAGCGAGGCCACCCCGGCCCAGCCGCTCACGCCGCGCGCCTGGCGGCGGGTCGACGCCGAGGCGGCGGTGCACTGGCTCGGCCGCGCCACCGGCGTGCGCACCAGCGTGCTGCGCATCCCCGGCATCTACGCGCCCGACCGCGAGGGTGGAACGCCGCGCGAGCGCCTGCTGCGCGGCACGCCGGTGCTGCGCGCCGAAGACGACGTTTTCACGAACCACATCCACGCCGACGATCTCGCGCGGGCCTGTGTGCTGGCGCTGTGGCGCGGGCAGCCGCAGCGCAACGTCAACGTGAGTGACGACACCGATCTGAAAATGGGCGACTACTTCGATCTCGCGGCCGATCTGTATGGTCTGCCCCGTCCGCCGCGCATCGCGCGCAATGCCGCGGGTGACCAACTGCCGCTCATGTTGCTGAGCTTCATGAGCGAGTCGCGCCGGCTGCACAACCAGCGCATGAAAACCGAACTGGGCCTGCGCCTGCGCTACCCCACGGTGGCCGAAGGCCTGCGGGCCTGATCAGGCGCCGGGCGTCATGGAGGCCAGCAGCCAGCCGGTGTATCCCACATACAGGGCCAGCAGCACCAGCGCCTCCAGCCGGTTGATGCGCCCGGGGCCGCGGAAGCCCCAGCCCATGGCGAATAGCAGCACGGTCAGGCCGGCCATCATCGGCAGGTCGCGCGTGAGCACGTCGGTGCCGATGTCCATCGGCGCGATCACACCCGCCAGCCCCACCACCGCCAGCGTGTTGAAGAGACCCGACCCCAGCACGTTGCCCAGCGCGATGTCGTGCTCGCCCTTGCGCGCCGCCGCCACGCACGACGCCAGCTCGGGCAACGAGGTGCCTATCGCCACCACCGTCAGGCCGATGATCAGGTCGCTCACGCCCAGCGACTGTGCGATCGACACCGCACCCCAGACCAGCAAGCGTGAACTGCCCACCAGCAGCAGCAGACCCACACCCAGCCACAGCAGCGCGCGCCGCAGCGGCATCGCATGGGCCTGCAGCTCGGTGGCCGTCTCCGTGGCCAGCGTGTCCCCGCCGCCGGCGCGGGCCTCGACGATGGACCAGGTCACCAGCGTGCCAAACACCAGCAGCAACACCGCGGCGTCGAGCCGCGACAGCACACCGTCCCACACCAGGAGCGCGGACAGTGCGGTGACCGCGATCAGGATTGGCAGCTCCTTGCGCAGGATGACCGAGCGCACCAGGATCGGCGCGATCAGCGCCGTGATGCCCAGGATCAGCGCCATGTTGACGATGTTGGAGCCCCAGGCGTTGCCCAACGCGAGCCCGGGGTTGCCCTGCGAAGCCGCCAGCACCGACACCACCATCTCGGGTGCCGAGGTACCGAAGCCGACGATCAGCATGCCGACCAGCAGCGGGGGCACGGCAAAGTGCTGGGCGGTGGCCGAAGCGCCGGCCACGAAGCGGTCGGCGCTCCACACGAGAAGCAACAGTCCGGCAAGGATGGCAAGCGATGGCAGCAGCATGGCAAGTCGGGGTGGCGTTGTTGGACAATGCCCTGGATTGTGTCAGCTGACCGTCGACCCCTCTTCCTGCCGGACATGACGTCCCGCGGGTTACTTCAGCGCCGCCACGTTGTGTTTGCACCATGAGTTCATTGCCACCGGATCGGTCCGACGCCCCTGCTGACGTCCCGCCATCGGGGTTCTGGGATTCGCCCCTGCGCTCGCGCCTGGCCCTCACGGCGGGCGCCGTGGTGCTCATGCTGCTGCTGCTCTGGTGGTGGCGGCCCCTGCTGCTGATCCCGGGCACGCAGCCCCTGGTCATGTCCGGCGGTGACCCCTACCTGCGGGCGTTGATGCGCACCATCTCGGCGAGCGAGTCCAACGTGCTGCGGCCTTACCACGTGATGTACGGGCACGACTATGTGTGGACGCTGGACGTGCACCCCAACCGATGCGAATCCATCGGGCAAGGGCCCAACCGGGGCAACTGCTCCACGGCCGCCGGGCGATACCAGCTGCTCTACAGCACCTGGCTCGAACTGGCTGCCCGCTACCACCCGCAACGCACCGACGACCCGCTGGATGCCACCGGACTGAGTTTTGCGCCCGAATACCAGGACCTGGTGGTGCACGCCTGGCTGTCCGAAGGGCGCTGGGGCAACCTGTCGACCCAGTTGCGCCAGGGCCGCGTGCAGCCGGTGTTGCGCCGGCTCTCCGGCACCTGGACCAGCCTGGGCTACGGCATCGAGACCAACAGCATGAGCCGCCAGCTGCCGCGCATCTACCAGCAGGTGCTGAAGGAAGAGCTGGCCCTTGCAGGGACGGATGCGGCGGAGCAAGCCGCTGAAAAACAAAAAGGCCGCACAGCGAAAACTGTGCGGCCTTGAGTGTGGTGCCGGGGCCGCACACGAACTCAGGCCCGGAACCCGCATAAAACCTTGCTGTCGGAGCTGCGCTATCGGAAAATGCCCCCAATTGTGCCCCCACACTACCGATGGTGCCCCATGAAACTGACCGATGCCAAGCTGCGAACCCTGACCGAACCCGGCAAACACTTCGACGGAGCGGGCCTGTACCTTGAACTGACCGCAGCCGGTGGCCGGTACTGGCGCATGAAGTACCGCCATGGCGGCAAGGAAAAGCGCCTGGCCTTCGGGGTCTATCCGGCGGTGGGGCTCAAGGATGCCCGCGACCTGGCTGCAACGGCCCGCAAGGTCCTGGCGCTGGGTGACGATCCGGGCGCACTGCGCAAGGCCGCCAAAGCGCAAGCCGTACATGAAGCGGTGAACACCTTCGAAGCGGTGGCCGATGAATGGCTGCGCCACCAGTCCGCCCGCTGGGAGCCCCTGACGATGCAGCGTATTCGCGCATCCCTTGAGGCGGACATTTTCCCGGCCCTGGGTGCCCGCCCGCTGGCCAGCATCAAGCCCGGGGAGATCATGGCGGCCGTGAAGTTGATCGAAAAGCGGGGCGCGGCGGTGCTGGCATCCCGCGTGCTGCAGCGGGTGAAGTCGATCTACCGATGGGCCGTCACGCATGAGCGCATCGAATCGAATCCCATGCTTGACCTGGTGCCATCGGAGATCCTCAAACCGCACGAAGTGACCCACCGGGCCGCCCTGGCCGATCGTGACTTGCCCGAGTTCCTGGGAAAGCTGGCCAGCTACGAAGGCGACCCCCGCACGGTGCAAGCCCTGAGCCTGTTGATGCTGACCGCCACCCGGCCCGGCGAAGTGCGGGGCGCGAAGTGGGCAGAGTTCGACCTTGAGGCCGCGCTATGGACCATCCCAGCCGAGCGCATGAAGATGCGCAGTGAACACCGCGTGCCCCTGTCGCGGCAAGCCCTTGAGGTGTTGCGCACCATGCAGGCCCTGAGCGGCGACAGTGAGCTGGTGTTTCCCAGCCCCAGCTACCGCAGCAAGCCCCTGAGCGAGAACACATTCAATTCGGCCATGGGCCGCATGGGTTTCAAGGGCAGCGCCACGGCGCACGGCTTCCGGGCGCTGTTTTCCACGGTGGCCAATGAATGCGGGTGGAATCCTGACGTGATAGAGCGCCAGCTTGCCCACATTGAACGCAACAAGGTGCGGGCCGCCTACCACCGATCAACCTACACCGCAGAGCGCGAAAAGATGATGCAGTGGTGGGCGGACTACCTGGACGGGCGCAAGGGCGGAAAGGTGCTCAAGATGCCCAAGCGGGCCGCCTGACGTGACAACAGGAACCGAATCGAGCGCCAAAGGTGGAACCGAACCCATTCCAGCGGGCCGCCTGACGCGAACCTCAGTGGTTTACTGCCCGTGCTGAACGGCAAAACACCGGGAACACCGGGAACAAAACAGCCAAACCCAGCGGGGCCGGGGCTTGGCAGCCCAAGGGGTACCGGGAACAGAGCGGGAACAAACAGGGAACAGAGCGGGAACACTTTTATATGATGAAAAAAATCATTCATTCACACAGAGAAACCGCCCCACGCTTTGCCCTTCCGGTACTGCCTGCTGGCCATCCCTTCCCGGCCCGAGCTGGCTTTGCGCCCTGGTGGCTGGCCACTTGGAAGCCCGCGCACTTTGCCGGAAAGCGCCGCGAAGGGCTTCCCCTGGTGCCATGCCCCCCGGCGCGGCGGTGCTCGCTTTCAGCGGTGACCGGTGCCACGGATCGTCCGCCCTTCAATTGCAACCCGTAACGCAACACGATACACTCAAGCCGTGATCAAGTCATTCCGACACAAGGGCCTGCAGGCCTATTTCGAGCGGGGCACCAAGGCCGGTATTCAGGCCGTCCATGCGCCCAAGCTGGCCCGGCTGCTGGCACGCCTGAACGACGCCCAAGGCCCCGCCGATATGAATCTGCCCGGCTGGGGCCTGCATCCCTTGCACGGCAACCTTGCAAACCATTGGGCCGTGTCTGTGAACGGCAATTGGCGGATGACATTCACCTTTGAAGGCACCGACGCGGTGCTGCTGGATTACCTCGATTACCACTGACCGACCACCGGAGCGCCCGCCATGATGAAGAACCCCCCACACCCCGGCCTGACCTTGCGTGATGACGTGTTGCCCGCCCTGGGCCTGAACGTGACGCAAGCCGCTGAACAGTTGGGCGTGTCCCGCGTGGCCCTGTCCCGCGTGCTGAACGCCCACGCGGCCATATCGCCCGCGCTGGCCTTGCGCCTTGAAGCCTGGCTAGGGGTTGACCGTGGCGGCGCGGCCCGCCTGTGGCTGGCGCAGCAGGCCGCCTATGACGAATGGCAGGCCCGCCAGTTGCTCAAGGCCGCACCGCTGCGCATCCGGCCCGCGCTGGTGCCAGCTTGAGCGGATGCCGTCAGGCCCTGTGGATAACTTTCAACACGAAGCCGCACGCACGTATGCACAAAAAACAGGCAATGCGCATAAGTCGGCAAGCCTTTGATTTGCAATGACATTTCCCGATAATGTGCAATACTTGTTAAATAATGCATATTCGACAACGGGCGTTATGTATAGTTAATGTGCTGAAAAATACGTATTCAGCACACTATCGGGAAAACCTAGTATCATGACTCAACACGAAAAAAGGTGCAACGCATGACGATTGAAGAGTTTGACGCGGCGCTGTCCGTCCTGGGCTGGAAGATCGCCGACTTTTGCCGGGCGACCGGACTGCACCGCAATACCCCGAGCCGCTGGCGTGCCGAGGGCGTGGCGATTCCGGAATGGGTGCCCAAGCATCTAGGGCTGTTGCAAGACCTGCAGCGCCTGCACACCGCCTACCTGGCGGCCCCGAGCCCCAAGGCGGGCGACTGATACCGCCATGCCCAGCGGCGGCCCTGAGCTGGGCACAAAAGGCGGCGGGGCACGGTGTCACTACCACCGGCCCCGCCTGACCATCATCAAAAACAAGGTTTGAAAATGGCTGATGTGAATTTTGCAACAACGCGGGCCATGCCCCGCAACCGAGTGAAGGCACGTGAGCTGGTGCCCTGCTACCGGGCAGGGGCCGGGCCTGCATCATTTCGCCACGGGATGCCCGAGCATGAACGCAGCGTGGTCGATGCCGCCTTGGCCATCTTGGGGCGCTACCTGGGGGAGCCGGGCGCCACGTTCGACAGTCCCCGCGCGGTGCGGGACTTCCTGCGCCTACACCTAGGGGCGGAGAAAACCGAGGTGTTCGCGGTGCTGTACCTCGACAGCCAAAACCGCGCCATCGCCTTTGAAACGCCCTTCAATGGCACTCTGACGCAAACCAGCGTGTACCCCCGAGAGATTGCACGGGCCGCCATCGGGCACAACGCGGCGGCGGTGGTGCTGGCACACAACCACCCCAGCGGCGAAGCGCGACCGAGCCGGGCCGATGAGGCCCTGACGCAAAGCCTCAAGACCACGCTGGCGCTGGTGGATGTGCGCGTGTTGGATCACTTCATTGTGACCGGCCGCGAATGCGTGTCCATGGCTGAAATGGGGCTGGTGTAGATCAAACCGGGGACAAGAATGACAAAGAAACAAGATGCCAAGAACGCCGCGCCACCGGTAGACCGTGAGGCGGCGCGGAAGGCGTTGCATGCTGGACTTCCCCGGTATGAGTTGGGCTCGCTTTCCGCTCCCCTGGGTGAGCCGGTCAAGCAGAGAGCGCCACATGTGGACAACCTGGGCAGTGGCATTGATCTGAGCCTCGCAGACGCTCAAGCCGTGTGTGGTCAGTTTGCCTGGGCACGGGGTGTTCTCAGATGGCCGCTGTTGTTGGCGATTGGCGATGTTGTTGACTTGCAGCGGCCTTGTCGGGTTGATGATGAAGTGGGCCGGAACAGGCGGAGAGCCCTGGGATGGGCACTTGCTGTGGCCTGTGATCTGGGGCAGTTGGCCAGCTCGCGTGCCGTCGCCCAGATTCAGGTCCGAGACAGGCGGACGGGAAAACTTGATGAGGTCAAGGACGACGTGGTACACCACATCACCGCCGCAGACTTTGTGGTGTGGCTTGCTTTGCAGAGAGAGGCGCCAAGTGAATATGTCTTGGCCTGGGCGCGTGCCTCGGCTGCTGCACAACAGCCCGCCACATGGGCGCAGGTTGCGACCATCCGCAGAACCAAGGCCGGTGCAACATGGAGCGACGAAGAAAAGCGCATTGCTCGTGCCGAATTCAATCGACGCCTCGGGTGGAAGCATGCTTCGGACGGTGCTTGGGAAAAGAACTCTGATGTGGCCAAGAGCATGGCCAATGAATGCGGCCTGAAATCTCGGCCCGCCCTGGATAGGGTGCTGGGCAGTGGGCCTGACGAAGGCGGATCGGTGATCGGAAATATGGCGGGCCGTCTGACAAATTCCGCCACCAGATAGCGTTAGGCAACCGTTGCGCCGATTGCTGCGGACATGCGCCCTTGCGGGCGGTGTGCCGCTATGAACGCCCACCCCTGACGCTCGCAACAGTTGATGCAGCGCGACTTTTCAGCGTTGCAGTGTTCCAGTCCGTTAACGCCTACCCGGCCCATTTTGGGTGCCGGGAGGTGCAACGGAAAGGAACCGAGATCATGCAAGCTGTTCACCAGTCCCCACCAGACGTTCCACGGGATCGCCTGGTACGCCTACCCGAAGTGGAAAGGCTGTCCTCCCTTCGGAAAAGCTCCATTTACGCTGGAATGAAATCCGGCACCTTCCCCCATTGCGTGCGCCTCAGTAGCAGGGCGGTTGCCTGGAAAGAATCTGAAATCCAAGCTTGGATAGCCCAGCGCCAGCACACCGGGGGCCACCATGATTGACGCCCTGGTATCGGGCCGCCTTCGCGGGGCTGTCAACCTGCGCACCTCCAACACCGGCAATCCCTTTGCGGTGTGGCGCATGGCCACCACCGACAAGAACGGCGACAGCGTGCTGTGTTCCTGCATTGCCTTTTCCACCACGGCCATTGATGCCGCGCAGCGCCTGAGCGACGGCGACAGCATCGCAGTGAGTGGCGAGGCGGCAATCAGCACATGGAACGGAAACGGCGGCACCCTGCGCCACGGCCTTGATGTGCTGGTGCATGGCGTTCTGACGGCTTACCACCTGGGCAGGAAGCGCAAGGCCAGCGAGCCCACGGGCGGAGACGATGAACGGGGGCCGCTGTGACTGCAACCACCCCGACCCCGCGTCCATACAACGGCATTGCATCGCAGCGGGCCGCCATCCTGACCCGCTTAGAACAAGGCCCCTCCACAGGTGCGCAACTGCAGACCGAGTGCAACGCACCCGACCCGACCGCCCGCATTCACGAACTGCGCAGCGAGGGGCACCTGATCGAAACCCGCTGGATTGACCAACCCAACACAGACGGCACTGTCAACCGTGTAGCGCTTTACGTGCTGTTGGTGAAGGACACCCGGCAACGTGAGCTTGACCTACCCGAATGACCGCACAAACCCCAATCACGCCCGAGCTGATCCGCGCAGCCCTGGCGCATGTACCGGCAAACCTGCAGCGCGACGAATGGGCGCGGGTGGCGATGGCCATCAAAAGCGAATACCCGGACGGTACGGGCTTCGACCTGTTCGAACAATGGAGCGCCAGCGACCCCGACCGCTACAACCCCAAGGATGTGAAGGCCACCTGGCGCAGCGTCAAGGCGGGCGGCGGTGTGGGCATTGCCACGCTGTTGCACCTGGCCAAACAACACGGCTTCACGCTGCCCAAGGGCATGCAAGCCCCCGAGCCCCCGAGCGCCGAAGAAGTGGCGCGGCGTGAGCGTGAGCGGGCGCAGCGCCAGTACGCCGAACAGGCTCGTGCCGATGCCGCGCACGCGGCTGCAGCCGAACAGGCGGCGGTGCAGTGGCAAGACGCCAGCGACACAGGCGAAAGCCCGTACCTGGTGCGCAAGGGTGTGCAGCCCCACGGCGTGCGCTTCGCAGCCGGTGGCGTGCTGCTGGTGCCCTTGCGCGACGGTGCGGGCACGCTGTGGAACGTGCAACGCATCGCGCCCACCAAACCGCAAGACGGCGCCCCGGAAAAGCTGTTCCTGAAAGGGGGCCGCAAGTCGGGGCTGTGGCACCTGGTGGGCAACCTGGCCAGCGATGCCGCCCCGCCCGTTCTGCTGGTGGCGGAAGGCTACGCCACGGCGGCCACCTTGCACGAAGCCACAGGGCACCCGGTGGCCGTGGCCTTTGATGCGGGCAACCTGCAGCATGTGGCCCGTGCCCTGCACACGCTGTACCCGGCTGCGCTGCTGGTGCTGTGTGGCGACGACGACCGAGACACCGAAGCCCAGACGGGCACGAACCCGGGCCGCGTGAAGGCCACGGCGGCGGCGCGGGCGGTGCATGGCTTGGCGCTGTTCCCCGAGGGCTTGCCCGCTGGTGGCTCAGACTTTAACGACCTGCACAACCACCACGGCGGGGCCGCTGGGCTTGAGGCGGTGCGGAGCATCGTGGCGGCGGGCATCGATGCCCACGCGACCGCACAGGCCGCACGGACCGCGCCAGCGAGCACGGCAAGGGGCAGGGCAAGGCCAGCACCCAGCGGCGGCGCTGGTGGCCCGCCAGAGAGCGCCAGCGACCCCCGCACCGAAGCCCCGCCCGATTGGGACCGATTCAGCGTGACCGATGGCGGCGTGTTCTTCCAAGGGGTTGACCGAGAAGGCAAGCCCACGGCGCCCGAATGGGTGTGCAGCCGTATGGACGTGGAAGCCCTGACCCGCGACCAAGACGGGCAGGGGTGGGGCTACCTGCTGACCTTTTCCGACCCGATGGGCAAGCCCAAACAATGGGCCATGCCCGCCCGCATGTTGTCGGGCGACGGCGGGGAATACCGCGCCGCGCTGTTGGGCATGGGGCTGCGCATCGCCCCCAGCCCCCGCGCCCGCAACCTGCTGACGCAGTACATCCAAACGCGCCAGCCTGCAGAGTTCGCCACCTGTACCGACCGCATCGGCTGGCACGGCCGGGCCTTTGTGTTGCCGCATGAAACCATCGGCGACGAATCCGAGAGGGTTGTTTTTCAGAGTGACAGCGCGATGGAAAACACCTTCCGAAGCAAGGGCACGCCCGAGCAATGGGCGCAGCGCATCGCGGCCCCTTGCGCTGGAAATTCGCGTTTGGTGTTCGCCCTGGCGTGCGCCTTTGCCGGGCCTTTGATGCGCCCGGCGGGCATGGAGAGCGGGGGCTTTCACTTCCGGGGCGACAGCTCAAGCGGCAAGACGACCGCCCTCAAGGTGGCGGCCAGCGTATACGGTGGCCCGTCCTACCTGCAGCGCTGGCGCACCACAGACAACGCCTTGGAAGCCATCGCGGCGCAGCACTGCGACGGCCTGCTGATCCTGGACGAACTGGCACAGGTTGACCCCAAAACGGCGGGCGAATGCGCCTACATGCTGGCGAACGAACAGAGCAAGGCCCGAGCGACCCGCACGGGCACACCCCGCGCCCGGCTGTCCTGGCGCCTGCTGTTCCTGAGCGCTGGTGAGTTGGGTCTAGCCGACCACATGGCCGAAGGCATGAAGCGAGCCCGCACCGGGCAAGAAGTGCGCATGGCGGACATTCCGGCCGATGCGGGGCGCGGCATGGGTGCGTTTGAAAACCTTCACGACCATGAAGGCGGGTCGAACTTTTCGCGCTACCTGACCGGGCAAGCGGGCAGCGTTTACGGCGCCACGGGCCGCGCCTGGCTGCAGTGGCTGACCGAGAACGCGGACACCATCAAGGCCCGCATCCGCACGGCATCGGCGGCCCTGGCGCTGCAGTTGGTGCCCGAGGCTGCAGGCGGTCAGGTTGACCGGGTGGGCGCCCGCTTTGCCCTGGTGGGCGCTGCTGGTGAGCTGGCCACGGCGGCGGGCCTGACGGGCTGGGCAGCGGGTGAAAGCGAACGGGCTGCCCGTGAATGCTTCAATGCCTGGCTTGCGGCCCGTGGTGGCATCGGTAACGGTGAAGTGGTGGCCATGTTGCGACAGGTGCGGAGCTTCTACGAACTGAACGGGGCGGGCCGCTTCACTAGCTTTCACCGTGGGGCAGACGACCACGCGCCAGACAAGGGCCTGAGGGCCGGCGCACGGCGGATGCTGTCACCCGATGGCAAGACCATCGATTCAAACGCGGACCACCAGCGCGAATATGGGGAGCGCGTGTCCTCAGTGCAGGCCCAAGACGTGCGGCACGAATACCTGACCTTCCCCGTGGTGTTTCAGACCGAGGTGTGCAAGGGCTTTGATCACAAGGCCATGGCCCGGGTGTTGGTAGAGCACGGCTGTCTGAGCACGAAAGAACGCGACCGCTTCACGACCAAGGTGCGCATTCCTGGGGTGGGGCCGTCGTGGGTGTACGTCATCACCCCGGCCATCTTTGAACTGGACTTGTGAGCCCAGCCCGAGCCCGTGCAATGCGGGCCGGATGGGCACAGGTGGCCACGGCGTGAGCGCCGGGCGGGCCGCCGATGGGCGGCGGTGCGGGAGTTCTTTTCGCGCTGGGTTTGCCTGTGCTGGGGGCACCAGACACCAGACCAAGGGGGCACAAGACGCCAGACCTTGGGGGCATCAGCCCACCTGCAGCCCACCCACCCGACACCGGCCGGGCCTGCAGCCCACCCACCCGACACCGGCCGGGCGGTGCGCACGGGCAGCCACGGCGTGAGCGACAGCCCGGCCGCCGATGGGCAGCGGTGGGGGCACAAGGCGCCAGACCTTGGGGGCACCTTGACCGGAAGCCGGAAGACCCCGCACGGTAATGGAGTGAGTTGTTCCCGGTGTTCCCGGTCGATTTGGGCTTGTTCCCAGTGCCACCGGGAACAGAAAACTTCAATCACATCAATGGGTTACGTGGGTTTTTCGGGTTTGTTCCCGGTGTTCCCGGTAAATCAGGGCGACACCCGGAAGGAAACACGAAGCGCCCGGGCGCTTCCGTTGCTTGGTCTGGTGTGTGATGCCGGGCTGTGGGCATAACGGATCCCTCCTGGGCGACTCGCTCAGGGGTAATTTGTGCCCCGCCCGCGCTCTAGTCACAAAACCTTGCCAAGGGGGTTCCGCTTTTTGACGGGGGGATGATCGCTTTCGGGTTTTCGCGGTGCGTGCCCGTATGGCCCCAAGGGGGCGAAGTGGCAGCGGGCAGCATGGGGGCGCCGAAATGTCCCGAGCCTCAAGCCCCCAGACCGATGCCTTTCCTTCGCTCGCTGCGCCGCGAAATGGGCAGGGGGTACGGGTGCCCCCTGAATAGTGGAAGTGCCCCCAATTTGCCGAATCATGCCCCCGAATGTGCCCCCAAGTGCCCCCGGATGCCTGTAGACTTCCCCGCACGTTAGCGCACTGTCAAAGTAGGGTTTTCATAGGGGAAAAGAAAAAGGCCGCACGCTATTGGAAGCGTACGGCCTTATCTGTGGTGCCCGGGGCCGGAATCGAACCGGCACGCCTTGCGGCGGGGGATTTTGAGTCCCCTGCGTCTACCAATTTCACCACCCGGGCTGGAATCTGGGAGACGGAAATTATGGCACAGTGAGGCCCATGAACTACCCAACCATTGAAGATGCGATCGGCAAGACACCGCTGGTGGCGCTGCAGCGCATCGGGGCGGCGGACAACCGGGCACGGGGCAACGTCATTCTGGCCAAGCTGGAAGGCAACAATCCGGCGGGTTCCGTCAAGGACCGGCCCGCCATGTCCATGATCCGGCGCGCAGAGGAACGTGGTGAGATCCGGCCTGGGGACACGCTGATCGAAGCCACCTCGGGCAACACCGGTATCGCGCTGGCCATGGCCGCCGCCATCAAGGGCTACCGCATGGTGCTGATCATGCCGGAGGACCTGTCGATCGAGCGCGCGCAGACCATGAAGGCCTTTGGCGCCGAGCTCATCCTCACCCCGAAGAGTGGCGGCATGGAATACGCCCGCGATCTGGCTGAGAAGATGCAGGCCGATGGCAAGGGCCGCATGCTGGACCAGTTCGCCAACGCCGACAACCCGCGCATCCACTACGAGACCACCGGACCCGAGCTCTGGGAACAGACCGGTGGACGCATCACCCATTTCGTGAGCGCCATGGGCACCACCGGCACCATCACCGGCGTGTCGCAGTTCCTGAAAGAAAAGAACCCGGCGGTGCGCATTGTGGGCGCCCAGCCCAGCGAAGGTTCGCGCATCCCGGGTATCCGCAAATGGCCCACCGAATACCTGCCGAAGATTTACGACCCCAGCCGGGTGGACGAGCTGGTGTATGTGAGCCAGGGCGATGCCGAAGACATGTGCCGTCGCCTGGCGAGCGAAGAAGGCATTTTCGGGGGTATCTCGGCGGCGGGGGCCTGCTGGGTGGCCCAGCAGGTGGCCCAGCAGGTGGAAAACGCCACCATCGTCTTCGTTGTCTGTGACAGGGGCGACCGCTACCTGTCCACCGGCGTCTTCCCCGCCTGATTCCGTGAGTGCCGAATACCGCTTCTGCCCCAGCTGCGCCACGCCGCTGGCGCTGATCGGCAGCGAAGAGGATGGCGGTTTCAAGGAGCGGTTGCGTTGCCCGGCCTGCGACTTCACGCACTGGAACAACCCCACCCCCGTGCTCGCCGCCATCGTGCAGGTCGGCGAACGGGTGCTGCTGGCGCGCAACGCCGCCTGGACCAACCGCATGTTCGGGCTGATCACCGGCTTCATGGAGGCGGGTGAGACACCCGAAGACGGCATCCGGCGGGAGATTGCGGAAGAAACCGCGCTCGAAGTGACCGCCCTGCAACTGGTCGGTGTGCACGATTTCCAGCGCATGAACCAGATCATCATCACCTACCACGCGCAGGCCCGCGGCGAGATCCGGCTTTCGCCCGAGCTGGTCGAATACAGGCTGCTGGATCCATCGCAGCTGAAGTGCTGGCGTGCGGGTACCGGGCTGGCCCTGGCCGACTGGTTGCGCGGCAGGGGCATCGAGCCGGTGTTCATGGAAACGCTGCCTTCAGACCCGGACCAGGGCAACCCGGCTGAGTCGCACTGACAGCCGTTGGCGGCCGGGTATCTCGGCGGGTGCGCTGCCAATCTGCCGAAAACCCGCTTGACATAGAATCGTTCAACCACAGGAATCCCCCCCATGAACGCCGACAAAGAACTCGATGCCCGCGGCTTGAACTGCCCCCTGCCCATCCTGAAAGCCAAGAAAGCCCTGGCCGACATGAGCAGCGGGCAGATCCTTCGCGTGGTCTCTACCGATGCCGGATCGGTGCGTGATTTCCAGGCGTTTGCCAAACAGACAGGCAACGAACTCGTGGAACAGCAGACCGTGGGCGCCGAGCATTTCACCCTGCTCAAACGCCGTTGAGGGCGTGAACGGTTGCTGCCTTGAACCGCAGCAGCCGGACGCGTTGAAACCATGGAAGTCCTGCTGATCGATCCGCTGGTCCCCGAGGCCCTGGGCTGGTTGCGCGAGCGTTACGAGGTGGCCTTCCGTCCGGATCTGGCCGACGATGCCGTCGCGCTGCGCAACACCGCCTACAAGACGCGCGCCATCGTCCTGCCGCCCCATGTGGTGGTGTCGCAGGAGTTCCTGGACTTTGCCCCCAAGCTGCAGCTGGTTGCCCGTATGCAGATATCCAGCGACAACACCGATCTGGACGCCTGCGCCCGGCGCCAGGTGCGCGTGGTGCAGGCGCGCAGCGCCACGGTGCGCTCCAACGCCGAATACCTGCTGTACGGCCTGCTGATGCTGTACCGCCGGGGCATGATCAGCGCCTTGCTCGGCCGCCAGATCGCGCAGGTGCGCATGGGCCGGGAGCTGGCGGGTAGCACCGTGGGCCTGCTCGGGCTGGCCCCGGTGGCCCACACGCTCGCGCCCATGCTCAAGGGGCTGGGCGTGCGCCTGCTGGGCTACGACCCGGCGGTGCACCACGCCGCACCCATCTGGGCCAAGCTCGGTGTGGAGCCGGTCCCGCTCAACGAATTGCTGGAACGCTCGGACGCGGTGTCGCTCCAGGTGGTCTATGCCTCGCGCTTCCGAGGCTGGATCAACGAGCGCCTGCTCAACCATTGCAAGCCCGGCCAGCTGTGGGTCGGTGTGAGTCGCAGCTCGTTGTTCGATCCGGAGGCCCTGGCCCTGGCGCTCACCGATGGCCGCATCGACGCCTGTCTGCTCGACGGCGCCAATCCGGCCTTTGCGGCCGAGGGCACACCGCTCTACAACGTGCCCAACCTGCACCTGACACCGCGCCTGGGCTCACACACGCGCGAGGCCAAGCTGCGTGCCAGCTGGTACGTTTCCCACCGCATCCATGAGACGCTGTCGCCCGCCACGGCGAAAGCCGAGTCCAGGCCGAGCGATTTTTCCGAGCTCGACAGCCTGCACCTTCCCGACCAGGAAGACCCCCAGGCGGTTTCGCCGTCGCAGTGGGAGTCGCTGGCGGTGCACCACCGCCGCTGAACGTGGACCGGACCCGCGCGGCGGCGGGTCACGGGATCAAAGGCCCAGCCGGGCCAGCTGCTCGCGCACCTTGTCGAGGGTGGCGGTGAAATCGGCCACGCGCTTTTTTTCCTGATCGATCACCGCCGGCGGTGCCTTGGCCACGAAAGCCTCGTTGCCGAGCTTGACCGTCGCCTTGGCGATTTCGCCCTCCAGGCGTGTGGCTTCCTTGGACAGGCGCACCTTTTCGGCGGCCACGTCGATGGCCATGAACAGGCACAGGCGGGCTTCACCCGCCACGGCCACGGGAGCCGCCTGCGCTGCGGCGGCCCAGGCGGCCTCGTCGGTGAACACCTTCACCTCGCTCAGCTTGGCCAGACCCTGCAGCACGGCGGCGTTGGCCTGCATGAAGGCGGTGTCGCCCAGCACGTACAGCGGCAGTCGCGTGGCGGGTGAGACGTTCATCTCGCCGCGCAGCGTGCGGCAGGCGTCCACCAGGCCCTTGAGCTTGGCCACAGCCGCTTCAGCGGTTTGATCGATGCGCTCGGGCTGGCTCACCGGGTAGGCCGCCACGCTCACCGATTCACCGGCACGGCCGGCCACGGGCGCGACCTTCTGCCACAGCTCTTCGGTGATGAACGGAATCACCGGGTGCGCCAGGCGCAGGATGGTCTCCAGCGTGCGGATCAGGGTGCGGCGCGTGGCGCGTTGCTGCGCTTCGTTGCCGGTGTTGATCTGCACCTTGGCGATTTCCAGGTACCAGTCGCAGAACTCGTCCCAGACGAACTGGTAGATCGTGTTGGCCACGTTGTCCAGCCGGTATTCGGCAAAGCCCTGGGCTACGTCGGCTTCGACCCGCTGCAGCCTGGAGACGATCCAGCGGTCGGCGGGGCTGAAGCTCATGTAACCGTGTGCCTTGCCGCCCACATCGCAGTCAGCCTTGGTGTGCTCCAGCAGGCCGCAGTCCTGGCCTTCGCAGTTCATCAGCGTGAAGCGCGTGGCGTTCCAGAGCTTGTTGCAGAAATTGCGGTAGCCCTCGCAGCGCTTGCTGTCGAAGTTGATGCTGCGGCCCAGCGAGGCCAGCGCGGCGAAGGTGAAGCGCAGCGCGTCGGCGCCGTAGGCCGGGATGCCTTCGGGGAATTCTTTCTCGGTCTGCTTGCGCACCTTGGGAGCCGTCTCGGGCTTGCGCAGGCCGGTGGTTCGTTTGTCCAGCAAGGGCGCGAGCGAGATGCCGTCGATCAGGTCCACCGGGTCCAGCACGTTGCCTTCGGACTTGCTCATCTTCTGGCCCTGCGCGTCGCGCACCAGGCCGTGGATGTAGACGTCTTTGAACGGCACGCGGCCGGTGAAGTGGGTCGTCATCATGATCATCCGGGCGACCCAGAAGAAGATGATGTCGTAGCCCGTCACCAGCACCGTGCTGGGCAGGTAGAGGTTGTAGTCGCCGGTGGCCTGGTCACCTTGCTCCGGCCAGCCCATGGTAGAGAAGGGCACGAGGGCCGATGAATACCAGGTGTCGAGCACGTCCTCGTCGCGCGTGAGCGCCTTGCCGGCGCCGGCCTGGGCCTGGGCTTCTTCCAGATTGCGCGCCACGTAGACCTGGCCCTGCTCGTCGTACCAGGCCGGGATCTGGTGACCCCACCAGAGCTGGCGGCTGATGCACCAGTCCTGGATGTTGTTCATCCACTGGTTGTAGGTGTTGACCCAGTTCTCGGGCACGAACTTCACCTCGCCCGACTGCACAGCAGCAATGGCCTTGTCGGCGATCGAGGTGCCGCTGGTGTTGTGTTCATTGCCCTTGCTGGTCATGGCGACGAACCACTGGTCGGTCAGCATGGGCTCGATCACCTGGCCGGTGCGCGCGCAGCGCGGCACCATCAGCTTGTGCTTCTTGGTCTCGACCAGCAGGCCGGCGGCTTCGAGGTCGGCCACCACGGCCTTGCGGGCCACGAAGCGGTCCAGGCCACGGTACTTCTCGGGTGCGTTGTCGTTGATGGTGGCGTTGAGTGCCAGCACGCCGATGATCGGCAACTGGTGGCGCTGGCCCACCGCGTAGTCGTTGGCGTCGTGTGCGGGCGTGACCTTCACCACACCGGTGCCGAATTCGCGGTCCACGTAGGTGTCGGCGATCACCGGGATCTCGCGCTCGCACAGCGGCAGCTTCACGTACTGGCCAATGAGTGCGCTGTAGCGCTCGTCTTCCGGGTGCACCATCACGGCCACGTCACCCAGCAGGGTCTCAGGCCGGGTGGTGGCCACGGTCAGGTGACCGCTGCCGTTGACCAGCGGGTAGGCGATGTGCCAGAGGAAGCCGTCTTCCTCTTCGCTCTCCACTTCCAGATCGGACACGGCCGACATCAGCACCGGGTCCCAGTTGACCAGGCGCTTGCCGCGGTAGATCAGGCCCTGCTGGTAGAGCTGCACAAAGGTCTCGGTCACGACCTTGCTCAGCTTGGGGTCCATGGTGAAGTACTCGCGGCTCCAGTCCACCGAGTCGCCCATGCGGCGCATCTGCGTGGTGATGGTGTTGCCGCTTTCTTCCTTCCACTCCCAGACCTTGGCGACGAAGTTCTTGCGCGCCTCGGCAGGCGTGGGCCCCATGTCGTGGCGGCTGATGCCCTGGGCCTGCAACTGGCGCTCCACCACAATCTGCGTGGCGATGCCGGCGTGGTCGGTGCCCGGCACCCAGACCGTGTTGGCGCCGCTCATGCGGTGGTACCGCGTGAGCGAATCCATGATGGTCTGGTTGAAGGCGTGGCCCATGTGCAGCGTGCCGGTCACATTGGGCGGCGGCAGTTGTATGGCGAACGATGGCGCGCCTTCCTTCGGCGCACCGGTGCCGCGGAAACCCGCCACACCGTAGCCACGCTGTTCCCACTCGGGGCCCCAATGGGCTTCGAGCGCGGCGGGCTCGAACGATTTGGAGAGGGATTGCAGGCCGGGTTGTTGCAGGGTGTCAGACATGGGTGGGCGCAAAAAATGCAACGGCGCCCCGCAGGGCGCCGTCAGGAAGAGCGGGGGAAGCGGCTGATTTTATTCCGCCGCGGGGGTGGGCATCTCGCGGGCCGCCTCGATGCACTCGCTCAGCACCCGAGAGTCACCCACCTGGTTGGCCAGCAGCAGGATCAGCCGGGCATTGAGCAGCTCGCTGTCTCCGCGGCTCAGGCCTTCATGGGCGTCGAGCAACTGCTCGTAGAACGCGTCGGCGTCCTGGAAGTGGATCGCGAGTTTCATGGGGTTTCTCCACGCAGTCCGAGGCAACGTTCTATGGCCGATACCAGCTGTGCGTCGACCGACTCGCCGGTGGCGGCCAGGTAACCATCCGGGCGCAGCAGCGCCCAGGCGTGGCCAAACACATGGCAGGAACCCTGCAGGTGGCCCTGGGGGTCGCGCACGTGCTCCAGCGCCTGCGCCGTGGCGTCCTGGCCGAGCACCTGCACGCTGCGCACCGGCGCATCCAGGCACAGGCGCCGCAAACGTTGCAGCGCCGCGGCCGACAGATCACCAAACACCAGCACCAGCAGGCTGCCCGCTGCCCAGTCGAGCAGATCGTTGACACAGCCGCGGGTACCGTCGGCCCAGGCGAAACGCACGTTCTGTACCGACAGCCCCGCGCCGCTGCCAGTCCGGTAGGTGCAGGCGCTGGAGCGGCTGTAGGGGTTGGCCACCGCCATGCGGCCGGTGTTGATCAGGTTGCGTGCAAACGGGTACTGCCTGGCCAGCCCGATGGTGGCCTGGCGGAACAACCGCTCGACGCCGTCGGCCGGTCGCAGGAAGCGCGCGGTGCGGTTGGTCACGCACACGTTTTGCTGCGCGGCTTCGATGCGTTCTTCGTTGTAGCTCGCCAGCAGGGAAGCGTCTGCCTGGCCCTTGAGCACGGCGGCGAGTTTCCAGGCCAGGTTGTCGGCGTCCGCTATGGCGGAGTTGCCCCCGCGCGCGCCAAACGGGCTCATGACCTTGGCCGCGTCGCCGATCAGGAACACGCGTCCATGGCGCATGGCGTGCACGCACTCGCTGCGGTAGGTGTAGGGGCCGACCCAGACGATTTTCACTTCCACGTCAGCACCGAAATGGCGCGCCAGCCGTTCGCGCACCGCTGGTTCACGGCTCACGGCTTCGGGGTCGCTGTCGGGCGCCATCTGGTAGTCGATGCGCCAGACCTCGTCGGCCATCAGATGCTGCCAGACCGCGCGGTTCTCGTTGAACGGCGCCTCGATCCAGGTGTGGCGTTCCACCGGCGGATGTTTGGCAAAACGCACGTCGGCGATGCACCAGCGGTCATCGCCCCGACGGGTGTCGAACGGCACCTGCAGCCATTGCCGCAGCGGGCTGTGCGCACCGGTGGCGTCGATCACGTGCTCGGCCTCGATGCGGTAGCGGCCCGCGGGGGTCTCCACGGTGAGCGTGGCGCAGGCGTCGTTTTGCTCGAAGGCCACCAGGCGGTTCTTCCAGCGCAACTCCACATGGCCGAGGGTGCGGATGCGCTCGACCAGATAGCCTTCGATGTAGAACTGCTGGATGTTCAGGAAGGGTGGCTGGCGCGAGAGGTGGAAATTGCCTTGCTGCTTCAGATCAAAGCTGAAGACTTCGTCCTCGCCCGCGAAGGTTCGCCCCACACTCCATTGCACGCCTTTGGCCACCACCCGCTCGTAGATGCCCAGGCGCTCAAAGATCTCCAGCGATTTCTGCGTGTAGCAGATGCCGCGCGAAGAGGCGCCTTTGACGCCCACGGTGTTGTCTTCGTCGATCAGCACCGCAGCCACGCCATAGCGCGCCAGCGAGCAGGCCAGCGTCAGTCCGGTGATGCCGCCGCCGACGATCACCACCGGGTGCCGCACGAGAGGGCCGCCCTGCAGTTCCGGGGGGGCTTCGAACGGGTATTCGGGCAGGTCGTAGCCTGCGCCACTGCTGAATTCGTATCCGTTGGAGGGAGCGGTTTCCCGGTATGTGCTCGCGCTGCCATTCATGAATGGGTCCTCTTCGGTTCTGTACACGGGCCATCATGCCCGGGCGGTCGTTGTTCAGGACCGCGAAAGTGATTCATCCCATGACAATTTGGTACCAAGCGTAACCGCGCCAGTTTGCGGGTTTCTGGCCGTGCTGTCGATGAGGTTGAGAACCATTATTCGATCTATCAAGTAGATAGCTATAAACAATGTGACACATAGGCCAGAACAATTAGACGGGGTCTGCCAACGGGCGTAAGGTGCCATCTGTCTCAACGGGGTTGTCCGGCGTGGGCACCTGGTTGGGCGTTTCTTCAACCACGACAAGGAGATACCCCATGGCCGCATTGAAAGGCTCGAAAACCGAGCAGTGCCTGAAAGACGCCTTCGCTGGCGAATCGCAGGCCAACCGCCGTTACCTGTACTTCGCGAACAAGGCCGACGTGGAAGGCCAGAACGACGTGGCAGCGCTGTTCCGTTCGACCGCCGAAGGCGAGACCGGTCACGCCCACGGCCATCTGGAGTTCCTGGAGCAGTCGGGCGACCCCGCCACCGGACTGCCCATCGGCCCCACGCGCAAGAACCTGGAATCGGCCGTCGCGGGTGAAACCCACGAGTACACCGACATGTACCCGGGCATGGCCAAGACCGCGCGCGAAGAGGGCTTTGATGAAATCGCCGACTGGTTCGAGACCCTGGCCAAGGCCGAGCGCTCGCACGCCAACCGCTATACCAAGGCGCTGAACGAACTGGTGGACTGAATTGGCCCACCCCCGCCGCGCTGCGCGCGACCCCCTCAAGGGGGCAACGCTGGCGGCCCGGCAAAGCCGGTTCCGCGGCGTTCTGGGTCTTCCCTTAGGACGCCGTTTTTGAAAGCGCTGAAGCCCAGCGCTTTCAAAAGCCCACGATCAACCGCGCCACAGAGCGCGACCAGAGGAGCACCACATGGCCACAGAAGGCAACCTGCAGGCACCGACGCGGCACGCGCTCGACTGGAAGGGTCCCGACTTTCACGACGAGGAGAAGTGCTTTGTCGAGCTGGAACGCATCTTCGACATCTGCCATGGTTGCCGCCGCTGTGTGAGTCTGTGCGGGTCGTTCCCGACGCTGTTCGATCTGGTCGACGAAAGCTCGACCATGGAGGTCGATGGCGTCGCCAAGGCGGACTACTGGAAGGTGATCGACCAGTGTTACATGTGCGACCTCTGCTACATGACCAAGTGCCCCTACACGCCGCCGCACGAGTGGAACCTGGACTTTCCGCACACCATGCTGCGCGCCAAGGCCATCAAGTTCAAGAAGGGTGAGGTCAAGCTGGCCGAGCGTTTCCTGGCCTCCACCGACGTGCACGGCCAGTTCGCCGGCATTCCCGTCGTGGTGCAGGTGGCCAACGCGGTGAACAAGACCCAGGTCATGCGCAGCGTCATGGAAAGCGTGGCCGGGGTGGACAAAGACGCCTGGCTGCCCGATCTGGCGACGAAAAAATTCCGCTCCGGTACGCCGCAGGCCACGTCGTCAAACGTGGTCGATGGCGCGAAGACGCCGGGCAAGGTGGCCATCTTTTCCACCTGCTACATCAACTACAACGAGCCCGGGATCGGCCTTGATCTGCTGAAGATCCTGAACCACAACGCCATCCCCTACGTCATTGTCGAGAAGGAAAAGTGTTGTGGCATGCCCAAGCTGGAGCTGGGTGACCTGGATTCGGTGCAGGCCAGCAAGAACGCCAACATCCCGGTGCTGGCGAAGTACGCGAAAGATGGCTTTGCCATCCTGGCCGCGGTGCCGAGCTGCGCGCTGATGTTCAAGCAGGAAATCCCGCTCATGTTCCCGGACGATGCCGACGTGCAGCTCGTGAAGGAACACATGTGGGACCCGTTCGAGTACCTCATGGCTCGCAAGCGCGACGGCCTGCTCAAGACGGAATTCCCGCAGCCGCTGGGCAACGTGAGCTACCAGATCCCCTGCCACGGCCGGGTGCAGAACATCGGGCGCAAGACCGAAGAAATGCTCAAGATGATCCCCGGCACCACGCTCAACACCATCGAGCGCTGCTCGGGCCACGCCGGCACCTTTGGCGTGAAGAAGGCCTACCACCAGCAGGCCATGAAAATCGGCAAGCCGGTGTTCAAGGCCATGGCCACCATGCAGGACGGCGCCAAGCCCGACTTCATCAGCTCCGACTGTCCGCTCGGCGGCCACCACATCGCGCAGGGATTTGAAGTGAACGGCCTGGGCGCGCCCGAACTTCAACACCCGCTGTCGCTGGTGGCTCGCGCCTACGGACTCAAATGAGAGAGAACAACACCATGCAACTCACCGGACACATCACCCCCGACAGCCTCATGAGCCTGGAGGTCTACAGCAAGTGGCGCAAGGCGCACAAGCCCGAGGTCATCGCCCATCGCAAACAACGCAGTGTGCAGCTGGGTGAACACGTCAACCTGCAGTTCGAGAGCGAGATGACCATCCGCTACCAGATCCAGGAGATGCTGCGCATCGAGAAGATCTTCGAGGAAGAAGGCATCCAGCAGGAGATCGAGGCCTATGCGCCGCTGGTGCCCGACGGCAGCAACTGGAAGGCCACCATGATGATCGAGTACACCGACATCAACGAACGCAAGCGCGAGCTGGCCCGCCTCATCGGCGTGGAAGACCGGTTGTTTGTTGAGGTCGAGGGGTGTGCACGCGTCTACGCGATTGCCGACGAAGACTTGGAACGCGAGAACGACGAAAAGACCAGCGCCGTGCATTTCGTGCGCTTCGAGTTCACGCCAGCCATGTGCGCCGCCATCCAGGCCGGCGCGGCGGTCAAGCTCGGCTGCGACCACACCCACTACCCGGCCCACACCCAGATCCCCATGGAAACGCTGGCCAGCCTGGCTGGCGACCTGAAATAACCGGCCCCGTTGGTCATAATCGGGCTTCCTGCGGGAAGCCCTTTTTGTGTTTCCTCCCGCTGCGTCCACGCCAACATGCTGTTCCTCATCTCCCCCGCCAAGGCGCTCGATCACGAGACGCCGCCACACGTCAAGACCCATACCCAGCCGCTGTTCGTGAAACAGGCGATCGAACTCATCGATGTGATGCGCGACAAGTCGCCGCAGCAGATCGCCGATCTCATGGGCCTGTCGGACCAGCTCTCGGGCCTGAACTTCGCGCGCTACCAGGCCTGGGTGCCGAAATTCACCGCGAAAAATTCCAAACAGGCGGTGCTGGCCTTTGATGGTGATGTCTACGGCGGGCTCGACGCGAAGAGCCTGGGCGAGGCCGAACTCGACTGGTTGCAGCAGCACCTGTGCATCTTGAGCGGCCTCTACGGCGTGCTGCGCCCGCTCGACTGGATGCAGCCCTACCGGCTGGAGATGGGCACCCGCCTGGTCACACCCCGGGGCAAGAACCTCTACCAGTTCTGGGGCAGCCAGATCGCCGAGTACCTCAACCAGAGGGCCCGCGCCGACAAGAGCCCGGTCGTGATCAACCTCGCCAGCGAAGAGTATTTCAAGGCGGTGGACCGCCGTGTGCTGCAGCCGCGCGTGGTCAACTGCGTGTTCGAAGAGCGCAAGGGCGACGGCTACCAGATCATCAGTTTCTTCGCCAAGCGCGCGCGCGGCCTGATGGTGCGCTACGCGGTGAAACACCGCGTCACCACGCCCGAGCAGCTCAAGGGGTTTGATCTGGACGGTTACCGTTTTGTGGCCGCCGCGTCCGACACCGACCGCCTGGTGTTCCGCCGCGAACAGAAGCCCTGACCCATGACGGGCGGAACCATGGTGCAAACCATCACCCCCGAGCTGCGCCGCTGGATCGTGGAGCAGACCGTCGCCGGCTTTTCGCCCGAATCGGTGCTGGATGCCATGGTGAAGGTGGGCTGGCGGCAGGAGCTGGCGGCCGCTGCGCTGGAAGACAGCTTGCGCGAACACCGGCGGCAACGCGGGGATGGCCGAGGCGCCGGTGTGGTGCCGGCGGTCGTGCCCGCGCGGTCCCAGGCGGTCGCCGCGCGCCTGCCCGAGATCAGACTGTCGCCCTCACTGTTGCGCCTGGACGCCGGCGACCGCCAGGTCCGTGGGCTCGCGACGCTGTCGCAGCCGCGGGTGGTGGTGCTGGGTGGGCTGTTGAGCGACGAGGAGTGCGAAGCGCTCATCGATGCGGCCCGTCCGCGCCTGGCGCGTTCCCTCACGGTGCAGACCCAGACCGGTGGCGAAGAACTCAACCCCGACCGCACCAGCAACGGCATGTTTTTCACCCGCGGTGAAAGTGAGCTGGTGCGCCGCATCGAGGCGCGCATCGCCCGCCTGGTGAACTGGCCGCTGGAAAACGGCGAGGGCATGCAGGTGCTCAACTACCCGGTGGGCGCCGAATACAAACCGCACTACGACTACTTCGACCCGGCCGAGCCGGGCACGCCCACCATCCTGCAGCGCGGCGGGCAGCGCCTCGCCACGCTGGTGATGTACCTCAACGAGCCTGCGGAAGGCGGCGGCACCATCTTTCCGGACGTGGGGCTCGAGGTGGCGCCGCAACGCGGCAACGCCGTGTTCTTCAGCTACGACAAGCCCAGCCCGATCACCCGCACGCTGCATGGCGGCGCGCCCGTGGTGCAGGGTGAAAAATGGGTCGCGACCAAGTGGCTGCGCGAACGCGAATTCATCTGAACCGATCTTTCATGAACCTCCCAGAACATTCCCAGCTCGGTAAGACGTCAGCCTACGTCGACCAGTACGATGCGTCGCTGTTGTTCCCCTTGCCGCGCGAAGCGAAACGCCGCGAGATCGGTATCACCGGCAGCCTGCCTTTTCTGGGTGCCGACCTCTGGACCGCGTTCGAGCTGAGCTGGCTCAACCCCAAGGGCAAGCCGCAGGTGGCGCTGGCGCACATCACCGTGCCTTGCGAGAGCACCCACATCGTCGAGAGCAAGTCGTTCAAGCTCTACCTCAACAGCTTCAACAACACGCGCTTCGACAGCGCTGACGCCGTGCGCGAACGCATGCGCCACGACATCAGTGCGGCCATCTGGCACGGCCGACCGGTGCAGACCACGGCGGGTGTGCGCCTCTTGATGCCCGATCTGTTTGACTGCGAGCCGGTGCGCGAGCTGACCGGTCTGTCGATCGACCGGCTCGATGTCGAGTGCAGCCTGTACCTGCCCGCGCCGGAGCTGCTGGGCGCCGCCTTCAACGAACAACCGGTGACCGAGACCCTCACCAGCGACCTGCTCAAGAGCAACTGCCTGGTGACCGGCCAGCCCGACTGGGGCAGCGTGCAGATCAGCTACAGTGGCCCGCAGATTCACCAGGCCGGCCTGCTGCAGTACATCGTGAGTTTCCGCAACCACAACGAGTTCCACGAGCAGTGCGTCGAGCGCATCTACATGGACATCATGGCGCGTTGCAAGCCCACCAAGCTCATGGTCTACGCCCGCTACACGCGCCGCGGCGGACTCGACATCAACCCCTGGCGCAGCAGCCACCCACAGCTGCCGCCAGCGAACGTGCGCACCGCGCGGCAGTGAGGCCGCCGGCGCTCACAACATCTTCTGGATCAGCGCGCCTTTGAACAACACCGGTCCGGTCGGTCCGGTTTCGCTCGGCACACCGCCCTTGGGCTCCAGGCTGACCGCCAGCGCCGGCACTTCACGCACGTCGCGCTGGTCGGCCGCCAGTTGCAGCAGCTTCTCCTGGCTCAACACGCCCAGTGAACGCGGTGCTGCGCCCGGCGGTAGCGCCCAGAGCTGCAGCGACTTGTCGGCCGCTTCCTGGTAGCCGCCGACTCGCTGCAAGGTGAGTCGGCCGTTCTTCGGGTCGAAGGTCACCAGCATGGAGGCGCTGGCCTGCTCGTCGTTGAGCACGGCCACGTATTCAATCTGCGGTTGCGCTGACAGCTGGGCCTGCAGCTCACCGATCTGCGCGCCCATCTCGTCGCGCAAGCCCACAGCCGTGACGACCGCCAGCACCGTAGCCAGCGCGCCGGTCGCGGTGGTGCCGCGCCACAGCGCCAGGCTGCGTAGCCAGCCGCCCGGTTTGGGGGGCGCTTTCGCTTCGTGCGCGGCGGCCATGGCCACCTGCTCACGCTCGGCTTGCACCAGGTTGTGGATGCGGGTCCACACCACCGGCGACGGTTCGACGGGGGCCTGCAGCTCGTTCATGCTGGCCACGCGGCTTTGCCAGATGAGCGCTGCCGCGCGCACCGGCGCCTGTTCGCGCGCCAGTGCTTCAAAACGGCGGCGCGCACCACCGCGCAAGGTGCCCAGCGCGTAGGCGCTGGCCAGACGGTCCAGCAGTTCGGGGTGTTGGCTCAGATTCATGGACAGGCTATTTTGTTTTTCACGGCGCCGGAGCACCACCCGCACCGCACGAAGCGGTCCAACCCAAGGGCACCGCCGGGCCGGCTTTGCCGGACGGCCAGTGCCGCCCCCTTGGGGGGGTGACGCGAAGCGGCGCGGGGGGGCTCATGCGTACCTCGCCATGCAGCTGCGCAGCTGGTCCAGCCCGCGGCGTATCCAGGTTTTCACCGTGCCCAGCGGCAGCTTGAGCTGTTGCGCCAGCTCGCCGTGGCTCAGGTCGCGCAGGTAGGCCAGGCTCACCACCTCGCGCTGTTTGTTCTCCAGTTTGGCCAGGCACTGGTGCAGCGCCCAGGCCTGCTGGCTCGCGAGGCTGGTGTCCATGGGGTTGGGGGAATCGCCTTCGAGCGTGTCGGCCATGGCGTCGTCGATTTCGTCGGTCAGGTGTTCGCGCTCGGCCTTGCGGCGGCGCAGCAGGTCCAGCGATCGGCTGCGCACGATCAGGCCGAGCCAGGCCATGGGCGGGCTCAACGACGCGCGGTAGTCGGGCGCGGTGCGCCAGATCTGCAGAAAGGTCTCTTGCAGCGCGTCTTCGGCCCACTCGTTGTTGCGCACCACCCGCAGCGCGAGACCATAGAGCTTGCCCGAGGTCTGGTCGTACAACGCTTTCAGGGCGAGCTCGTCGCGCCGGGCCACGCGGTCGATCAGGGCCATGAGTTCGTCGTCGGGTTGGTCTCGCATGCGCGCATTGTGCGGGAGCGTGCGACCCGCCGTCGCCCACAGGGTATTGAACCTGGCCAGGGCACGCATCACGGCCGCCGTCGGCGCGGCTGCACCTGGGTGGGCACATTCAACGCGGTCAGCGGCGTCACGTTCAGCGCGGTGGGCGCGGCTTCGACCAGTTGGTCGGTGTGCCACACGCGCAGGCGCGCCGCGCCTTCGGGCACACCCTGCAGCGTGGCCACGCCCGCGGCGTCGGTCTTGACCGCCCAAGGCGAGTCGGTGACGAACAGGAAGCCGCGCATGGAACCGTGGATGTGGCAACCCAGCTGCAGCGGGCCGGTTCTGCCCAGCGTGACTTCAGCGCTTTCCGGCACCTGACCGTCGACCTTGCCGCCCAGTCGCAGTTCAAAGCCCGCGCCCGGTCCGGCGCTGAGCCCGGCGAGGCCGGCGGGCAGGCCGCGCACATGGTGTTCCCAGCCGTCGAGGTTGGTGAAACGCACCCGCGAACCCACCGGCACCAGGGTCAGCGCCGGGTCGAACCGCATCTTCTGCTGGGTGATCGTTGCCTGCACCGGTGCGGGCACTGGCGGCTTGGCGCCGTTGACCGGCTCGACCAGCACCACGGCGTCGGCCAGTGGCTGGCCATCGCGCGCAAGCAGGGTGATCTGCACCGTGGCGGCCTGGGCCGCGCCGGCGAGCAGGGCGAGCAGGGCGAGCGCGGCAGCGGCGGCACCTGACAGGGTGTGCGCGTTCATCGCGTGTTCACCACGTCGCGGTGCATCGGCGCGAGCAGCGCGAGCAACTGGTTCTGGCGCGTGAACGGGATGCTGCGCGCGTCCATGCTCATTTGCAGCACTTCCACCAGTGCGTTGAAGTGGCTGCGCGTCACGTCCATCTCGGCGTGGGCCTCTTTCATGTCGGGGCCTTTGTAGACGCAGGGGCCGCCGGCGAGCTGGCAGACCTGGTCGGTCAGCTGCCTGGCGAGGTGGTCGAGTTTCGTTTCCTTGAACTGCTCGCCGATGCGGGCGTCGGCCTTCAGGCGGATCACGAAGTCGTCCATCAGGGCGCGGATGCCGGCCTGTTCGCCGAAGGCCTGGTACAGCCCAGGCGCGGGCGCCACCGGGTAGGCGGAGGCGGGCGTGGCTTTCAGTGGCGCGACCACGTTCTGGGCCAGGGCGTGGCCGCTGCCCATGGCGAGCAGCGTGAAGGCGGTGGCGGTGAGGAGGTGTTTCATGTCGGTCTTCAGGGGGGTGGTGAGATGGGGGTGGTTCAAAACGCGATCTGTGCCGAGAGGTAGACGCCGGTCTGCTTCTGGTTGCCGGTGGTGGCGGGCACGATGCGTCCCAGGTCCACATAGGCGGCGGTGAGCGAGACGTTCTTGCTCGGCGCCCAGGCGATGAAAATGTCTTTCCAGTCGTCTGAGCGCAGGCCGTCGCCCAGGCCCGCGGCGGCGCCCGCGCGCTGCAGCTTGTTGGGCATGGCGCGGTATTCGAAGCCCACGGCCACGTTCTTGCTCAGCAGGTAGGCCACCGACAGCTCGGGCATGAGTTGATAGCCGTTGTCCGCGCCGCCCAGCCGGGCACCGAAACCGAGCAGGCCGTTCTGGTTGGCCTGGGTCGCGCGCAGCGTGCCGTTGACCACCACGCCTTGCGCGAGGAAGAGCTTGGTCGCGCTCACGTAGACGTCCACGCCGTCGCGTTTCGCACCCAGCGCGTCGAGCGTGCCGTCGAGTCCGCTGGAGCGCAGGCGTTTGACCTGAACGCCCACGGCGATCTGCGGCATCAGCGTGTCGCTGCCGAGCACGGCGTCGCCGGCCAAGCGCAGCTTGGCGCCCAGGATGTCCTGCTTCAGGTGCAGACCGGGCAGACCGAGCAGTGCGCCGGCGATGCCGGTGTCGAAATCCTGATGGCCGAAGGAGAGTTCGACCCGGTCGTTGAGGCCCACGGCAACCCCCGCAGCGGTCAGGTCGTGGTCCCGGGTCTCGACGCGGCTCAGGTAGGCCGAGATGCCTTTTTCACCCTCGGTGGCCTGGCTGCCGATCACGGCCCAGGGGCTGATGCCGCCGCCGGCCGCGCCCTCCACCGTGCTCACGCCGCCGGTGAGCAGCAGCTTGCCGGTGTCAGCCTGGGCCGGCACGGCGGCGAGCAGGGCTGCCGTAGCGGCCAGGGCCAGCAGGGTGGTCGATGGGGCCTGGCGGCGACGGGTCTCGGTGAGGTGATTCATGGGGTGGTTCATCGCTGGGTTGGGGTGAGGTGATTTCTGCGGGGCGCCGTTGCCAGTGCAGCGTCTGCACAGCTGGCCCACCCACTACGCAACCCGGCGCCGCGTGGATTCAGCGATTTGAATCACCTCAAAAATTTGTGGGTTTCTGAATCCACCCGTTGGGGCGTCTGCGTACCCGGGGTGTCGGCAGCGCTGGTCCCACCCGATCAGCACCACCGGCCCCACGACAACCGAACCCACCCCTCATCAAGGAAACACCACCATGTCACGCTCCACCCCTTCCGCTTTCACCGCATCCACCTCGCTGATCGCCGCCACCCCGTCGCGCCGCTCCTTCATGGGCACTGGCGGCGCCCTGTCCACCGTGGCCGTGGCCCTGCTCGCCGGCAAAGACGTCATGGCCGCCGGCATGAAGGGCGACATGTCCAAAGACGTGTCCATCCTCAACGTGGCGCTGGGCCTGGAACACGAAGCCATCAACGCCTACCAGCTCGGCGCCGGCAGCGGCCTGCTGCAGAAGCCGGTGCTCGATGTGGCGGTGCAGTTTCAGGGCCACCACAAGACCCACCGCGACGCGCTCATCGCCACCATCCAGAAGCTCGGCGGCAAGCCGGTGGCCGAGATGAAGCTGGAGGAATACGCCAAGGCGCTCAACGCTGCTTCGCTGAAGAGCCAGGGCGATGTGCTCGACCTCGCGGCCCGTCTGGAGCTGGGCGCGACCAACGCCTACCTGAGCGTGATCCCCGCGCTGGGCGACCGCGAACTCGCCAAGGTGGCCGCCCGCTTGGCCGCCGACGAGACCATGCACTTCACCGTGTTGAACAACGCCCTGGGCCGTTCGCTGCCGCCAGGCGCGCTGTCGTTCGGCGCCTGATCTATTGCTTCCTCCAAGGGTCGGCTGCTCGCCGGCCCACCCCGTGTCCTGTCCCGTTTTTCAACACCACACCGAGGAGTTTTCCATGTTCATCAAAACCACCCTGGGCGCTGTTTCGCTGCTGGCCCTCACCGCTTGCGCTTCCAACATGAGCGCGCCCGCCATGGCGTATTCGCAGGCCAGCCTGCCCGCCGCCGTGCAGGTGCCGGCCGGCCACCAGGTCGCCATGGAAACCGTGGGCGTGGGCCAGATCACCTACGAATGCCGCGCCAAGAAAGACGCCATGGGCCACGAGTGGGTCTTTGTCGGCCCCGACGCCAAGCTGATGGACCGCATGGGAAAACAGGTCGGCAAGTACTACGGCCCACCCGCCACCTGGGAAGGCATGGACGGCTCCAAACTCACCGCGATCCAGCTGGCGGTGGCGCCCGCCATGGCCGGTAGCATCCCGCTGCAACTGGTGAAGGCCAACCCGGCGATGGGCATGGGTGCCATGCAGGGCGTGACCTACATCCAGCGCGTGAGGACGCAGGGCGGCGTCGCTCCCGCCATGGCCTGCGATGCGGCCATCTCGGGCAGCAAGCAGATCGTCAACTACCAGGCCGACTACATCTTCTGGAAGGCCGTGTAACCCCCCCGCGCCGCTTCGCGTCACCCCCCTCAGGGGGGCGGCACTGGCCGTCTGGCGGAGCCAGCCCGGCGGTGCCCTTGGGATGGCGCCTCTTCTTGCGCGAGGGTGTGGTTCCTGCGCAAGCCAGGGCTGTATGACTTCAGATTGAGCGGCAGAACCCTTCGAGCAGGTTCACCGCGTTGGTGCCCACCGCGTCCACCGCGTAGCCGCCTTCAAACGTGAACACCGTGGGCAGTCCGGCGCTGGCCAACGCCTCGCCCACGGCGAAGTAGTCGGCGCTTCGCAGCGTGAAGCCCGAGATCGGGTCGCCTTCGAATGTGTCCAGCCCCATGGGCACCACCAGCGCGTCGGCATCGAAGGCGCTCACTGCGTCCAGCGCTTTCGCCAGTGCCGCGCGCCAGGTGGTGAAGTCCGTGCCGCGCGGCAGCGGCAGGTTGAGGTTGAAGCCTTCGCCTGCACCGGCACCGTGCTCGTCCGCATGGCCGAGGAAGAAGGGGTACTCGGTGGCCGGGTCGCCGTGGATCGAGACCGTGAGCACGTCGGCGCTTTCGTAAAAGATGGTCTGCGTGCCGTTGCCGTGGTGGTAGTCCACGTCCAGCACCGCCACGCGCTGCTGGCCGCCGTCGCGCAAGGCCTGCGCGGCGATGGCAGCGTTGTTCAGGAAGCAGTAGCCACCAAAGAAGTCCGGCCCCGCGTGGTGGCCCGGCGGGCGGGTGAGCGCGAACGCGCTGCGCGCACCGCCCAACACCTCGCGCGCTGCGGCCAGCGCACAGGCCGCGCCGCCACGCGCCGCCGCCCAGGTGCCAGCCGTCAGCGGCGAGCCGGAATCGAATGCAAACAGACCGAGCCGCGCCGCGAAGTTCTGCGGCAGCACGTCTGTGCGGAAGGCGTGGCGGTTGCCGAGGGGCCAGACCGAAGGCAGGGCGTCGCGCAACGCGTTCGCCGGATCCATGGCCACCCACTCGTCCCAGGCGCCGGCCAGGAACTGCGTGTAGCGCGCGCTGTGCACACGAGCAATCGCCGCATCCAGCTCGGCCTCGCCGATCTCCGGCGTGTGCAGGCTGCCCTGCGAGCGGCGCTGCAGCTCGGCCAGCACAAAGTCCAGCCGCGCCGGCACCTCGTGGCACGGCACCATGCGGCCGCGGAACATCTCTTCGCGCCCTTGGTGCAGGGCGTGGTGGGGGTTGTGAAAGGTTTTCATCTCTGGCAGTTTCGCATGCTGACCCCGCACGCAAAGCATGTCGCACACGCGTGACCGCGAATTCTCAAGACGGCGAAACGCTGATATTGTGTCCAAATGAAACGTGCGTCAGCATGAAAGCCATGGGCCAGACGATGAAGCCCGCCAGGGCTGAGCTTCAGAGCGCGTAAATGGGAGGATGGAACCCACGGCATGGAGTGAATCCCAGCCGGCTGCCAGCAGCGCCTGTCGTGTTCATGGGCTCTTTTTGCCATGAATTCCTAATCTGAACATTACTTCAAAGAACATCTTTCATGAATATCAGGTTGCTGCAGAACTGCATATTTCCCAGCCAACTCGTTTCGGTGCTGCCCGGGTTTGAGGCATTTGATTTTCGATCAAATCCCAAACCCGAGCTGCGTGAGTTCCAGATATTCGAACATCTGTTTGTCAATGGCATACACAATACGGCAGATATATTTGGTGCGGTGTCAAGTCGGTTTCATGCCAAGACCCTGCTGGGTGGCCCGGAATTGAGAAATTGGATCCAATGTACACCCGGATATGAGGTGTATTCTGTCAATCCGTGGCCGCAATGGTGCTATGCGAATTTCAACAGCCATGTGCGCGCCAGCATCATTCATGGTGGCAACGACTTCTTGATGAATGCACAGAAAGTGCTGGACCTTGCACGCGTGCCGCTCGACTTCGTGAATCCGGGACGCCAGCACAACAAGAACTATGGAATGAGCAGTTACTGGTTTGGTACCCCCAGATTCTGGAGCAAATTCATGCAGGAGCTGGTTTTTCCGGTGATCCGCTTGACCGCATCTGAATTGGGGAGTGCCTTGCACGATTTCCTGTATCGGCCGATCGCCTACTATGGTAAATCCACTCATCGTGCGGGTGCGATGCCATTTCTGCTGGAGCGCGCCACCAACTTGTATGTGCAGGCCCAATTTGCCGATGAAGTGGCTTACTATCCTCGGAGCAGGGAGCAAATCTTGGCCAGCTGTCTGTTTCCTTTTGAGCGCGACCTGATCGAACTCGCCGGTGATCAGGTGGATGCGTGGGACGAAGCAGGCGTTTACGACCGCGACGCCATGGACTATTTTGAGAACGCGGCGCTTCACGCATCTGCGGGATGGCTGGCCTACATGGGCCGTCACCAGGTCGATTTTGACCACGGTGATCCCCGTCCGCATCTCCCATGGTTCGCGAGGGAAAAGGTGGTCATGACACGAAACGTCGGGACACTTGAGACGCTTGAGGCCCAAACGTGATCACCATCCACGAACCGTTGTGGCAGACCGGACAGAGGCTGACGGAGAGTGCGTTCCTGCCCTTGCCCATTCTGGACAACTCCAGTGCGGCTTGGCGGGAGTTCCGGATATTGGTGGACTTTTTTCGCCGCGGTGATCACCTCAAATCCAGGATGACGGGCATCTTTTCACCCAAATTCAAGCATAAAACCAGAATATCAGGCTCTGCATTTATTGAGTTTGTGCAACAACACAGCGATGCGGATGTCTGCATGATCAATCCGTTTCCCATGTTGCCCTATTATTCGTACAACGTCTGGATGCAAGGTGAGGTCACCCATCCAGGGCTCGTGCAAAGGGCGCAGGATTTGCTTGACGCTGCGGGCATTGGTTGGGATCTGTCATTGACACCCCGTCACAACCACAGCAATCTTTTGTATTCCAATTTCTGGGTCGGAACCCCGGCGTTCTGGACGTTGTATGCGGGCGGTGTTTTGAATCCGATCGCCTGTTTTCTGGAGGAACACCCGGAATCGGATGTGGCGCGCTCAGTTCTGCAGGAAACCTCTTATCTGGTCGCGGCTCCGTTTTTGCCGTTCATCGTAGAAAGACTGTTCAGTACCTATTTGTCGCTGCACCCCGAAATTCGGGTGGTGCCTTATCCGATGGATGAAAAAGCGATTCTTGACTCTTGTTTGACCGATTTTCAGCGGACAGTTGTTGCGCACATGATGCCGCAGGTGGAAAAAGCCGATTCTCTCGAATCTTTCCCCGAGGAATTGATCGAGACGCAGCGCCTGTTTTGCCGTCTTTCAAAAAAGTACAACGATGTGTATTTTTCGGTGAACAAGCATCCGTATTTGATCGAGGTGCCGGTGGAGCAATAATCCGGTTGCCGTCGATGCCGGAGCCACACGATTCGGGTGCCGATGGCCTTTTCGCTAGCAGGCCCTTCAAGGAGCACCCATGTCATCCGGAAAAATCCTCGTCGCCCAGGGCGGCGGCCCGACCGCCGTCATCAACCAGTCGCTCGTGGGCGTGGCGCTGGAGGCGCGGCGCTTCCAGAACGTGAAGCTGGTCTACGGCGCGCGCCACGGCGTGCGCGGCATCGTGGACGAAAATTTTGTGGACCTCACGCAGGAGACCAGCCATAACCTTGAAGCCGTGGCGCGCACGCCGGCCTCGGCGCTGGGCTCCACGCGCGACAAGCCCGACCTCAAGTACTGCCAGGAAATCTTCAAGGTGCTCAAGGCCCACGAGATCGAGCACTTCTTCTACATCGGCGGCAACGACTCGTCGGACACGGTGCGCATCGTCAGCGAAGAGGCGCACAAGGCCAACTACCCGCTGCGCTCGATCCACATCCCGAAGACCATTGACAACGACCTGGTGGGCAACGACCACACGCCCGGCTTCCCGTCGGCGGCGCGCTTCGTGGCACAGGCCTTTGCCGGCGCCAACCTCGACAACGCTTCGCTGCCCGGGGTGTACGTGGGTGTGGTGATGGGCCGGCACGCGGGCTTTCTCACGGCCGCGTCCGCGCTGGGCAAGAAGTTTCCGGACGACGGCCCGCACCTGATCTATGTGCCCGAGCGGGTGTTCGAAATCCCGAAGTTCCTGGCCGATGTGAAGGCCATGTATCAACGCCACGGCCGCTGCGTGATCGCGGTGAGCGAGGGCATCCACGACGCCTCGGGCCAGCCCATCATCACCCAGCTCGCCAAGGACGTGGAGAAGGACGCGCACGGCAACGTGCAGCTCAGCGGCACCGGCGCGCTGGCCGATCTGCTGTGCGAAGAGATCAAGAACAAGCTGGGTATCAAGCGCGTGCGCGGCGATACCTTCGGCTACCTGCAGCGCAGCTTCATCGGCTGCGTGTCCGACGTGGACCAGCGCGAGGCGCGCGAGGTGGGCGAGAAGGCGGTGCAGTTCGCCATGTGGGGCAAGGTCGATGGCTCGGTCGCGATCAAGCGCACCGGCTTCTACTCGGCCGACTACGAGCTGCTGCCGCTGGACGCGGTGGCCGGCAAGACGCGCACCATGGAGGACGAGTTCATCGCCGCCAGCGGCACGGATGTGACCGACGCCTTCCGCCTCTACCTGCGCCCGCTGCTGGGCTCGGACATGCCCGACGCCTACCGCCTGCGCTACAACCCGGTGGCCAAGGTGCTGAACAAGGGCTGACGGTCGGGTTCCGGCGGGCGCTGGCTGTCGCGCCGATTGGGGCTTGGTCTCTTGTGAACGGCGACAGGGGCTGATAGTCTGTTGTCCAGCCGAAGCACCGCCAAGCGCGACAGGTGCACGGCACACGTCCTGCCCTCTGTGACCCTGTTGTCAGAAAGCGAGCGAACCGTGAAATCTGCCATCCTCCCGACCTTCCGTTTCCCCCAAGGCACCTGCATTGCCCAGGCGCAGCCCCACATGGGCGTGCCCGTGACGCTGAGTTCTCCCGGGCGAGCGGTCATGACCGATCTCACCCATGTGCGCGCGGCCACCATCGCGCCCGATATGGGGCTGGACGAAGCGCGCCAGACCATGATCCACCAGGGGGTGCGCCTGCTGTTCGTGGTCAGCGAGATACCGTGGATGGACGGACTCATCACTTCGACGGATCTGGAGGGTGAACGCCCGATGCAGGTGATCAACCAGCGCGGCGTGCGCTACGAAGACCTGACCGTGGCCGACGTGATGTCGCCTCTGGGCCAACTGGATGCGATCGACCTCGACGACCTCGCGCACGCCACCGTGGGCAAGGTTGTGACTACGCTCAAACACGTGGGCCGTCGCCACATGCTGGTGGTGCAGAAGGGCGAGAACGGCCAGGGTCCGCGGGTGCGCGGTGTGTTCTCGCAAACGCAGATCGAACGCCAGCTGGGCAAGCCCATCGACGTGGTTGAAACGGCGGGCAACTTCGCCGAGATACGGGTGTCGCTGGCCGCCTGAAAGTGCGCGGGCCGGCAGCCGCCGGCCTCAGCCCAGCGCCTTGAACGACTGCAACGCCGAGAGCGGCGTGAAGCTGCCGGCGCGTTTTTCTTTCATGGCGGTGATGGACTCGCGCACATGCGCATTGCTCCAGATCGCGCCCTGCAACCAGCCCATCTGGCGCAGGCTGTCTTCCACCGAGTGATCGCGCGCGTAGTTCACGGCCTGTTTGGTGCCCCAGATCGCAATCGGCGGCTTGCTGGCGATTTCTTTCGCACACAACATCGCCGCGGCCAGCATGGACTCCGCCGTGTCGAACACCTCGTTCACCAGCCCATAGGCCAGCGCCCGGGCAGCCGGCAGGCGCCGGCCGGTGTAGGCCATCTCTTTCACCACCGCGAACGGGATCAGCTTGGGCAGGCGCTGCAGCGTGCCCACGTCGGCCACCATGCCGATGTTGATTTCCTGGATGCAGAAAAACGCGTCGGCGGTGGCGTAGCGAATGCAGGCGGCCGTGACCATGTCCACCGCGCCGCCGATGCAGCCGCCCTGGATGGCGCAGATCACCGGGAAACGCAGGTTCTCGATCTTCGTGAACGTCGCCTGCATGTCGGTCAGCAGATCGAAGATGGCGGCGCGGCCTTCGGGGCTCTGGTCGTCCATGGCGATGGCACCGCTGAAGGTTTCCAGCGCCATGCCGGCGCTGAAGTGTTTGCCGGTGCTGCTGATGACCAGCGCGCGTGCCGTGCCTTCGGTGTGGAGCGTCGTCAGTACCTCGTCCAGCTCGCGCCAGAAGGTGGGGTGCATGGTGTTCATCGCCTCGGGGCGGTTGAGCACCAGGTGGGCGACGTGGTCTTCAGTCAAGCTCAGGGAAAAGCAGGTCGGTGTGTTCATCGGTGGCCTTGTCTTTCGGGGGGCGGGTGGAATGGCTTTCACTGTAGCCCGAGGCCTCTTCGCCTTCTGTCCCGGGCTTGACCAGCTTGCCCACGCGCACGCCCAGCAGGCGGATGCGGCGGCTCAGGTCCACACGCTTGAGGCACAGCCCCGCTTGGCGGCGGATGGTGGCGGCGTCGGCGGTGTGGGTCTCGATCGTCACATCGCGCGTCACGCTCTGGAAGTTGTCGTAGCGCAGCTTGATACCGATCGTTTTGCCCGCGTAGCCCTTGGCGTTCAGGTCGCCCGCCACCTGTTCGCACAGCCGCGTGAACACCGCGCCCAGCTCGGCGCGGTCGCGCACCGCGTGCAGATCGCGCTCGAAGGTGGTCTCTCGGCTCATGCTCACCGGCTCGCTCTCGGTCACCACCGGGCGCTGATCACGGCCCCAGCTCACTTCGTGCAGCCAGTGGCCGTAGCTTTTGCCGAAGTGTTCGATCAGCCAGCCGGGTTCGCGCGCCGCCAGTTCGCCGATGGTGTGGATGCCATACCCCTGCAGCTTCTCATCGGCCTTGGGGCCGACCCCGTTGACCTTTCGGCAGGGCAGCGGCCAGATCTTGTCCTCCAGGTCTTCGGGCCAGACGATGCTGATGCCGTTGGGCTTGTTGAATTCGCTCGCCATCTTGGCGATGAGCTTGTTGGGTGCCACGCCGATGGAGCAGGTGATGCCGGTGGCCTGGAAGATGCTTTTCTGAATGAGCCGCGCCAGCACGCGCCCGCCCTCGCGCTGGCCGCCGGGCACGTCGGTGAAGTCGATGTAGACCTCGTCCACGCCGCGGTCCTCCATCACCGGTGCGATCTCCAGGATGGTGCTCTTGAACAGGCGCGAGATGCGGCGCACCTCGTCGAAGTCTACGGGCAGCAGGATCGCCTGCGGGCACAGCTTGGCCGCCTTCATCAGCCCCATGGCCGAGCCCACGCCGAACTGGCGCGCCGGATAGGTGGCGGTGGTGATGACGCCGCGCCCGGTGTAGCCGGAGAGGCGGGGGAAAAAATCCACCGGGATGCGCGAGAGGTCGCCGTCGGACCAGTCGCGTTCTGGGTAGGCCTCGCGCAGTCGGGCCAGCACATCGTCCTCGCGCCGTCGCCCGCCGCCGATCACCACCGGCAGGCCCTTGAGCTGCGGGTAGCGCAGCAGCTCCACCGACGCGAAAAACGCGTCCATGTCCAGATGCGCGATGCGCCGGGGCAGGGGGGCGGGCGGGGTGGCGGGAGGGGTCACGGCGCCAAGCATAGCGCTGTGGATGCGCAGCGCTGCGGGCTAAGATGGCCGATCAGAGCAGCGCCGTCGTGCTGCCGTTTTCCGGGAGCCGAAACATGAACACACTGTCCCGCCTGATCGCCGCCCTGCTCGTGGGCGCGGGCATCGCCGTCGCCGGGTATTCGGTGAGCCAGGGGCTGGAACGCTTCCGCATGTCGGACCGTTCGGTCACCGTCAAGGGACTGGCCGAAAAGGATGTGGAGAGCGACTTCGCCATCTGGACGCTGAGCTTTCGCCGCGCCGGCAACGAGTTCGGCACCGTGCAGCAGGCGCTGGCCGCCGACCGCGAAAAGGTGCTGGCCTTTTTGAAGGAGCGCGGATTCACCGACACCGAACTCGAAGCCCGGCCGCTCCAGGTGCAGGACCTGATGGCGCGCGACTACGCGCAGGGCAACGTGCCGTTCCGCTTCAACGGCAGCGGCCAGGTGCTGGTGAAGACGAGCCGGGTGGCCGATGTGGCCAGCGCCGCGCTGGCGGTGGACCCGCTGATCCAGGGCGGCATCCAGCTCGGGGGCGACGGCGAAGGTGCCAGCGGCCCGCGCTACCAGCTGCGCGGCTTCAACGACATCAAGGCCCCGCTGCTCGCCGAAGCCACGCGCAACGCCCGCGAGCAGGCCGACAAGTTCGCCGCCGAAGCCGGCGCCAGCCTCGGCCCGCTGAAGAACGCCAACCAGGGCGCGATCCGCATCACCGGCACCGACGGCAACGACTACGACGACGGCAGCTCGCGCAGCAAGCGCCTGCGCGTGGTGAGCACGTTCGAATACGAGCTGGAGTGAGTCACCCCCGCCGCGCTTCGCGCGACCCCCTCAAAGGGGGCAACCCGACGCGGCCCGGCAAAGCCGGGACCAAAGGGTTCTTGGCTCGGGCACTGCGCCCCGGAGATGCCCTGGGCTGCGCCCCTTCAAGCGACGGGTCCCGCTTCGGTGGGGTCTGCATCGGTGGCAGGCGTCTCTGCCTCCACCGTGTCGCCATCCTTCTCCCCGGGAATGCCTGACCAGTTTTCCCAACCCGGGCCAAAGGTCTCGATCGGGTGTTGGGTGCGCTCCGAGCCGTTGCCGCACAGCAGGGCATCGGCGGCGCAAAAACGGTCGCAACCCCAGCAGTTGCGCTCCGGGTGGGGCGGGTTGACGGGGAAGCGTTTGGCCAAGGGGTGGATCAGATCGACTTCACCACCAGCCAGCCCTTGAACAGCCAGGGCAGGCTGGGGCCGGTGCCGGCGGGCACGCCGCCTTTGTTCTCGGCGCTGACGGCCAGCTCGGTCACACCCTGCAGATCGGCCTCTTTCACCGGCATCTGCAGCGTCTTGTATTTGCTCTCGATCACACCGAGCGAACGCGGTGCGGCATCGCCCGTGATGGCCCAGACCTGCATGCTGTCTTCACGGCCTTCCTTCACGTCGTTGAGCCGCTGCAGCAGCAGCGCGCCCTCCTTGGGGTTGTAGGTGGCGAGCATGGCGGGCTTTTGCTGGTTGTCCTGCAACAGGGCCACCTGGCGGATCTGCGGCACCTCGACCAGCCGGGCCTGGGCGTGCTGGATCTGCGCCTGCAGCTGCGTCATCAAGCTGCTGTGGGCAGCCCAGCCGATCAGCAGCACGAGCAGCAAAAAAATGGCCAGTGCGCGCCACCAGGGGCTGACGCGGCGATCGGAAATTTCGGTGAAGTTGATGGATGTCATGGCGGTAGCGATTTTCTTTTACCCATTCAGGTGAAGTGGGATTACCATCGGCCCCTTTTCGGGAGCTTCAGGCACGGCGCATTCTCCCACGCACCCCCACGTCAGACGACTTCGCTGCGATGTCCATCCACGAATCCGACCAAACCATCACCGACTGGCCCGACAGCGGGTCAGAGGTGCCCACGCTGCCCGTTGGCCGTCTGGTGTACGCCAGTGTGTGTCTGGTGCAGGAGGCGGTGCTGGACGAGATGCGCCGCATTCGTGACCATGCCTTGGCGCACAACGGGCCTCAGGGCATTCGTGTGGCGCTGCTGTACATGAGCGGCTGGTTCGTCGAATGGATGGAAGGACCGGAGGGCGCGATCCAGGCGCTGTTGCAACGCGTGGCCCAGGATCCACGGCATCAGGGGATCAAGGTGATTCACCGCAGCGTGGGACGGCCCCGGCTGTTCCGCCCCTGGATCGGCTCCATCGTGCAGACGCCCGAACGGCCCGATGCCTTTGGCCTGCGTGTGTTCGAGCAGCTGGACCGGTTCGAGTCGGGCCAGGTGGTGGACCCGGCCAGCGTGTGGCTGGCGCTCTGCTCACCGGCCGTGGCCGCCATGCCGACACCCTTGGGCCAGTACCCCCGAATCATGCTGCTGTCGGCGCGAGGCGCCCGGGCGTTCGACCTGATCACCTGGCTGGCGGGCGCGCAGCGGCAGCCCCTGGTGCGGCGCCGCTTCGCTGGCGCCGCCGACGATGCCCCCGACGTGGAGAGCGACTACCTCGACCTGCCTGCCCACGGTCGGCAGGGGCTGCGGCTGATCGCGAACGCCCGCAAGGGACTGGCCATGGGCATGACACACGCTTTTCTGCCCGACTACACGGCGGTGGTGGTGCTGCTCGACCAGGATGCGGCCGCCAACCAGCGCATCGTTGATCGGGTGCTCGCGGCCTGCCGCCAGGTGCATCATTTGCCGACCATCGTGGGGCTGGGAACGCAAGCGGAACTGACCAACGATCTGATGGAACAGGTCGAGCGTCAGGGGCTGGCCTGGTGCGCGGCCCGCACCCGCACGGGAAAGCCCGATCTGGAGGACTACTGGGCGGCCTTGCTGCCAGCGCTGAACGCGCTGGAGTGATTGACCCACCCCCGCCGCGCTTCGCGCGACCCCCTCAAGGGGGCAACGCGAGTGGCCCGGCGGAGCCGGTTGAGGCTGAGTCCACCCCCGTCGCTTGTTCGCTGCGCGTAACCGCTCCGCCCCTCAAGGGGCACCGCGAGTGGCCCGGCAAAGCCGGTTCCACCGCGTTTCGGGTCAAGCCCTTTGCTTCGGCTGAAGCGTTGAGGTTGCGTCAGGCCTTGGGAAACGTTCCGGGCAGCAGGATGCTCTGGTCCACGTTCTGGATGTTGGTGTGACCGCAGAAGGCCATGGTGATGTCGAGTTCCTTGTGGATGATCTCCAGCGCTTTCAACACGCCTGCTTCACCCATCGCACCCAGGCCGTAGACCATGGCGCGGCCGATCATGGTGCCGCGTGCGCCCAGCGCCCAGGCCTTGAGCACGTCTTGCCCGCTGCGGATGCCGCCGTCCATCCAGACCTCGATCTGGTCGCCCACCGCCGCCACGATGGCGGGCAGGGCTTCGATGCTGCTCGGCGCGCCGTCGAGCTGGCGGCCGCCGTGGTTGCTGACCACGATGGCATCGGCCCCGCTGGCCACCGCGAGCTTCGCGTCTTCCACGTCCATGATGCCTTTGAGGATCAGCTTGCCACCCCATTGCTGCTTCACCCAGGCCACGTCGGCCCAGTTCAGCGTCGGGTCGAACTGCTCGTTGGTCCACGAGGCGAGTGAGCTCATGTCGCTCACGCCCTTCACATGGCCCACCAGGTTGCGGAAGGTGTGGCGGCGCGTGCCCATCATGCCCAGCACCCAGCGCGGCTTGGTCGCGATGTTGACGATGTTGCCCAGCGACGGGATCACCGAGGCGCGCATCTTGTTCTTCAGATCCTTGTGGCGCTGGCCGATCACCTGCAGGTCGAGCGTGAGCACCAGCGCGCTGCACTTGGCCACCTTGCAGCGTTCGATCATGCGGGCCATGGCCTCGCGGTCGCGCATCATGTAGAGCTGGAACCAGAACGGCGCGGTGGTGTGTTCGGCCACGTCTTCGATCGAGCAGATGCTCATGGTCGACAGCGTGAACGGGATGCCGAACCTTTCGCAGGCCTTCGCCGCCTTGATCTCGCCATCGGCGCTCTGCATGCCCGTCAGCCCCACCGGCGCGATGCACACCGGCATCTTCACGGCCTGGCCCACCATGGTGGTGGCGGTCGTGCGGTTCTCCATGTTCACCGCCACGCGCTGGCGCAGCTTGATCTTCTGGAAGTCGTCGCTGTTGGCGCGGTAGGTGCTCTCGGTCCAGGAGCCGGAATCGGCGTAGTCGTAGAACATGCGCGGCACGCGTTTCTTGGCCAGGACGCGCAGGTCTTCGATGGTGGTGATCACGGTCATGGGTTTGTCTCCGGGGGTGTCGAGGGGTGAACTGCCCGCGATGTTAGCGAGGCCGACCGGAAAAGGCTTGTGAAAGCGGGACAGCGGGGTTTGAAATTTCTGATGCCCCAACCGGAGGATGGCGCCGCGCGGAACCGCCTTGGAGGCGTCAGGTGCCCGGCGTATCATGGTTCGGCTGGGAGCCAGCACACTGGAGGAACACCATGACGCACCGTTTTTCGAAGCACGCCGTTCAAGTCCTTCAACCCCTGGCGGCGGCCGCCACGCTGGCGCTGGCGCCTGTGGTGGCGCAGGCGCAGACGGCGCCCACGCAACTCTGGGTTGACCTGTCCACCTCCACCATGACCGGCATGCCCGAGATGATGCAGGGCGGTGTTGGCGGCATGATCGGCGGGCTCTTCGGCGGCGGTCGTGGCGGTGGCGGCTCGCAGACCTACGGCCACGCCAGCGGCCGTTTTATCCAGCAGGGCAGCGGACCCAGCCTGACCGGCGCCTTCCCGCCCAACCGCGTGATCGATCTCGCGCTCTACAACCCGCGCAAACCCGGCACCGAGGCGGCGCTCGCGATCCCGCCGACCATGGGCATGGGCGAGCAGCTGCCGCTGGTGCCGCCCAGCCCGAGTTTCAAGGAGCCGGGTGACAGCGCTCCCGGCGAGGTGCCCGAAGTCAAGGGCCGTCTGCTGGTGTACTGGGGTTGTGGTGAGAAAGTGCGCCCCGGCCAGCCCAAGGTGATCAACCTCGCCAGCAACCCGGCGCAATGGGCGCCGGTGCTGGCCGGGCGGCACGCGCCCGAGCGCGCTGCCAAGGTGGGCGCGCAGCACGCGCTCTACCCCAACGAGAAGAACTCCGTGAACCCGAAGGCCGACACCTCGCTGGTGGGTGAACACCAGGTGCTCGGCGAAGGCGTGCCCGAGTCCATGCGCTTCCAGCTGGGCGAGCGGCAGGACCTCATGTCCGCCATCCGCCTGCAGAGCCAGGGGCCGCTCACGGAGAGCATCCAGCTGAGCTGGCTGACCGTGCCGCGTGCCCACGCCTACCACCTGCACGCCATGGGCGCGGTGGGGCAGGACATGGTGCTCTGGTCCAGCGCCGACAACGGCGATGCCGGGCTCGGCCTGTTCGACTACCTCACCGAAAGCACCAGCGCCAAGTGGGTGAAAGACAAGGTGTTGCTGTCGCCGGGCACCACCGAGTGCGCTGTGCCGCAAGGCATCTTTGCCAGCCCGGGGGGCGAGGCGGGCGGCGCCATGTTGCGCATGATCGCCTACGGCCCCGAGAGCCATTTGAGCCACCCGGCGCGTCCGGCCAATGCGCCCAAGTCCTGGCAGCCGGAATGGACGGTGCGTGTGCGCACCAAGAGCCAGACCATGGCCATGCTGGGCATGGACATGGGGGGCATGGCCGGCGGCAGCGAGAGCAACAGCGACAGCGCTCCCGCCGAGGAGCAGGCAGAAAAGCCCTCGGGTCTGCCCGGCGCGGCCGGCAGCATCCTGCGCGGCATCTTCGGCCGCTGAACCAGCGGCAGCGCTTCAGCTGGCGGCGGGCAGGGCCTGCGCCCGCTCGGCGTCCGACAGCGGCTCCAGCCAGCCCAGCTGCTGTTCCAGCACCGCCACGGTGGCTTCCGACGCATCGGCGCCGCGCGCCTGTCGCTCGGTGATGCGCGCGCGCAGCACGTCCACCGGTGCCTCGCAGGCGAGGATGTGAAACGGCACACCCGCACTCTGCGCCAGTGCTGCGAAATCGGCGCGTTCGGCCGCGCGCAGAAAGGCCGCATCCACCAGCACCGTCCAGCCATCGGCGAGCAGCATGCGCGCGCGCGACAGCAGCGAGCCGTAGGTGTCGCCGTGTGCCTGCGGGCTGTAGAGCCCAGCGTTCAGACCCGAGCCGCTGGCCGCGAGCGCGCTCATGCCGTGCAGGCGCTTGCGCTCCACGTCGGAGCGCAGGCGGATCGCGCGCCCGCTGGTTTCGGCGGCGAGCCAGTGGCTGGAGGCCCAGGTTTTGCCGCTGCCCGAGAGGCCGTGCGTGATGAGCAGTTGCGGTGCGGGCGGGTGGGCGATGTCGCGCGCCAGCGCCAGGTAGCGCCGGGCTTCGGCCAGGCTCGCGTCGGCTTCGGGTGAGGCGCTGGCACCCCCCAGCTGCCCCAGTCGTATCGCCGCCACCTTGGCGCGCACCCCGGCGCGGTAGCTGGCGAAGAAGGTCCACACGGTGTGCGAAGACACATCGCCGCTCGCATCGAGCCAGGCGCTCAGCAGCACGTTGGCCAGGCCGGTGCGGCCGTGGGCCAGCAGGTCCATCCAGGCAAAGGCCATGTCATTGGCCACATCGATCCAGCGCAAGCCGTCGTTGAACTCGATGGCGTCGAAGGGCAAGACCTCGTCTTCGATCAGCACCAGGTTGGCCAGGTGCAGATCGCCATGCCCCTCGCGCACGCGGCCCTTCTGCCGGCGCCGGGACAGCAGCGGTTCGATGGCGTTGAAGCGCTGCTCGGTCCAGTCGCTCAGTTCGCGCACCAGGGCGGCGTCGGCGGGGTCGGTCAAGGCCGTGCGCAGGGTGCTGAAGTTGTCGCGCGGCCAGCGCATGGTCGCGGTCGGGTGGCCCCAGGGGTCGCCGTTGCCGGCCACGGCGGCCCGGACCTGAAACGCCGCCATGCGCCGCGCCAGCCCGCTCATGTGTTCGGGCGTCAGCGCGCCGCGCTCGCACAGGTGGTCCAGCCGGGCCGCCTCGTCAAAGCGGCGCATCTGCACCGCGAACTCGATCGCCTGCGCCGCGTCGGCCTTGCCGGGCCCGCCCCAGCGCGGCGCCTCGGGCGTGCCCACGATGGGCAACACGCCCAGGTAGAGCTGCGTGGCGGGCCGGTCGAGGTTCTGGAAACGCCGGTTCACCCGGATCTCGGTCTCGCACGACTGGCGGCGCAGGGCCAGGGTGCTGAAATCCATGAAGGGAAAACGCACCGGCTTCTTGATCTTGTAGGCGAACTCACCCGCCAGCAGCACCCAGGCGCCGTGCGTTTCCAGCAGCTCCACGCGCTCCACCGGCTGCGGCTGCACGCCGGCGTACCGCGCTGGCTCCAGCAGGGCGGTGATCAGGGGCGGCAGCGCGTCGTTCATGCGAGCCACTGTAAGCCAGCTCCCCCTGTTGCTGCCTGACACCCTTCTTTGCCGGCTGCTTCAGCGGTGAAAATGATTCCCCAGCGACCCCCAATAACGACATCCGGAGACAGCAACCATGAACCTCGCCCACCTGCTCGAACGCGCAGCGCTTCAACACCCCGCGCGGCCCGCGATCTTCAGCGGCACCCGGTGCGTGGGCACCCATGGCGACTGGGCAAACCGCGCCGCGCGAGTGGGCGCTCACCTGCGAGCTGCCGGCCTGGCACCCGGCGACCGCGTCGTGATCTTTATGCGCAACCACCCGCGCTACCTGGAGCTGATGTTCGGCGTCTGGTGGGCCGGGCTGGTGGTGGTGCCGGTCAACGCCAAGCTGCACCTGAAAGAGGTGCAGTGGATCGTGGAGAACTCGGCCGCGCGCTGGGCCTTCGTGACTGCCGACGTCGCGCCCGATCCCGCCGCGCTCACGGGACTGGACGGCGTGATGGACGCCGAATCCGCCGCCTGCACCGACTGGATGGAAGCTGGCGCCGGCTTGCCCACCATCACCGAACGCGCCGCCACCGACACCGCCTGGCTGTTCTACACCAGCGGCACCACCGGTCGGCCCAAGGGCGTGATGCTCACGCACCGCAACTTGATGACCATGGGGCTCACCTACTTCAACGACGTGGACCCCGTTGACGCCGGCGACGCCATCGCCTACGCCGCGCCCATGTCGCACGGCGCCGGCATCTACGCCCTTCCGCACCTCATGGCCGGCGCGCGCCACGTGGTGCCGGCCTCGGGCGGCTTTGACGCCACCGAGTTGTTCGCGCTCGGCCGCCAGCTCGGCCCGCTCTCGTTGTTCGCCGCGCCCACCATCGTCAAACGCATCGTGGACGAAGCCGAGGCGCAGGGCCTCACGCCCGCGCAGTGCGGCGAAAGCTTCAAGACCATCGTCTACGGCGGCGCGCCCATGTACGCGGCCGACATCCAGCGCGCTCTGCGCGTGATGGGCCCGCGCTTCGTGCAGATCTACGGCCAGGGCGAAAGTCCCATGGTCGGCACCGCGCTCAGCCGCGCGCACCTGGCCGACGCCAGCCACCCGCGCCACGCCGAACGCCTCGCCTCCGTGGGCGTGGCGCAGACGCCCGTGCGCATCCGCGTCGCGGGGCCGGACGGCCAGCCGCTGCCGCCGGGCGAGGTGGGCGAAGTGCTGATTCAGGGCGACAGCGTCATGGCCGGCTACTGGCGCAACCCCGAAGCCACCGCCGCCGCCATCAGAGACGGCTGGCTCTGGACCGGCGACATGGGCGCGCTCGACGCCGACGGTTTTTTGACCCTCAAAGACCGCAGCAAGGACCTCATCATCAGCGGCGGCAGCAACATCTACCCGCGCGAGGTGGAAGAGGTGCTGCTGCACGCGCCCGGTGTGGCCGAAGTCGCCGTGGTCGGCGCGCCCGACCACGAGTGGGGCGAGATCGTGGTGGCTTTCGTCGTGCCGCAGCCGGGGGCGGCGCTCGACTCAGCGGCGTTGGATGCCTTCTGCCTCGACCACATCGCCCGCTTCAAGCGGCCCAAACGCTACGAGATCGTGGACGCGCTGCCAAAGAACAACTACGGCAAGGTGTTGAAGACAGAGTTGCGGGAACGGGTCTGAAGCGGTGGACGCCAGACCATGCCCAGTTCACGCTTGCAAGAGTCTGCGGAAATAGTCGATGGTCTTGTCCAGTCCTTGCTCCAGCTGCACCTGAGGCTGCCAGTTCAGCACAGCTTTGGCCAGCGAGATGTCGGGCTGGCGCTGCCTGGGGTCGTCCGAGGGCAGCGGCTTGTAGACCAGCTTGGACTGGCCGCCAACCAGGCGCAGCGCCGTCTCGGCCAGTTGACGAATGGTGAACTCTTTTGGGTTGCCCAGGTTGATCGGGCCGGTCACCTCGTCACCGCTGGACATCAGGCGGACAAGGCCCTCTATCAGGTCGTCGACAAAGCAGAAACTGCGCGTCTGCGAGCCGTCGCCGTAGATCGTGAGGTCCTCGCCGCGCAGGGCCTGCACGATGAAGTTGCTGACCACGCGGCCGTCGCCAGGGTGCATGCGCGGGCCGTAGGTGTTGAAGATCCGGGCAACCTTGATCTTGACCTGATGCTGTCGTTGGTAGTCGAAGAACAGGGTTTCAGCGCAGCGCTTGCCTTCGTCATAGCAAGACCGGATGCCGATCGGATTGACCCTACCCCAATAGCTCTCGGGCTGAGGATGCAGTTCGGGATCGCCGTAGACCTCGCTGGTGGAGGCCTGGAAGATCTTGGCCTTCGTGCGCTTGGCCAGGCCCAGCATGTTGATGGCGCCGTGCACGTTGGTCTTGGTGGTCTGCACCGGGTCCCTCTGGTAGTGGACCGGCGAGGCGGGGCAGGCCAGGTTGTAGATCTCGTCGACCTCCACGTACAGCGGGAAGGTCACGTCGTGGCGCATCAACTCGAAATGCGGATGGCCCAAGAGGTGGGCAACGTTATCTCTTGTGCCGCTGTAAAAGTTGTCGAGGCACAGCACATCGTTGCCTTCGGCCAGCAGGCGCTCACAGAGGTGTGAACCCAGGAAGCCAGCGCCTCCCGTGATCAGGATTCTCTTTCTGTTTGAAATACGCATGGTGGTCGCATCCCGGAAGACCACAAGGACGCTTGTGGATCAAATGAGGATGGGAGCGTACCAGTCCTTCATGGCCTGACCTCACCCTGTGCCTCGAATGCCTTGTGCAGATTTTCGGCCTGGACGCCCCCGTCATGGCATGGCCGGCCACTGGCAAAACCCCGAAGCCACCGTAGCCCCCGATCAAGCCGCCTGGGCTCCCAGCTGCCGGATGTGCGCCACCCAGCGCTGCACCCGCCCGGGCTTGGCGTCGCTGGCCGGCCCCAGGTGCGTCAGCCGGGTGGGCTTGAGGCCGACGAACTCCAGGATCTGCCGCCGCAGCTGCCAGATCAGGGCGTTCTTGTAGGCCAGCCGCATGAACCAGCCCGGGGTGTCGGAGGTGATCACCACGCGGGCTGTGCGGCCCGTCAGCAGCGGCAGCGGCAGGCCGAGCAGGCTCTTGTTCCGCGTGTCGAAGGCCCGGCCGGGCAGCAGTGCCCGGTCAAACAGGCCCTTGAGCTTGGCGGGCAGACCGCCCCACCACATGGGCGTGGACATCATGAAATGCTCGCTCCACGACAGGTCTTGCAGCAGTTGCTCCAGCGCAGGCTCCAGGGGCTTGGGCTGCTCGAAGTTGCCCCTGCCGAAGTCGGCATCAAACGCCAGGTCGTGCAGGTGCGTGAGGCGAACCTCGTGCCCGGCCTGGCGCGCGGCGTCGGCATAGGCCTCCACCAGGGTGCGGGACAGCGAACGTTCGGCCGGGTGGCCGTTGAGAATGAAGATGCGTTTCACGGGCGTGCTCCTATAAAATTGACCGGAGTCAAATTTATAAATCAAAAAATGACCAAGGTCAATATAAATTGACTAAGGTCACTTTGTAGCCGCCCCAACACCATGAAAAAAGCCGTCCAGCAGCGAACCCTTGAAACCCGGTCCCGACTGACCTCGGTGGCGGACCAGCTCGTGGCCGAAAAAGGCTTCGAGGCCCTGCGCATCGAAGAAACCGTGCTGGGCGCGGGCGTGGCCAAGGGCACGTTCTTTGCCCATTTCAAAGACAAAGACGAGCTGATGGACCTGCTCATCGGCCAGCGCATCGAAACCCTGCTCGACCGCATGGCCACCGAACCGGCACCGAGTGACGCCGACCAACTGGCACAGCGCCTGATGCCCCTGGTGGAACTGATGTCGTCCGAGCGCTATGTGTTCGACCTCATCATGCGGCGCTCGGGCGCCCTGGCGGTGGAAGAGATCGGCCCCATTGCCCTCGGCTTCGGGCGGCTCGGCGACATCGTGGGCCAGTGGCTCGCGCTGGGCGCGTTCCGCAAGGACGTGCCGGTCGAGATCCTGGTCGAGGGCGTGGAGGCCTTTCTGATGCAGACCCTTGCGTTGAACTTCTGCGCCTTGCACAAGGACAAGACCATGAAGGCTCGGTTGCAGCCCTATCTGCGGGCCTGGCTGGCACCGGTGGCGGGGTGAGCTGGGTACGCTGCCCGACTTCAAACCGCGACCCAGTTCTCCAGCATAAGACCCGGCACCCGTTCGAACTCTCCCACATTGTTGGTGACCAGGGTCAGCCCCTCGCTGCGGGCGTGGGCCGCGATGTGCAGGTCGTTGACGCCGATGGGGCGCCCGGTCTTTTCCAGCTCGGCGCGAATGGCGCCATAGTGCTGCGAGGCCTTGGGGCTGTACGGCAGCACCTCCAGCAGGCTGGCGAACTCTTCCACCACGGCCAGGTTCTGCGCCACCTTGGCGCTTTTTTCGGCGCCGTGGTACAGCTCGCTCAGGGTGATCGCCGAGATCGCCATGCGTCCGGCGTTCTGATTGAACAGGCCCATGACCTCGAGCGGCCGGCGCTTGATGACGTAGATGACGATGTTGGTGTCGAGCAGGTACTTAAGCATCGCACGCCCTTCAGAACGACTCGCGCTCTGATTGCTCCTGCGGCGCCCGCTCGGCCATGAAGTCGTCGGACGCCTGCGGCCCGTTCAGGAAAAACGCGTCCCACGTATGTCCGACCGGCGAAATGATGCGGTCCATGCCCCTCGCCCGCACCTGCACCTTCTTAACGCCCTCGGGCAGCCGCACGTCCGCCGGCAGGCGCACGGCCTGGGAGCGGTTGTTGGTGAAGACGGTGGTGATGCTCATGGCGGGCTCCGGGTGGGATATAGCAGAAGTATATGGCGTTGCGTGGTGGGACGCCACCTGCTTCTCTGCATGACCCATGCGTATTCAGGCGATTCAGTCAATGAGCAAAAGGCAAGACCTGACCCCGTTGCCAACTTCGCATATTGCGAAGTAGTTTTAGTGTAGAGACATCGATAGTTATGGCTAACTTTTCCCGGTTTTCCGTAGCTTCACTCGCTTTTATCTGAACTACAAGCTGTTGTCCGTTGATTTGGCCGTTTGTCGCAAGTCCAATTCGAAGATCTACTCCGTAGTCAGACTCTTGCTTTTCGCATGTCCACTCATGTGGGATGTGCTGCATAAAGAATGCTATGGACTCGGTTTCAAGTTGGTGGGGTTTGGGACGCTTTGGAAAAGAAGGTGCCATTTCTTCTGGTTGAATATTTCTTTGGAATTGCAGTACTCTACGTCGATTGGATTGAGTTAATATTTAATACCTTATGGACGATTGTTCAGGGGTTTGGTGGCGATTTTGAAAAGACTACGATTCAAGTTTTGATGCGCTTTTCCCTTGTGCATTAATTAATCTTGATTTGGCGGTGTTGAATTCTTCCAAGGTAAGAATGCCTTCAATTTGGAGTCGATGAAGGGCTTGTATTTCTGTTGCTAAAGTCCCCGGTAAAGATTTTTGTGGCTGTTGTGTGTCGAATTCGGTGTGATTGGCTCTCACAATCGACGAAATAAGACCCTCCCAAAGATTTGCTTGATCCATGGCCTGTTGCTGAAGAGTGGCACTCAGCGCATCGGGTTTACCAATGGCGATATAAAGGGGGATTCGAAATAGTGGAATCTCCGCGCTAGAAAGTGTTATGGAGATTGTGATTTCTTGCAGCGAATTTTGCGTAGTAAAGCTAACAAACCCGGTTTTTTTGGTAACTGCATTGCCTTCTATAAGTTGAATGTCAATGCCTGTAATTGAAGTAAAGGGGAAAATAAATGTTTCAACTTTATCTTGGACTGAAACTGCAATAGCAATCTGTTTATTTGATTGATCTAGCGCAACGCCTTTATGTGTAGAGACAAGAATATGGCTTAAACTAAACCCTGGTAGTGAGTTGATTCTAGAGACTATCAAGTCTGTCCGTTTTTTTTGACTATAGTAGATCGCTGTCGCCAAAACTACGACGGTAGCGATGGTCCCAATTATAACTTCGAGTATCATTTATTTTCCATTGGTTGAGTTTTTGTTGATTGGTGAATGCTCAGGTCGGTATATTTATTCTGATAGTTAACTTTTATTGCTATTGATTCCACTGTTGTTGCCTGTTGAGTAGCATCGTCATAAACCGACTAAACGGGTCCTCCCGGTAATCCGCAAACGGCCCGCATTCCACAAACCCGAACCGCCGGTACATCGCCATCGCCGGTTCAAACGCCGGCGTGCTGCCGGTTTCCAGGCTGACACGCGCGTAGCCGCGCTGCCGGGCGATGGCGAGCAGTTCGGTGAGGATGGCTTGCGCGGCGCCCTGGCGCAGGTGGCGCGCGCTGGTGCGCATGGACTTGAGTTCGCCGTGGCCGCCTGCGGTGGCGGTGGTGGGCGCCAGTTCCTTGATGGCGCCCATGGCGAGCAATTCGCTGCCCTCGCCGGGTGAAGCATCGGGTGAATCAGAGGGCGCGCGGCGCCAGGCGGTGAGAAAGGTAATCTCCGGCCGGCGCAAGCCGTCGAGGTCCAACGCAAACACACACTCTGGCGGCGACTCGGCGCGCATGCCGGCGAGGTGCTCTTCCAGCAGGGCGATGACCTGCTGGTTCGTGTGTTCTCGGTCGATGCGGATGTGGAACGGGCGCGGCTGTGCGTCGTTCATGTGGCTTTCCTCCCAGGGCGGCGTTTGTGTCGGCTGGTGGCTCTGCGGCCATTGTGTACGGTTTGTTACCAGTGAGGCAAGCAGCGCCCAGAAGGCAGGGCGCCGTGGCGTTTCAAGTTGTCGGCGCCGAGGGCCGATAAAGGTTCAACACCTTTCAAGGATTCGCCATGGATGTCTCTCCCGCCTTGCTCGTGGACCGCGTGCTTCAGACGCGCAACACCCAGACCACACAAGAAGTGCAAATCAACGTGCTGAAAAAGGCCATGGACATGCAGGAGTCGGCGTCGGCGGCGTTGCTGAACGCCGTGGCGGGCAACCTGCCGCTGGCGGGCAGCGGGTCGGTGGGGGCGCAGGTCAACACGATGGTTTGAGGCTGATGGGTTGTTCAGCCAGGGTTGGTGTTTGAAGCCGCGCAGGCCCATAATGCATCGCATCTGCAACGCACCAAGCCCTTTCCATGAAAACCGCCACCTTGCCTTCGCTGCGCGTCGATCCCCAGTTGCGTGATGCCGCTCAGAGCGTGCTGCAAGAGGGCGAAACCTTGTCGGGTTTCATCGAGGCCTCGGTTCGCGAAACCATCGAGCGCCGCCGCACCCGCGCCGAGTTCGTGGCGCGTGGGCTGGCTTCGCGCGAAGAGGCCCGGGCCTCGGGGTCCTACTTCGCCGCAGGTGATGTGCATGCCGAGCTGGGCCGGATGCTGACCCAGGCCCGGGCCAAGGTGCAGAAGCGGGCGCTGGGTTGAGCTTCGCGGTCCGATACAGCGCTGGCGCCCGCGACGACCTGATCCGCCTTTACCAGTTCTTGCTGGACCGGGCCAGCACGGTCGAAGACCTGGATGTGGCCGAGCGGGCGCTCGGCGCAATCACCAGCGGGGTTGACAGCCTCGGCCGTTCACCCTTCATCTATCGCAAGGCGGGCCAGAGCCCGTTTCTGCGTGAGCTGCTGATCCCGTTCGGGCACAGCGGCTACGTCGCCCTGTTCGACATCGAAGACGCCTCGACCGTGACGATTCTGGCGGTGCGCCACCAACTGGAAGACGACTACCACTGAGACTGGCTGGGTCCGGTCGCTGGCCCGATGCCAGCGCCGCCACTACCGCCGCCTCAACATGCGCGCCGCCAACACGCTGGCCAGCAGCATCAGCGCGCTGCCGGTGAGCGCGGTGAACTGCAGCGCGTCGGTGAAGGCGGCGCGGGCCATGAGGGTCAGTGCTTGCGCCGCTTCGGCGGGCAGGCGTTCGGCCACCGCGAGGGCGCCGCCCAGGGTGGCCATGGCTTCCGGGGGCAGGCCTTGGCCGGCGGTCTGCGTGAGTTGCTGGCGGTAGATGAGCGTGCCCGCGCTGCCGAACAGCGCGATGCCCAGCGCGCCACAGAATTCCGAGCTGGTTTCGGCGATGGCCGAGGCGGCGCCCGCGCGTTCGGGCGGCGCCGAGGTGATGATCTGTTCGGTGCCGATGGCGAACACCGGCGCCATGCCCAGGCTGACCACGACCATGCCGGCCACCAGCACCCACAGCGCCCAGGGGCCGTCGGCCCACACCATCAGCAGCATGCCGGCCGCCGCCGCCGCGAGACACCACACCATCACCGGCCCGGGCCCGAAGCGCCGCGCCAGCCAGGGCGCCAGCACCATGGAGCCGAACACAAACCCGCCCGCCCACGGCACCGTGGCCCAGCCGGCTTGCAGCGGCGAGAGCGCCAGCACCATCTGCAGGTGCTGCGCAATAAAGATGTAGATGCCGAACATGGCCAGGCACGACAGCCCGTAGGCCATGATGGCCGTGCGGAAGGTGGGGATGGCGAACAGCCGCAGTTCGAGCAGCGGGTAATCGATGCGTTTCTGGCGCCGCACGAAAGCCACGCCGAGGGCCACCCCGGCGAGCAGCAAGGCCAGTCGTCCCGGGCTCGGCCCGTATTCGGCCATGACCTTGACGGCGTAGATCAGGCCGAGCACGGCGCTCAGCGAGAGCAGCACGCTGGCCGGGTCGATGCGGCCGGCGTTCTCGTCGCGGTACTCGGGCAGCAGGCGCGGCCCGAGCAGCAGCAGCAGGGCCATCACCGGCACGGCGGGCAGGAACACCGAGCCCCACCAGAAGTGTTCCAGCAGCCAGCCGCCGACCAACGGGCCAATGGCGCTGCCGACCGAGAACGCGGTGATCCACACGCCGATGGCGAACTGGCGCTGCGTGTCGTCGTGAAACATGTTGCGGATCAGCGAAAGCGTGGACGGCGCGAGCGTGGCACCGGCGATGCCCAGCAGCGCTCGCAACGCGATCAGCTCGGCGGGCGTGCGCGCGAACGCGGCCAGCACGGAGGCCACGGCGAAAAACGCCGCGCCGATCAGCAGCAGGCGGCGGCGGCCGATGCGGTCGCCCAGCGTGCCCATGGTGATCAGGAAACCGGCGACGAAAAAGCCGTAGATGTCGATGATCCACAGCAGCTGCGAGGCGCTGGGCACGAGCGCCCGGCTGAGCGCGGGCACGGCCAGGTTGAGCACCGTGAGGTCCATGGCGTAGACCAGGCAGGGCAGGGTGATCACGGCGAGCCCGAACCATTCGCGGCGGGTGGCTTTCACGGGCGGGGCGGGCGGGAAGCCCGGCAGGTTGGGAGAGGAATGGCTCATGGGATCGGCGGCCTGGCCCCAGTCTGGCCAGGCCAGAGCGACGGCTGGTTGCCTGTGCAAGTGAAAGGGACGGCCCTCGTTGCCACGACGATCCCCGCGCCCTGTTTTCGACATCCGGGGTTGCAGTTCCACTCGAAGCCGGCGCTGTCGGCCAGTTTAGACTGGCCGCGCCTCCCTGATGCCCGGTGCGGTCCAGCCGCAGTGGGTGCCTTCAAACGAGGGCTCACTGAACCTCGGATTCTCTGGAAACCCTGCTCATGAAAAAAATCGTCCTCCACGTCGGGATGCACAAGACGGGATCAACCGCCATTCAGGCCTCGCTGACCGGTTACCGGGATGGTGTTTTCGAATACGCGCCGTTGCCGCCCGCGGTGGAGGCGGATCGCCAGCGTGCATACAACCACTCGTTCCTGATCAACACCGCATTTGACCGAGGCCACAAGAGAATGGGCAAGTTGCGGGAGTTTGGCGTTGCGGCCAGCGACTTTGATCGGTTCCGGGTGAGGGCGTGGGAAACCGAGGCCCTGATCCTGTCGGCGGAAGCCATCACGGGTTTCGATCTGGAGGCTGTGCAGGAACTGGGTGCGCTGCTTCGCCAGTACACCAGCGACATTCAGGTCTACGCGTACGTCAGGGATCCGTTTGACTATGTCAAGTCCGCCACGCAGGAATGGATCAAGTGGGGATACACCGGGGATCACCTGCACCCCCTTTCGTACCGGAACAACTTTGTCCATATCGAAGGCGTCTTCGGGGCGGAGTGTGTTGCCTATCGGCTGTACCGCCGTGACAAGTTGCTGAGTGGCGATGTGATCGCTGATTTTGCATCGTGGATCGGGTTGAAGAAGGAGCCTGCCCACCGCATGGAGGCGAATGCGACCTTGTCGACCGACGCGGTCCGGTGCATCTACGCTTTGAACAGTTATCCCATGTTCTCGTCCAGGAATGGGCTGTTGCACTACGCGTGGCGCGAACTGCTGGACGTTTTCGGGCGTCTGCTTCCGGGCCGGTTTGAAATACCCGCCAGATTGGTGGCCCGGGAGATTGATGTCTGGGACATGGCCTGGATGGAGGCCCGGCTGGGGCAGAGCCTGCAGCTGCCGCCCTATTCCGAGCAAGATATGGAGTGCACGGGGCTGAAGGACTGGCTGGGGCGCACGACGCCCGGGATGCTGACGACGATTCGCAGGGAGTTGACCAGCCGTGGCGCCGATGTGGCTGAAAACGCCAGCCTTGTCGAACTGCTGTTCCAGCTGTACCTGGAGTGCATACGCAGCTTCAGCGATCTGCAGCTGGACTACAGGACGTTTTCTGCGGACCGGTACCTTGAGCGGTATCCCGATGTCCGGCAGTCGGGTTTGTATCCCTTTGGACACTATGTGCTCCACGGCCATGGCGAGGGGCGCGACGGTTCGTAGGCGGCGGTTGGTCAGGTCCGCGCCGTCGTGTGTCTATACCTGTTCCAGATGTAGGCCTATGCGAAGCCGACGATGACAGCTGTTTAGACTTTGCGATCATCTGGGAGACCCTGCTGATGAAAAAAATCGTCCTCCACGTTGGGATGCACAAGACGGGATCAACATCCATACAGGCCTCACTGGCTGGTTACCGGGATGGTGTTTTCGAATACGCGCCGCTGCCGCCCGCGGTGGAGGCGGATCACCAGCGTGCATACAACCACTCACTCCTGATCAACACCGCCTTTGACAAGGGCCACAAGAGGGCGAGGGCGTGGGAAACCGAGGCCCTGATCCTGTCGGCGGAAGCCATCACGGGTTTCGATCTGGAGGCTGTGCAGGAACTGGGTGCGCTGCTTCGCCAGTACGCCAGCGACATTCAGGTCTACGCCTATGTCAGGGATCCTTTTGACTATGTCAAGGCCATCACTCAGGAGGCCATCAAATGGGGACATGCTGGCGATCACTTGCACCCCCTTTCGTATCGGAGCAACTTTGTCCATATCGAAGACGTCTTCGGGGCGGAGTGTGTTGCCTATCGGCTGTACCGCCGTGACAAGTTGCTGAGTGGTGATGTGATCGCTGATTTTGCATCGTGGATCGGGTTGAAAAACGAGCCTGCCCACCGCCTGGAGGTAAATGCCACCTTGTCGACAAACGCCGTCAGGTGTATCTACGCCTTGAACAGTTTTCCGATGTTCTCGTCCGGGAGTGACGTGTTGCACCATTCCTGGCGTGAGCTGCTGGGTGTTGTCGGGCGCCTGTTTCCGGGCCGGTTTGAAATACCCGCCAGATTGGTGTCCCGGGAAATCGATATCTGGGACATGGGCTGGATGGAGGCCCGCCTGGGGCAAAGCCTGAAACTACCGCCCTATTCCGAGCAAGACATGGACTGCACGGGTCTGAAGGACTGGCTGGGGCGCACGACGCCTGAGATGCTGGCGACGATTCGCAGCGAATTGACGGACCGTGGCGCCGAGGTGGCTGAAAACGCCAGCTTTGTCGAGCTGGTGTCCCAGCTGTACCTGGAGTGCCTGCGCAGCAAGAGTGATCTGCAGCTCGACTACCGGAAGTTTTCCGCAGACCGGTATCTTGAGCGGAACCCCGATGTCCGGCAGGCGGGCTTGAATCCCTTTGGCCACTATGTCCTGCACGGTCACGGTGAGGGACGGGACGGCTCGTAGGCGGCCGATCCGGCCTACCAGCTCACTTCCCGGTCCGGTGTGGCGCTGATGCGGTGGATGGTCAGGTCGGCGCCGTCGTATTCCTCTTCCTGGCTCAGGCGCAGGCCCATGGTGGCTTTGAGCACGCCGTAGACCACGGCACCGCCGAGCAGCGCCCAGCTCACGCCCAGGGCGGTGCCGATCAGTTGTGCGCTGAAGCTGACGCCACCCAGGCCGCCCAGTGCCTGTTGGCCGAAAATGCCAGCCGCGAGGCCGCCCCAGGTGCCGCACAGGCCGTGCAGCGGCCAGACGCCGAGCACGTCGTCGATCTTCCAGCGGTTTTGCGTCAGTGTGAACATGCCCACGAAGAGCGCGCCCGCCACGGCGCCGACCACCAGCGCGCCCAGCGGGTGCATGAGGTCGGAGCCGGCGCAAACAGCCACGAGGCCGGCGAGCGGGCCGTTGTGCACGAAACCGGGGTCGTTCTTGCCGGCCAGCAGCGCGGCCAGTGTGCCGCCGACCATGGCCATGAGCGAGTTCACGGCGACGAGACCCGAGATTTTTTCCAGCGTCTGCGCGCTCATCACGTTGAAGCCGAACCAGCCCACGCAGAGGATCCACGCGCCCAGCGCGAGGAAGGGAATGCTCGATGGCGGGTGGGCCGAGATGCCGCCGTCTTTGCGGTAGCGGTTGGCGCGGGCGCCCAAGAAGATGACCGCGGGCAGCGCAATCCAGCCGCCGACGGCGTGCACGACGACCGAGCCCGCGAAATCGTGGAAGGCGGCACCGGTGGTTTCGGTGATCCAGGCCTGCACGCCGAAGTGGCCGTTCCAGGCGATGCCTTCAAAGAAGGGGTAGACGAAACCGACGATGACGGCCGTGGCGATCAGTTGCGGCCAGAACCTGGCGCGTTCGGCGATGCCGCCGGAGATGATGGCGGGGATGGCGGCGGCGAAGGTGAGCAGGAAGAAGAACTTCACCAGCTCGTAGCCGTTTTTCTGGGCCAGCGTCTCGGCGCCGACGAAGAACGAGGCGCCGTAGGCGACGCCGTAGCCAACGACAAAGTAGGCAATGGTCGAGACCGAAAAGTCCACCAGGATCTTGACCAGGGCGTTGACCTGGTTCTTCTTGCGAACCGTGCCGAGTTCGAGGAAGGCAAAACCGGCGTGCATGGCCAGGACCATGATGCCGCCGAGCAGGATGAACAGGGCGTCAGCGCCCTGTTTGAGTGCGTCCATGAAAAATCTCCGTGCAGAAAAACGTGTTTTGGTGCGTTGAAAGCGCCAAAACAGGGTCTGCATGGCGAATCGCACCACGCACAAGCAAAAAACAAGCCAGATAATCCAATATGGTGCGTCGTCATCCTTTCTTGGTGCTGGAACGCGCCGGATAGGTGCGTTTTTGGCGCGTCAAGGTGGCTCACTGACGACCGGTGGACAGGTGTTCACTGGTAGGTGCGTCCTGCGTGCCGCAGCCATCCGGCTGGGTGTTGACCACGCGGGTCGTGGTGCGTCCAGTGCAACACGCCGCCTTGCGGATTCCATTCATACACGCCGTGAAAGGCCACGTTGTCGCCGGTTGCCAGGCCATCAATGCGCGGCGCCAGGTCGATGTTGTGGGCGACGAGCAAGGTGTGCCCCGAGGGCAGCTCCAGGACGAAACGCTGGTGTCGGCTGCCATCGTTGTCGTCCCGCAGCAGTTTGACCACGGTGCCCTGGCCAGCCACCTGCACGCTGCTGCGCTGTTCATCGAAGGCGGCGCGAATGGCGTCGCTACCGCTGCGGGCCGGCGCACCCGTTTGGGTAGCAGCGGGATCTGGTTTGTCTTGTTGGCCGAGGCCGTAGTACAGGGCCCCCGCAACAGCGAGGGCGAGAAGCAGTTTGTTCATCCCGCGTTTATAGGTCTGAATGTCTCACGCGTCGTTGCAAGCCGGCCGGTGGGGCTCAGCAACAAAAAAGCCACCCGGCGGTGGCTTGATCGGGTGGCCGGCGAGCGCTCAGCTGCAGGAAACGCTGCCGCAGCCGCTCATCGTCGCCGGTCGCACCCGGTCGGGATCGGCCAGGGTTTCGGTGCGGGAGTCGAATCCGACGTCCTTCAGGTGCAGGGCCAGGCCGGCGTCCATGCTGGCGGCGTGCTGCGGGAACCATTCGACCAGCGCTTCGGCCAGGCGGGTGATGATTTCCGGGTCGTCGTTCTGGTAGTGGGGAATCACCGCGTGCAGCGTTTCCATGATGGTCGCGTGGTGCGAGGCGTGGCAGTTGTCGGCGGTGAAGCCGGTGGCGAGCATCCAGCGCTCTTCTTGCGCGAAGTGGGCGGCGGTGTGTTCGACGAATTCGCGGTAGAGCGGCAGCTGCTGGTCTTGCGGGGTGGCGAGCAGCTGGTTGAGCATGGTGACGAATTCTTCGTGCGTTTCGTCCATGCGGTCGTCGCCGGTCTGCAGGCTGGGGGCCCATTCCAGGCCGGTGGTGGTGGCGGGGGCTTCGGGCGTGGCGGTGGTGTTCATGGGGCGCAACTGTACGGGGTGGGTGGGCCGGGGGGCTTGATGAAGGTCAAGCGTCGCCGGAAGCCGCCATTGTGCCGCTCTCAGGCCTCGGTCGGCTCGCCCAGCATCTGGCGCACGGCGGCCTGCAATTCGGGGGATTGCAGTGCAGCGGGCAGGCGCGCGAGCATGGGGTGGTCCAGGCAGGCGCGCAGGTGGTGGGTGTCCACGCCGTCGCCGATGGTGAGTGCCTCGGGCGACGGGATGCGGCCTTGCGCCAGCCCTTCGCCCAGGTGGGCGCAGAGATAGCCGAGCGCGATGCGCGGCAGGCGCCCAGGTTCTATGGCGGCCGGCGGGGTGACCAGCAGGCGGCCCATGTCGTTCACATCGTCCACCAGCGCGGCGGGCAGTTCCCACGACTTCATGAGCAGGCCGCCGATTTCCACGGCGTTCAGGCCCAGCAGCTCCTGCTCCAGCCGCGCGCGTTCGAGCCGGTCGCGGCCGAGCCACCGCGGCATGCCGGCTGCGGGGATGAGCGAGGCGGCGGCCAGCTGGCCCACGAAACCCAGAACCACTTGCGTGGACATCGACGCCTGGTCGGGCAGGTTCAGCGCCTTGCCCAGGCGCATGGCCAGCTCGCTGGCCATGGCGCTGGCTTTCCAGATGGCATCGAACGCTTTTTGCGCCTCGGCCAGCGTGGGTTTGAAGGCTTCTGCCAGCATGTATTGCAGGCAGAGGCTGCGCACGCTGCTGATGCCCAGGAACGTGACGGCCTGGCCGATGTTGGTGACGGGCCTGTGCAGGCCGTACAGGGGCGAGTTCACGGTGGAAAGCACCTTGGCCGCGATGAGCGGTTCGCCCATCACGAGTTCGCTGAGTTCGGCGGAGCTGGCCCGGGCCACGAATTCGGGCGACAGCAGCTGCTGCATGGAGCGCGGCGGGCGCGGGATGCCGCGCACGGCAGCGATCAGGGTGGCGTGGCCTGCGCTATCGAGATCGGCTTCTGTGCGCCAGTGGAAACCCGCCAGCGCGTCCGGCAAGGGCTGGACGGTGGCGACAAAGGCAGGTGCCGGGCGCGGCGAGTGAGCCGGCACGGGACCGAGGGCACTGCGCAGGGTGGTCACTTCACGGGATGCACTGGCTGGGGCGCGCACGACCGGGCGGCGGAGCAACCACCATGCCATGGCAGAAGCCAGCACAGCAGCGATCCACAGAAACTCTGAAGACATGGGGGAACCTCCGATTCAAGGGTTGTCGCCCGCGTGCAGCGGACTTTCGTTTTCACCCTGTGTATCGGCGCCCTTGAAGCGGTCTTGAGCCTGCTCCGAGGCGGCGGCCCGACTGGCAGCCGCCCGGTGTGAAGGTTCAGGCCAGGCGGGCGCGGTGGCGTGCGATCTGGCTCAGCACCTGGGCCGGGGCGGTGCCACCCAGCGTGTTGCGAGCGTTCAGGCTGCCACGCAGGCTCAGGCACTCGTAGACGTCTTTTTCGATGCTGGCGTTGAAGCTCTGCAGCACGGCCAGCGGCAGTTCGGACAGGTCGCAGGCGTGGCTGGTGGCGGCCTTCACGGCGTGAGCCACGGTTTCGTGCGCGTCGCGGAAGGGCAGGCCCTTCTTCACCAGGTAGTCGGCCAGGTCGGTGGCGGTGGCGTAGCCCTTCTTGGCGGCTTCTTCCATGGCCACGGCGTTGACGGTGATGCCGCCTTCCTTCTGCCCCGTGGCCGGGTTTGGCTGGCCGCCCACCATCTCGGCAAAGATGCGCAGCGTGTCTTTGAGCGTGTCCACGGTGTCGAACAGCGGCTCCTTGTCTTCCTGGTTGTCCTTGTTGTAGGCCAGGGGCTGGCCCTTCATGAGGGTGATCAGGCCCATGAGGTGGCCGACCACGCGGCCGGTCTTGCCGCGGGCGAGTTCGGGCACGTCGGGGTTTTTCTTCTGCGGCATGATCGATGAGCCGGTGGTGAAGCGGTCGGCAATCTTCACGAAGCCGAAGTTCTGGCTCATCCACAAAATCAGCTCCTCACTGAAGCGGCTGATGTGCACCATGCACAACGAGGCGGCGGCGGTGAATTCGATCGCGAAATCGCGGTCGCTCACGCCGTCCAGGCTGTTCTGGCAGACCTGCGGGTTGCCCTGCTCATTCACCATGCCCAGGGTGACGGCCACGCGCTCGCGGTCCAACGGGTATGTGGTGCCGGCCAGCGCGGCGCTGCCCAGCGGCAGGCGGTTGGTGCGGCGGCGCACGTCTGCCATGCGTTCGGCATCGCGCGCGAACATTTCCACATAGGCCAGCAGGTGGTGGGCAAAGCTCACCGGCTGCGCCACCTGCAGATGTGTGAAGCCTGGCAGGATGACTTCGACGTTCTGCTCGGCCACGTCCACCAGGGCGGTTTGCAGCTCCTGCAAGAGGTCGCTGATGAGGTCGATCTCGCTGCGCAGCCACAGGCGCACGTCGGTGGCGACCTGGTCGTTGCGGCTGCGGCCCGTGTGCAGGCGCTTGCCGGCGTCGCCCACCAACTGGGTCAGGCGGGCCTCGATGTTCAGGTGCACGTCTTCCAGATCGAGCTTCCATTCGAACGTGCCGTCTTCTATTTCAGCGCGGATCTGCGCCATGCCGCGCTCGATCGACGTGCGGTCGTCGGCACCCGGTGATGTCGGCCAGCCAGAGGCGTTTGTCAAAAAACACGCTGGCGGTGTAGCGCTTGACCAGTTCGCTCATGGGCTCCGAGAATAGGGCGGACCAGGCTTCGGATTTCTTGTCGAGTTGGTTGGTGGACATGGTGGTGCCAGCGGCTGGGTAGGGAATTGGAGGGCGGCGGGTGCGCCGGGCCGGGCTGGCCGGGTTTTACAAACGGATCTGTGCTGCCCCTGTTCGGGCGGTCGCAGCCTATAGTGCGAGCCATGCAAGACTCCCGAATTTTATCGAGCTTCCAGGACCTGGCGCCAGCGGCCGGCATGCGGCCTTTGCGGCGCATGCCCGAGCCGGTGCGCGCCAGCGAACTGGTGTTCGACACCTGCAAGGTCGGTGTGGTGTTGCGGGCGGTGCTGTTTGTGCAGGCCGTCGTGTGGGTGGCGGCGCTGTTTGGCTCGCAGGGTTGGTGGGACTGGACCGGCCAGATGGCCATGCTGACGGGCGCTGCCCTGCCCGCGACCCTGGTCTGGTTGCTGGGCGTCTGCGCGCTCAAGCGGCCGCTGGGCTCCCTGCCGATGCCGGCGCAGTGGACCGCGGGTGTCACGCTCGGTACCCTGGCAGCGCTCTACGGCTGCGCGCTGTTGTACTGGATGGGGCTGGTGGATCCGGCGCCCTGGCTGGCCAGCGCGGCCTCGGGGGCGTTGTTGGCGGCGGTGCTGGTGGCGGCGCTGGTCTGGCGCGCCCGCGCCCGCACACCGGCGAGCACCACGGCTCGGCTGGCGGAATTGCAGGCCCGCATCCGGCCCCACTTTCTGTTCAACACGCTCAACAGCGCGATCGCGCTCGTGCGGGCCGAGCCCGCCAAGGCCGAGCGCCTGCTCGAAGACCTGAGCGAACTGTTCCGTCACGCGCTGGCCGACTCCAAGGAAGCGGTGCCGCTGAGCCAGGAACTGGAGCTGGCCCGGCACTACCTGGCGATCGAACAGGTGCGTTTTGGTGCTCGCCTGCGGCTGGAATGGAGCATCGACGAGTCGGCCTCCGAGGCCCGGCTGCCGCCGCTGATCCTGCAGCCGCTGGTGGAAAACGCGGTCAAGCACGGCGTGGAGCCCAGCCCCACTGGTGCCGTGGTGCGCATCAGCACGCAGCGGCGTGGCAGCGTGGTGGTGATCAAGGTGACCAACACTGTGCCGGCGGGCAGTGGCGCCAGAGGCAACGGGCTGGCGCTGGACAACGTGCGCCAGCGCCTGGCCCTGTTGCACGACGTGCAGGGCCGGTTTCAGAGCGCGCTGGTCGATGATGTGTTTCAGGTTCGTCTTGAAATACCGGTATAAGCTGTTGTTTCGAGCCTGACAGCAAGGGAGCGTGGCATGGCATTGAAGGTTTTGATCGTCGACGATGAAACACTGGCCCGTTCGCGGCTGCGCACGTTGCTGGGCGATTGCGCCGATCCGCGCACCGAGATCGTGGGCGAAGCGGCCAACGCGGTGCAGGCGATGGAGCAGATCCAGCGCACGGCCTGCGATCTGGTGCTGCTGGACGTTCACATGCCTGGCGTCGACGGGATGGCGCTGGCCGCCAGCTTGCGCCAGATGGTTTCGCCGCCGCAGATCATTTTTGTCACGGCCTACGCCGAGCATGCGGTGCAGGCTTTTGACCTGGAAGCCATCGATTACCTGACCAAGCCGGTGCGGCTGGAGCGCCTGCAGCAGGCGTTGCAGAAAGCGCAGCGCCTGCGCAGTGTGGGCGGCGAGGGTGCAGAAACCTCCGGCGCTGTGGACAGCCTGCTGATCCAGGAGCGCGGGCGCAGCGAGCGCGTGGCGCTGTCGGACGTGATCTACCTCAAGGCCGAGCTGAAATACATCACGGTGCGCACGGCGGAGAAGGAGCACATCTACGACGGCGCCTTGAGTGATCTGGAGCAGAAATACGCGCACCTGTTCGTGCGTGTGCACCGCAATGCGCTGGTGGCACGCCGCGCGGTGCGGGCGGTGGAGAAGCACAACGATCCGGTGGACGGTGAGGGCTGGACGGTGCGGCTCGATGGGGTGGACGAGCGGCTGTCTGTCTCCCGTCGTCAGCTGGCGGCTGTTCGTGAAGCGCTGATGAGCTGACGGGGCATTTCTTCTTGTGTTGCTCCGGTCATCGGCAACCGGGGTGACCGATTCCGCTCATGTCCCCCGGGCCGTTCCGGCCCTCCTCCTTTACTTCGCTGCATCAGTCACCCCGTTTGCCGATGACCTCACTGGTTCTCGGACGGTTCGTGTGCCCTTTAAAGCGAATTCGTGTCAGAGGTTGAGAGCCAGCCCGCCTCTTGCTGTCGAGGACATGGTGTTCTGCATAGCGAAGTAAAGGAGGAGGGCCGGCGAAGCCGGACCGGGGGACATGAGCGGCGCAGAGCGCCATGGTCTCGCCAGCGCGCGAGGTTGACGAACGAAACAAAGCCTCAGACCTCAGCCGCCTCAATGAGGAAGCGCACGCGCCGCTGCCCCTGCCACTCATCCGCATCAAGCCGGAATGCCAGCTTCACCCGCTCAGGCAAAGGCTCAGTGTGACCAAACCAGATCCCGTCCACCGGGTCACCCTGGTGCTTCATCTTGAGCGCCAGGTGTTTCTCGCCCACGAGACGCTGCGACACGATCTGCAGCTCTTCGCAGAACACCGGTGGCGCAAAACCCTGGCCCCACACCTCGTGGTGCAGCGTGTCCACCAGATCGGTGCGGCGGTACTGTTTGTCGAGCGCGCCGTCGGCTTCCATGCGCCGCTGCAGCGTGGCGGCGTCCAGCCATTCGTGGGCCACTTGCTGCAGCGCGGCCTCGAAGATGTCCAGGTGCTCTTCGTCGATGGTGCAGCCCGCCGCCATGGCGTGGCCACCAAAGCGCAGCAACACGCCCGGGTGCCGCTTGGCCACGAGGTCCAGCGCGTCACGCAGGTGGAAACCGGGGATGGATCGACCCGAGCCCTTGAGTTCGTTTTCCTTGCCTTCGGCGCCGCTGGCGGCGAACACGAAGGTGGGGCGGTGCAGCTTGTCCTTCAGGCGCGAAGCGACGATGCCGACCACACCTTCGTGGAAGTCCGGGTCGAACACGATCAGTGCCGGCGGCGGCTCTTCGGACTCGTCAAACATCTCCTCGGCCAGCAGCAGCGCCTGGTCGCGCATCTCGCCTTCAATGGTTTTGCGCTCGCGGTTGATGCCGTCGAGCGTGCGCGCGAGTTCGTCGGCGCGCAGGCCGTCGTCGGTGGTCAGGCACTCGATGCCCAGCGTCATGTCGGCCAGTCGCCCGGCGGCATTCAGGCGCGGGCCGAGCGCGAAACCGAAGTCGAAGCTGGTGGCTTTTTGCGGCTGGCGAGCCGCCACGTTGAACAGCGCCGTCATGCCCGGCGGCATGGCACCCGCGCGCACGCGCTTCAGGCCCTGCGCCACGAGGCGGCGGTTGTTGGCGTCGAGCTTCACCACGTCGGCCACGGTGCCGAGCGCCACGAGGGGCAGCAGCGTGTCGATCTTCGGTTGTGACTTCGCATCAAACACACCGCGCTCGCGCAACTCGGCACGCAGCGCCAGCAACACATAGAACATCACGCCGACGCCAGCAATCGATTTGCTCTCGAAGTCGCACCCCGGCTGGTTGGGGTTGACGATCATGCAGTCGGCGGGCACCACGACTTCGCCGCCTTTCAGCGCGGGCAGGTGGTGGTCGGTCACGATGACTTGCAGGCCGAGTTCGCGTGCGGCGCGCACACCGTCGAGGCTGGCGATGCCGTTGTCCACCGTCACCAGCACGTCGGCACCCTGGGCCTTCACGCGCTTGGCGATCGCGGGCGTGAGGCCGTAGCCGTCGGTCACGCGATCGGGCACCAGGTAGTTCACGCGGTCAAAACCCATCGGTGCGCCCAGCAGGCGCAGGCCGCGCAGTCCGACCGCGCAGGCGGTGGCGCCGTCGCAGTCGTAGTCGGCCACGATGCAGATGGCTTTGTTCGCGGCCATGGCGTCGGCCAGCGCGCGGGCGGCTTCCTGCGCGCCCTTCATGGACGCGGGCGGCAGCAGCAGCGAGAGCGCGTCATCGAGCTGTTCCTTGCTGGTGATGCCGCGCGCGGCAAACAGGCGGGCCAGCAGCGGGTGCACACCGCCTTGTTCCAGCGCCCAGGCGGCGCGGGGCGGTACATCGCGGGTGATGATCTTCATAGGGTTTCGAGGGCTTTCCAGGCCGGGGGCGTGCTAAGCAGGTTTTTGAACAGGCGACTGAGGCGCGCGCCAGCGCCGCGTGGCGCGCTGACCCAGGTTTGCGCGCAACGCTCGCCGCACAGTGTGAGTGTGACCGGGTCGCCGCGGCGCGCGGCTTCCAGCAGGGCTTTGATGGCGGTGGCGTCCAGCTGCGCCCAGGCCTGTTGCCAGGCGGCCCAGTCGGCGCGCAACGCGGCCTGGCGCAGGGTGTCGGGCACGGTCGGTGCCGGCTGCAAGGGTGTGGCCGTTTCCAGAGCACCCGCGCCGCTGACCCAGAAGCCGTTGACCGGCAGCAGGCCGCGCGCGGTGCGCGCATCGTGCACCGGGTGCGTGTAGAACAGCATCTGTGCTTCGCTTTGCAGGCGCTTGAGCAACTGGCTGCCGGCCGGATTGGCGGGACTCTGGGGCATCCAGCCGTCCACCGGGCGGCCGCTCACGCGGTCCAGGCTGGCGCAGGCGATGTCGCGCAGCGGTTCGCCGCTGGCGTGCCAGCGCGTGGCGCTCTCAAAGCGCAGGGTGATGCCGTCTTCCGCACAGTAGGGTGCAAACGCGTCGAACAGGTGGCGGGCGTCTTCATCGGTCAAGCCAATCTGCTCGCCCGGCAACAGGCTCACGTGGTCCGTGCCGATCTGGAAATGGCAGGGGCTGAACCAGGCCTGTGGCTTGGCGGGCTCGTCGCCGTCCGAGGCCGCCCACGGAATCTGACCGTCGTCGCAGGCCGATCCGTCCGCCTTCAACAGCCCTAGCGCCCGCGCCAGCGCGCGCTCGTGCGGCAGGCTCAGGCTGTGGTCGTCACCGCTGTCGGTGGTCACGGGCGCCAGTTCGGCCAGCAGGGCCTGCAGGTTCGGCAGGCGCAGGCTGCTCAGCACCGCCAGGCACTCCGGCGCACTGGCGCTGGCAAACGGGATCAGCAGACTGTTGGGCAATGGGGGCGGGGCTTCTGAGGCCATGGGGGCAACGGGCATGACGCGATTGTCGGGGATGCCACAATCCCCGTTCGATGCAAACCCCTTACGAACTCATCCTGGGCTGGCGCTACACGCGCGCCGGCCGCGCCACCCGGCGCAACGGCTTCATCTCCTTCATCTCGGGCGTGTCCATGCTGGGCATCGCGCTGGGCGTGGCTGCGCTCATCATCGTGCTGTCGGTGATGAACGGTTTCCAGAAAGAAGTGCGCGACCGCATGCTGGGCGTGCTTTCCCATATCGAGGTCTTCGAACCGGGTGGCCAGGCGATCCCCAACCTGGCCGACACGCTGGCCATCATCGAGCGCCACCCCGAAGTGCTGGGCGCGGCGCCGTTTGTGGGGGCGCAGGCGCTGATCGCGCGTGGCGAAGACATGAAGGGCGCGCTGGTGCGCGGCATCGACCCGGCACTGGAGCCCAAGGTGACCGACCTTGTGGCCGACCTCGCCGACACCGTGCTGCCGCGGCTGGTGCCGGGCGAATTCGGCGTGATCCTGGGCGGCGAGCTGGCGCGCAGCCTGGGCGTGGCTCAGGGCGACACCGTGACGCTGATCGCGCCCAGCGGCCAGGTCACGCCCGCGGGCGTGGTGCCGCGCATCCGGCAGATGACGGTGGTGGGCACTTTCGATTCGGGCCACTTTGAGTACGACTCGGCGCTGGCCCTGCTGCACCAGGACGACGCCGCGCGCATTTTCCGCGTCGAAGGGCCGACGGGGGTGCGCGTGAAGATCAAGAACCTGCACGAAGCGCGCGAGGTGGCCATTGCCATCGCCGCCGATCTCGACCCCGGCCTGCTGGTGCGAGACTGGACGCGCCAGAACCGGACCTGGTTCGCTGCTGTGCAGCTGGAGAAACGCATGATGTTCATCATCCTCACGCTGATCGTGGCGGTGGCGGCGTTCAATCTGGTGTCCACGCTGGTGATGACCGTGACCGACAAGCGCGCCGACATCGCCATCCTGCGCACGCTGGGCGCGAGCCCGCAGAGCATCATGGGCATCTTCATGGTGCAGGGCGCGATGGTGGGCATCATCGGCACCGGCGCCGGCTTGCTGCTGGGCCTGGGCGTGGCGTTCAACATCGACACGCTGGTGCCCGCGCTGGAGCGCCTACTGGGTGCGAGCTTCCTGCCGCAGGACGTGTACCTCATCAGTCGCATGCCGAGCGACCCGCAGCAGGGCGACATCCTGCCGGTGGGACTGATTTCGCTGGCGCTGTCGTTCGTGGCGACCATTTACCCGAGCTGGCGCGCGAGCCGCGTCAATCCCGCAGAGGCCTTGCGCTATGAGTGAAGTTGTACTTCAGGCCACCGGCCTCACCAAGCGCTTCTTCGAAGGCCGGCTGGACGTGACCGTGCTGCAGGGCGTGGACCTGACGGTGCGCAAAGGCGAAACCGTGGCCATCGTCGGCGCTTCCGGCTCGGGCAAGAGCACGCTGCTGCACCTGCTGGGTGGGCTGGACGCGCCCACCAGCGGCAGCGTGCAGCTCATGGGGCAGACGATGTCGGGCCTGAGCGCGGCACAGCAGGGCGCGCTGCGCAACCGGCACCTGGGCTTCGTCTACCAGTTCCACCACCTGCTGCCCGAGTTCAGCGCACGCGACAACGTGGCGATGCCGCTGTGGATCCGCCGCATGCCACGCGCCGAAGCGGCCGAGATCGCCACCCAGACCCTGACGCGCGTCGGACTGGCCGGCCGCCTGCACCACCGGCCGTCCGAGCTCTCGGGTGGCGAGCGTCAGCGGGTGGCGATCGCGCGTGCGCTGGTGACGCAGCCCGCCTGCGTGCTGGCCGACGAGCCCACCGGCAACCTCGACCGCAGCACCGCCGACGGCGTGTTCGAGCTCATGATGCAGCTCGCCCGCGACCAGGGCACGGCCTTCATCGTCGTCACGCACGACGAAACGCTGGCCGCGCGCTGCGGGCGCGTCTTGCGGTTGACAGCCGGCGTGCTGACCTGAGTACTCAGGGCGCGGTCTGGACGAAGCGCAGCGGCTGCGCCATGCCCTTCACGTGGATCAGCAGCGTGCGGCCCTGCACCTCGTAGCGTTCGGCCTTCTGCAGCGCCGCGAGGTAGCGGGTTTCCTGCCCGTTCGCCGGTCCCATGCAGGCCATCTTGGTCGAACCCATCTGGTCGAAGCCGATGTGGCCCTGCGCGATGCGGACCGAACCGAAGAAGCGGTTGCACGAACCATTGCCGGCGACGCGACCCGCCTCGGGGAACGCCAGCGTGGCCTGCGAGCGTTCCATCACGGCGCTGTCGCCCAGGGCTTCCAGCCGCCACTCGGTGCCCGTGAGCGAGGGCGCGGCGGGCTGTCCGGCGCAGGCGGCCAGCGACAGGGAGATGGCCAGCCAGGCGAAGGGGCGGACGAAACAAGAGGTCGAATGGGACATCGGGGGCTCCGGAGCCGCACGGTGTGCCCCCCATGGGGCACGTTTCAGGCGGCACAATTAACGTTATACCGCCATGTGGATCGACACCCATTGCCACCTTGACGCTCCCGAATTCGGCGCTGACCACGCGCTGGCGGTGGCGGCGCGCGAGCGGGCCCGCGGTCTGGGCGTGGGTCTGTGCGTGATTCCGGCGGTGATGCGGCAGAACCTCGATACGGTGCGCCTGCTGGCGCGCCGCCTGGGCGACGCCTACGCGCTGGGTATCCACCCGCTGTACGTGCCACAAGCGCGGGACGAAGACCTGGATGCGCTGGACGCGGCACTCACCGCACACCGCGACGATCCGAGGCTGGTGGCGGTGGGCGAGATCGGGCTGGATTTCTTCTTGCCGGCGCTGTGCGAACCCGCCATGCGCGAGCGCCAGACCCGCTTCTACCGCGCGCAGCTGCGGCTGGCGCGCCGGCACGGCCTGCCGGTGATCCTGCACGTGCGGCGCAGTGCCGACGCCTTGCTGGCCGCCCTGCGCGAGCTGCCGGTGTCGGGCGGCATTGCACACGCTTTCAACGGCAGCGCGCAGCAGGCGCAGGCTTTTCTGGATCTCGGCTTCAAGCTCGGCTTCGGTGGCGCTGTGACGTTCGAGCCGGCGCTGAAGCTGCGCCGGCTGGCCGCCGAATTGCCGCTCGCCGCGCTGGTGATGGAGACCGATGCGCCCGACATCCCGCCGCACTGGCTGTATGCGACAGCGGCCGAGCGCGCGGCCGGGCGCTCGCAGGGCGTGAACACGCCGGCCGAGTTGCCGCGTATCGGGCAGGTGGTGGCGGATTTGCGGGGTGTGCCGGCCGATGAACTGGCGCGGGCGACCTGTGCCAACGCCTTGGTGGCACTCCCGAAACTGGCTGCGTTGGCGGCGGGTGGGGCCGCGGCTTGAGCCGCCTGCAGGGTTTGCCGCCGGTGCTGGACGCGGGCACGCGCCTGCTGGTGCTGGGCAGTTTTCCGGGTGTGGCATCGCTGCGAGCGCAACAGTATTACGGCCACCCGCAGAACCAGTTCTGGAAGATCCTGGGCGCGCTCTGGCAGCGGCCACTGATCACGCTGCCGTATGCCGAACGCATCGCCGCGCTGCACGAGCACGGTCTGGGGCTGTGGGACGTGTACGGCGCCTGTGAGCGCGAGGGCAGTCTGGACGCCGACATCCGCGCCGCCGAACTCAATGACTTCGCTGCGGTGCAGCGGCAGTGCCCGATGCTGGAGGCCATTGCGCACAACGGTGGTGAGAGTTACCGGCACGCCAAGCACACGTCGGCGTTCGGACTGCCGGTGTACAAGTTGCCATCCACCAGCCCGGCGAACGCGAGCTGGTCGTTTGATCGCAAGCTGGCGGCCTGGGCCGAGGTGTTGCGGCGGCATGGGGTGGCTGCGTAAAGCCCTTCGCTCCTTGGACCTCGCCGGCTTGCTGCGTCGGCGCGCTCTGCGCCGCTCGTGTCCCCCGGGCCTGCGGCCCTCCTCCTTTACCTCGCTGTGCAGAACGCACCGCCACAGCAAGCTGGAGACGTGTGGGCGTTTCAGCCTCGGAATGAAGAAATGTGGTTTGGACGATGGCGTCGGGTGGCTGACACAGCGAAGTAAAGGAGGAGGGCCGGAACGGCCCGGGGGACATTCGCAGTGTCGGCCGCGCGGCGGCGGCGTCCTGGCGCGATGCCGGCGCTGAACACAAGCCAAAAAGAAAAATCCGCCCGGAGCAAACACCAGATGGCTTGAGGTGCCTCCACCCGGGGCCACCCGGCGTCCCTGTTCATAATGGTTGCTTTGCAGTTCCAGAAGTGACAAAGATGCAGTATTGGTTGCCGGTCCGCGCAGCGACGGATTCAGGGGGTTCGCCCGCCCGCCACCCCGTGGCATGGTTCCCCCGCCTGTTGGGCGGTGACCGCACAGGAGTCCGCGCATGAAGAGCGGAGCCAATGCCGCGGCCCGGCGCCGCACCGGGCCGCAGACCTTGCCCGACGTGACCATGTCCGAAGACGGCGAGGTGCGTTTCCTGCACCTGGGCACCGAGTGGATCCAGGGCTCGATGATCATCGACGCGCCGTTCGACATCGAACTTGACTATGTGCAGCGCATGATGGCCTGGCTGCTGTTCGTGGAGCCCGATTCGGTGGGCAAGCGCCGCGCCATGCAGCTCGGCTTGGGCTCGGCCGCGTTGACCAAGTTCCACTTCAAGCAGCTGCGCATGGACACCACGGCGATCGAGATCAACCCGCAGGTGCTGGCGGCCTGCCGGGGCTGGTTCAAGCTGCCGCCCGATGGCCCGCGCCTGCGTGTGCTGCTGGCCGACGCGGAACAGGAAATCCGCAACCCGGCGCACACCGGCAAGATCGACGCGTTGCAGGTCGATCTGTACGACCACGAGGCCGCAGCGCCTGTGCTCGACAGCCCCGATTTCTACGCCGACTGCCGCTCGGTGCTGACCGACGAGGGCGTCATGACGGTGAACCTCTTTGGCCGCGATGCGAGCTACGAGCGCTCGCTGCAAAGCATCTGCGCCGCGTTTGGCGACGACGCGGTCTGGGCTTTCAAGCCCACGCGCGAAGGCAACACCATCGTGCTCGCGCAACGCACCGCCGACCGCCCCACGCGCATGGCGCTGCTGGCGCGGGCCGAAGAGATCCAGTCGCGCTGGCGCCTGCCCGCCGTGAAGTGGCTGAAAATCTTCAAACCGGCTCATTGAACTTGAGACGCCCATGAAAACCTCCACCAAAGCCCACGCACCCGCACCCGCCGCAGCACAAGGGCCGCTCGACTGGCGCACGCTGGTGGGCTGGCTGCGCGAAGATGGCGTGATCTCGGCGGACGAGGCGGCCCGCACGGTGGCGCGTTGTGCCTCGGCGCACAGCGCCCAGCACCCGTTGCAGCGGCTCGCGGTGGTGGGCGTGGCGCGCGAGGCCGATGGCCATGTGCTCGACATCGAACAGCTCACGCAGTGGCTGGCGAAGCGCAGCGGCATCGATTACTTCCGCATCGACCCGCTGAAGGTCGACGTGGGCAAGGTGGCCGACGTGATGAGCGCGGCCTACGCCGAGCGCCACAAGGTGCTGCCGGTGCAGGTGGGGGTGGCCGAGGTGGTGGTGGCGACCGCCGAACCCTTCATCCGCGACTGGGTTCCCGAGGTGGAGCGACAGACGCGCAAGAGCGTGCGCCTGGTGCTGGCCAGTCCGATGGACGTGGCGCGCTACACGGCCGAATTTTTTGCGCTCGCCAGATCGGTTCGTGCGGCGAGCAAGCTCGGTGGCCAGGCGGGTTTTGGCAGCTTTGAGCAACTGGTGGAACTCGGCAAGGCCAACAAGCAGCTCGACGCCAACGACCAGCACGTGGTGCAGGTGGTGGACTGGCTCTGGCAATACGCCTTCGACCAGCGCGCGAGCGACATCCACCTGGAGCCACGGCGCGAGCAGGGCGTGATCCGTTTCCGCATCGACGGCGTGCTGCACCCGGTGTACCAGATGCCCATGGGCGTGATGAACGCGATGATCGCGCGCATCAAGCTGCTGGGCCGCATGGACGTGGTGGAAAAGCGCCGCCCGCAGGACGGCCGCATCAAGACCCTGCGCCCCGGTGTCGGTGCGGTGCGGGGCGACGAAGTTGAAATGCGCCTGTCCACGCTGCCCACCGCCTTTGGTGAAAAGCTGGTGATGCGCATTTTTGACCCCGAAGCCACGGTGAAAGACCTGAGCGCGCTGGGTTTTGCACCGCACGATGCCCAGCGCTGGGAATTGCTCACCAGCAAACCGCACGGCATCGTGCTGGTGACCGGCCCGACCGGCTCGGGCAAGACCACCACGCTGTACGCCACGCTCAAACGCCTGGCGACCGAAGAGGTCAATGTGAGCACGGTGGAAGACCCGATCGAGATGATCGAGCCGGCCTTCAACCAGACCCAGGTGCAGCCCCACCTGGACCTGGATTTCGCGCAGGGCCTGCGTTCCCTGATGCGGCAGGACCCGGACATCATCATGGTGGGCGAGGTTCGCGACCTGCCCACGGCCGAGATGGCGGTGCAGGCTGCGCTCACCGGCCACCTGGTGTTCACCACGTTGCACACCAACGACGCACCGTCGGCCATCATGCGGCTGATGGAGCTGGGCATCCCGCCCTACCTGATCAACGCCACCGTGCTCGGTGTGCTGGCACAGCGCCTGGTGCGCACCCTGTGCCCGGTCTGCCGCGTGCGCGAAGACGATGCCGACACCACCGCATCGCGCGAAGCCTTGACCGAACTGGTCAAACCCTGGCAGGTCAGCGGCAAATACCGGCCCTACCGGCCGGTGGGCTGTGTCGATTGCCGCATGACCGGCTACCACGGTCGCATGGGCCTGTACGAGTTGCTCGTGGTCACCGAGGCCTTCAAGAGCAAGGTGAGTCGCGAGCCCGTGCTCGAAGCCCTGCGCAGCCAGGCGGTGAAGGACGGCATGCGGCCGCTGCGCCTGGCCGGGGCCGCGCGCGTGGCCGAAGGCCTGACGACGATGGACGAGGTGTTGGCCTGCACGCCGCCTGTGAACGGTTGAGTGGGTTTGATGAGGCCCCCGCGCTCCGCCGCTGCGCGGGTCGCTGCCCCCCGTGGGGGCTGTTTCGCCTTGGGGCGGCCCTGCGGCGAAACTGCGGCCCCCGCGCTCCGCCGCTGCGCGATGTGCCAAACGTTTGACCGGATCGTTGTCCATGATTTTCAGCAAGGGCTTATATTCCGGTCTCCACACGTCCGCTTGCTGAAATGTCCGAGATGATCCCGATCAAGACCGAATCCGCCTGGCGCGGCACTGCCGATTGCCGCAACTGTGGCATCCGCGAGATGGTGCTGTTTGCCGACCTGCGCGAAGAGGACTTCAACCTGATCCACGCGCCCATCGATGACCTCGAATTCAGCGCGGGTCAGCCGTTGGTGCGCATGGGCGAGACGGCCACCTCGCTCTACACCCTGCGTTCGGGGGTGATCAAGCTGGTGCGCAACACGGTCGACGGGCGCCAGCGCATCGTGCGTGTGCTGCGCTCGGGCGACGTGATCGGCCTCGAAGCCCTGATGGGCCCGGTGTACGACTCCGATGCCATCGCGCTGACCAACATCAAGGTGTGCCGCTTGCCGCTGCAGGTGATCCAGCGCCTCAACCGCGAAACGCCGCGCCTGCACCAGCGCCTGATGGAGCAATGGCACCACAGCCTGAAAGAAGCCGATGACTGGCTGGCCGAGCTCAATTTCGGCAACGCGCGCCAGCGTGTGGCCGGCCTCATTCTCAAGATGCGGGCGGAGCACGACCCCACGGTGGCCAACCTGTTCTCGCGCGAAGACATGGGCGCCATGCTCGACCTCAAACTGGAGACGGTGAGCCGCACGATCTCCGCGTTCGAACGCGAGGGACTGATCGAACCGCTGGACAAGCAGGGCCGCACCTATCGTGTGGTGGATGCCGCGCTGCTGTCGGCGCCCAAAGCCTGAGCGGCTGAACGACTGCGGTCACCCGGTCTGTGCGGACATGGTCCGACGCGACAGCAGGCGGCGCTGCGGGTCCCGATAATTGGACCAATGTCGACCGACGCCGCCCAGCCCCATCCCCACCTCGCCTCCGGCCTGCTGCTCGCCAGCGCCGGCTCCATTGCCTTCAGTGGCAAAGCCATCATCGTCAAACTGGCCTACCTCCATGGCGTGGACGCGGTCACGCTGATCATGTACCGCATGCTGTTCGCGTTGCCGTTGTTCCTGGCGCTGGCTTGGTGGGCCAGCCGGGGCAAGGCGGCGCTCAGCGGCAGAGACTGGCTCGGCATCGTCGGCCTGGGGTTCACCGGCTATTACCTCGCGAGCTTTCTCGACTTCTGGGGCCTGCAATACGTCAGCGCCAGCCTGGAGCGGCTGATCCTGTACCTCAACCCCACGCTGGTGCTGGTGCTCGGCTGGTTCGTCTACCAGCGCCGCATCAGCGGGTTGCAGGCGCTGGCCATGGCGGTGAGCTACGCCGGCGTGCTGCTGGTGTTCGGTCACGAGGCCGGCTTCCAGGGGCCGAACGCTGTGCTCGGCGCCCTGCTGGTGTTCGGCAGCGCCATCAGCTACGCGATCTACCTCGTCTACAGCGGTGAGCTGGTCAAGCGCCTGGGCTCGTTGCGTCTGGTGGGCCTGGCCACCAGCGTGGCCTGCGGTCTGTGCCTGCTGCAGTTCGTGATCCTGCGTCCCCTGAGCGCAGCCGACGTGGCACCCGAGGTGATCTGGCTCTCGCTGCTCAACGCCACCCTGTGCACGTTTGCGCCGGTGTTGATGGTGATGATGGCGATCGAACGCATCGGCGCGGGGTTGGCGGCACAGACCGGCATGATCGGCCCCATGTCCACCATCGCCATGGGCGTGCTGATCCTGGACGAACCGTTCAACGGCTGGATCGTGGCCGGTACGCTGCTGGTGCTCTCGGGCGTTTTTCTGGTGACACGCTTTGGTTCCGCCAGCGCGGTGAAATGAATTTTTGAACAGGAGATAACGGCATGGATTTCGGCATCAAAGGCAAATGGGCGCTGGTGTGTGGCGCGAGCAAGGGCCTGGGCCTTGGCTGCGCGCAGGCGCTGGCGGGCGAGGGCGTGAACGTGGTGATGGTGGCGCGCGGGAACGACGCACTGGAGGCCTCGGCCGCCGGCATCCGCGCCGCGTCACCCGGTGTGCAGGTGATCGCTGTGGCCGCCGACATCACCACCACAGAAGGCCGGGCCGCGGCGCTGGGCGTGGCCGGCGGGCCGGGCACGGCCTTCGACATCGTGGTCACCAACGCGGGCGGCCCGCCGCCTGGCGACTTCCGCAGCTGGGACCGCGAAGCCTGGATCAAGGCCGTGGACGCCAACATGCTCACGCCCATCGAACTCATCAAGGCCACGGTGGACGGCATGGCGGCGCGCGGCTTTGGCCGCATCGTCAACATCACCAGCAGCGCGGTGAAGGCGCCGATCGACATCCTGGGCCTGTCCAATGGCGCACGCAGCGGCCTCACCGGTTTCGTGGCCGGCGTGGCGCGCAGCGGTCTCGCGGCGCAGGGTGTGACCATCAACAACCTGCTGCCCGGCAAGTTCGACACCGACCGCCTCAAAGGCACGTTGGCTGGCGCCGCCAACAAGAGCGGCAAGAGCGTGGACGAGGTGCGCGCGGTGCAGATCGGCCAGGTGCCGGCCAAGCGATTCGGCACACCGGATGAGTTCGGCGCCATCTGCGCCTTCCTCTGCAGCCAGCAGGCGGGCTACCTCAACGGCCAGAACATCCTGCCCGATGGCGGGCTGTACCCAGGAACATATTGATCAGCGCCGCGAGCTGACCAGAATCCCGCCGACGATCAGCACAAACCCCGCCGCGTGGTACAGCCGGGGCATCTCGCCCAGCAGCGTGGCCGACATCAGTGCGGCGAACAGCGGCGTGAGGTTGTTGAAGAAGCCTGCGACCGTGGGACCCACGCGTGCCACGCCGATGCCCCAGCTGCGGTAGGCCAGCAGCGACGGGCCGACCGCCACGTAGACCAGTGCCGCGATCAGCGGCCAGCCCCATTGCATGTGGTCGGTGGTTGCGGGCGGCAGGGTCAGCCATTCGGCGCCGGTCATCACGCCCGACCAGCCCAGGCCAAAGACGATCTGCGCCAGCAGGAAGGCGGCCCAGTCGGCCTTGATGTCGGGCGGGTAGCCACCCGCGGGCGGACGCACCAGCAGCCAGCTGTACCAGGCCCAGGTGAGCGCGGCCAGCAGCATCCAGCCGTCGCCCGCGACCAGCCGCAGCGCGCCCAGCTGTGCCAGTTCGCCACGCGAGAGCACCACCGCCACGCCGGCCAGCGAGAGCGCGGCGCCCACGGCTGCGCGGCGCGAGACCGGCACACCGTAGAGCACGCGGCCGAGCAGCAGCATCCAGATCGGAATGCTGGAGGCCACCAGTGTCACGTTGATCGGTGTCGAGGTCTTGAGCGCCATGTACTGCAGCGCGTTGTACAGGCCCACGCCGAGCAGGCCCAGCAGCGCGAAACGCCTGCGTTGTGGCCACAGGCCGCTGCCCGGGCGCAGCACCCAGGCGGCCAGCGGCAGCAGCAGCACACCGGCGAGCACCCAGCGCAAGAGGTTGAAGGTGATCGGTGGAATGGCGCCCTGCATCATCCGCCCGACCACGGCGTTGCCAGCCCACATGAGCGGCGGGATCAGCAGCAGGGCGATGGTGGACGGCGTGAGGCGCGGAGCGGGTGTGGACATGCGGCGACTGTACCCACACGGTCATGTCCCGCGCTGGGGCGGGGCCTGTGCACCTGGCCCGCAGGCGACACGGCCGTTTCGTGGCAGCATGTGGGTCGTTTCAAAAAATGCAGGAGATTCCCATGACCCAGACCAGCCGCGCCGTGCGCATCCACGCCACCGGTGGCCCCGAACAACTGGTGATCGACACCGTGGACGTGGGCGAACCCGGCCCGGGCCAGGTGCGCATCCGCCACAAAGCCATCGGCCTGAACTTCATCGACGTGTACCAGCGCAGCGGCCTGTACCCCAACACCATGCCACTCGCGCTGGGCATGGAAGGCGCGGGCGTGATCGAAGCCGTGGGTGAGGGTGTGATGCACCTGAAGGTCGGTGACCGGGCGGCCTACGCCGCCAACCCCCCGGGCAGCTACAGCGATGTGCGCGTGATGCCAGCCATGAACGTCTGCCAGTTGCCCGACGCGATCAGCTTCGAGACCGGTGCGGCCATGATGCTCAAGGGATTGACCGCGCAATACCTGCTCAAGCGCTGCAAGCCCGTGGAAGGGCTGAATCGGGGTGATTTTGTGCTGTTCCACGCCGCGGCCGGTGGCGTCGGACTGATCGCCTGCCAGTGGGCTCGGGCCCTGGGTCTGCGCCTGATCGGCACCGCGGGTTCGGACGACAAATGCGCGCTGGCACGCGAGCATGGCGCCGAGTTCACGATCAACTACCGCACCGAGGACTTCGCCGCCCGCGTGAAAGAGATCACCGCCGGCAAGGGCGTGAAGGTGGTCTACGACTCGGTGGGCAAGGACACGTTCGACAAGTCGCTCGACTGCCTCATGCCGTTCGGCCTGATGGTGAGCTTTGGCAACGCCAGCGGCCCGGTGGCGCCGTTCGCGCCCGGCATCCTGGGCCCCAAGGGTTCGTTGTATGTAACGCGCCAGACGCTGTTCACCCACATCACCAGCCGCGAACGCACGCAGGCCATGGCCGACGAACTGTTTGCGGTGGTGGGCAGTGGCGACGTGAAGATCCGCATCGACCAGCGTTTTGCGCTGACCGACGTGCAGGCCGCGCACCGCAGCCTGGAGGCGCGCCAGACCACGGGCTGCACCATCCTGCTGCCATAGCCTAGCCGCCAGGGGCGATCAGCCCCTGGGTGAGGATCGGTCGGTCTTGAGAGGCGCCGCCTTGCCTTGGGGCGCGGGTGGCGGCTGGTGCCGTGTGGCCAGATAGAAACCCAGGATGCGCGCCACATAGGCTTGCGTCTCGGGAAAGGGTGGCACGCCCTGGTGGCGATCGACCGCGCCTTCGCCGGCGTTGTAGGCGGCCGAGGTCTTGACCACATCGTGATCAAAACGCAGCAGCAGCCAGCGCAGGTAGGCGAGTCCGCCTTCGATGTTCTGCTGCGGGTCCAACACGTTGCGTACCCCAAACCGCTTGGCCGTGGCGGGGATGAGCTGCATCAGTCCCTGGGCGTTCTTGGGCGACACCGCGAACGGGTTGAAGTTCGACTCCGCGCGCACGATGGACACCGCGAGGCGCGGGTCCACGCCGTAATAGGGCGCGCGTTCCTGCACCCGCTGAGCCCAGCGGCGGCGCTCCCGGTTCAGTTGGTCCAGATAGCGCTTCACCACTTCGTGGCTCACAGGCTCAGTGCGGTCTGCCAGCGACCCGGCCGCCGGCTCGGGCAGGCACTGCGGGCGCTGCTCGTCCACTGGGAGCAGGCCGGGCTCGTCGAAAAACTGGAGGGCTTCGGCGTGGCCATTCTGGGCCGCCAGTGCCAGCATGAAGCGTCCCTGGGCCTGCGCTTTCGGTACGCTGCGCTGCTGCAGCAGCAGGCGGCCGAGACGGTACTGTCCGTCCACGCTGCCCTGGCGCGCAGCGCTGCAGTAGTGTTGCGCCGCCAGATGAAAGTCCAATGCACCCATGGCCGCCTGGCCTTGCTCCAGCAACTGGGGAAGGGCAGGCCCGCCGTCGGTGGCCACCTCAGGGCTGTGATCGCCCAGGGTGCGCAATGAAACGACGATGCCGGTGTCAGCGCCCACCGCCGGCACCGCGCCGGCCAGTGTGGCCAGCGTCAGCAAGGTCTGCCGCCAGCGCACCGTGTTCTCCCATCAGGCCAGCGCCGCCGCCGGTTGCGGTGCCACGGTCCGCAAGGCCGTGCGCAGATGGTCCAGGGTGCTGTCCACGTCGTGCCACTTGTCGAGACCAAAGAGGCCGATGCGGAAGGTCTTGAAGTCCGCACCTTCGTCGCATTGCAGTGGCACGCCCGCGGCGGTCTGCAGGCCGGCGGCGAGGAACTTTTTGCTCGACTGGATGTCGGGATCGTTGGTGAAGCTCACCACCACACCCGGTGCCTGGAAGCCCGGCGCCGCCACGCTGGGGAAACCGTGTTCTTCCAGCAACGCGCGCACGGCGCGACCCAGGGCGATCTGTTCGTCGCGCACTTTGGCGTAGCCGTAGGCCTCGGTTTCTTTCATGGTGTCGCGCAGCCGCAGCAGGGCGTCGGTCGGCAGCGTGGAGTGGTAGGCTTGGCCGCCGCCCTCGTAGGTCTCCATGATCTGCAGCCACTTTTTCAGGTCCATGGCGAAGGTGGTGCTCTGGGTGGCGTCGATGGCCTTCCGGGCGCGTTCGCTGAGCATCACCATGGCGCAGCAGGGCGAGCTGCTCCAGCCTTTCTGCGGCGCCGAGATCAGGATGTCGACCCCGGTGGCCTGCATGTCGACCCACATCGCGCCCGAGGCGATGCAGTCCAGCACGAACAGGCCCCCCACGGCATGCACCGCGTCGGCGACCGCGCGCAGGTAGTCGTCGGGCAGCATCATGCCGGCGGCGGTTTCCACGTGCGGCGCGAACACCAGCGCAGGTTTTTCCTTCGCGATGGCGGCTTTCACGTCTTCAATCGGCGCCGGCGCCCAGGCGGCCTGCGCGCCCTCGGCGCTGCGCCGGGCCTTCATGACGGTGTGGCTGGCGGGAATGGATCCCATGTCGAAGATCTGCGTCCAGCGGTAGCTGAACCAGCCGTTGCGGATCACCATCACATGTTGGCCGTGCGCAAACTGGCGCGCCACCGATTCCATGCCGAAGGTACCGCTGCCCGGCACCAGCACGGCGGAGTGCGCGCCGTAGACGCGCTTGAGCATGGCCGAGATGTCGGTCATCACGCCCTGGAAGCGCTTGGACATGTGGTTGAGCGCGCGGTCGGTGTAGACGACCGAAAACTCGAGCAGACCATCGGGGTCGATGTGGGGCAGCAATCCGGGCATGTGTGTCTCCTGGCGGCACGCCGTTGGGCGGGTCGACCAGATTAGCACAGAGGGCCGGATTTCAGTGCCGGCTGGGCGGGTTTTCCATCTCGCGCAGACGGCTGGGCGCGAGCGCGCCGGCCGAATCGAGGATGGGATACGCGATCGAGCAGATGTGCGAGTTGATGCGCTTCAAGTCGCTGATCAGGTCGATGTGCAGCGAGCTGCTTTCCATGCTGGGGGCGGTGCGGTCGGCCAGGCGTTCCAGGTGGCTGCTGGCGTATTCGCGTTCCATTTCGCGAAAGCGCACCTTTTCTTCCAGCAGCCGCTGCGCGTCGCGCAGGTTGCCGTCGAGGAACACGCTCATGCCCAGGCGCAGGTTGTCCAGCAGGCGCGCATGCATGGCGCTGATCTCGGTCATGCCGGCATCGGAGAACTCACGGCCTTTTCGGATCTTCTTGTCTTCGATGTCCAGCAACACCCGCTCAACGGTGTCGCCGATCTGTTCCATGTTGATGGTGAAGCTGATGATGTCGGTCCAGCGCCGGCTTTCCTTCTCGTTGAGCTGCTGGCGCGAGATCTTGGTGAGGTAGTACTTGATGGCCGAGTACAACCCGTCCACCGTGTCGTCCAGCTTGCGCAGGTCCTGTGCGAGTTGCATGTCGTTGGTTTTGATGACGGTCATCACGCCGCGCAGCATGGTCTCCACCACATCGGCCTGGTGCAGCGCCTCGCGCGCCGCGCACGAAATCGCCAGCGAGGGCGTGGCCAGGGCGGACGGGTCCAGGTGGTTGGGGCGGTTGAGTGCGCTGCCGGCGTCCTGCAGCGGCAGCAGTTTTTCAACCCAACCGGCCACCGGCCCGGTCAGGCCGATGAAGACCAGCCCGACCAGGAGGTTGAAGCTGAGGTGGAACAGCACCGTGAGCGCAGCCGGGTCGGGCACGTAGGGCTGCACCAGCCGCAACCAAAGGGGAATGAGCGCCGGCGCGATGACCACGCCCATCAGCTTGAACAACAGGTTGCCCAGCGGCACCTGGCGCGTGGCGCGGTTGGCTTTGGCGGTGGTCAGCACGGCCAGCAGGCCGCTGCCCAGGTTGGCACCCAGCACCAGGCCCAGCGCCACGTCGATGCCCACCACGTTGATGGCCAGTGTGGCCGTCAACAGCACCACTGCCAGGCTGGAATAGGACAGCACCGCCAGCGTGGCGCCGACCAGGATCTCCAGCATGCGGTCGCTGGTGAGCGATTCCAGCATCAGCTGCACCGCGGGGTTGCGCGTGAGCACGTGCGTGGCCTGGCTGACCAGTTGCAGGGCCAGCAGCATCAGGCCCAGACCGATGAGTACCCGGCCCACGTCGCCCACCTGGGTGCCCTGTCGCAAGATGAACAGCGTGACACCGACGAAGATGAACAGCGGCGAGAGCCAGGACAGATCGAACGAGAACACCACCGCCATCACGCTGGTGCCGATGTCGGCGCCCAGCATCACGGCCAGCGCGGCGGGCAGGGCGATCAGGTTGCGGCCCACGAAGGAGGCGGTGATGAGGGCTGTGGCGGTGCTCGACTGCACCATCGCCGTAACGCCCAGGCCCGAAAGGGCTGCCGTGAAACGGTTGGCCATGCTCGCGGCCAGCACCTGGCGCAGCTTGCTGCCCAGCACGCGCAGCACGCCGGTGCGAACGAGATGGGTGCCCCAGACCAGCAACGCGATGGCGGCCAGCAGATTCAGCAGGTGTTTCATGTCTGGGGAAACTATACGCCCCACCCGAGGGCGCCTGAGGCACGCGCGATGGCCGTGCGGGCGGCGGCGTTCAACGCAGATCAGGTGACCGACCGCCACAGCCAGGACGGCGCCCTCGGGGTCGGAGACCGGCGCGCGACAGGATGTGGCTGCTTATCTGCTTCGGCGTACGCGCAGGATTTCGTCCAGGATCAGGCTGATGGCGCCGATGGTGATGCCCGCATCCGCCACATTGAACGCGGGGAAATGTCCGCCCGGGAAGAGGCCGGACAGGAACGACCAGTGAAAGTCCAGGAAGTCGACCACGTAGCCGTGCAGCACGCGGTCGATCACGTTGCCGATGGCGCCGCCCAGGATGCAGGCGAGCGCAAACGCAAAGAGCTTCTGCCCCGGGTGCGAGCGCAGCATCCAGACGATGAACACCGCCGCTGCCACGCCGACGGCGGTGAAGAACCAGCGCTGCCAGCCCCCGGCCGAGGCCAGAAAGGAGAACGCGGCGCCGGTGTTGTGCACGCGGACCACGTTGAAGAAGCTGGTGACGGTGGTGCTGTCACCGAGGCGGTAGTTGCCCAGGATCATCACCTTGGTGAACTGGTCCAGCAGCACGATGGCGACCGCCAGACCGAGCCAGGGCCAGAGAGAGCCTTTCACTTTGGCCATCAGGCGATCACCCGCTGTTCCCCGTTGCCGTGCAGGTTGCTCACGCAGCGGCCGCAGAGCGTGGGGTGGGCCGCTTCGGCGCCCACGTCGTCGCGGTAGTGCCAGCAGCGTTCGCATTTCTGCGCTGCGCTCGGCGCCACGGTCACTTGAAGCTCGGCCCCGTCCACCACCGTGGCGGCGGACGTGATGGTGACGAACTTCAGGTCGTCGCCCAGCGAGCGCAACAGGGCCGCATCGTCGGCGCCGGCGGTGATCACCAGCGTGGCCTGCAGTGAGGCGCCCACGGCACCCGCGGTGCGCAGGTCTTCGATGGCCTTGTTGGCCACGTCGCGGATCGCGCGGATGCGGTTCCACTTGGCCAGCAGGGCTTCGTTCGCCGACGGCAGCGGCAGAAAGGTCTCGAAGAAGATCGAACCCTGGTTCTTGTCGCCGGCAAAAATGGGCCAGGCCTCTTCGGCGGTGAAGCTGAGGAAGGGCGCCATCCAGCGCAGCATGGCGCTGGTGATCTGGTGCAGGGCGGTCTGTGCCGAGCGACGTGCCAGCGATTTGGGCGCCGTGGTGTACAGCCGGTCCTTCAGCACGTCGAGGTAGAACGCGCCCAGGTCTTCCGAGCAATACACCTGCAGCTTGCTCACCACCGGATGGAACTCGTAGACGTCGAAGTGCGCCAGGATCTGGGCCTGCAGCTCGCTGGCGCGGGCCAGCGCGTAGCGGTCGATCTCCAGCATCTGCTCCAGCGGCACGGCGTCGGTGGCCGGGTCGAAGTCCGACACGTTGGCCATCAGGAAGCGCAGCGTGTTGCGGATGCGGCGGTAGGCGTCGACCACGCGGGCGAGGATCTTGTCGTCGATGTTGAGGTCGCCCGAGTAGTCGGTGCTGGCCACCCACAGGCGCACGATCTCGGCGCCGAGCTTGCTCGTGACCGATTGCGGCTCCACCGTGTTGCCCAGGCTCTTGCTCATCTTGCGGCCCTGGCCGTCGGTGGCGAAGCCGTGGGTCAGCAGGCCTTTGTAGGGCGCGCGGTCGTACAGCGCGCAGCCCAGCAGCAGCGAGCTGTGGAACCAGCCACGGTGCTGGTCGTGGCCTTCCAAGTAGAGGTCGGCCTCGGGGCCCTGGGCATGGCTGGCGCCGTTCGGGTAGGCCTTGGCGTGGCTGCCACGCAGCACGTGCCAGAAGGTCGAGCCGGAGTCGAACCACACTTCCAGAATGTCGGTGCTCTTGGTGTACAGCGGGGCGTCGGCGCCCAGGATCTCTTCGGCCGTCACACGGCTCCAGGCTTCGATCCCGCCTTTTTCAACGATGTCGGCCGCCTGGTCGAGGATGGCCATGGTGTTGGGGTGCAGTTCGCCCGAATCCTTGTGCAGGAAGAAGGGCACGGGCACGCCCCAGCTGCGCTGGCGCGAGATGCACCAGTCGGGCCGGTTGGCGATCATGTCGCGCAGGCGGGTCTTGCCGTTCTCGGGGTAGAAGCTGGTGTGGTCGATGGCGTCGAGCGCGAGCTGGCGCAGGGTCTTGGGCGCCTTGTCTTTCGTGAACACGCCTTCGCCCTCGTCCATGCGCACGAACCACTGTGCGGCGGCGCGGTAGATCACCGGCGTCTTGTGGCGCCAGCAGTGCGGGTAGCTGTGGGTGATCTTCTGGGTGGCCAGCAGGCGGCTGGCGTTCTTCAGCGCTTCGAGGATGACCGGCACGGCCTTCCAGATATGCAGGCCGCCGAACAGCGGGAAGTCGGGCGCGTAGGCGCCGTTGCCCTGTACCGGGTTCAGGATGTCGTCGTACGCCAGGCCATTGGCCACGCAGGAGTTGAAGTCGTCCACGCCGTAGGCCGGCGCCGAGTGCACGATGCCGGTGCCGTCGCTGTCGCTCACGTAGTCGGCGATGTAGACCGGCGAGAGGCGGCGGTAACCCGCGTCCACGTCGTACAGCGGGTGGCGGAAGCTGAGGCCGCCCAGTTGATCGCCCTTGGTGGTGGCGAGCACGTTGCCTTGCAGGCCGAAGCGTTCCAGGCAGGCGCCCACCAGCGTTTCAGCCAGCACCAGGCACCCCATGGGCGTGTCCACCAGCGCGTAGGTGAGTTCGGGGTGGGCGTTGAGCGCCTGGTTGGCGGGGATGGTCCAGGCGGTGGTGGTCCAGATGACGGCGAAGGCGCTTTTGCCGGCGGGGAGCGCGGACAGGCCGAAAGCGGCGGCGAGCTTCGCTGCGTCGTCGGTCTCGAAGGCCACGTCCAGCGTGTCGCTCTGCTTGTCGGCGTATTCGATCTCGAACTCGGCCAGCGAAGAGCCGCAGTCGAAACACCAGTAAACGGGCTTCAGGCCACGGTAGACGAAGCCGCGTTCGATCACGCGCTTGAAGGCACGGATTTCGCCGGCTTCGTTGCCGAAGTCCATGGTGCGGTAGGGGCGCTCCCAGTCGCCGAGCACGCCCAGGCGCTTGAAGTCCTCGCGCTGCTGGTCGATCTGTTCGGTGGCGAAGGCGCGGCTCTTGGCCTGCATGTCGTCGCGGCTCAGGTTGCGGCCGTGCAGTTTTTCAATCGCGTTCTCGATCGGCAGGCCGTGGCAGTCCCAGCCAGGGATGTATTGCGCGTCAAAACCGGCGAGCTGGCGCGATTTGACGATCATGTCTTTCAGCACCTTGTTCAGCGCGTGGCCGATGTGCAGCTTGCCGTTGGCGTAGGGCGGGCCGTCGTGCAGCACGAACAGTGCCGCGCCCTGGCGCGCGTCGCGCAGGCGCTTGTAGAGGCCGCCGCCGTTCCAGTCGTTGACCCAGGCCGGCTCGCGCTTGGGGAGGTCGCCGCGCATCGGGAACGGCGTGTCGGGCATGTTCAGCGTGGCGCGGTAGGCGCTGGCTTCGGGCTTGGCCTCGTTCTTCGGGGCAGCGGATTTTTCAGACATGGTGGTCGGCTTTCGAATTCGGGATCGGCAAAGGCGGGCTCGGTGGTGCGGCAGGGCGCACGGGTTGGGGCGGGTCGCCCCGAGCCTGTCAGAGGGCGCGCAGCCCGGGGCTCGGTGCCCCGGCAGCGGCGTTAAATTCGGTCGCGGGTGGTCTGGCGGTGCGTCTGGGTGTGCAGCGACGCAAAAAACGCACGCGCATCGTCGCGGTCCTTGGCGATGCCCCGGGTGAGGGCGTCCAGACCGTCGTACTTCAGTTCGTCGTGCAGTTTGTGCAGCAGTTCCACGCGGATGATTTTACCGTAGGCCTCTCCGCCAGGCAGTCTGGCGGCCATGTCGGCCGGCCAGTCCAGGCAATGGGTTTCCAGCAGCACCCGCCCGCCGTTCACGTCATCGGGGTCCAGCGACGGGCGCACGCCGAGGTTGGCCACGCCCGCCAGGGGCTGGCCTGGGGGCGTGAGTCCGTGCACGTGCACGGCAAAAATGCCGCTTGCGGCCGGTTTCCAGTGGGCAAAGCGCAGGTTGAGCGTCCGAAAGCCGTCGCCAGCGCCGGGGCGGCTTTCGGCCAGCTGGCGCCCGAGTTTGCGGCCATGCACCACGTGTCCGCTCACGGCGTAGGGGCGGCCGAGCAGGGTGGCCACGCGCTCCATGTCGCCCGCGCCCAGCGCGTCGCGCACAGCGGAGCTGGACACGCGGATGCCATGGACTTCGTAGCTCTGCATGCGCGCGACGTCGAACCCGAGCCGGGCGCCCGCTGCGTCCAGCATGGCGTAATCCCCCGCGCGCTGGGCGCCGAAGCGAAAGTCATCACCGACCAGCACGTAGCGCACGCCCAGGCCGGCGACCAGCATGTCTTCGATGAAGGCCTGCGGCGGTTGCCCGGCCAGGCGGGCGTTGAAGGGCAGGACCACGCACTGGTCCACGCCGCAGCGCTCCAGTTCTTCGAGCTTGTCGCGCAGTGTAGCGATGCGCGCCGGTGCCAGCTCGGGCTTGTGGTGCAGGGCGGCAAAGTAGTCGCGCGGGTGGGGCTCGAAGGTCATCACGCAGCTGGGCACACCGCGGTGCCGGGCTTCGTTGTTGAGCAGCGCCAGCATGGCCTGGTGGCCCCGGTGCACGCCATCGAAGTTGCCGATGGTGAGCGCGCAGCCGGGTGGCGACCCGCTGGTGGCGCCGTGCTGCAGGTTCCAGAGTCCTCGGATGATTTTCATGGGCGATGCCCGCCCCATGCCGGGTGTTGGGCGCGGTTCAAGGTGTTTGTCACAGAAGCGCTGTATATTGACACATGACAGGCAGGCCCCAAGTGGCGCGGGGCCTGACCTGAAGACAGATTGTCCGGTTGAATATCAACGTGGAGGTGGGTCTTGAAGGTCTTGAAGTTGTCTGCGCAGGGGCTGCCCCAGTCCTGGATCAGCCTGGAAGAAGCGGTGCTGCACTATGCCGCGGATGAGGTGCGCTGGGAAATGGGTGCCGAGGTTGCCGTGTTCCACGGCGGTCACAACGCTGTTTCCGGCCTGCAGTCGATCATCACCGTCAACTCCATCATCGGCACCCAGGGCGTGCCACGCATCAACCCTTTCGACCTGCGGCCCACGCTCACCAACAGCAAACTCTTCGCCCGCGACCGTTGCCTGTGCGGCTATTGCGGCGGGCATTTTCACGAAGAAGAGCTGACGCGTGAGCACATCATGCCGCTGGGGCAAAACGGCCGCGACACCTGGATGAATGTGGTGACGGCCTGCCGCTCGTGCAACCACCGCAAGGGCAACCGAACCCCCGAGCAGGCCCACATGCCCCTGATCTACACGCCTTACGTGCCCAGCCTGTGGGAAGACTTCATCTTGCGCAACCGGCGCATCCTGGCGGACCAGATGGAGTTCCTGATGTCCCACCTTCCAAAGAGCTCCCGGCTACACGCCTGAGCGTTTTCACATTTCATCCGAACTACAATTTAAGGTGCAAATTTTTGTTGCACCGTGGCGTTATTGAGCGCTTTGTTAGTAGTTTATCAAGGGAGTGAATGATGAAAAGCTTGAAACAAGCTGGAGTTTCTTCGTCTGGTCGCTGGAGCCGATGGGGCTTGTGCTTCGTGTTCGCGGTCGCAGTAGCGGGATGTGGCGGGGGATCAGATCCGCTCGATGTTGGTGGAGGTTCTTCGGATGGAGGTGGAAGCGGTTCAGTGGACTTGCGAGCCGCCTATGATCGAATCACTTGTGGAATGACCATACAGGAGGCTGAACAGGCAGTAGGTCGAAATGCCGATTTGGCTTGGATTTGGGAAGCAGAGTACTGGACGCCAAACACTGAACAACTAACTGTCGAAGCTGCCGTTCCAGACGGTGATGGCAGCGGAGTGAAAAGAGCCAGGTCCGTCAAATACGAGCACCCCAAAAAAGGGATTGAGCTTCGCAGAGACCTGTGTGAGTGAAGGTGTAAGCTTTTCCAGGTACCAACGGCATCAAGGAGCCTTGTTGTTGGCGTCCTGGAACTCGGGTTTCCTGATGTGGCTTCCGCTCAGGCAAACACCCCCGCCGTGTCCTCCATCCGCGCCGACACCTCGCCCAGGTGGTGCAGGGTGTCGCCAAAGGTCAACTCCAGCTGGGTCAGCTTCTTGAAATAGTGGCTGCCGATGTACTCGTCGGTTACGCCGATGCCACCGTGCAGCTGCACCGACTGCTGGCCCACGTAACGCATCGAGTTGCCCAGTTGCACCTTGGCGCGAGCCATCGCGCGGCGGCGCTCGGCGGCTGGAGCGTTCAGCTTCAGGCTGGCGTAGAAGCTCATGGAGCGTGCCAGTTCCAGCTGCATCTTCATGTCGGCCACGCGGTGGCGCAGTGCCTGGAAGCTCGCGATCGCCACGCCGAACTGCTTGCGCGTGTTCATGTAGTCCACGGTGAGGGCCACGGTCTTGTCCATCACGCCCACGGCCTCGGCGCACACCGCGGCAATGCCGATGTCCACCGCGTGTTCCAGCGCGGCCAAGCCATCGGTGGTGATCAGGCTGGCGGGTGCATTTTTCAGGCTCACTTCGGCCGCACGGCCGCCGTCCTGCGTGCCGTAGCCCTGGGTGCTGGCAGCACTGCGTTCCACCAGGAACAAGGCGATCTGGCCGTTGGCCACCGCGGGCACGATGAAGGCGTCGGCCCGGTCACCGGCGGGCACCACGCTCTTGGCGCCGCTCACCGTCCAGCCACTGCCGGCCGGGGTGGCGGTGGTCTTGCAGGCATCCAGCCGGTAGCGCGCACCGCGTTCCTGCTGCGCCAGCACCACCAGCGCCTCGCCCGATGCGATTTTCGGCAGCCAGGCGGCCTTGACGTCCGCGCCGGCGTAGCCACCGATCACGCCGCCGGCAATCAACGTCTGCGCCAGCGGCTCCAGCACGATGCCGCGCCCCAGCTCTTCCATCACCACCATGCCCTCGACCGGGCCCATGCCCAGGCCGCCATCGGCTTCGCTGATGTAGAGGCCCGCCAGGCCGAGTTCGGCCAGTTCGTTGTAGGCACTGCGGTCAAAGCCACCGGCTTTCACGATGGTGCGGCGGCGCTCGAAGTCGTAGCCCTTGTCCACCCACTTGCGCACCGCGTCGCGCAGCTGTGCCTGGTCGTCGCTGAAATCGAAATCCATGTTGTATCTCCTTAACCGAGGACCGTCTGGGCGACGATGTTGCGCTGCACTTCGTTGCTGCCACCGTAGATGGTGGTCTTGCGCAGGTTGAAGTAGGTGGAAGCGAGCGGGGCATTGGCCACCGTGCCGCCGGGGAAGTCGCCTTGCCAACTGGCTTCCATTGCCTCTTCGATGAAGGGCACGGCGAACGGCCCGGCGGCCAGCATCATGAGTTCGGCGTAGCGCTGCTGGATCTCGCTGCCCTTGATCTTGAGCAGGCCGGCGATGTCCAGCGAGTTTTTGCCCGACTTTTCGGCCGAGAGCACGCGCAGCACCAGCATTTCCAGTGCCACCACGTCCACCTCCAGCAGTGCGATCTGGTCGCGGAAGCGGCTGTCGTCCCAGACGCCTTCGGCCCTGGCGATGCGCTTCAGGCGCTCCAGCTCGCGCTTGGCGCGGTTCACGTCGGCGATGTTGGTGCGCTCGTGCGAGAGCAGGTGCTTGGCGTAGGTCCAGCCCTTGTTCTCTTCGCCGATCAGGTTCTCGGCCGGCACCTTCACGTTGTCGAAGAAAACCTCGTTGACTTCGCACTCGCCGTCCAGCAGCTTGATCGGGCGCACGCTCACGCCGGGCGACTTCATGTCGATCAGCAGGAAGCTGATGCCGGTCTGCGGTTTGCCTTCGGTGCTGGTGCGCACCAGGCAGAAGATCCACTCGCCGTACTGGCCGAGCGTGGTCCAGGTTTTCTGACCGTTGACGAGGTAGTGGTCACCCTGGCGCTCGGCTCGACACTTGACCGAGGCCAGGTCCGAGCCCGAGCCGGGTTCGCTGTAGCCCTGGCTCCACCAGACGTCGCCGCTGGCGATGCCGGGCAGGAAACGTTCCTGCTGTTCGGGGTTGCCGAAAGCCATGATGACGGGCGCCACCATCACTGGGCCAAAGGGAACGATGCGCGGCGCGCCGGCCAGGGCGCATTCTTCTTCGAACAGGTGTTTCTGCACGGCGGTCCAGCCCGGGCCGCCGAACTGTTGGGGCCAGCCGTAGCCCAGCCAGCCTTTCTTGCCGAGGATCTTGGCCCAGCGCTGCATGTCGTCGCGGCTCAGGCGCAGCGCGTTGTGGACCTTGTGGGCGATGTCGGCGGGCAGGTTGTCCTTGACCCAGGCGCGAACTTCTTCGCGGAACGCCTGCTCTTGCGGCGTGAATGCCAAATCCATGCTTGTCTCCTGGTGGATGGCGGGGCTCAGAGGGCAGAGCCCCGCTCAACGGCGCACAGTTTGGCACGACCGTTCGTTTTATCCCTGTCCGGGCTGCGACAAGCCGAGTTGCTCGTGCAGGTTTTGCAGCTGGGCCTTCAGGTGTTCCACCGTCTCCTCCAGGCTGGTCACGCGTCGGGTGAGGGCGATCACTTCGTCTTCGTTCATGCCGAGGCCGTTGTGGCCCTGTGGGGCTGCCAGCACGTTGGCGTCTACCGGACCGCAGAGCAGGTGGGCCCAGCGTTGTTCCCGGGCACCCGGCGCGCGCGGCAGCTTCACCACCAGGGCGCCGCCCTTTTCGGGCGAACGGTCCTGCAGTTCTTCGAGAAACGCGTCCACCGAGGCGATGTCGAGGAACTTGTACCAGCGCTCGGTGTTCAGGCGCAGCTCGCCCGCGGTCTGCGGGCCGCGCAGCACCAACATGCCCAGCAGCACGGCGGACTGCTCGGGCACGCCCACGGCGCGCTGGAAGTTGTGTTCGTAGCGCGTGACGCGGCCGCCACTGGTCTCCACCACCATGTGCAGCTGCCGCAAGCCGTCGATGGCTTCGCCGATTTCACCCTCGCTCAGGGACAGCACCGGTTCCCGGCTCGACTTCTGGTTGCAGCCGCTCTGCAGGCTGTTGAGCGTCAGCGGGTAGCTGTCGGGCACCGTGCGCGCCTTTTCCATCAGCGTGCCCAGCACGCGAGCTTCGGTGATGGACAAGGGGCGCTGGTCAAAGCGGTGCACGCGGGGACCGGCGGGAGAGGTAGGGTGTTCCAGGGTCATTACACTTCGTGGCCATGTCAGCCGTTCATAAAAACATCGTCATTCTGATCTCAGGCAGCGGCTCGAACATGGCCGCCATCGTCAGGGCCGCCGAGCGGCGTCATTGGGGTGATCGGTACGGCGCCCGCGTGGCGGCCGTCATCAGCAACAAGGCCGAGGCGGGCGGCTTGGGCGTTGCCCGCGAGCACCACATTCCCACCGCGGTCCTGGATCACAAGGGGTTTGCATCGCGGGAGGCCTTCGATGCCGCGTTGATGACCGAAATCGACCGCCACGATCCGGCGTTGGTGGTGCTGGCCGGCTTCATGCGCATCCTCACGCCCGGGTTCGTTCAACACTACGAAGGCCGGCTGATCAACATCCACCCCAGCCTGCTGCCCGCGTTCACAGGCCTGAACACCCATCAGCGCGCCATCGACATGGGCTGCAGATTCGTCGGCGCCACCGTGCACCGCGTGACCGCTGAGCTCGACCACGGGGACATCCTGGATCAGGCCGTGGTGCCGGTGCTGCCGGGTGACACCGCGCAAGCGCTGGCTGCGCGGGTGCTGACGCAGGAACACATCATGTACCCGCACGCAGTAGAGCAGCTGCTCGCCGCCGGCTGATCAGACGCCTTTTGCGAATACCAGGCCCGCGTGTTCCCGCATGGCGTGGAACTTGATCTTCGGCCAGTTGGCCTCGACCGCGCGCAGCGTGGCTTGGTGGTCCACCAGCAACGTGGGCGCGTCCACGGCGTCCAGCGCCACCCTGTGGCTGTTGGCATCAATGAACTTCTTGAGTTCGACTTCGCCACCGTCTTCGGGCGCACAGGTCACCCAGCGCGCCACCTGGTAGGGGCTGTTCATGATGCGGGCCTTGACCCCATATTCGTGTTCCAGCCGGTGCGCCACCACTTCAAACTGCAGCTGGCCCACGGCGCCGAGCAACAGCACCGAGCCCGCCACCGGGCGGAACACCTGGATCGCACCCTCTTCACCCAGCTGTGTGAGACCGGCACGCAGCTGCTTGCTGCGCAGCGGATCGGCCACTTCCACGCTGCGGATGATTTCCGGCGCGAAGAAGGGCAGACCGGTGAACTGCAGGCTTTCGCCTTCGGTGAGCGTGTCGCCGAGCTGCAGCACACCGTGGTTCGGGATGCCGATGATGTCGCCGGCAAAAGCCTCGTCCAGCAGCTCGCGCCGCTGCGACAGGAAGCTCACCACCGTGTTGGGCCGCAGGTCCTTGCCGCTGCGCACCACCCTGAGCTTCATGCCGCGCTCGAAGTGGCCGCTGGCCACGCGCACGAAGGCGATGCGGTCGCGGTGCGCCGGGTCCATGTTGGCCTGGATCTTGAACACCACGCCGGTGAATTTGGGTTCTTCGGGGTGCACCACGCGCTGGATGGCGGGGCGGTCGCCCGGGGGCGGTGCCAGGTCCACCAGCGCGTCCAGCACCTCGCGCACGCCGAAGTTGTTGACCGCCGAGCCGAACAGCATGGGGGTCTGTTTGCCCGCCAGGAACTGTTCTTCGTCGAACGCGGGCGAAGCGCCTTCGACCAGTTCCAGCTCGCCTTTCGCCTGCTCGAACTCCGCGCCAAAGCGCTTCAGGCTCTCGGGGTTGTCCAGGCCGGCCAATACGTCTTCATCGCCGCCACGCCGGTCTTCGCCCGCAGCGAACACGCGCATCTGGTCGGTGCGGCGGTCGTACACGCCGCGGAAGGTCTTGCCCATGCCCACCGGCCAGGTGAACGGCACCACGGTCATGCCCAGCTCGCGCTCAATCTCGTCCATCAGGTCCAGCGGCGCCTGCACCTCGCGGTCCATCTTGTTGACGAAGGTGAGGATGGGCGTGTTGCGCGCGCGGCAGACCTGCAGCAGGCGCCGGGTCTGCGGTTCCACGCCGTTGCCGGCGTCGATCACCATCAGCGCGGCGTCCACGGCGGTGAGCACGCGGTAGGTGTCTTCCGAGAAGTCCTGGTGACCCGGGGTGTCGAGCAGGTTGATCACGCAGTCGCGGTATTCCATCTGCATCACGGACGACGCCACCGAAATGCCACGCTGCTTTTCGATCTCCATCCAGTCGGACGTGGCGTGGCGCGCGGCCTTGCGCGCCTTCACCGAGCCGGCGATGTTGATGGCGCCCGAGAACAGCAGCAGCTTCTCGGTCAGGGTCGTTTTACCCGCGTCGGGGTGGGAAATGATGGCGAAGGTGCGGCGACGCTTCACCTGTTGGGCAATTTCGGACATAGCCCATGATTATCGCGGGTGGGACAATAGCTAGATGCACCCCAAAGCCCTTCTGGACGAATGTTCCCTCCTGATCGAACAGGTTTTCAAGTTTGACCACCCCACCGACGCCGTGGTCGCGCGCCATTTCCGGGAGAACCGGTCACTCGGCCCTCGCGAGCGCGCCACGTTGTCCGACACGGTCTACGCCATCCTGCGAGAGCGTCTGAAGTTCGAATGGCTGGCCCGCTCCGGCACCGGTTCCAAGTGGCGGCGCTTGGCGATCCTGGGTTTCCCCGGCGATCGCGATTTCCTCAAGAGTGCGCTCACCGAGGTGGAAAAGACCTGGTGGGACCACTGCCTGGCGGTGAAAGATGCCGACCTCATGGCACAGCACCGCCACAACCTGCCCGACTGGCTGGCCACAGCCTTGGGTGAACAGGTGGGCGATGAGTTCGACGCGCTGGTGGCGAGCCTGAACCAGCCTGCGCCGCTGGACCTGCGCGTCAATGTGCTGAAGAAGAAGCGCGAAGCGGTGTTGGCCGAGTTGCGCCAGGCTGGCTTGGTGTGTGAACCCACGGCCTACTCGCCGCTGGGCATCCGCCTGCAGGGAAAACCTTCTCTGGCCAAACTGCCCGCCTTTGCGCAGGGCGAAGTGGAGGTGCAGGATGAAGGTTCGCAACTGCTGGCCTTGCTGCTGGATGCCAAACGGGGCGAAATGGTGGTGGACTTCTGCGCCGGCGCCGGTGGCAAGACGCTGGCCATCGGCGCGGCCATGCGCAACAGCGGCCGACTCTACGCCTTCGACACCTCCGGCCATCGGCTGGATGCGCTCAAGCCGCGGCTGGCGCGCAGCGGCTTGTCCAACGTGCACCCGGTGGCGATCGCGCACGAGCGCGACGACCGCGTCAAGCGGCTGGCCGGGAAGATCGATCGCGTGCTGGTCGATGCGCCGTGCTCGGGTCTGGGCACGCTGCGCCGCAGTCCGGATCTGAAGTGGCGCCAGACGCCGCAGACGGTGGCGGCCCAGGCTGAACTCCAGCAGGCCATACTGAACAGTGCTGCCCGATTGCTCAAGCCGGGTGGGCGGCTGGTGTATGCCACCTGCAGCCTGCTCCCGGCAGAGAACGAAGCGGTTGCAGGGGCTTTTTCAGAGGCCCACAAGGACTTTGAGCCCGTGCCGGTGGCAGGCCTGCTGGCCCTGGCTCAGGTGCCTCAGGCAGACCGCCTGTGCCAGGGCGAGGATGGCCAATGGCTCCGTTTGTGGCCGCATCGGCATGCAACGGATGGCTTTTTTGCTGCCGTCTGGCGGAAAAAGGTCTGAAAGACCGGCAAATGAGCTATTTCGCCTGAGCTGTTCGCTTACGGGGAGCTGTCCGGCGATTGTTGATTGACACCCTCGGCTTTAAAATTGCAGGTTGCTTCGCTCCTGTCCTGAACGGGGGCGTTTGGTGCCCTGACGCCTTCGTGGGCGGTTGAATAGGACCTTGATGATTGCTTCAGATTTCGAGTTTTTTGCCGGTTTGTGGGATAGCCTGCTCCAGTTCCTGGCCCATGGCCTGACCGGTGCGGCCTGGTGGCAGGTGCTGCTGGTCGCTTTGGTCTTCACCCACATCACCATCGCCAGCGTGACGATCTACCTGCACCGCCACTCGGCCCATCGGTCGCTGGACCTGCACCCCATTCCCTCCCACTTTTTCCGCTTCTGGCTCTGGATGACCACCGGCATGGTGACCAAGGAGTGGACGGCGATCCACCGCAAGCACCACGCCAAATGCGAGCGCGAAGGCGACCCGCACAGCCCGGTGGTCTTCGGTATCAAGAAGGTGTTCTTTGAAGGCAGCGAGCTCTACCGCGCAGAAGCCAAGAACCAGGAAACCCTGGACCGTTATGGCCACAACACGCCGGACGACTGGGTGGAGCGGCACTTCTACACCGGTCGCTCGCGCCTGGGTGTGAGCCTCATGCTGATCATCAACGTCGCGCTGTTCGGCGTGCTGGGGGTGTCGGTCTGGGCCTTGCAGATGATGTGGATACCGATCACGGCCGCCGGCATCATCAACGGCATCGGCCACTGGTGGGGTTACCGCAACTTCGAGGCCACCGACGCCAGCACCAACGTGTCGCCCTGGGGCATCATCATTGGTGGCGAGGAACTGCACAACAACCACCACACCTACCCGACGTCGGCCAAGCTGTCGGTCAAGCCCTACGAGTTCGACATCGGCTGGATGTACATCACCATCCTGAAGTCGGTTGGACTGGCCACTGTGAAGAAGCTGCCACCCAGGATGGCGTTTGGCGACGTGAAGCCCGTGGCCGACGAAAAGACCCTGGAAGCGATCATCGCCAACCGCTACGAGGTGATGGCCGGTTACGCGCGGGAGATGCGTGCCGCCTGCCAGCGTGAGGTTGAAGGCCTGAAGGCCCGTAGCGCCGACGCTTCGGTGCTGGATGCTGCCCGCCGCTGGCTGCACCGCGATGACGACAAGGTGCCCGCTGACATCAAGCCACAACTGGCCCTGGCACGGGCGGAACACCCGGTGCTCGACAAGATGGTCACCATGCGTGAAGAACTGCGAGCCCTGTGGTCCAGCACGAACGCCACCCGTGAGCAACTGGCCAGCGACCTGCAGGCCTGGTGCCGCCGGGCGGAAGAAAGCGGCATTGCCGCGCTGCGCGACTTTTCGATTCGCCTGCGCTCTGCGCACGCATAGGATTTGACCCACCCCCGCGCCGCGCCTGCGGCGCGTCACCCCCTCAAGGGGGCAACACCAGTGGCCCGGCAAAGCCGGTTCCACGGTGTTCTGGGTTGGGACATTTCACGCCGGACACGCTTGAGATTGTTATCTCCAACAAAAAAGCCGCTGTTTTCACAGCGGCTTTTTTGTTGGGAGAACCGGCTGAATTACTTCAGCTTGATTTCCTTGTAGTCCACGTGCTTGCGAGCTTTCGGATCAAATTTCTTGATCAGCATCTTCTCGGGCGTGGTCTTCTTGTTTTTGGTCGTGGTGTAGAAGTGGCCGGTACCCGCAGTGGATTCCAGCTTGATCTTCTCGCGTCCGCCTTTGGTTGCCATGTTGCGTGCTCCTTAAGCTTGGCCGCGTGCGCGCAGGTCTGCGAGCACGGCATCGATGCCGTTTTTGTCGATCAGGCGCAGGGCAGCGCCCGACACGCGCAGGCGAACCCAGCGGTTTTCGCTTTCGACCCAGAAACGGCGGTATTGCAGGTTCGGCAGGAACCGGCGCTTGGTTTTGTTGTTGGCGTGGGAAACATTGTTCCCGACCATGGGCTTCTTGCCCGTGACGTCGCAGACGCGTGCCATGAGGACACTCCGATACTTCTATACAGCCGATCACGCAGGACACTGGAGACGGTATTCCCGTTCCGCATCTGGTAACCCAGCCTCACCTCGCCAGAAAAGGGTGGCGGTAACCCGAATCCGCTGCGCACGACCAAAACTGGCCAATCGCAGCAAAGCCTTGAATTATAGCGCGGGCAGGCTGGTTCGGACAGCGCCGCCCGGCGGGAAGCGCTCAGGCCTCGTTTTGTTCCAGAAAACGCTGGGCGTCGAGGGCCGCCATGCAGCCGGTGCCGGCGCTGGTGATGGCCTGGCGGTACACATGGTCCTGCACGTCACCCGCAGCGAAAACACCGGGCACGCTGGTCATGGTGGCCATGCCCTTCAGCCCGGATTGCGTGACGATGTAACCGTCTTGCATCTCGAGTTGGCCTTTGAATATATCGGTGTTGGGGCTGTGGCCGATGGCGATGAAACAGCCCTTGAGCACGAGGTCTTCGGTCTCGCCGGTCTTCACGCTTTTCAGGCGCACGCCCGTCACGCCGCTCTGGTCGCCCAGCACCTCGTCGAGCGTGAAATGGGTCTTGAGCTCGATCTTGCCCGCGGCGACCTTCTCCATCAGCTTGTCGACCAGGATGGGTTCGGCCTTGAACGTGTCGCGGCGGTGCACCAGGGTGACCTTGCGAGCGATATTCGACAAATAGAGTGCTTCTTCGACGGCGGTGTTGCCGCCGCCCACCACGGCCACGTCCTGCTCGCGGTAGAAGAAGCCATCGCAGGTGGCGCAACCCGACACGCCCTTGCCCATGAAGGCTTCTTCCGAGGGCAAGCCCAGGTACTTGGCCGAAGCGCCGGTGGCGATGATCAGCGCATCGCAGCTGTATTCACCGCTGTCGCCCTTGAGCACAAAAGGCCGCTTGGAAAAGTCCACCGCATTGATGTGATCGAACACGATCTCGGTCTTGAAGCGTTCGGCGTGGGCCTGGAAGCGCTGCATCAACTCCGGACCTTGAATGCCGTCCACGTCGGCGGGCCAGTTGTCCACGTCGGTGGTGGTCATGAGCTGGCCGCCTTGGGCAATCCCGGTGATGAGCACCGGATTCAGGTTGGCCCGTGCCGCATACACTGCAGCGGTGTAGCCCGCGGGGCCGGAACCTAGAATAAGTACTTTGGTGTGCTTCATGGTGCAAATCCCCATCAGTGAGTGGGGGTGTGTGGTTTAGAGTCGAGAGATGCTGTGTTGCGTTCGGGGCCCGGCGTCGTTTGCCAGGCGGGCGATCAGTCACTCGAAGCATTGTATGGAAGAGCGCTGCAGCAGCAGTCTGACCAGAGGTATATACGCATGTCCATCCTGTCCAATCTGGATTTGATTCGCCGGGTCCCGCTGTTTTCCACGCTGACGCAGGCGCAGGCCGAGTCCGTCGCAGATGCGGTCACCAAACGGCGTTTCAAGCGTGGGGAGTGCATCGTTGAACAGGGCAAGAAGTCCAATTTCCTGGCCATCGTGCTGACCGGGCGCGCTCGCGTGGTGACCACCGATGCCCGTGGCCGGGAAGTCATATTGGCCACCATGAACCCGGGCGACTATGTGGGCGAGATGAGTCTGATCGACAACCAGCCGCACTCGGCCACGGTGCGTGCCGAGGTGCAGACCGATGTGCTGATCCTGGGGCGCCCGGAATTCGCCCGTTGCCTGCCCGAGAACACCTCCATGGCTTACGCCGTGATGAAGGGACTGGTGCAGCGCCTGCGCCACGCCGACCGCAAGATCGAGTCGCTGGCGTTGATGGATGTCTACGGCCGCGTCGCCCGGGCCTTGCTGGAGTTTGCACGGCCCGACAAGGACGGGCAGCTCGTGATTCGGGAGCGGGTGTCTCGCCAGGATGTGGCCAAGATGATCGGCGCATCGCGAGAAATGGTCAGCCGGGTCATGAAAGACCTGGAGGACCGGGGCTTCATCGAGGTGGGCGAAGACGGCGCCACTGTGATCAAGGAACGGCTCAGCTCGCTGGGCTGAAGTCCGGCGTGGCCGCGCCGGCCGCACCCCGGATTCTCTTCGCCCGCGCTACACGTGTTACCGGTTTGCCGGTGCCTGTCTCGTGTGGCCTTGGGGTAAGCTTGCTGCCGAACCGCAGCGAGGACCATGACCTATTCACTCAACACACTGAACGCCGATCGGGCCCAAGCCGCGCCTGGTGGTGTGGCCCGTTTCACGCAGGAGATCGGGCTGGTGGTGGGCGCAGCGGCCCTGGCTTTCTGGTTGCTTGCGTTGTTGAGCCATTCGCTGGTTGATCCGGCCTGGAGCACGACGGGGTCGCGATCCGAAGTGGGCAACTGGGGCGGCCAGCTGGGTGCGCTGCTGGCCGATGCGAGCTACTACCTGTTGGGCTGGTCGGTCTGGTGGTGCTTTTTCGCCGGATTGCGGGCCTGGCTGTCGGCGTTGGCAGGGCGCTTGCGTGGCCAGCAAGCCCAGGCGGTTTCGCGGGATGAGCACGGTGCTGTGCGCTGGTGGCAAACGCCTTGGGCGCGTCGTCTCGCCTACGTGCTGGCGCTGCTGGTCTTGCTGAGCGCCAGTGTGGTGCTGGAATGGAGCCGCCTGTACCGGCTGGAACCCCACCTGCCGGGAACCGCGGGTGGTGTGCTGGGACATGCACTCGGCCCAGTTGCTGTGCGTTGGCTGGGTTTCACCGGCTCGGCGTTGGGCATGCTGGCGTTGCTCGTGATCTGTCTGCCCAGGGTGTTCCGGTTTTCCTGGGGCCAGTGGGCCGAACACCTAGGCGCCTGGCTGGACAACTGGGTTGAGTCGCGCCGCGAAAAACGCGAGACTGTCGAAGACCAGCGCATCGGGGAGATGGCGGCGCGAGAGCGCGAAGAAGTGGTCAAGGTCGAGCGCGTCGAGAGCGAAGAACACCATCCCACCCCGGTCCTGATCGAGCCCACCCTGGTGGACGTGCCGAAAAGTGAGCGTGTGGCCAAGGAACGGCAGAAGCCGCTGTTCGTCGAAATGCCCGACAGCAAGCTGCCCCAGGTGGACCTGCTGGACAGTGCGCCGCTGCACCAAGCGGGCGTGGACAGCCAGACGCTGGAGATGACCAGCCGCCTGATCGAGAAGAAACTCAAGGACTTTGGCGTCGACGTGCGCGTGGTGGCTGCCGCACCGGGACCGGTGATCACGCGTTACGAAATCGAGCCGGCCACGGGCGTCAAAGGCTCGCAGATCGTGAACCTGGGTCGCGATCTGGCGCGTTCCTTGTCCCTGATTTCGATCCGCGTGATCGAAACCATTCCGGGCAAGAACCTGATGGCGCTGGAACTGCCCAACGCCAAACGGCAGATGATCAAGCTGAGCGAAATTCTGGGCTCCTCGGTCTACAACGATGCCAAGTCGCTGCTGACCATGGGTCTGGGCAAGGACATCGGCGGCCTGCCGGTGGTGGCCGATCTGGCCAAGATGCCGCACTGCCTGGTGGCCGGCACCACCGGCTCGGGCAAGTCGGTCGGCATCAACGCCATGATCCTGTCGCTGCTCTACAAGGCCGATGCCAAGGACGTGCGCCTCTTGCTGATCGACCCGAAGATGTTGGAGATGAGCGTCTACGAAGGCATTCCGCACCTGCTCGCGCCCGTGGTCACCGACATGAAGCACGCGGCCAACGGTCTGAACTGGTGCGTGGCCGAGATGGAGAAGCGCTACAAGCTCATGAGCAAAATGGGCGTGCGCAACCTCGCGGGCTTCAACACCAAGATCGACGAGGCCAATGCGCGTGGCGAAATCATCGGCAACCCGTTCAGCCTGACCCCCGAACAGCCCGAGCCACTCGAACGCCTGCCTTACATCGTGGTCGTGATCGACGAGCTGGCCGATCTGATGATGGTGGTGGGCAAGAAGATCGAGGAGCTGATCGCCCGCCTGGCACAAAAGGCGCGCGCCGCCGGCATCCACCTGATTCTGGCGACGCAGCGACCGAGCGTGGACGTGATCACCGGCCTGATCAAGGCCAACATCCCCACCCGCCTGTCGTTCCAGGTCAGCAGCAAGATCGACAGCCGCACCATCCTCGACCAGATGGGCGCCGAAAGCCTACTGGGCATGGGCGACATGCTTTATATGCCTTCCGGCACCGGCTTCCCGGTGCGGGTGCACGGCGCTTTTGTGAGCGACGAAGAGGTGCACCGCGTGGTCGCCTATCTGAAAGAGCAGGGCGGTGAGCCCAACTACATCGATGGCGTGCTGGAAAGTCCGGTGAGCGACGGCGAGGGCGGCGACATGTTCGGCGAGGGCGGTGGCGACGGCAGCGAAAAAGATGCGCTGTACGACCAGGCGGTGGAGATCGTGCTGAAGGATCGCAAGGCCAGCATCTCCTACGTGCAACGCAAGCTGAAGATCGGCTACAACCGTGCTGCGCGCCTGCTCGAAGACATGGAAAAAGCCGGCATGGTCAGTGCACTGACTTCCAGCGGGCAACGCGATATTCTGGTGCCCTCGCGCAGCGAATGATGCACGGGCCTGAACCTTGTGGTCGTGGCCGGGTCCCATCCAACATGATCAAAAAATTGCTTTCAACGGTGACCGCGGTCACTGCGCTGACATTCGCGGCCCTGCCCGCACAGGCCGATGGCCTGAAAGACCTGGAGCAGTTCCTGCGCGAGGTGGGCAGCGCGCAAGCCGGCTTCACCCAGGTGGTGACCTCGCCGGTGCGCAACGGCGAAACCGTGGCGCGCCGCAAGACGTCCAGCGGGCGCTTCGAGTTCCTGCGCCCGAACCGCTTCCGTTTCGAGTACACCAAGCCGTTTGAGCAGACCATCGTGGCCGATGGCGAGACGCTGTGGCTGTACGACGTGGACCTGAACCAGGTGACCGCGCGCAAACAGCAGGACGTGCTGGGCAGCACGCCCGCCGCCCTGATCGCGGCGGGCACCGACCTGCGTGCCCTGTCCGAGGTGTTTGAACTCAAGGCTGCGCCCGCTGTGGATGGCCTGGAGTGGCTGGAAGCCCGGCCGCGCAACAAGGACGGGCAGTTGCAGAGCGTGCGGGTGGGCTTCCGCGCCGGTCAGCTCGCGGCGCTGGAGATCGCCGACAGCCTGGGCCAGCGCTCGGTGCTGACGTTCAACCAGTGGCAGGACAACGCGCCGCTGAAGGCGGAGCGGTTTCGCTTTCAACCGCCAGCCGGTGCCGACGTGATCCGTCCCTGAGCGTGCCCTCTGCGATGGAAACGACGCCTTGAGTTCACCCGCCGCGCCACACACGCCACTGGCCGAGCGCCTGCGACCGCGGACGCTCGCCGAGGTGATCGGGCAGCAGCACCTGCTGGGCGAGGGCATGGCCTTGCGACTGGCCTTTGAGTCGGGCCAGCCGCACAGCTGCATCCTCTGGGGGCCGCCGGGCGTTGGCAAGACCACCATCGCGCGCTTGATGGCGGACGCCTTTGACGCGCAGTTCATCACCATCAGCGCGGTGCTGGGTGGTGTGAAAGACATCCGGGAGGCGGTGGAGCAGGCGCAGATCGCGCGCGATGGACTTCAAGCGCAACACACCATCGTGTTTGTTGACGAAGTGCACCGCTTCAATAAGAGCCAGCAGGACGCGTTTCTGCCGCATGTGGAAAGCGGGCTGTTCACCTTCATCGGCGCGACCACCGAGAACCCCTCATTCGAAGTCAACTCGGCGCTGCTGTCACGCGCGGCGGTCTACGTGCTGCAGCCGCTGGGCGAGGATGATCTGCGCCAGCTCATCACCCGGGCGCAAGGCATCGGCGCGGTGCCCGCGGTCGAAGCCGCTGCGGCGGACCGCCTGATCGCCTACGCCGACGGCGATGCCCGTCGCCTGCTCAACACACTGGAGACGCTGGCGGTGGCGGCCACGCGCGAAAAACTCGCCGAGGTGACGGATGCCTGGCTGATGCGTGTGCTGGGTGAACGCATGCGCCGCTACGACAAAGGGGGCGAGCAGTTCTACGACACCATCAGCGCCCTGCACAAAAGCGTGCGCGGATCCGATCCGGACGCCGCGCTCTACTGGTTCGTGCGCATGCTCGACGGTGGTGCCGATCCACGCTACATGGCGCGCCGCTTCATCCGCATGGCCAGTGAAGACATTGGCCTGGCCGATCCGCGCGCGCTGCGTCTGGCGCTGGACGCGGCCGAGGTGTACGAGCGCCTGGGCACGCCGGAAGGCGAGCTGGCGCTGGCCGAATGTGTGGTCTACCTGGCCGTGGCGCCCAAGTCCAACGCGGTCTACAAGGCCTTCAACGAAGCCAAGGCCTTTGTGAAGAAGGACGGCACGCGACCGGTGCCCATGCACCTTCGCAATGCACCCACCAAGCTCATGAAGGAGCTGGACTATGGAAAAGGGTACCGGTACGCCCACGATGAGGCGGGTGGCTTCGCCGCGGGCGAACGCTACCTGCCCGATGGCATGGCCGGGCCTGATTTTTACCGTCCGGTGGAGCGCGGGCTGGAAATCCGCATCGCGGATAAGCTGCGCGAACTCAAAAAACTGAACAATCAAAATAACTAATGAAGCGCGAATCGCGCTGATGCAGCTGCGCGGGGAAATCAAAAATCAGGGTAAACCCGCGCCGCATAAGGGCTTACACGCATCTGACCCTCAGAAACGCCTAGCTACAATCCGCCCACCAACCCGCAGTCTGTCCTGTTCCAAGGTCGAGCCTGGCGGGTTTTTTGCTAACTCAAGGCAGACAGACCGGGCACCCGCCCGGCTGGAAAAAACACGGAGAAGTTTGTATGGACGTTTTACTGCAGCAGATCATCAATGGTCTGGTCCTGGGCAGTATGTATGCGCTGGTGGCGCTGGGGTACACCATGGTGTACGGCATCATCGGCCTGATCAACTTTGCGCACGGTGACGTGCTCATGGTGGGTGCGCTCACCAGCTGGACGCTGATCGGCTGGATGTCGAGCGCCTGGGCGGACATGCCGGGTTGGCTGCTGTTGCTGGTGGCCACGCTGATCGCCATGGTGGTCTGTGGAGCCCTCAACTACACGATCGAAAAGCTGGCCTATCGGCCACTGCGCAACTCACCACGGCTTGCGCCCCTGATCACCGCCATCGGCATGTCGCTGCTGTTGCAGACCTTTGCCATGATCATCTGGGCGCCGAATCCGAAGTCGTACCCCTCGACCCTTTCGCGTGAGCCGATCGAGTTCGGGGGCGCCGTGATCTCGGTGACACAGATCACCATCCTGGCCACGACGGTCATCACGCTGGCGTTCCTCATGTGGCTGGTCAACCGCACCAACCTGGGCCGCGCCATGCGCGCCACGGCCGAGAACCCGCGTGTGGCCGCTCTCATGGGCATCAAACCCGACGTGGTCATCTCCGCCACGTTCATCATCGGCGCCATGCTCGCGGCCATCGCTGGCGTGATGTGGGCCTCGAACTACGGCACGGTGCAGCACGCCATGGGCTTCATGCCCGGCCTGAAGGCCTTCGTGGCCGCGGTCATGGGCGGCATCGGCAACCTCGCGGGTGCCGTGGTGGGCGGCGTCGCGCTGGGTCTGATCGAGTCGCTGGGTGCGGGTTACCTGGGCCAGCTGACCGGCGGCGTGCTGGGCAGCCAGTACACCGACATCTTCGCCTTCATCGTGCTGGCCCTGGTACTGACGCTGCGTCCGTCCGGTCTGCTGGGCGAGCGTGTGGCCGACCGGGCCTGAGGGCCGAGGAACACATCATGATGAACACCAAATCCGGAAAACTCATCGCCTTCCTGCTGGGCGCTGCCGCGTTGCTGCTGCTGCCCATCCTGCTGCAATCGACAGGAAGCAATTCCTGGGTGCGCATTGTCGACATCGCGCTGCTCTATGTGCTGCTGGCGCTGGGCCTGAACATCGTGGTCGGCTACGCCGGCCTGCTCGACCTGGGCTACATCGCCTTCTTCGCCGTGGGAGGCTATATCTTCGCGCTGGTGGGTTCGCCCCACCTCACCGACACCTTCCCGGCCATCGCGGCCATGTTCCCCAACGGCATCCACCTCAGCATCTGGCTGGTGATGATCCTGGCCGCGGCGATCGCGGGCTTCGTCGGCATTATCCTGGGCGCGCCCACGCTCAAGTTGCGCGGTGACTACCTGGCCATCATCACGCTGGGCTTCGGCGAGATCATCCGCATCTTCCTGCTCAACATGGACCGCCCGGTGAACATCACCAACGGCCCCAAAGGCATCAGCCAGATCGACACCATTTCGGTGTTTGGCCTCGACCTGGGCAAACGCCTGACCATTGGCGACTACACCTTCCAGCCCGTCACGCTGTATTACTACCTGTTCCTGTTTTTCGTCGTTGGTGCGGTGATCCTCTCCTACCGCCTGCAGGACTCGCGCATCGGCCGCGCCTGGATGGCCATCCGTGAAGACGAGATCGCGGCCAAGGCCATGGGCCTGAACACGCGCAACCTGAAGCTGCTGGCCTTCGGCATGGGTGCCACGTTTGGCGGTGTCTCGGGCGTCTTGTTCGCTTCGTTCCAGCGCTTCGTGTCGCCCGAGTCCTTCTCGCTGATGGAGTCGGTGATGGTGGTGGCGATGGTGGTGGTGGGCGGTATCGGCCACATCCCTGGCGTCATTCTGGGCGCCCTGTTGCTGGCCGGCCTGCCCGAGGTGCTGCGCCACGTGGCCGGGCCCCTGACCGAGTGGACCGGTGGTCGCCTGGGCCCTGAAATTCTGCGCCAGCTGCTGATTGCGCTGGCCATGGTGGTGGTGATGCTGATCCGTCCGAAGGGCCTGTGGCCTTCGCCGGAACACGGCAAATCGCTGGCGAAATGAGCAGAGAGAACACGCATGTCTGAAACCATTCTCAAAGTCGCCAACGTCTCCAAACGCTTCGGTGGCCTGCAGGCCCTGAGCGATGTCGGCATTGAAATCCAGCGCGGTCAGGTCTATGGCCTGATCGGCCCCAACGGTGCGGGCAAGACCACCTTTTTCAACGTGTTGACCGGGCTGTACACGCCCGACAGCGGCACGTTTGAACTGGCCGGCAAACCCTACACGCCCTCGGCCGTGCACGAGGTGGCCAAGGCCGGTATCGCACGCACCTTCCAGAACATCCGCCTGTTTGCAGAAATGACGGCACTGGAAAACGTGATGGTGGGCCGCCATGTGCGCACCCACTCCGGCCTGATCGGTGCGGTGTTCCGCACGCCGGGTTTCAAGCGCGAAGAGGCGCAAATCAGGGATCGGGCTCGCGAGTTGCTCGAATACGTGGGCATCGCCAAGTTCGCGGACTACAAGTCGCGCACACTGAGCTACGGCGACCAGCGCCGCCTGGAGATCGCGCGCGCCCTGGCCACCGATCCCCAGCTGATCGCGCTGGACGAGCCGGCCGCCGGCATGAACGCGACCGAAAAGGTGTTGCTGCGCGAATTGATCGACCGCATCCGCAAGGACAACCGCACCATCCTGCTGATCGAACACGACGTGAAGCTGGTGATGGGCCTGTGTGACCGCGTCACCGTGCTCGACTACGGCAAGCAGCTGTCGTCGGGAACCCCGGCGGATGTGCAGCGGGATCCGAAGGTGATTGAGGCCTATCTGGGCACGGGCGGCAGCTGAGGACACAAGAACATGGCAAACACACTACTCAAAATCAGCGGCCTGAAGGTCTCTTACGGCGGCATCAAGGCGGTCAAGGGTGTCGATCTGGAAGTGCGGGAAGGCGAGCTGATCTCGCTCATCGGGTCCAACGGCGCGGGCAAGACCACCACCATGAAGGCCGTCACCGGTTCGCTGGCCTTTGAAGGCGGCGACATCGAATACCTGGGCCAGAGCATCAAGGGCCGTGGCGCCTGGGATCTGGTCAAGCTGGGCCTGGCCATGGTGCCGGAAGGCCGCGGCGTGTTCACCCGCATGACCATCACCGAAAACCTGCAGATGGGCGCCTACATCCGCAAGGACAAGGCGGGCATCGCCAACGATATCGAGCGTATGTTCGGCATCTTCCCGCGTCTGAAAGAGCGCAAGGATCAGCTCGCCGGCACCATGAGTGGTGGCGAACAGCAGATGCTGGCGATGGCACGCGCGCTCATGAGCCAGCCCAAGGTGCTGCTGCTTGACGAACCGTCCATGGGCCTCTCGCCCATCATGGTGGACAAGATCTTCGAGGTGGTGCGCGATGTGTCGGCCCAGGGCGTCACCATCCTGCTGGTGGAGCAGAACGCCCAGCGCGCGCTGCAGATCGCCAACCGCGGCTATGTGATGGATTCGGGTGAAATCACCATGACGGGCACCGGCCAGGATCTGCTGGTGGATCCGAAGGTCCGCGAAGCCTATTTGGGACATTGACCCCCCACGCGCCGCCTGCGGCGTCACCCCCCAGGGGGCAACGCGAGCGGCCCGGCAAAGCCGGTTCCGCCGCGTTCTGGGTTTAGGGATCTTCGCACCGGAACTTACAATAGCGGGTTGCGCTTCTTCAGGCGCAACCCGTTTTTCATTGCCCCACACCATGACCACCGAACACGCCCACGCCACCCCCGCCACCGACGACAACCAGCTGATTGCGGAGCGGCGCGAGAAACTCAAGGCCCTGCGCGAGGCGCAGCAGCGTGGCGAGGGCGTGGCGTTCCCGAACGACTTCAAACCGGTGGACAAGGCCGAGGCGCTGTTTGCCACGCACAGCGAGGCCACCAAGGAAGCGCTCGAAGCCAACCCGGTGCGCGCGTGCGTATCGGGCCGCATGATGCTCAAGCGCGTCATGGGCAAGGCCAGCTTCGCCACCTTGCAGGACGCGTCGTTCGGCCCGTCGGGCGGCCGCATCCAGATCTACCTGAACACCGACAGCGTGGGCGAAGCGGCGCTCAACACCTTCAAGCACTGGGACCTGGGCGACATCGTGGCGGCCGAAGGCGTGTTGATGCGCACGCGCACCGGCGAACTCACCATCCACGCCGACAAGATCCGCCTGCTCACCAAGAGCCTGCGCCCGCTGCCCGACAAGTTCCACGGCATCCACGACCAGGAAATCAAGTACCGCCAGCGCTATGTGGACCTGATGACCGACGAGAGCGCCCGCAAGCGTTTCGTCACACGCAGCCACGCGCTCTCCAGCATCCGCGACTTCATGGTGAGCCACGGCTTCCTCGAAGTCGAAACGCCCATGCTGCACCCCATTCCCGGCGGCGCCAACGCCAAACCCTTCAAGACGCACCACAACGCGCTCGACCAGGAGATGTTCCTGCGCATCGCGCCCGAGCTGTACCTGAAGCGCCTGCTGGTCGGTGGTTTCGAGCGTGTGTTCGAAATCAACCGCAACTTCCGCAACGAAGGCATCTCGGTGCGCCACAACCCCGAGTTCACCATGATGGAGTTCTACGCGGCCTACTGGAACTACCAGGACCTGATGGACTTCAACGAGCAGCTGATTCGCCATGTGGTCAAGCAGGTGCACGGCGACACGCCGCTGAGCTACAACGGCAAGCCGGTGGACGTGTATTCGCCGTTTGAACGCCTGACCATCCGCGAAGCGATCCTGAAATACACCGAAGCCGGCGAGGGCGTGGACAGCGCCGAGTGGCTGATTCCCGCGCTGAAAAAGCTGGGCCTGTCGGAACAGAAGCACCAGCTCAGCGGCCGCAGCCTGGCCAGCCTGCAGGTGCTGTATTTCGAAGAGACGGTGGAAGAGAAGCTCTGGAACCCGACCTTCATCATGGAGCATCCGACGGAAATTTCGCCACTGGCGCGCGCCAATGACGACCGCCCCGAAGTGACCGAGCGCTTCGAGCTCTACATCACCGGCCGCGAGTTCGGCAACGCCTTCTCCGAGCTGAACGACGCCGAGGACCAGGCCGCGCGCTTCCACGCCCAGGTCTCGGCCAAGGACGGCGGTGACGAAGAAGCCATGTACTACGACGCCGACTTCATCCGCGCGCTCGAATACGGCATGCCCCCGGCCGGTGGCTGCGGCATCGGCATCGACCGCCTGATGATGCTGCTGACCGACAGCCCCAGCATCCGCGACGTGATCCTCTTCCCTGCGCTGCGCCGCGAGGTCTGAGATCCTGAGGAGCTTTCGTCCATGAGCCGGGCGCTGCGCTGGGTCTGGCGGCTGTTTGCGCTGGGTCTGTTGCTGGCGCTGGCCGTCAGCCTCTGGGACTACCAGGAGCGCTGGCACACGCCGGGGTTCTGGTTGCGCAACCTGGTGATGCTCTGGCTTTACTGGGCGCCCCGGCTGGCTGGACCTTTCCTGCTGGTCGGCCTGGTGGGGGTCGTGGTGACTGGGCGCGGGTTCCTGAGGTGGAAGGCCGGGGTGGCGGCCTTGCTGGTGATGGTGGGTCTGTGGTCCTCGCTGGTGGAACCCGGTCTTTCGAGGGTGCGGCAGACGACGATCACCGGCTTGCCCCCGGGCGCCCAGCCGGTGCGTCTGGCCGTCATCGCCGACATCCACTGGGGCCTGTTCTTCCGCGATCACCAGCTCGAACGCCTGGTGCGCCAGCTCAATGCGCTGGAGGTCGACGCGGTGCTGGTGGCCGGCGACTGGACCCATGAACCCCCCCTGGACTTGAAGACCGGTCTCGCTCCGCTGGCCAGCATCCGGCATCCGGTGTTTGGCGTGCTCGGCAACCACGATGTCGAGGCGCCCGGGCCGGACCTGACCGAACCGCTGCGCGAGGCGCTGCAGGCCCATGGTGTGCAATTGCTGGAAGGCCGGCGCATCGCCTGGAAAGGCTGGGAGCTGGTCGGTCTGGACGACGCCTGGGGTGGCCGGCCCGAGGCGCAGATCCGCGCGTTCTGGCCCCAGGCCACTGGACATGCCACCGGTCCGGGCAACCGCCTGGTGGTCACCCACCAGCCCGACACGGTGGCGCTGCTGCCGCCGGGCGCGGCCCACCTCTCGGTGGCCGGACACACACACGGTGGACAGATCTGGATTCCCGGTCTCACCCCCTGGGTGCTGCGCAACACGAACACGCGGCAACCCTGGTGGAACGGGCGCTACGACACGGCCGCCGGTACGCTGCTGGTGACACCGGGTATCGGGACGATCGGTTTGCCGGCGCGTCTGGCTGTGATGCCGACCATCGAATTGGTCGAACTCACGCCCTGATACGGCTTCGCCTTCAAACGCATAACTGCGTTGGTTCGCCTTGCCGTGCTACAGCACTGTCTGCGGCTCCCGCCTTGTTCTGCGCTTGAATGCAACACCGTATGAGCGTCTTCAGCAGTTCAGTGTCTGGATGCTCTTGTGTGGGGTGTTCTTCAACTCGTCCAGTGTGATGCGCAGCCAGTCAAGATGCGCTTGGGCGTTTTCCTGAAGACCCAGCGTCTCCTCGGGCAGCAAGGCCACCGCCACCTTGCAGCGCAGCGTGGTGCCCACGGGCAGTTGCGAGGAAGGGCGCAGGCCACCCGCCACGATGCTCGTGGCCGCGGCCACCGCCTGTGCCGACCGGACCGGTCCTTCCATCAACAGGGCAAAGCTGCGGTCATCCACCCGGGCGGCGGTGTCCACATCGCGCGCGATCGACCGCAGCAGCGAGCCGGTGAGCACCAGGGCGCGGTCGGCCACCTCGCGGCCGTGTTCCTGGTCGAACCAGGCGTGGTTGTCCAGATCGATCAGCAGCAGGGCGCTGTGGTGGCGGTAGCGCTGGGCGCGGATCAGGCTCTCGTGCAGGCGCAGCATGAAGTTGTGGCGGTTGGTCAGGCCGGTGAGCGGTTCCGTCAGGGCGAGCGCCTTGGCCCGCGCCTGGGCCTCGTGTTGCATGGACGAGCGTTGCAGCAGCGCGTACATCAGCAGCGGGGCTTCGATGGCGGCGGCGATCACCATGCCGTACTGGGACAGAAAACCCGACGACATCAGGCCGAAGTTGCGCAGCACCGGCAGCGCGCCAGCCAGCAGGACCGGCAGGATGCCCAGCGCGATCCAGCGCACCCAGCGGTCCCCGGTGCGCCAGGCGGCCCAGACCATGGCGTAGAGCACGGCCATGGTCAACGAGCCCGCGGCGGTGATGGCCTGAAAACTCCATTGGCTGGGCACCAGCTGGTCCCAGACCACCAGCAGCAGCAAGAGGGCAGCCAACGTCAGCGAGGTGCGGTCCAGCCAGAGGCCGATGCGCCGCGGTTGCACGACATGGCGCACGAACAGCAGGCCGGCAACGGCCACCAGCGGCAGCAGGATGAACTCCGCCGACCCATTCACTCGGGGCGATCCCGACCAGAGAAACTGGCCCCCTACCCCCAGAGATGCTGCCAGCGACAGACCGAGCAGGGTGATGTAGATCGCGTACGCCCCGAAGCTGGTGTCGCGGAACACCAGCCCGTTGACCACTGCAATGGCTGTCAGCAGCATGGCCATGCCGAAATACCCGCCGAGCAGGAACAGTTGCAGCATGCGCTGCTCGCGCAAGTGGCTGTGGCTGTGCACGACCAGCTCACCCGAAAACGGGACCCGCGCGTGCTGGATCCGCACCCAGTAGGTCACCGGGCCGTCCACACGGGGTTCCAGCGCAAACACCGGATAGCGGTCGGGTGAAGCCCAGTCCTTCACCGGCAGGCTGTCGCCCGCGTGCTGTTCCAGCCAGCTGCCGTCGGCGCGCTGGTGGTGCAGGCTGATGCGATCGGTGCCCGAGCGGGCCAGTTCCAGCTCCCAGTGGGAACGGCTGTCTTGCGTCCAGGCGTCGAACCGCACCCACAGCGCCGCTTCGCCGGTCAGGCGCACGCGGTGCAGGCTGTCTCGCACCACAAAGGGCAGTTCAGCGTACCGCTGCGCGACCTCCTGCACGCTGGATTGGCCCGACGCATCCACCCACCAGGTGCTGCGCCCCGCCAACGGCACGCTGGACTGCTCGCCGTCGAGCACCACCACCGGGGTGAAGGTGCTTCCCGGGGTGTGCGCTGCGAAGGCCCAGCCCGATGACGACAGCGCCAGCCAGACCAGACAGGTCAGCAGAAAAAACCAGGCCCCTCGCGGTCTGGAAAGAGGGGTGCTGGAGATGAGATGTGCCTGGAGCGGGTTCGGCATGCCCGGATTGTGGCGTGCGGCTGGAAGCGGGCAGCGTGCAAAGTTGGCGTAGCCCCCGTTTATCGACGCGGTTGCAGCCGTTTGACCACAGCGCCGGCCAGAAAAAAGCCCCGGACAGCACGGTGGCTATCCGGGGTTTTGCGTGAGCGTGGAGCCGCTCGCTTCAGGCGAAAGCGGCCAGCGCCTTGCGCATCTTCTTCATGGCCGCGACCTCGATCTGGCGCACGCGCTCGGCGCTCACACCGTATTCGGCCGCCAGTTCGTGCAGCGTCATGCCGCCCGAGCCGTCGTCGTTCACCTTGAGCCAGCGCTCGGTCACGATGCGGCGCGAACGGTCGTCGAGCTCGCTCATGGCGGTGGCGATGCCTTCGGTGGCCAGCACGTCGCGTTGCGCCGACTCGATCATCGCCGTGGGTTCGTGCGTGGCGTCGGCCAGGAAAGCAATGGGACCGAAGCTGTCTTCACCGTCATCGCCCGGGCTCGGGTCCAGCACCACGTCGCCGCCGGAAAGCCGTGTTTCCATTTCGCGCACTTCTTCTGGCTTGACCTTCAGGTCGCGAGCAACCACGTCCACCTCGCCATCCGAAAACGCTTCGCGGTGCGTGTCGCCGTCCAGCGCTTCGGCGCGGAAGCCCTGCTTCATCGAGCGCAGGTTGAAAAACAGTTTGCGCTGGGCCTTGGTGGTCGCCACCTTGACCATGCGCCAGTTCTTCAGGATGTACTCGTGGATCTCGGCCTTGATCCAGTGCATGGCGTAGCTCACCAAGCGCACGCCCTGTTCAGGGTCGAAGCGCTTGACCGCTTTCATCAGGCCGACGTTGCCCTCCTGGATCAGGTCGCCGTGCGGCAGGCCATAACCCAGGTACTGGCGGGCGATCGACACCACCAGCCGCAGGTGCGACATCACCAGCTGCCCGGCAGCGTCGATATCGTTGTGGTCGCGCAGGCGGCGCGCAGCGCCCTGTTCCTCTTCCAGCGTCAACAGCGGCATGCGGTTGACGGCCGAAATGTAGGCGTCCAGGTTGCCCAGTGCGGGCAGCGTCAGCGAACGGCTCGCCCATGGACTGGCCACGGCCAGTGTGGCGGACGGCAAGGCGGTGGGGGCAAGTAGTGCAGTGGTCATATAGAAGAACCCTCCTCAGGTTGGTCTTTCTCAAATATTAGCACTCCATATGAGTGAGTGCTAATTGAATAGTTCCATGGCCTCCATGCCAGGGGGCTATCGGGGGTTGAAGGCCACCCGAGAGTTGGCCATCGACCTGGGTGTTCAGTTTGTAAGTTGTTGATTCAAAACAACTTTCATCTCGTTTCGAGCGGAGTCGGGCGGGTCCGGGACATCGGGGCCACGGTCGATGCCGGCGGCAAGGCGGCGACGGGTGGTGGTGTGGGCAGTGGCATCGGACTGCCCGGGCGGCCCCGGAAGCTGAGGCCGGGTGGCGGAGACTGTGAGATTCGAACTCACGGACGGTTGCCCGTCGGCAGTTTTCAAGACTGCTGGTTTAAACCACTCACCCAAGTCTCCAGATGCGGTTGTTGCGATCCGGATTTTAGCCTGTGGCCCGCCGGATCGCAGACCCACGCCCGGGAATCAGGCGGTGGTCGTTTCGCTGACCGGGGTTTCCTGGCGCAGCATGCCGCGGGTCTCGATGAAGCGCACCACCTCGGCCACGCCGTCCAGCGTCTTCAGGTTGGTCATGACCCAGGGGCGGCGTGCCGCGTCGGGCCGCATGCGGGTGGTGTCGGCCTTCATCACTTCCAGGTCGGCGCCCACGTGCGGGGCCAGGTCGGTCTTGTTGATGACAAACAGGTCGCTCTTGGTGATGCCGGGTCCGCCCTTGCGCGGGATCTTTTCGCCCGCGGCGACGTCGATCACGTAGATGGTGAGGTCGCTCAGCTCGGGGCTGAAGGTGGCGGCGAGGTTGTCGCCGCCGCTTTCCACGAACACGATGTCGGCGTTGGGGTGTTCCGCCAGCATGCGGTCGATGGCTTCGAGGTTGATGGAGCAGTCTTCGCGGATCGCGGTGTGCGGGCAACCACCAGTTTCCACACCCATGATGCGGTCCGCCGGCAGTGCGCCGCTGACGGTCAGCAGGCGCTGGTCTTCCTTGGTGTAGATGTCGTTGGTGATGGCGATCAGATCGTACTGATCGCGCATCGCCTTGCAGAGCATTTCGAGCAGGGTGGTTTTGCCAGAGCCGACCGGGCCGCCGATGCCCACGCGCAGCGGGGGCAGGTGTTTGGTGCGGTTCGGGATGTGGTGCAGGGCGCTCATGGAGGAATGGTGGTTCAAAACGGTCAGGAACGGAAGAGGCGCGAATACTGCGTTTCGTGTCGGGCCGAGTGGATGGCGAGCAGGGGTGTGAAGGCTTGGCGCGTGTGATCGGTCAATCCGAGCGCGTGGTCCACGGCGGACGGGATCTCGCGCGCCAGCCGCGCCAGCATGCGCTGGCCGGCGCTCTGGCCCAGTGGCACGGATTTGATGGCCGCCTGCACCATGTTTTCGGCCCAGCCGAAGGCGAAACCGATCAGGCTGTCGCGCACGCTGACATCGGTGTTGGCGGCGGCGCAGGCCATGGCCACGGGGTAGCTGGCGGGGTTGAGTGCAGCCGACTGCAGGCGCTGAAACACGCCCGCGCCGAGCTCGCCCAGGTTGCGCGCCCACTCCAGCAGCGAGCGGCCCATCTGTTCGGTTTGCAGGCGGAATTCCGACGTTTCCCGGGTTTGCAGCACCCAGGCGTTAAGCGCCTGAACGCGGGTCAGGTCGCTGGCATGCCAAGCGGGGATGGCCTGGGCTACCACGGCCAGGTCGGTCCTGGCCAGGCCCAGGTGCAACTGGTCGATGAGCCATCGGGTTGCGCTGGCCTCGTCGCTCACCAGGCCCGCGTCGACCGCGGCTTCCAGACCTTCCGAGTAGGAGAAGCCGCCCACCGGCAAGGCCGGTGAGGCCAGCCACAGGATCTGCAGCAAACCCGCGGCCGAGCGCGGCGACGAGCCGGCGCCGGCTTCAGCCGTGCGCATGTCCCGCGGCGTGGTCGTGTGCGTGGGCATGGTGCCCGTGGGCGTGGCTGGCGTGGTCATGGTCGTGTGCCTGAACGCCATGCGCATGGCCGTGCCCGCCGGCGTGCTGCTGCCCGTAGGCGCCACCCTCGGGCTCGAACGGTTCGCGCACCTCGGCCACGGTGAGGTGCATGGCGCGCAGCATGTCAGCCAGCACGTGGTCGGGCTCGATCTTCAGGTGGTCGGGTTGCAGTTCGATGGGCACGTGGCGGTTGCCCAAGTGGTAGGCGGCGCGCATGAGGTCGAAGGCGCCGCTGTGTTCGTGGTGGTGATCGTGCGCGGTGCAGGCGGTGATCTTCAGCACGGTTTGCGGCGCGGCGACCACGCGGATGAGTGAGCCATCCTGCGTGACCAGCACGTCACCGCCGCGCACCACGCTGCCGCGTGGCAGGAACACGCCCACCGTGCGTCCGTTGGAGGCGGTGGCGTCGAAACGGCTTTTCTGGCGCACATCCCAGTCCAGTTCGATGTGCGCAGCACGGCGCACCAACACCGGGGCGAGGCCCTGGGCCTGGGGGATGAGCTTGGAAGCTTGAAGCATGAATCACAGAGGTTGAGATGGTCAGAACAGGAAGTATCGCTGCGCCATCGGAAGTTTGCTGGCGGGCTCGCAGGTCAGCAGCACGCCGTCGGCGCGCACCGTGTAGCGCTGCGGGTCGATCTCCATCTTAGGCAGGTAGCTGTTGTGCACCATGCTGGCCTTGGTGACGCTGCGGCAGTTCTGCACCGCGACCGTGGATTTCTGCAGGCCGTAGCGTTCGCCGACGCCCGCGGCCAGACCCGCTTGTGAGACGAAGGTGAGACTGCCTTTGGCCAACGAGCGACCGAAGCTGCCGAACATGGGCCGGTAGTGCACCGGTTGCGGCGTGGGGATGGAGGCGTTGGGGTCGCCCATGGCGGCCAGCGAGATCGTGCCGCCCTGCACCACGAGCGCCGGCTTGACGCCAAAGAAGGCCGGCTTCCAGACCACGATGTCGGCCCACTTGCCCACCTCCAGCGAACCCACGGTGTGCGAAATGCCGTGGGCGATGGCCGGGTTGATGGTGTATTTGGCGATGTAGCGCTTGACGCGGAAGTTGTCGTTGCGGCTGCTGTCCTCAGGCAGCGATCCGCGCTGGCTCTTCATCTTGTCGGCCGTCTGCCAGGTGCGGATCACCACCTCGCCCACGCGACCCATGGCCTGGCTGTCGCTGCTCATGATGCTGATGGCGCCCATGTCGTGCAGCATGTCTTCGGCCGCGATGGTCTCGCGGCGGATGCGGCTTTCGGCAAAGGCCAGGTCCTCGGGGATGGCCGCGTCCAGGTGGTGGCAGACCATCAGCATGTCGACGTGTTCGTCGAGCGTGTTGACGGTGTAGGGCATGGTCGGGTTGGTCGAGGACGGCAGGAAGTTGGCCTCGCCGACCACGCGGATGATGTCGGGCGCGTGGCCGCCGCCCGCGCCTTCGGTGTGGAAGGCGCAGAGCGTGCGGCCCTTGGTCGCGGCGATGGTGTCTTCCACGAAGCCCGACTCGTTGAGCGTGTCGGAGTGGATCGCGACCTGCACGTCCATCGCTTCGGCGACGTCCAGGCAGTTGCTGATGGCGCTGGGCGTGGTGCCCCAGTCTTCGTGCAGCTTCAGGCCGATCACGCCAGCCTCGACCTGCTCGCGCAGCGGCTCGGGCTGGCTGGCGTTGCCCTTGCCCAGAAAGCCCAGGTTCATCGACAAGCCGTCGGCGGCCTGCAACATGCGTTCGATGTGCCAGGGGCCGGGCGTGCAGGTGGTGGCGAAGGTGCCGGTGGCCGGGCCGCTGCCGCCGCCGAGCATGGTGGTGATGCCCGAGGCCAGGGCTTCGTCGACCTGCTGCGGGCAGATGAAGTGGATGTGGCTGTCGATGCCGCCGGCGGTGACGATGTTGCCTTCGCAGCTGATGATTTCGGTGCCCGGGCCGATGATGATGTCGACACCGGGCATGGTGTCGGGGTTGCCGGATTTGCCGATGGCCACGATGTGCCCGCCCTTCAAGCCAATGTCGGCCTTGACGATGCCCCAGTGGTCGATGATGAGCGCGTTGGTCAGCACGGTGTCCACGGCGCCTTCGGCGCGCGTGCGCTGCGACTGCGCCATGCCGTCGCGGATGGTCTTGCCGCCGCCGAACTTGGCTTCTTCGCCGTAGCCGCCGGCGGCGAGCGTGAAGTCTTTTTCCACTTCCACGATCAGGCCGGTGTCGGCGAGTCGCACACGGTCGCCGACGGTGGGGCCGAACATGTCGGCGTAGGCGCTGCGGGGGATGCTTGCCATGTTGTTGATCCTGACTGCTTAGACGGCGCCTTGCACCAGACCTCGGAAACCGATCACGACGCGGTCGCCCGCAAAGTCAACCAGCTCCACCGTGCGTTGTTGTCCGGGTTCGAAGCGCACCGCGGTGCCGGCCGCGATGTTCAGGCGCATGCCTTTGGTCGCCCCCCGGTCGAAGCTCAGCGCGCTGTTGGTCTCGGCAAAGTGGTAGTGCGAGCCCACCTGCACCGGCCGGTTGGCGGTGTTTTGCACCACCAGCGTGAGCGTGCGGCGGCCGGGGTTGAGGGCGTGTTCGCCCGCGTCGGTGAAGAGTTCGCCGGGGATCATGGGCATGTCCTCAAAGCTGTGCGAACAAATACAGGCCCGCACCGCCGAGGATGGTGCCCAGGCTGCCCAGGGCGATGCCGCGGCGTTCGGCGAACAGCCGGCGGATGGCCAGACCGAGGCCCACGCCGCCGAGGTGCAGCGCGGCGGTGGTCAGCAGGAAGCCGAAGGCGTAGCCCGCGAAGCCGGACGCGGGCGTTTCAGCTCCGTGTGCCAGACCGTGCAGCGAGGCGGCTGCAGCAATCAGGCCCAGACCGATGGCCGGTGGCATGGGTTTGGCAGCCAGGATCAGCATGGCACCGAACAGCATCACCGAGAGCGAGACGCCGTGCTCCAGATACGGCAGGGGCGCGCCCACCGTGCCCAGCATGGCGCTGACCACCAGGGCCTGCAGAAAAGTGGCTGGTCCTTGCCATGCCTTGCTGGCAGGGAGGGCCGAGACCGACCAGATGCCCACGGCCAGCATGGCCAGCAGGTGGTCCAGTCCGAACGGGTGGGCAAGGCCTTCCATCAGGCTGCTGGTGCCGTGGCCGGTGTGGGCTTGGGCGGCGAGGGCGGTGGAGACCAGGGCGACGGTGAACAGGGATTTGGTAAGCAGTTTCATGCGGACCTCTGGGGTGGGGTCAAGGGATGGGGGTATGAACCGTGACGAGCTTGGTGCCGTCCGGGAAGGTCGCCTCGACCTGGATGTCGGGAATCATCTCGGCGATGCCCTCCATCACATCGTCGCGCGTGAGCACGTTGCGGCCTTCGCTCATGAGCTGGGCCACGGTCTTGCCGTCGCGGGCGCCTTCCATCACCGCCGCGCTGATCAGCGCCACGGCTTCGGGGTAGTTGAGCTTCAGGCCGCGCGCCTTGCGCCGCTCGGCCAGCAGGGCAGCGGTGAAGATCAGCAGCTTGTCTTTCTCTCGGGGGGTGAGTTCCATGGGGCGTTCGGCGTTCGGTTGATGATGCTGTCGAGCAAATTCCGTGCCCTTCCCCTCAAAGGCGGGCCAGCAGCTCGGCCTTCTTGGTGCTGAATTCGGTGTCGGTCAGCAGGCCCTTGGCGTGCAGGCCAGCCAGGCGTTCGATGGCGCCAAAGATGTCTGGCGAACCGGCGTCGGGTGGGTTGTTGTGCCGGAAGCCACCTGACAGCGGCGCTTGGGCTTGCACGGCCATGCCGTCATGCGAGACCACGGGCAGGCTGGCCACGTCGATCAGGCCGTACTGGCTCGAAAAAGACAGCGTGCCGCCCGCCGATTGCTGCTGCGAAAAACCGCCGATCTGGTGGTCCAGTGTGTCGTAGACCGTGACGGAGCCATGAATCTCGATCGCCAGGCGCTGCGCCTGTGCGAAATAGGCGTAGCGCACGTTGTTCTGGGCGCCGGTGCTGTTGGGCCAGCGCAGGTCGGCGGGCCACCAGTCGCCGCTGGTGCCCGCCGCGGGCGGCACGAACAGGCTGTTGACGCCGAAGCCGTTGTCATTTTGGCTTTGCCCGCTGTCGCCCGCGTGGTTGGCCTGAATCTGGTTGTGGGTGCTGCCGCCCTGGCTCTGGCTTTGAAAGCTGCCGCTGCGCAGGAGTTCCGGCTGGTTGGCGATCAGGCTGGACAGCTCGCTGCAGAGGTTGTCGACCCGGCCCTTCAGGTAGTTGTTGAACATGTCCGACACCATGGTCATGCCGCCGCGCATCCACTGGCCCGAGCCGCTGAACTCGGGGTGGTTGAACTGGGCCATGCTGCCGTTGCCGTTGCCGTTGATCACGGATTCGAGCATGGAGAGCGTGGCTTCAAAACTGAAGCCGTGGCGCTGGGCGATGTGATTGAGGGTCTGCTGACCCTGCGGGGAGAGTTGTCGCATGCAGTGGGTGTCCGGCGTGTGGCCTTGCAGTTTCGCAGAACCCCGCCTCCCGGGCAGCCGTGGCATGAAAGCTGCACCAAGACTGGGGTGAACCCCGAGCCCGTCATTTCCACCCCTGTCAGCGCTGCGCCACTCGGCGATGCACCGCAACGCATCATCAAGGTGCGCCGCGACTACAACAGCTGGGTCGGCAGCGAGACGATGGAAGACTACGCGCTGCGCTACACGCCGCAGCGCTTTCGCAAGTGGAGCGAATGGCGCGTGGCCAACACGGCGTTTGGTGCCGCCTCGTTCCTGATCCTGGAAGCGGTAGGCGCCACGCTGCTGGTGCAGTACGGCTTTGTCAACGCGTTCTGGGCCATCCTGGTCACCGGACTCATCATCTTCCTGGCCGGCCTGCCCATCAGCGTGTACGCCGCGCGCTACGGCGTCGACATGGACCTGCTCACGCGTGGCGCGGGCTTTGGCTACATCGGCTCCACCATCACCTCGCTGATCTACGCCTCGTTCACCTTCATTTTTTTCGCGCTCGAAGCGGCGGTCATGGCCTACGCGCTGGAGCTGGCGCTGGACATCCCGCCGGCCTGGGGTTACCTGATCTGCGCGCTGGTGGTGATCCCGCTGGTGACCTACGGGGTCTCGGTCATCAGCCGCTTCCAGGTCTGGACCCAGCCGCTGTGGCTGGTGATGATGTTGGTGCCCTTCGTGGCGGTCTGGATGCTCGATCCCGGTGCGTTCTCCAATGTGGTGCATTACGGGGGCGAATCTGGTGCAGGTGCGGTCTTCGATTGGCACTTGTTTGGTGCAGCTCTCACGGTGGGCATCGCGCTCATCACCCAGATGGGCGAGCAGGCCGACTACCTGCGTTTCATGCCGGCGCCCGAAAAAGGCCGGGCCTGGCGCTGGTGGGCCGGCGTGCTGGCCGGCGGGCCGGGCTGGGTGCTCATCGGCGTGCTCAAGATGCTGGGCGGCGCACTGCTGGCCTACCTGGCTATCAGCCACATGGTGCCGCCCGAGCGCGCGGTGGACCCGAACCAGATGTACCTCGCGGCTTACGAATACGTGTTCCCGAACTACGGCTGGGCGGTGGTGGCGACGGCGCTGTTCGTGGTGGTGTCGCAGCTCAAGATCAACGTCACCAACGCCTACGCCGGCTCGCTGGCCTGGAGCAACTTCTTCTCGCGCCTCACGCACAGCCACCCGGGGCGCGTGGTCTGGGTGGTGTTCAACACCCTGATCGCCTTCATGCTGATGGAGATGAACGTGTTCCGCGCGCTGGGCGAGGTGCTGGGGCTCTACAGCAACCTCGCCATCGCCTGGATCATGGCCGTGGTGGCCGACCTGGTGATCAACAAACCGCTGGGCTGGAGCCCGCCGGGCATCGAGTTCAAACGCGCGCACCTGTACGACATCAACCCTGTGGGCGTGGGCGCCATGGGCCTGGCATCGGGGCTGTCGATTGCGGCACACATGGGACTGATGGGCGACACGGCGCAGGCGTTTTCGGCGGTGATCGCGATGGTGACGGCGCTGGTGGCGTCGCCGCTGATCGCCTGGGCGACGCGGGGGCGGTATTACATTGCTCGCACCTCGCAACCCTGCGACAAAGTTTCTTGCGACGGTTGTGCGGGAAGCGGGGTAGCCCTCCCAGAAACACAGCGGAACGGGCTTCGCCCGGCCGCTGGTGTTGCCCCCCTTGAGGGGGGGGACGCCGCAGGCGGCGCGGGGGGTGCACTCCTCCGCTGCGTGATTTGCGAGCGTGAGTACGAAGCGCCCGACATGGCGCACTGCCCTGCTTACCAGGGCCACATCTGTTCGCTGTGCTGCACGCTCGACGCGCGCTGTGGCGATCTCTGCAAACCCCACGCCCGCCTCTCCGAACAATGGCAGGGCGCACTGCAAAGGGTGTTGCCGCAGCGCATGTGGCCCTACCTCGAAGCGGGCCTGGCGCACTACCTGTTGCTGATGCTTGTGGTGGCGCCGGTGCTCGCGGCGGTGCTTGGGCTCTTGTACCGGCAGCAGGTGCAGGGCCTGGGACAGGGTCTGCAAGCGGTGGCCGACGCCAGCCTGCTCGACGCCGCGCTGCGCACCGGCTTCCTGCGGGTCTATGCCGTGCTGCTGCTGATCGCGGCCACCGTGGCCTGGTGGCTGGTGCTCGCGCACAAGAGCCGTGTGGTGGCGCAGGAAGAGTCGAACCGGCAGACGCGCCTGCTGATGCAGGAGATCGACTCGCACCGCCAGACCGACGAGCAGTTGCAGCGCGCGCGCCAGGCCGCCGACCTGGCCAACCAGGCCAAGAGCCGCTACATCAGCACCATCAGCCACGAGCTGCGCACGCCGCTCAACAGCATCCTCGGCTACGCCCAGCTGCTGCAGGAAGACGACGACATCGCGCCGCACCGCGCGCAGGCCATCAAGGTCATCCACCGCGGTGGGGAACACCTGCTGTCGCTGATCGAGGGCACGCTGGACATCGCGCGCATCGAGTCCGGCAAGCTGAAGCTCGATGTGAAACCCATGGCCTTTGCCGACGCCATGCAGGAGATGGCGAGCATGTTCGAGCTGCAGGCCGCGGCCAAGGGCCTGCGCTTCGTGTTCGAAAGCGGCAGCCGCCTGCCCGACGCCGTGCGCGCCGACGAGAAGCGTCTGCGCCAGATCCTCATCAACCTGCTGGGCAACGCGGTGAAGTTCACGCGCCAGGGCGAGGTGCGGCTGCGTGTGGCGCACGCGCGCGAGATGGCCGTGTTCGAGGTGCACGACACCGGTCCGGGCATGGCTGCGCAGGAACTCGACCGGGTGTTTGAACCCTTCGCGCGCGGCCAGGCCGAGGCCGCTGCCCAGGCTGGCGCGGGCAGCACCGGCACCGGTCTGGGCCTGACCATCGCCAAGATGCTGACCGACCTCATGGGCGGCGAGATGACGGTGCGCAGCACCCTGGGCGAAGGCACGGTGTTCAGCGTGCGCCTGTTCCTGCCCGAGCTGCATGGCGCCGTGGTGCGCCGCGAGACGGTGGCGCCGTCGATCACCGCCTACGAGGGCGAGCGCCGGCGCGTGCTGGTGGTGGACAACGAAGAGAGCGACCGCGAACTCATCGCGCGCTGGCTGCAGCCGCTGGGTTTTGAGGTGACGCTGGCCACCAGCGGCCACGATGCGCTGGCCATCGTCGATGCGCTCGACCCGGCGGGCGAGGGAGCGCCCCACGCCATCTTCATGGACCTCGCCATGCCCGGCATCGACGGCTGGGAAACCCTGCGCCGCCTGCGCGCGCGCGGCTGGGGCGGGGTGCCGCTGGCCATCGTCTCGGCCAACGCCTTCGACAAGGGACTCGACAACGACCTCGGCCACAGCCCGCAAGACTTCTTCGTCAAGCCGGTGCGGCGCGACGACTTGCTCGCCTGGCTGGGCCAGCGCCTGGGCCTGCAATGGATCACGGCAGAGGCTGCGATGCAGAGCGGGCAGCGGGCGCATGCGCCACAGGCTCCGGCCGCCAGCAGCGCGGCCGAGCTGGCGCCGCTGCTGGAACTGGTGCGCCTGGGTTACTACAAGGGCATCGTGAACTGGCTGGACGACTGGGTGCGCCAGCGCCCCGAGCAGGCCGACTTCGCCAAGGGTCTGCGCACCCTGGCGCGCGAGTTCCGGTTCGAGGCGATCGAACAGCGCCTGCAACAAAGCGCCACGCTTCCATGATGAATACCGACACCCCTTCCCCCGAGCGCCTGTCGGCGCAGTTGCCCCCGCCCGATGCCCTGGTGGTGCTGATCGTGGACGACGTGCCCGACAACGTGGCGCCGCTGCACGACGCGCTCGACGAAGCCGGCTACACCGTGCTGGTCGCGCTCGATGGTGAGTCCGCCATCCGACGTGCGCGTCAGGCCGTGCCCGACGTGATCCTGCTCGACGCGGTCATGCCCGGCATCGACGGCTTCGAGGTCGCGCGCCGCCTCAAGGCCGAGCCGGCCACGGCGGCCATCCCCATCATCTTCATGACCGGTCTGACCGAGACCGAGCACCTGGTGGCCGCGCTCGACGCCGGCGGCGCCGACTACGTCACCAAGCCCATCAAGCCGCGCGAGGTGATGGCGCGCATGGGCGTGCACCTGCGCACCGCGCGCCACGTGCGCCAGGGCGCGGTCGAGCGCAGCCAGGCGCGCTACGCGCTCGACGCCTTCGGCTACGCCACCATCACCGTGCGCGAGTGCGACGGCCGCCTGATGTGGCAGACCCCGCTGGCGCGCGAGCTGCTGCAGCGCTACTGCGGCACCACCGCACCCGAGACCCCGGCCGCCGTGCTGCAATGGCTGCGCCGCCACCTGGGTGAAGCGCAGGCCCAGCGCGAGCCGCCGCGCCTCACGCTCGACCACGGCCCGCGCCGCCTCACCTTCCGGCTGCACCAGCGCGTGGGCGACCAGGACGGTGCCGAGGCCATCGAAGCGCCGGGCGAGGGCGGCGACTGGCTGATCGTGATGCAGGAAACGTCGGACGCCAGCGTGCTCGAAGCCATGGGCCAGGCCTTTGGCCTCACCGCGCGCGAGGCCGAAGTCCTGTACTGGGTGGCCAAGGGCAAGATCAACCGCGACATCGGCGACATCCTGGGATCGAGCCCCGCGACGGTGAAGAAACACCTGGAGCGCATCCACGCCAAGCTGGGTGTTGAGACTCGCACGGCCGCTGCTGCGATGGCGATCAACCGCGTGCCGCTGCTGCAACCGCAGCATGGGGGCTGAGGCGTCCTACGCCCATATACGCCACCCGGCGTACATACGCCGATCCGGGTTCTCCCTAGCATCCGTCTGTCCGCTGTGAAACGCCCGAAACAAGGCGACAACGGCGGCAAGAGTCACCCCTCAACGGAAGTTTTCGAACCTGGAGAAGTCTTCATGATGCAACGTCGATTCACCCTCAAAGCCCTGACGGTCGCCACCGCCCTGGGCGCCTTTGGTCTTTCCGCCCACGCCGCCGACACCATCAAGGTCGGTGTGCTGCACAGCCTGTCGGGCACGATGGCCATTTCGGAAACCGTGCTGAAAGACGTGGCCCTGATGGCCATCGACGAGATCAACGCCAAGGGTGGCGTGATGGGCAAGAAGCTCGAGCCGGTGGTCGTTGACCCGGCCTCCAACTGGCCGCTGTTCGCTGAAAAGGCCAAGCAGCTGATTGACCAGGACAAGGTCGCCGCGGTGTTCGGCTGCTGGACCTCGGTCTCGCGCAAGTCGGTGCTGCCGGTGTTCGAAGAGAAGAACAACCTGTTGTTCTACCCGGTGCAGTACGAAGGCGAAGAGCTGTCCAAGAACGTGTTCTACACCGGCGCTGCGCCCAACCAGCAGGCCATTCCTGCCGTGGAATACCTGATGAGCAAGGACGGTGGCTCGGCCAAGCGCTGGGTGTTGCTGGGCACCGACTACGTGTACCCGCGCACGACCAACAAGATCCTGCGCGCCTTCCTCAAAGCCAAGGGCGTGAAGGAAGAAGACATCATGGAGGAGTACACCCCCTTCGGTCACTCCGACTACCAGACCATCATTGCGAACATCAAGAAGTTCGCCGCCGCGGGCAAGAAGACGGCCGTGGTCTCCACCATCAACGGCGACTCCAACGTGCCGTTCTACAAGGAACTGGGCAATGCCGGCCTGTCAGCCAAAGACGTGCCGGTGGTCGCTTTCTCGGTGGGTGAAGAAGAGCTGCGTGGTGTGGACACCAAGCCGCTGGTGGGCCACCTGGCCGCCTGGAACTACTTCATGAGCGTGAAGAACCCGACCAACGCCGAGTTCACCAAGAAGTGGGCCGCCTACGCCAAGGCCAAGGGCATCGCCGGTCACAAGGACAAGCCGCTGACCAACGACCCGATGGAAGCCACCTACATTGGCATCAACATGTGGGCGCAGGCGGTCGAGAAGGCCAAGTCCACCGACACCGACAAGGTGATCGCGGCCATGGCCGGCCAGACCTTCAAGGCCCCGGGTGGCTTC
>PHCC01000052.1 GCA_002842215.1 Betaproteobacteria bacterium HGW-Betaproteobacteria-9 | reverse complement strand
GCCAGCAGTAGCAGACCAGGCTGCCGATCGAATTCGTCGACCGGGAGTGGCCGTCCGAACAGGTAGCCCTGGTAGGCGTAGCAACCCTGGCTGTGGAGAAAATCCCTCTGTTCCTGCGACTCCACCCCTTCGGCGATAACGTCGAGGCCCAGACTCTGCCCCAAGGCCACCACGGTTCTGGCGATCGCCGCATCATTGGGATCGGAGAGCACATCGCGGACGAACGACTGGTCGATTTTCAACTGATTCAAGGGCAAGCGCTTCAGGTAGGCGAGAGATGAATAGCCCGTGCCAAAATCGTCCAGGGAGAAGCGCAGGCCTTCGTTCTTCAGAGCCGTCATCTTGATGATCGTATCTTCAACGTCATCCAGCAGCAGACTTTCGGTCAATTCCAGTTCGAGTCGTTCGGCTGTCGTGCCACTCTGCCTGAGCGTGGTGAGTACCTGGTCGACGAAGTGTTCCTGCCTGAATTGGCGGGCGCTGACATTGACCGCCAAGGTAAGGGCGGCGGTCTCCGCCCTGCTGCCCCACCTTACGAGTTGCCTGCACGCAGTCTCCATTACCCATTGACCGAGCGGCAGGATCAGGCCGGTGTCCTCGGCCAACGGGATGAACTCCGCCGGCGAAACGATGCCACGTAGCGGATGTCGCCAGCGGACCAGGGCCTCCGCACCGGTAATTCGCCCGGCAGCATCCACCTGCGGCTGGTAGTAAAGCAGGAACTGGCCTTCCACGAGGGCCTGACGCAGGTCCATTTCCAGGCTGGCCCGGTTGGTCAGGACGTTCTGCATTTCCGGGTCGAAGAAACGCACCGTGTTGCGACCTGCCGCTTTTGCCTGGTACATGGCGATATCAGCCTGTTTCAGCAGTTCATCAACGCCTTGAGGACGCTCGGCGAACAGGGTGACACCGATGCTCGGGGTGCTGTGGTGCTCATGACCGGCCAACTGGTAGGGAACATCGAGCGCCGCCAGAATCTTCTCGCTGACGACCCTGGCCGCCTCCGCCGCCTCCTGCAGGTTAGTGCTCAAATCCTCGATCATCACGACGAATTCATCGCCGCCCAGTCGGGCGACCGTATCGCCGTCGCGGATACAGGTCCCGAGACGCTGCGCCACCTCGCGCAACAACAGGTCGCCATGATCGTGACCGAAGGTGTCGTTCAGCGTCTTGAAGTTATCCAGGTCAATGAACAACAGCCCACCGGCACGCTGGCTACGGCTGGCCGAGGCCAGGGCGCGCTGCAGCCGGTCCATCAGCAGGCGCCGATTGGGTAGATGGGTCAGTTGGTCATAGAAGGCCAGTTCCCGGATTTCTTCTTCGGCTTCCTTGCGCTGCGTAATATCG
>PHCC01000051.1 GCA_002842215.1 Betaproteobacteria bacterium HGW-Betaproteobacteria-9 | reverse complement strand
GCAATCGCCTGTTTGACCTTGCGGATGGCTTCGCTCTCGCCGACCAGATGCTTGCCGCCGGGCGTGACCTCTTCGCGCAGGAACTGGTTTTCGATCTTCAGGCGGCTGACCGACAGCGCGCGGTCGATGGCGATCTCCAGCGTTTCGAGGTCGAACGGGCGCAGGATGTAGTCGGAGGCGCCCAGTTTCATGGCGGCGACGGCAGTAGCGATCTCGCCCTGTGCGGTGACGATGATGACCGGCATTTCCAGACCGTCTTCACGCATGGTTTCCAGCAGCTTCAGGCCGCCCATGCCCGGCATGTGCAGGTCGCTGACGACGAGGTCGATGCCGCCCTGCCGCAACAGCCCCAGTGCCTCGCGGCCGTCGCCGGCCAGTACCGGCTGATAGCCCGCCTGCTTCAGGCTGATTTCCAGCAGACGGCGCATGCTGGGTTCATCATCCACGGCAAGAATACGCTTCAGTTCGGTCAAGATGCTTCCTTCAGGTTCGGTAGTCGCAGGCGGAATTCTGCACCCTGCATGGGGCTGACGCCAACATTGATTTCGCCGTGATGCGCGGCAACGATCTGGCGCACGACGGCCAGACCGAGGCCGAGACCGCCGCTGCGTTTGGTGTAGAAGGGGTCGAACACTTGATCGCGCTGATCAGCCGGGATGCCCGGGCCGTTGTCTGCGACACGGACTTCAACGGCATTTTTCAGCTGCTGCACGCTGACCTGGATCTTGCCGCCTTCGGGCAGTATCTGAATCGAGTTCAGCAGCAGGTTGAGCAGCACCTGCATGATCTGTTCATGGTCGCATTCTGCCATCGCTACGCCCTCAGCGTTGCAGTCGAGCTCTATGCTTTTCTTGTCGGCCTGCGCGCGCAACATGCCAACCGCCTGCCGCGTCAGTTCGGCAATGTCCGTGGGAGCGAATTCCGGCTGGCGTGGTCGCGCCGTATCGATCAGTGTGGAAACCAGTTTGTTCAGGCGCTCCGTCTCCGAGATGATGAATCCGCAGACCTCGCGCCCTTCCTTGCTCAATTCCGGTTCGCGCAGCAACACCTGGGCGGAAGAGCGCAGGATGCCGAGCGGGGTGCGTACCTCATGGCTCATGGCGGCGGCCATCTCGCCGACGACCGCCAGCTTGGCGGCACGGGTCAGGTGTTCCTTGGAGCGCTCCAGGTCTTCGATCATCTGCGCAAAGGCTTGGGACATGGCGTCGATCTCAGCCGGGCCGCCGGCAGGGGGGCGCAGATTGCTCGGTGAGCGGATGAAGCGATTGGCGAAATCGGTCAGTTTCAGCAAGGGGCCGCTGATGGTGCGGGCTACCGGGATGGCGATGAAGCTGGCAAGCAGGATGGTGATGACCAGCAGGCCGAT
>PHCC01000050.1 GCA_002842215.1 Betaproteobacteria bacterium HGW-Betaproteobacteria-9 | reverse complement strand
CTCAATGGGATGGACGCCCCCTTCCTTGCTTACCGGCATCGAAGTGCCCAAGTAGTTGGGTGTTCACCAACCAACCGGAAAGGAGCGTCCGCTATGAACGTTACAACATTCGGCATTGATCTGGCGAAAAACGTGTTCCAGGTGCATGGTATTGACGCGCGAGGCAAAGCGGTCATCAGGAAGCAACTCAAGCGTGGCGAGATGACTGCCTATTTCGTCAACCTGCCACCGTGCCTGATTGGCATGGAGGCGTGCGGGAGTGCGCATTACTGGGCGCGCGAGCTGCAGCGGCTCGGCCACACCGTCAAGCTGATGGCGCCGCAGTTCGTGAAACCCTATGTCAAGTCCAACAAGAACGACCGTGCGGATGCCGAAGCGATCTGCGAAGCGGTCACGCGGCCCAGCATGCGTTTCGTGCCGATCAAGAGCGTCGAGCAGCAAGCGGTGCTGGCGCTACATCGGGCGCGCCAGGGCTTCGTCAAGGAGCGCACCGCGCAAAGCAATCAAATCCGCGGTCTGTTGGCCGAGTTCGGGGTGACCGTGCCGGTGGGCATCAGCCAGATTGCGCGGTGTATTCCGAGCATTCTTGAAGATGCCGACAATGCGCTACCCGACCGCTTCCGCGCGTTGCTTGCGCGGTTGTACGAACACTTCCACCACCTGCACGAGCAAGTGATCGCGCTCGAACACGAGATCAAGACATGGCATGCGCAAAGTGCGGCTTCGCAGCGCGCCGCGCAGGTGCCGGGGGTCGGCCCGATCACCGCCAGCGCCTTGGTGGCCACGGTGGGCAATGCCCACGACTTTGCCAATGGTCGACAGTTGGCCGCTTGGCTGGGGCTCGTGCCCAAACAACATTCCACGGGCGGCAAGGCGGTGTTGCTGGGCATCAGCAAACGCGGCGACAGCTACCTGCGCACGCTGTTGATCCATGGCGCGCGTGCAGCGATTCTGGCGGCACGGCGCCGCGGCTTGGTGGCCGATGCATGGCTGACACGATTACTCGCTCGCAGCCACCCCAATGTCGCGGCGGTCGCGTTGGCCAACAAAAATGCCCGCATCCTCTGGGCGCTGCTGGCGTATGAGCGCGACTATCAACCCGGCTATGTCAGTCCGGCCCATTGATCCGGCTTCACTTACCAAAAGGAGTTCCTGCAACCCCAACAAGACCCACCACCGATTGCGCAGGCAGTCTTGAGTTGATGGCAACACAGGTCAGACCGTGACCGGCAAAACCCGATCATTGCGAAGCGCCAAGAGCGCATCACCTCGCTGGAGGAGCCGGTCAGCGTATTCCCATCAGGGACAGCGGCGTTCACTCAAGCCGCAGCCAAGTCCGAATGTACGGGTGCAATCCTTACCTGCTCACCATCTCTCACGATCGCTTGGCAAAACGGGGGCGTCCATGTACGCAATGAC
>PHCC01000049.1 GCA_002842215.1 Betaproteobacteria bacterium HGW-Betaproteobacteria-9 | reverse complement strand
GAGGCTCTTGCAAAATCCCCGTAAAGATCATGCGGACGGGGCTCCATCCGCCGCGCGCTGGTCAATGCGTGTCCATCACAGCGGTTGCGGGCGTGTTTTTGGCAGTGTCGTGGTCGGGAATCGGCGATTTTTCCGTTCGGCGGGCACGGGGCGTCCGACACGGACGTGCGCGCACTGATGCGTCGGGGGCGAGGTCGGCTGCGACGGTTCAGGTGACCCATCGCAAGAGTTGCTCGGCGGTGAGCGCCAGCACCGCAAACATCATCTGCGCCATCACCTTGGCATGGCCGCGCACGTTGACGCGGGAGATGCCGAACCCATCCTTCAAACGGCCGTTCACGCGTTCGACCGTGCTGCGCTCCTTGAAACGCCGGGCCTGATGCGGAGCGAACTCGAGTTTGGTGCCGCCGCGCGGGTTGTGATCGATCAACGGCACATGGCCCAGGCTCTGGCTGTGGGCGCGGATGATCGGGCTGCAATAGGCGGCGTCCATGAGGTCGTAGCAGTGGGTGACGCGTTGCGCGCTCAGGGTGGCGAGCGGGATCGCGACTTGGGAGTCGTGTACGCTGGCCGAGGTCAGCAGCACCGTGATCGGAATCATGCCGTCGGCCACGTCCAAGTGCAGCTTGTAACCGATCCAACAGGACTTGAAACCTTGGCTGTTGCACTTGCTGCCGACCGCGCAGGCGTGCGGCAGATCGGCCAGCATTGCCTCCAGGCTCATCCCCTGTGCCTGGCGTTCAAGGCGGGTGGTCCTGGGCGGGCGGACTTCGCCCTTGCGCGGCCGACCGTTCTTGCGTGGCGCCGCCGCTGGGGTCGGTTCGGCCTTGACCGGTTTTTCGCGCACCGCGATGGCGGTGGAATCGCGCGACACATGCCCGATCAAGGCGTCGCCCAACTGACTGCGAACCAGCGCTTCGTGCACGCGCGTCGGCAGGCCCTGCTGCGCGAACTCGGCAAACGCCCGCGAGAACAGGCACTCGCGCAAGGCGCCGCGCCGCCGCAGGTCGAAGCCGCATAATTGGCGCAGTAGCGCATCGGCATTGAGCCGCTCCACCAGCGCAGAGGTCTCGCTCAAGCCCAGCACCGCTTTGGCGACGAAGGCACGCGCCAAGGCCGCGCGCTCGCGCGGTGGTCGCCCCACCCAGCCACGCGTCGACGGCACGAAGCGCTCGATCTCCACGCATTCCCAAATGCGCAGCAGGCGCGCCATCGCCGGCGTCAGCGCTGTCGAAACATCCGCTTCGACCAAGGGCAGCAACTGGTGCTGAAAGTGATGATGGAATTGCGTTAGACGCGTGCGCAGGGCAGTATTCATGTCGGCGGGTGTGATGTTTGCTTTGACACCATCATCATGCCTTCAATGGCAACACCCGCTCCACTCTTTTTTCGCCGTGCGGGCTGGTGGAAATCCAGCCGCGAAGGAGAGTTTTGCAAGAGCCTC
>PHCC01000044.1 GCA_002842215.1 Betaproteobacteria bacterium HGW-Betaproteobacteria-9 | reverse complement strand
TGCAGGTTGTTCAGGCGTGCGAAATCGATCTCGGTGAGCAGCCGTTCACCATCCTGGGGCTTGTGCATGTTGCACTCCAACTGGTGCAGGCGCGCCGCAGAAAGGCGACACCCGCTATCGCGCTGGGCTGGGGCCCGGCGATAGAAGGATTGCGCAAAAAGGAGGAAGGGATATCGCCGGGCTTAGGAAAGTGCGGCCGGCTGGCGCAGTCCCGCCGAGCCCATCAGCTTGCGACCAGCCACGGCGCCGCCTGCCGCGAGGGGCATGCAAGCTGCCGTTTGGGCAGTGATGGTTGGGGGGGAGGCCATGGTCGAATTGTAGGTCACCTAGCCATACCCTTAGCAACCAAGGGCCACTCGGGCCAGCGCCGGTCGCCGTGCCATACAGCCGCTTCATGGCAGTCAGCGTGAGTACGCCTGGCCGCACCCATTGACGGCTCTCACTGCGTATCGGACATTTGCCACAAGAATTGGGGTGATCGCAATCGCCGGGCGAGGGAGCATTTTGATCTCACGGTACGCCCAAGTCGATTGCTCGGCAACGCGTGCAAGCTGAGCATCGGCGCTCCGCTTTTCCTAGTCGTCTTCGCGCACCCGGTACCGCTCCATCAACGTCTGTTGGACGGCCGGCGGAATGGCCTCGTAGTGCGACAACGCGACGGTGTAGCGCCCCTGGCCGCTGGTCATCGCATTGAGCCGCGACTGGTAGTCGGCCAGCTCGGCCTCTGGCACCTGACCGCTGATGGCCACGATGCCGGCCCCCAGGCCCGATGTGCCTGTGACTAGGCCGCGCCGCAACGACAGGTCGCTCGTGACGTCGCCCACGGAATGCTCGGGCACGGCGACCTCGATCTGGACAATCGGCTCGAGCACAACCGGTCGGGCCTCGCGAATCGCCGCCATGAAGGCCTTGCGGCCGGCGATCGCGAAGGCGATGTCCTTGCTGTCCACGCTGTGGTGCTTGCCGTCGTACACGACGACGCGCACGTCGGCCACGGGGAAGCCGGCGATCGCGCCGTACGCCAAAACCTCGCGCAGGCCTTTCTCGACCGCGGGGATGAACTGGCCCGGGATCGCACCGCCCCTGACTTCGTCGGCGAACTCGAAGCCCGCGCCGCGCGCGAGCGGTTCGATGCGCAGGAAGACTTCGGCGAACTGGCCGGCACCGCCGCTCTGCTTCTTGTGGCGGTAGTGGCCCTCGGCCGGCGCGGTTACGGTCTCGCGGTAGGCGATGCGCGGTGGCCGAGTCTGGACATCGAAGCGGTAAACCTCGCGCAGGCGTTCGAGCACGATGCGCAGGTGCAGCTCGCCGAGCCCGTAGAGGACCGTCTCGTTGGTCGCGGCCACATGCTCGATGCGCAAGCACGGGTCCTCGGCCGCGAGCTTGCCGAGGATTTCCCAGGCGCGCTGCTCGTCGCCATGCCGCTTGGGCTCCACGGCCAGACCGTACACCGGCTCCGGGAGCGGCAGCGGAGCGAGGTGCACATGACTGTCTTCGGCCGCATCGTGCAATACGGCATCGAAATGGATCTCGTCGACCTTGGCCACCGCCACGATGTCGCCGGGCAGCGCGTGCGATACCTCGACGTGGTCCTTGCCCTGGAGCATGAACAGGTGCCCGACCTTGAACGGCTTGCGGCCGTCGCCGATGTAGAGCTGGCTGTCGCGCGTGACCGTGCCCTGGTGCACACGAAAGATGCCCATCTTGCCGACATAGGGGTCGATCGTGACCTTGAACACATGCGCCAGCACGTGCAGCGTCGAGTCAGGCTTGGCCTCCATGGACATGGCCTTTGCGCCCTCGCCAATGATGAAGCTCGGCGGGTTGGCTTCGGTCGGATCGGGCAGGAGTTTGACGATCACGTCAAGCAACTCGGCCATGCCGGCGCGGCTGCGCGACGAGGCGAAACACACCGGGATCAGGTGGCCTTCGCGCAGCGCCTGCTCCAGCGGCGCGTGCAGCTCCGACGGGTCGATGTCGCCTTTCTCGAGGTAGCGGTCGACGAAGGCCGCGTCGACCTCGACCACCTGCTCCACCAGCGCGCGGTGCGCCGCTTCGACGGGGCCGAAGTCGGAGCTTCCGAAGCGGTTGAAGAAGCAGTCGATCACCTGCCGGTTGACCCCGTCGGGCACGTTCAGCGGCAGGCATTCGCGGCCGAAGGTGGCCTGGATGTCGGCCAGCAGACCCGACAGTGAGACGCCCTGCGCGTCGATCTTGTTCACGATGATCATGCGGGCGAGGCGGCGCGAGGCTGCGTATTCCATCATGCGCACCGCCATCGGCTCGATGCCGGTGGCGGCATTGATGACCACCGCCACCGTCTCGACCGCCTCCAGCGCCGGCAGGCTCTGGCCGAGGAAGTCGGGTCCGCCGGGCGTGTCGATGAGGTAGATGCGCGTGCCGGCATGCGTGAGGTGCATCACCGAGGCGTTGAGTGAATGCAGCATGCGGCGCTCGAGCGGGTCGTGGTCGCTAACGGTGCTGCCGTGCTCGACGCTGCCGCACGCGCCGATGGCGCCCGCCTTGTACAGCAAGGCCTCGGCCAGAGAGGTCTTGCCGGCGAGTGCGGCGCCCACGAGCGCCAATGTTCGGACGGTTCTTGTTTCGGCCGTGAGGCCGTTCGATCGGCTTGGCATGGCTGGACTCCTTTGCACGTCCGGAAGGCCGGCCCGGCGGCCCGCATGGGCTCGGGCGTTGCGTGTGGACGTCGGGGCAGCGTACGGGATTGACCGCGCCAATGCAAATGGATTGCGCCGCCGATTTCCAATACCTGAGCGGCATGCATGCCGCGTTGGCCTCCCCATTGTTGCCAGCGTGCTGAGACATGGGCTCACACTCAAGTTGTCTCAACAACAACTCTCTGAGCCCGTCATGACCACTGTCACCGTCGACTCTGCATGCCGTTGCCGGCGACAGGTCATCACGCTCGACATGTGTCGAGCGCTTTCAACGACTGCATTGCGGCCATCACCGTGAATTGACGGAGCGCACACCACCGGCGGTAATCGCTGCACAGCGGCTGTTGGTGGTCAGGACCTCTCGGGCTGCTTGGGGTCGGTACCGCCAGTCAGAGTGATGGGAAGCGGACGGTCATTCCGGTGCATGCCAGTTTTCGATTTCCTGATGGCGACCGGGGCACGATGGGTTTACTGCGGCCGTCCGACGAGATAATCGACGTCAATGAAGACCAGTCAGAGTCGCCAAGTTAAGAGGGCAAGTGCAGAGCAACTGAGTGACCAGCGCTACCTGGAACTGCTTCGAAGTGCCAGCACATTTTTTGCAGCGGCTGAGTATGACGCTGGCGCGCAGCGAGCTTCTGTGATCGATGACATCAAAAAGACCATGGCCCAGTACGGGTTGACGGTCGATGACTTGATGTAAGCCTACGTCAGTTGCTCGCTTTGCCCCCTCGGTCTCATCGCTGAGTTGCCTTACTCGGGCGACCCATTCTCGACATCCGGCACGTGCTCCATCAGGTCTTCAACCTGGCATCCGAAGTACGCACACAGTTTGTCGATTGTTTCCGTACCTGTTCCATATCCCCGCTGGTTCAGGATCTTCGACAGGGTCATCCTGTTGAGGCCTGTGCTGGCCGCAATCTCACTGATCGTGATCCGGCGAGCTTCGTTGAATTGCCGCCTCTCGATCATCTCCCCCAGCTTGAACCTGATCATGATGCGAGAAGGCGTCGAATGATAAAAATATTGATCAAATGACTTGAAAAGTCATCGCGTCTGCGTAATATATGCGGCAAGTGATAAAAATATTAATCACTTGATTCGTTCATCATACAGGAGAGCACGATGGCAGAGCATACGTATCTGACGACTGAAGAACTTGCGGGCAAGATCAAGTACGACCCGCGGACGATCAGGGAGCGTCTGAAGGACAGTGTCCTACTGGAGGGCGTGCACTATTTCCGCCCATTTGGCGGTCGAAAGATCCTTTTTCTTTGGGAGACCATTGAGCGGGACATGAAAGTTCCGTCCGCTACCCAGCCAGTTGGCTTCAGCGGCATTCCCATGGCCAACGGAGCTATGGTTCATGGCTAAGGTCGTTGCCCGAAAGGAAACAGGAAAGCTCCAGATCGACTTCACCTACAAGGGCGTTCGGTGTCGTGAGCAGACAGCGCTGATGGATTCACCAGCCAACCGCAAACGGGTGCAGGCGGTGGTGGACAAAATGAGTGCTGCGATCAGGGAAGGGCGGTTTGTCTACGCTGACTTCTTCCCGGGCAGTGCAATGGCGGAAAGGTTTCGTTCTGATCGCAAAGTGTCTGATCTGGTATCTGGAAACGGCAGCGGCACGGAACAACCATCAATAGCCACAGGCCCCACCTTCAACGAATTCGCTGACCAGTGGGTCCAGGAGCACAGCATCGAATGGCGGCGCAGCCACATCCGGTCCTTGCTTTCAACGCTGGACGGCCGCATCAAGCCCTACTTCTCCAACAGGGTGATCAGAAGCATCACCAAGGCCGACGTTCTTGCTTTTCGTGCGGCCCTCGCCAAAGAGCCGGGACGGGGTGGCAAAGCAGGTTTGTCGGCCAAGCGCATCAACGAAATCATGGGCACGCTCAGGCAAATCCTTGCAGAAGCCGCTGACCGGTTCGAGTTCACGTCGCCGGCCCTGAACCTCAAGCGCTTGCGCGTCAAAAAGTCCGATGTACAGCCGTTTTCGCTGGACCAGGTTCAGACCATTCTGGCCACCGTCAGGCCAGACTTCAAGGACTACATGCAGGTGCGTTTTCTCACGGGGATGCGTACCGGCGAGATCAATGGCCTGAAGTGGAAGTACATCGACTTTGAACACCGGTTGATCCTGGTGCGAGAAACCCACGTCCTGGGTGAAGACGACTACACCAAGACTGACGGCAGCCAGCGGGACATCCGCATGAGCCAACCCGTGTACGAAGCCATGCTTCGGCAGCAAAAAATCACGGGCACGGCGTCGGAGTACGTCTTCTGCAACCTGCTGGGGCAGCCCTTGGACAACACGAATTTCACCAAACGTGTCTGGTAGCCGTTGCTGCGCCACCTGGACTTCGAACTGCGGCGCCCCTATCAGACGCGGCACACAGCGGCGACGTTGTGGCTGGCCGCGGGGGAGGCTCCGGAATGGATCGCACGACAACTGGGTCACACCAGCACCGAAATGCTGTTCAAGACCTACAGCCGGTATGTGCCCAACATGACACGACAGGACGGATCGGCCATGGAGCGGTTGCTGGCGAGTCGCATCGGCACCGCACCACTGGCGCGCATCACAGAACAGGTCCTTGACAAGCATGGAAACACGCTTGAACAGGAATCCTTTGTGCCGGCAACAGAACAACTTCCCAGTCCCGTTCCGAAACCCCGCGGATACGCAGCCGCACACCGCCGCCTGAAACCGCATGGATCCGATGGCGGACAAGGTCCTCCTCCCAGCAGAGGAAAGATGACCCCGAACCCGGCCAAGTCCCGCGCCGGGTTCTAGGTCCACCCCAGCCCCCCAGCTTTTGAACCCTCTTGCCAACGCCACACCATGGCGTGCAAGAGGGAAGGGCGGAGCTTTGCCCAGAGCAGCGGTCTGGAGAGCAGCAGGGCAGTTGCACGGTGGACACCACCGCGAGCGCTGACCCGACCCAGATTTGACATTGACGATTGCCATGCGAGCCTGAAGCCATGACCAGTTCGAACGTGAGCGCACCAGAGGATCCCCCTCCCTGATCCTGAAATTCCTCTTCAGGCGTAGGAGGACTTGACCACCGCAGCATCGTGACCTTGCAGCCAGTAGAAGTCTTCACCCCTTGCCATTGCCATCCAAAGCCAAACGCCCAACGAGCAGGGCAGGGCGAAGCCTTGCCTGAAGCCAGCCCATGGGCCCCATTCATTCACCCATTCACCTTCATCCCGGAAAGCGACACACCCATGACCTCCAAACCACGTACATCCAGAACCACAGGTTCCACGCTGCCCCGACGTCTGCTCAAGCCAGCCGCCCAGAAGAAACTCAACAAACAACCGGCCCGCCCCGTTCGCCGGTTCAAGAAGGCTGTCCAGGCCGTCATTCCGGCGACCCCCGCACGGCGCACGGGCAGCGAAACCGTGCAACGCCACCATCTGCAGGCCCAGTGCTTCCTCTACCTCGATCAGATGCTCGCAGCTGGCATCAGCCCCGATGTGATGGACACCTTCTGGGGCGAGGTGAACCGATACGCCTGGTCCATCTGCCTGCAAGCACCGCACGATGTCTTTGATCTGGTGATCGCGCCCTCGGGTCTTCTGCAGAGCCTCCAACTCTCGGAGTCTTCTGCGGGCTCAAACACGCCACCGGCCGCTGAAGTCGAGGGCGTGCAAGGACCGGCCGTCGAGCAGGCCGATGCCGACGTGCAGCCAGACACCGCGCCACATCCGATCGTGTGCTTTTCGGGCCTGGATGGCATCGTGCTGCTGCCGGTGCACGAGGGGCTGTGGATCCTTCTGCACGGGCTGAACCCGGACGTCAACGCCGCGTTTCGCGCCCTCGCCGGACAGGTGGCCACGCCCGACGTCGTGCGCAGTCTGTTGCCTCAGTGGATGGAGCTCAGTTGGACCGATTCGAACCGGCCGGGTTCACCGCCGGGCGAATGCATGGCGAGCAACCACCACTGCGCCATCAGCCTGCTGGCCCGCCCCGACCAACAGGCCTCGCCCGTCGACGTGCGTCAGCGCTTCTTCGTCTGGATGACCCGCACTCAGTCGAACGGCTGACCACACCCACCTTTAGACGAAGGCAAACGCTGGGACGGTGGCACCGAATGGTTCTCGATCGATGGCCTGAGCCACGCGGTCAACCTGCTGTCACAGACACCGCTGGGCGATGAACAGACCACGCTGGTGACGCTCACCACCTTGGCCGACGAGAGCTACACGAATGGCCAGCGCCGGAGCTGTCACCGCGAAGCCCAGACCCGGCGCTGGTTCGAAGCGACGCACGCCAACTTGCGGCGGATGAACGAGATCGTGAAGGCCCTGCGCAAGCTCAACGACAACCTGGACATCGTCCTGCAGTCCGCGCAGCCGGCTCAACCCGCTCAATCAGGCTTGACCGAGCAGGGGGAGATGGGCATCACAGACCTTCCCCAGGCTGCCCGGCCGGAGGTGGTCTACCTCTACGGCCTGGGTGAACTGTGGGAGAGCGAGATGCTGTCCAGCCGGTTTCAGATGAGCGACTCGGCGTTCTGGATGTTCAAGACCGGGCGCCTGCGCCAGCACGGAGAGCAGCGTTCCTGGCTCACCCGTATCCACTTCGATCCCGATTCCCGTGGCACCCTGGCGCTGTGGGTGGAGGACCGCTTGGTGCTCAGAGCACTGCCCGGCGGGCCTCGCATGCTCGCCCTCTGGGATGGGCTGTGGGAAGGTTGAAGGTTCTGGGCGAGCGGACAAATTTGTCCGCTCGGGCCGATTTCGATGACCGGCCGGGTCGGGTGCTATCGAGTCATGACCGGGGTCGTGGCACCCCTCGTGTCAGTCAGCTTTCTGGTGGATCGCTCGACGGCGGTTGAGCTCGACCTCGCGGTGCGCTCGCTGGAATTCCTTCACCGCACCCGTTAACGCACCCACCAGCGGCGCGAAAAACAGGCGAACGCTGTCATTCCAGATTCGGCGCAAATCGGCGGTGCTCATGACAGAGACCTCTCTTGGTGTCCCGTGAAAATTTGAAGGCACATTGTGGTCTTGCGTTGGGGTGTCTGCAAGGTGCTTCAGATTTACGTGGGGCTGAAACGCAGGGGATCAATCGGTGGTCTTTGCGGCGACGGGTGTGCGTTGGCGAGGACGGACTTGGTCTGAGAGGGCTTTGATGACGATTTCCATGTGGCTGTGGAGCTACTGAAACAGGTCAGTCTGTTGCAGCAGTCACAACGGCCAACAGAGCGGCCAGTGCGGGTGAGTGTGCTGGGCCTTGCGGCCACACGCATTGCAAGGTCGACATGATTTTGGTGCCGCTCAACGGTCGGAACACGACGCCGGCCATGCCGGACTGCGCCAGCGGCTCGGGCACGATCGCCACGCCCATGCCCTGCGAAACCAAGGCCACGACCGAGAGCCAGTGGCGCAGTTCGTGCCGGACTTTGGGGTCGAAGCCGGCCTCGGCGCAGGCCTCGATGATGCGCGCGTGGTAGTCGGGCGAGACCTGGCGCGAGAAAAGCACGAAGGGTTCATCGCGCAGGCGCGCAAGCGATAGCCGTCGTGCCGAAGCGGCAGCGTGTCCTTTGGGCAGGCAGGCAACAAAGGGCGCCTCGTGCACGGTCACCACCTGCAAGGTCGGCGGCACACGCCGCGCCAGCACGAACCCGGCGTCCAGCTCGCCGCGTCCGAGCGCATGCAGTTGTTCCTGTGAGTTGAGTTCGACCAAGGCGACCTCGATGCCTGGGTTCGCCTCCTGGTATTGCTGCAGCCATTGCGGCAGACCACCAAAAAGCAACGACCCCACAAAGCCAATGCGCAGGCGCCCGCGAGCGCCGTGGCCAATCTCGCGCGCCGTCAGCGCGGCCTCGGCCGCTGCAGCCAGCACGGCCCGCGCCTGCGGCAGCAGGGCCTCGCCAGCCGCAGTGATGCGCAGGCCCCGGCTGGTGCGGTCGATCAACCGCACGCCAACGGCGTCTTCAAGCTGTCGGATCGCCACCGACAGCGGTGGTTGGGTCATGGCCAGGCGCGTTGCAGCGCGGCCGAAATGCCCCTCTTCGGCCACAGCCAGAAAACAGCGCAGGTGTCGCAGGTCGAAGGTCATTCGAATTTCGAATCAAAGTTATCAATCTTTGAATTGGACTCGAATCGATGAGGCCGGGATACTGGGATTTCACCCAAGTACGAGACAAGTCGAGGCCACCCCATGAATGCCAACAACATCGCTGAAACCACGGCTGCCGCCGCAGCTGCCGCGACAGCATGCCACCCGATTCCCGACGCCCGCGGCACCAACCTCTACACCGCCGACCCGACCCTGGGCGCGCTGCTGGGCCTCTATCTGCCACCCGAGCTGCGCGCACACCTGGAGCCGCACCTGCAGCGACTGGGTGGCCAGGCCGGCGGCCCGATGGACGAACTGGCGGCCGAGGCCGACCGCAACCCGCCGACGCTGAGCCTGCGCACGCGCACCGGGCTGGACGCCGAGAAAATCCACAAGCACCCGGCCTATGTCGAGCTGGAGAAGATCGCCTTTGCCGAATACGGGCTGGCCGCGTTGTCTCACCGTGGTGGTGTGCTGGGCTGGCCCACGCCCATGCCTGCGGCAGCCAAGTACGCGCTGAGCTACCTGTTCGTGCAGGCCGAGTTCGGACTCTGCTGCCCACTGTCGATGACCGACTCGCTCACGCGCACCCTGCGCAAGTACGGCGATCCGGCGCTGGTAGAGCGCTACCTGACCGCACTGACCTCGCAAGACTTTGAACAGTTCAGTCAGGGCGCCATGTTCATGACCGAACAGGGTGCTGGTTCGGACATTGCGGCCACCGAAGTGCGCGCCCAACCCGACGGCGACAGCTACCGCCTCTGGGGTGACAAGTGGTTCTGCTCCAACCCCGATGCAGGGCTGGCCATGGTGCTGGCGCGCATCGATGGCGCCCCCGCAGGCCTCAAGGGTGTGTCGCTGTTCCTGCTGCCGCGCCAGTTGCCTGAGGGCCGCGTCAACGACTACCGCATCATCCGTCTCAAGGACAAACTGGGCACGCGCTCCATGGCCAGCGGCGAGGTTCGGCTGGAAGGAGCACGCGCCTGGCTGGTCGGCGAAGCGGGCCGAGGCTTCCAGCAGATGGCCGACATGGTGAATAACTCGCGCCTGTCCAATGGCATGCGCGCGGCCGGCCTGATGCGCCGCGCCTGTGGCGAGGCGTTGCATGTGGCGCACCACCGCCAGGCTTTTGGTCGCCGGTTGGTGGACATGCCGCTGATGCAGCGGCAACTGCTCAAACTGATGCTGCCCACCGAGCAGGCGCGAACGATGATGTTCCAGACCGCCGAAGCGCTGCGCCGCTCGGACGCGGGCGAAGACGGCGCCTATGCGCTGGTTCGCATCCTCACACCGCTGATCAAGTTCCGCGCCTGTCGCGACGCACGGCGCGTCACCGGCGATGCGATGGAGGTGCGCGGTGGCTGCGGCTACATCGAAGAGTGGAGCGATCCACGCCTGGTGCGCGATGCGCACCTGGGCTCCATCTGGGAAGGCACCAGCAACATCGTGGCGCTGGACGTGATCCGCGCCGCGCGGCGCGAAGGCTCGCTGCCCGTGCTGAAGGCGCATCTGGAAGCCTTGCGTGCCGAGTCGACTCTGGCGCCGCGCACGCGTGATGTGCTTGAGCAAACCGCCGAGCGCGCCCTGGCGCTGACCGAACAGCTCGCCCAGACCCGCGGCGCCGACGATCACGTGGCCCGTCAAGCCGCTTCGGCGCTCTATCACATCACCAGTGCCACCGCCATGGCCTGGGAAGCCTCGAAGCTGGGCGATGCGAACCGGATGCGCCTGGCGCAACTCGTGATGCGCCACCGCGTGCTGCCCCAAGACCCGCTGCAAGCCGAGGCGCCTGCGCCCTGGCTGATCCAGTTGCTCGATCCAGACGCCGGCGACGGCGGCGTCGGACAGGTCCCGGTCGAGACCGTGGACCTGCTCTGAAACCCACCGTGTAACCGATCCACCATAAACAAGGAGACATACCATGAAAAATCCCCAACGCCGGCGCCTCGCCGGCCTGCTTGCCGCCTTGTGCGTGACCACCGGCCTGGCCCACGCAGACGACTTTCCATCGCGCACCGTGACGCTGGTGGTGCCCTTCTCCCCGGGCGGGCCGACCGACGCCATGGCGCGCACGCTGGCCAATGCCCTCCAGGCAGCGCTGGAGCAGACCGTGATCGTCGAGAACAAGCCTGGCGCTGGTGGCAACATCGGCGCCGACGCGGTGGCCCGCGCTCCGGCCGATGGCTACACGCTGCTGTTCGGCACCTCGGGCCCGCTGGCCATCAACCAGTACCTCTACCGAAAGATCAGCTACACACCGGACAAGAATTTCGCACCGGTGATCCGCATCGGCCACTTGCCGAACGTGCTGCTGGTGAACCCGCAGGTGCAAGCCAAGAGCGTGGCCGAACTCGTCGCCTTGGCCAAGGCCAAGCCCGATGCCTTGAGCTTCGCCTCCTCGGGCAATGGCGCCAGTTCCCACCTGGCTGGTGTGATGTTCAACCAGCGCAGCGGCACCCAGGTTCAGCACATCCCCTACAAAGGCACAGGCCCGGCGCTCAACGACCTGCTGGGCGGCCAGATCGGTATGAGCTTCACCGACGTGCTGACGGCGCGACCCCACGTGCAGGCGGGCAAGCTGCGCGCGCTGGGCGTCACCACCGCGGCCCGCTCAAAGGCCATGCCGGATGTGCCGACGCTGCAGGAGCAGGGCGTGGCCAACATGGACGTGAGCGTTTTCTTCGGCATCGTCGCACCCGCGGCCACACCCAAGCCAGTGATTGATCGGCTTAACGCGGCATTTGCCAAGGTGCTGGCCGACCCTGAAGTGAGCGGGAAGCTGACTGGCCAGGGCGTGGAGCTGCCGCAGGACACCTCGCCGGCGCATCTGGCCGCCTACATGCGCCTGGAAGCCGAGCGCTGGCGCGACGTGATCGCCCAAGGCGCTATCCGGGCCGATTGACATGACCACCCCTGCGCATGACGCGCCAACCGGCGCTTTGACCGGCATCCGTGTCGTCGACGCCTCGCGCATCCTTGGCGGCCCGTTCTGCGGCCAGATCCTGGGCGATCATGGTGCGGACGTGCTCAAGATCGAACCTCCGCAGGGCGATGACACACGCCTGTGGGGCCCGCCCTTCAACGAACAGGGCGTGGCCTCGTACTACCTGGGCCTGAACCGCAACAAGCGGCTGATGAGCCTGGACCTCGCGAGCGAGACAGGACGTGAGGTGTTGCTGGCGCTGCTGGTGGAGGCCGACGTCTTGATCGAGAACTTCAAGACCGGCACGCTGGAGCGCTGGGGCATTGGTCACGAAGTGCTCGCGACCCGCTTTCCGCGACTCGTGCATTGTCGTGTCTCCGGTTTCGGCGCCGATGGCCCTCTGGGCGGCCTGCCCGGCTACGACGCGGCGATCCAGGCGATGTGTGGCCTCATGAGCGTCAACGGCGAAGCCGATGGCCAAGGTTTGCGAGTGGGCATGCCGGTGGTGGACATGGTGGCGGGCCTCAACGCTGCGCTGGGCGTGATGATGGCGCTTCAAGAGCGTCATCGAAGCGGCCGTGGACAGTTCGTCGAGGCGGCGCTGTACGACGCTGGCCTGTCGCTGCTGCACCCTCACGCGGCCAACTGGTTCCTGGACGGCCAGCCGCCAAAGCGCACCGGCAACGCCCACCCCAACATCTACCCTTACGACTGCCTGCGCACCGGCACCGATCCGGTC
>PHCC01000022.1 GCA_002842215.1 Betaproteobacteria bacterium HGW-Betaproteobacteria-9 | reverse complement strand
GCCGTTCTTCAACAACTACCGTCCGCAGTTCTACTTCCGCACCACCGACGTGACCGGCTCCATCGAGCTGCCCGAAGGCAAGGAAATGGTCATGCCGGGTGACAACGTGTCGATCACGGTCAAGCTGATTGCCCCGATCGCCATGGAAGAAGGCCTGCGCTTCGCCATCCGCGAAGGCGGCCGTACCGTCGGCGCCGGTGTGGTTGCCAAGATCATCGCGTAAGTTCAACGCCCGCTAGGGCACAGCCAGTAGGGGTATAGCTCAATTGGCAGAGCGTCGGTCTCCAAAACCGAAGGTTGTAGGTTCGATTCCTACTGCCCCTGCCACAAAACAGGCAAGCATCGGAACCTGAATCCGCTCTGTTTTCGTGGTTTACAAGCCCGCCGAAGTCGTCAAGACCTCTGGTGGGCTTGCGTGTCTCAAGCCTCGGGCTTCGATGTCACGCGTTTTTGTTACGAATCGTCTGGAACCCCATGGCCTCTTCCGAAGTTCAAACCGTCAACACCAGCGCCGACAAGGCCAAGCTGGCGGTCGCTGTTGTGCTGCTGCTGGGGGCGTTCGTTGCGTTTTATCTGCTGTCGGGCCAGGGCGCGCTCGCCCAATGGGGTGCGTTGATCGCGTGCCTGGTGGCTGCCGTTGTGGTGTTTGGTGTGTCCGAGTCGGGCAAGCGGCTTGTGGCCTTTGGGCGTGATTCGTGGCGTGAAGCCAAAAAGGTGGTCTGGCCGGCGCGCAAGGAGGCGATCCAGATGACGGCTTATGTGTTTGCCTTCGTGTTTGTGATGGCGCTCTTTCTGTGGCTGACCGACAAGACCCTGGAATGGTTGTTTTACGACCTGATCCTGGGCTGGAGAAAATAATGACCGATCAACACAGTCCTGTAACGGATGGCGTGGCCGCTGAGGGCATGCGCTGGTACGTGGTGCACGCCTATTCCGGCATGGAAAAGGCGGCCGAGCGCAACATCATCGAGCGCATCAACCGCGAAGGCATGCAGGACAAGTTCGGCCGCATTCTGGTGCCCACCGAAGAAGTGGTGGAAGTCAAGAACGGCCAGAAGCGCACCACCGAGCGCAAGTTTTTCCCCGGCTACGTGCTGGTGGAAATGGTGATGGATGACGAAACCTGGCACCTGGTGAAGCACACCAACAAGGTGACCGGTTTCGTGGGCGGGGCCAAAAACCGCCCGGCCCCGATTTCCGAGGAAGACGTCCAGAAGATCGTCAACCAGATGCAGGAAGGCACCGACAAGCCGCGCCACAAGGTGGAATTTGTCGTCGGCGAATACGTGCGCGTCAAGGAAGGCCCGTTCACGGACTTCAACGGCACGGTCGAAGAAGTCAACTACGAGAAGAACAAGATGCGCGTGTCTGTGACCATTTTCGGTCGCGCCACGCCGGTCGAACTCGAATTCAGCCAGGTCGAAAAGACCTGAAGTTTCCGTGACGCTGGTGGGTCGGCCCGACGCCAGCGCCATTTGTCTTTTCCGGGTCCCCCACCGCGAGGAGGTTGTCTTGATGGCAGCCGTCTGCACTCGCAGGAGCTAAAAAATGGCGAAAAAAATCGTCGGCTTCATCAAGCTGCAAGTGCCAGCTGGTAAAGCCAACCCCTCCCCACCGATCGGCCCGGCCCTGGGCCAGCGCGGCCTCAACATCATGGAGTTCTGCAAGGCGTTCAACGCCCAGACCCAGGGTCTTGAGCCCGGCATGCCGATCCCGGTGACCATCACCGCGTTTGCGGACAAGAGCTTCACCTTCAAGATGGGTACGCCCCCGGCGACCTACATGATCAAGAAGGCCATCAAGCTCGACAAGGGTTCTCCGGTGCCCAACAAGCAAAAGGTCGGCAAGATCACGCGCGCTCAGCTCGAAGAGATCGTGAAGACCAAGATGAAAGACATGACAGCCGCTGATGTGGACGCCGCTGTGCGCACCATCGCCGGTTCGGCCCGCTCGATGGGCGTGATTGTGGAGGGCGTGTAAATGTCCAAGCTGACCAAAAAGCAAAAAGCTTTCGCAGGCAAAGTGGATGCCAACAAGCTCTACGCGCTGACCGACGCCCTGGCCATCATCAAAGAATGTGCCAACGCCAAGTTTGACGAATCCATCGACGTGGCGATCCAGCTCGGCGTGGATGCCAAGAAATCCGACCAGGTGGTGCGTGGCGCCGTCGTGATGCCCAACGGCACCGGCAAGACCAAGCGCGTGGCCGTGTTCGCCCAGGGTGCCAAGGCCGAAGAAGCCAAGGCCGCTGGTGCCGACATCGTCGGCATGGACGACCTGGCTGCTGAAGTCAAGGCTGGCAAGATGGACTTTGACGTCGTCATCGCTTCGCCCGATGCCATGCGTGTGGTCGGTACCCTGGGTCAGATCCTGGGCCCGCGCGGCCTGATGCCCAACCCCAAGGTGGGTACCGTGACGCCCGACGTGGCGCAAGCGGTGCGCAACGCCAAGGCCGGTCAGGTGCAGTTCCGTGTCGACAAGGCCGGCATCGTGCACGGCACGATCGGTCGCCGTTCGTTCGAAGCCGACAAGCTCCAGGGCAACCTGGTTGCTCTGCTCGACGCGCTGACCAAGGCCAAGCCTGCTACCAGCAAGGGTGTTTACCTGCGCAAAGTGGCCGTGTCTTCGACCATGGGTGTGGGCGTTCGCGTCGACATGCAGTCCATCGCGGCCTGATCGCGAAAAGAATTCGGGCCACTCCGGTGGCCCGGGTGTGGTGGGTCCGTGGTTTGACAACACCGTCAGTCCACGGGGCCATCCAAGACCGTTGGTGTCGGGGAGTGTTCGAAAGAATGCCGACCGACTTAATTGTGACAAGCCAACGCAGATGGCGATCCCGCTGCAGATGGAATGAGTTCCTGAAACAGTTGGTCGCTGCAATGAGGCGTGCCGGAGGCTTTTGGGCCGAGGGCACATTTAAGGAGTAGACCTTGAGTCTGAATCGCAGTGAGAAAGAAGCGGTCATTTCCGAAGTGACCAGCCTCGCCGCTAAAGCTCAAACGCTCGTGATGGCGGAATACCGTGGCATCACGGTCGCGAACATGGACAAATTGCGTGTCACAGCCCGCAACAGCGGCGTGAGCCTGAGCGTGTTGAAAAACACCCTGGCCCGCCGTGCGGTGGCTGGCAGCAGTTTTGAAGTGGTCGCCGACCAGATGACCGGTCCGCTGATCTATGGCTTCTCCGAAGACGCCGTGGCCGCCGCGAAAGTGGTGGCCGAATTCGCGAAAACCAATGACAAGTTGGTGATTCGCGCTGGCGTCTACGGTGGCAAAGTCCTGGACATCGAGGGCGTCAAGCAGCTCGCCAGCATTCCTTCCAAGGAAGTGCTGCTGGCCCAGCTGTGTGGCTTGCTGATGTCGCCTATTTCGCGTACGGCCGTTGTGCTGGGCGCGTTGGCGGCGAAAAAAGGCGAAGGCGCTGCCGCTCCGGCAGAAGCAGCTGCAGCTGCAGAACCCGCAGCTGAACCCGCCGCACCGGCAGAAGACGCTGCCGCCGCCTGAGCGCGCGGCAGATTCGTTAACCAATTGTTAGGAAATCAAAATGGCATTCGATAAAGACGCATTTTTGACCGCGCTGGACAGCATGACGGTCATGGAACTCAACGACCTGGTGAAAGCCATCGAAGAGAAGTTTGGTGTGAGCGCTGCCGCCATGGCCGCTCCCGCTGCTGGTGGTGGCGGTGCCGCTGCTGCTGCTGAAGAGAAGACCGAATTCAACGTCGTGCTGCTCGAAGCCGGCGCCAACAAGGTCTCTGTCATCAAGGCCGTGCGCGAAATCACCGGTCTGGGCCTGAAAGAAGCCAAGGACCTGGTCGACGGCGCTCCGAAGAACGTGAAAGAAGCTGTTGCAAAGGCCGACGCCGAAGCCGCAGTGAAGAAGCTGGTGGATGCCGGCGCCAAGGCCGAGCTGAAGTAATTCACTCGCCAGGCCAGGGCTGGAGTGCTCGAAAGAGCCTCCAGCCTTTGGTGCTTTCTGAGCCGCCAGTGCCGATGGCACTTTCGCAGTGGTTCAAACCCACTGTCAGCGCCCATGCACTGGTGCCGTGTTTTAAATGAACACTGATAAGCAGACTCTGGCGAGTCTGCTTATCAGTGTTTTCTGACCCCGACTGCAGAAAACGACTTGGTTCGGGCCTGTGTGCAACGCACAGGCCGTCCGCCAATGGTTGGTAGAGGCCAGCCACCAAGCAAGTCACCAGGAGTCCATCCCTGGTAGGCAGACAGTCGCCGCAGACCTCAAGCCCGGAGATCTCATGGCCACAGCATCGAATTATTCATACACCGAACGCAAACGCATCCGAAAGAGTTTTGGCACCCGCGAAACCGTCATCGCGATCCCTTACCTCTTGCAGATGCAAAAGGACGCGTACACCGCGTTCCTGCAAGCCGATTCGGCTCCCAAGAAGCGCACCAACGAGGGCCTGCAGGCGGCGTTCGAAGCCGCCTTCCCCATCGTCTCGCACAACGGTTTTGTGGAGATGAAGTTCGTCGAGTACAACCTGGCCAAGCCGGCGTTTGACGTGCGCGAATGCCAGACCCGTGGCCTGACGTTTGCTTCGGCTGTGCGCGCCCGCGTGCAACTCATCATTTACGACCGTGAATCCTCGACCAGCCAGTCCAAGGTCATCAAGGAAGTGAAGGAACAAGAGGTCTACATGGGCGAAGTGCCCCTGATGACCGACAAGGGCTCCTTCATCATCAACGGCACCGAGCGTGTCATCGTGTCGCAGTTGCACCGGTCGCCCGGTGTGTTCTTCGAACACGACAAGGGCAAAACGCACAGCTCGGGCAAGCTGCTGTTCTCGGCCCGCATCATTCCTTACCGCGGTTCGTGGCTCGACTTCGAGTTCGATCCCAAAGACGTGCTGTTCTTCCGTGTCGACCGCCGTCGCAAGATGCCGGTCACCATCCTGCTCAAGGCCATCGGTCTGACGCCGGAAACCATCCTGGCCAACTTCTTCGTCAACGACCACTTCCGCCTGATGGACAGCGGCGCCCAGATGGCCTTCGTGCCCGAACGCCTGCGTGGCGAGGTGGCGCGTTTCGACATCACCGACAAGTCGGGCAAGGTCGTCGTCGCCAAGGACAAGCGCATCACCGTGCGCCACACCCGCGAAATGGAACAGTCTGGAACCACGCACATCAGCGTGCCCGAAGACTTCATGATCGGCCGCGTGGTCGCGCGCAACATCGTTGACGCCGACACCGGCGAGATCATCGCCAAGGCCAACGACGAGCTGACCGAAGTGCTGCTGAAGAAACTGCGCACCTCCGGCGTGCAGGACCTGCAGTGCCTCTACACCAACGAACTCGACCAGGGCGCCTACATTTCGCAGACCCTGCGCAGCGACGAAACCGCCGACGAGTTCGCTGCCCGGGTCGCCATTTACCGCATGATGCGTCCCGGCGAACCGCCGACCGAAGACGCTGTGCAGGCCCTGTTCCACCGCCTGTTCTACAACCCGGACACCTACGACCTGTCGCGCGTGGGCCGCATGAAGTTCAACGCCCGCGTGGGCCGTGACGAATCCACCGGTGCCATGGTGCTGTCCAACGAAGACATCCTGGCCGTGGTCAAGATCCTCGTGGACCTGCGCAACGGCCGCGGTGAAGTCGACGACATCGACCACCTGGGCAACCGCCGCGTGCGCTGCGTCGGCGAACTCGCCGAGAACCAGTACCGCACCGGTCTGGCCCGCATCGAAAAGGCCGTGAAAGAGCGTCTGGGACAGGCCGAGCAAGAGCCGCTGATGCCACACGACCTGATCAACTCCAAGCCGATTTCCGCGGCCTTGAAGGAATTCTTCGGCGCGTCCCAGCTGTCGCAGTTCATGGACCAGACCAACCCACTGGCCGAGATCACCCACAAGCGCCGCGTGTCGGCCCTTGGCCCGGGCGGTCTGACCCGCGAACGTGCCGGCTTCGAAGTGCGCGACGTGCACGTGACCCACTACGGTCGCGTCTGCCCGATTGAAACGCCTGAAGGTCCAAACATCGGCCTGATCAACTCGCTGGCCCTGTACGCGCGACTGAACGAATACGGCTTCATCGAAACCCCATACCGTCGTGTGATCGATGGCCAGGTAACGAACCAGATCGACTACCTGTCGGCCATCGAAGAAGGCAAGTACGTCATCGCCCAGGCCAACGCCACGCTGAACGCCGAAGGCCGCCTGACCGGTGACCTGATCTCCGCCCGTGAAAAGGGCGAGTCCATCCTGACGACGGCCGACACCATCCAGTACATGGACGTGTCACCCGCGCAGATCGTGTCGGTGGCCGCCTCGCTGGTTCCGTTCCTGGAACACGATGACGCGAACCGCGCGCTGATGGGCGCCAACATGTCGCGCCAGGCCGTGCCCGTGCTGCGCCCCGAGAAGCCCATGGTCGGCACCGGCATCGAGCGCGTGGCCGCGATCGACTCCGGCACGGTTGTGACCGCCAAGCGCGGCGGTGTGGTTGATTATGTGGACGCGACCCGCATCGTGATCCGCGTGAACGACGCCGAGGCCGTGGCCGGTGAAGTCGGTGTGGACATCTACAACCTGATCAAGTACCAGCGTTCCAACCAGAACACCAACATCCACCAGCGCCCCATCGTCAAGAAGGGCGACAAACTGGGCAAGGGCGACGTGATCGCCGACGGCGCGTCGACCGACCTGGGCGAGATCTCGATCGGCCAGAACATGCTGATCGCGTTCATGCCCTGGAACGGCTACAACTTCGAAGACTCGATCCTGATCTCCGAGCGCGTGGTCGCGGAAGACCGCTACACCTCGATCCACATCGAGGAACTGGTGGTCATGGCGCGCGACACCAAGCTGGGCGCGGAAGAAATCACCCGCGACATCCCCAACCTGGCCGAGCAGCAGCTCAACCGTCTGGACGACTCCGGCATCATCTATGTGGGCGCCGAAGTGCTGCCCGGCGACGTGCTGGTCGGCAAGGTTACGCCCAAGGGCGAGACCACGCTGACGCCGGAAGAGAAGCTGCTGCGCGCCATCTTCGGCGAAAAGGCGTCCGACGTGAAGGACACCTCGCTGCGCGTGGACCAGGGTTCGTCGGGCACCGTGATCGACGTGCAGGTCTTCACCCGCGAAGGCATCACGCGCGACAAGCGCGCCCAGCAGATCATCGACGACGAACTCAAGCGTTTCCGCCTGGACCTGAACGACCAGTTGCGCATCGTGGAAGCCGACGCCTTCGACCGGATCGAGAAGCTGCTGACCGGCCGTGTCGCCAACGGCGGCCCGAAGAAGCTGTCCAAGGGCACGACCATCGACAAGGCCTACCTGGCCGACGTCGAGAAGTACCACTGGTTCGACATCCGCCCAGCCGACGACGAAGTCGCTGCCCAGCTGGAGTCGATCAAGAACTCCATGGAGCAGACGCGCCACAGCTTCGACCTCGCGTTCGAAGAGAAGCGCAAGAAGCTCACGCAGGGCGACGAGCTGCCCGCGGGCGTGCTCAAGATGGTCAAGGTCTACCTGGCCGTCAAGCGCCGCCTGCAGCCCGGTGACAAGATGGCCGGCCGCCACGGCAACAAGGGTGTGGTCTCCAAGATCGTTCCGGTCGAAGACATGCCTTACATGGCCGACGGCACCCCCGCCGACATCGTGCTGAACCCGCTGGGCGTGCCTTCGCGCATGAACGTGGGTCAGGTGCTGGAAGTCCACCTGGGCTGGGCCGGCAAGGGCATTGGCCAGCGCATCGGCGACATGCTGCAACAGGAAACCAAGGCTTCTGAAATGCGCGCGTTCCTCGAAACGGTCTACAACCACACCGGCAAGAAAGAAACCCTGTCCGACCTCAGCGACGCTGACGTGATGGAAATGGCCGAGAACCTGCAGAATGGTGTGCCGTTCGCCACCCCGGTGTTCGATGGGGCTTCGGAAGACGAAATCCGCGCCATGCTGAAGCTGGCGTATCCGGACGACATTGCCGCCAAGAAGGGCCTGACCGAAACCCGCACCCAGGCGCAGTTGTACGACGGCCGCACCGGTGACGCCTTCGAGCGCAAGACCACGGTGGGTTACATGCACTTCCTGAAGCTGCACCACCTGGTCGACGACAAGATGCACGCCCGTTCCACCGGCCCGTACTCCTTGGTGACCCAGCAGCCGCTGGGTGGCAAGGCGCAGTTCGGTGGTCAGCGTTTCGGCGAGATGGAAGTGTGGGCGCTGGAAGCCTACGGCGCTTCCTACATCCTGCAGGAAATGCTCACCGTCAAGTCCGACGACGTGCAGGGCCGCACCAAGGTGTACGAAAGCATCGTCAAGGGCGAGCACTCGATCGAAGCGGGCATGCCCGAGTCGTTCAACGTGCTGGTCAAGGAAATTCGCTCGCTCGGTATCGATATCGAACTCGAACGCTCCTAATTCGCCGGCAAGACAAGGATTGAACCCATGAAATCATTACTCGACCTGTTCAAGCAGTTCACACCCGACGAACACTTCGATGCCATCCGCATCGGCCTGGCTTCGCCGGAAAAAATCCGCTCGTGGTCTTTCGGCGAAGTCAAAAAGCCCGAAACCATCAACTACCGCACGTTCAAGCCCGAACGCGACGGCCTGTTCTGCGCCAAGATTTTTGGTCCCATCAAGGACTACGAATGCCTGTGCGGCAAGTACAAGCGCCTCAAGCACCGCGGCGTGATCTGCGAGAAGTGCGGCGTTGAAGTCACGCAGACCAAGGTGCGCCGCGAGCGCATGGGTCACATCGACCTGGCCGCGCCCTGCGCCCACATCTGGTTCCTGAAGTCGCTGCCGTCGCGTCTGGGCCTGATCTTGGACATGACGCTGCGCGACATCGAACGGGTGTTGTACTTCGAAGCCTATGTGATCGTCGATCCGGGCATGACCCCGCTGAAGAAATTCGCGATCATGTCGGAAGATGACTTTGATGCCAAGCGCAAGGAATTCGGCGACGAATTCATCGCCAAGATGGGCGCCGAGGGCATCAAGGAACTGCTGCAGGCGATCGACCTCGACATCGAGATCGAAAAACTGCGCAACGACCTGACCGGCTCTGAGCTCAAGATCAAGAAGAACGCCAAGCGCCTGAAGGTGCTGGAAGCCTTCAAGAAGTCGGGCATCAAGCCCGAGTGGATGGTGCTCGACGTGCTGCCCGTGCTGCCGCCGGACCTGCGTCCGCTGGTGCCGCTGGACGGCGGCCGCTTCGCGACCTCCGACCTGAACGACCTGTACCGCCGCGTCATCAACCGCAACAGCCGCCTGCGCCGTCTGCTCGAACTCAAAGCGCCCGAGATCATCGCGCGCAACGAGAAGCGCATGCTGCAGGAAGCCGTGGACTCGCTGCTGGACAACGGCCGCCGTGGCAAGGCCATGACGGGCGCCAACAAGCGCGCCCTGAAGTCGCTGGCCGACATGATCAAGGGCAAGAGCGGTCGTTTCCGCCAGAACTTGCTGGGCAAGCGCGTCGACTACTCTGGCCGTTCGGTCATCGTGGTCGGCCCAACGCTCAAGCTGCACCAGTGTGGCCTGCCCAAGCTGATGGCCCTGGAGCTGTTCAAGCCCTTCATCTTCTCGCGCCTGGAAGCCATGGGCATCGCGACCACCATCAAGGCCGCGAAGAAGGAAGTCGAAGCCGGCACGCCGGTGGTGTGGGACATCCTGGAAGAGGTGATCAAAGAGCACCCGGTGATGCTGAACCGCGCACCCACGCTGCACCGTCTGGGTATCCAGGCCTTTGAGCCCATCCTGATCGAAGGCAAGGCGATCCAGCTGCACCCCCTCGTTTGCGCGGCGTTCAACGCCGACTTCGACGGTGACCAGATGGCCGTTCACGTGCCACTGTCGGTGGAAGCGCAGATCGAAGCCCGCACCCTGATGCTGGCGTCGAACAACATCCTGTTCCCGGCCAACGGCGAGCCCTCCATCGTGCCGTCGCAAGACGTGGTGCTGGGTCTGTACTACGCGACCCGCGAGCGCATCAACGGCAAGGGCGAAGGCATGATCTTCGCCGACCTGCTGGAGCTGCAGCGCGCGCTGGACAACGGCGCAGTCGAGATCACGGCCAAGATCAGCGTGCGCCTGCAGCAATACACGCTGGACAAAGCCACGGGCGAATTCACGCCTTTCATTTCCCTGGTCGATACGACGGTTGGCCGCGCGCTGCTGTCCGAGATCCTGCCCAAGGGCCTGCCTTTCGAAGTGCTGAACAAGCCGCTGAAGAAGAAGGAAATCTCCAAGCTGATCAACGTGTCCTTCCGCAAGTGCGGTCTGAAGGAAACGGTGGTTTTCGCCGACAAGCTGCTGCAGAACGGTTTCCGCCTGGCGACCCGTGCCGGCATCTCGATTGCTGTGGACGACATGCTGGTGCCGAAGGAAAAGCCGGCCATCATCGAGCGCTCGGAGAAAGAGGTCAAAGAGATCGCCCAGCAATACGCTTCGGGTCTGGTGACCGCAGGCGAGCGCTACAACAAGGTGGTCGACATCTGGGGCAAGGCCGGTGACGAGATCTCCAAGGTCATGATGGCCCAGCTGGCCAAGCAGAAGACCACCGATCGCCACGGCAAGGAAGTGGATCAGGAGTCGTTCAACTCCATCTACATGATGGCCGACTCGGGTGCCCGCGGTAGCGCGGCCCAGATCCGCCAGCTGGCCGGCATGCGCGGCCTGATGGCCAAGCCCGACGGCTCCATCATCGAGACCCCCATCACGGCGAACTTCCGTGAAGGTCTGAACGTGTTGCAGTACTTCATCTCCACGCACGGCGCCCGTAAGGGTCTGGCCGACACGGCGCTGAAGACCGCGAACTCGGGTTACCTGACCCGTCGTCTGGTGGACGTGACGCAGGATCTGGTGGTCAACAGCCAGGACTGCGGCACGACCAACGGCACGGTGATGCGCGCCATCGTCGAAGGCGGCGAAGTGATCGAGTCGCTGCGCGACCGCATCCTGGGCCGTACCACCTGCGATGAGGTGATCCACCCGGAGACCCGCGCGATCCTGTTGCCGGCCGGCACCCTGCTGGACGAAGACATGCTCGACGAGCTGGAAGCCGCTGGCGTGGACGAGGTCAAGGTGCGCACCGCACTGACCTGCGAAACCCGCTTCGGCATCTGCGCCAAGTGCTATGGCCGCGACCTGGGCCGCGGTGGCCTGGTGAACATCGGTGAAGCCGTCGGCGTGATCGCTGCCCAGTCCATTGGTGAACCCGGCACGCAGCTGACCATGCGCACCTTCCACATCGGTGGTGCGGCGTCGCGTGCGGCCGTGGCCTCCAGCGTGGAAGCCAAGTCCAGCGGTTCGATCGGTTTCAACGCCACCATGCGTTATGTGACCAACACCAAGGGCGAGCTGGTGGTGATTGCCCGTTCCGGCGAAATCATCATCCACGACGAAATCGGTCGCGAGCGGGAACGCCACAAGGTGCCCTACGGCGCCATCCTGGCGGTCAAGGCCGATCAGGCCATCAAGGCCGGCGCGATCCTGGCCAACTGGGACCCGCTGACCCGACCCATCATCACGGAATTCGCCGGTCAGGTGAAGTTCGAGAACGTGGAAGAAGGTCTGACGGTGGCCAAGCAGGTCAACGACGTGACCGGTCTGTCCTCGCTGGTGGTGATCGATCCGAAGCACCGCGGTTCGACCAAGGTGGTTCGTCCGCTGGTCAAGCTGCTCGACGCCCAGGGCAACGAAGTGAAGATCCCCGGCACCGACCACTCGGTGACGGTGGGCTTCCAGATCGGCGCGCTGCTGGAAGTGCGCGACGGTCAGGACGTTGGCCCCGGCCACGTGCTCGCCCGCATCCCGGTCGAAGGCCAGAAGACGCGCGACATCACCGGCGGTCTGCCGCGTGTGGCCGAGCTGTTCGAAGCCCGCAGCCCGAAGGACAAGGGCATGCTGGCCGAGATGACGGGTACCGTGTCGTTCGGCAAGGAAACCAAAGGCAAAGTCCGCCTGCAGATCACCGATCCGGAAGGCAAGATCTGGGACGAACTCATCCCCAAGGAAAAGAACATCTTGGTGCACGAAGGCCAGGTGGTCAACAAGGGCGAGAGCGTGGTCGACGGCCCGGCCGATCCGCAGGACATCCTGCGTCTGCTGGGCATCGAAGAGCTGTCGCGCTACATCGTTGACGAAGTTCAGGACGTGTACCGACTCCAGGGCGTGAAGATCAACGACAAGCACATCGAGGTGATCGTGCGCCAGATGCTGCGCCGCGTGATCGTCGACAGCGTGGGCGATTCGTCGTACATCGCTGGCGAGCAGGTCGAGCGTTCGGAGATCCTCAACACCAACGACGCGCTGCGCGCCGAGGGCAAGCTGCCTGCGGTCTATAGCAACGTGCTGCTGGGTATCACCAAGGCTTCGTTGTCCACCGACTCGTTCATCTCGGCGGCTTCCTTCCAGGAAACCACCCGCGTGCTGACCGAAGCGGCCATCATGGGCAAGCGCGACGAGCTGCGCGGCCTGAAGGAAAACGTGATCGTGGGCCGTCTGATCCCGGCCGGTACCGGCATGGCATACCACGAGGCACGCAAGGTCAAGGAGAAGATGGACGACGAAGAGCGCCGCGCCATCGCCGAAGCCGACGCTGTGTCGCTGGCGGCCGATCAGGCCGACGCTTCGAGCACCAACGAAGCGGCTGAATAAGCCAACTCACTTGAACCCTGCTCACCGCTGGGTTCCTGAACGCCTCTGGCCATCTGGCTGGAGGCGTTTTTTCTTGTCTGAAGACCAATGCCTTTGACAGCGCCGACAGGCGCTGGGGTATATTGCCTGCGCCCTGGTACCGGATCGAGGGCGTTTGTTCGACAACCGGAGTTCACACATCATGTCGGCTACTTTGTGGATTTTGCTGGCCGTTGCGCTGGCTTTGGTGTTCTGGGCCGTGGGCGCTTACAACCGCCTGGTGCGGTTGAAAAATGCCATCGCCAACGCTTTCGGACAGATCGATGTGCAGCTGAAACGGCGCTACGACCTGATCCCCAACCTGGTTGAGGTCGCGCGCAAGTATCTGGCTCACGAAGCGCAGACCCTGGAAGCCGTGATCGCCGCGCGCAACCAGGCCCGCAGCGCCGAACAAGGCGCTGCCGCCAGCCCCCTGAATGCGGGCGCGCTGGGTGCGCTGGCCGGTGCCGAGCAGGTGCTCGGTGGCGCGCTCGGGCGCCTGTTTGCGGTGGCCGAGGCCTACCCCGATCTGAAGGCCGACCAGACCATGCGGGAGCTCAGTGAAGAGCTCTCCAGCACCGAAAACCGCATTGGTTTCGCGCGCCAGGCTTACAACGACCACGTGCTCGAATTCAACGATGCGGCGGCCCAGTTTCCGACGCTGATCGTGGCGCGCCTGTTCAATTTTTCCACCCAGTCGATGCTGGAATCCACCAGCAGCGCAGTCGAACGCCAGCCCGTGAAGGTGGCGTTCTGACGTGCTGATTTTCGAATCGCAGCGTGAGGCGCGGGGCCAGACGCGCCAACTGCTGCTGGTGTTCGCGCTCACCGTGTTGCTGCTGGTGCTGGCGGTCAATGCCGCGCTGGCCCTGGCCTGGGGGTTGTCGTGGAGCTTCTGGTTCCCGGGCGCCGGATTCCCTCGGCACTTTTTCGCCGTCAACACCGCTGTGGTGCTGCTGTTCGTGCTGGGCGGCTGGTGGGTGGAAACCTCACGTCTGGCCAGCGGGGGCGGCCAGCGCCTGGCCGAGCAGATGGGCGCACGGCCCGCGCAGCCATCGGGCGATTTCGACGAGCGCCGCTTCTGCAACATCATTGACGAGATGGCCATCTCATCCGGGCTGAAGCGGCCGACCGCCATGGTGGTCGCGCGCGACCATGGCATCAATGCCTTTGCGACCGGATGGGACGAGGACGATGCGGTCGTCGCTGTCACCCGGGGTGCGCTGGAGTTCCTGACACGCGAAGAGCTGCAGGGGCTCGTGGCGCACGAGTTCAGCCACATCCGTGAGGGCGATACGCGCCTCAACATGCGGTTGATCGGCATGGTGTTCGGCCTGGAGATGCTCTACCGCATGGGCCAGCACCTGTTTGAGCCCGATGTGCGGGGCCGGCGCATGGCCGCGGCCTTGCTGGGCCTGGCCATCATGGCCGCGGGCTGGCTGGGCTGGGTGGCCGGGCACGCTTTGCAGGCGGCGGTGTCGCGCCAGCGCGAATACCTGGCCGACGCGCGCGCCGTGCAATGGACGCGCAACCGCGATGGCCTCGGTGGCGTGTTGCGCAAGGCCATGAGCGAGCGCCAGGCGGACTTTGAACCGCGCCAGGTCGGCTCCACGGTGCAACACATGCTGCTGGTGGGGAACGAGGTCGGTAAGGTGGCCCACTGGCTCGATTCGCACCCCACACTGGAGCAGCGCATTCGCCGGATCTATGGACGCCCCATGGGGGCGCTGCCTCTGGAGCGCGACCGCACACTGGATGCCACCACCCCCGCCCAGGCCCCGACGACCGGGCCCTCAGGACCTCAGGCTCCGGGCTGGACACTCATCTGACCGTGAACTTCAAGCAGGACCCTCATTGACTTCTACCCCCTCCGCAGACCGCCCGGTGCCCAACGCGCCCACGCTGGCCACCCAGCTGCGCTGGACCGCCCATTGCGTGCTCGCGGTCGAGCAGGGCCACTCGCTCAGCGAGGTGTTGCCGCAAATCGCATCGGCGCTGCGGCCGGGCGTGCAGGCGCTCACCTTCCAGACCCTGCGCCAGCTCGGCGCGGCGCGCGCGCTCGGTCGGCTGCTGGCCCAGCGTGCGCCCGCCGCACCGGTGCTGGCCCTGCTGCACAGCGCGCTGGCCGTGCTGCTGGGGGATGAAAACGGGCAGCACTACCAGTCCCACACCGTGGTGGATCAGGCGGTGGAGGCGGCCAAGCAGCAGCGCAGCACCAGCATGCAGGCCGGCTTTCTCAACGCCTGCCTGCGCCGGTTCCTGCGCGAGCGAGAGGCCTTGTGCGCGCAGCTGGGGGACGATCCGGTCGCGCGCTGGAACCACCCGCTGTGGTGGGTGGAGCGGCTGCAGCGCGATCATCCCGAACACTGGGCCGCGATCCTCGGGGCCAACAACGTGCCCGGCCCGATGGCGCTGCGGGTCAACCGGCGCCGCGCCGCGCGGGACGACTACCGCGCCCAGCTGGAGGCCGCTGGTTTGTCGGCCAGCCCGGTGGGCGATGACGGTCTGGTGTTGTCGGCCGCGCAGCCGGTGGAGCGCCTGCCCGGCTTTGCCCGAGGGCATGTTTCCGTGCAGGACGCAGCGGCCCAGATGGCCGCCAGCCTGCTGCTCGACGGCCGCGCCTGGAGCACCGCTGACCGCGTGCTCGACGCCTGTGCCGCGCCCGGCGGCAAGACCGCGCACCTGCTCGAACGCGCCGATCTCGACCTGCTTGCGCTGGACGTCGACGCCCGGCGCTGCACCCGCATCCACGACAACCTGCAGCGCCTGGGCCTGAGCGCCGAGGTGCAGTGCGCCGACGCCGCCAACACCGCGGGCTGGTGGGACGGGCGCCCCTTTGACGCCATCCTGCTCGACGCGCCCTGCACGGCCTCGGGCATCGTGCGCCGGCACCCCGACGTGCGCTGGCTGCGCCGTGCCAGCGACGTGGCCCAACTCGTGGCCGTGCAGCGGCAGCTGCTGGAGCGGCTGTGGCCGCTGCTCAAGCCGGGCGGTCGCCTGCTGTATTGCACCTGCTCCGTGTTTCACGCCGAAGGATCGGAACAGGTCAATGCGTTTCTGCAGCGCCACACCGATGCCGTTCTGCGGCCATCCCCGGGCCATTTGCTCCCCGGAACTGTCGTTGCCAACGGGGAGTTCAACGACAATGTGCCCGGTGGATACGACGGCTTTTTTTACGCACGCATCGACAAGGCAGGGCCTTGATGGGGCGGTGTGCCGGGTGGTAGGGCGCCTGTCGCTGCGGTGTGTTCGTGCGCTGGTCTGGTTGTTTGCGCTCGCCTGCCTGGCAGCGCCGGCCATGGCGCGCGAGCCCGAGATCCAGTTCGTCAGTCTGCAACGGAACACGGACGCACTGGCCCTCACCGTGCGACTGGGATCGGTGGCCACGTCGGCGGTTGAAGACGCCTTGTTCAAGGGAGTGCCGATGTACTTCGTCTGGCAGGCCGACGTGTACCGTGACCGCTGGTACTGGACCGACAAGCGGGTGAGTTCGGTGGTGCGCACTTTCCGGCTCGCCTACCAGCCGCTGACCCGGCGCTGGCGACTGAGTCAGGCCCACGATGGTGTGACAGGCGCTGGCGCTGCGGCACTGCAATACGCGCTGCACCAGAACTTCGAGAGCCTCGATGAGGTGCTGGCGGTGGTGGGTCGCGTTTCCAATTGGGCGATTGCCGACGCCGCCCGGCTGGACAGCGATGCCGAGCATCGGGTCGACTGGCGGTTCAGTCTGGATCTTTCCCTGTTGCCCCGCCCGTTCCAGATCGGCATGGCGACCCAGTCTGACTGGAACATCGAGGTGGATGGCCGCCTCGACGTGCCCACCCGTGCACCGGTCGAGCCACCTCCGGAAATCGCTGTTGAGGTCAAGCCCGGCGAACCGGCGCGTTGATGCGCGATCGCCTTCTGCGCCTCTCCCACCGCTGCTGAACCGTGAGCGACCCACACCTCCGATCCCCGGAAAAGCAACGCACTTCGCGGCGCTGGGCGGTGGTCGTTGCGCTGGTTTTCATGACCGGACTGGGCATGGTGTTGCTGTTCCTGCTCACGCTGGCGACGCGCAACCGCGTGCTCTACGAAGAAAATTTCACCTGGCTGGTCGGTATCAATGTGGCGGTGGCCTCGTTGCTGTTCCTGGCCATCGTTTGGCTGGCCGTGCGGCTGGTCAAGCGACTGCGGCGGGGCAAGTTCGGTAGCCAGTTGCTGCTCAAGCTGGCCGCCATCATCGGGCTGGTCGGGGTGTTGCCCGGGTTGCTGATCTACACGGTGTCTTACCAGTTTGTTTCGCGTTCCATCGAGAGCTGGTTCGACGTGCGGGTCGAATCCGCATTAACGGCAGGGCTGAACCTGGGTCGCACCACGCTGGACACCCTGAGTGCCGATCTTGGCGCGAAGACCCGCCTCGCCGCCGAACAGCTGGCGCGGGTACCCGACGCCTCGGCGGTGCTGGCGCTGGAGCGGCTGCGCGAAAACCTGTCGGCGAGCGATCTGGTGCTCTGGAATGCTTCCGGCCAGGCCATCGCCAGCGCCGGTGCTTCGCGCTTCGACTTTTCACCCAACCGCCCTGCCATGGCCCAGCTGCGCAGCGTGCGCGCGAACCGGGTACTGGTGCTGGTCGAGGGGCTTGAAGAGGTGGGGGAAGAGGCGGTGCAGGCCGGCTTGCCGGTGGCACAGGCGCACATCAAGGTGCTGGCCCTCGTGGAGGCGACCGGATTCGGCTTCAGCGACAGCCCACGCTACCTCCAGGTCGTGGTGCCCCTGCCGCGTGCGCTGGTCGCCGATGCACTGGCCGTTCAGGTGGCCAACCGCGAATACCAGGAACGCGCGCTGGGGCGCCAGGGGCTGCAACGCATGTACATCGGTACGCTCACGCTGGCCCTCTTTCTGGCCATCTTCGGCGCCGTGTTGCTGGCCGTGCTGCTGGGCAACCATCTGGTGCGTCCGCTGCTCGTCCTTGCCGAAGGCATGCGCGAGGTCGCCCAGGGCAACCTCGCGCCCAAGGTGGAGCTGGCCTCGCGCGACGAGCTTGCGGGTCTGACCCGCACCTTCGCCCACATGACACAAGACCTGGCCGATGCGCGCTCGGCGGTGCAGCACAGCATGGAGCAGGTGGACGCTGCCCGGGAAAACCTGCAGACCATCCTGGACAACCTCACGGCCGGGGTGGTCGTGCTCGACGAACGCGGGGGCGTGCTCAGTGTCAATCCCGGAGCGGCCCGCATTCTGCGCACTCCGCTGGGGCTGCACCTGGGTCAACCGCTGGCGGCCGTGGTCGGTCTGGAGAATTTTGCGGCGCAGGTGCTGCAGCAGTTCGACCGCTTCCTTTCCGACGACACCCCTCACGAAGGCGGCCACTGGCAACAATCGTTCGAACTCGGCGCCCACGGCGACACCGGCAACAACCAGGGCATCACCTTGATCGCACGCGGCGCGCTGCTGCCCAACAACGAGCGCTTGCTGGTGTTCGACGATGTGTCGGAAATGGTGTCCGCCCAGCGTGCCCGGGCCTGGGGGGAGGTGGCCCGGCGCCTGGCGCACGAGATCAAGAACCCGCTCACGCCGATCCAGCTGTCTGCAGAGCGCCTGGCCATGAAGCTGCAGGGCAAGCTCCAGCCGACCGAGCAGGCCCTGCTGGACAAATCGGTCCGCACCATCGTCGATCAGGTCGACGCCATGAAGCACCTGGTCAACGAATTCCGCGACTACGCGCGGCTGCCTGCAGCGCAGCTCACCCCCATCGACCTCAATGCCCTGGTGCGTGACATCCTGGTCCTGTACGACAGCTCGGCCGTGCCCGTGAAGACCGACTTGGACAACGACTGCCCCAGCGTGATGGCCGATCCGCAGCAACTGCGGCAGATCCTGCACAACCTGGTGCAGAACGCGCAGGACGCCATGGCCGGGCAGGCCGGTGCCGAGGTGCTGCTCCACACCCGGCGCTCCGGCTCGGGCCAGTGGGTGCGCCTGTCGGTGATCGATCAGGGCCCCGGATTCGCCGAGAACATCCTGAAGCGGGCGTTTGAACCGTATGTCACGACCAAGACCAAAGGCACCGGCCTGGGCCTCGCGGTGGTCAAAAAAATCATGGAAGAGCACGGTGGCCGCGTCGATATCAGCAACCGGTTGATCGACGGCAAAGTGGTGGGCGCCCAAGTGTCGTTATCATTCGCAGTTGCAAATTGACAACACGGACAGAGGGAAACATTTCACGCCATGGCAACTATTCTGGTCGTAGACGACGAATTGGGCATTCGAGACCTGCTCTCCGAAATTCTCAACGATGAAGGCCACACGGTCGAACTGGCAGAAAACGCCGCCCAAGCCCGTGTTCTGCGCGCGCAGATGCGTCCGGATCTGGTGTTGCTGGATATCTGGATGCCCGACACCGACGGCGTGACCCTGCTCAAGGAATGGGCCAGTGGTGGCCTGCTCAACATGCCCGTGATCATGATGAGCGGACACGCCACCATCGACACCGCCGTGGAAGCCACGCGCATCGGCGCCACCGCTTTCCTCGAAAAACCCATCACCCTGCAGAAGCTGCTCAAAGCCGTGGACATGGGGCTGAACAAACCGGTGGCCAAGGTCGGCGCGGCGTTGCCCCTGAAAAATGGTGCGCTTGCGCCCGTGATGGAGCTGACCGTGGAGGTGGCCATGACCGGTGGCAGCCAGCCCGAAGTCGTGTTTGACATCGGTCCCCAGTCTTCGCAGGCCTTCAACCTGGAAGGGCCGCTGCGCGAGGCGCGCGACGAGTTCGAGAAGGCCTATTTCGAATACCATCTGGCCAAGGAGTCCGGCTCCATGACGCGCGTGGCTGAAAAGACGGGTCTGGAGCGCACGCACCTTTACCGCAAACTCAAGCAGCTCGGCGTCGACCTCGCCCGCAGCAAGCGCAACGCGCTCTGAGGGCGCTGGCTCGAAAAGAACAGGCCAGATTCCCTGCTATAATTCCATCTCTGTTTGGCCCGGTAGCTCAGTTGGTAGAGCAGCGGATTGAAAATCCGCGTGTCGATGGTTCGATTCCGTCCCAGGCCACCATAAAAAATGCCTTGCTAATCAACAAGTTAGCGAAGCGAAAACAGAAAGCGGCCCTCGAAAGATGGCCGCTTTTTTGTTTTCGTGGCGCAAAACATGGCAATGACAACGGGCAGCGAATGCGGGTGACTGCGCTTGCATGCCCGTCCAGGCCGTTGACCATGTGCGCTGCACCGGCATGACTGCGACTGCCCGTCCTCAGGCAGGAGACGCGCGTCATTGCCGGCGGTTGCCTGCAAAGGGATAAAACCAGTGTCTGTACAGGACTCCAGCAACAAACCTTGGAGTTCTCATGACCGACAGCTTTTCCGTTCAATCCACCGCTCAAAACCAGGCCGTCATCCAGGCAGATACCCGAGCCCCAAAAAAATCCGGGCGCGGCCGCAAGATGGAGTCCGACCCCTTCCAGGTTGGCAAGGGCAGGGGTGCCACCTGGTCGATGCGCCGGCGTGTGGCCGGCCAGGACATCTTCATCTCGGGACTCGCGACCCGTGCTGCCGCCAGGGCGGCCATGAAGGTGGCCGTTGACGAGGTCAAGAAGGGTAATCGTCCAGAAGGTCGGGGCGCGCACATGACCTGCGTGGCCCAGGCCCTTCAGGACTACGCCATGCAGCGCCTGGCGTTCCTCAAGGGTGCACCTCAGGATGCTCGACGCATCAATGTCTATCTGCGTGCTGCGGGGCTTGAGCTGTTGAAGGTAACGCCGCTTGCGTGCGGTCACGGCGTGGAGCCTACGCCCGGCAAGACCGGCAAGAACGCGCAGTTTCTGGTCGAGCTCGTCCCCCACACCCATGAGCGCAACATTCCCAATGGACTGCACAAGCACCGGCGCGCACTTGCCCGCGATAACGCCGATAGCGACCGCCTGCGTGCGGTGCTGGCGGGCACGGCTGTGGCAGACGTCTCGCGCCAGCAGATGCAGCAGCTCATGGACCGCATGACCCTGGACGGTAGCTCCGCAAGTACCGTGGGCCTGGAGCGAGCGCTCTTGCGCGCCGTGTTCAACTATGCGTTCAGAACCTGGCGTTGGCCGCAGCTGCTGGACAACCCTGCCGTCGGACTGCGCATGCCGGTCATTGACAACGAGCGTGACCGGACGCTCAGCCTGCAGGAGCAGTCGCTGCTGGATGAGGCGCTGTGCAGCTGTCGCAATGAACTGGTGGCACCGACCCTGACGCTACTGCGCGAGACGGCGATGCGTGCCTCGGAGCCACTGGAGCGGGCCATCTGGTCGGATGTGGACTGGGAGCGGCGCATCATCCGGCTGAGCGACGGAAAGACCGGTAGCCGTGATGTCCCGCTCTCGCCAGTGGCCATCGAGGCACTGAACGAGCTGCGAGGTCTCGGTCCGTGTCAGCCGGGCGACCCGGTGGTGGCCATCACCTATGAGGCCTTGCGTGCGGCCTGGCGCCGGGCGTGCGAGCGAGCCGGCATTGAAGGCCTGAACATCCATGACCTGCGACACACTGCTGCCACACGCATGGCCTTGAAAACCGGAAACGTGTTTCTGGTCAAGGCACTGACCGGGCACAAGACCATCGCGATGCTGGACCGCTATATCAACGTCCGTGCCGACGATGTCGTGCAGGTCATGCATGCCGCAGAGCCTTCTGAGGCGCCTGCAACGGTTCCGCAAGGTCATGCTGGTTCCCTGACGCAGGGCAGCCCAGAGAAGACATCGTCCGGGCAGCCTTCGGAGAAGGCGCCTCATGGTCGTCGGCAGGGCAACGTCACCCATGTCGACTTCAGGCGCGCTGCCTGAGGGGCCGAGCACCGTTCTGGCCTGTTGTCTCCCTCCGCAGCCGTCTGTCCGGAATTGTTGGAGGGTTTTGTTGAAAGTGTAAACTTGACAAATCCTCTGGAGACGCAAACACATGAGCAAGCCGCTGAAGAATCCGCCGGTGTATTTCACGGTGGTTCAGGTCCGCTTCAACGCCATCCTGAACCTCAGGGAGAAATACCTTCCGTTGATTCAGGATGGCCTGCGCAAGATGGGCTATCCGGTCTATCTGCAAAAGCAGGCGTTTGCCCTGCACCTTGAGGGTGGACAGGGTGCCCCCCAGATGGTGCCCGTCGAGCAGTACTTCTTCAGCAATCCGGCGCAGACCCACGTGTTTGTGCTCGGCAACGACGCGCTGACCTTCCAGTCCACCGACTATGGGAACTTCGAGACCTTCTCCGAGGCGTTTCTGAAAGGGCTGGTGCTGGTGCACGAAGTTGTCGAGCTGGCGTTCACCCAGCGCATCGGCCTGCGCTATCTCGACTTCGTCCTCCCCAAAGAGGGCGAGCCGCTGGAGCTCTATCTGCATGCCGGGGTGTTCGGTCTGAGCTCGGAACTCGGCGGTGAGTCGATACACGCGTACACCGAGTCACTGTCCCTGCACGGTCAGGTCAGGCTGCGTTCGCGCATCGTGCTGCAGGATGGCAGTGTGGCGTTTCCACCGGACATCAATCCCGACGAGATGAAACTGCAGCCTCGCTTCCTGGAAGGCAAGGGGCGACATGCGATTCTGGATAGCGACGGGTTCGTGGAGGAGCGGCAGGACTACTCCCTGGATAATGTGAAGAGTCGGCTTGTTGACATCCACAAGGTCATTGGAGGAGCCTTCAAGAAGGCCACCACCGAGCACGCACATCAAGTCTGGGAGGAGTGATGGTCGCTTTCGTTGCAGATTTGCCCTCCTGGCAGGAAGGGTCGTTCGGATATCAGAGTCCGGTGGCGTTGTACGCGCGCGCTCCGGTGCAACAGCGGCCACTGCTTCCGCTTCAGCCTGGTACCGGAGGCTTGGCGTCGCCTGAATTGCAACGTGCACCCTGGGGCTACTCTATGGTGCCCGTCGAGCAGGATGAGCCTGCTTCGCCCTACGTAGCGATGATGGAGCGGGTGCGCGTCGGCTTTGGCCGGAACATGTCGCGTCTGCCCGAAGTGTTCGGCGTCTCGCGTCAGGCGCTCTACAACTGGCTCAAGGGAGACTCGCCCGCCGCGTCCCAGCACGCTCGCATCAGAAACCTTTCGGAGGCCGCCTCTGTCTTCCAGGCGAGGGACTTCAAGCCGACTTCTGCCTCTCTGGACCGGGTTCTGAGCGGCGGAAAGTCTTTTCTCCAGCTGATGTCCGAAGGCGCAGATGGACGTGCCACGGCTGAAAAGCTTGTCCGGGTCATGGAGCGTTCCGCACAGGCCAGGGGGCGGCTGACCAGTCTCCTGGCAGACGAAAAGCCAGTTGCCCTGTCGGCGTCAGACCTCGGGTTGGCCGCGCGCGACGAACGCTGATTGGCAGGAAGACCGATGGAAAGCTGGTCGCGCGAGACCCCCTGGCGACAAGGCTGTGTCCTGAAGGAGTCGACCGCGACCGCACTCGGACTGGTGCATGAGAGTGACCCCGCATGCACCTGTGTGATGGTCGTCTCGCACGACTGTGACCTCGCCAACGACAACCTTGTAGCTGAGCCGGACGTCGAGGTCATCGTCGGCCGCACGGTCGACAAAGAGGATGGGAACTACGCCTGGGCCAAGGCGCCCAGGACCCTGCATCTGCGGCTCCAGGAAGATGGCGACGACCAAGTGGTCGAACTGGTGTCCACCCGCAAGTGCACGATTCCCAAGTCAGCCTTGGCTGCGCACGAGCCGGATGCTGCTTTCGTTCTGGATACTAGGGGCCTGAGCGTGCTGCGCGAGTGGCTGTCATCACGGTACCAGCGACCGGCATTTCCGAATGCGTTTGTAGACAGGATGAAGACGACGAAGGCAGACAAGAAGCTGGCGAAGGCGATTGAGGACTTTGGCGCACAAATCTCATACGTGAACTTCAAGCTTCTTGGAGGGCTTGTGGAGCGCGCCTCCGGAGACCCTTATGTGCTGGACGTGGTCCTCGTCTATCCCGAAGGCAAAGATGCCGAGGAGTCCAGGGACGCTGCCGAAGATGTCGCAACGGAAGTGGAGTCGGCGCTGCGCGGAAGGCTCTCCGACCTCTCGGTCATCCAGCTGCGCAGCTGCATCACCCTTTGCGAGAGTGAAATCACCATCGCGCAGTCACGCCAGCTGACCCAGTGGCGCCTAGAGTACATGACGCTATCCGCCGATGACGAGCAGCCTGGCATGCTTGTGCATTGACCGGGCCTCCGGGCGCTTTAGCGAAGCCGGCCGCGTCCCGGTGTCATCGGCGTCCAGTTCTCCTGCATGGTGAACGCGCGAGCGCGATAGTTGTCCAGCGCCTTTCGGGTCCAGTAGGCCCATTTGCCGATGCGCACGCCCGGTGGAAACTCCTTGCGGGTCACTAGGTTGTTGAGCGTGCGCTCGGAGATGCCCAGCTCGGCACACACTTCGGATTTTCTGAGAGGGGCGCTGCCGGCGTCTGCACGGCCTGGAATGCTGGATGCGGGGAGGGAGATGTGGTCGGTCATGTAGGCACCATCAGGTTGTTGACCACAAGTGAAGCGATGGGTTTTATCTGCTGGGGCATGCTGTCGATTGCCGGCCAGAGTGTGTTCCGAGGGTGCACCCCGGTCCAGGCTGTTCTCCTGTACCAGGGTTCACATGGCTCCTGGGCGGCCCTCAGCTGCGAGGACGGTGACGGACGGCGTGAAGCACGGTGTGCCGCACCTCTTCCTGCGGGCGAATTGCAAATCCCTGCAAGAGTCGCTGCATGGTGACTTCCTGCTGTTCTATGTCGATTCCCACGGCCTCGCACCATGAGCGGATGCCGAACTCGCAGGCCCCGGTATCGCGCGCGTCGTCAATGCTCACCATCAGCTTTGCGTACTTCGAGAAGCGTCTGACAAAGCCCTCGACGTCCAGATTCATGGCCGGGACCGGAGTGCCACGACCGATTGCCCTGAGCTTGCGCTCCAGACCTCTGGTGGCTTCTTCCGCCGATTCGCCGTGAAACGCGAGACCGTGTCCAGTTGCGAGGTAGCCGCGCTCCGTGACGACCTGATATGCCCTGCTTTGCCTGGCCCAGACAGCCGCATGCACTGCCACTCCGTCACGCTCGTGAATGAGGTGCGCGTCCAGCGTCATCATGCCGTCCAGGATGGCCAGACCCTTGATTTCGACACGCTTGCGCCAGTCCGCAGGAACACAGAGGTGGTGATGGTCCTCGTGCGCCAGCCAGCCTTTGAACGAGCCTCCGTAGGTGTCCCGGTTGCAGCCCATATTGACCTCGTACTTCACCTGGGAAGAGACACCTGCAAACTCGACCTCGAATGAGCTGCCGCCGGCAGCTCCATGTCGGAAGCATGACTTCACGCACTTCAAGATTGCCGCTTTGCGCACGGCCTCCAGTCGTTGAGTCGGCGTGCCTTGTGGCAGCGGCCCGAACCGGGTGAGTCTTGGATAGCTGACGTCCTTGACGGGGTCGCAGCCAAATCGTTCGTGGAACCGGCGCTTGGTGCGTTCGCTGCGTCGATTCCGGATAAACATTGACATCTCGAGGTAGCTGTCGACGGTGTCGGTATCGGCCCTCAGGCCCATGGTCAGAAGCAGTTCGCGTAGGGCTTTCTTTGTGGGGAGAGCTCCTGCTGCCTTGTAGAGTCTCACGAGGTCTACGAAGGTGGCAGGGCGGGTTTCCCGGCGTTGAGTTCCCGATTTGGCCGCGGGTGCAAGGTCCTCGTTGTGGGCAAAGATGGATGCGGTGGTGGTGGTTTCAGGCATCAGAGTTCTCCTGTCAGATTGCGTCCCCTGCGACCGCAGAGGCTCTGACTGGTGTACTCACAGGTGTTTATATTTCTGCCCGGTACTGGCCGTCTCAGACCTCTGGAGCCATGTTTTGTCCGGTTCAGACTGGGTGGTACCCGAAGCAAGCAGGCGAAAAAAAGCCGCCCGAAGGCGGCCATGAATGAGGAACTGGATGGTCTGTCAGTCTCCGCTGTGGCCAGCGGCCGCGCCGCTGGGTGTCACTGCGGCCGAACGGGCAATCTTGCTGGCCTCGAAGGCGATGAGCACCAGGGTGCCGGTTGGTTTGCCTTCTCGCGAGAGATAGAAATCTGTCTTGAGCTTGCCGGTGACTTTGACGAAATCACCTTTGTCGAGATGCGGCAGCGTGTCCTTGAACACGCGGACGGTGTACCAGGTCGGTTCGGTATCCACACCTCGTTGCGATTCGGCCATCCGGAACTCGGTGTATTCGCGCTGTGAGGTTTTCGATTTCTTTTTCTCGGGTTGTGTTGCCACGTTGCCAAATGCTTGCACGTTGATGTCCTTGGTTGGTTGAGGTCTGACGCAGTGGCGTCAAACCGTATAGGCACCAGCATTTCGTTCACATCGCCCTAGGCCGAACATTCGGAAAATCGCGGTTTCACCATCCCCCTGGGCGCCGGTGGGGCAGGTAGTTTTCGCCGAACCAGCCCGCAGTCGAATGGGAGTTGCTCGAGTCGATGCGCACCTTTGGAAGCCATATCGGCAGTCGCTGGACAAGGATGTGCCCGGTGCGCATGTCGACCAGTTGAGAGTGCTCTCCAGGCAGCGGTTTCAGGGCCGCCGTCCAGACCTCGAAAGTCCCTGGCTCTGTTTCGCGCAAGTGCTGACGACCCTCAATCAGGATGTGCTGTGCCAGTTCCCCAGCCAGGCGGCGTAGAACTGCCAGAGCCCGCTGTTCGATACGCCCGGTTTTGCAGAAGACGACCACGCGTCGAATGACTTTTCCGTCGGCGGCCTTTCTTCCGATGGCGCCTGCCAACGCAGCCAGTGATGCCTCGCGTTCGGAACCGCGCTTGCTGCGGTCCACCTCGACCCAAGTCGCTCCGTCTTCTTCAAAAATCACGCAGTCCGGGCGGAGCTCTCGTCTGGTCGAACCCTTTGCTCGCTGAACGAGAACCGTTGTGTAGCCCTGTCGGGCTTTCGACAGGTCGGTCACACCTCTGTTGAGCTCCGCCAGCAGCTCCGACTCCGTCAGCGCCCTCAGTCCCCGCGCCTGGGCGCAGAGCACGAGAAACTGAAGCCAGAGGCGATGTTCCGGGTTGGTCATGTCGCTCACTCTGCGAACGGATGAGGACGCTTCAACACCTTGCTCGTCAAGCCAGTCGGCCCCCTTCTTGGTGAGGCCGTACACGGTCTGAAAACGGTCCGTCCGATAGCGACGGATGAGGTCCTTTTTGACGAGCCGCCGGACCGTCCTCTGCGCCGCAGTGAGTGCGGCTTTAAAGGTTCTTTCGGGGTAACAGGTAACAGCCACGTCGATGGTGCGAATGACGCGGAACCTCTCGAGCGTCTTGAGCGCTTCCAGTTCGGCCTGTCGCGGCAGCAGATGCCTTGCTTTGACCGACCTGGGCGCATCACCTGACACCCGCCGGGATGCTGCAGTTACCCCGCTTGGTGCCACGAGGGTAGCTCGCTGACGTGACCCTGAGTTGCCGGGTTCCGGGCCACTTGTTGCATCTGAACGTACCTCAGGGACTGACGTACCCGCACCATGTTGTGCATTCGTTGGATAGCGCTGGTGCGTTCGATGGTTCATTGCGGTCGGGGTAGGTGCGCTGCCGAAGTGGGTGTTCCAGCGTGTAGCGAACCCACCTACATGTACTGCCACCCGACCGCGATAGCCAGCACACCACGTCTCATCTGAGCCGGACCGTGGCCTGCCGAACGGCCTGTCCAGGGCCTGGGTCAGCTCTGCTTTCCCCTGGTCAGGCCTCACGCACCAAGGGGTGCGTGGGCGGCAGCGTGTTCGTCGCGACGTCCATCTAGGCGACTGTCTTTTCTGCCGGCTGCGCCGGTGCTAACCGCCGCCGCCCGAAACCGGCTTTCTATGGTGGATGTCTTTCAGGGCGGCTGGCGCAACTGTGCTCCCTGCATGCCGTTCGACCCCGGCTTACCCTGGCCATCACCTCAGGCGTATTTCCGGTGATGACCAGGGGCCCGGCCGGTCGATGATTTGCCGGCAGGCAAATCCGGTTCTGCCAAGGACGGCATGCGCACGGGCGGCGGCGGTTAGCACCGCCTTGCCGACCCGGTCGCGAGCAACTGGTTTCCCGTTGCAGTGATGCAAGGGCACCTGTCCCTCTGCACGCACCAGCTCAATGGTCATGGCACGCGGCTGGACGCCGCGCCGTCCGCCTGCTGATTACTTCGTTGGTGACAGACCGGTGCCTTCGGGCCGGGCGCGTGAATGACGCTGGCTCAACGGTGGCTTGCCATCGGTTGCCGTCGCTATACGGGTTGCGTCGCTGTTGACGCGAAGGAACTAATCTCATGTTTTCAGAAACTACTCCGCCCACTCTGCCGCCGGGCTTTTTGTTGATACCTGGCCTGCTTTCAACCGCCGTTCTGTTCTCTCCGCTTGAGACCAAAGAAATGCTGGAGGACTACCCCGCAGAAGCGAAGGCGATGGCCAACGACAGATGGGTCCTTGCGGGCGATGTTGGACCAGTCATGTGGTCCATGCTGCATGCGGGAGCCGCTGGTGTTCAGGTTGAGGCAGCGCTTACGCCATCGCCAAATGGAGCTCGCCTGCTTGCGATTTCACACTACGTGAAGGGTGCGATGCACCGGTTCGTGCTCGCAGTTGACGAGCCCAGAACGCAGGCGTTTCTCCGTGCAAGCCTGTTGCGCCCTCCGCTGTTTTCGTTGGGCCAGGCTGGTGGGGATACCGCACTGCTGATGCCGGGTGAACTCTCGCGAGAGTTGGTCCAACAGCTGCTGAGGTCTGACGGCACTCAAAGTGGAGCAGAGGTTCTGCCACCAACCCGTTTCAACAAAGGAGTGATAGCCGCTGAACTGTTTGTCGCACCAGTCAAAGAGCCTCAGCTGCAGGAAATCTCGGTCTCTATGCCGGAGTCGCTGGTTCTTTGCTACCAAGGGCCACTTCACTGACTTGTGTTCTGTACCTGATTGAGCCCGCTTGTGCGGGCTCTTTTCTTGGGCGACGGAAAACGGTCCTAATGCCCTCACAGAACAGTCTGGGCGTGAGTCAAGAAGGTAGCGATTAGGGCCCTGGCCGAGCGCGGTTGCTACACCCTGCATCACTGTCCACAGGGAGGTGCACGTGCACATCAAACGACGCGGGCTCCGCGCCATGCTCTATCGCTCCAAATGGGTCGCAAAAAAAACCCGTGGAAACACCCACGGCTTCTCCGAGCAGACTTTTGTGGGCAGTCTGCCCATCAACGCCGTTTCAGTCCCTGAGCCACTGAAGGTGCGGCTCAGTCCCGCTGAGCTGGACTTCGTTGAAAAACAGATTCTCTTGCCTGCCCGTCTTTCGGAAGAGCAGGCACGGAGGGTTGCTGCAGCGCGACACAGAGACCCTATGTGGCGGCTGGAGGATGCCCAGCGCCTGCTGGAGCAGGTCGCAGCTCTGAGCCATGAATCCTCGGTGCCCGCGGCGCGGCTCAGGACGCTGAAGGAGGCTTTGGCCGGCATTCAGGTCCATCCGCGCCCCGCGCACGCCGCAGACCAGCCGACAGACCCGCTACGCGATGCAGTCTCCAGTCTCGAGGCGGCAGCGAAGGCAGTCGCAGGTGGCAGGTACGGGAAGGCCAAGCCGGGCTCTTCGCGCCGGTCTCAGGTGTACGAAAACTGGCAGGCCATCGTGAAGCATGTGGAGGGCGGCACAGCAGGGAGCGAATCGTTGCTGCGCGCGCTGCAGGCCATGGGCTGGGTCAAGTCTCGGGGCTGAAGCCCTGGTGAGCGAAGGGCAGACGACGAATAAAAAGCCAGCGCTAGACGTGTTGCTGTGGGCTCTACCGGTCGGCAGCGGACGCGAAGCGGACTCAGGCGGCGTGTCCTTCTAAATCTCACGAAAGCACACATGCACAAGCTTCAACTTCTCACGCTCGCCGAAGTGGCGAAATTACTTGGTCGCCGCCCGGAGACGGTCCGGAAGGACCTCATTAGGAACCCGGGGGCGGTACCACCGAGACTCGTCATTCCTGGAACCCGCCTTCTTCGCTGGCGCACGGAAGACATCGAGAGCTGGTTGACCGAATGTTCTGCTTCGACGGGAGATGAGTAATGAGCGAGAACCGTCAGGTCAAGGCGCTTGGACAACGTTTGAATATCGAGTACCTGTTGAAAAACCCGGCACCCGCAATCGACTACGTGCTGCCCGGACTGCCCGCTGGGACCGTGGGTCTGCTTGTGGGGCCTGGAGGGATGGGAAAAACGATGCTTGAGTTGCAGCTTGCAGTCTTGCTGGCGGCAGGTCTAGCTGGTCGTGACCCGTTGCTGGGTCTCGACCAAGCCTCTGTCGATTCTGATGAACCACAGAAGGTCGTGATGGTTGCTGCTGAAGAACCGCCTGAAGTCCTATGGACTCGGCTCCACGCCATCGTTCGCTCGCTCGAACTCAGAGACGTCTTGCCGGATGGGGTGACCTGGAACGAGTTCTTGGAGCGGCTGAAAACCAACCTCTTCTTGTTCTCCCTGGCGGGGGCGAAGAGGCTTACTTTGCTCTCGCCTGAACTTGAGCCAACGGAGACCGTGGAGGAATTGCTTTGGGTGGCTGAAGGAGCCAGGCTTGTCATCGTCGACCCGCTCCGGCAGTTGCATCTGGCTGATGAGAACGCTTCAGGGCCCATGTCCGCAGTCATGTCCGTTTTCAAGCGTGTGGCAAGCCAGACAGGCGCTGCCGTGCTCGTCGCGCACCACAGCAGTCGTGCATCGGCAGCTCAAGGGTACGGAGACACAGCAGACGCATCACGCGGCTCCACCGCGCTCAAAGACGACGCACGTTGGCAGGTGAATCTTCTGCCAGCTGGACGAGACCTGCTAAAGAAATACGGTGTGGGTGGTACTGACGAAGCGCAGTATGTTGTGCTTGCTGATGCAAAAGGGAACTACGCCGCAAGGCGTGTGCCCGTTCTGTTGAAGCGGACTGCCGGTGGTGTGCTCGTCCCTGTTCTGCCGCCTAGTTCAGCGGAACAGGGGTTGACTAACCGGAGGCGCAACCCGACAAGGAGTCAGCCATGACCGTCGCTGCCTTGCGTCGGCTTCCTGTTCGCCTTTTCCCTCCGGTGGGTCTGAGCCTGCTGTTCCGCCCCCTTCCGAAAGCGGGCACAAGGCCAGCTCTCAATGTGACATACGAGTTGAGTCAGGACCACTTGCTTCGCTTCAGTGCGCGAGAGGCGCTTGGCATTCCGGAGCAGACCCTGCTTCTGGCCGTTCTGGAGCTTGTGGGTGAGCAGTATGTGGAGATGGGAGAGGGCGCCACCCTGTCCCAATCGGACAGGCGCTCACTGCCCAGTCGCTTGTGGGACAACATGTACCCCGACGGCGGAGTTGGTCTGCCTTGCACCCTGATGGTCAGCACGACCTGGGAAGAGCTCAATCATCGCTGTGGTGCGAGAAACGGCGGCTCGATGATTGCCATCCGCAGGGCAAGTCTGCGCAGGCTGTGCGAAGTGGTGGTTTGGGAGGAGATACCAGAGGCCAAGAATGTTCGTCAGGCGTTTCTGATGGTCTGGCTCGAGGGCGATGACAGGCGCATCCACCTGGCCGTCAATCATCGCCTTGCGTCTTCGTTTCTGGGGCAGCAATACGCCAAATTGTGGATGGGTGAGCGGCTGAAGTTGAAAAGCGACCTCGCCATGCATGTGCATGCCTTTTTGTCGACTTGGGTTAGGCAGGGACAGCGGTATCGCGTCGGGCTGTCTACCCTGGCCGCCCGGGTCTGGCCAACCAACCACACTTCTGCCCCCGAGGGCACGTTACGTCGGCGGCGGCTGGAGCTCAACAACGCCCTTGTCGATATTGGCAGTCTCGAGCACTGGAATGTAGAGTGGTCCTCCGACCGTGCAATGGTGTCCGTACACAGGTCGGATGCAGGGAGCGTTCGCGATACGACGTCAAGTATTTCTGCATCATCCAGCCAGTCGTATCGCGAGCCTGGGGTGGGCGAAAACACCAGCAAAGACAAAGGCCTGTCGCGAAAAGACGTGAGCGCACTATTCAATTGAAAAGAGTGCCGGGTTCTCCTGGCAGCGCCTGGGGCGGGCGCTGCCTTGCCGGTTAGCAATGCTCTGACCGGGAATGAGGTTCTGTCTTCTGGGAGCGCGTTACCCGCGTAACCTTCACCTATGCACAGAGCCTTCATTCACGTTAACTGCGTCAGGAGACTCAACGGCGCCGAGGAGAGGTTGGGAATACATGCAAGTGGACAGTGGGCGGTTGTGGCGGTCCTGTAAGCTAGCACTCTGCTAGCGTTCTACTTACAGAGGTGCCGTGCAATGGCTATCGCCAAAACCCAAGTTGTCAGCGTTCGTGTGGAGCCTCATATCAAGGCGGCTCTGCAGTCCGCTGCTGAGCGTGAGCTTCGAAGCGTCGCCAATATGATGGAGGTCATGGTGGTGGCCTACTGTCGGGCCCAGGGGTACCCACTTGAGGGTGTGCCTGACGAAACGCTCGCCAACCCCAAGCAGCGAGGAACCGCGGCGTGAGTCTAATGCGTCAGGCGCTGCTTGCTCAGCTTGGCTTTCGCTTCGGCATCAGCGGCCCGCACGCTGCGCGGACGATGATGTTGGATGACCTGCGGGTACTTTTCTCCCATACGGCACCTGATGCTGAGCGCGCCGACTTCGTCCGCGCTGTGGTGGACGAGAACGTCCTCGGCAAACCCACCAAAAAGGCGCGTGAGCTCGCCTTGCATCACCTGGCGTCGCTCTACGGATTGACGGCCGAAAACCCCATCTACCGCGCCCTTCGTCGGCTGTGGGATGTCAACTTCCTTGCACAGCCCCTGCTGGCCCTGTCGGTGGCTTTGGCACGAGACCCACTGTTGCGCGGAACCCAGCCATTCTATTTGTCCAAGCAGCCGGGCGAGGCGGTCAGTCGCGAATCGGTCGAGGCTGTCTTGGCGGGTGCGCATCCCGACCGGTTCAGCCCCGCTTCCCTGCGCTCGTTTGCCCAGAACGTCTCGGGCAGTTGGACCTCGGCCGGCTTTCTGCAAGGCCGGCAACGCAAGACCAAGGTGTTGCCCGAAATCTGTCCGGAATCGGTCGCTATGCTGCTTTTCTTGGGTTACCTGGAGGGGCGCACCGGACAACGCCTTTTCTCGTCCGACTGGACCAGTCTCACCGGACTGCCTCCGGAGGACTTGGACGCGTCCGCAAACGCCGCTTCGCACCGTGGACTGCTCGTGTTCATGAACGCCGGGGGTGTGAAAGAGGTGCGCTTCCCCGGCTATCTCTCGCCTGAAGAAGAACGAATCCGTCAGGAGGTCTCACATGTCGTCTAAGGTCGCCAAACTGGCCGCCGCGTATCGCCAACACCTCACCGTTCCCTGGCAGGCAGGGCTCGCCGCCATTCAGCGCGTCATCTTTGCGGTGTACGACAAGGCAGACGAACTGCGCTTGCGCGCCAACGTGGTGGAGTTCGAACTGGCTACTCAGCAGGCCGGCAAGAAGTGGCTGTTGCTCGACGTGACGAACGCCTTCCCTGAGTGGATGGCAGCCCAGGAGTACCGGGACGCCTACTTCGAATCGCCCGAAGACCTGGCGGGCTATCAGACGGGCGAACTGACCGAGTTCACCGCCAACCTCACCGCCAAGCTGAAGGCCCGCATCTCGGCCGATGCCGGCCCGGAGACCGTGGTCGCCTTGATGGGCGTCGGCGCACTGTTCGGCCTCGCCCGCGTGTCATCCGTGGTCGAGGGCATCAAGGAAGCAGTGGACGGTCGCCTGCTGGTGTTCTTCCCAGGTGAACACCACCCCGAGAACCACACCTATCGCTTGCTCGACGCGCGAGACGGCTGGAATTACCTGGCCGTCCCGCTTCTGGCCAAAGACTGAATCACCGAACAACCCAAGAACCAGAGCAAGGACCACCATGCTGAACAGGGATATCTACAACAAAGCCCCCCAAGAAAACCGCCTCGTCAACAACGGCGTGGCAGAAGTATCCGAAGACCATTCCGAAGCCGCACAGGCCATCCTTCGCTACGAGCTGGAGACCTTCGTCTGCGACGGTCAGTACGAAAAGGGCCTGGAGACCATCCTGGACAAGTTCCTGGTCAACCTCGACGCTGGTACCGAGCAGCCCGGCGTCTGGATTTCCGGTTTCTACGGCAGCGGCAAGTCGCACCTGGCCAAGATGCTGCGCACGCTGTGGACGGATTACCAGTTCAACGACGGCGCCACCGCCCGCAGCCTGGCCAAGCTGCCTACCGGGGTGTTCGAGCACCTGAAAGAACTCAGCATCCAAGGCAAACGCCACGGGGCTCTGCATGCGGCCGCTGGCAAGCTCGGCGCTGGCGCCGGCGACAAAGTGCGCCTGGCCCTGCTGGGCATCGTGTTCAAGTCCAAGGGCCTGCCCGAGCAGTACAACCAGGCACAGCTGGTGATGTGGCTCAGGCAAGAGGGCATCCTGTCCTCGGTCGAGGCCGAGTTGCAGGCCGCTGGCCGAACACTGGCCCAGGAGCTGCCGCACATGTACGTGTCCAGCCATCTGGCCAAAGCGCTGCTCAAGGCCCGCCCTGACCTGGCCCACTCTGAAGCCGACGCCCGCAAGCTGCTCAAGGAACAGTTCCCCCAGGTCACCGACGTCTCCAGCGAGCAGATGACCAATGCCATTGAAGCCGCCCTGGCCGTCGATGGCAAGTTCCCGCTGACCCTGGTGGTGCTCGACGAAGTGCAGCAGTTCGTCGGTCAAGACGTCGAAAGGGCTTTCCAGGTCCAGGAAGTCACCGAGACCCTGTGCAAGCACTTCAACGGCAAGCTACTTTTCGTGGCCACTGGGCAGTCGGCCTTGTCGGGCATGGCCAACCTGCAGCGTCTCATGGGCCGCTTCCCGGTCCCGGTCATGTTGGGTGACTGGGACGTCGAGAACGTCACGCGCCAAATCATCCTGGCCAAAAAGCCATCGGCCCAGCCGGAGGTCGAACACATGTGGCGCGCCAACCTCGGCGAAATCTCCCGCCACCTGCGCGGCACCAAGCTCGAACACGTCACCGACGACGAAGACGTGATGACGTCCGACTACCCGCTGTTGCCCGTGCGCCGCCGCTTCTGGGAACGCGTTCTCCGCACCATCGACGCCACAGGCACCGTATCGCAGCTGCGCAGCCAGCTGCGCGTGGTGCACGAAGCCGTGCTGGCCACGGCCGATGCACCGCTGGGCCACGTCGTCTCCGGCGATTTCCTCTACGACCAGATTGCCGCAAACCTGGTCTCCACAGCCCAATTGCCCAAAGAAGTGTTCGAGAACGTGCAACGCTTCGCCGCGGGCGACGTACGGGCTCAGCTAAAGGGCAAGCTGCTCAAGCTCATCTACCTCATCAACAAGCTGCCCGCTGACGCGGCGATGGACATCGGTCTAAAAGCAACCGAGGACGCTTTGGCCGACCTGCTGGTTACGGACCTGTCCGCCGGCTCGTCCGAGCTGCGCAAGCAGTTGCCTGACCTGTTGGGCGAATTGCAAAACAACGACCGCCTCGTCATGGCCTTGGCCGGCGGCAGTGGTACCGAATACCGTTTGCAGACCCGCGAATCCAGTGCCTGGTACGACGAGTTCCGCGCGCAGGAAGCCGAGCTCAAGGCAGCGCCACAACGCGTGGAGCAAAAGCGCGCCGACCTGCTCAAGACCCGCTTCGGCGACGTGTTGAAGAAGGTCCGGGTCGTCCAGGGCAAAGACAACGTCGAGCGCCGCCTGACGCCCACTTATGACGAAACCCTGCCCAAGGACAACGACAAAAACCTGTACTTGTGGGTTCAGGACGGCTGGCAAACCGAAGAAAAGTCTGTCATCGCCGAGGCCAAGGCGAAGAGCGCGGGAAACCCCACGCTGTTCGCCTTCCTGCCTGCTCAGCACAAGACCGAGTTGACCAATGCCATCATCGCGCTGGAAGCGGCGCGCACCACCTTGCAAAAGAAGGGCAGCCCATCCACCGAAGAGGGGCGCGACGCCCAACGCTCGATGGAGAGCCGCCAACGCACGGCCGAGAAGGAGCTGGCTGACCTCGTTGAGCAACTGCTGGCTGGCGTTCGCGTCTTCCTGGCCGGTGGGCAGGAAGCCGTCGACGGCAACGACCTGTCAGACCGCATCAACCGCGCAGCCAAGAACATGGCCTTGCGCCTCTACCAAGACTTTGATGCCGCAGACCACGACATGTGGAGCAAGGTGCTGGATGAGGCGCGCAAAGGCAACCTGGAGGCACTCAAGGCCGTGGGCCACACCCAGGAAGCCGACAAACACCCTGTCTGCCAGAAGCTGCTGACCTTCATCGGCCCCGGCAAGAAGGGCGCGGAAATTCGCGACAACTTCGAGGCACCACCCTTCGGCTGGCCCCGTGACGCCATCGACGGTGCCCTCTATGCACTGCTGGCCGCAGGTCACATCAAAGCCAGTGATGCAGCTTCCAAACCCGTCGACGCCAAAAGTCTGGACCGCGCCAAGCTCACCCAGGCCAGCTTCCAGCGCGAAAGCGTCAACATCACGCCGCCGCAGCTCATCAAAATTCGCTCGCTGTTCAGCACCGTGGGCGTGCCCTGTCAGCCCAAGGAAGAGCTGGCCAAGGTGCCGACGCTGCTGGCCAAACTCCGCGACCAGGCCGGCAAAGCCGGCGGTCAAGCACCTGCACCCGAAACGCCCAAACTGGCTGCGCTAGAAGCCATTGAGGCCCAGACCGGCAACGCCCAACTGCAGGAGCTGTTCACCCGCTTCGACGAGCTGGTGGGCTTGTCCAAGGCCTGGGTCAAGACCGCCGCCGACATTGGCAAGCGCCTGCCCGACTGGCGCAAGTTGAACGACCTGCTGCGCCACGCCAAAGCGCTGGGTCCCTACTCGGCTCTCAAGGCTGAGGTGGATGCCATCGAAGCCCAGCGAAGCCTACTGGTCGACCCGGACCCCGTGCGCCCCCTGCTGGACAAAACCGTTGACCTGCTGCGACAGGCGCTGAACGCCAAACTGGACGCATTTGCCCAGACCCACAGCCAGCAGCAAGCCCAGCTGAACGCCGACGCCGACTGGGCCAAGCTCAGCGAAGCGCAGCGAGCCGAGCTCACGCAGGCCCATCACTTGACCGCGCCTGCCGTCATTGCCCTGGGTACGGCAGAGCAATTGCAAGACGCCCTGGACGACTGCACGCTGGACCAGTGGGTGGACAAGACCCAGGCGTTGTCGAGCAGGTTCGAGGCTGCCCGCCACGCCGCCGTGCAACGGCTCAAGCCCAACGTGGTGCACGTGGCGCTGCCCAAGCGCACTCTCAACGACGAGGCAGAGCTCAAAGCCTGGCTGGCGGAGGTGGAGGCCTTGCTGACCACCAAGCTCAAGCAGGGCCCAGTGGCCCTCTGAGCGCAAGACGAGGAGGCCAGGTAGCCGTTACCCCGTTACCTGCGTTACGTCACAAGCAACTCACAGAACAACATGGCAACCGCAAGCATCCACAACCAACCCCTGGCCAAGCCCCTGCGCGGCCAACTCGAAGCCACCGTCAAGTCCGCGCGAGAAATGGCCGAGAAGGGCGCCCGCGCCGCGCTGGCGCAGCTCGGCGTGAGCGAGGGCCGTGTGCCCGATTACCTGGACGAGCCTCAGCGCATCTTGCGCCGCCGCCTGCGCGCCCACGGCCGCGCCCTGGGCGACAAGAAGGCCAACGACGACACCCAGACCCTGCAGCACCTGGTCTGGGAAGTGGCCTACGAGCACTGGCACCGCATGCTGTTCGCCCGCTTCCTGGCAGAGAACGGCCTGCTGCTGTGGGAGCCCAGCGCGGCGGTGTCGCTGGACGACTGCGAAGCCCTGGTGCAAGAAGCCGACCCGGCGATGAACCTGGGCGCCAAGACCAAGTGGGAACTGGCCGGCAAGCTGGCCGGTCGCATGCTGCCGCAGGTGTTCAAGCCGCAGAGTCCAGTGTTCGAGTTGACCTTCGCGCCCGAGCATCAGCGCGAGCTGGAGCGCCTGCTGGCCGCGCTGCCGCCCGAGGTGTTCAAGGCCAGCGACAGCCTGGGCTGGGTCTACCAGTTCTGGCAGGCCAAACGCAAGGACGAGGTCAACGCCTCGGAGGTGAAGATAGGCGCCGACGAGCTGCCCGCCGTCACCCAGCTCTTCACCGAGCCCTACATGGTGGACTTCCTGCTCCACAACTCGCTGGGCGCCTGGTGGGTGACGCGCCACCCCGGCCAGACCTGCCCTGTACCGCTGACCTACCTGCGCACGCTGGACGACGGCACGCCGGCGGCGGGCAAGTTCGAAGGCTGGCCCGACCGGTTGGACGAGTTCAAGCTGCTCGACCCCTGCTGCGGCTCGGGCCACTTCCTGGTGGCGGCCTTCCTGCTGCTGGTGCCCATGCGCATGGCGGCCGAGGGCCTGAGCGCGATGGACGCGGTGGACGCCGTGCTGGCCGACAACCTGCACGGCCTGGAGCTGGACGCCCGCTGCGTGGAAATCGCGGTCTTCGCACTGGCCCTGGCGGCCTGGCGCTTCCCAGACGAGAACGGTGACCCGCTGGGGGTGCGCGCCGACATGCCCGCACCGCAGGTGGCCTGCTGCGGCCTGAAGGTGGCAGCCAAGCCCGAGGACTGGATGGCCCTGGTGCCGGACGACGCCGCCAACGCCGCCTACCTGCGACAGGAGCTGGGCCTGCTGCACGCCAGCTTCGTCCAGGCACCGTTGCTGGGAAGCTTGCTGGACCCGGCACGCAGCCTGAAGAATGACCTGGCTACATCCAACTTCGACACCCTGCGCGACCTGCTGGGGCGGGCGCTGGCCACCGAGCGCCCACCCACGCTGTGGGGGCAGGCCAGTGAGCTGCAGGACGACAGCTGGGACTTGGCCCTCACAGCCAAGGGCCTGCTGGATGCGGCCCGGCTGCTGGATGGCCGCTACCACCTGGTGGTGACAAACGTGCCTTACCTGGCGCGCGGAAAGCAGCACGACACGCTGAAGGACTACTGCGAATCCCACTACCCGGAAGCGAAGAACGACCTGGCTAACGTATTCCTGGAACGCTGTTTGGAACTCAGCTACGACAAGGGCGCTGGCGTGGTGCAAATCGTGATGCCGCAGAACTGGTTGTTCCTTGCGTCGTATTCTGCGCAGAGAAAGCTGCTTTTGGTCAATTCCACGTGGTGCATGACTGCATTGCTCGGGGCAAAGGGATTTCAAACCCCAATGTGGGACTTCAATGTTCAGTTGTTGTCGATTGGCAATGGAAAGCCGAATTCCATGCAGACCTTATGCGGTTTTGATGTGTCGGAAATGCGCTCTGCCTCGGAAAAAGAGGCAGCGCTTAAGTTCTGCGAAGTCAAGGAGGTGGAGCAAGCGAGGCTATCCAAGTCATCAGATGGTCGGATTGTTTTCTTTGCGTCAGATTTTGACGAGTTAGGAAAGTTCGCCGACTCGTATCAAGGACTAACCTCGGGCGATAACAACCGATTCTTTCTCAATTTCTGGGAAGTGAGGTATGAGCCAGCACGGTGGTTGTATCTTCAAAGCGCCTCCTCAGATTCTTCCCACAACGATGGGCATGAACTTGTTCTTCGATGGGATAGCGGAAGGGGTGCGCTTGTTGCCTCACTGGGAGAGGGACTAAAGGGTCGCCCAATATGGAAAAAAAATGGGGTGGCTGTTCGTCAAATTCGCCCTTACCCAAGCTCTCTTTTTCTTGGTTTTCCGTATGAAATGTCATGCGCGGTATTGGTTCCAAAGTTGCCGCAGCATCTCCCTGCCATCTTGACTTTTTGCCAGTCTTCAGAGTTCGCTGATGCTGTCTATTCTGTGGACCAAAAACTCAACGTAACTAATGCAACCCTACTAAGAGTGCCATTCGATTTGAAGCATTGGGAACAGGAAGCTGCTACGAAATATCCGACAGGGCTTCCGAGCCCCTTTTCCGACGACCCCACCCAATGGCTGTTCCACGGCCACCCGCAGCCCGCCACCGACCCGCTGCAGGTCGCCGTCGCCCGCCTGGTCGGCTACCGCTGGCCGGCCGAGACCGACACGCCGATGGAGCTGGCCGATGAGGCCCGCACCTGGATTGCCCGCTGCGACAAGCTGGCCGAGCACATCGACGACGACGGTATCGTCTGCCTGCCCTCGGTGCGCGGCGAGGCGCCCGCGCATGACCGCCTGCTCAAGCTGCTGATTGCCGCCTGGGAGACCGTGCAGCCCGGCAATTGGAAGCCCGCTGTGCTCGACAAGCTGCTGGCCGATGCCGATTGCGCCGGCAAGGGCCTGGACGTCTGGCTGCGCGAGAAGTTTTTCGAGCAGCACGCCAAGCGCTTCCACCACCGCCCCTTTATCTGGCACGTGTGGGATGGCCTGAAGGATGGCTTTGCCGCGCTGGTGAACTACCACCAGCTCGACCGCAAGAAGCTGGAGCGCCTCATCCACACCTACCTGGGCGATTGGATACGCCAGCAGGAGGCCGGCGTGCGCGACCGCATCGACGGTGCGCAGCAGCGCCTGGCCGCAGCCCAGGACCTGAAGCGCCGCCTGGAGCTCATTCTCGAAGGCGAGCCGCCCTATGACATCTTTGTCCGCTGGAAGAAGCTGTCCGAACAGCCTATCGGCTGGAACCCCGACCTCAACGACGGCGTACGCTTGAACATCCGACCCTTCATGACCGCCGAGGTCCTGCGCCACAACAAAAAGCCCAAGCTCAACATCACCTGGGACAAGGACCGGGGCAAGGATGTGGAGAGCGCGCCTTGGTTCAAGACCTTCGGCGGTGACCGCATCAACGACCACCACCTGACGGTTTCGGAAAAGCGCGCAGCACGGGGAGCTTCGTGATGCTCTTGACCAGTCTGAAGATTGAAAATTACCGTGGCATCAAGTCGCTTGACCTCGCGCTTGGCCCTACCACGGTCCTGGTTGGTGAAAACAACTGCGGCAAGACCACGGTACTGCATGCGCTTCGTGCATGCCTGTACACGTTGCGGTCTGCCGGGCGCTCTTCTGCATTCGAGGAGTTCGACCTGCACTTTGACAGCCGGACGGCAGACCCCACGACGGCGCCGCCCATCGTCATAACGCTGACGTTCGAGGAAGCTACTGCTGGCGAGTGGTCAGACGAAGTGGAGCAGCGGCTCGGAGGGGACGGCGGCGTGATTGCGCTGATGCCTCCGGACGACCGCAGTCGCGTGCAGCTGCGTGTCAGTGCGCAGTACTCGCCCGTCATCCAAGAAATCGAAACTACCTTTGAGTTCCTTGACGCTGCTGGCAGCCCGCTGCCTGCCAAGAATCGCAACCGACTGACGAGTTTGCAGCAACTGCGCCCCTTGTTCTATCTCTCGGCGTTGCGGGATGCTGGTAAGGAGTTCTCGCGCACTTCCCAGTTCTGGTCGCCCTTTGTGAAGAACTCGCAAATCGATGCTGCAACCAAGACTGCCATCGAGGCGCAGCTTGAGAACATCAACGCACAAATCATCGAGGCTCACGGCACATTCAGAGGTGTACGCGAGCACCTGGCCAAAGTTCAGGAACTGGTAGCCCTGGGGGGGCAAGATGTCGTGAGCGTTGACGCTGTGCCGGCGCGAGTGTTCGACATGTTGAATCGCACACAGGTCAGCATCGCTTCAGCCACAGGGGCACGGCTCCCGATAGGTCGGCACGGGGAAGGTACCCAAAGCTTGACAGTGCTGATGCTGTTCGATGCGTTCCTCAAGTCTGAGTTGGCACGGAAGCAAGGCGTCCAAGACTCGAAGCCCATCGTCGCGCTGGAAGAGCCTGAAGCGCATCTGCACCCGAACGCAGTCAGGGCGCTCTGGAAGACGATTCGTGACATCGACGGCCAAAAGGTGATTGCCACGCACTCAGGCGACCTATTGTCTGAGGTGGATTTGACATCGATTCGGCGAATCTACAAGTCCCGTGGTCAGGTGAAGGTTGGCGCCATAGCTTCAGGCACCCTTGACCCTCGAGACCAGCGGAAGTTTGACTTCTTGGTCCGAAGAACTCGGGGTGAGTTGTTTTTCGCCCGTTGCTGGTTGCTCGGTGAAGGGGAAACTGAAGCCATCCTATTTTCCGGGGTAGCTCAGGTGCTTGGTCTGGACCTCGAACAAGCCGGTGTCAGATGTGTGGAGTACCGGCTGGGCGATATCGACTACTTTTTGGATGCGGCCAATGCCCTAGGAATCTCATGGCACTGCTTGACTGATGCCGATGCTCAGGGTGTCAGCGATGTCAAGAAGGCAGAGGACCGTATCCCGGATACGCCGAAACGGCCATGGCGACACATGTCCGTTCTTGCGGGAGCCTCGTCCATCGAGCCGTATTTGGCTTCCAACGGGTTTCTGGATGTCTACGAAGCCATCGCAGTCCCTGCAAAAAAGGCTGCAAAGCTGACAGTGGCACGTGGCGACCCAGCTTACGCCGACCAAATCATCAAATGCATACCTGACAAGCCCAGTGCTGCGTACGCTGTGGTGGAGGCGATGCGACAGCGTGGCGCCACGGCAGTTCCTAAAGCGCTGCGCAGTGCAGTAATGAAGGCGATTGCCCTCGCTAGGAGGCCGTGATGGACTACTTGAAGAAACTAAATGCAAGCCAGCTGGCCGCCGCACAGTGGGACGAGGGACCACTACTGGTCTTGGCGGGGCCTGGTTCTGGCAAGACGGCAACCCTGACTGCCCGGGTTGCGCGCCTCGTCGAGCAAAGTCGTGACGAGTCGTTCCGGATTCTGTGCCTGACGTTCACCAGGAAGGCCGCCGCAGAAATGCGTGAGCGACTGCTGAAACTGGTACCGAATGCCAGGGACAGGGTGCTGCTGACGACGTTTCACTCGTTCGCGACCGACATCTTGCGGCAGCACGGCAGTCACTTCGGGTTAAGCCCGGATTTCGAGATTCTTGAGGAGTCCGAGCGTGTTGGTCTCATCAAATCGATATTGGCTGAGAAGGCTGGCGAACTCACGAAATTCGTTTCCGCCGAAAAAGCGCTGACAGCGGTTGACTTCTTGCTTCGGAACGTTACGCCTGATGTACAGGTTTCAGCGCTGCTCAAGGACTCGGAGTCTGGGCATCAGCTGCAAGTCTTGTTTGGTCGCTACAAGGCGCTTTTGAAGGAGCAGAACTGCCTGGACTACGGTTCTATCCTTTACTTCTGCGAGGAGCTTCTGCGCGAGCGACCGCGCGTCAGCAAACAACTTCGCACGGTCTATCGGTACATGAGCGTGGACGAGTTTCAGGATACCAACGTCGCTCAGTACCGTTTGCTCCGGGCATTGGCCCCTGAGCAGAATGCCAACTTGTTCATCGTGGGTGATGATGACCAGGTCATTTATCAATGGAACGGCGCGAGTCCGACCCGTGTTCGAGAGCTGGAGCAGCACTACGCCTTGACGACGATTCAGCTTCCGGAAAACTACAGGTGTCCGCCGGAGGTTGTGGCCCTTGCAAACGCACTCATCGTTCATAACCAGGAACGCTCTGAGCAAAAGAAGCCGCTTCTTTCCATGAAGCCCGGTGGTCATGTGGACCCAATCGAGCTGCTGTCTTTTGAGGACGACCAGAAAGAAGCTGAAGGTGTTGCCACCCGAGTGAGGTCGCGACTGATGAGTGGCGTTCGACCAGCTGACATTGTGGTGCTAGCCCGAGCGACCAAGTTGTTGGAGCGTGTACAGAAGGAGCTGGAGGCTCTGTCAGTCCCTTCTCATGTTCAACGCCGGAAGTCGCAGTTCGAAAGTGCACCGCTGCGCTTCGTTGCGTCTGCATTGAAGCTGGCGCTGGTTCGGTCGGACGACGACCTGGCCGCGACTGTGACCAAGGCTTTTTCTGACTGTATGGGCAAGGACTGGTCGGAAGATGACCTCGCCCGCTTCACAGCAGAGCACAACGGTGACCAACTGGTTGCTCTCGGTGCTCTTGTCTCTGAGGCTGAAGAGGTTCCGGCCGAGTTGCGTGAGCCAGTTCAAGACCTGGTCGCCGGTCAATATGTGCCCTTCCTCAGGAAAGCACTCGCTTACTTCGATTCGGTTGAACGCGCTGGCTCCGCTGGAGGCGATGAGCAGTTTGCTGAGTACACGTCCGAGCGCAAGGTTTGGGACAGCATCATTCGCGAGATTGGTGACGAAGCAGATGCCTATTCACTTTCGCTGGGACAGTTCTTGCAGGAGCTGGCCCTGGCAAACAAGACGCCGGAAGCACCAGCGAATGCGGTGCGTTGTTTGACCATCCACAGCTCCAAGGGCTTGGAGTTCCAGCATGTCTACCTCGTTGGGATGTCGGAAGACCAGCTCCCTTCGTTTCAAAGCAAGAAGGCCGGTGATGAGAGTCGAGAGATGCAGGAGGAGCGGCGCAACTGCTTTGTGGCTATAACGCGAACCATCGAGACACTGACGCTCAGCTACGGCGAGCGATACAACGGGTGGAAGAAATCGCCTTCCCGATTTCTGACAGAGATGGGCTTGGTGGAAGAAAAGCGATGAGTTTCAGTTTTTGCAACCAGGGTAGGACAAGACGATGACAAAGAAAATCAGTGGCGCCGAGTATCCGCTCGCGAAAATCTTCAGCTCGGATTTCGACTACGTCATTCCGTCGTATCAGCGTCCATACGCGTGGACGGAGGTGCAGGCTGGAGAACTGTTTGCGGACCTGTATGACTTCTTCTCGAAGGAGAAGGACGAGACCTATTTTCTGGGCAGCATCGTCCTCATCAAGGAGGAAGGAAAGCCTCTCTCTGAGGTCATTGATGGTCAGCAACGTTTGACGACCCTGACCATCTTGCTTGCGTCATTGACCGCCCAGTTCACGGGTGAGCTCCGCACTGATTTTGAAAGCTACTTGCGTGAACCTGGGAGGGCATCGCAGGGCCTCAAGTCCAAGCCGCGCTTGGCTCTTCGCGAACGCGACAAGCAGTTCTTCGCCGATTACGTGCAAGGCTTGAAGCTGTCTGAGCTCATTGCGCTGGACCCGACCCGTCTCGACAACGAGTCGCAACGCAACATTCGGCGCAATGCCGAGGTGCTCGTTCAGCGGCTCCAATCCACCTTCATGGGGGACACTGAGCAACTCTGTGCCTTCGGCGCATTCATTGTTCAGCGTTGCTTCTTGGTCGCGGTGTCGACGCCGAGCGAGCAATCTGCGTTCAGGGTTTTCTCAGTGCTGAACAGCCGAGGGCTCGACTTGTTACCAACGGACATCATCAAGTCCGATGTCATTGGCAAGGTGATGCCTGAGCTTCGCGATGACTACAACGAGACTTGGGAAGAGCTGGAGGTTGAGACTGGTCGCGACGGTTTTGCCGAGGTGTTTGGGCACATTCGCATGATTTACGCGAAGGACAAGGCTCGCCGGGCTTTGTTGGAGGAGTTCCCGGAGCGCGTGATAAAGAAGGTGGCTACCGCTGAGGACCTGGTGAAGAAGGTCATTGAGCCGTTCACTCAGGCCTACTTGGTTGCCAAGAAGGGGGCATACCAGGCTACGTCGAAAGCAGAGGACGTGAATACGTCTCTGGGCTGGCTCAACCGAATCGACAACTCTGACTGGCTTCCGTGCGCCATGAAGTTTCTGGCGACGCATGCAGCTGACAGCGAGTACACAAAGTGGTTCTTTGAACGCCTGGAGCGGTTGGCCTCCTACATGTACGTCTGCGCGGTTGATGTGAACAGCCGTATCGAACGATACGCCCGTGTTCTGACTGCCATGGAGAGCGCGCATTCAATGGCGAACCCACTGTCCGCCATAGAGCTGGCAGACGACGAAAAGCGCTACTTCGTGAGTGTCTTACAGGGCGACATCTACTCAATGATGGCGCGTCGCAGGAACTACCTCATCCTTCGCTTGGACGCCTTTCTCTCAGACGGCGCTGCCAAGTATGACCCGTCGCTGTTGACACTGGAGCATGTGCTGCCCCAGACGGTTTCCCCTGGCTCTCAGTGGGCCACGTGGTGGCCAAACGTTGCTGACCAAGTGCGCTGGGTGCACAGGCTTGCCAATCTGGTTCCGCTCAATCGGCGACGCAACTCCCAAGCTCAGAACTTTGACTTCGAAAAGAAGAAGACGGCCTACTTCGTTGGGAAACAGGGGGTTTCGTCCTACGTTTTGACGACGCAGGTGTTGCAGAAGTCGACGTGGACACCTGCTGACGTGCAGGCTCGGCAGAACGACTTGATGGATGTCTTGAGCAAGCAGTGGCGACTCGGGGTCTGAAGTATCAACAGCATTGAGACAGGGGTAGGGAGGGTATGGAAGTTCGACTCATAGAGAAGGCTGGCGTGCCAGCCTCCGAAATCGACGCGCATCAGCAGATACAAAAAACGTTCGACGCGGCTGCGTTCACCAAAGGGTGGCGCGGATACGCATCGTTCAAGCTCCCGCGCGGGGGCCCCGGTGCGGGCGACGACGACTTCGACCTGGTGTTGGTCACACACACCCATATCGTCGTCATTGAGTTGAAGAACTGGAGGGGTGAAAAGCTCACCGCCCGGGGAGGCAACTGGTATGTCGACGGTCAGCCGCGTGGGCGGTCGCCGGTGCCGTTGGTCAATTTGAAAGCAAAGAGGCTTGGCACGACGCTTGAGACGCGGGTGGGCGCAGCTAAGCGCCCATGGGTGCTTTCGTTTGTCGTATTGACCGGAAGCATCAAGGAAATTGACCTATCTGCAGACCCTGGAGAAGCTGACTCTGTACTTTTTTTGAGCGAACTATTGGAGTGGACGGAGGAGTCAAAGTACAGGACGTTCGTCAGTCGTCCAAGTCGAATGAATCCCCTCGGTTTCCTGAACGCCTATGACCTCTTTTTTGAAGGGCAGAGGGGACGCCCGGCGGGTTTTAACATTCATGGGTATCGGCCGGAGGCACAGCCTTTGTGGGAGCACCCAAAGAAGCTCTACGCGGAGTTTCGCGCTAAGGAAAAGCAAGACCCAGACAAGCTCGCGCTGCTCCGGCAATGGGACTTTAGCGCCCTGGGCAGCGAGCTCATTGGAGAGGGAGAGCGCGGTTTCATCGGCCTTCGTGAGCAGCGCGTATATGAGCATGTTGAGCCACGAAACGAAGAGCTTGCGCGCAGCCTTCTGCGCCCCATTGCTCGGATGTCTGAGGCCGATGTCACGCGCGACTTCGCTGAGCTGTACGCGCTGCCGCCCAAAGTCACCCGTCTGAGCGAGTTCGTCAATTCTGGGCTTGCGAAGTTGACACCAGCTGAGCGAGTGGTGCTGGTTAAGGCAATGGTGCAGCGATTTGCCGACTTGCACGACCTCAACGTTGCGCACCGAGATGTGGGAGCGCACTGCTTGTGGGTTGAGCGTCCAGCCAAGGTTGTGCTGTCGGGATTCCCAGCAGCCTATTACCCCACCATGGCGACCATTGGCACCTTTCGTGAGCGGGTGCAGGTGGAGCGTTCCAACTTGCCTGAGGACTCAGGGTCGACGGAAGGCGCTACCCCTTTCCGTCGCGACGTGTACATGCTGGGTGTCTTGGTGCACCTGATGCTCCACGGAGAACGACCGCCCCGCGTGGGGGGGCACTACGCATGGGAGCCGAGAGCATCGGACGCCTACGGCGGCTCTTTTGATGTTGTCATTCGCAAGGCGCTGAGCGCAGAGCCTAAGGTTCGATACGAGACGGCCCGGGACATGCTGGAGGCCTTGAATGAGGCATCCAAGAACGAGAATGAGCAGGTCATCGACCTTGCCGCCTTCGACGTTCACCGAGCAAAGAGCCGTGTACGCGACTACCCGGAGGAAGGGGAGCCCCTGACCGATGACGACGACCTCCTGGCATTTCGAAGCACCTTTGAAGGTCAAGCGGTTCTGGTCAAGGAGTGGCACGGGGTAGAGCCAGACCTGAAGCGACCCGACCAAGCCATTCGCCTTCTCTCATTTCTTGAACGGGCGAGAAACCTCCAGGCAGCGGCATTGCCGGGCGTGGCCACAGTGCTGGACAGCGGCCTGAGCCGGCGCAGTTTGTTGGTCGTCCAGCGATGGGTGGAAGGCGAAACGCTGGCGCAGTGGATGGACCAGCCACAGCCGAGAGAGGCCAGACTGGGCGTCGCACGGGGGCTGACAGCCACTGTGGCGCAGATGCATGCCTTTGAATGGCCGCATGGCGACATCAAGCCTGACAACATCGTCATCAACGGGGAAGGTAGTCCCGTGTTGGTCGACATGTTGGATTTCCGCAGGTCTTCCAGCGATGTGTATTCCACGGCTTACCTGCCGCCGGACTACAGAACGCTTTCTCCGCTGGCCAGGGACCGTTATGCCTTGGCGGTTGTACTCGACGAACTGTTGTTCAAGGGGCAGTCAGCGGACAACCTGCTGGGTTTGGAGCTGGTGCATGAAGAGGTTCAGCGCCTGCTGACTGAGCGTCAGGTTTCCGCGCTGGAGCCGCTTCAAAGTGCACTGGACGGTAAGGGGCAGTCCACTGACCTTCCCGATGTGGTCCCTTATGCCGTGACGATTCGCGGCCTTTCAGCAACGGGTGTGCCCGCGGGTGAACTGCAGGGGGATAACGGGTACTTCTATCTCACGATGGAAGACTCACGAAAGCACCCTGGCTCAAAATTGGTCCATTTGACGGGAGCTGGCGCAAGACTGACCGTGGAATGGAGCCCTGCGGAGCGGCGAGCTTCTTGGGTGATGGTTCGTCCGATTGACCTCACCCAGCTCATCTGGACACAAGACAAGTGTCTCGGTCGGTTTCGCGCGCGTCTTTCGGTTGCAGATGGTTCCAGACACGAAGTGTCTGACCTGGAGCCGTCGTTGGAAGAGTGGTGCGAGCAGTTCGGGGAGCAGTCGTTTCAGGCTGCGGAGGACGGTCTACTGGAGGGGGGTGTTCCCGCCCCGGCCTTGCCGGTCTCGGAACTGGAGGTTGATACAGACCAACCCGTGTCATCGGCTGAGCAACAGCCCAAGATTGATGTTGAAGAGCTTTGGCAGGCGCTGCTCGCAGCCGAGGAAGATTCGTTGCCGATTGCCACGGTGGTAGGGGAGCCTCGGCGCAATCCGCAGCGTGAACATCAGATGCTGGTTCCCTGTTCACTCGATGGTGCGGGCTTTGACCCCGACATTGACGACTTGACCTGGGTTGAGAAGCCAAACGCGGAAGGGCTGTGGCGGCGGTGTGGCGACCTGGAGCTCAGGGACACTTTTCTGGGTGCCAATGCCGAGCTTGCCATTGAACGTTGGAGTGGAAAGCCACCGAAGCCTGGCGACAAGCTGAGATTGCGCAGCAACATGGAGAGCGCCTCGTTGACTCGTCGTGCTGCTGCGGTGGAGCGAATTCTTCAAGGTCGCTCCGTGGTGCCCGACTTGATGAGCTACTTCCAGTCTGCTGGTGCGCAGCCCGTTCCCATGCAGTTCCTGTGTCCTTCAGAGGAGGCACTCAACGCCTACTCTCAAGGTAACAAGAGCCTGAATGAGAGCCAGAGAGAGGCGTTTCGCAAGGCGCTGCAGTTTGGACCATTGAGCCTTCTGCAGGGGCCGCCCGGTACCGGTAAGACATGGTTTATTGCTTCGCTGCTGCACTACCTGGTGACAAAGGAGGGCGCGCGCCGGGTGCTGGTGGTCAGCCAGGCTCATGAAGCGGTCAACAACGCCCTAGAGAAAGCGCTGGAGTTGTTCGAGTCGAAGGGTATCGCTTTTGATGCTGTTCGGTTAGGGCACGAATCGGCCGCTTCAGAGACGATTCGGCACCTTCATTCGTCTTCGATTGAGCAGTCGTACAGGGAGCGCTTCAAAGCCGAGTACAAGGAACGTGTCGTCCGCCTTGCTACCGAGATGGGACTCGCTTCGGACTTTGCTGCGGCCGCGGTGAGGCTCCATGTCAACGTTGGGCGTTTGGTCGAGCAGATTTCGGCTTTGGTCACGGATGTGCCGGAACCGTCCTCTGGTCGAAAGAAGGCAAATTCACAGGAACATACGGACGAGGATGTGAGCATTCAACGAGGTCGTCAGCTAACGGAGGCGCTGCAGGAGGTTTGCAAACGGGACTACCAGTACAGCGTGGGAGAAGTTCAGCTCGGAGAGGTGATGGACGACCTTTTTGAGCAACTCGTAACCCAATATGAAGTTCAGTCGCCACAGGCTGTTGAACGCCTTCGTCGGCTGCTGAAGATGTCTGATGATTGGCTCAAGACGCTGGGCGAGCCCGCTGCAAATTTCGTCGAATTCCTGGCCAAGTCGCGAACAGTGGTCGCTGGGACTTTGGTGGGGATTGGTCGACGAGCAGCAGGCGTCATCCAGAACATGTACGACTGGGTGGTCATTGACGAGGCGGGGCGTGCTGCACCAAGCGAGCTGGCCGTTGCGATGCAGACGGGCCGCCGCATTTTGCTGGTGGGGGACCACAAGCAACTGCCACCGACCTTCGACCAAGAAGTTCGACATGCCGTTTCCAAAAAGCTCGGCTATGCCGTCGACTCGTTGGCCTTTTCAAGCGACTTTGAGCGGGTTTTCGACTCTCCCTACGGGCGAGCAGTCGGGGCTTCCTTCAAAGAACAGTACCGTATGGCTCCGGCCATTGGTGAGTTGGTGTCTGAGGTCTTTTACGGAAGCAATCTTGCGACGGGTAGGGCCGCATCCTGGTTGGACACCAGCCTGCTACCTCTGCAGCTCCGTCATGAAGTGTGTTGGGTCGACACATCGAGTCTCGGCAGAAGCGCAATGGAGAGCAACTCGCCTGACCGAATCGACTGCTGGAACGACACAGAAGCCGGCGTGGTGATGAATGTTCTCAAGTCACTGGTTCTGAGTCCTGGCTTGGTACGGGCACTGAAGGAAGGCTTGCAGCATGGTGAGCCCATCATTGGCATCATCTGCATGTATTCCAAACAACGTGAAGTGCTGAACCGCTTGAAAAGCGAGGCTCGATGGATTCCCGCGGACCTACGGCGGTTGGTGAAGATTGACACTGTGGACAGCTACCAGGGCAAGGAGAACCGTATCGTCATTCTGTCAACGGTTCGAAACAACCCACAACAAAGTCCAGGATTCTTGCGACTTCCAAATCGCATCAATGTGGCGATGTCGCGTGCTATGGAGCGCTTGGTGGTGGTGGGGGCTGCACCTATGTGGCGCGGCAAGAACACCGGTTTACCTCTGGGGCAGGTGCTCAAGAAAATCGAGTCGTTGAGCGAGGCAAACCGAGCCACCATCGTGAAGGCACAGGAGTTCCGTTCATGAGCGTCGACCACGCACCGTTCAACCGAATCACCTTTGCTTTGCCGGTTCAGCCTTTCAAGGTGACCGCCTTCATTTCCACCCAGGAGCGATTGCCTGCGGTGACAGAGTTCGTGCTCCGGCTTCTTCACACTTGTGGACGCGTGTCGCTGGGAGGTTTCAGGGACTATTTCGGATTCTCCGAGGCTGAAGCCCTCTCTGTCATAGAGTCGTTGAACCGCCAAGGCTACGTCAGCTTGTCGGAGGACGAGCTGACCCTCAGCGAAGAGATGCGTCAACGCTTCGAGTCATCCCCGGACGACTACCCTTGGGTGACAAAGCTCAAGCGACGCACAGATGTCGTGCCATTTGATTTGTTGACTTTCTCCATGCTGGGGCGGGCCGAATTTGCGTTCGCTACTGCGAATTGGGTGAAGCTGAATCCGCCGACGGAACTGGTGGGAAACAGCTTGGAGATGGCGCGTCGTGCTTACAGAGAGAGCTTCGCCCGCATCGAGCGAGAGACGGCGCGTTCGCGCGGCGAGGAGCGCGAAAGGTCTTACGGCGTTCATTCGATTGAAAGCGTGGAGGCTCGCAAGCCAGGCTTTGTTCCGTTGACGGTCAGCTTGGAGATTGATGCAAAGAACGTCGTCAGTGCCAAGCTCCCCAACGAGTTTGAGGCTGGTGCCAGTATGCAGTTGTTGACCGAATTTCGCGAGCGTGTTGCCGCCTCGTTGGAGGCGAATGCACAAGTCGAGGGCAATCACTCGGACGAGTTCATAGAGCTCTTTGAGCTGGACTTCCTCAGGCCATACGTTGTTGGGCCTGACTTCAACGCTCACAAGTTGGCCTTGGATGTCGAACGCGGCTTGGAAGGCCCCAAAGGTGTTCAGCCTTTGTTTGGCTCCACATACCTCAAGAGTAATCGTGACAGGCTGCTGGCTTACATACATGAAGCCCGTTCCGGATACAGAGGACAGCCGTCGCATCTTGGTTCCTTGGGCTGGCTCGCGCCCGACTACGATTTCTGGGGACGTGGAGAAGACTTCAGACAGTCTGTGGAAGCGTTCCGAAAGGCCCTAAAAACCACGGGCAAGGGAGACGATTTGTACGTGCTTGATAGGGCCGAAGAGCGTCAAGAGGCGTCTGTGAGGGGCAAGTATTCGAACACCGGGTTGGTTGAACTGCATTTGTTCAGGCCTTCCGAGTTGGCGAACACTCGCTGGCACTCCTCTCTGGAGGTTCTGCTCTACCCGGGGCGGTTTGCGGCCGTTCTGTTGCATGCACCCTTGCCAGCTGTGCCGGGAGCACGAATCCCGTTTGGGTTTGTCTCTACGCAGCCCAAGCACTTGCGATTGGCCCATCAGTTGATGTTGGACTCAGCCAATGGCAGCCGTTACTGTGGACGGTGGTCACCCAACAAGGAGGCGGGACCGAGTCGGCCACAGTCGCTTTTCGAGGCGTGCTCCTTCCTCGCATATTCAGATATCCAGCCGCGGCTCCCCGTTTGACAGCCACATCATGAACATCAAGTCGAAGCTTGCTGAAGCGCTCCTATCCGCTGCGAAGGTCAACCGCTCACTGATGACCGTTCCCGCGGCGGTGCTCTGGCCGGACCCGGAGCGTCAGTGGCAGCATGTGGTCCCGTCCCTAGCCGATGTTGTGCCCGGTCTCCTGAAGCTCGGGCAATACCAGCCAGAGTTGCGTCAAGGGCCGAGCATTTGGCTGAAGACCGTCATTGGAGGCGGCATTCAACTGTTGAAACCTGGCGTGGTACCGGTCGTGTATTTGCCCGGGGTCAGCAAGGCGGACCTGAGGGCAATTGAGTCTTGTCCCAGGGACTTGCAGCCGCTCGCCGAACTGCAGTACCGAGGGAGCTTCTGGAGTCAGGCCAATGGGAAAGACTGGACCGTTTCTGCGTTTCTGTCGTCCAAGACAGGAGGGCTGGGGTTGGATGTTGCCCAGGACAAGGTGACCCAAGAGGCGCTGCAGCAGGCGCTGGAGGCAGAGGTCTTGCTTGACTACTCGGTGGGCGAGCTCAAGGGTCGACAAGTCAATGCTGAGTGGCTTCTCGGTTTGATGGCACCGAATCCGACACGTGACGTGTTGTTTTGGATGAATGACCCCGCCTCGGCCCGGAACCAATGGGGCGATGTGTTGTGGGATGTCTTCTTCAAGCGCTGCAAAGCCGACTTCGGCTTCGACCCCACTGCTGACGGTGTGCTCATTGCCGCTGAGCGACTGGCCAAGGGAGATGGCAAGTGGGCTGCTGTGGCCGAGCTATACAAAGACTCCTTTGCCAGCTTCCCCGGAATCTTCGGTCTACTTGCCAAGATTCAGCCGCCTCAGCTGGGTCTGTTCCCGGAACAGGAGACGTTGGCGGGCTATCCCCAAGCAAACGAACAAGGCGAGTCCGCGTTGCGCTATGCGCTGTCCGCTTGTGCAGGCATGGTTGCAGCGCAGGCAAGGACGGCCGTTCTGGCCGCGGAAAAGGAGCATGGCCTGCGCCGGTCATGGCTTTGGGCACGCATGGGTCGTTCTCCCCTGGCGGAGGCGTTAGCGCATTTGGCCCAAGTGGCAGAACTGAGCGCTTCCTTGCCGATTGGGAAAACACCTGCAGAGTTGGCCACGGACTACCAGACCAACGGCTGGCGCGTGGACGAAGCAGCAATGCAGGCGCTGGCCAGCGTTCAATCCAAAGCCGACCTTGAGGCCGTGAGCGCTGCGCTGCGAGCGATGTATTTGCCTTGGTTGGAGGGGTCGGCGCGTCGATTGCAAGACGCGGCCAAGGACACTGGTGGGTTATCGCTTGTCCCGACTGAACAGGCTAGTAGCCATGGGGCTGGCGCGTGCACAGTTTTTGTCGATGGACTGCGCTACGACGTAGCGGTCAGGTTGCAGCAAAGGTTGGCGAGCCTGGGGAAGACCAGTCTGTCGTCACAGTGGACGAGCCTCCCTTCGGTGACCGCCTCCGGTAAGGCCTGGTGTTCGCCAGTGGCGACCCATATTGCGGGTACAGCCAGCGACACGGAATTTGAACCCCGGGTCGCCTCTGATGGTAAGCCGCTGTCGGGCCACAACCTGCGGAAGCTTCTGTCTGAAAAAGGTGTGCAACCCCTGGACAAGCACGAAACCGGCGACCCGAAAGGGTTGGGGTGGACGGAAGCAGGAGACCTCGACCACTATGGCCATGAGCATGGTGTTCGCCTTGCAAGAGACCTGGACACACAACTGGACCAGGTGGTCGAACGTGTCGAGGAGCTTTTTGCAGCTGGGTGGAAGCGGGTTCGTGTGGTGACCGACCATGGGTGGTTATTGATGCCGGGTGGTCTGCCGAAGTCCGAGATGCCCAAACACCAAACCGAGACGCGGTGGGGACGGTGTGCGGTGTTGAAGGACAGCGCTCACGGAACGCCGCTGACCTTTGGATGGGACTGGTGCAAGGACGTCCAGGTCGCCTATGCACCAGGGGTGTCCAACTTCATTGCTGGCGCTGAATACGCCCATGGCGGAATTAGCTTGCAAGAATGCTTGGTGCCGGTGTTGCAGTTGGATTGCGCTGGCACAAGCGTCGCCTCGGTGAATGTCACGATTCAGTCTGTCGCGTGGAAGGGCTTGCGCTGCACTGTGGTGGTGGAGGGCGCCGCGCCAGGCCTCCGTGTGGATATTCGCAGCAAAGCTGCGCTGGGTAGCAGCACCCTGGCCGCGAGCGTCAAGGCACTGGACGGTGGCAAAGCCAGCCTGGCCGTTGCCGATGACGACCACATGGGTGCTGCGGCCGTGGTGGTGGTGCTGAGTGCTGACGGTGAGGTTCTGCAAAAGCAAGCGACCACAGTGGGCGGATGAACGACTGAGACCGCGCTTGTTACCCGGGTTACCTGCAAACGAACATAGAAACAACGGCGACCGCCACAGGGCGGGACCATGAAAAGGCAAAGACGATGCAGCTCGATGAACTCGACCGAAAAGCCACACAGGCATTTGAGGGATATGTGGTGCGCAAAGACCTGGTGCGCACGTTCAGCCGCCAGTTCCCAGTGCCTACCTACGTGGTGGAGTTTCTGCTGGGGCGCTACTGCGCAACGACCGACGAAGCAGAAATCCAAGAAGGCCTGGACATCGTTCAACGTCAGTTGGCATCGCGCACGGTGAAGGCAGGCGAAGAAGAGCTCTTCAAGGCCCGAGCCCGCGAGTCTGGCTCCGTGAAAATCATCGACATCATCACGGCACGACTGGACTCCAAAACCGATTCCTACGTAGCCAGTCTCCCCAGCCTGCGCTTGAACGATGTGCGGTTGACGCCAGAGATGGTCAAGGAGAACGAGCGGATGCTCACGGGCGGCTTCTACGCCGAAATCACCCTCGGGTACGACGCATCCATTGCTCAGGAAAAAGGTGGGCGTCCCTTTGGCGTTGACGCGCTGCGTGCCATTCAGTTGTCCAAGCGCGAAGTGTTGGACGTGCTGGCCAAGGGGCGCGAACAATTCACGACCGCAGAGTGGCGCGACCTGTTGTTGCGCAGCGTAGGCTTTGAGCCAGAGACGCTGTCTGAGAGAGCCAAGGACTCGCTGTTGCTTCGCATGGTGCCGTTCGTGGAGCGCAACTACAACCTGGTGGAGCTGGGGCCTCGCGGAACCGGCAAATCGCACTTGTTCCAGCAGGTCTCGCCCTATGCGCACTTGATTTCCGGAGGCAAGGCCACGGTGGCCAAGATGTTCGTGAACAACCAGAACGGTGCGCGTGGCTTGGTCTGCCAGTACGACGTGGTCTGTTTCGACGAGGTGTCCGGGGTGTCGTTCGACTCCAAGGACGGTGTGAACATCATGAAGGGCTACATGGAGAGCGGCGAGTTCTCCCGTGGCAAGGAGAGCATCCGGGCCGATGGCTCCATCGTGCTGGTCGGTAACTTCGATGTGGACGTGGAGCACCAGCAGCGCGTGGGGCACCTGTTTGGGCCACTGCCGCCTGAGATGCGGGATGACACGGCGTTCATGGACCGCATCCATTGCTTTTTGCCTGGCTGGGATGTGCCCAAACTCAATCCAGGTTTGTTCACGACCCATTTCGGTCTCGTGAGCGATTTCCTGTCGGAGTGCTTCACCCAGCTACGCAGCCAGAGTCGGGTCTCCACATTGCAGGGGCGTGTACGGTGGGGCGGGGCGCTGTCGGGGCGCGACCTCAACGGCGTCAACAAGACGGTGAGCGGTCTGCTGAAGCTGCTGTATCCAGGCTCGGACATGGCTGTCAGTGACGAAGACCTGGAGTGGGCGGTACGACTGGCGCTTGAAGTGCGCCGCCGGGTCAAGGAGCAGCAGAAGCGCATTGGTGCAGCCGAGTTCCGTAATACCCACTTCAGCTACACCATGGGGGCCGAGGGAGTCGAAAAGTTTGTCAGCACCCCCGAGCTACAGAGCCAGGGGGGCATTGGTGACGAGCCGCTGGAGAGTGGGCAGATTTGGGTGCTGAGCCCTGGCGGGGACGAGGAGCACCCTGGGCTCTTCCGATTGGAGGTGAACGAGGGGCCGGGCAGTGGTGTCCGGGTGCTCAACAACCCTGTGCCCGCTGCGTTCAAAGAGTCCATCCGCTGTGCGGAGCAAAACCTGTATGCCCGCGCCCAGCAGCTGGTGGGCGACCGTGACCCGCGCTCTCACGAGTTCTCGGTGCAATTGCGAGGGTTCGACGCTGCTAAGGCGGGCGCCAAGACCGGCGTGGGTGCACTCATCGCCTTGTCCAGTGCCCTACTCAAGAAATCTGTTCGAGGCGGCCTGGTGGTCGTCGGCGAGGTAACCCTCGGCGGCACCATCGAGCCGATTCACAACGCCGTGACGCTTGCCGAAATCGCAGTGGAAAAGGGCGCCAAGGCCTTGCTGCTTCCTGTGTCCTGTCGGCGCCAGCTGTTCGACCTTTCAGATGACATGGCGACCAAACTGGATATCGAGTTCTACCAGGACGGTCGCGATGCGTTGCTGAAGGCGCTTGCCGAATAAGTACATCGGGGCGCAGTAGGCAGCACCCCATATTGGTCAGGTCGGGGAGGGCTCAACTGCTCCAGTCTTGGGGTCATATCCGCTCTCGCGGTTGAATCCAGCAAGAAGTTCCTCGATTGCGCGCAGCTCTTCCATCCTTGTTTCGCTGTTGAGGTCGAGTTGTGCCTCAATGTCGAGATGCTCCTCGGACCCTGGTTCCATAGTCCTCAGACTGTCTCGCAGGTCCGACGCGTTTTTTGCGGATAGGCGGTATCCGTACAGTAGTTCATCCAGCTTTTCATGGGCAGCGTGACTCATTGGGAGGCTTCCAAAGAGTCCCATCGCGCTTATGTAGTCGTTAGCGGCCATGGCGTTCAGCTGGCTCTTTGACTCTTCATCGAGTGGCCGCGCCTCCACGAATTCGAACCGGGCACCTGCGACATCAAGGCACGTCAAGCAGTACATGTGGTCGTCGGTGTGGCTGTAGTGAAGATTGCAGTCTTCTCCGGAAAAGAAAGGAAGGAAGTGACACGAGCCTGGGATGAGGTTGTACTTGTTGGACATGTTGAAGAGAAAGTGTTGATGAAAAGTAGTTGCCGACTTGGTAAGAGATATAGGCAAGGGTTTTATCCACTTGCTCTGCTGGGCTGCGTTTTTCGAGCCTCAAGACATTCGTAGCTGACGCGAGTGGATGTAGTTGGCTGTCAACATCACCTCATTGAAGGATGGTCCAGGCTCGATACGCCGGTGCCGTTCTGTTACCGTTTAAATTCCTCCCTGACCCGGATGTGTGAAAGCAGACGGGTTCAAGAAGCCCGGCTTGTACGGGTTTTTTGGGCCTAATCCGTCTAAAAGGTTGTCAGTGCCTGGGCGGGGGCTGTTCGCAGAAGCTGTATTCGCCGGTGCGGGGTTCATGAGCCGAGTGTGTCGGAGCGCATCCAGCGTGTCTGGCTTTGCCCTAGCAATAAGTCAAACACCCACATACACCTCAAGACACAGCCTTTGGACGCGAGGTCATTTGGGGCGCTCTTGGAACAGCCCTGCCACCTGCCCTCGCGCCGAATCACATCTTGTAGGCACGCTTTCAGGGCGAAAGAAGCGCCGATGCACCTTCTTTCGCGAAAACTTCGCTCCCAAGAAATTCGAGTGCCTCGATTAGCTCCGGGGGGACGAGCCCGAGGCGCTGTCTTGTTTCAAATGCACTGAAGAACAGTCGCTTCTCGCGCTCAACAGTCTCATCCTTCAGATGCCGCTGCGTCGTCTGATGCATCGTTTCAGCTGCTTCTATGAGCTGTCGAACGAAGTTCCAAAGGCCGCCTTCAGTGAACCGCTCATCAAGCAGTTCAGATATCAGCTCCACCGTGTGCAATTCGTAGTCAAAGTCATCGTGTTTTGGCCCGAGCACCTTTCTTCGCGACGCTTGAATCTTTCGCATTCGCAAAGTCTGTTCAAGTCGCAACGCGCCGCGCATTGCAATGACAGCATCCCATCGCGCTGGAATAAATGTTTCGGAGGCGTCACCGTAAGGGGCAGCAGCTTTGTCAGCGGCATGCGCGACTTGCTCGAAACCGAGGGCGACCCCGTCGATGCCGGGACACGTGACTCTGTACCAAACAAGAGCGGCGGCCTTCAGCTCCTCTAGGAATGCAAGCTCTTCAGCTCGCATTGCTTCCTCTGTCTGGGGGACAGCCGTTGCTGAGATGGATTTGCTCGAAGCCGGTCGACGCATAGAAACTCCCTGATATCTGGCACATGCCAAATCCCCCTTCGGCGTTCCGTCCGCGCTCTTTAAAGTTCGCCCTGTCAACATTGACAGGTACGTCTTTCAGTCAGGACGTTGCTTCCAACGACCAAGCTTGGAGGACTCATGACCAGCGCACGCTACTCGAAAGCACCTGGGCGCTTCAGATTCACATCCGGTTGCTATACGTTGTGCACGGATGTTCGTGCACACAGGAAATTTCCACCATGAGCAATGCCAAGAAAGTACGCCCGCAACAGACCAGGGCACCGTCTTCAGAGTCGAACGAAGAGCGGGTTCAACGACTCTACAAAAGCGAAGGAGGTCCGCTTCTGGGCTGGCTTGAGGATGAAGCACACAACCGCGGACAGACACTGCAGCAGATGTCCAAGGAGCTCGGCGTCACCTACGGCTACATCGCTCAGTTGCGCAGCGGCCTGAGGTCACAGAAGTCCATCAGCAAAGTGTTCGCCACGTCCTGCGCTCGATATCTCGGCGTTCCCACAGTTGTGATTCTTTTGCTGAGCGGGTTTCTCACTCTGCGGGACTTCGCCTCTTACGAAATGGACGAAGAGGCGCAACTGAACCGTGCGCTTCGCAAGATGATGCAGGACCCGCAGTTGCTGATTATCTTTGGCGCAGTGGACTCTCTATCGCTGACGCTCGATTCCAAGCGCATGCTAGTCACCTTGTATGGCGAGTTCTTGGGCCACGACTACCTCGGCGGGCCGCTGCTTCCCAAGGTGGTCGGCTTTCTGCAGCGTGCGGCGGTGATACACAGCGAGCGGGAGTTGGCTCTCCTTCAAGAGGAAGTTCCAGGCGAGTTGATTTAAGAAGGACGGGCCTCGCGCCCGTCCTTCTTTTTTCTAGAAGCGCAACGCTAACTTGTTCGATTCCCGCGCGGAATTCGTTGCGTTGGCGCATGGTGCCGCAACTAAGTATTCGCCCACCAGTCTGGTCCAGAGTGGACGATTGCATGCTTGGTCGTCGCTGGGCAGCTTTCACCGATTTGCAAGTGCCTGAGCATCACTTAAGTGATGCACTGTTCTGTGTGCCCTGGGCGTTTCCGAACAGAATCTGTTCTATCGAATGAACTGCGCAGACAGAACATGAAACCAGACAATCAGGGAACGCACGTGGAAGTGGTCGACGCACTCGTGGAAACGCTTCGTCGGACGATGCGGGTTGCAGAGGTCAATGAAATGGGGGAGCTCCATCCCATGAAGCAGACCACTCTCAGCGACGAGACAGGAATTGGAATTTCGTCGGTGCGCAAGTACCTGCGACGCGGCGCGGGCGTACAGGTGAACCCGTCCCTGGAAAACCTGTGCCGCATCGCAGACATCCTCAAGGTGCCACCCGCTTTTCTCCTCATGAGACCGGAGGACTGGACCCGCCTGGCAAGCGCTGCCGAGTGGTGGCCGCGACTGGCCACGGACGAGAGCTATTGCGAACTGGCGGAAGGTATGCGGAGGCGGTCAGATGGCTCGCCTGCTTCCTGTGCCAGAGATGCTCAGCAACTGGCGAGGCTGATGGGGCTGAGTGTCCCACGTGGGCTGCCTCGGGGCGCCAGCAACCCTGATGGCAAACATCCCAGTGGATTGCCCACAGTCAGCGTCGCACCACCGTATTCCGAGATAGATGAAACCTGGCATCCGGTCATCCAGGCCATCTGCACCGTCATAGGCTCTTCCATTCAAGAAAGGTAACCGGCAATGAGCGACGAGAAATTTCTCAACGAACCCACCAACCTCCTGGCTCTGCTCGCACAGGCGGACAAGGAAGACATCGACGTTCTGGTCGACTACATCACCGACAGTGGAAAAGGGCGCATCTCACTGAGCAAGGAGAACTGTGCGGCCCTGTCTGCAGCCAGGAGTGCTGGCACTTACAACGCAGCATCGCTGATGCTCGTCACAGACGAAATCCGTCACTTTGGTGGCAACAGTCTTGTCAACTTCTATCGCTCGGTGAGGACTGGTGTCGCGACGGGGTCTTCGCTCGATGCGGTCCTGCCGTCTGCAGACCCTTCTGTCGACTATGGAGTAGTGGTGCGTGATGTCGCCAAGCATCTGAAGCTATCAACTGACAAGACCGCCGACGTCGTGTCGCTGGAGGAGGACATCCTTCGAAAGATTGCCCGTGATGCCTTTGAGCACATGTCCTTAGACGAGCGGGCGAGGTTGCTCAAGGAGGCCGGTTTTGGCGATGCGCTCAAGGGCAGCGTGGCGTCTGCCGCGGTGTTGTTCGCTGCGCGTGCAGGTGGATTCAGCACCTACAAGATTGCTCTGATGGTGGCCAATTCCATGGCCAAACTCCTGCTCAACCGGGGGCTTCCACTGGCCGCCAATGCTGCACTGACCCGAATTCTGGGCATTGCACTGGGTCCTGTCGGGTGGGTCGTGACGGGGCTCTGGACGCTGGCCGATTTTTCGAGTCCGGCGTACCGGGTGACCGTGCCCTGTGTGGTTCAAATCGCGTACATGCGTCAGAAGGCGCTCAATGCCCTCCTCATGAAGCCGTGTGAAGCGTGCCAGGAGAGCATTCCGCGTGAAGCGAAGTTCTGCCCCCATTGCGGCACAGCCGTTGCTGCAGGAGCGTGACATGCTGGATTCACCGCTCGAACACCTCCAGGCGCATGTGCTGGCATTTGCTGCAGGCGCCCTGAGTGTTGTTGTCGTCAGGTTCCTGATGCAGCACGCAAGCGAAGAGGCGATACGCCGGTCCAAGTCCGCTGTATCGCCGCCCGGATAGTCATCCAGTTCTGTCACCAAGGTCGTCTCTGGAGTGGATGTCCAAAGTCTCATCGCGTCGCCGCGGCAGGCCGATACCTTGAGAGAGTTCAGTTGTCTGCCTGTGAGTTCCTGCTTTGAAGGGAGAGTTTCCAGATGTCTGTCTTGATGATTGTTGGTCTTGTGGTTCTTTTGTTGCTCGCGGTTGCCGCGGGCTGGTTTTTGCATGCGAGGAGGGGCGGTCCGCAGGCGAAGTCTGAAATGGCCGTTTTACCTGCGGCGCGCGAGGTCTCGAAGGCGGTAGAAATAACTGAGCCTGAGCCCGTACTTGAAGTCCGTTTCGGTGAAGACCCTCACAAGCCAGCTGTGACCATCCGTGCATTGAGCGATGACGGGCGATTCGCTCATGCAGCGCCTGTTTCAGGGACGTCTGGTGTGGTGGCGATGGTCGACTCATTGCTGCAGGCGGCTCCTCCCATCGCTGTCGCCGGTGCTCATCACGGCAGGAAACTCATGGAGGTCTCCATTGCCGGGGAGATGATGAAGGCTGCCGACGGCAACGGTTGGCGGGCGATGGCGCGAGGCACGGATGGAAAGTTTGTGGAACACGGACGGTTGTACGGCACTGAGGGGCTGAAGAAGGCCGTCTCCGCCGCTGCCGTGTGGCAGGTTGCCTCCATCGTTGTGGCGCAGAAGCACATGGCCGACATCGCGGAAAAGCTGCAGGAAATTTCGGAAGGCATTGAGCGGACCAATCGCTTTCTGGACAGCGAGCGCCTGGCAAAGATTAAGGGGACCTACGACTACCTCAGGAAAGTTGCTCTGTCGATTCCGGGCGGCGACTTGCCCGAGTCAGTTTGGGATGTTTTGGAGCCCAGCGAGAAGGCCCTCAGTGAGGTTCAGGAACACTTGCGACTTGAGTTCGCATCCAGTCTCCGTGAGGCGACAGACCCCGACACCTTTGGAACCGAGGGGCTTTCGAAGAACATCCAGAAGAAGTACGAACAGCTGCAGCATCTGGTTGTGGCCATGGAGTTGTGCCTCGAGACAAGGCTTCTTGCGTGTTTTGTTCGTTCTCTCTATCCAAGGGAGCAAGGGCTGACGCGTTCCCGACTGGGCAATCTGCTGGACGAAGTGCAGCAGCTGCAGAGCCTCAAGTCGGATGTGTCGAGAGATTGGAGCGTTGAAGTGAAACGCATCGTCTCGAAATGGAATTCGGCGAGCACGCTCTTGGACAGGCGCAAGATGGTTGAGCAGACGGCCATCGCGCTGGAGCATTCCATTGAGGCGAGCGTTGCAAAGACAGTACTCTGGGGCAGTTCACTTCAAAAGAAAGCTCTTCAGGGCAATCACCCCACCCGGTTGCTGGTGGAGGTGGTGGACGGGGAGGTCGGCCAGGTGAGACTGGCGTAGCTCCAGAGAGACGCTGGCGCGGCTCAACCACCTCGCCTGTACCCGACGCGGATGCAGTGGTGTGTGCTTTTGGAGCGGTGTTGCTATACCGGTGGAGACCGCGCAGGAATGGCGCAAAACGTGGCGATAATCGGGAAGGGCAAGTGCCAGTCGATGCGCGTGACAGCAAGTGAGTGCGCGACAAGTGCTTGATTTTGTTAGTATTGGTGTTCTGTTCTGTATGGACCGACGGCGCTGGATGGCATTGAAAATCCGCGTGTCGATGGTTCGATTCCGTCCCAGGCCACCAAAATTTTGGAAAATCAACGGGTTACGCTCAACGGCGTAGCCCGTTTTTCTTTGTGTGGTCAACCGTGCCAATGGATTCGGGCGCCTGGCCTCTTGCAGCTGGTCCGGCGATATTCGGACACAGTGCCCAGCCATCGCCACATGGGCGTGCCCGAGGATGCGTACCGGCAGATCATGAAAATTCGCCTGCTTCAGAACCGTATCGATCCCGACAATGAGAATCCGCTGATCGCGGGCTTCGATGCCTTCGATTTCAGCCACAACCCCCATCCCGAATGGCGTGAGTTCCAGATTTTTGAGCACATCGTTGCGAGCGGTGAGCATCGCACCGCCGATGTGTTGGGTGCTGTTTCCAGCCGCTTTCACGCCAAAGGCCTGCTCGACGGCAACGATGTGCGCCAGTGGATCGAGGCAAATCCAGGGAATGAGGTGTATGTCACCAATCCGTTGCCCCAGATGAGTTACTGCAATTTCAGCAGCAATGACCGTTCACCGATCATTCATGGGGATCCTGAGGTGCTGCACCGGTTCCAGGCGGTTCTGGACAAGGCAGGCGTTTTACTGGACTTTCTGACCTCGACGCGACAGCACAACGGCAACTACGGACTTTGCAGCTACTGGTTCGGCACACCCCTGTTCTGGGAGCGCTTTGTCACCGAGGTGGTCGAGCCGGTCATTCACCTGAGTCGAAATGAACTGGGCAGTGAGCTTCACGATTTCCTGTATCGCCCGATGCAGTACTACGGCGACGCCAGGCACAGGCCGGGCGCACTGCCCTTCTTGCTGGAACGGGCCACCAGCCTTTACATCACCAGCGCGTTTTCGCAGTCATCGGCGTTTTACCCAAGAACACGCCAGCAGGTACTCGATTGTTGTCTCTACCCGTTTGAACGGGACCTGATCACTCTTTTCGGCGATCAGGTGGATGCTTGGGACGCCGCGGCGCACTACGAGCCAGCCGCCCAAGCCTATTTTGATCGTGCCTGCCGGCATGCCAACCACGGTTGGTTGCTGTACGGAGCCCTGCACCAAATCGGCTTTGACCACGGCAATCCCCGCCCCCACCTCCCTTGGTTCACACATGGCAGCACGCATGCGGAAACTGCTAAAATGCAGGCTCATGACTTTGCGGCTTGAAAAGCCTTCCGCTTTTCCATCGTTTTCGCCGCAGGCCACCCAACACCTCGCAAAAGCCCATCCTTCGAGATGGGCTTTTGACTTTCTGGGTCGTCCTTTTCGGACGGTGTGCCGCGGACCGGTTCGGCTTTGAACCGGTCCGCGGCCTCCCAGGTTCACGTTCGGCACGACCGACCCGCCGGGCTCCGGCTCTCCATCATTCAAGGACTCCCTGTGGCCATTGAAACATTTGTGCGTGCGCACACCGAACTGGTCGACCAGTTCGTGAGCCAGCTCAGCACCCGCACCCTGAACCGCTTTGCCGAAGAATCCCGCGAGGATGGGGAAAGCCTGAAAGACGCACTCGACCGCTATGAGATCGACTACGCCTGGCATGTCCTGGGCTCGGACCGGATGCGCGACGCCACCGTGGCGGTGCTGGAGGCCAGGCTCCAGCGGTCGGCCACGGGCGAGCACCGGGACTGCGTCGCGGCGGTTCTGTCCTCAGCCGCCGAGAAGCTGGCGCCCGATGTGTTGATGAGTTTTGACAACGATGTGCCCGAGCAGTTGGGCCGCCTGTTGCAGGCCTGGTTCGCCGACAAGCCCGCGCTGGCGACCGGGATCGCATCCTGAGCATCGGTTCCGACCGCTGACATAAAAAAACCGGCGCGAGGCCGGTTTTTTTCATGGGGCTCAGCAGCCGTTCAGTTGAACGGACGGGGCTTCGGCGTCTTGTCGGTCGAGGGAGGCATGATCGGCAGCGCGATCTGCGGTTGCTGGCCGGTCAGGGTCTTGAGGAAGGCCACGATCTTGGCGTTTTCGTCCTTGTTGAACTCGCGGCCCAGTTGCAGACGGCCCATCAGGTCCACGGCCTGGGTCATGGTTTCAGCGGCGCCGTCGTGGAAGTAGGGGTAGGTGAGTTCGATGTTGCGCAGCGTCGGGACCTTGAAGTTCAGGCGGTCGGCGTCCTTGCCGGTCACACCCTTGCGGCCTTCGGCCGTGCTGGCGGTTTTGTAAGCCTGCACCACACCCATCTTCTGGAACGAATTGCCGCCGAGGTTGGGGCCGTTGTGGCAAGCGACGCAACCGCTGTCCTTGAACAGCTGGTAGCCGGCGAGTTCGTCCTTGGTCAGGGCCTTCTTGTCGCCGTCGAGCCACTGGTCGAAGCGCGAATTGGGCGTCACCAGGGTTTCTTCAAACGCCGCGATGGCCGTGGTCACTTCGTCGATGGTGAGCTTGTCGGTTTTGAAGACCTGCTTGAACTCATCCACGTAGCCCGGGATGGACTTCAGGGTTTCGATGGCCAGTTCGTGCGTGAAGGCCATTTCACCGGGGTTGGCGATCGGGCCACCGGCCTGGGCCTTCAGGTCGGCAGCACGGCCGTCCCAGAACTGGGCGACGTTCAGGCGCGAGTTCAGCACGGTGGGCGAGTTGATCGGACCTTGTTGCCAGTTGTGGCCGATGGAGGTCTTGAGGTTGTCGGTGCCGCCCAGGCTCAGGTTGTGGCAGCTGTTGCAGGAGATGAAGCCGGATTTGGACAGGCGCGGATCAAAGAACAGTTTCTTGCCGAGTTCCACGGCGGCGGGATTCACCGCCTTGTGGGCGGGAACGGGGGATACTGGTTCGGTCTTCTGCGCCATGGCGGTGCCGCTGACCAGGATCGCTGCGATGGCCAGCGTGCGCATGGCCGATGGGAGAAATGTCGTGGTTTTCAAGGGATTTCCTTTGCTGAGTGACAGTCGGGCGTCACGGCAGATGTGGCGGTGTGTGTGTCCGCAGACCTTCGTGTGTGACCGGCCCACTCTATGGAGGTAAACCCTGTCGTCGCTTGATCGGTGTCAACGCCGCGGCCATTCCCGATTGGAATGGACTATGGGTGTCATAGGGTTTTTCTTGGGACGTGGGTGCGCCACCCCGTCTTCGCCAACTCCTGGGAGATCAGTGTCCGCCGGGTGCTTTGTGCAATGAAAATCGCAGCACGGGGACGCCTGACTCGCGGCCTTCGGCCGGCCGGCGTGTGCCTCGGATCACCTGCCCGCAGTCTTGCGGGGTGCCGGTCCAGACCGCGTCCATGGCCACACCGTCGGTCGATTCGTCGAGGTTGAAGATGCCGTCGCTCACGTCGCCTGACACCAGCGCCAGCACGTCGTGGCCTTCGCTGGAGCGTTTGAGATGGCCGCGCACGCTGCCCGGGTAGTCGGGGTGGCGTTCGAACAGCAAGGCGCCGGTGGACACCGGGGCCACTTCGTTGCCATCCGGCAGCCAGAGGGCGAGTTGCCACAGGCCCAGGAGCCGGGCCGGGTTTTCGTCAAGGGGCGGGCAGGGGGTGGCAGCACTGGCAGGCTGGGCAGGTGTGGTCTGCGCTGCGGATGGCGTTGCCCAGGCCAGGGCCAGCCCGAGCAGGCAGAGCCCGGCGCACCAGCGTTTCTGTGGCTGTTTCATGGTGCCTCGGCCGCTTTGATGGCAGCCTGTTCGGTGGCGCGCTGGGCGAACTCGGCGCGCAGCGCGCGCAGTTTTTCGCGCGGGTCTTCTTTCACGGTGTTTTCGTCCAGCGCCATTTCCTTGATGAAGCGGCTGGCCATGCCGGGCACGCTTTCACGGCCCTTCTTGCGGCGCTTGAGCCAGCTCACCGCCAGCGTGCGCTGCGCGCGCGTGATGCCCACGTACATCAGGCGGCGTTCTTCCTGCAGGCGCTGCGCCAGACTCTCGGCGCTGGCGTCGCGGTTGCTTTCTTCGTCCATCTTGAAGGGCAGCAGGCCTTCGTTCACACCCACCAGCATCACGTGTGGCCACTCCAGGCCTTTCGAGGCGTGCAGGGTGGAGAGCGTCACCACGTTCTGGTCTTTCTCGCGCTCGGACAGCGTGGAGAGCAGGGCGATGGTCTGCACCACTTCGAGCAGCGTCTTGCGCTCGGTCTCGGTCTGCACACCGGCCTCGTCTTCGATCTGGCCGCCGCAGCGCCCGGCCACCCAGTCGCAGAACTCCACCACGTTGGTCCAGCGCGCGGCGGCGACCTTCTCGTTGTCTTCGCTGTCGTAGAGGTGTTTTTCGTAGGCGATGTCCTTGAGCCACTCGGTGAGGAAGGCGCGCGCCGCCTCGTGGCCCACCGTGTGTCTGGCGCGGTACTCCAGATCGTTCACCGCGCGGCCGAACTCGTGCAGCGTGGCCACGGCGCGCGCGGGCAGCGTGGCGCCGAGCGAGTTGGAGAACAGGGACTCAAACAGACTCAGTTTGTACTGCGTGGCGAAGTTGCCCAGCCCCTGCAGCGTGGTGTGGCCGATGCCGCGCTTGGGCGTGGTGGCCGAACGCAGGAAGGCCGGGTCGTCGTCGTTGTTCACCAGCAGGCGCAGCCAGGCGCAGAGGTCGCGGATCTCGGCCTTGTCAAAAAAGCTCTGGCCACCCGAGACTTTGTAGGGAATCTGCGCGCGGCGCAGCGACTGTTCGAACGAGCGCGCCATGTGGTTGGCGCGGTAGAGGATGGCGAAGTCGCGAAACTCCTTGTGCGGCGACACCGTGCGCAGGCTCTGGATGCGTGCGACCGCGCGCTCGGCTTCGTGCTCTTCGTTGTCGGCGTCCACCACGCGCACCGGCTCGCCTTCGCCGAGGTCGCTCCACAGTGTCTTGGGAAACAGCTTGGGGTTGGGGCCGATCACGTTGTTGGCCGCGCGCAGGATGGCGCTGGTGGAGCGGTAGTTCTGCTCCAGCTTGATGACTTTGAGCTCGGGAAAGTCTTGCGGCAACCGCTTGAGGTTGTCCAGCGTGGCCCCGCGCCAGCCGTAGATGGACTGGTCGTCGTCACCCACGGCGGTGAAGCGCGCGCGCTCGCCCACCAGCAGTTTCAGGAGCTCGTACTGCGTGGCGTTGGTGTCCTGGTACTCGTCCACCAGCACATGGCCCATCTTCTTCTGCCAGCGCTCGCGCACGTTCAGATGCTCGGTCAGCAGTTTGAGCGGCAGGCTGATCAGGTCGTCGAAGTCCACGCTCTGGTAGGCGGTGAGGCGCTCTTCGTAGCGCGCCATGATGGTGGCGGTGACGCGCTCGTTCTCGTCCTTCGCCTGGGCCAGCGCCTGGCCCGAATTCAGGCCTGCGCTCTTCAGGGCGCTGATCGCCCATTGCCAGCCGCGCGCGGTGTTGGCGTCGGTGGTGCCACCGCAGTCTTTCAGCATGCTGGTGATGTCGTCGGTGTCGAGGATGCTGAAGTTTTTCTTCAGGCCCAGCGCCGCGCCGTCTTCGCGCAGCAGGCGCACACCCAGCGCGTGGAAGGTGCAAATCAGTACCTTCTTCGCGTCGCGGCCCACCAGTTGCTTGGCGCGCTCGCGCATCTCGGCGGCGGCCTTGTTGGTGAAGGTGATGGCGGCGATGCGGTCCGCAGCGAGCCCGGCGTTGATGAGGCGGCCGATCTTGTGCGTGATCACCCGTGTCTTGCCCGAACCCGCGCCGGCCAGCACCAGGCAGGGGCCGCCCAGGTGGTTCACGGCTTCGAGTTGGGCCAGGTTCAGGCCGTGGGACATGGGAGCTTCATCGCAGGCATTCGGCAAAGCGTCCGATGATACCGGCGACCCCGGCCGGGCGCGGGGGCCAGCCCTGTCGCCGGCATGCCCGGTGCCCCGATGTGATCCTGAGACAATCGCCCACCGTGCTCAACATCCTGCTCGTCACCTTTCCCTTCTTCGCGCTCGTGCTGGCGGGTTTTATCGCCGCCCACCGGCGCATGCTGCCGCTGGAGGCGATCCCGGGTCTGAACGGTTTTGTGCTGTTCTTCGCGCTGCCCTGCATGCTGTACCGCTTCGGCTCGACCACGCCGATCGCGCAGCTGCTCGACGCATCGGTGGCCGGTGTTTACCTGCTGTGTGCGCTGGTCATGGTGGGATTTTCCATCGCCATGACGATGAACAGCCGCATCCGCTGGAACGACGCGTCCATGGGCGCGCTGGTGGCGGCGTTTCCCAACACCGGGTTCATGGGTGTGCCGCTGCTGGCCGCGCTGCTGGGGCCGCAGAGCGCGGGTCCGGTGATCGTGCTGATCGTCGTGGACATGGTCATCACCAGCTCGCTGTGCATCGCACTATCGCGGCTGGACGAGGGCGAGGGCCACGGCGGCCAGGCCATGCTGGTGGCGGGGCGCAAGGCGCTGCGCGGAGTGGTCGTGAACCCGATGCCCTGGGCCATCTTGCTGGGCGGTGTGGCGTCGGCGGTGCAGTTCACCCTGCCCGGGCCGGTGGAAAAAACCGTCTGGCTGCTGGCCGATGCGGCCTCACCCGTGGCGCTGTTCACCATCGGTGCGGTGCTGGCGCGGTCGCAAATCCAGTCAAGCCACCCCATGCCCACCAGCGACTACCTCCCGGTGGCGCTCATGAAGCTGCTGCTGCACCCGCTGCTGGTGCTCGCGGTGGGCACGGCGGCGATCCAGCTCGGCGTGCCACTGACGCCGTTCGCGCTCACGGTGATGGTGCTGGTGGCGGCCTTGCCCAGCGCCAGCAACGTGTCGCTGCTGGCCGAGCGCTTCGGCGCCGACAACGGGCGCATCGCCCGCATCATCCTGGTGACCACGGCGGCCGCCTTTCTCACATTCTCGGGCGCGGTGTCGCTGCTGACCTGAGCTCAGGTTGGTGGTGGGACGCCACGAACAGCGCCGCCAGTCAGCGCGCGAGCACCTGCTCGCTCCGCACCGGTACTGCGCGTTCCTGCTGTTGTTCTGGTACGGCTTCCCTTGCCTCCTGTGCACGGTCCAGATGGCTTTGGGTGCTGGTCCGCAACGAGTCGGCCACCCTCAACTCGTCGAAGCGCCCGTCCGGGTGCTGCACCGCCACGCGCGCGCCGTCCTTGCTGAGCATGAAACGCCGGGGTTCGCCCCAGGCGCCGTGTTCCGCAGCGCTCGCCACACAGGCCGCGCTCACCTGCAGACACTGTTCCGGGCTCATGCCCTGGGTTTTCAGCCCAGGCGCCAGTTCGACGTAGGCCTGGCGCAGCCAGGCCTTGTGCTGCTCGCTCATCTGCGGCTTGACCTCGATGCGGGGCTTGGCCGGGTCATCGAGCGGCCAACGCGGCTGGGGTTTGCCGGCTTCGTCGGTCAGCACGTCGCCATTGCGCGCGGTCTGGTAAGCCTCGGTGCGCAGCATCGGGCGCTGGCTGGGGTCGTGGCGCTGCTCGGTCGGCACGTCGGCCAGTGGCACACCACGGCGCTGGAAGTAGCCCGTCACGCCCTCGTGCACGTTGGCGGCTGTGCCATTGCGGTTGTAGCCCCCGCCCACGCCGACGTGGTTGCCGGGGTGTTTGACGGTGGTCACGCGCGGGTCGTCGCTGTAATCGAGCGGGCGGAACCAGCTGCGGTTTTCGTGTTCGGCCTGCACCACCAGCACCTGGCCTTTCACATTGGGCGGAATCGCCATGTTGCCGTCACCGGCACGCTGCCGGGCGCCGCCACCACCGTGCCGTCGGGCGCCGTCAACCCGCGCTCATTGACCAACTGTGAAAAGCGCACGGCCGAGGCGCAACCCCGGCTGAAACCCACGACCGAGGCGCCGAGGTCGGCGGGGGTGGCATCGGGGTGGATTCGCAGGTATTTCAGTGCAGCATCGCTGAACTCTGCGTAGGCCTTTTCTGCAGCGGCATCAATCGCCGGGGTCGGGTTTGGGCCGGCGTTGACGATGTTGCCCTGGTCGCCTCCGGTGCCGACGCCCGGGTAGTACTTGCCCTGGAACGCAGGCGAGGCCGCGCTGTCTGCCTGTTTGAACAGGCTTCCCACATTGGTCGGGTAGGGGTCGCCCGACAGCTTCAGGTTGTCTTTGTGATTGTTGGTGCCATCGAAGGCAGCGAAGAAATTGAAGCGAGTGGAAGTGCCAGACTTGCCCCCATCTTCCATCGCAGCGCGAGCCAAAGGCAGCCGCGCCATTTCGTGGTCATTGAGCGGTCGAACGTCAGAAGTGCCCATGGTTTTTCCGCTCAGGGTTTCCGCATGGCAGGGAAGATCTCATATGCGTGGGCGAACTCGGATCGCCAAGTCTTGAGGATCGGAGGTTCGTTGAAAGACTTCTTTCGACGCGGCGTCACGACATACACATACAGCTGGCGCCCATCAATCACGAAGGTCAGCTCGTGGTCGGTCATGTCCCTGGGAAGTCTGTCCCGCAGATCGACGCGCTCCTCAACGACCTCGCCAGTGGTCTTCACACGCCACTTGACCAAGAGGAACTCACCCACCGGCATGGGACCGTTGACGCCTGTCCCCGGGGGCAAGCTGGTCTTGCCCGCATACAACGATGAGCTGGGCTGGTCCAAATCCTCACGAACCATGTGGTACCCGTCGCCATACGCATAGGCCAGCAGATCGACCGAGTCGGCCCACTGGTCGTTCAGGCCATTGAAACTGAAGGCGTGCGGGACCAGTTTCGGCCCGCTGGCGCAGCCCGTCAGCAGCACCAGAAGACCCATCGCCAGCAGCCCATGCCACCACCGTTTCAGCACCGTCGCATCCATATTTTTTCCTCCCAGGGGTGTGAATCACTTCAAGCTGCGCATTGGAGCATTTCCAGGCCGCGGCTCGGTTGGGCCCCCGCGACTTCATGCAGTCGCTGTGCTGCGCCGCCGCATTGGCACCAGCTATCGAATTGATCTATTCAATTAAATCGACAGACTGATAGCGAACTCCTAAAGTCAGGGCTTCTCAAAACGAACAGGAGCCCTGTCATGAAGCCGTCTGCATCCACCCCCATGGTTCACAGCGACTGGATGGATGCGCTCGCGGCCCTGGCCGCCGCGTTCTGAGTCTGCATTCCAGCCGTTTTTCACCGGTCAACCGCCCATTCACAGGAGAACACCATGAGCCAACCGAACACCGAAGCCAAGTGCCCTTTCCATGCCGCCGCTGGCGCCCGCGCCACACAGGGTGCCCAGTCCAACGCCGACTGGTGGCCCAACCAGCTGAACCTGGGCATCCTGCACCAGCACGTCCCGGCGTCCAATCCGATGGACCCCGACTTTGACTACGCCGAAGCCTTCAGGCAGCTGGACTTTCCCGCGCTCAAGCAAGACCTGACCGCGCTCATGACCGACAGCCAGGACTGGTGGCCGGCCGACTGGGGCCACTACGGCGGCCTGTTCATCCGCATGGCCTGGCACAGCGCCGGCACCTACCGCACGGCCGACGGGCGCGGCGGCGCGGGCACCGGCAACCAGCGATTCGCCCCGGTCAACAGCTGGCCCGACAACGGCAACCTCGACAAGGCGCGTCGCCTGCTCTGGCCGATCAAGCAGAAGTACGGCAATGCCATTTCCTGGGCCGACCTCATGATCCTGGCCGGCAACGTGGCCATGGAATCCATGGGTTTCAAGACCTTCGGCTTTGGTGGCGGCCGTGCCGACATCTGGCAGCCCGAAGAAGACATCTACTGGGGTGCCGAAAAAGAGTGGCTGGCCACCAGCGACAAGGCCAACAGCCGCTACACCGGTGACCGCGATCTGGAGAACCCGCTGGCCGCCGTGCAGATGGGCCTGATCTACGTGAACCCCGAAGGCCCGGACGGCAACCCCGACCCGGTGCTCTCCGGCCGCGACGTGCGCGAAACCTTCGCCCGCATGGCCATGAATGACTACGAAACCGTGGCGCTCGTGGCCGGCGGTCACACCTTTGGCAAAGCGCACGGCGCTGGCGACGCCGCGCTCGTCGGCCCCGCGCCCGAGGCCGGACCCATGGAAGACATGGGCTTTGGCTGGATCAACCAGCACGGCAGCGGCAAGGGCGGCGACGCCACCACCAGCGGCATCGAAGGCGCCTGGAAACCCAACCCCACCACCTGGGACATGGGCTATTTCAAGGTGCTCTTCAAATATGAGTGGGAATTGGTCAAGAGCCCGGCCGGTGCCCACCAGTGGCGCGCCAAGGACGTGGAAGACGAAGACATGATCGTGGACGCGCACGACCCCGGCAAGAAGCATGCGCCCATGATGACCACGGCCGACATGTCGCTCATGCTCGATCCGGCCTACGAAAAAATCTCGCGCCACTTCCTGGCCCACCCCGACGAGTTCGCCGACGCCTACGCCCGCGCCTGGTTCAAACTCACCCACCGCGACATGGGCCCGAAAAGCCTGTACCTCGGCCCCGAAGTGCCGGCCGAAGACCTGATCTGGCAAGACCCGGTGCCGGCGGTGAACCACCCGCTGGTGGACGCGAAGGACATCGCCGCGCTCAAGGCGCAGGTGCTCGCCTCGGGCCTCTCGGTAGGCGAACTGGTGTCCACCGCCTGGGCCTCGGCGTCCAGCTTCCGTGGCAGTGACAAACGCGGCGGCGCCAACGGGGCCCGCATCCGCCTGGCCCCACAGAAAGACTGGGAAGCCAATCAGCCGGCCCAGCTCGCCAAGGTGCTGGCCGTGCTCGAAGGCATTCAGACCACCTTCAACAGCGGGCAGGCGGGTGGCAAGCAGGTGTCGATGGCCGACCTGATCGTGCTCGCCGGCACCGCTGCGGTGGAAGCCGCCGCCAAGGCCGCAGGCCAGACCGTTGACGTGCCTTTCATGCCCGGCCGCACCGACGCCTCGCAGAAGCAGACCGATGTGGAATCCTTCAGCGTGCTCGAACCGCAGGCCGACGGCTTTCGCAACTACCGCAAGGCCGCCTACCGCGTATCGCCCGAGGAAATGCTGCTCGACAAGGCGCAGCTGCTCACGCTCAGCGCTCCCGAGATGACGGTGCTGGTCGGTGGCCTGCGCGTGCTCGGCGCCAACCACGGTGGTTCGCGCCATGGCGTGTTCACGAAGCGTGCGGGGCAGTTGACCAACGACTTCTTCGTCAACCTGGTGGACATGTCCACCGCCTGGAAACCCAGCGGCGACAACGCCTACGAAGGCCGCGACCGCCAGTCTGGCGCCGTGAAGTGGACAGCCACCCGGGTGGACCTGGCCTTCGGCTCCAACTCGCAGCTGCGCGCCATCGCCGAGGTGTACGCGCAGAACGACAACGGCGGCAAGTTCGTCCGTGATTTCGTTGCCGCCTGGACCAAGGTCATGAACCTCGACCGCTTTGATCTGAAATAAGGGATCGTTTGAGCCGGCGGGTTTTCCTGCCCCGGCCCCCGCAGCCTCGGCTCAGGGGGCTTTTTTGTGCCGATGCGAAGATCAGGGCTTTCCACCCGACCCCCTCCGAATGGCCCTGACCCTTCTGCCGGCTCGCCACGGTCAGACCGATCTCAACACCGAGGACCGCTGGCAGGGCCGGCTCGACCTGCCGCTCAACGCCGCCGGTCTGGTGCAGGCCGAGCAGCTCGCGTTGTCGCTGCCCGGTGCCATCGACGCGCTGGTGGTTTCGCCCATGCTGCGCGCGCGCCAGACCGCCGAGCCCGTGGTGCTCGCGCGCGGGCTGGTGCCGCGTTTCGACGCCGATTTCCGCGAGCGCGACTTCGGCCTCTTCGAAGGCCTCACCGCCGAGGAAGCGGCGCAGCAGTTCCCCGAACTGGCCGCGCGCAACGTGGCTTACCGCTGGGACGAAGCACCGCCCGAAGCCGAGCCCACCCGCGCCGTGGTGGACCGTGTTGCTCGTGGGCTGGCGCAGTTGCGCGCGCGACACGACGGCCAGACCGTGTTGCTGGTGTCGCACGGCTTCGTGGTGCGCTGTCTGCGTTACCTGATCGACGGCCTGAGCGATGCAGCCTTTTTTGAAGCCGAGCGCATCCCGAACGGCGCCTTCCTGACGCGGCAGCTGCCCTGAGCCCTACGGGCCGGCGTCCTGCAGGAGCTTGGCCAGCACCGCCGGGATCTTCTTCGGCGCCAGGATGCGCAGCTGTTTGTTGACGTTGAAGCGGCCGAACACCACGGTGATGGCCTTGGCGGGTACGTCGAATTCTTCCGCCAGGAACTTCACCATGTGGTCGGTGGCCTTGCCCGCCACCGGCGTGGCCGTCACGCTCACCTTGAGCTGGTGGCCCTTGGTCTTGCCGATGGCGTCGCGCTTGGCGGCCGGTGTGCCGAGGATGTTGACCACCAGCGTGTCGCCGTCCCACGCGCAGGGGGTGTTCATCTTCATGCGCGGCGCGGCCGAGCCCGGCTCTTCGGCTTCGTCGTCGGTCGCTGGTGTGAGGGCTTGTGTTTTGGATTTGCGTGCCATGGTGTTCCCTCGCAGGGGGTGTTTCCATCGGGCATTGTGCTGTTTTCCGCAGGCACCGCAGCTGGCTTGCGTTTTGTTCGGGTTCCGGCTCACGTTTGGCGTCGGCGTGCCGATGAGGGGTGTGTACAGACCTCCCGGAAACCCCATGCTCTTTGCTCCCTTGCCCCGAAACGAGGCCAAGCGCCTGGAGGCGCTTCGCTCCCTGTTGATTCTGGACACCGCGCCCGAAGAGCGCTTCGACCGCATCTCGGCCTTCGCCGCGAAAGAATTCGACGTACCGATCGCGCTCGTGTCCCTGGTCGACCGGGACCGGCAGTGGTCCAAGTCCCATTTCGGCCTTGAGGCTTGCGAGACGCCGCGAGACGTCTCCTTCTGCGGTCATGCCATCACCAAGTCGGAAACGCTGGTGGTACCCGACGCCCTGCGCGATCCGCGTTTTGTCGACAACCCGCTGGTGACCGGCCACCCCTTCGTCCGCTTCTACGCCGGCGCAGGATTGCGCCTGCCCTACGGCCAGGTGGTCGGCACACTGTGCATCATGGACCGGCGTCCGCGTGAGTTCGACCGGCTCGATGTGGCCATCCTGGGCGGCTTGCGCGACATGGTGGTGGAAGAGCTGTTCCGTCGCGAGGAGGCTGCAGCATGACCACCCCGGGAGGCGCCCTCGCTCGCAAGGTGCTGCTGATCGAACCCGACGGCTTGGTGCGCGGCACAGTGGCTTCGGTGTGCCGCGAGATGCAGATTGCGCGCGTGCGCCAGACGATCAGCGTCGCGTCGGCCGAACAATGGCTCAAGACCGGAGCGCCGCAGGCTGTGCTGATGTCGCTGGTCGAAGGCGATGCCGCGCTGGATTTCCTGACCCGGCTGCGGGCCGGCGCCTTCCGCTGCGAGGCGGACATGCCAGTGGTGGCGATGGCGCGGGTGGTCGACACGGCGCTGGTGGCCCGGCTTAAGGCGCTCGATGTGCGCCGGCTGCTGCTGCAGCCGTTCAGGTTGCACGACGTGATCCACACGCTGGAGCAGCTCTGGCCTGCGCGGGAAGCGCTCCCGGCGTGAACAAGCGCCTGAGACTCAACACCTAGGGCCTGTTAACACTATTTTTCCAAGATGCGTTGCGGATCAAAAAGGCCATGCGCGTGTCGCCCATCCCCTGTCGGGGCTGGCCGAGGGCGCGAAACGCAGCCGGGGTTGCCCCCCCGGCAAGGCTTCGCAACGCCGCGCATGGCCTTTTTGGCCGCAACCCGAAGGGAATGGGTTGAAAACAGCGCCACTCGTCGTTGCACTCCTAGGCCAGACGTCCAGTCTGGCCGTCGTCGCGCGCCTAGATTGGCGCTGTTTTCAACCCATTCGCACTTGGAAAAATAGTGTTAACAGGCCCTAGATCGACAGCGGGTCCACATCCACCGCCCAGCGCACCAGGCCCTTGGCTTCGGGCGCGCTGCGGCAGGCGTGCAGCACCGGCTGCCAGGCCGACAGAAAGCGCTGCAGCGCGCCGCGCGAGTGGGTCTCCACCAGCATCTGCGCACGCTCCACGTTGGCCACGCGCTGGATCGTCAGCGGAACGGCAGGGTAGAGCGTGATGTCGTCGCGGTGCGGCAGGCCGGCGGCCTGTTCGGCGGCGATATTCAGAAACGCCTGCGCGGCCTGCTGGGTGCGCGCGTCGGCGCGCAGCAGCGCCTGAAAACCGTAGGGCGGCATGCCGGCCTGCTCGCGTTCGGTTAGCTGCTCGGCGGCGAAGGCCGGGTAATCGTGCTTTTTCAGCGTGACAAACAGCGGGTGCTGCGGGTACCAGGTCTGGATCCACATCTCGCTCGCGCCGCTTTGCGCGGCGTCGCGCCCGGCGCGGCCCGCCGCCTGCATGAGCAGGGCAAACAGGCGCTCGGGTGCGCGGTAGTCGCTGGCGAACAGGGCCGAGTCGGCGTTGATCCCGGCCACCAGCGTGATGCGGCGGAAGTCGTGGCCCTTGGCGATCATCTGCGTGCCCACCAACACGTCCACCTCGCCGCTGTGCAGGGCTTCGAGCTGCTGCTCCAGGCTGCCTTTGAGGCGGGTCGAATCGGCGTCCATGCGCGCCACACGCGCGGGTTGACCGTCGGGCCGTTTCACGTCGACCAGCAGGCCGGCGAGCTGTTCCTCGATCTGTTCGGTGCCGCGGCCCACGGGTGCGATGTCGAGGTTGCCGCAGTCCGGGCAGGCGCGCGGCACGCGTTCGGTGAAGCCGCAGTGGTGGCAGCGCAGGGTGCGGTCGAGTTTGTGGAACACGCGGTAGGCGCTGCAGTGCGGGCAACCGCTCTTCCAGCCGCAGTCGTGGCAGGCCAGCACCGGCGCGTAGCCGCGGCGGTTGAGCAGCACCAGGCACTGCTCGCCACGCGCGATGCGCTCGCCCATGGCCGCCACCAGCGGCGGCGCGAGCACCGCCCCCTTGGGCTGGTGGTTCATGTCCACCAGGCGCAGACGCGGCAGCGCCCCGCCACCAATGCGACCCGGCATTTCCAGTCGCAGGTAGCGCCCCTGGTCCGCGGCGTGCCAGCTCTCCAGCGAAGGCGTGGCCGAGCCCAGCAGCACCTGGCAACGCGGTCGTTCTCCCTCTCCCGCTGGCGGGAGAGGGCTGGGGTGAGGGGCATTGGCCAGCGCCTCACTTTCCACCTTCGCCCGGTACACCGCCAGATCCCGCGCCGAATAGCGCGCCCCTTCCTGGCTCTTGTAGCTCGGGTCGTGCTCCTCGTCCACCACGATCAGTCGCAGCCCCGGCAGGCTGGCAAAGACCGCCATGCGCGTGCCCAGCACGATGCGCGCGCTGCCGGTGTGGGCGGCCAGCCAGCTGGTCAGGCGCTGCGCTGGCGTCATGCCGCTGTGCAGGCAGACCACCGAGCCGATGCCGAACGCGGGCTCGAAGCGCTCACGAAAGCGCGCCTCCAGCTGCGGCGTGAGGTTGATCTCGGGCACCATCACCAGCACCTGGGTGGGGGCCTCGTTTTCGGGCGCGGCGGTTTCCAGCACCGCCTGCGTGGCGCGCAGATACACCTCGGTCTTGCCGCTGCCGGTGGCGCCGTACAGCAGCACCGGCGCGGTGGCCGCGGCCAGCGCCTGCAGCGCTTCGGCCTGCTCGGCGCTCAGGTCGTGGCCCTGCAGCGCCTCGGGCGCTGTGGGCGGCACCCCGGCCGCCGCCTTGGCGCGGCGCTTGAGCCGGCGCGCCAGCTGGGTGCTGTCGAGCTCGCGCAACTGGGGCGGCAGGGCCGCCAGCGCCACCTCGCCCAGACTGCGCTGGTAATACTGGGCGCTGAATTTCACCAGCTGGCGCCAGCACCCGTTCAGTGCCGGCAGGCCCTCCAGCACGCCCGCGACCGCCTTGGTCCGGGCTTCGGTGAGCCCTTCGGGCGGGGCATCCGGGCAGTCCCAGACCACGCCCAGCACCTCGCGGGAACCCAGCGGCACGCGCACCAGCGCACCCGGTGCGAGCGACAACTCACTTCGGTAGGTGAGCGTCGCACCCACGCCGCTGTGGGCCGGGGTGGCGACGACGATGCTGGGCCAAAAAGCCATGGTTAGCGGGATTTCCTCGGTTCAACTGTCGGAAAGCGATGTAAGTCTTTGATTTGTCATGGCTTCCGGGGCTATCCAGACTTTCTGTGGATAACTTTGTTGATAGGTGCGTTTTGCGGGCCGGGAAGCCTTGTAAATCAAGGGCTTGCTTAGACTGCCCGGAAAAAAAGCAGAAATCAAAAGTCAATCAAATCAACAGCTTGCGAGAGTTGGCTGGCGCCGAACCGATTCACCCGCGCTGAAAAATTGTTGCGGCGCCGCAGCACAAGATTTGTGCATAAGTGAGTTGTGTCAAGCGGTTTTTTCCCGAAGTTTTGTGCTAAGGGCTTGTCGCAGGCTGGATTTTTGACCCAGTTGTGGCCGTCCGGGACCGACCGGCCGGTCTGGCCAGGGCCGTGTTCAGCCTGGCGTGCGCAGGCGTTTTGAGTGTGTGTGCACCGCGTCAACCAGCACCTTCACGTTCTCTGGCGGGGTGTACTGGCTGATGCCGTGGCCCAGGTTGAAGATGTGCGTGGGGCCGGTGCCGGCGCCCTGGTGCGGCGGGCCAAAACTTTCCAGCACCGCCGCCACTTCGCGGTCGATCGCCTCCGGCGGTGCGAACAGTACGTTCGGGTCGATGTTGCCTTGCAGCGCCTTGCGGTCGCCCACCGTCGCGCGCGCCTTGGCCAGGTTCACCGTCCAGTCCAGGCCCAGGGCTTCGCAGTCCATGTCCTTCATGTCGTCCAGCCACAGGCCGCCGCCCTTGGTGAACACGATGCGCGGAATGGTCACGCCGTCGTGCTCGCGCTTGAGCTGCGCCAGCACGCGCTTCGTATAGGCCAGCGAAAAGTCCTGGAACTTGCCGTCGGCCAGCACGCCACCCCAGCTGTCAAAGATCATCACCGCCTGCGCGCCGGCCTCGATCTGCGCGTTCAGGTAGGTCGCCACCGAGTCGGCGTTGATCGCCAGAATGCGGTGCATCAGGTCCGGGCGGCTGTACATCAGGCTCTTCACGGCGCGGTAGTCGTCCGAGCCGCCGCCCTCCACCATGTAGCAGGCCAGCGTCCAGGGGCTGCCCGAAAAACCGATCAGCGGCACGCGGCCATTGAGCGCTTTGCGGATGCTGGTGACGGCGTCAAACACGTAGCGCAGCTTGTCCATGTCCGGCACGGCCAGCGTGGCCACATCGGCCTCGGTGCGCACCGTTTTCGCAAACTTCGGGCCCTCACCCTGCGCGAACGACAGGCCCAGGCCCATCGCGTCCGGCACGGTCAGGATGTCCGAGAACAGGATCGCCGCGTCCAGCGCATAACGCTCCAGCGGCTGCAGTGTCACCTCGGTCGCGTAGTCCACATTCGTCGCCAGCCCCATGAACGAACCCGCCCGGGCGCGCGTGGCGCAGTACTCCGGCAGGTAACGGCCGGCCTGGCGCATCAGCCACACCGGCGTGTGGTCGGTCGATTGGCGCAGGCAGGCGCGCAGGAAGGTGTCGTTCTGCAGGGGGGCGTAGCTCATGGGGGTGTCCGGTGCGGTGTCGTCAAAGGGAAGCCGCGATTATCCCGCCTGGGCTTTGACCGTACTTTGAGCCAGCGCAGGCAGGCGGGTCACGCGGTGGCGAGCTGCGCGTCGATGGCACTTTCCGGAGAACAACGCCTCACGCGGAGAGGCCCGCTGAAATCGGCATTGACAACCGCAGCGGGCGGGGCTATCTCGCTCGGGGCGAGGGCCTGGGCCGTTCGCGACACGCATCTGCGGTGCCAAAATGAGCGTCGACGGCCCGAAGATGCGAGCCGATCCACCGAAAACGACCCCCCACCATGATCCGCGTTTCTGAAGTCCCGCCGGGTTCTCTGCTCGGCCACTACATCGCCTCGGGCGTGTACGCGGACTGCTACGTGACGGAGTTTCCGGCCTTGGTCAGCCACGCCCAGTTCGTCGAGGCTTTTTACACCACGGCGCTGTTCAAGCTCGAACGCCTGTTGCTGGGGCTGTTTCTGTCGCTCCCTTCCACCGACGCACAAGCCAGGCAACTGGCCGAGGGGCAACGCTCATCGTTTGCCGCCTGGACCGTGGAGTCGCGCGCCGAAAACCAGATCGTCCTCGCGACCGGTCGCACCAGGTCGTGGCTCATGGTCGTGGCAGGCTCCAGCGAGCTCCCCGCCTCGACCCAGCTGTTTTTTGGCTCCGCGGTGGTGCCGCCGCGTTCCTCCTCTGGTGACCGCAACAGCATGGGGCTGGTGTTCACCGCCTTGCTCGGATTTCACAAGACGTATTCGCGCGCCCTGTTGCGCTCGGCAAGGGCACGTCTGTCCCGTCAGATCAAAGAGGCTGCCCATTCGCGCCGCGGCGGCGTGTAGCCATTGGCCGACGCTCAACCCAAACGCACCTGCGCCACCAACCCGCGACCTTTCTTCGGTTGAACTTCGGGAAATCGATGTAAGTCTTTGATTCGCTTTGGCTTTTGCCGCTGTCCAGAGTTTCTGTGGATAACTTTGTTGATAGTGTCTGGGCACAGGCCGGGAGGCCTTTTAAATCAAGGGCTTGCTTGAATTGCACGGAAAAAAAGCAGACACCAGAATCCAATGAAATCAACGGTCTTCGAGGATGTGCGTCCGATGCTCCGCCCTGGGAGGGTGGTTTTTTCTCTGGCGTTCGCTGCTGGCCCGTGGCACAAAATTTGTGCATAAGTGAGCGCTGCCAAATGCGCTTTTTGCGGGGTTTTCTGTTAGCCGCTCCGGGGCCGTCAGGATTTGTATTTGATGCTGCAGCCGTAGGCCTGGCTGGTGGTGGTGCTCAGGGGTTTGCCGACGAGCAGTTCGCCCAGGCCCTGGCGCACGTGGTTGGTGGCTTTTTGAATGTCGGCTGCGCGGGCTGATGGGATGCTGTCGATGGCGCCCGCGTAGGCCAGCAGGCCCTGGGCGCTGACGATGAACATGTGGGGCGTGACGCGCGCGCCGTAGGCCTTGCCGACCTGGCCGTCTTCGTCCATCAGCGTGGCGCTGGGGCTGGCGCCTTTGTCCTGCATCCAGCGCGCGAGCTGGGGCGGGCTGAGGTAGTCGCTGCTGGCGTCTTCGGTGGAGTTGATGGCGAGCCAGACCACGCCCTGGTGGGTGAAGTCTTTCTGCAGCGCCTGCATGTTGCCCTGGTAGTGCTTGCGCACGAAGGGGCAGCCGGGGTTGTTCCACTCCAGCACCACCGGCTTGCCCTTGAATTGCGAGAGCTTGACGGGTTTGCCCGCCGTGTCGCTCAGCGTGAAGTCGGGCGCGGGCTGGCCGACGCTGGCGGCGGCGTGGGCCGAGCGCATGACCAGCAGGTGGGGCAGAACCAGGGCACCGGTGCCCAGGGTGACGAGTTGGCGGCGTTGCAGCATGGTCTTGGCTCCGTGGGAGGACAGACAACCTGAGACAAGCGCGGGGACGTTTTGGTTCAAGGTGCCCGCGGAACCGGCTCTGCCGGGCCGCCAGGTGCGCCCCCCCTTGGGGGGGTGACGCCGCAGGCGGCGCGGGGGGCGCCTACAGCCCAGCGATCACGGCGCGAACCTCGTCCACGCCCAACACTTCAGAAAGCACCTGCGGGGCCAGCCCGTTCTGGTGGATCGCGTAGACCGGCACGCCGTTTCGGCCCAGTCGGGCGAGTTCGGCGGTCACGGCCGGGTCGCGGCGGGTCCAGTCGGCGCGCAGCAGGGCCACGTTTTTGGCGGCAATGTCGCCCAGCACGTCGGCGTTGGCGAGCGTGGTGCGCTTGTTGTACTGGCAGGTCACGCACCAGGCGGCGGTGAAGTCCACGAACACGGGGCGCCCTTCGGCCAGCAGCGCCGCCTGGCGCTCGGGGCTCCAGGCTTGCCAGCTCAGGCCCTGCACGGCGGTGGCGATTTCGGTGCCGGGGTTGGCGTCCTGCATGCGCGTGACATTCGGCCCCACGCTCCAGCCCAGCCACAGCAGACCGGCGAGCGAGAGGCCGGCCAGCACGGTGCGGCTCTTGCCGCGCAGGCCGAGCGCCCACACCAGCAGCGCCAGCACCACCAGCAGCATGAGCAGGGCGGCTGCGCCATCGATGCCGCTCTGTTGGCCCAGCACCCAGAGCAGCCAGACCACGGTGGCGAACATGGGGAAGGCCATGCCGTGGCGGAAGGTGTTCATCCACGCGCCGGGGCGCGGCAGCGCGCGCGCCACGGCGGGCCACCAGCTGGCGGCCAGATACGGCAGCGCCATGCCCAGGCCAAGCGCGCCGAACACGGCCAGCGCCTGCACCGTGGGCAGGCCGATAGCCAGGCCGAGCGAGGCGCCCATGAACGGCGCGGTGCAGGGCGAGGCAATGGCCGTGGCGAGCACGCCGGTCAGGAAGGCATCGGCTGTGGGGTTTTTGGCTTGCAGGCTGGCCAGGCCGCTGGGCAGCACGCTGCCGAATTCGAACAGGCCGGCGAGGTTCAGGCCGATCAGGGTGAACAGCACGGCCAGCGCCGCCACCACGCCCGGGCTTTGCAGCTGGAAGCCCCAGCCGAGCTGTTCGCCCGCGGCGCGCAGGCCGAGCAGCAGGCCGCCGAGCGCCAGGAAGGACAGCACCACCCCTGCGGTGTAGGCCAGGCCGTTGGCGCGGTGGGCGGCGCGGTCATCGGCGTGTTTGGCGAAGGCCAGCACTTTGATGGCGAGCACCGGGAAGACGCAGGGCATGAGGTTGAGGATCATGCCGCCCAGGAGGGCGCCGATCAGGGCGGCCCAGAGCGTGATCGGGGCGCCCGTCGGGCCCGCCGGGGCCGTGGCGCGGGCGGCGTTGGCGTCGAGCGCGGCCTGCAGCGCGTCGGGCACGGCCACCGGCAGGGCCGCGGCGGCGGGCCAGTTGCCCTGCACCGGTACGGTCAGCCGGGCGCCGGCACTGCCCGCGCCTTCGCCGGGCGGGTTGGCCTGGGCAACCACCAGCGCCAGCTGGGCCGGGCTGTCACTGCGTTGCGGCGAGAGGGGCACGCGGGCGGTCCAGCGTGCGCCGTCCCAGGCCTGGGTCCAGGCGGCGCCGGGTTCGATCAGGCCGGTGGTTTCGGGGAAAAACTCCAGTTTTTGCCCCTGCCAGGCCGCGGGCAGGCCGGCGAGCGAGGCGTTCAGGAAACCGGGTTCGGGCGTCAGCGCGCTGTCGGCGGCGGGCTGGTCTTTCGGGCCGGCGGCCAGCGCGGCCTCGAACGCCAGGCCGTTCAGCGCGGTCGAGCCCTGCACGGGGATGCGCAGCGTGAAGCGGCCTTCTTCGGGAATGCACTCCTTGCGGCAGGCGAGCCAGGCGGCGTAAAGCTGCACGTCCACGTGGCTGTCCTTGAAGTCGGGCGCGACGGTCAGCGGCACCGGCAGCAGCACGGTGCCGTCGTAGCCGTAGTTGGCCAGCGTGCCGAGCGGGAACTTGCGCGGCGTGGGCCAGGCGATGTCACCGGCCGTCACGCCTTCGGGCAGGGTCCACTGCAGTTCGGTGGGCAGGCCGGAGTCGCCGGAGTTCTTCCAGTAGGTGTGCCACTCGGGGGTGTGGGTGAGCTGCAGGCCGACCCAAAGCTTTGCGCCGGGCGCGGCGCCGTCGGGCGCGTGGGCCAGCAGCTCCGCCTGCACCATCTGGGGCGGGGTCTGGCTGGTGGCGCCACCGAGGATGCCCTGCGCCTGCACGGCGAGCGGCAGCAGCAGGCTCAGCGACAAGGCCGGGAGCAGGCGCCGGGCAGAGCGGTTGGCGCAGGAAAGCAGTTTCTGGAGCATCGGGAGCGGGGTGTGTGGGGCTTCGCAGCGGTCGGCGGGCGGTGCCGATGAAGTATGAGGGCGCCGCCGGCTCCAAGTTCCTGGGACCCGGTGTGTCCGGGCATCGGCTGAATATAAGTCAGGGCTGTTGGCTTGTCCTGTGGGGCCGGGCGGTGTCATGCAGGCCGTCTATCGGAATCATGGAACGGTTGGGGTGGTCAAAGGGTTCACAGAAGCAGAAGCTTTATGTAAAAACCGAATCCTGGACGGATCTGCATGGAGGAACGTGCATGGGATCGATCGTCGAACGCGCGCTGCTGCCGTGGGCGCAGCGGATGAAGACCCAGGTGAACCTGCCGGTGCGCCTGAGCTGGGGCGCGGGCGGCGGCTCGTCGCTGGCGCTGGGCGACTTCGAGCAGCCGATGGTGGAGATCCGCGTGCGCGATGCATCGGCGCTGCCGCTGCTGATCGACCCGGGGCTGGACACGCTGGGCCAGGCCTATGTGGAGGGCCTGGTGGACGTGGACGGTTCGGTGGCCGATATCCTCGCCGTGGCGCACCGGCTGGCCGAGACAGCCCAGCCCGAAGCGGGTGTGCTGGGGCGCATCCGCCGCCGTTTCGCCCACACGCGCGCGAGCGACAGCGAGGCGATCCAGTACCACTACGACGTGTCCAACGCGTTCTACGCCCAGTGGCTCGGTGAGGGCATGGTGTATTCGTGCGCCTATTTCGAAAATGGCGACGAGACGCTGGACGCCGCGCAGCTGAAAAAGATCGACCACATCCTGCGCAAGATCCGCCTGCAGCCGGGCCAGCGCCTGCTCGACATCGGCTGCGGCTGGGGCGCACTGGTGCTGCGCGCGGCGCAGCGGTTGGGTGCGCAGTGTGTGGGCGTGACGCTGTCGCAGAACCAGTTTGAGCTGGCGCGCGAGCGTGTGGCAGCCGCCGGGCTGCAGGACCGCGTCGACATCCGCCTGCAGGACTACCGCGACGTGCAAGACGCACCGTTCGATCGCATCACCAGCGTGGGCATGTTCGAGCACGTGGGGCTGGAGCACCTGGTGGACTACTTCGGCCACATCCGGCGCCTGCTCAAGCCCGATGGCTGGGTGATGAACCACGGCATCACCAGCACCGACGCCTTCGACGGTGAGACGAGCCTGGGCGGGGGACATTTCATCGACCGCTATGTGTTCCCGCGCGGTGAGCTGCCGCACATCAGCACCGTGTTGCGCACCCTGCAGGAAGGGGGGCTCGAAGCCTTCGATGTGGAGAACCTGCGCCGCCACTACCAGCGCACCACCCAGCTCTGGAGCGCCGCTTTTGAAGCCCACAGCGCGGGCATCCGGCCGCTGGTGGACGAGAAGCGCTGGCGCATCTGGCGCATCTACCTCGCGGGCTGTGCCTGGGCGTTTGAAAACGACGAGGTGGCTCTGTACCAGGTGCTGTGCCGGCCTTCCGGGCAGGCGGCGACGGGACTGCCGTGGTCGCGGGAATGGATCTACCGCCGTTAGTCGGAAAATCCCAATATCACGCGGCGCGTGGTGGCGCTTTTCTTCTCGATCTTGGTCACGACCACGTGGCCGATTTCGGCGGTGTTGGCCACGTGGGTGCCGCCGCAGGGTTGCAGGTCGATCAACGTGGTTTCGCCGATGCGCACGGTGCGCACGGTGCCGCTACCACGCGGCGGCGAGACGCTCATGCTCTTCACCAGCGAGGGGTTGGCGTCCAGCTCGGCGTCGGTGATGGCGCCGATGCGCACCGGGTGCGCCGCGGCCACCAGGGCGGCGATGCCGGCGTTGAGGGCGTCCTTGTCCAGCGGATCGGTGAGGGCGAGGTCGAGCCGTGCGGTGTCGGGCGTGATCGAGCAGCCGTTGACGGGCACCGGCACCAGGTGACACAGCAGGTGGGTGGTGGTGTGAAAGCGCATCAGCCGGTGGCGCCGCGCCCAGTCGATGCGGGCGGTCAGCGCGGTGCCCGGTTGCAGCGTGGCGAGCTGTGCGTCCTGACCCGGAGCGGGCACATGCACGATGTCGGCTGTGGGCCGGCCCTCGGCGTCCTTGCCCTTGCGGGTGTCGGCGATGGTGATCACGGTGCCGTCGGCCAGCACCAGTTCGCCCGCATCGCCCGCCTGTCCGCCGCCGAGCGGGTAGAACACGCTGCGGTCGAGCACGATGCCGTGTTCGTGGATGGCGGTGACGGTGGCGCTGCACTCGGTGAGGTAGGCGTCCTGGCGGAAGAGGTCCTGGGTCATGGCGGCATCTTACGGGGCCGTGCGGGGCCGCCACAAGCCGTAAACTGCCAGTCATGAAAGCGCCCGCCCGCCACTGGTCCGACCTCAGCACAGCCGACTTCGCCGCGCTCGACCGCGCGCGCGCCATCGCGGTGCTGCCGGTGGCCGCCACCGAGCAGCACGGGCCGCACCTGCCGTTGTCGGTGGACACCGATCTGGTCAACGGCGTGATCGCCGCCGCGCTGCCGCACATTGCGCACGACCTGCCGGCGCTGTTTCTGCCGACGCAGGCGGTGGGCTTCAGCCCGGAGCACACCCGCTTCGCTGGCACGCTCACGCTCAAGGCCGACACCGTGTTGCGCCTGTGGACCGAGATCGGCGAAGGCGTGGCCGCCAGCGGCGTGAAGAAGCTGGTGCTGCTCAACGCCCATGGCGGGCAGGTGGGCCTGATGGACCTGGTGGCGCGCGACCTGCGCGCGCGGCTGGGCATGCTGGTCTACAGCGTGAACTGGTTCAACCTGCCGCTGACCGATGCGCAGGGGCAGGACGTGAACGCGCGCTTCAGCGCCGAAGAACACCGCTTCGGCATCCACGCCGGCGAGATCGAAACGGCCATGATGCTGGCGCTGCGCCCTGAGCGGGTGCGCATGGACCAGGCCGAGTACTTCCGCTCCACCTCGCAGGACCGCGCGATGCACTTTCCCATCCTTGGCAACGGCCGGAGCGCCAAGCTCGGCTGGATGATGCAGGACTACAACGCCAACGGCGCGGTCGGCAACGCGGGCGCTGCCACCGCTCCGAACGGCCACGCCGTGCTCGAAGCCGCGGGCCGCGCGCTGGCGGAGCTGCTGGGCGAGATCGACCGCCTGCCGCCCGACACGCTCACCGAACGCACCGCGTTCGACTGATCAGGCGTACGTCACCCAGTCGGTGTATTCCCCGCCGTCCAGGTGCGGTAGCGTGTTGTAGGTCAGCAGGGTGTGGCGCTTCGGGCTGAACTGGAACTCGGTCACCGCGCTGTTGCGGATGCGCATGTTGAGCTCGATGGTGGCGTCCGGGCTCAGGCCCAGCACATGGCCCACCGCGGTGGCGATCGGCCCGCCGCTGGAGACCAGCAGCACGTTCTGGCCGTGGTGGTGCGCGCGCACATGGTCCAGGGCGCTGGTGATGCCGTGCACAAAATCGGTGTACTCCGGCATGCCCTGCGGGCTCACGGTGCCCGCCATCCATTGGGCCAGGCCGTCGCGCAAGAGGCGGAAATGGGCGCGGTAGGCCTCCGGGCTGTCGGGCTTTTGCAGCGGGTGCGGGTGGATGCTGCGGATCACCGCGGCGCTGTCGTACTCGTTCAGGCCCGGCCAGACCAGGGGCTGGGCGTCCAGGCCCGCTCCGCTGGCGATGCCGGCCCAGGTCTGGGCGTGGCGCTTGAGTGTGCCGGTGAGCACGGCGTCAAAGCGCAGGCCGCGCTCGGCCCAGTAGCGGCCCAGGCGTTCGCTCTGGCGCTGGCCGAGCGCGCTGAGCTGGTCGTAGTCGTCGGCGCCAAACGAGGCCTGGCCATGGCGCACAAGGTAGAGGGTTCCCATGGGCCGGATTCTGTGGGCGCAGGGCCGCGGGGCTTTGTCCCGACAGCGACTGTGCGCTGCGCCGCTGTCACAGGCGTGTCTGTGGCTGCCACTCGGATGTGTGACCGGCAGGGAAAACGCCGGATTGGCGGTGCATTTCTGGCGATGGCGGGTGCTCCCCCTGTGCTTCAATCGACCGGTTGGGGTCTCTCTCTCTTAGAACATCACATGCCATTTGATCTGCAGACGATTCTGGTGCTGCGGCTGTGCGTTGAGCTGGTCGTGGCCGGCGCCTTCGTGGTCCAGGCACGTCGTCATCCCTCGGTGGGTGGCCCGGGCTGGTGGGCTGCGGCCGTCGTGTTCTCCACGCTGGGCTCGCTCGGGTTTGGATTGCGCATCCACAGCCTGAACCTGCTCACGGTCAGTGTCGCCAACACCCTGTTGTGTGGCGCGGCGTTGTTCGCCTGGCTGGGTTTGCGGAGCCATCTCGGCTTGCCCCGTTCGCTGCGCTGGACGGCGGCGGGACTGTTGGCCATTCTGTTGGGCCAGGTGCTGTTCTATGTGGTGTGGGACTCGGCGCCCGCGCGGCAGGCGCTGTTTGCCCTGACCGGTGTGGTGGTGCGCATCGGCACGCTGCGGGACATACAGACGCACGACCCGCACCGCCGACAGCCCGTGCTGCAATTCCTGCGCTGGTTGACCTGGGTCGAGTTGGTGTTGCTCGGGTTCGTGGGGGTGGCGGTCTGGTTCGTCCCCGATACTTCCCCGGCGCGCTTCGGTGCCCTGGTGCCCTCGCTGCTGATGTTCTTCATGGTCGACCTGTTGCTGCGCATGGTGGTCAGTTTCGCTCTGGTGACGGCGCGGCTGCAGCAGGAGAGTGACCGGGCCCGCCAGCTGGTGCTGACACGCGAGGCGGAGTCGCGCGCGCTGGTGGACAACCTGAGCGCTGGTGTGATGGTGTTCCGGCCCGACCAGACGCTGGCGACCATCAACACCGCGGCGCGCCGCTTGCTGGGCTGGAGCACCAGCGGTGCCAACAGCGCCATGCCCGAACCGCAGGCGCCGGACTGGCGCTTGCTGCGCGAAGACGGTCGGCCCCTGCCGCGCCACGAGATACCGTTCGAGCGCGTGCTGGCGACCGGGCAGCCGCTGAGCAACATCGTGATCGGCGTGCAGACCGGGGCCGGCGACGCGGTGAGCTGGGTGCTCTGCAACGCCTACCCCGACAACGACGCCCTCGGCGGCCTGCGCCACGTGGTGTTCACCTTCGTCGACATCACCTCGCTCAAACTCGCCCAGCAACAGCAGCAGGCGCTGGAACACCAGCTGGCGCAGTCGCACAAGATGGAAGCGCTCGGCACGCTGGCGGGCGGCGTGGCGCACGATTTCAACAACATCCTGGCCGCCATCCTGGGCAATGCAGACCTCGCGCGCCAGGACTTGCCGCCCGGCGCGCCGGCCCGCGAGAGCCTGCACGAGATCAGCACCGCAGCGCGGCGCGGTCGCGAGCTGGTGCGCCAGGTCCAGGCCTTCAGCCGCCAGCAACCCATGGAACGCCGACCGGTGCAGGTGGCCGAGGTGGTGGCCGAATCCTGCCGCTTGCTGCGGGCGGCCAGGGCGTCTCCTTTTGAGCTGGTGCAGACCTGTGCGGACGGGGTGCTGCCGATCCTGGCCGACGCCACGCAACTGAGCCAGGTGCTGCTCAACCTGGGCACCAACGCCGTGCACGCGCTGGAAGGGCGGGCCGGGCGCATCGAATACCGGATCGACGCCCTGGCGTCCGACGATCGGCGCCTGCCCGCCGCGGTGGCGCAGGCGTGTGCCGGGCTTGGGGCGGTCCGGGTGCAGGTGCAGGACACCGGCTGCGGCATGGACGAGGCCACGCGCGTGCGCATGTTTGAACCGTTTTTCACCACCCGAGTGGTCGGCTCCGGCACCGGCCTGGGGCTGCCGGTGGTGCTGGGCATCGTGCAGGCCCACGGCGGTGCCATTGAAGTGGACAGCGAGCACGGCGTGGGCACTACCTTCACGCTGTATTTTCCGGCTGTTCGGGCGCTGTGCGCGGCAGTGCCCGATAACGGGCCCGCCTCAGATGAAGGCACAATGGCAGCCAACACAAGTGGTGACACCGAGTTGCCCGGCCCCTCTTCAGTGGAGAACCCCGACATGGCTCCTGATGCGATCACCGAACCGCGCCACATCCTCTACCTCGACGACGACGACACCCTGGTGTTCCTGGTGCGCCGCCTGCTGGAGCGTCGCGGCTACAAGGTCACCGCGTTGACCGATCAGAACGAGGCCATCGAAGCGGTGCGCAACCAGCCCACCGGGTTTGATCTGCTGATGACCGACTACAACATGCCCGGCATGTCGGGTCTGGACGTCGCCAGGGCCGTGCTCGCGATCAACCCGGATCTGCCGGTGGCCGTGGCCTCGGGGTACATCACCGACGAACTGCAGACCGAAGCGCTGGCCGTCGGGGTGCGCGAAGTGGTGTTCAAGACGGACGCGGTGGATGCGTTCTGTGAGGTGGTTGCAAGACTGGTGTCCCCCCCGCGCCCCGCCTAAGGGCGGGTCACCCCCCCGGGGGGGGGCGATGCTGGCGGCCCGGCAAAGCCGGTTCCGCGGCATCCTGGGTTGGATCCCCTTCAGGCGCTCAGCACCTTTGCAAAGGTGCTGCTGTCCACGTTGCCTCCGCACAGCGTGGTGCCGACGATCTTTCCTTTCAGGCTTTCCCGCTCCTGCCACGCGGCTGCGAAACTTGCGGCGCCCGCGCCTTCGGCCACGTTGTGGGTGTCGGCGAACAGCGTGCGCATGGCCTGGGCGACTTCGTCGTCACTGACCTTCACCACACGCTCCAGGTGCGGCATCAACACGGCGAGGGCCGCGGCGTCGGCCACACGGCAGGCCATGCCGTCGGCGAGTTCGGTGGTGACCGGCGCTTCGACCACCCGGCTCGCAACGATCGAATCGGCGTAGGTGGTGGCGTGCGCGCTGACCACGCCGACGATGCGGGCGGGGTGCCCCAGCGCGAGCTTGGCGGCGATGGCCGAACACGCGCCCGAGCCCTGGCCAATGGGCACGTAGACCACGTCGAGCTGCGGCACGGCCTTGAAGAATTCCCACCAGTACGTGCTCACGCCACGCAACAGGTCCTTGTGGTAACTCGGCACCATGTGCGCGCCGCGTTCGGCGGCCAGCCGCATGGCGTGTTCGCGCGCCGCCTGGAAGTCGTCGCCGTGTTCGATCAGGTTCACGCCGAGCGCGCGCATGGCGGCGTTTTTCTCCAGCGAATTGCCCTGCGGCACGACGATGCTGCAGGCCACGCCGTGGGCGCGCGCCGCCCAGCCGATGCTCTGGCCGTGGTTGCCGCGCGTGGCGCTGATCACCTCGCGCGGCATCTCGCCACGCTGCTTCAACTGGTGAAAATAGGTCAGACCGCCACGGATCTTGAACGCACCCACCGGCGTGTGGTTCTCGTGTTTGACCCAGCAGTCCGCGCCCAGGCGCTGCGACAGCGTGCCCCAGCGGTATTGCGGCGTGGCCTGGAAGGATTGGTAGACCATCTGGGCGGCGGCTTCGATGTCTTGCAGGTGGGGCAGCTGGAGAGGCATGGAATGAAACGGGTGTGTCAGAAGGCCGAGCTCAGCGTGCGCGGGCCCAGGGGTGTGTCGAGCAAGGCGTTTATCGCGGCGGAGCCTTCCGCCACCGCCATGGCGCCCAGGCCCATCGCGTCCAGCGCCTGCCGCAACTGGCTTGCCTCGGGGTGGTGGAACGTGAGGCTGCGCAGCGAGAGCCCGCTGGTGGGCATGGTGTCGGCAGGATGCGCGTCGCCCCACTGGATCAGCGTCGGCAGCGCACCGTCGAACAGGCGCAGGCCGTCGTCGCGCACGCTGATGCGCCATTGCAGCAGGCCCGCGGGTGTGGGGCGCGCGGCCTCCAGCACCGGACCGCGTTCGATGCCCAAGGCGCGCAAGCCCGCGGTGGCTGCAGTGATGTCGGGCACGCTGGCCACCCAGTGCACCAGTTGCGGGCCGTGCCGCACCAATCGATCGCGCAGCCCGGCATCGTCCAGGTCGAACCAGCGTTTCAGCCCGGGAGGACGCGTGGGCGCAGCTTGCGGGTTGATTGCGATGATTTCCAGGTAGGCACGCGGCGCATCGGCGCAGTGCAGCCGCAACAACCGGTTGTGGGTGCCGAACAGGGCGTGTTCGCCGCCCGGCCCGGGCACCACGCCCAGCGTGGCTTCGCACCAGGCGACGCCTTCGTCCAGCGTGCGCGCCGCCACCACGAGGTGGTCGATCTGCGCGCTGTGCGGGGTGCTCACAGTGTCACGTGGCCGTGAATGCAGGTGACGGACTGGCCGCCGACCCAGATCGTGCCATCGGCATCGCTTTCGATGAACACGCGGCCCTCGCGCGCCAGCGCCGTGCCCTGCGCGGCCACGTAGCGCTCGGGCGCCAGGCCCGCACCGATCAGCCATTGCGCGAGCGCGGCGTTCAGGCTGCCGGTGACGGGGTCCTCACACAGGCCGTTGTTGCCGGGAAAAAAGGCGCGTACCTCGAACTGTGTGTCGTGCTCCTCGCGGGCACCGACCACGCCGACCTTGCCGCGCGGCCCCACCACGCCGATGTCCAGTCCGGCCAGCACCGCGCCGTCGGGCTGGAGCGCGAGCACCTGCTCGGCGCTGCGCAGCATCACACCGCGCCAGTTCGGGCCGTTGTCGCACCAGGCGTGGGCCGTGATGTCGCTGCGCGCCACGCCCAGGCCGCGCGCGATCAGCGCCACGTCGTCGTCGGGCAGCGGCCCGCTCTTGATCAGCGGTGGCGCCGCAAAAGCCAGGCGCTGCCCGTCGCGCTTGAGCTTCACCAGCCCCACGCCGCATTCCTGCACCACGTGTTCGCCCTGCGGCACGCCACCGGCTTCGAGCCAGACGTGGCAGCTGCCCAGTGTGGGGTGACCCGCGAAGGGCAGTTCACGGCCGGGGCAGAAGATGCGCACGCGGTAGTCGGCTCCCGCCGCACGGCCTTCATCGCTGGGCGGCAGCAGGAAGGTGCACTCCGACAGGTTGGTCCAGTTGGTGAAGTGCTGCATCTCGTCGGCCGACAGGCCGCTGCCGTCGAGCACCACCGCCAGTGGATTGCCGCGGTAGGGCGAGGCGGTGAAGACGTCGACCTGCTTGAAGGGGCGTTGCTTCACGAAAGAGCCTCCCTGATGGCCTGCGCCAGCGCCGCGATGCCGATGTGGATTTCCTCCTCGCTCGCCGTCACGAAGGACAGGCGCAGGGTGCGCGGGTCGGCGTGGTCGGCGTAGAACGCGGCACCGGGCACGAAGGCCACGCCCTTGTCCACCGCCTGGGGCAGCAGCTCCACGGCGTTCATGCCCTCGGGCAGGCGCACCCAGAGGAACATGCCGCCGTTGGGGGTGTTCCACACCACGTCCAGCCCGGCCATGTCTTTCTGCAGCGCGTCCAGCATCGCGTGGCACTGCGCTTTGTAGAGTGCGCGGATGGTGGGCACATGGTGGTCGATAAAGCCGTCCTTCAGCACCTCGGACACCATGCGCTGGTTGAAGCTCGGGCTGTGCAGGTCGGCCGCCTGCTTGGCCTGCAAGAGCTTGGGCATGATCGCCTGGGGTGCGATCACATAACCCAGCCGCAGGCCGGGTGCGAGCACCTTGGAGAACGAACCCAGGTAGATGCAGCCTTCGGGGTTGCGCGCGGTCAGCGGCTTCGGAGGCGGCTGATCGAACCACAGGTCGCCATACGGGTTGTCTTCCACCAGCGGAAGGCCGATGGCGGCGGCGCGCTCCACCAGCGCCTGGCGGCGTGCTTCGCTCATGCTGCGGCCGGTGGGGTTCTGGAAGTTGGGCAGCACGTAGAGGAAACGTGCGCCCTTGGCCTTCGCGGCCAAGTCTTCAATGTCCACACCCTCGGCATCGCTGTCCACGCTCACGATGTTCGGCTCCATCGGCGTGAAGGCCTGCAGTGCGCCGAGGTAGGTGGGCGTTTCCACCAGCACGGTGCTGCCTTCGTCGATCAGCACCTTGGCCACCAGGTCCAGGCCTTGCTGGCTGCCGGTGGTGATGAGCACCTGATCGGCCGACACGTCCCAGGGCATGCTGGCCGCGACCCATTCGCACAGTGGGCGGTAGCCTTCGCTGGCGGCGTACTGCAGCGCAGCGCGACCGTCGGTGCGCAGCACGGTTTCGCAGGCGGCGGCGAAGGCCTCGACCGGGAAGGTCTTGGGCGAGGGCAGGCCACCGGCGAAGCTGATGATGCCCGGCTTCTCGGTCACCTTCAGGATCTCGCGGATCACCGACGGGTTCATCTTGTGGGCGCGTTTCGCGAGGGTCCAGGTGCTGCTCATGGGGTCTCCTTGTTGGATTTGGGGTGTGTGACGGGCGGGGCGGCCATGCGGCGCCCCATGAAGACGGTGGCGACGACGGCGAGTGCAAAGCCCAGCGTCATCGCATCCAGCGATTCTCCCAGCAGCGGCACGGCGGCCAGGATGCTGACGAACGGTTGCAGCAGTTGCAGCTGGCTGACGCGCAGCGCGCCGCCCAGCGCCAGCCCGCGGAACCAGGCGAAGAAGCCGGCCCACATGGAGAACACGCCCACGTACAGCAGGGCGAGCCAGGCGGAGGTGTTGACCGGCTGCTCGGGCCAGGTCAGCAGCGCGCCCGGCACGGTGAGCGGCAGCGCCATCACGCAGACCCAGCTGATCACGCGCTCGGCGCCGAGCACCGGCGTGACCTTGGCGCCCGCCACATAGCCGAGCGCGGCCGCGATCACGGCGCCCATCAGCAGCCCGTCGGCCCAGGCCAGACCGAAGCCGTGGCCGAGCTGTTGAGCACGCAGCACGCTGTACGCCGCCACCAGCAGGCTGCCGAGCCCGGCGAACAGCCAGAAGCCCAGGCGCGCGCGCTGGTGCAGCAGCCAGGCCGCGGCTGCGGCGGTGGCCAGCGGCAACAGGGCTGTGATGACGGCCGCGTGGCTGGCTGTCACGTGGCGCAGCGCCCAGCCCAGCAGCAGCGGGTAGCCGATGGCGTTGCCCAGCAGCGAGAGCGCGAGCGGCTTGCGCAGGCCCGGCGCCGGCAGCGGCGAGCGTGTGGCGAGCAGGTAGATGGCCGACAGGCCGCCCGCCAGCGCGGCGCGCGCCCAGGTGACGAACCAGGGCGAGAGCTGGGGCGCGTCGGCCGTGCCGGTGGCCAGCCGCGTCATGGGCAGGGTGAGTGCGAACACCACCACGCCGATCAGGCCGAGCCACAGGCCCAGGGTCTGTTCGCGGTGGCTGGGCAGGGCGGGCAGCGCAGCGCTGTGGCTCATGGCGTGTTTCCCGTGGCCGGAACCGGGGCGCCCAGGCCACTCACCAGCATCCACGCGGCGGTGAGCACCAGGGCTGTGGCCATGACCCTGTTGAAGGCCAGCAGGCGCGCGCCTGTGGGCACGCCGTCCACCACCGGCCCGGCCAGCCAGTGGCGCAGCAGCGATCCGACCGAGGCATAGAGCAGGTTGCTGAAAAACGCATAGGCCAGCATCAGCGGCAGCACCTGCACGAAGCGCTCCAGCGCGTCCGGCCGCCCGGCGATCCAGCCCGCCACGATGGACAGCGCCAGCATCCAGGCCTTGATGTTGAGGAACTGCAGCATCACACCCTGCAGGAAGGTGACTTGCAGGCGCTCGGCCTTGACCTGGCTGAGCGAGCGGCTGCCCCAGAGCTTCCAGGCCATCCACAGCAGGTAGGTGCAGCCACCGATGAGGATGGCCCAGCGCAAGGCCGGCTGCGCCACGATCAGCGTGCCCAGCCCACCGGCGCACAGCGCCAGCAGCACACCCCAGCCCACCGGCACCGCGCAGACAAAGCGCAGCGAATGGCGCAGGCCGAAGTTGGCCGCGAGTGCGGTGGACAGCGTGGTGTTGGGCCCCGGGGTGAAGCTGGTGGCCGTGGCCAGCACCAGCAGGGCGCTGAATTCGGTGGCGTTCATGGGCGGCCCTTCGCGTGCGCACACCGGTCCGGTGCCTTGAACGGACGGTTGTGGGTGAAAAGGGCTTGCGGGCGCATGGCAGACACTTTATCCTTTCACGCCAATACACAAGCCATACAGTTTGGGCATTCAGTTCAAAGACTGTGTGGTTCGTTCTGCCCACACACTGCCATGTTCAGCACCCCCGACGCCAGCCCCGGCGATGCGCTGGCCAGCGCGCCCGCCCTCAGCCGCACGGCGGCGCAGACGCTGGCCGAGCAGCTGGCCGAGCGCTTTGCCGCCCGCATCCGCGACCGCCTGCTCGCACCCGGCGCGCGACTGCCCAGCGTGCGCCAGTGCGCCGCCCAGCAGGGTCTGAGCCCGTCCACGGTGGTGGCGGCCTACGACCTGTTGCTGGCGCAGGGCCTGGTGCAGGCGCAGCGTTACCGAGGCTTTTTCGTGCGTGAGCGCACGCCGTTGCGGGGCGCGGGTGCCGGGCGTCCGGCACCGGGCGCCGAGTCGTCCGACCGCATGGCCGCGCCGGTGAACGCAGCGGCGCTGATCCGCGGCATGTTCCACCCGGCGGGCTCGCGGCCGCAGCCCGGCATGGGCGCCTTTCCGCCGGACTGGATGGTCTCCAGCTTCATGCAGGCGGCGGTGCGCCGCGTCACCACGGGGCCTGCGCTGGCCGACAACTCGCTGCGTTACGGCGAACCGCTGGGCGACGGGCAGTTGCGCCGCGTGCTGGCCGACCGCCTGCAGGTGCTGGGTCTGCCCGCTGGGCCGCAGCAGATCATCACCACCGTGGGCGCCACGCACGCGCTCGACATCGTGAGCCGCACCCTGCTGAAGCCGGGCGATTGTGTGATGGTGGAAGAGCCGGGCTGGGCGGTCGAGTTCGCACGGCTGGCGGCCATGGGCATGCGCATCCTGCCGGTGCCGCGCGGACCGGCGGGGCCCGATCTGGCAGTGATGGCGCGCTACTGCGAAGAACACGCGCCCAAGCTGTTCGTGAGTGTCAGCGTGCTGCACAACCCGACCGGCTACAGCCTCTCGCCGGCGAGTGCGCATCGCGTGCTGCAGCTGGCGCAGCAACACGGCTTTTACGTGGTGGAGGACGACACCTACGGTCACATCGCGCCCGAGCACGCCACCCGCATGAGCGTGCTCGACGGTCTGCAACGCACCATCTACGTCAGCGGTTTTGCCAAGATCCTGGCGCCCAACTGGCGCGTGGGCTACCTGGTGGCGCCGCCCGACTGGGTGGAGCGCCTGCTCGACACCAAGCTGCTCACCACGCTCACCACGCCCAGCCTGCTGGAGCGGGCGCTCGCGCACTGCATCGAGCAGGGCCAGCTGCGCCGCCACGCCGAACGCATCCGCAGCCGGCTCGACGAGGCGCGCGGCCGCAGTGTGAAGCTCGCGCAGGCAGTGGGCTGCCATTTCGCTTCGGAGCCCGCGGGCCTGTTTGGCTGGGTGGACACGGGCGTGGACACCGAGGCGCTGGCGCAACGCATGCTGGACGAGGGCTACCTGATCGCGCCCGGTTCGCTGTTCCACGCCGCGCGCGCACCGAGCACGCTGATGCGCATCAACTTCGCGACCACGCAGGACGCGGCGTTCTGGAAAGTTTTCAAGCGACTGGCGGCGCACTGAGCAGCGCGGCCAACGCGCCGTCGATCTGCTTTGCCTCGGCCTGCATCAGCGGCAGGGCGCGGCCGAAGAGTGGCCAGTCGCGTGAACGCGCGGCCAGTTCCAGCCCCTTGGACAGGCGGGCGCCGCGCTCGGCTGTCATGCTGCCCAGCGAACCCTTGAGTCCGTGCGCATGGGCCACCGCCATGTCGATGTCTTGCGTCCGAAACGCCTGTTGCAGAGCCAGCAAGCGCTGGCGTAGATCGGTTCGCATGGCCTGGGCGAGCTGGCGCAGGGTGGTCTCGTCGCCATCCAGCCGCCGGCGCAGCTTGTCGATGTCCAGCGGTCCCGCCTCGGCGGGCTGGTGCGCAGGGGGTGGCTCCGGCGTTGCCGCGCGCGGGACGCCGCGGCGGGCGCTGCGCATCAGGGCTTCGTCCATGGCGCGGATCAGCGCTTGCGGACTGACGGGCTTGGACGAGTAGCCGTCCATCCCGGCCAGCAGGCAGGCTTCGCGGTCGCCGTTCATGGCGTTGGCCGTGACCGCCACGATCGGTGTGTGCGGACGGCCCAGCTGGATCTCGCGCTCACGGATGCGCCGTGTCGCCTCCAGGCCGTTGCTGCCGGGCATCTGAACGTCCATCAACACGAGGTCCACACCACCTTGTTCCCACTGGGCAACGGCCTGATTCCCGTCGCGTGCCAGCCGCACGCTGCAGCCCAGACGCTGCAGCAGTTGTTTCATCAGCAGTTCGTTGACCGGGTGGTCTTCGGCCACCAGCACGCAGAGACCCGCGAAGCGTTGTCCGGCCAGCGCCACCTCGTTGAGCTCCATGGGGGCGCTCAGCGGGCCGCTGTCTGTGGCTGTGGTTTCGCCCAGCGGCAGTGTGACGGTGAAGGTGCTGCCCTGGCCGAGTTCGCTCACCAGGTCGATGCGTCCGCCCATGAGCTGGACCAGGCGCGAACAGATCGCCAGACCCAGGCCACTGCCGCCGAACTTGCGCGCGGTGGAGGCATCGGCCTGGGTGAAAGCATCAAAGATGGTGGACTGGTGCTTTTTCGCGATGCCCACACCACTGTCCTGCACCTGCAGGCGCAACTGGTGCGCGCCGCCAGCGCTGCCGGTCAGCAAGTCCGCGGTCAGGCGGATGCGCCCGCCGCGGGGCGTGAACTTCAGTGCGTTGGAGAGCAGGTTGTTCAGCACCTGCCGCAGGCGCCCTGGATCGCCTTGCATGTGGTCGGGCAACCGGGCCGACAACTGGAGCTCCCAGCCCAGCGGTTTGGCGTGCGCCTGCTCGGCATAGAGTGCACTGACTTCCGCCAGCGTGTCGCGCAGCGGAAACTGCACGTTCTCCATGCTGAGCTTGCCGGCCTCGATGCGCGAGAGGTCCAGCACGTCGTTGAGCAGGTTGAGCAGGGCGTGGGCCGAGCTGTCCATCAGGTCCAGCCAGCTTTTCTGCTCGGTGTCGAGCGGCGAATCCATCAGCAGGCGGGTCAGCCCCATGAGGGCATTGAGCGGTGTGCGCACCTCGTGACTGATGTTGGCCAGGAACTCGCTTTTGGCCTGGCTCGCCTGCTCCGCCTGGGCGCGGGCTTGTGCACCTTCGGCTTCCACGCGCTTGCGTTCGCTGATGTCAGCGTGAGATCCCATCAGCCGCAGCGGGCGGCCCTTGGCGTCGTGCTCGGCGACCATGCCATGGCTTTCGATCCACAGCCATCCGTCGGCGGTGCGCACGCGGTACTGAACCACCGTGCGCTGCTGCCGGCCCTGCAGCAGTTCGCCTGCTGTCGCTTGTGCACGGGCGCGGTCGTCGGGGTGGACCCGCTCAATCAAGGCTGATGTGTCCCAGTAGCCATCGACCGCGATGTCGCCCAGCATTTCGCCCCAGCGCGCGGTCAGGAAAACCTGTTGTGACGGCAACTGCCAGTCCCACAGCGCCAAGCCGGCGGCTTCAACCGCGAGTTGCAATCGGTCGCTGGTTTCGTCCAGCGCCTCTTCGGCCAGCAGGCGGCTGTTGGATTCGCGGTGCACCGAGCTGCGCAACCGGTCCAGTTCGTGGTTCTGCCGGTCCAGCTCGGCCATGAGCTGGCGGGTGCGTTCCCGTTCCTTCTGCAGGTCTTGCAGCGCTCGCTGGAAATCGTGTGCGAGGCGTTGGGGCGTCGTTGGCATGAGCGGGTGGTGTGCGGGGTGCAGCCCGTCAGGTTTGGGCGTTCAACTGCCTCCGAGCACCTCCCAGCGCTCCAAGGCCTGCATCCATTCAGACTCTATTTCGGCGTGTCGGGCGCCCAATTGAGTGGCGCGGGCCGGATCGGTGGCAAAGAGTTGACCGCCCGCCAGCGCGCGGTCGATGTCGGCCTGCTCGGCCTCCAGCGCCGCGATCTTCCCTTGCAGGGCTTCGAACTCGCGCTGTTCCTTGTAGCTGAGCTTGCGTTTCGGGGACGCCGAGTTGGCGGGCGCAACAGGTGCGACCGACGGGGCAACCGGCGCTGCTGGCGCTGCGGCAGGCGCACGCTCGCGCTGCAGCGCTTCGGCACGCGCCGACTGCGTGAGCCAGTCCTGCACATCACCCACGTATTCGCGCCAGCGGCCTTCGCCCTCTGAGACCAGCGTGCTGGTGACCACATTGTCGAGGAAGCGCCGGTCGTGGCTGACGAGGAACACGGTCCCTTCGTATTGTTGCAACAGGTCTTCCAGCAGCTCCAGCGTGTCGATGTCCAGATCGTTGGTGGGTTCGTCCAGCACCAGCACGTTGGCCGGCCGGGCAAACAGGCGCGCCAGCAGCAATCGGTTGCGCTCGCCGCCCGAGAGCGTGCGCACCGGTGCGTTGGCGCGTGCGGGTGAAAACAGGAAATCGCTCAGGTAGCTCTTGACGTGGGTGCGCTTGTTGCCGATCTCGATCCACTCGCTGCCGGGGCTGATGAAGTCTTCCAGCGTGGCGTCCAGGTCGATCTGGTCGCGCATCTGGTCAAAGTACGCCACGGTTTGTTTGCTGCCCTGGCGGATCGTGCCGCTGTCGGGGGCCAGCTCACCCAGGATGATCTTCAACAGCGTCGTTTTTCCCGCGCCATTGGGCCCGATCAGACCAATCTTGTCGCCCCGCAGGATGGTGCCAGTGAAGTCGCGGACCACCATGCGTTGCCCGCCATCGGCGGTGGGGAACGACTTGCATATCTTCTCCATCTCGGCCACGATCTTGCCGCTGGCCGTGCCACTGGCCACTTCCAGCTTCACGCTGCCCAGAGCGTTGCGGCGCTGCTCGCGCTGGGCGCGCAGGCCTTCCAGCCGGGTGATGCGCCCCTGTGCCCGCGTGCGCCGGGCTTCCACGCCCTTGCGGATCCACACCTCTTCCTGGGCCAGCAGCTTGTCGGCACGCGCGTTGATGACGGCCTCTTGGGCCAGTTGCTCTTCTTTCAGGAGCTGGTACTGGGCGAAGTTGCCCGGGTAGCTCAGCAGGCGTCCGCGGTCCAGTTCCACCATGCGGGTGGCGACGCGGTCCAGGAACGCCCGGTCGTGGCTGATGGTGACCACGCTCCCTTTGTATTCCAGCAGAAGGTCCTCAAGCCATGTGATGCTGTCCAGGTCCAGGTGGTTGGTGGGCTCGTCCAGCAGCAGCACGTCGGGTCGGCTCACCAGGGCCTGCGCGAGCGCCACACGCTTCTTGTTGCCCCCGGACAAGGTGCCCACGGTCACGTCGGGCTCCAGATGGAGCCGGTGAAGCGTTTCCTCCACGCGTTGCTCCCAGTTCCAGGCGTCCAGCGCCTCGATGCGGTTTTGCAAAGCGTCCAGATCGAGACCGTCTTCACCGCTCAAATAGAGGTCGCGTGCGGCCCGGGCGTCGGCCAGACCCACGCTGGCCGCTTCAAACACAGAGCTGTGCAGGTCCAGCACCGGCTCCTGCGGCACATAAGCCACGCGCAGACCGGTCTGGGTCTGCAGCGTGCCGTCGTCCGGTTTCTCCAATGCCGCCAGTATCTTGAGCAGAGAAGACTTGCCCGTGCCGTTGCGCCCAATCAGGCCGACCCTTTCCTGGGATTCAAGAGCGAAGTCGGTGTGGTCGAGCAGCGCGACGTGGCCAAAGGCCAGTTGCGCGTTTTGCAGAGTGATGAGTGCCATGGGAGAGTTAGAGTCAGAAGTGCCGCGATTATCCCCGTGCACCAGGGGCGACTTGAGTGACTGCGCCAGGTCCGTATATATAGGCAAGGGGTCGCGCCCTCTGGAAGAGGCCGTCCGACGCGGATCAGCAAAGGAGCATCTTTCCTAAACTTTTTTGCGAGCTTTTGACAAAAGCTCAAAATCTGTCATATACTGCGAGGCTGCGCTGATCACTGCAAAGCCTCAAAGGCTAGCAAGAAGTGATCAGGGTGGCTCAGGGACGAAAGTCCAGAGCAGTGCCAAGATGAGTTAGTGGAAACCCTAAAATATTTTGACAGAGCTGCAAAAACTGATGTATACTACGAGGCTCAGCTGATCGCAGCTAAGCAAGCAGAAAGAAGCAAGGCTTCAGACTGTTGGAT
>PHCC01000021.1 GCA_002842215.1 Betaproteobacteria bacterium HGW-Betaproteobacteria-9 | reverse complement strand
GAATTCGCCCGTCGTTGCAAGCAACTGCCTGCAACGACGATCTCAGAGGAGCCGGAAATCTCTACTTCCGAGCGGTACTGAATCGGGTACAGGGTCACAATCGAAACCACCCATGGTGGAAACGGATTGACAAAACAGAGCGATTTCGCGCACCGTCATTTGCTTGTAAGTGGAGCGAAATCTACCCAATGGTCATGACCACAGGGGCGATTCTGGATAGTACCCAAAGGTCACAAACCGAGTGCAGCCTGTCTGTGACGGCACAAACCTCGACACAAACAAAAAAGCCCACGTTACCGTGGGCTTTTTGACAAGCTAAGTGCTTGATTTTATTGGTTGCGGAGGCAAGATTTGAACTTGCGACCTTTGGGTTATGAGCCCAACGAGCTACCAGGCTGCTCCACTCCGCGTCAAGCCTTGTATTCTATCACGCTTTGGCGTCGTCTGCCGCTGGAGCGGCATCTTCTGCGCGGTCCACCAGTTCGACCAAAGCCATGGGTGCATTGTCACCCACGCGGTACCCCATCTTGAGAATGCGGGTATAGCCGCCGGGACGTGCTGCAAAGCGCGGGCCGAGTTCGTTGAACAGCTTGACGACCACATCGCGATCGCGCAGGCGGTCAAACGCCAGGCGGCGGTTGGCCACAGTGGCCACTTTGGCCAGGGTGATCATGGGTTCAACCACGCGGCGCAGCTCTTTGGCCTTGGGCACCGTGGTCTTGATGACTTCGTGCGTGAGCAGCGAGTTCATCATGTTGCGCAGCATGGCGAGGCGGTGCTCGCTGGTGCGGTTGAGTTTGCGAAGTCCGTGTCCGTGACGCATGGTGATTTCCTTTCAGTGTTTTGCCCCCAGCCGTATCAGGTACTGGAGGTTCGTCAGACGTTGATCGACGAGTTCAGTGTTTGTCGAGACCAGCCGGTGGCCAGTTTTCGAGCTTCATGCCCAAGGTCAGGCCGCGCGAAGCGAGCACTTCCTTGATTTCGTTGAGCGACTTGCGACCCAGGTTGGGGGTCTTGAGCAGCTCGTTCTCGGTGCGCTGGATCAGGTCACCAATGTAATAGATGTTCTCTGCCTTGAGGCAGTTGGCCGAACGCACGGTGAGTTCAAGCTCGTCCACCGGACGCAGCAGGATCGGATCAAACTGCTGCGAGCTGCGCTGGGCAGGGGCGTCGAATGCCGACAGTTCCACGCCTTCGAGCTGAGCGAACACCGCCAGCTGTTCCACCAGGATCTTGGCCGAAGCACGAACGGCTTCTTCCGGACCGATGGAACCGTTGGTTTCGATCTCCAGAACCAGCTTGTCGAGGTCGGTACGCTGCTCAACGCGGGCGCTTTCGACGGTGTAACTCACGCGCCTCACGGGCGAGAACGAAGCGTCGAGCACGATGCGGCCCAGCGAACGCGACTGGTCGTCGTTGCGACGCAGGCTGCCCGGCACATAACCACGGCCTTTTTCGACCTTGATCTGCATGTCCAGCTTTGCGCCGGCCGACAGGGTGGCAATGACGTGTCCGGGGTTGACGATCTCGACGTCGTGCGGCGTCTGGATGTCAGCCGCGGTGACCAGGCCTTCGCCGTCTTTGCGCAGGCTCAGGGTGACTTCGTCGCGGTTGTGCAGCTTGAAGACCACGCCCTTGAGGTTCAGCAGCATGTTGACGACGTCTTCCTGCACGCCGTCGATGGAAGAGTACTCGTGCACCACACCCGCGATCGTGACTTCGGTCGGTGCGTGGCCCGTCATGGAAGACAGCAGCACGCGACGCAGCGCATTGCCCAGCGTGTGACCGTAGCCACGCTCAAAGGGCTCCAGGGTCACTTTGGCGCGATTGGTCGAAATTTGCTCGACGTTGATGGTTTTGGGCTTGAGCAGATTGTTCAGCATTCAGACTTCCTTCAGTACCCTCGGCTCGTTACACCGATAAGGCAGACGGAGCATGGCCCGGCCGCTGCCATGAAGCAGTGACCGGGAACGAAATTAACGGGAATACAGTTCGACGATCAGCGATTCGTTGACGTCGGAGGCGAACTCGTCGCGGTCGGGCGACTTCTTGAACACGCCTTCAGCCTTGTCGACGGACACGTCGACCCAAGCCGGGAAACCGATCTGCTTGGCCAGTTCCAGCGCTTCGATCACGCGGGCCTGCTTCTTCGACTTCTCGCGCACGGCGATGACATCACCGGCCTTCACCGAGTACGAGGGGATGTTGACCGACTGGCCATTGACGGTGATCGCCTTGTGCGACACGATCTGGCGCGCTTCAGCGCGGGTCGAGGCAAAACCCATGCGGAAGACCACGTTGTCGAGACGCGCTTCGAGCAGGAACAACAAATTGGCACCGGTGTTGCCACGGCGGCGATCGGCTTCCGCGAAGTAACGGCGGAACTGGCGCTCCAGCACACCGTAGGTGCGCTTGACCTTTTGCTTCTCCCGCAGCTGCAGGCCGAAATCGGAGGTGCGCTGACCCGAGGTGCGACCGTGCTGGCCGGGCTTGGAGTCGAACTTGGCCTTGTCGCTGATGGAGCGGCGGGCGCTCTTGAGCAACAGGTCAGAGCCTTCACGGCGGGAAAGTTTGGCCTTGGGGCCGAGGTAACGTGCCACGTTGGGTTCCTTGAGTTATCTGCCGCAACCGGTATCGCGAAGATGCCATTGCGGGAGCCGTTCCCTGCATGGGATGGCGGTGGACTTAGCAAAAATGCCACCGCAGAGACTGCGGTGGCGCTGAGAAAAGCTTTTGAGTATACCGCGCGCGGCGGTACGGCGTCAGATGCGACGGCGCTTCTGCGGGCGGCAGCCGTTGTGAGGCACGGGCGTCACGTCGGCGATCGAGTTGATGCGGATGCCGAGGGCACCCAGAGCACGAACCGAAGATTCGCGACCAGGACCTGGGCCCTTGATCTCGACGTCCAGGTTCTTGATGCCCTGCTCGATGGCAGCACGACCAGCCACCTCGGAAGCAACCTGGGCGGCAAAGGGCGTCGACTTGCGCGAGCCTTTGAAACCCTGACCACCCGACGAAGCCCAGGACAAAGCGTTGCCCTGGCGGTCGGTGATGGTGATGATGGTGTTGTTGAACGAAGCGTGCACGTGGGCAATGCCGTCGGCAATGTTCTTGCGGACTTTCTTGCGAACGCGTGCGGATGCGGCGCTGTTGGGTGACTTAGCCATGAGGGTCCTTCAAACCGTTTATTTCTTCAGCGACTGGGCTGCCTTGCGCGGTCCCTTGCGGGTGCGGGCATTGGTCTTGGTGCGCTGACCACGCACTGGCAGGCCACGGCGATGGCGGAAACCACGGTAGCAACCAATGTCCATCAAACGCTTGATGTTCATGGTCGTTTCGCGGCGCAGATCGCCTTCGATCGTGAAAACGCCAACCTGGTCGCGAACTTTTTCGAGTTCTGCGTCGGTCAGGTCCTTGATTTTCTTGGCGTAGTCGATACCGCAAGCTTCGCAAATCTTGCGAGCGCGGGTACGGCCAATGCCAAAAATTGCCGTCAAGCCGATTTCGGCGTGCTTGTGCGGCGGAATGTTGATGCCTGCAATACGAGCCATGATGTTCCTCTAAACGAACCGATCAGCCTTGACGCTGCTTGTGACGGGGGTCGGTGCAGATGACCCGCACAATCCCGTGACGCTTGATGATCTTACAGTTGCGGCACATTTTCTTGACCGAAGCTGAAACTCTCATAGTTTTCTCCTAGATATTCCAAAAATTCTCAAAACAACCGCTCGTTACTTCGATCGAAAAACAATCCGCGCCCGGGTCAAGTCGTAGGGCGTGAGCTCCACTTTGACTTTGTCCCCTGGCAGGATGCGGATGTAATGCATCCGCATCTTCCCTGAGATATGCCCCAAGACCACATGGCCGTTTTCCAACTTGACCCTGAAAGTTGCGTTGGGCAGGTTTTCAATCACCTCGCCCTGCATCTCGATCACATCGTCCTTGGACATACGACTGAATCAATTGCCTACGGACGTCTTGAAGTTGGCCTTTTTCAGCAGCGATTCATATTGCTGCGACATCATGTAGTTTTGCACCTGGGCCATGAAGTCCATGGTGACCACCACAATGATCAGTAGAGAGGTACCGCCAAAATAGAACGGCACGTTGTATTTCAAAATCAGAAACTCCGGCAACAGACACACGGCGGTGATGTAGATCGCACCGACAAAAGTCAGTCGCAGCAGAATCTTGTCGATATAGCGAGCGGTCTGGTCACCCGGACGAATACCCGGAATGAATGCGCCGCTCTTCTTCAGGTTGTCCGCCGTTTCGCGACTGTTGAACACCAGCGCGGTGTAGAAGAAGCAGAAAAAGATGATCGCAGCAGCGTACAGGCCCACATAGATCGGCTGCCCCGGAGACAAGGCCGAAGCAATGTCGCGCAGCCAACGGGTCGAATCACCGGTACTCACCCAACTCACTATTGTCGTGGGCAACAGGATGATGCTCGATGCGAAGATCGGCGGAATCACGCCAGCCATGTTCAGCTTGAGCGGCAGGTGGGACGACTGACCGCCATACACCTTGTTGCCGACCTGGCGGCGAGCGTAGTTCACAAGAATCTTGCGCTGACCACGTTCAACAAACACCACGAAGTAGGTGACCAGAACCACCAGGGCGATGATCAGAAGAGACACCAGAATGTTCATGGCACCGGTGCGCACCAGTTCCAGCAACCCGCCAATGGCGCTCGGGAGACCGGCGGCAATGCCGGCAAAAATAAGGATCGAGATGCCATTGCCCAGACCGCGCTCGGTGATCTGCTCACCCAGCCACATCAGGAACATCGTGCCCGCGACCAGGCTGACCACCGCTGTCAGGCGGAACGCCATGCCGGGATCGATCACGAGCCCCTGCTGACCTTCCAACGCCAGGGCAATGCCCATGGCCTGGAAAATGGCAAGCCCGAGCGTGCCATAACGGGTGTACGAGGTGATCTTGCGACGACCGGCTTCGCCTTCTTTCTTCAGCTGCTCAAACGTGGGAACCACGTACGTCATGAGCTGCATGATGATGGAAGCGGAGATGTACGGCATGATCCCCAGCGCGAACACGGTGAACCGTGACAAGGCGCCGCCAGAGAACATGTTGAACAGACTCAGAATGCCGCCCGCCTGGCCTTTGAACAACTGTTCCAGTTGCGCAGGGTCGATCCCGGGCACGGGAATGTGCGCCCCGATACGGTAAACCACCAAGGCCAGCAACAGGAACACCAGTCGGCGACGCAGGTCGCCGAACTTGCCTGTTTTGGCCAGAGTTGCGGATCCAGTTGCCACAGCTTGCCTTCGCTTGTGTCCGGTCAGACCAGCGAGCCGCCAGCGGCTTCGATCGCCTGCTTCGCACCGGCGGTTGCGCCGATGTTCTTCAGGGTCACGGCACGGGTGATTTCACCGGTCTTGATGACCTTGACGCGCTTGGCCAGGTTGGCCACCAGGCCCGCCTGCTTCAAAACCAGGATGTCGACTTCAGCCACGTCGAGCGCGCTGATGTCTGTCAGGGTCACTTCAGCGTTGAACTGAAGCAGGGCCGACTTGAAGCCACGCTTGGGCAGACGGCGTTGCATAGGCATCTGACCGCCTTCGAAGCCCACCTTGTGGTAGCCACCCGAACGCGATTTCTGACCCTTGTGACCACGACCAGCGGTTTTACCCAGGCCGGAGCCGATACCACGACCGACACGACGCTTGGCGTGCTTGGCGCCTTCTTGGGGCTTGATGCTATTGAGTTCCATGTCTTGCGACTCCGGTTCAGAGTACCTTGACCAGGTAGCTGATCTTGTTGATCATGCCGCGCACGGCAGGCGTATCCTGCAGTTCGCTGGTGCTGTTGAGCTTGCGCAGGCCCAGGCCGCGCACGGTGTCGCGGTGGGATTGCTTGGTACCAATGGGGCTGCGCACCAGTTGGACCTTGACGGTGTTTTGTGTGGTCATGATCGCTCCAATCAGCCCAGGATGTCTTCGACCGACTTGCCGCGCTTGGCAGCCACGTCGGCGGGCGTGGTCGAGTTCTTCAGTGCGTCCAGCGTGGCACGCACCAGGTTGTAGGGGTTGCTCGAGCCATGGCTCTTGGCCACGACGTCGGTGATGCCCAGCACTTCGAAGACAGCGCGCATAGGGCCGCCAGCGATGATGCCGGTACCCTTGGAAGCGGGCAGCATCATGACGTTGGAAGCGCCGTGTTCGCCGTGCACGCTGTGGTGCAGGGAACCGTTCTTCAACGACACCTTGATCATGTTGCGGCGGGCCTTTTCCATGGCCTTTTGCACAGCCACAGGAACTTCTTTGGCCTTGCCTTTGCCCATGCCGACGCGGCCATCGCCATCGCCAACAACGGTGAGCGCTGCGAAGCCGAGAATGCGACCGCCCTTGACCACTTTGGTCACGCGGTTGATCGCGATCATCTTTTCGCGCAGACCGTCGTCACTCGCTTCGTTTTTTACATTAGCCGTAAATTTAGCCATTTTGTGTATTCCGTTTGATCAGAACTGCAGACCGGCTTCGCGGGCCGCGTCTGCAAGGGCTTTCACCCGGCCGTGGTAGGCAAAACCGGAACGGTCAAACGCCACCTTCTCGATGCCAGCGGCCTTGGCCTTTTCAGCGATGCGCTTGCCGACCAGTTGCGCAGCAGCGGTGTTGCCGCCCTTGCCGGCGCCACCGATCTGGGCCCGCACTTCGGCTTCGGCCGTGGAGGCAGAGGCCAGCACCTTGGCGCCGTCGTCGGAGATGACGTTGGCGTAGATGTGCAGGTTGGTGCGGTTCACGGTCAGGCGGACGGCGCCTTGCTGCGCAATGCGGATGCGCGTCTGACGTGCCCGGCGGAGACGTTGCTCTTTTTTCGTCAACATGATCCTGATCCTTATTTCTTCTTGGTTTCCTTGATCACGACCTTCTCATCCGCATAACGGATGCCCTTGCCCTTGTAGGGCTCGGGAGGGCGCACAGCGCGCACTTCGGAAGCGATCTGGCCCACGCGTTGACGATCAGAACCCTTGATCAGGATTTCGGTCGGCGTCGGGGTTTCCACCTTGATACCAGCAGGCATGTCCATCACCACAGGGTGGGAGTAGCCGACGGTGAGGTTGAGCTTGGTCCCCTGAGCCTGGGCTTTGTAGCCCACGCCGAGCAGGGTGAGCTTCTTCTCGAAGCCCTTGCTCACACCATTGACCATGTTGTTCACCAGCTGACGCATGGTGCCGGACATGGCATTGGCTTCGCGGGACTCGTTCACCGGAGTGAACGACAGCGAGCCAGCGTTGTTTTCAACTTTCACCAGCGCGTTTTGCGCCAGCGCCAGGGCACCCAGTGTGCCCTTGACGTTGATCAGGTCGTCTTTGACGGCCACTTCCACCCCAGCTGGGACGGTGACCGGCAGTTTACCAATACGTGACATTCAGTTGCTCCTCAATGCCCGCATCAGGCGACGTAACACAGGACTTCACCACCGACACCGGTAGCGCGCGCCTTGCGGTCGGTCATCACACCCTGCGGCGTGGTGACGATGGCCACACCCAGACCGTTCTGGACCTGGGGGATGGCGTTTCGGCCGCGGTAAACACGCAGGCCGGGACGGCTGACGCGCTCGATGCGCTCGATCACCGGACGGCCAGCGTAGTACTTGAGAGCGATTTCGAGTTCGCTCTTGCCGTCATTGCTCTTGACCTGGAATCCGTCGATGTAACCCTCGTCCTTCAGGACTTGGGCAATCGCGGCTTTGACCTTGGACGCCGGCATCGTTACGCTGGCCTTTTCGACCATCTGCGCGTTGCGGATGCGGGTCAACATGTCAGCGATAGGATCACTCATGCTCATTTGTGGTTCTCCTAGGGCTTACCAGCTGGCTTTGGTGATGCCGGGGATTTCACCGGCAAACGCCATTTCACGGACCTTGGCGCGAGCCAGGCCGAAGTGGGCGAAGGTGCCACGCGGGCGACCGGTGATCTCGCAGCGGTTGCGCTGGCGGGTCGGGTTCGCATTGCGAGGCATTTTTTGCAGCGCCAGACGGGCCGCATCACGCTCTTCGTCAGAGTGCTTTGCGCTGGTCGACACCGACTTCAGCTCAGCGTATTTTTTGGCGAACTTGGCCGCGAGTTTTTCGCGCTTGAGTTCACGTTGCAGTAGTGCTTGTTTAGCCACGCGCCACCTCAGTTCTTGAACGGGAAACGGAAACCAACCAGCAGAGCCTTGCACTCTTCGTCGTTCTTGGCGGTTGTCGTGATGCTGATGTTGAGGCCGCGCAAGGCATCAACCTTGTCGTACTCGATCTCAGGGAAGATGATCTGCTCTTTGACGCCGATGTTGTAGTTGCCGCGGCCGTCAAACGCCTTGCCGGAAATACCACGGAAGTCACGCACCCGGGGCAGCGCCACGGTGACGAAACGGTCGAGGAATTCGTACATGCGGGCACCGCGCAGGGTCACCATGCAGCCGATGGGCTGCTGTTCGCGAATCTTGAAACCCGCGATGGCCTTGCGGGCCTTGGTCACCACCGGCTTCTGGCCAGCGATCTTGGTCAGGTCGCCCACGGCGTTGTCCATGACTTTTTTGTCGGCAACCGCCTCGCTCACGCCCATGTTGAGCGTGATCTTGGTGATGCGAGGCACTTCCATGACCGACTTGTAGCCGAATTTCTCGACCAAAGAGGGCGCGATCTTGTCGCGGTAGATTTCTTGCAAGCGTGTCATGTTCAGGCCGCCTTGATTTCTTCGCCGCTGGACTTGAAGACGCGCATTTTCTTGCCGTCAGCCAGGAGCTTGATGCCCACACGATCTGCCTTGCCCGTGGCGCCATTGAAAATGGCCACGTTGGACTGGTGGATCGGCATGGTTTTCTCGATGATGCCGCCGGTGATGCCCTTCATGGGGTTCGGCTTGGCATGCTTCTTCACGATGTTGACACCCTCGACAACCAGCTTGCTGTCGTCGGCGCGCAGCACAACCTTGCCGCGCTTGCCCTTGTCGCGACCGGCAATCACGATGACTTCATCGCCACTACGAATCTTGTTCATGATGATTCCTCAGAGAACCTCGGGTGCCAGCGACACGATCTTCATGAACTTCTCGGTGCGCAGCTCGCGCGTCACCGGTCCGAAGATGCGGGTGCCGATAGGCTCCAGCTTGGCGTTAAGCAACACTGCAGCGTTGCCGTCGAATTTGATCAAGGCGCCGTCCTGACGACGGATGCCCTTGGCGGTGCGAACCACCACAGCGTTGTACACCTCGCCTTTTTTGACGCGGCCACGCGGCGCTGCTTCCTTGATGCTGACCTTGATGACATCACCCACGCTGGCATAGCGGCGCTTGGAGCCGCCCAGCACTTTGATGCACATCACGGACTTTGCGCCCGTGTTGTCAGCAACATCGAGTCGAGATTGCGTTTGAATCATTTGATTTAAGTCCCAACTTGAATCCCCCCAGCCACCACGGCCGGGAGTGATCAGTCTTGGGCCCGTCGTTGCCAGCCGCATCAACCCTGCAGACCTGCTGCAGACTGGACACAACCCGCGTCGGTGGGCGGATAACTTCGCTTTTTTACAGCGAAGCCGCAGATTATTGCACTACACCTTTGGCTTGTCAACCGGCTTTTGCGCGAAAACGGCGGTGCGGCTCGGCAAATAGTGGTCGCACAGCGACAGAAAGCGGTCGAGCGCCGGGTCCGTGGCCTGCTCCTGGGCCAGGATCGCGGCGACATCGGGCGCCATGCCCGCCGCTGCCCGGGCGTCCAGGAACAGGGCCCGCCAGCGTCGGGCCAGCACATCTTCAACTGTGTGGGCGTGCTCATGGCGTACGGCGTAACGCACCATGGCCTCGGTCAGCCCCATGCCCAGGGGGCGGTCATTCCCCGGGCAGGCCAGCACCCGCGGCTTCTCCGTTCCATACAGGTGCAGGCCCGGCGGGGCATAGATGGGCGTGGCCGGCGCATCGGCCGCGGGGGCGCCGAGCAGGGTGTGGCGTTCGCTCAGACCGCCGGGACGCCTGGGCAGCAAGGCGCTGGCAAAGCAGCGCTCCAGCACATCTTCGGCCATCGCCCGGTAGGTGGTCCATTTGCCGCCCGTGACGGTGACGAGGCCATTGGCGTCCACCACGATGGTGTGTTCGCGCGACAGGACCTTGGTGCCGCCTTCGGTGGTTTCCGGGGGCGCCACCAGCGGGCGCAAGCCCACCCAGATGCTGCGGATGTCCTTCTGGGTGACCGGGCGGCTTAGCACATGGCCGGCCTCGCTCAGGATGAAATCCAGCTCCTCGGCAAAGGCATCGGGTTCGCGGGGCAGGTCCTGGCGCGGCGTGTCGGTGGTGCCGAGCACCAGTTTGCCCAGCCAGGGCACGGCAAACAGCACCCGGCCATCGCGTGTCTTGGGCACCAGCAGCGCATGGTCGCCCGGCAGGAAGTCGCGGTCCACCACCACGTGCACGCCCTGGCTCGGGCTGACCATGCGCTTGGGCGCGACTTGCGCGGTGGCGCCGCTGGAGTGGACCCGCAGTTCGTCGACCCAGACGCCGGTGGCATTGACCACGCATCTGGCCCGCACTGTGTAGAGCTCTTCAGAAAAGCGATCGCTCACATCGAGCTCGGAGACCGGGTGACCGGCGTCGTCCAGACGACGCACGGCGGTGACCCGGGCGTAGTTCAGCACCAGCGCGCCCGCGGCTTCGGCGGTGCGTGCCAGGGCCAGGGCGAGCCGGGCGTCGTCGAACTGGCCGTCCCAGTACTGCACGCCGCCGTGCAGCCCCTGGGGATTCACCCCCGGCAAGGCCTCCAGGGTCTGCCGGCGGTTCAGGAACGCGGTGCGGCCCAGCCCGGCGCGCCCGGCCATCAGGTCGTACAGCTTGAGCCCCACGCCGTAGAACGGGGTCTGCCACCAGCCATAGGACGGCATGACGAAGGGCAGCGGCTGCGCCAGGTGGGGTGCGATGCGCAGCACCGTGGCGCGCTCGGCCAGCGCCTCGCGCACCAGGGCCACATTGCCCTGCGCCAGGTAACGCACCCCGCCGTGCAGCAACTTGGTGGAACGTGAAGAGGTGCCGCCGGCGAAGTCGTGCGACTCCAGCAGCACCACGGAGAAGCCGCGCAGCGCGGCATCCAGCGCCACCCCGAGGCCGGTGGCGCCGCCGCCCACCACCGCCAGATCGAACAGGGGTTTTTGGGCCAGCGATTGGAGCAGTTCTGCGCGTTTCATGGTGTTTGGGGTGGCCCCTTGCACCGGTGGGCGCAAGGGGCGGTTGCGACTCGATCGGTCAGGCGTCCTCAGCGGACCTTGCCGTTCTTCCAGGCGTTGAGCAGCTGGTCGTAGGCGATGGTTTCACCCTTGGGCTTCTCGTTGGCCAGCTTGGCCCACGGGGCGCCCTTGTCGCTCAGCCACTTCTTGGGGTCTTCCTTCTTGTTGAGCTTGGGCGCGCAGCGGTCCATGCCGGCGCGTTCCAGACGGGCCATCACCTGGTCCATCTGATCGGCCAGGTTGTCCATGGCTTGCTGGGGCGTTTTCTCGGCGGTCACGGCCTGGGCCACGTTCTGCCACCAGAGCTGGGCCAGCTTGGGGTAGTCGGGCACGTTGGTGCCGGTGGGCGTCCAGGCCACACGCGCCGGGCTGCGGTAGAACTCGACCAGGCCACCGAGCTTGGGCGCCATGTCGGTCATGGCCTTGCTCTGGATGTCGGACTCGCGGATCGGGGTCAGACCGACGATGGTCTTCTTGAGCGAAGTGGTCTTGGCGGTCACGAACTGCGCGTAGAGCCAGGCGGCTGCGGTCTTGTTCTCGTCGTGCTTCTCGAAGAAGGTCCACGAGCCCACGTCCTGGTAGCCGTTCTGCATGCCCTGCTTCCAGTACGGGCCGTTCGGGCCGGGGGCCATGCGCCACTTCGGCGTGCCGTCGGCATTCACGACCGGCAGGCCGGCTTTGGTCATGTCGGCGGTGAAGGCGGTGTACCAGAAGATCTGCTGGGCGATCTGGCCCTGGGCCGGCACGGGGCCGGCTTCGCCGAAGGTCATGCCACTGGCTTCTTTCGGCGCGTACTTCTTCATCCAGTCGACGTACTTGGTCAGCGCGTAGACGGCGGCCGGCGAGTTGGTGGCGCCACCACGCGAGACGCTCGCACCCAGCGGCGTGCAGCCGTCGGCCGAGGCGCGGATGCCCCACTCGTCGACCGGCTTCCCGTTGGGGATACCGATGTCGGCGGTGCCGGCCATCGACAGCCAGGCGTCGGTGAAGCGCCAGCCCAGCGACGGGTCCTTCTTGCCGTAGTCCATGTGGCCATAAATCGGCTTGCCGTCGATGGTCTTCACGTCTTCGCTGAAGAAGGCGGCGATGTCTTCGTAGGCCGACCAGTTGAGCGGCACGCCCAGGTCGTAGCCGTATTTGGCCTTGAACTTGTCCTTCAGGTCCTGGCGCGCGAACAGGTCGGCACGGAACCAGTACAGGTTGGCAAACTGCTGGTCGGGCAACTGGTAGAGCTTCTTGTCGGGGCCGGTGGTGAAGCTGGTGCCGATGAAGTCCTTGATATCCAGACCGGGGTTCGTGTATTCCTTGCCCTTGCCCGACATGTAGTCGGTCAGGTTCATGATCTTGCCGTAGCGGTAGTGGGTGCCGATCAGGTCGGAGTCGGAGATCCAGCCGTCGTAGATCGACTTGCCGGATTGCATGGAGGTCTGCAGCTTCTCGACCACGTCGCCTTCCTGGATCAGGTCGTGCTTGACGGTGATGCCGGTGATCTCGCTGAAGGCCTTGGCCAGCGTCTTCGATTCGTACTCGTGCGTGGTGATGGTCTCGGACACCACCGAGATTTCGTTCACGCCCTTGGCCTTGAGTTTGGCGGCGGCGTCGATGAACCACTTCATCTCGGCGGCCTGCTGGTCCTTGCTCAGGGTGGAGGGCTGGAACTCGCTGTCGATCCACTTTTTGGCCGCGGCCGCATCGGCCCAGGCCAGATTGCATCCCAGGGCCGCGATGGCCGCAACGGCCACTGCGGTATGACGAAATTTCATGATGTCTCCTCTAGCAACGTGCTTCCCCGGTGTTGATGCTGAATGGCTCGGCCCCGGGGAAGCAATGGGCCGAATTCAACGGAAAGGAAAAACGGTCCCGGTTGCGGCTCAACCCTTGCGCAAAGTCCAGACCAGCCAGACCATGGACACCACGAACGAGATCCAGATGCTGGGCTCCTGCTCCAGCGACAGCCACTCGGTGATCCACCCGGCCATGCCGACGAAGGCGAGGTTGATGTAGGCCGCCCCGAGCAGGCCGATGAAGAGCCGGTCGCCACGCGTGGTCGCCATGGGCAGAAAGCCCTTGCGCATCGTCGTGGGCGACTTGAGTTCCCACACGGTCATGCCGGCGAGCATGAGCACGATGCAGGTGAAAAAAACCGCGACCGGCGTGGTCCACGCCATCCACTCAAACATCACACTCTCCCCATGGCGAAGCCTTTGGCTATGTAGTGGCGAACGAACCAGATCACGATCGCGCCTGGCACGATGGTCAGCACCCCTGCGGCGGCCAGCGTGGCCCAGTCCATGCCGCTGGCGCTCACGGTGCGCGTCATCGTGGCCACGATGGGTTTGGCGTTGACGCTGGTGAGCGTGCGCGCCAGCAGCAGCTCGACCCAGCTGAACATGAAGCAGAAGAAAGCCGCCACACCCACGCCGGCCTTGATCAGCGGCAGGAAGATGGTGAGGAAGAAGCGGGGGAAGCTGTAGCCGTCGATGTAGGCGGTCTCGTCGATCTCGCGCGGGATGCCCGACATGAAGCCTTCCAGAATCCAGACCGCCAGCGGTACGTTGAACAGCAGGTGGGCCAGCGCCACCGCCAGGTGGGTGTCCATCAGGCCGACCGTGGTGTAGAGCTGGAAGAACGGCAGCAGGAACACCGCGGGCGGTGTCATGCGGTTGGTCAGCAGCCAGAAGAACACGTGCTTGTCGCCCAGGAAGCTGTAGCGTGAGAACGCATACGCCGCCGGCAGCGCCACCGTGAGGGAGATCGTGGTGTTGATCGCCACGTAGATCAGGCTGTTGATGTAGCCCGAGTACCAGGACTCGTCGGTGAAGATGGTCCTGTAGTTGTCCCAGGTGAAGGCCTGCGGGAGCAGGCTGAAGCTGGAGAGAATTTCCTGGTTGGTCTTGAAGCTCATGTTGACCATCCAGTAGATGGGCAACAGGGCGAAGACGAGGTAGGCGATCAGGAAGATCGTGCGTTTCTTGAACCGGCGATCATTCATGGCCACCCTCCTTCTCGGTTTGTCCCAGGCGTTGCATCCAGTTGTAGAGCACGAAGCAGAACAGCAGGATGATGAGGAAATAGATCAGCGAGAACGCCGCCGCCGGCCCCAGGTCGAACTGGCCGACGGCCTTCTGCGTCAGGTACTGGCTCAGGAACGTGGTGGCGTTGCCGGGGCCGCCACCGGTCAGCACGAAGGGCTCGGTGTAGATCATGAAGCTGTCCATGAAGCGCAGCAGCACGGCGATCATCAGCACGCCGCGCATCTTGGGCAGCTGGATGTAGCGGAACACCGCGAACTTGCTGGCGCCGTCGATGCGGGCAGCCTGGTAGTAGGCGTCGGGGATGCTGCGCAGGCCGGCGTAGGCCAGCAGCGCAACGAGCGGCGTCCAGTGCCAGATGTCCATCAGCAACACGGTGAGCCAGGCGTGCAAGGCGTCGCCGGTGTAGCTGTACTCGATGCCCAGCCGCTGCAGGGTCGCGCCCATCAGGCCAATGTCGGCGCGGCCGAAGATCTGCCAGATGGTGCCCACCACGTTCCACGGGATCAGCAGCGACAGCGCCACGATCACCAGCGTGGCCGAGGCCTTCCAGCCCGCGGCCGGCATGGACAGCGCCAGCGCGATGCCCAGCGGTATCTCGACCAGCAGCACGGCGCCTGAGAACTTCAGCTGGTTCCACAGCGCGGCGTGCAGGTCTTCGTCGCGCATCACGGCGGCGAACCATTCGGTGCCGACGAAGACGCGGCGTTCGGGCGAGATGATGTCCTGCACCGAGTAGTTCACCACCGTCATCAGCGGCAGGATGGCCGAGAAGGCCACGCAGATGAAGACCGGCAGGATCAGGAACCAGGCCTTCTGGTTCACGGGTTTGGTGGTAACGCTCATGCCATGAGCTCCTCGTTCCTGTAATAGCAGGTGTGCTCGCCCAGCACCTGCAGGCCCACCCGGTCGCCCACCGCGGGCGGCGTGGCGTCGGGCGCGAGCCGTGCCTTGAGGGTCTGGCCGGCGACGTCGCAGGTCACCAGCAGGTAGGTGCCGATGTCCTGCACCTGGCGCACGGTGGCGGGCAAGGCACCGATCGCGTCGACCGGCACCAGCCGCAGGTATTCGGGGCGGATGCCCAGCTTGAGATCGCCCGCGGGCAGCTCGCGGTCCGCGCTCAGGCCGAGGCCGCCCACGCTGAGGCCACCGTCGGCCACGTTCGCGGGCAGGAAGTTCATGCCCGGCGAGCCGATGAAATGCCCCACGAAGGTGTGGGCCGGCCGCTCGAACAGGGCCTCGGGCGTGCCCATCTGCACCACCTTGCCGCGCGTCATCACCACCACCTGGTCGGCAAAGGTCAATGCCTCCACCTGGTCGTGCGTCACGTAGATCAGGGTCAGCTTGAGCTCGTGGTGGATCTGCTTGAGCTTGCGGCGCAACTGCCATTTCAGGTGCGGGTCGATCACGGTCAGCGGCTCGTCGAACAGCACGGCCGACACATCGGGCCGCACCAGACCCCGGCCCAGCGAGATCTTCTGTTTCTGGTCGGCGCTCAGGCCGGCGGCGCGCATGTCGAGCTGGTGGCTCATCTCCAGCATCTCGGCGATCTGACCCACGCGGGCCTGGATCTGGTGCGCCGGCACCTTGCGGTTCTTCAGCGGGAACGCCAGGTTTTCGGCCACGGTCATGGTGTCGTAGATGACCGGAAACTGGAACACCTGGGCGATGTTGCGCTGCTGCGGCGTGGCGCGGGTCATGTCCTGGCCATCGAAGGTCACCGTACCGTGCGAAGGCACCAGCAGGCCGGACATGATGTTGAGCATGGTCGTCTTGCCGCAGCCCGAGGGGCCGAGCAAGGCGTAGGCGCCACCGTCTTCGAAGCTCATCTTCAGCGGCAGCAGCGCGTAGTCGGCGTCCGACTTCGGGTTCGGCTTGTACGAGTGCGCGAGGTCCAGATCGATGCGGCTCATTGGTGTGCTCCCTTGCGCTCGGGCGCGACCAGCAGGTCGCCCGCCTGGTCGAACACATAGACCTGCGCCGGGTTCAGGTGCAGGGTGATGGGGCTGCCGAGCTCAAAGTCGTGCACGCCGGTGAGCTGGGCCACCACCTCGCCCACGCCGGTGTGCACGTGCACAAAGGTGTCGGAACCCGAGATCTCGGCCAGCTCCACGGTTCCGGGCAGGGTCACATCGCCCTCGCGCGGATGCACCCGCAGGGCACTGGCGCGCACGCCCACCGTCAGCGCGCGGGAGGCGCGTTCGGGCAGTTTCACGGCCAGGCGCGGCCCGCCACCCAGTTGCACACCACCGTCGACCACCTCGGCCGCCAGCAGGTTCATCGGCGGGTCGCTGAAGGCGCGCGCCACGCGGATCGACTTGGGCACGTGAAAGACCTCGGCGGTCGGGCCGTATTGCAGCAGTTCGCCCGCGTCCATCACCGCCGTGTAGCCGCCCAGCAGCAGCGCCTCGCCGGGCTCGGTGGTGGCGTAGACCACGGTGGAGTCGCCGGCCGCGAACAGCTGGGTCAGTTCCTCGCGCAGCTCTTCGCGCAGCTTGTAGTCCAGGTTCACCAGCGGCTCGTCCAGCAGCATCAGCGGGGCGTTCTTGGCCAGGGCGCGGGCCAGCGCCACGCGCTGCTGTTGGCCACCGGAGAGCTCGGCCGGCAGGCGGTCCAGAAAGATGTCGATGTGCAGGCGCTCGGCGAGCTGCCGCACCTGAGCATCGATCGCGGCGCGCGGCAGACCGCGCAGTTTCAGCGGTGAGGCGATGTTGTCAGCCACCGTCATCGAGGGGTAGTTGATGAACTGCTGGTAGACCATGGCCACGTTGCGTTCGCGCACCGGCACACCGGTCACGTCGACGCCGTCCACCAGCACCCGACCGGTGCTGGGCACGTCCAGCCCGGCCATGAGGCGCATCAGGCTGGTCTTGCCGGCCTGGGTTGCACCGAGCAACACCGTGACCGCGCCGGGCACCGGGGTCAGGCTCTGGGGATAGAGGTGGACCGATGGTCCGACCGTTTTCCCCACGTATTCCAGAGAGAGCTGCATTTCAGGTCCAGAAGAAGGCCAGTCACCCGGGTCGGGTGTTTTCGTTTTGTCGATTCTATTGTTCGTTTATGTTCTTTTTTATTCGGTATTTACCCTTAAAGGCAAAAATTTGATTTCCGTTATGTTCGGGTTGTCCTGTTTCAGAATCTCCTCCGTATGAACCTCGCGCCCCGACACACCCAGTTGCTCGACGACCTGCGCGCCCGCGGCCCGCAGACCATCGAAGCCCTGGCCGAACGCTTTGGCGTGACCCTGCAGACCGTGCGCCGCGACGTGCAGCGCCTGGCCGAGGCCGGCCTGCTCTCGCGTTTTCACGGCGGCGTGCGCCTGCCGGGTTCGACCACCGAAAACATCGCCTACCGGCAGCGCCAGGCCATGTTGTCCGACGCCAAGCGCGCCATCGCACGCGCCATCGCGCAGCGGGTGCCCAACGGCTGTTCGTTGATCCTCAACATCGGCACCACGATCGAGGCGGTGGGCCACGAACTGCTGCGCCACCGCGGCCTGCGCGTGATCACCAACAACCTGCACATCGCCGCGCTGATGAGCACCAACCCCGACTGCGAGGTGATCGTGGCCGGCGGCCTGGTGCGCGGCGCCGACCAGGGCATCGTGGGCGAGGCCACGGTGGACTTCATGCGCCAGTTCAAGGTGGACATCGGCCTGATCGGCATCAGCGGCATCGAGTCCGACGGCACGCTGCGCGACTTCGACTACCGCGAAGTGAAGGTGGCGCGCACCATCATCGAGCAGTCGCGCGAGGTCTGGCTCGCCGCCGACCACAGCAAGTTCAACCGGCCCGCCATGGTGGAACTGGCGCGGCTCGACGAGATCGACGTGGTGTTCACCGACGCGCCGCCGCCGCCGCCCTTTGGCGAGCTGATGGCGCAGGGCCACGTCGAATGCGTGGTGGCCGAATGACACGGCCACCCCTGCCGCGCTGCGCGCGACCCCCTCGAAGGGGGCGGCACTGGCCGTCCGGCGAAGCCGGCCCGGCGGTGCCCTGGGCGCTGGCGTTGCGCTCCGGCGTGGTGACTTTGGTGTTTTTAATATGAAGAAGCGAGACATCCCATGAGCTATCTGCTCGCCCTGGACCAGGGCACTTCCAGTTCGCGCAGCATCGTGTTCGACCGCGACGGCCACGTGGTGGCCATGGCGCAGCGCGAGTTCCGCCAGATCTACCCCCAGCCGGGCTGGGTGGAACACGACCCGCGCGACCTCTGGACCACACAGCTGGAGACTGCGCGCGAGGCGCTGGCCACGGCCGGCCTGAAGGCGGTCGACATCCGCGCCGTGGGCATCACCAACCAGCGCGAGACCACGCTGCTGTGGAACCGGCGCACCGGTGCGCCGGTGTACAACGCCATCGTCTGGCAGGACCGGCGCGCCGAAGCCGCCTGCGCCGAGCTGCGCGAGCGCGGCCTGAGCGACACCGTGCAGCAGAAGACCGGCCTGCGCATCGACGCCTACTTCTCCGGCACCAAGCTCCAGTGGATGCTGGACAACGTGCCCGGCGCGCGCGCGCAAGCCGAACGCGGCGAGCTGGCCTTCGGCACGGTCGACAGCTGGCTGATCTGGCAACTCACGGGCGGCGCGCGCCACGTCACCGACATCAGCAACGCCTCGCGCACCATGCTGTTCAACGTGCACAGCCAGCGCTGGGACGACGAGCTCCTGGCCCTGCTGAACATCCCGCCCAGCCTGATGCCCGAGGCCCTGCCGTCGAGCGCGCACTTCGGCGAGATCCAGACCGAGTGGCTGGGGGCGCCGCTGGAAATCGGCGGGGTGGCGGGTGATCAACAAAGCGCGCTGTTCGGCCAGGCCTGCTTCTCGGCCGGCATGGCCAAGAACACCTACGGCACCGGCTGCTTCATGCTCATGCACACCGGCGAACGTTTCCAGACCAGCCAGAACGGCCTGATCACCACCGCTGCGGCACAACCGTCCGGGGCGCACCAGCCGTTCGCCGGGCCGCCCCAAGAACGGCTGCCCCCCCCTGGGGGGCCTGGCGAAGCCAGGGTTGGGGGCAAACCTCTCTATGCGCTGGAAGGCAGCGTGTTCATCGGCGGCGCGGTCGTGCAGTGGCTGCGCGACGGCCTGCGCGCCATCGAGTCCAGCAGCGAGGTGCAGGCGCTGGCCGAGAGCGTGCCCGATGCGGGCGGCGTGGTGCTGGTGCCCGCCTTCACCGGCCTGGGCGCGCCCTACTGGCAGGCCGACGCGCGCGGCAGCATCAACGGCCTGACGCGCGGCACCACCATGGCCCACATCGCGCGCGCGGCGCTGGAGAGCATCGCGTTCCAGAGCGCGGCCCTGCTCGACGCCATGAGCCGCGACGCGATCGCGGCGGGCGGCGTGCCGGTGAGCGAGCTGCGGGTGGACGGCGGCGCCTGCGTCAACGACCTGCTGATGCAGTTCCAGGCCGACCTGCTGGGCATCCCGGTGGTGCGCCCGGCGGTCATCGAAACCACCGCCCTGGGCGCGGCCTACCTGGCCGGCCTGCACAGCGGCGTGTATGCCGGGCTGGACGAGCTGTCCAAACAGTGGCGCGCCGAGCGCACATTTCATCCCACGTTGTCGCGCGAACGGGCGGCGGAAAAAATGGCGCAGTGGGAACACGCCGTGAGGCAGACGACGGCCGCGTAGCCGCCGCAGCGACAATCTCCGGATGAACACCTCCACCCACCCCATCATCACCTTCATCGGCGGCGGCAACATGGCCAGCGCCATCATCGGTGGCCTGGTCCGCCAGGGCCATCCCAGCAGCGCCCTGCAGGTGGTCGAGCCCTGGGACGAGCAACGCGCGAAACTGACGCAGCAGTTCCCGGGCATGACCGTGCTGCCCGCCGCGAGCGCCGACCTGAAGCCCTCGAATCTCGTGGTCTGGGCGGTGAAACCGCAAACCTTCAAAGAGGCCGCGCTGGCCGCAGGCCCCTTCCTCGGCGATGCCCTGCACCTGAGCGTGGCCGCAGGCATCACCAGCGAGAGCATGGCCGGCTGGCTGCAGACGCAGCGCATCGTGCGCGCCATGCCCAACACCCCCGCCCTGGTCGGCCTGGGCATGACCGGGCTGATGGCCCGCGCCGCCGCCTCGGACGCCGACCGTGCGCTGGTCGAACGCGTGGTGCGCACCACCGGCGAGCTGGTGTGGGTGAACGTGGAGTCGGACCTGGACGCGGTGACCGCCCTCTCCGGCTCCGGCCCGGCCTATGTGTTCTATTTCCTCGAAGCCATGCGCGACGCGGGCGCCAAGATGGGCCTGGCGCCCGAGGTGGCGCAGCAGCTCGCCATCGGCACCTTCATCGGCGCGGCCACCCTGGCACAACGTTCCAGCGAGCCGCTGCAGACGCTGCGCGAGCGCGTCACGTCCAAGGGCGGCACCACCTACGCGGCGATCACGTCGATGGAGGCCAGCGGTGTGAATGCGAAGTTCGAGGACGCCCTGTTCGCGGCGCAGAAGCGCGCAGCGGAGCTGGGCGCCGAATTCGGCAAATAGAGGCTCACCCCCGCGCCGCGCTTTCAGACGCCCAGCACCACCCCCACAAACACCGTGAACCCCAGCCAGTGGTTGAGGCGGAAGGCCTTGAAGCAGCCTTCGCGCGTGCGGTCCTTGATCAGGTGGAAATGCCAGGCCACCTGGCCCAGCGCCACCAGCAGCATGGCGCCCCAGACCCAGGGGTTCACCACGGACCACAGCGCGGCGGTCCAGATGCCCAGGAAGACCAGGTAAAACGCGGTGACGGCGGGCACGTCGGCGTCGCCCAGCGTGATGGCCGAGGTCTTCATGCCGATGCGCAGGTCGTCGTCGCGGTCCACCATGGCGTATTCGGTGTCGTAGGCCAGCACCCAGAACAGGTTGCCCGCCATCAGCACCCAGGCCACGGGCGGCACGCTGTGCCACACCCCCGCCCAAAAGTCCGGTGCGCTCCAGGGCGATCCACCACTGAACAGTTCCAGCGCCGGGCCGCCGCTCACGGCCGCAAACGCCATCGGAATGCCGAAGCTGAAGGCCACGCCCAGCACCGCCTGCGGCATGGACACCACCCGCTTGGCGTAGGGATAGATCAGCGACAGCACCAGGCCCAGCACCGACCAGGTGATGGTGGCCACGTTGGTCGTGAGCACCAGCAGGAAGGCCACGAAAGCGAGCGCGGCGCCCACGCCCAGCGCCTCCTTCACGCCCACGCGCCCGCTGGTCACCGGCCGCTGCGCGGTGCGCTTGACGTGTTTGTCGAACTCGCGGTCGGCCACGTCGTTGACGCAGCAACCGGCACTGCGCATGAGGATGGTGCCGAGCACAAAGACCAGCAGCAGGTGCAGCCCCGGGAAGCCACCCGCCGCCACCCAGAGGGCTGACAACGAAGGCCAGAGCAACAGCAACCAGCCTGCCGGGCGGTTCCAGCGGATCAGGTCGAGATAAAGAGAAAGACGGGAAGATGAGGTATTCATGTTGGTGGATGCGTCTCGCCCCGCATACCAGCACACCGCAGAACCGGCTTTGCCGGGCTGCTGGTGTGGTTCCCCTGGGGGAAGACGCGGAGCGGCGCAGGTGAATTCAAGACAAGCGTTTGACGCCCGGCAACTCGCAGGCGTACACCGCATTGCGCAACTCGGCGATCGCCTCGTAACGCGTGAAGCTGCGCCGCCAGGCCAGCACCACGCGCCGGGTCGGCGCCTCGCCCTCGAACGGCAGGTAGCGCACGAACGACGAGTCGCCAAAGTCCTGGCCCGCGTTGGGCGCCCCATCCAGCGCCGAACTCGGCACCGACAGGCGCGGCACCAGGGTCACACCCATGCCGGCGGCCACCATGTGCTTGATGGTTTCCAGCGACGAGCCTTCGAAGCTCTTGCGGATGCCCTCGGTGTCGCTGGAGAAGCGGGCGAATTCGGGGCAGACCTCCAGCACATGGTCGCGGAAACAATGGCCCGTGCCCAGCAGCAGCATGGTCTCGCGCTTGAGCTCTTCGGTGGTCACGCTTTTCTGCTGCGCCAGCGGGTGCCCGACCGGTACCGCCGCGAGGAACGGCTCGTCGTACAGCGGCGCGATGGCCAGGTTGGTGTCCGGGAACGGCTCGGCCAGGATGGCGCAATCGATCTCGCCCAGGCGCAGCTGCTCCAGCAGTTTGGTGGTGAAGTTCTCCAGCAGCATCAAGGGCATCTGCGGCGTGCGCTCAATCACCTGGCGCACCAGATTCGGCAACAGATACGGCCCGATGGTGTAGATCACCCCCAGCCGCAGCGGGCCGGCCAGCGGGTCCTTGCCGCGCTTGGCAATCTCCTTGATCCCGGCGGCTTGTTCGAGCACGGTCTGCGCCTGGCGCACGATCTCTTCGCCCAGCGGCGTGACCGCGATTTCGCTCGCATTGCGTTCGAAGATCTTGAGCTCCAGCTCTTCTTCGAGCTTCTTGATCGCCACGGAGAGCGTCGGTTGCGAGACAAAACAGGCCTCGGCCGCCTTGCCGAAGTGCTTCTCGCGCGCCACGGCCACGATGTATTTGAGTTCGGTGAGCGTCATGTGGGTATTTTGCTCCCCCCGCGCCGCCCCCCAGGGGGCGATGCGAGTGGCCCGGCAAAGCCGGTTCCACCGCATCCTGGGTGAAGGCACTTCCGCCGGACGCGTGCCGACGGTCTCAGGCTTTCAGGTATTCCGCTTTGCTGCCGAGCCAGCGGGCGATGTGTTTTTCGGCGGCGCCGGGATGCTGTTGCAGCATCTGTGCCGCCGCCGTTCTCGCCCAGTCCAGCAGGTGGCCATCGGTGGCGAGATCGGCAAACCGCAGCATCGCGGCCCCCGACTGTCGCGCGCCGAGAAATTCGCCCGGACCGCGGATTTCGAGATCTCGGCGCGCGATCTCGAAACCGTCGTTGGTCTCGGCCATGGCCTTCAGCCGTTCGCGCGCGGTTTCGCCGAGGCGCCCGCCGTCGGGTGGTGTGTAAAGCAGCACGCAGGCCGACGCCGCCGCGCCGCGCCCCACACGGCCGCGCAGCTGGTGCAGCTGACTCAGGCCGAAACGTTCGGCGTGTTCGATCACCATCAGCGAGGCGTTCGGCACGTCGACACCCACCTCGATCACGGTGGTGGACACCAGCACACCCATGTGGCCGCTGGTGAAGAGCGACATCACCGCCTTCTTCTCGGCCACCGGCATGCGCGAGTGCAGCAGGCCCACAAGGACGCCCTGAAGGGACTGACTCAACTCCGCATGTGTCTCGGTGGCGTTCGACAGATCCAGCGCCTCACTCTCTTCGATCAACGGGCAGACCCAGTACACCTGCCGCCCCTGCGCCACCTGCGCGCGGATGCGTTCGATCACCTCGTGCCGGCGCTGGTCGGACACGACCTTGGTGACGATGGGCGTGCGGCCGGGTGGCAGCTCGTCGATGGTGGAGACGTCGAGGTCGGCGTAGTAGCTCATCGCCAAGGTCCGAGGAATCGGCGTCGCCGTCATCATGAGCATGTGGGGCTCCCCCCCATCGCTTGCGCGCTGCGCGTCGCCGCTCAGCCCATCAAGGGGCAACGCCTGCGGCCCGGCAAAGCCGGTTCCGCGGCGTTCTGGGCTGGACTCCCCCTCTTTGGCGAGAGGTCCCATCTTGCTTCTCAGCGCCAGCCGCTGCGCCACCCCAAACCGGTGCTGCTCGTCGATGATGGCCAGCGCCAGGTTCTGGAACACCACCTGGTCCTGGATCACCGCGTGCGTGCCGACCACCAGCGCCGCTTCACCGCTGGCGATCAAACCCAGCATCTCGGTGCGCTGCTTTTTCTTCTGGCTGCCGGTGAGCCAGGCCACGCGTTTGCCGAGCGGCGCCAGCAGCGGCTCCAGCCAGCCGATGAGCTTGGCGAAATGCTGCTCGGCCAGGATCTCGGTGGGCGCCATCAGCGCGCACTGCCAGCCCGAGTCGATGGCGATGGCGGCGGCCAGCGCGGCCACCACCGTCTTGCCCGAACCCACGTCGCCCTGCAGCAGGCGGTGCATGGGAACGTGGCGCGCCAGGTCGCGCGCGATCTCCTCGCCCACGCGGCGCTGCGCGCCGGTCAAGGCGAACGGCAACACGGCCAGCAACTGCTCGTGCAGGCCGCCCGGCGCCGTACGCAAGACCGGCGCGCGCAGGGCATCGCGCTCCCGCTTGGCCGTCAATTGAGAGAGCTGCTGCGCCAGCAGCTCCTCGGCCTTCAGGCGTTGCCAGGCCGGGTGGCTGCGGTCCTCCAGCGCGTCGAGCGACACGTCCGGTCCCGGGTGGTGCAGGTAGCGCAGTGCGTCGCGCAGGGTCCAGGTGCCGTGCACCACACGCTGCAGGCTGCCCAGCAGCTCGGGCGGGATGGTTTCGGACAGGTCGGCCCGCGCCAGCCCGCTGGCCACCACCTTGCGCAGGTAGGCCTGCGGCAGCTGGGCGCTGGTGGGGTAGACCGGCGTGAGCGCGTCGGGCAGTTCGCCGCCAGCCGCGTGAAAGGCCGGGTGCATCATGGTGCGGCCCATGAAGCCGCCGCGGATTTCGCCACGCACCCGAACCCGCGCACCCACCGCCAGCGTCTTCTGGTGCGAGGGGTAGAAGCTGAAGAAGCGCAGGGTGCAGGTGTCCGAGCCGTCGTCCAGCGTCACCAGCAGCTGGCGGCGCGGGCGCAGGGTGATCTCCTGGTGCGTCACCGTGCCTTCGACCTGCACGGTCTGACCCTCGCGCGCGTCGCTCAGCCGCACGATGCGGGTTTCGTCTTCGTAACGCAGCGGCAGGTGCAGCGCCAGGTCGATGTCGCGCGTGAGCCCCAGCTTGTGCAGCGCTTTCTGCGGGGCAGAGAGCGCCTTGGCGGGCGTGGGCTTGGCGTCGGGCATGGGACAATTCTGCCTGTCTTTTTATCCACCTCTTTCCCTACTTCCACTTGGAACGGGCCTCGTCCGGCCCTCAAGCAGCATGAACGCTTCTTCCCCTGCGGCGCGCGCATTCTCCGTCGCCGACTTCGATTTCCAGCTCCCCGACGCACTAATCGCCCAGCACCCCGCCGCCGAACGCAGCGCCTCGCGCCTGCTCGACGGCACGGGCGCCCAGCCAGTGGACCGCATCTTCCGCGAGCTGCCGGGCCTGCTGCGCAGCGGCGACCTCCTGGTGTTCAACGACACACAGGTGGTGAAGGCCCGGCTCTTTGGGGAGAAAGCATCGGGTGGCAAGTTCGAAATCCTGATCGAACGCGTGCTGCTGCCGCACGAGGCGCTGGACGGCTCGGGGCAGGAGGTGGTGGCCCACATCCGCGTGAGCAAGAAGCCGCAACCCGGCGGGCTGTTGCACCTGTGCGGCGGACTGAAGGGCGGCGGGTTTGATGCCGTGTTCCTCGGCCGCTGGCCCGACGAGAACGGCCAGCTGTTCCGCCTGCGCCTGACCGGACCGGCGAGCGAGACGCCCTACGAGCTGATGGCCCGCCACGGCCACGTGCCGCTGCCGCCCTACATCACGCACACCGACGACGCCGACGACGAGCGCCGCTACCAGACCGTGTTCGCGCGCGTGCCGGGGGCGGTGGCCGCGCCCACGGCCGCGCTGCATTTCGACGAAGGCGTGCTGGCCACGCTCGAAGCGCGCGGCGTGCAACGCGCCAACGTGACGCTGCACGTGGGCGCCGGCACCTTCGCGCCCATGAAGACCGAGCGCATCGAGGAGCACGTGATGCACCACGAGCGCTACGCCATCCCGCCCGAGACGGTGCAGGCCATCGCCGACTGCCGCGCGCGCGGCGGCCGCGTGGTGGCGGTGGGCACGACCAGCGTGCGCACGCTGGAGAGCTGGGCTCGGTCCGGAGAAACGAGCGGTGATACCAACATCTTCATCACGCCGGGCTTCCAGTTTCAGGTGGTGGACCTGCTGGTGACCAACTTCCACCTGCCCAAGAGCACGCTGATGATGCTGGTGAGCGCCTTCGCGGGCCACGAGCACGTGATGGCGCTCTACCGCCACGCGGTGGCGCGGGGCTACCGCTTTTTCAGCTACGGGGATGCGATGCTGCTGGAACGGCGTCCCTGAGGTCAACCCATGCCACAGACGCGCACCCTCCACCCCCTCAAAGTGCTCGTGCTGGGCGGCTATGGCAACTTCGGTACCCGCATCGTCAAGGCGCTCGCGAACGACCCGGGCATCCAGATGGTGATCGGCGGACGGAAACAGGCCCGTGCGAAAGCACTGGCCCGGGAAGCCGGCGCACACGCCGAAGCGATGGTGGTCGACGCCACCGATGCGCATTTGGCCACGAAGCTGAAGGCCGCAAACATCGGCCTGGTGATCCACACCGCCGGCCCCTTTCAGGCGCAGGGCTACGCGGTGGCCGAGGCCTGTGCCGACGCCGGTGCGCACTACATCGACCTCGCCGACGGCCGCCGCTTCGTGTGCGACTTCCCCGCAGCGATGCAGGCGCGTTTCATCGCGGCGCAGCGTTGCGCCGTCAGTGGCGCAAGCACCGTGCCCGCGCTGTCCTCGGCGGTGGTGGACCACCTGACGCAAGGCTGGCAGGCCATCCACAGCATCGACGTCTGCATCGCACCGGCGCAGACCGCACCGCGCGGCGTCGCCACGCTGGAGGCTGTGCTCAGCTACTGCGGCGTGCCGGTGGACATCTGGCGCGAAGGGCGCTGGCAACAGGCCCTGGGCTGGACCAACCCCGCCCAGGTGGTGTTCCCGCGCATGAAGCCGCGCCGGGCCGCGCTGTGCGACATCCCCGACCTGGAGCTGTTCCCCGCGCACTACCAGGTGACGGAGACGGTGATGTTCCGAGCCGCGCTGGAGGTGCCGCTGTCTCAAACCGCCTTCGCGGGGTTGGCGGCGCTGCGCCACTGGGGCCTGCTGCCACGCCCGCAGGCCCTGGCGCCTTGGCTGCTGCGCGGGGCGCCCTTGTTCGACCGCTGGGGCAGCGCGCTGGGCGGCATGTCTGTGGAGGTGACCGGGCTGGACGCAATGGGTCAGCCCGCGCAGGCGCGCTGGGACATCGCCGCAGACAACGACCACGGCCCCGAAATCCCCTGCATAGCGGCCATCTTGCTGGCACGGCGCCTGGCGCGCGGCGACGGCCCGGCACCCGGCGCCCACACGGCCACGGGCTTGCTGGCGCTGGACGAATTCGCCCCGGAATTCGCGCGCTGGGGCATGGTCACCGACATCGCCTGACGCCCATGGCAAGCACCGAACTGCGCTGGCTGCGCCTCAGCCTGGTCTTCGTCTGGCTCTGGACGGCCTTCGCTTCGCTGTGGGAGTGGCACGGCCAGAGCCTGGCGCTGCTGACCTCGCTGCCCGACACCTGGCCCGGGCTCAAGCCGGCCCTGATCGCCGCCGGTGCCGCCACCGATGCGCTGCTGGGCCTGTGGCTGTGGTGGCGCCCCGGTCGCCCGGCCTACGGTGCGGTCCTGATCGTCATGGTGCTCATGACGCTGCTGGCCACAGCCATCGATCCCGGCTGGTGGCTGCACCCGCTGGGACCGCTGAGCAAGAACATTCCCATCGCCGCTGCGCTGCTGTTGCTGTGGCGCCTGGATTCACGCGCATGAACACCTTCTTGCTGCTGAAAACCGTGCACATCGTCTCCAGCGTGTTGCTGGTGGGCACCGGGCTGGGCACCGCCTTCTTCATGTTCTTCGCCAACCGCAGCGGCAGCCTGGCCGCACAGGCCGTGGTGTCGCGGCTGGTCGTGCGCGCCGACCTATGGTTCACCACGCCCGCGGTCATCGTGCAGCCGGTGACGGGCATCGCCATGGCGCACCTGGCGGGCTGGCCGCTGGGCACGCCATGGATCGGCTGGTCGCTGGCGCTGTACGCGCTGACCGGCGCCCTGTGGCTGCCGGTGGTGTGGCTGCAACTGCGGATGGCGCAGATGGCGGCGCACGCGGCGGGCAGCGGCGAGGAGATGCCCGAGCGCTACTGGCGGTTTGCGCGCCTGTGGGAAGGCCTGGGCTACCCGGCCTTTGTGGCCATGCTGGCGGTGTTCGCGCTGATGGTCATGAAGCCGGACCTGCCTGTGCCTTGGGCAGGTTGACCCCGCGATCACCCAAGATCCAGGAACACGCGCCCGCCCTCCACCTTCACCGGCCAGACCTTGACGGGCTCGGTGCAGGGCGCCAAGGTGGCATCGCCGGTGCGCAGATCGAAGCGGCCCTGATGATGGGGGCACTCAATCTCGTGCCCCTCCACAAAGCCGTCGCACAACCTGGCATGACCGTGGGTGCAGAGGTTGTCTGTGGCGAACACCTCGCCGTCCACCGCAAACAGCGCAATGTCGCGCCCGCCCGGCGCCACCGGAATGCCCGCGCCTTCAAACAAATCCGCCTCGGCGGCCACGTCGGTCCAGTTGCTCATGAAATCTTCTCCAGTTGTTTTCAACATGTCTCCGGCGCGAAACGCCTGAGCCCAGGATGCAGTGGAACCGGCTTGGCCGGACCACTCGCATCGCCCCCTTGAGGGGGCGATGCCGCAGGCGGCGCGGGGGTGGACCTATATCGGGTAGATGATGGAGTTGGGGATCATTTCGCTGTCGTAGACGCAGTGACGTTGAGCGAACTTGAAGCCCTGCGGCGTGTTGACGACGATGTCCAGGTAGCGCCCCACGTTGAACACGCTGCTCGCGCCGTCGAGCTTGGTGCGGAACACCGCGTAGTTGGCCTCGCAATGCCAGCGGCCTTGGGCATCCACCTCACGCAGCACCGGCGCGCCCACCACGTGGCGCTGGTAGTACGGATCATGGAACAGGGTTTCCTGGATGCCATACACCCGGTCGCGCAGCATGGCCTGGCTGTCGAAGGCCAAGGTCGAGAGCGGAAAACCCCGCTCGTGGTTCTCGCGCGGCTGCAGCTTGTAGACGCCATCCACGGTGAAGAACTCGGGCCACAGCTCCCACTGGCCGCTGTCCACGGCCGAGGCGTAGTCGCTGTAGAGCTGCTGCAGTGCCTGCCAGGTGTCGAAGTCCACTTTGACCAAAGCACTCATGGCTGCACCTCCGGCGTTTTTTCGGGGGCTTCCATGACTTTGCGCCAGTATTCGTACATCCCGCGGATCAGCGTCTCGGTCACCATGTGATCGGTCTCACCCACCTCGCGCCCGCCCAGCTCCGCCAGTGTGCGGTGCTGCGGTTTGCTCTCGAAGGCCTGCTGCGAGAACTCGATCACCTCGCCGTCGTCGGCGCTCACGAAACCGGCCGGCCCGAACAGGTTGGCCTGGCGCAGGCGGCGCTCGGTCATCTCGGGCGTGTCGTCCTCGAAGCCGAAGTGGGTCCAGACGAAGTCGAAGGCGCCGTGGCCATCGGGCTGGATGTGGCGCGTGCTCACGCTGTTGACCTGCTGCTGGAAGATCACGCTCGGAAACAGCGTGGTCATCACGGCAGTCGGCATCTGTTCACCCAGTTGCCACCAGGGCTCCGGCACGATGTCCAGGAAACGCGGGTCTTCCAGCAGCATGCTCTCCTTGAAACTCGACACCTGCGTCACCTGCGCGGCCTGGCCGGTCGCCTGGCCCATGCTGCCGCGCGTGGAGACCATGGCCGCGTGGCGGTGGTGCGCGTCCATGCGCAGCTCGCTCTTGTTGTCGGCGCGCCAGAGGCCGAAGGTGACGAACCAGGTGTGCAGCAGCCCCGGGTGGTAGGGGTCCTTGATGTTCTCCTGCATCAGCTTCCAGTTGCCGGGGATGCGCTGGCGGTTGTAGCCCAGGAGGGTGAGCTTTCGGCCGTTGAACAGGCGGTCGAAGTACCTCAGGATGGCTGGCCCCATGTAGTCTTCGAGCGACTCGACCTCGTGGTCGAACGACGCGAACACCACGCCGCCGCGCACCGCCACCTTCAGCTTCGTCAGTGCGTGGTCCTTGGGGTTGAAGTCGGCCGGCATGCCGCCGTTGACCTTGCCGTCCTGCCGCACGCCGCGGCGAAACGGCACGCCCTGCAGGTCGCCGTTGGGTGCGTAGCTCCACTGGTGGTAGGGGCAGACGAACTCGGTCTGGTTGCCGTGTCGCTTGCGGCAGAAACGCATGCCGCGGTGCGCGCAGACGTTCTCCACCACGTGGATCTCGCCGTCGGCGGCGCGCGTCATGATGACCGAGCGTTCGCCGACCGCGCTGCGTTTGAAGTCCCCCGCGTTGGGGATCTCCGCCTCCAGGCCGACGTAACACCAGTGGCCCTGGTAGAAGAAACGCTCCAGCTCGCGCTGGTGGCGCTGCTGATCGGTGTAGACGGCAAAGGGGATGCGGCTGGTGCCGCCCAACTCCCATTGCAGGGCATCCGGGCTGGCGATGGGGGCCTCGGTGGTCATGGCGTGTCTCCGGTTTTTTTGTCGAATTCACCCGCATGATCGCCAATCGCTCCCTATCCAGCAATCGAAACGGTGTGATAGCCTGTATTCACCATCGAAATAATGAGCGCCCATGAACCTGCACGAGATCGACCTCAACCTGCTGGTGGTGTTTCACCGACTGCTGCGCGAGCGCCGTGTCTCGCGCGTGGCCGAAGCGCTGGGCCTGAGTCAGCCAGCGGTGAGCAACGCCTTGCGCCGCCTGCGTGGCCTGCTGGGCGACGAGCTGTTCCTGCGCACGCCGGGCGGCATGGAACCCACGCCCTATGCCCTGCAGCTCGCCGGCCCGGTGGCGCAAGCGCTGGACACGCTGCGCGAGGCCTTGAACGTGCGCGCCTCGTTCGAGGCGGCCACCAGCGAGCGCTGCTTCACGCTGGCGATGTCCGACGTCGGTGAAACCTATTTCCTGCCGGTGCTGGTGGACGCGCTGGCGCAAGCGGCGCCGCGTGTCACGCTGCAGTGCGTGCCCGTGGCCGACGCCTCGCTGCGCGACGACATGGCCAGTGGGCGGGTCGATCTGGCGCTGGGCCTGCTGCCGCAACTGCAGGCAGGTTTTTTCCAGCAGACGCTGTTTCGCCAGCACTACGTGGCCCTCATGCGCGCCGGTCATCCGCTGGCCGCGCGGGCGCAGATCACCGCCGCGCAGTACCGCCAGGCCAGCCACGTGCGCGTGGTCTCGACCGGCACCGGCCACGGGCTGGTGGACGCTGCGCTGGAGCGGCTGGGCGTGGCGCGCAGGGTGCGGTTGACGGTGCCGCACTACGTGGCGCTGGGCCATGTGCTCGGCGGCAGCGATCTGATCGCGACCGTGCCGGAGCGCTTCGCCGATCGCGTGACCGCGCCCTTTGGCCTCGTCGCCCGCCCGCTCACCCTCAAGCTGCCCGCCAGCCACATCGCCCAGCTCTGGCACGCCCACCTGCACCGCGACCCCGGCCACCAGTGGCTGCGCGCGCTGGTCGCGATGCACTTTGGCGCACCGGAAACCGCTTGATGCCAACGGCAGGCACTGAACCACCCTCCAGCTGCCGTCACAATCACGGGCATCGAAAAGTCTTGCTGCAGGTGATCCCGTGATTGAAATGTTGGTGCGTCTGGGCCTGGCCCTTGTCCTGTCGCTCGGTCTGGCGGTGCTGCTGGCCTGGGGCTGGGACAACTCCGATCCCCTGCCAGTCTCCGCCCACATCCCGCTCGATGCCAGCGCCAGCGAGACGTCCCTGCGCTGATCCGTTCATCGGCTGCATGGGTGTTCGTGTCTCGATTTGAGACGCATCCCGGACGTATTGACAAAGATCAAGTTTGTGGCAATTCGGCCTGCCAGACTGCGTGCATTCCCTTCACGCACCCGGAGAAATGGCCCATGAATCGCCTTCTGCTCACCCTCACCGCCACCCTGCTCGCAGCCCCCGTCTGGGCCGCCGCAGACGATGACGCCGCCGCCCTGAAGCTTGCCACCAACAGCGGCTGCATGACCTGCCACCACATCGAGCCGGGCGCCAAAGGCCCGGGCGGCCTCGCCCCCATCGGACCGGCCTGGCGCGAGGTGGCCGCCAAATACAAGGGGCAAAAAGGTGCCCAGCAGCAACTGACCACCACCGTGCTGGCCGGTTCCAGCCCTTACGAGAGCCACTGGAAAGACAAGGTCAGCGGACTGGCCATGCCGCCCAACAAGGTCGCCATCTCTGAAGCCGATGCCGGCAAACTCGTGGCCTGGATCCTGGCGCTGCCGGTCAAAAACTGAACCGGCGAACGCGCCAGACCCGGAACATCACACGCTCAGCGCACCTGAATCCGGCTGATGTACTCCAGCAAGGTGAGGATGCGAGCCCGCACCATGGCGGGTTCGTCATAGCGGCCGCGTGCCTCGCGCAGGGCTTGCGACTGCTCAACCCGGTATTCCCAGCCCCACACCGGCATGTCGCGGGAGCCGTGGCTGGGCACGCCCGCTCCGTCGATCACCTCATACAGCCGGTTGATCGGCAACACGCCCTGGTTCTTTTTCGCCAGTTGGGTCAGGTCTGGCGGACTGCGCTGGAGCAGATTGCCCATCGAGCCATTGCCCTTGCCATCAATGCCATGGCAGCTGGCGCAGTTCTCAGCAAACTCTGACTTCCCGGGATCCAGTGCCTACTGTGCGGCCACGCCGCCTGCACCCAAGACCATGGCTGCGACCAGCAGCCCTTGCCGTACGACCATCCAATGTGTTGTGTTGCTCATGTGGTGACTCCTGTGGGTTGAGAACGTGGATGAGAGCCAGCGACGCCCGCAACCCCCTCCACGGTGCATCCTAGAAGCGGGTACCACCATCCAAATTGACAGCACTCAATGGAACCACGTCTTGCCAGCGGCAGTCCCTGAAGCCGCCGACCATGGGTCGAGGGTGTCCGTACAATGCCGCGACCCCCTGGAACACCCCCCATGCTGAAATTTGACCTGCTGAAAACGGACGCCGCCGAGGGGCCAAACCCCGGCAGCCACGCACGCCGTGGCCGCCTCACGCTCAACCACGGCGTGGTTGAAACCCCTATCTTCATGCCCGTGGGCACCTACGGCACGGTCAAGGGCGTCATGCCCGCCAGCCTCGAAGACATGGGTGCCCAGATCATCCTGGGCAACACCTTCCACCTCTGGATGCGGCCCGGCCGCGAGGTCATGGCCAGCTTCGGCGGCCTGCACGGCTTCGAGAAATGGAACAAACCCATCCTCACCGACTCGGGCGGCTTCCAGGTCTGGTCGCTCGGCGCCATGCGCAAGATCACCGAGGAAGGCGTGCACTTCGCGTCGCCGGTGAACGGCGACAAGCTCTTCATGTCGCCCGAGGTGAGCATGCAGATCCAGACCGGGCTGAACAGTGACATCGTGATGCAGCTCGACGAATGCACGCCCTACGAAACCAACGGCCACCTGACCACCGAGGCCGAGGCGCGCAAGAGCATGGAGATGAGCCGCCGCTGGGCCGTGCGCTCGAAGGACGAATTCGCGCGGCTGGAGAACCCCAACGCGCTCTTCGGCATCGTGCAGGGCGGCATGTTCGAGCACCTGCGGCAGGAGTCGCTCGAAGCGCTGGTCGAAATGGACTTTCCCGGCTACGCCATCGGCGGCGTGAGCGTGGGCGAGCCCAAAGAACAGATGCTGCAGATCATGGCGCACACACCGCACCGCCTGCCGGCGCACAAGCCGCGCTACCTGATGGGTGTCGGTACGCCGGAAGACCTGGTGCAGGGCGTGGCCGACGGCGTGGACATGTTCGACTGCGTCATGCCCACGCGCAACGCGCGCAACGGCACGTTGTTCACCCGCTTCGGTGACCTGAAAATCCGCAACGCGCGCCACAAGACAGACCACCAGCCGCTGGACAGCACCTGCACCTGCTACGCCTGTGCGGGCAAGGCCGGCGTGAGCTGGGACGCTGGCGGGCGCGACGGCTTCAGCCGCGCCTACCTGCACCACCTGGACCGCTGCGGCGAAATGCTCGGGCCGATGCTCTCGACGATTCACAACCTGCACTACTACCTGAACCTCATGCGCGAGGTGCGCGAGGCGCTGGACGCCGGACGCTTCGAAGCCTTCCGCGCGCAGTTCAAGGCCGACCGGGCGCGCGGCGTCTGAAGTCATCAAGCCGGAGCACCCCATGTTGATCGCCCGCACCCTGCTGCTACTGAGCCTGCTCGCCAGCCTGGCCGCCTGTGCCAGCCACGTGAATCCGATGGCCATCACCGAAGGCCAGTCGCCGGTGCGGCTGCAAAACCGCCTGTTGCTCACCCCGACCAACGGGGGCCAGCGCATCGCCCCGGCCGACCTGCAAGCGGGTGACATCATTCTGTCCAACACCAACGGCATCGTGTCCGCGGGCATCCGCGTCATGACCGTGGCGCCGGTGAGCCACGCCGCGCTCTACCTGGGCGACGGCCAGATCGCCGAAGCTGTGGGGGCTGGCACGAGCATCCGCAGCACGGCCGATTTCATGGCCGACGAATCCACCATCGTCGCCTTCCGCCACCCGGGTATACGCCCCGAGCACGCCGAAGTCATGCGGGGTTTTGCCCGGCAGCACGATGGCAAAAAGTACAACGTGGTCGGCATCGTGCTGCAGGCGCCGTTCACCATCCAGCGCCAGTACTGCGAGCTGCCCCTGATCCCGGGGCTGGTACGCGACTTCTGCATCCGCGGCCTGGCCGCCGTGCAGCTGGGCGCCGCGCGCAACGACCGTTTCTTCTGCTCGCAGTTCGTACTGGAGGCTTACCACCAGGCAAAGCTGCCGCTGACCAGCGCCGACCCGCTGCTCGTGAGCCCGGCCGACCTGCTGCACATGCGCGAAGGCGATGTGCCCTCGGTCCGCACCGAACAGGCGCTGCAGTACGTGGGCCACCTCAAGACCGGACCGGCAGCGGTGGAGACCGAGGTCGCTGCCCGGCAACCGGAGTGATCCTCCGGAACGATGAACGACTGAATTCCGCGTCGAGCCGCCCCAAGCTGAATTCACGCCCCCTCTGGGGGGCCCCGGTCCGCACCTGACTCAAGCGGTGCGGGACGCTCGGGGGTCAGTTCCCGACATGCATGGTGAACACCGCGCCATTGTTCAAGCGGCAGCTTCCCGTGCCCAGCGTGGCGGAATTCATCGTGTATTGGCAACTCAGGTAACCGCCGCGGTTACCGGCCCCGCTGGCCAGGCCTTCGCGTGAAGAGCCGGCCTTGCGCGTGGCTTCGCCCACGAACGATTCGCCGTTGATGCTGGCGTTGAAGCTGCCGCGGCCGTGCAAGTCATTGGTCACGGTGGCGTTGATCACGCCGTAGCCGCTGGCCAGCGGATTGGCCGGGTACAGCCGGGCCGGGAAGCTGATGGGCAGAGCGGGCGCCACCACGGGCGCGCCACTGGGCAGGGGTGCTGGCTGGCCGGTGCGCGGATCGATCGGCACCACATAGCAACCCGCCAGCGTGGCCACCGCGGTGGCCAGGCCCAGTGCAAAGAAACCGCGGCGGGCATTGGAAGAAACAGACAAGGTACTCATACACATCCTCATGGCCCCAGCACATGCTGGTGGCGCCATCGTGTCTGTCGCGGGTGAAGAAGTACCGAACCGGGGGCAAAGAACCGTAAAGCTGACCCAACGGTATTGCGGGCGGCTACCGCCATGCCCGCCCGCGGGTCAGCCCGGCGACAAGGCGCGGTGTGCACCGCCCTTTACAGTGCGGCCATGACACAAGCCGCCGTTCCCCGCCACATCCTGCCCGTGCTGGTGACAGCGCAGTTCGCCGGCACGTCCCTCTGGTTCGCGGTCAACGCGGTCATGCCCGATCTGCAGCGCGAGCTGGACTGGCCGGCCAGCGCGGTGGGGCCGCTCACGTCGTCGCTGCAGTTCGGCTTCATCGTCGGCACTCTCGTCTTTGCCTTGCTTGCCATCGCCGACCGCTTCGCGCCGCGCAGGGTGTTCCTGTTCTGCGCGCTCGCGGGTGCGGCCTGCACCGTGGGCGCCTGGGCCATGGTGACGCAGTACGAAGCCCTGCTGGTCTGGCGCTTTCTCACTGGCGTCTTCCTCGCCGGCATCTACCCGGTGGGCATGAAGATCGCTGCGCAGTGGTACACCAAGGGCCTGGGTGCCGCGCTCGGCCTGCTGATCGGCGCCCTGGTGCTCGGATCGGCCAGCGCCCACGCGTTGCGGGCGATCAGCGGCAGCCTGCCCTGGCCCACGCTGATGCTCGGCGTGGCCGCGCTCGCGGCGGCCGGCGGTCTGCTGCTGTACTTCGGTACCAGCGACCCGCCGCACGCGCATGCCCGCGTGACCACGCTGCAGTGGCGCGCGCTCGCCACCGTGTGGACCGACGGCCGCGTGCGCGCCTCGGTGCTCGGTTACTTCGGCCACATGTGGGAGCTCTACACCATGTGGGTCATGGTGCCGCTGGTGCTGGCCACGCGGCTGAGCGGAGCCGATCTGTCGTGGGCCGCGTTCTGGGTGCTGGGCGCGGGCGTCATCGGCTGCGCGGGCGGTGGCTGGGTGGCGCAGCGCTGGGGCAGCGCGCGCGTGGCGTCGGCGCAGCTCGCCACCAGCGGCCTGTGCTGCCTGGCCACCCCCTTCGTGATTGACGCGGGCGCGCCGGTGTTCTATGGCTGGCTGCTGCTCTGGGGCATCACCGTTTCGGGCGACTCGCCGCAGTTCTCCACGCTGACCGCGCGCAACGCGCCGCCGCAGGCCGTGGGCAGCGTGCTCACGCTCACCAACAGCATCGGTTTCGGCATCTCCATCGTGAGCATCCTGCTGTTTGTCTCGTTGTCGCAGACGGTGAGCCCGGGTGCGCTGCTGCCCTGGCTGGCGCTCGGCCCGGCGCTGGGCCTGTGGGCGATGGGGCGACTGGTGCGGGAGGAGCAACAAAAAGTGACAGGCATCCGGTAAAGTCCGACCACCCACAACAACCCAGGAGGATTCCCATGCCCGCTCCCGCCTACGCCGCCCAGCGCCCCACCGGGGCTTTCATCGGTGCCTCCTGGGCCGCCCTGCTGGTGGGCGCTGTGGTCTACCTCATGGGCCTGTGGAACGCCGAGATGCAGCTGAACGAAAAGGGCTACTACTTCACGCTGCTGATGTACGGCCTGTTCTCGGCTGTGTCGCTGCAGAAGTCGGTGCGCGACCGTATCGAGGGCATCTCCGTGACCGGCATCTACTACAGCCTGTGCTGGGTGTCGCTGGGCATTGCGGTGATCCTGCTGACGGTGGGTCTGTGGAACGCGACGCTGGCCGCCAGCGAAAAAGGCTTCTACGCCATGGCCTTCCTGCTGGCGCTGTTCGGCGCGGTCGCGGTGCAGAAGAACATCCGCGATGTGGCCCAGTTCAACCGCGCCCACCCCGAGTTCGAAAACGCAGCGACCGAGTAAGCCCGCCCCGCCGCTGCGCGGCCCTCAGGCGGCAGCGGCGCCCTCGGGTTCCTGCGGCGGCAGGCCCGCCGCGACTTTCGCCGGCTCACCCACCGGCTCCTTCGCCGACGCCCCGCACGAGAAGCAGTAGCGCGCAAACGCGTTCTTGCGCGTGCTGCAGTGCCCGCAGTGGTCAAACAGGCACAGGCCACAGTGGGGGCAGAAGTCGGTCTTGCCGTCCTTCATGTCCACCGTGCGCTCGCAGCCTGGGCAAACGTTCTTCGTCATGCGTGCCTGCGCCTGGTCGTAGTCCATCTCGCGCTGGCGCGTCTGGGCCGGCTGCGCTTCGGCGAGCTTCTGCCGCTCCAGGTAGCGCTGCAGCGCCTGGATCGCATACCGCCCGCCGATCACCGTGAGCACGATGCCGACGATGTAGCGCACATAGCCACCGTAGCTCGGCAGGTAGGGCACCAGCTCCACGAAGAAGGCGAACAGCGCGAAGAAGATGAAGCCCCAGACGAAGGGCCACGACGAGCCCTTGCGGTGCTTCTTGAACAGGTAACCCGCGAGCACCAGCAGCGGCAGCGTGAGCGCCAGCCGGTAGCCGAACACGCGCAACTCCTGCGCACGCTGCGCCTCCACAAAGGCGCCGCGAGCCTCGTTCTGAAGGGTGCGCAGTTCGGCCTGCGCGCGTTCCTGTGCCTGGCGCGCGTCCAGCGCCGCCTGCTGCTGCCGCTCGACCGCCGAGAACGCCGCGCGTTCGGCCTGGCGCAGGCCGTCCAGTTCGCGCGTGCGCAGCAACACCTCGTCGTCCTGTTCCGAACGCTGCGTCACGCTGCGCGTGGCCAGCCAGTTGTCGAAAGTCTCGCGCGCGGCGCGGTTGTCGGCGCGCGCCGTCTGCAGCTTGAGCTGCACCTGCTGCAGCTCGGCCTGGGCCTCTTCGGCACTGCGCTCGGCGGTCTTGATGGATTCCTTCAGCACGGGCGTGCGCTGCGGGTCCATGAAGTCTTCGAGCGAACGGGTCTGCTCCACCTGCGGCAGGTCGCCGACGATGGTGCTGCCCAGGCCGGTCAGGAACCAGGCGAACAGAAACGCCACCAGCCAGAGGCCGCGGTGGAACCACTTTTCGGACAGACGCAGGGTCTTGCTCATGTTGTTTCCCTCAAATTCAGTTTGTTGGCTGGCATTGTGACCCCGCTCACAGCGCGATCCGCTGCGGCGCCGACCCCAGGCCGGTGCGCGCCAGCCAGTCCAGCACCGAGTCCACCGTCACCGTCTCGATGCGGTCCGAGAAGCGCTTGCTGTTCGGGTGATCGTCGAAGCGGATGTGCGCCGAACTGGCGCTCGCGCCCAGCCGGGTCAGCGGGCCCAGGCGCAGCGTGCTCGGCTGGTAACCCTTGAAGCCCAGCCAGGCCTGCGCCTGCGCGCGGCTCGTGACGCCGGGCTCGGCCGCCATCGCCATGGTCTCCAGCGCCCACTGGTTGGACTGCTGGTAGCGCGTGCCCCACGCATACGACACCATGTTGTAGTCGCGCTGATGCAGGCGGGTGCTGCGCGCCGAATCGGTCAGCAGCGCGAGCAACGGCGCCTGCAATGGCTGCGCCGGCACCGACCACACCGCCTCGTGGCGCCACAGGTCGTCGAGGAAAAACTCACCCAGCCCCTGGCGGTAAATGGAACCGGTGCTGGTGCCGCACTGGTTGAGCTTGTGCAACACGCGCCACGGCCCCTCGGCCGTCTTGTAGGCCCAGCCCAGGTGCGAGTAGCGCAGCTGGTACTTGCCCAGGTCCTGCCCCGCGCGGCCCAGCACCACCACGCGCGCTCCGCTGCGGGCGAATTCCGCGTCCAGCGCCTGCGCCGTCTGCTGCGCCAGCGCCAGGCCCTGCGTCAGCGTCTGCGGCGTCAGCGGCCGCTGCTCGCAGGAGCGGCCGGCGTGGGCAGCGGGCGCCGTCAACAGCGCGGCAGCCAGGGCCAGCGCGGTGGGAACCGCTTGAAACGTCTTGTTCATGGTGCCCCTCTGTCAATAAGTGATGCGTTCGTTGTGGAGAAGAGCGCGCCCCAGCTCGTTGGGGATGAAGCACAGCACCTCGCCCGCCGCCGAGAGCAACACGCCCGTGCCGATCACGCTCACAGCCACCGCCGTGCCCACACTGGCCACCACGCCCGAAGCGGCGCGGCCGCTCAGCTCCACACTGGCCCGCGCGCCGTCGGAGGCCCGCTCCAGCACGATCACCGTGCCGCGTGCCGACACCTCGACCGTCTTCACCACCAGCACCGCGCCACTCACCGTGAGCGCCACCGGCAGCGCACTCACCGCCACCGCGCCCGCCGCGGCACTGCCCGCCACACCCACTACCGAGGCCACCGGCAAGGCCGACAGCATCAGCGAAGCCTCGCTCTGCGCCCGTGCCGGACCGGCGGCCAAGGTCAGCGCCAGGCTGGCGGCGAGAAAGGTTTTGGTCAAAAAAGAACGTGTCATGTCATGGCTCCTGAAAAGGAAATCGGGTCAATAGAAAGTGGGAAAAGAAAAACCGCTTCAGGCTGCGGCCTGGGCAGTCGCAACCGAGCGCTCGGCCAGCGCCTGCTGGCGGCCCGCCACATGCGCTTCGGCCAGGTCCGCCTCGTGGCGGTCGCGCAGCGTCTTGGCCAGCGTGAACGCCGAGGTCACGAGGTACAGCCAGCTCACACCCAGGTAAGCCTTGTAGGTCTCGTCGATCTGCATGCGCAGCAGGCCCCAGAGCGTGAGCCCCATCGCCACACCAAAACCGCCCCAGACCACCAGGCGCCACATCGGCGTCTCGGCCTCACCCGTGAGGCTGGCCTTCTGCGTGTCGCGCACCGCCTTGGACAAGACGAACACCGTGGACAGACAGAACACGTAGCCCATCACCATGAACGCCCGGTCCAGCGCCTGCCCCGGCAGGTAGGCCAGCCCGGTGGCGCAGAGAAAGACCGCGAGGCCGAACGACACCCAGACCTGGAGCTGCCAGGCACGGGTGTCGCGCATCACGATGAGGGGGGAACGGGTGTTGTTGGCCATGTGAAACCTCGATGGGTTGTTGAACATGGCGCGATGGTGGGATGGGCGCAGGTATCCGAGGTCATATTTGACTACTGGAATCAGAAAATCGAACCATCAGGACCGGTATCCGATACTTTTTGACCCACGGCGTCTGAAACGCTGGTCCAAGGCATCGTTCGCCCTCGACCTGGAACGGGCGCTGGTTGACCGACGGGAAGCCGCCCAGTCCCCGGTTCAAGCCTGGGTCTCTGCAGACGGTGAGAAGCGGCGGGACGCGGTCGCGCCCCACCACGTGAGAACCCCGCCCGTAGCAACCAACGCCGCCGCCACGAGAAACGTGAGGCGCAGGCCACCCGTCAGCTGCTCCGCGCTCGCCGTGGCCACCAAGCTGGTTGACGCACCGAAGCTGAACACCGCCCCCATGGCCGATGCCCCGGTGATCAGGCCCAGGTTGCGTGACAGGTTGAGCAGGCCCGACACCACACCGCGTTGGTCCGCCGTGGCACTGGCCATCACAGCGGTGTTGTTCGCCGACTGGAAGCTGGCGTAGCCCGCCGTGATGAGGCCGAGCGCGCCCGCGTAGCCGGCCGCGCCCCAGGTGGTGGCCGCGACCGGCAGCGTGGCGGCTCCCAGGAACATGGTGACCAGCCCCGCCACGCCCACCGGCTGCGAGCCCACACGGTCCACCAGGCGGCCGGCCGGCGCGCCGAACACGGCGGCCACGGCCGGGCCGACCGACATCACCAGCCCCATGTGCGTGGCGTCCAGCTGAAGTGCGCCCGCCAGGTAAAACGGCCCCACCACCAGGGTGGCCATCACCACCGTGGTGACCAGCGCGCTCGCGGCAAAGCCCGTGGCCATCACCGGGTGGCGGAACGTCGACAGCCGAACCAAAGGCGCTGCCACCCGGGTTTCGGCGAAGACAAAGGCGCCCAGACCGAGCAAGGCCAGGAGCAACAGGCCTGCGTTGATGGGGCCGAACGCACCGCGCCCGAGCGTCATGGCCAGCGAGTAGGCCGCGAGGCTGAGGGCCAACAGCACCGTGCCGACGGGGTCGAAGCGCACGGGCTTCGCGGCGGTGGACGCTGAATCGGGCGGCAGGTGGCGGTGGGCCATCGCCAGAGCCAACAGACCGAGCGGCACGTTGATCCAGAACACCGCATTCCAGCCGCAGACACCGATCAACAGGCCGCCGAGGGTGGGGCCCAGCGCGGTGCCCACCGCCGACACGGTGCCCAGCAGCCCCATGGCGCTGCCCGCCTGGTGCCTGGGCACTCGCTCGCTGACCAGGGCCATGGTCAGCGCCATCATGGTGGCGGCACCCAGGCCCTGAACCACCCGTGCGGCGATCAACTGCCACAGGGTGGTGGACGCGCCGCCCGCGAGCGAAGCCAGCGTGAACACACCCAGGCCCCACAGCATGAGCCGGCGCCGGCCCACCAGGTCGCCCAGGCGCCCCACCGCCACGATGGCCACGGTGATGGTCAGCAGATAAGCCAGCACCACCCATTGCACCGCCTGGAACGATACGGAAAACGCCTGCGCCAGCGTGGGCAGGGCGACGTTGGCGATGCTCGTGCCCAGCGAAGACAGCAGCATCGACAAGGACAGGCTGAACAGCACACGCTTCAGGGCCGGTGCCGGGGGTGTGGCGGCGGTGGCGGGGGCCGCTTCGAGGGACGTAGGAAGAGACATGTCAGGCTCCAGAAAAAGGATCACCCGATGCTAGGGACCGGGTCGTGCGGGCGGAAGGCGCACGCCTCGCAATCAACAAGTGCAGCCAACGCCATGTGTGGGGCCTGCGTGCTATGTTTCCGGCATGACCCCGCTCGACTTCAACCTCCTGCTGACCCTGGACGTGCTGCTGACGGAGCAGAACGTCGCCCGTGCTGCCCAGCGGCTGAAGCTGAGCCCTTCGGCAATGAGCCGTGCGCTGGCCCGCCTGCGCGAAACCACGGGCGACCCGTTGCTGGTCAGGGCCGGGCGCGGTCTGGTGCCCACGCCCCGCGCGCTGGAACTGCGCGAGCGCATCGGCCCCCTGGTGCAGGAGATCGAGGCGGTCATGCGCCCCCTGAACGCCCTCAAGCTGGGCGAACTTGAACGGACCTTCACGCTGCGCAGCAGTGAGGGTTTTGTCGAAAACTTCGGCGCAGCGCTGATCCAGCGTGTCGCTGAAGAGGCGCCGAACGTGCGCCTGTGTTTCGTGCAGAAGCCCGACAAAAGCAGCATGGCGCTGCGCGACGGGGGGGTCGATCTGGAGACCGGGGTGGTGGGCGCCACGATGGGGCCGGAGATCCGCGCACAGTCCCTGTTCCGCGACCGGTGGATCGGCGTGGTGCGCAACGGGCACCTGTTGCAACATGAAGCGCCCATCACGACGGAACGATTCGCCCAAGGTCGCCACATCGCCGTGACCCGCCGCGGCGTGGTCGGTGGCCCGGTCGACGATGCGCTGACACCCCTCGGGTGGCAGCGCAACGTGGTGACCATCACCAGCGGCTTCGTGGCCGCCTTGGCGCTCGCACGCGGCACCGACCTGATCGCCTGCGTGCCCGAGCGCCACACCGAGAACCTGCGCGGCGATCTGTACAGCTTCGCGCTGCCGTTTCCCGTACCGGACTTCTCCATCTCCCTGTTCTGGCATCCGCGGCAACAGGCAGACCCGGCGCACATCTGGTTGCGCCGGGTGGTTCTGGAGACCTGCGGCGCCGATCACCCCCCAACGCCCGGTTGAATCGGGGGCCCGCTGTGCAGGCCGCGGGCCAAGGCGGGCATCATCCATTGGGGGTATGCCAATGAGGCGCTGCGCCATCAGGCGCTTGATGCCTGCCAGCCCTGCACGTACCCTGAGGCACCCTTTGGCCGCCCCTCCGGAGGTTCCCATGCGTGCACTGCTTTCCGTGTTGCTTTTGCCCCTGTCGGCCATGGCCCAGAGCGCCATGCCCACCGAATTCCCGGCCGACTCGGTGGTGCTCGCCGCGGATGCGCTCCAGCAGCGCATGGCGGGCAAGGTCTACAAGGCCAAACTGACGGACGGCGCCACCTGGCGCCTGGAATACAAGAACAACGGCTATGTCTTCCTGAACACCGGCTCCGGTTTCAGCGACAGCGGCAAGTGGTCGGTGCAGGGTGAACAGCTGTGCACCGAGTGGAAGCGTGCCACCTCGGGTTGCCTGGAAACCCGGGCCAATAACGAGGCGGTCTACATCAAGCGCAGCAACACAGGCGAGGTGGTGGCCCTGCGCCCCGATTGATGCAGCGGCCAGCAGGAGGAAGGTCTGCGGTTTTCACCCATCACCGGGCAGACATCCTCAAGGCACCCACCAGTACCGCACCGCATGAAAGAACACCGGGGCGGCGAAGATCACAGAGTCGGTGCGGTCGAGCATGCCGCCGTGGCCTTCGATCATGCTGCCCCAGTCTTTCACGCCACGGTCGCGTTTGATGGCGGACATGACCAGGCCGCCAAAGAAGCCCATGAGGCAGATCAGCAGCGCCATGCCAGCGGCCTGCAGCGGTGAAAAGGGTGTGATGCCGTGCAGGGCCGCACCCAGCAGGGTGGCGCTGGCGACACCGCCGATGAGGCCTTCCCAGGTCTTGGAGGGCGACAACACGGGCGCCACTTTGTGTTTGCCCAGCAGCTTGCCCCAGATGTACTGCAGCACGTCGCTGCCCTGCACCACGATCACCAGAAAGGCGATGAGAAGCATGTTCTTGCCCTCAAAGCCGATCACGGGCAGCGTGAGCAAGGCCGGCACATGGCTGATGCAGAACACGCTGACCATCAGGCCCCACTGCACTTTGGAGGCGCGCTCCAGAAAGCGCTGGGTGTCGCCGCCCGTGGCGGCCAGGATGGGCAGCAGCAGGAAGGCGTAGACTGGGATGAAGATGGAATACATGCCGTACCACTCGGTCCACACCAGGAAGTACTGCATGGGCAGGGCCACGTAGAAGGCCGCGGCCATGGCGGTGTGGTCGCCACGCCGGGTGTAGGCCAGGCTCAGGAATTCCCGCAGCGCGTGGAACGAGATCAGGAAGAACAGCGCGACGACCCCGTTTTTGCCAAACAGGAAGGCGACGCCGATGGCTCCCACCATGATCCACCAGGCGTTGATGCGCGACGTGAGGTTGTCGATGACGGCGTGCGGCGCGCCGTGGGCCACGCGCCACTTGAGCACGGCGGCGATGCTGGAGGCCAGCACGAGCACGCCCGTGACGCCGACGAACAACCAGCCCGTGGGCGTGAAGATCTGGACGAAGGCGTCTGCGTTCATGCGCCGCTCCCGGGGGTCTGGGTTTCGGGGCTGGCAGGCGCTGAGGGTGGCGGCGGGGGCGCGGGGTCGGCCTCGCGGTCGTATTCGGGTCGCAGATCTAGCAAGGCCTGGCGCGCGCGCTGCAGGAACTGCTGTTTGTCTTCTTGCGGCACCAAGGCCAAGGGCTCGCCAAAGCGCACGCTGCAGGCCAGCGGCACCGGCAGCAAGGCGCCTTTGGGCAGCACACGTTTCAGGTTTTCGATCCACACCGGCACGAAGCGCACATGGCCGAACGACCGGGCGAGGTAGTAGATGCCGCTCTTGAGCGGCATCAGCACTGCTTCGGTGGTGTTGCGCGTGCCTTCGGGAAAGATGATGAGCGAGTCACCGGCCGTGAGCGCCGCGCCCATCTGCGCCAGCGGGTCGCCGCTGCCGGGGCCACCCGCGCCGGCGTCGCGCCGGATCATGAGGGCGTTGAACACGTCGCGGCCGATGAAGCGGCGCAGCGCCGAGGTGTCCCAGTAGTCTTCTCCAGCCACGGGGCGGGTGAGCGTGCGCAGGTCGGGCGGCAGGGCGGCCCAGAGCAAAACGAAGTCGCCGTGGCTGGTGTGGTTGGCGAAGTACACGGTCTGGTTGGCCGTGGGCCCGGTGCGGCTCCACAGCGAGCGCAGGCCAGTGATCAGGCTGGCCCCGGTGACGATGGCCCGCCGGGCCAGCGCGGCCAGCAACCGGCGTGCCGAGGAACCCTCAGTCTCCATGGGTGGGAGGGGTTGCGGGCGCGTGGAGGGAGAAGGGTCTGAGTTCACACGAAACCTAAATAAACAGAGACGCCAGCGCTGCGGCGGTTTGCAGCAGCACAAGGGCGAGATGCCACTGGAGAAGGTTGCGGGCACCGCGCAGGCGGTCGCTCCACGGGCGCTCGGGCGAGGCGTTTTTGCGCAACCCGAGGTGGGCCAGTGAGGTGTCCAGCGCGTGCAGGCCGGGCATGTGTCCGTGGCCCAGTTGGTGAAACAGGCGCTCGTCCAGCGTCAAGCGAAACGCGAAGTACCGCTCCATCAGACCACACAGCAGCACCGCGCCCCACAGCCCAGCCGCTGCCCATGAAGCGGGCGGCGAGGCTGCGCCCACCACGACGGCGAGAAGAGTCAGGCCCAGCGACCACGTGCCCAGGGTGCGGAGGCTGGCGCGCAACAGGGCCGAGAGCGCCAGCGCATCGGCGCGCTCCTGCTCGCTGATCGGCAGCGCGCTCATAGGCCGCCTCCACCAGCCGAAGAAGACAGGCGCCTCAAGGCGTCCAGCCACCCCGGCCCCAGCACGAGTTGGGGCCGGGCCTGGCGCGTGCGGGCTTCGGCCTGGGCCAGATCTGGCGCCCGCTGGTGCAACAACTGCCAGGCCACCACCGCCGCCGCGCTGCGCGAAAACCCGAGGGCGCAACACACCCACACCGGCCCACCCTGGCTGGCGCTGCGCTGGGCCTGCACCAGGTGCGCCGCACGCTGCAAGCGGGCCGGGCTGGGCACCACCAGGTCCAGCAACGGCAGGCAGCGGCTCACTGCCCGGGCAGCGGCGTGCAGCGGCAGCTCCGCGCACAGGCTCACCAGCGCGGGTTGGCCGGCGGCCAGCCATTCGGCGTGGCGCGGGCGCCGCCCCAGCCAGACGCCGGGCACCACCTCCACCCGGGGTGGCAAGGCCCGTGTCCAGGCCCAGGCGTTGAAGGCTGCGGCCCAGAGGTACGGCGCCAGCAGCCAGCGCGCCGACCAGTGCATGCGGCCCGAGCGGTCCATGCGGAAGCCCCTGGCTCCAAAGCCCAGGTAGTTCAGCGCCACCACGGCCAACGACGCGGCCACCCAGGCCAGCCAGAGCGCGACGCCGCCACACCAGAGCGCCAGCGCCAGCACACCGACAGCACCCGCGAAGTACAGCGCGGCCAGCTTCAGCCGCTGGCCGTCCCGGCTCAGCCGCCACGCCGCTGGCAAGGACGCTTCGCGCTCCAGCGGCCACAGCCACACGCACAACAAACCGAGCAAAGCGCCGGTGGGAATGTCGATGAAGTGGTGCTGGTAGGTGGTGAGCACCGAGGCACAGATGGCGAAGGTCCAAACGTGCAGCAGCACCCGCTGCCAGGCGCTGCGCATCAACGGCCGGTACCAGTCCCACAGAATGACGGCCAGCGCGATGTGCAGCGAGGGGGCCTGGTTGAAGGGCTGGTCAAAACCACGCAGGGCGGCGAACAGGAAGCCTGCGGCGCCGTGGGCCTCGGGCTGACCGAAACTGAAGTGCAATGGCCACGCCACAAAGCAGGTCACGGCGATGAACTGCGCAGTGAGCAGGCGGGCCGCATGGCGGTCAATGCGGTGCTTGCTGCGGTTCAGGAACAGCGACAGACCGTAGAAGGCGTTGATCGACCAGTAGGGGAAGACCGTCCAGTCCCAGAACGGGATGTGGTGCTCCCAGGCGAACACCACCGTGGGCACCTGCCCGACGGCCCAGCGCTGCAGCGCCCACCAGTTGGCCAGTCCATAGGTCAGGTAGAACAGCGGCGCCAGCAGGGCCAGCCAGGCGGCAGCGCGGCGCCACGGCCATGCGGGGGGTTCGGGTCTCATGCCGCCTCGCGCACCGCCAGCGACACGGTGAAGATGCCCCACTCGTCGATGCGTTGGGTGATCTTTCTGAAACCGGCTGCGGCCACGAGCTGATCCATCTCGGCCTGTGTGCGGCGGCGCATCACCCAAGCCTGGCCCTGGCGGTGGCTGGTGAGGGCGCGCGCGATCATCTCCAGCTGCGGGTGCCAGGGCTGGCCGGTGTAGACCAGGTAGCCGCCCGGCTCCACCGCGTCGGCCACACCGGCCAGCGATCGGGCGACCAGAGCGTTGTCGGAGAACAGTTCGTACAGACCCGAGACCGTGGCCAGTGTGGGGCGCGGCGTGGCGCTGGCCACCTGGGCGCGGTCGAAGGCGTCGGCCTTCTCGAACCGGGCGGTGGACTGCAGGCCGCGCTGCGCGATCAGCGCCTGGCCGTCGCGCACGTTGATGTCGCTGTAGTCGCGCAGCAGCACCGAGGCCACGGGCACCGGGCTGCTGGCCACGGCATCCAGCACATAGCGGCCATGGCCGGCGGCGATGTCCATCAGCCGCACCTCGCGCCCGGCCTCGGACAGCCGCTGCATGGCGTCGCGCAACAGTTCTTCGACGTGCAGCTTGCGCTGGCGAATGCCGCGCCAGCCGATGGAGTCCAGGTAAGCGCGGTCGATCAGGGCGCCCACGAGCGGCACGCCCCTGGCCTGGTTGCGGTACACGTAGTCCAGGGTGCTGCCGGAATCAAAGCCCGTGTCATGCCCCAGGCGCACACCGTCGGACAGCACACCTCCGAGCTTGAGACCCGCGCGCGTACCCGCCCAGTACAGCCCGCGTGGTGACAGGGGCGACAGCGGTTGGGCCAGGGCCCGGGCCTCGTCCGCCGTGGCGCCGCGCTGGTCGGCCTGGAGCAGGTTGACCGCAGCGGCAGGGGCATCGAACTGGCGCAACAGGAAGACCCGCAGGGCCTGCAAGGCACTGGCCCGGTCGCGCTCACCCAGGGTGTCGTGAAAGAAGCCCGGCAGTTCGCGCTTCTCTTTCACCGCAGTGCCCAGCCGCTCGAAAAAGCGGTGCTGTGGCTTGTGGTGCACCACCCAGTCAGCGCCCGAGATGAGCAGCTGCGTGGGCACCACGATGGCCTGGGCGTCAGCCACCACGCGCTCGGCCGCGTTGTACAGATCGAGCAGGATGTTCACCGCGATCGGGCGCGAGATCAGCGGATCGGCCTCGAAGCTGGCGATGCGCTCGGGGTCGTGGGTGAGGAACTTGGCCTTCACGTAGCTGTTCACGAAGAACAGCCCGCGCAGTTTGTGCATCAGCGCCAGGCCGACGCGCGCAAAGGGCACGTACAGCTTCACCTTGAACGCGGGCGAAGCCAGCGTCATGCCTCGGATCGTTGGCGCGTAGTCGTGGGCCCAGGTGGAGACCAGCACCGCCCCCACGCTTTGCGCGATCACGTATTGATCGGCCTGTGCCACGCCGTGTTCGGCGGCGATGTGATTCACGAAGGTCTGCACGTCCCGCACCGAGGTGGCAAAGCTCGGACTGTGGCCGCGCTCGCCCGGCGAGCGGCCGTGACCACGCGCGTCCCAGGCGAAGAAGTCGAACTCGGGCAAGTTCAGTTCATCCACCAGGTGCGCCATGCGCGCGCCGTGCTCGTGCCCCCGATGAAACAGAACCACCGCGCCGCGCCGCTGTGCCGCCGTGGCCGGCCAGTGCCGATAAAACAGCGAAACGCCGTCGTGGGTTGAAAAATGGCGCTCTTGCGCTGGCCGGGTGGTGTTCATGAACTCCCTTTTGTTGTGGATGACTGAGAAACAGCGGCGCGCTCGGCCAGGGCCGAACGAACGCGACGCGCGGTGGTGAGGGCAATGAGGACGGCCAGCAAAGGCATCAGCAGCGCCGTCCAGCTCGGCATGGTCCAGCCCAGCGAGACCACCAGCCCCAGCGCGCCGAACACGAAAGCCCGGTCGCTCTTGCCCATGGGCCCGTCGTACCGCCGGCTGGCGCCCACAGTGGTGCCCAGCGCGCCCGCGAATTCCGACAACCCGGCCAACACGATCACCAGGCCGACCCAGAACGTGTGGCCCGGCAAGACCAGCACAAACGGCAGGTACAGCGCGGCATCGGACACCACGTCGGTGAGCTCGTTGAGGAAGGCGCCCAGCGGCGTCTGCTGGCCGTGTTCGCGCGCCAGCATGCCGTCCACCGCGTTGAACGCCATGCGCACGAACATCCACAGCGGAATGAGCGCAAAGGCCTGCGGCGGTGGCGCCAGGAAGTACAAACCCAGCCCAAGCGCGACCGAGATCACACAGGCCAGCACCGTGACCTGGTTGGCCGTCACACCCCAGGCATGCAGACGCACCACGCCCGGGCGCAGCAGGTTTTGAAACGCGGGTTTCAGTTGATAGATCGACACACGGACCTCCCCTCGCAAACGTTGACCATCATTCGAGCAAACCCGCCACCCGATTCCGCAAGGCCTCCGGCGTCACCGCCTCGGCCCGCACCGGCTCGCCCACGTTGAGCCCCACCCGGTTGAACAGGCCACGGCGGAATGGCCGGACCATCGCAACGCGTTCGCCCTGGCGCTCTTCGACGCGGCTGAAGTACGAGCCCCAGAGGTTGGTGAGCGCCATGGGGATGACGTTCACCGGCACGCCGTCGGCCTGGGCCTGCGCGAGGATCTTGGCGATGCCGCCTTTGAAAGGTTGCAGGGTGCCGTCACGGGTGATGCCGCCTTCGGGGAAGATACCGAGCAGGTCGCCTTCGCGCAGCACCTGGGCGGCGGCGGCGAACGCGGCTTCGTAGGCCGTGGGGTCTTCTTTCTGCGGCGCCACGGGGATGGCCTTGGCCAGCCTGAACAGCCAGCCCAGCACCGGCACCTTGAAGATGCGGTGGTCCATGAGGAAGCGGATGGGCCGGGGGCTGGCGGCCATCAACAGCACCGCGTCGACGAAGCTCACGTGGTTGCAGACCAGCACGGCCGCGCCCTGGGTGGGGATGTGTGCGTCGCCCGCCACCTTGAAACGGTAGACGAAGCGCGAAGCGATCCAGGCCACGAAGCGCAGCAGGTACTCGGGCACCAGCAGGAAGATGTAGAACGCCACCACGGCGTTGGCCAGGCCGACAAAGAGGAACATCTGCGGGATGGTGAAACCGGCCTGGAGCAAGGCCCCGGCGATCACCGCGCTAGCAATCATGAACAGCGCGTTGAAGATGTTGTTGGCGGCGATGATGCGCGCGCGGTGCGTGGGCTGGCTGCGCATCTGGATCAGCGCATACATGGGCACGCTGTAGAGCCCGGCGAACAGGCTGAGCAGCGCCAGGTCGGCCAGCACGCGCCAGTGGGCCGCGTCGGCCAGGAAGGCGCCCAGGCCCAGGCCGATGGCGGGCGGCAGGCCGCGGGTGGCGAAATACAGGTCGACCGAGAACACGGTCATGCCGATGGCGCCGAGCGGCACAAGGCCGATCTCCACATGGCGACGGCTGAGCACTTCGCACAGCAACGAGCCAGTGCCGATACCGATGGAAAACACCACCAGCAGCAGCGAGGCCACCTGCTCGTCACCGTGCAGCACGTCTTTGGCGAAGGCGGGGAAGAGGCTCAGGAACACGGCACCGAAGAACCACATCCAGCTGATGCCGAGCACCGAACGGAACACCACCGTGGTCTGGCGGGCCAGCTGCAGGTTGCGCCAGGTTTCGGTGAGGGGGTTCCAGTTGAGGGTGAGACCCGGGTCCATGGCCGGCGAGGCCGGTATGTGGTGCGCCGCCACGCGCCCGAGGATGGCCAACGCCACACAGCTGAAGCCGACATGGTGCGCGCCGATCTCTGGCACGGCGATGATCAGGCCACCGGCCACGTTGCCCAGCAGGATGGCCACGAAGGTGCCCATCTCGACCACGCCGTTGGCGCCGGTGAGTTCGCGCTCGCTCATGTGCTGCGGCAGGTAGGCGAACTTGACCGGTCCGAACACGGCGGACTGCAGGCCCATCAGGAAGATGCAGGCCAGCAGCACCGGAATCTGTTGCACGAAGAAGGCCCAGGCGGCCAGCGCCATGATGCCGACCTCGGCGCGCTTGAGCCAGACGATCATGCTGCGCCGGTCCAGCTTGTCGGCCAGCTGGCCGCTGGTGGCGGAAAACAGCAGGAAGGGCAGGATGAACAGCGCGCCGATCACCAGACCGGCCAGGTCGGCCGGGAGCCACTGCGCCTGCAGCTGGTAAGTCACCAGCACGGTGAAGGCGAACTTGAACAGGTTGTCGTTGGCCGCGCCGAGGAACTGGGTCCAGAAAAACGGGGCGAAACGCCGCTGCGTGAGCAGGGAAAACTGGCCGCCCTCGTGGGCGCCGGGGCTGGCGTGGCCGGCCGTCGCGGCGGGGACCACGGCGGACGTGGTGGCAGGGCTGCTCATGCGGATCTCCTCCAAAGTTCTTGTGGTCATTGTTCCGAGGGCGCCGCGCCGCGGCCCGTTGCCCGCGCATTCTGCCGCATGGCCCGCAGCACCGGCCAGGCGGCCAGACCGGCCACCAGGTGCTTGAGGCTGTGGCCCGACACCACGTCGCCGGTGGCGTGGAACACGGCTTCGTCGCCCAGCTCCAGCAACTTGGCCAGCGCATACAGGCCGATCAGCACGCCCAGGCGCACCCCCAAGGCGCCCGCCCGGGGTGGGTTCAGCGCGAGCCAGACCATGAGCGCCATGCCGCCGAACTGCACCACCGCCCAGGGCAGCACATTGCCGTGGGTGAGCGGCATCACGGCCGAGAGCAGCGCCACCAACAGCGTCAGGCGCATCACGCAGGGCGCCGGTCTCTGCCCCACGCGCTCGGCCACCGCCAGCCCGAGCGCGCCGGCAAAGGTGACCGCCATGCCCATGCGGTCGAGCACCAGGCCCTGGGCATCGGGCGCCCAGTGGTACCAGGCCGAGCCGAAACCCGTGGCCAACAGGCCTCCGAAGAACACCGCCAGGGTCAGCCGGGTGCCCGGCGCCCAGGGGCCACCGCGCAGCAGCGCCCACCCACCCAGCAGACCCGCAACCGCCATCGACAGGTTGGTCCAGACGTCCATGAAGTTGGGCACGCCCCAGAGGTGTCTGGCGTCCACGAACGGATGGCCATGGGCATGCAGCGCGGCGTGGCCGTGGGCGTTGAGCGCCAAACCGCTGTGCGCCAGCCAGGTCGGCCCGGCGATCACGGCCAGCAGCCAGAGCACGAGCAGCGCGGTGCCCAGGGTCACCAGTCGCTGCCCGACGGGCGACAAGGGCATGGATCGCAGCACACACAGGGTGGCGGGGCGGGGGGTGGCAGATCGGGCGGACAAGGACATAGAGGCACTCCGGTGGCGCAGGGGCCGAGTAAACAAAGGAACAAGGGGTGAGACCGGGGCGCAGTGTCCGAGCGGCGGGCGCGCAAACGGGTCAAATTCCGATACAGTGCATCCACCTCCAACCCAAGGTATCGGTATCCGATACCCGATCCGCACCAGCGACGCGCCCGGCCGCCCCAAGCCCGCCCGTGCCGTCACGCACAAGACGAAGGCATTCCCATGAGCACCACCCAAGACCTGGTCACTGCCCTGAAAAAAGAGCTCAAGGCCGCACAGATGACCTACGCCGACCTGGCGCGGGCCATGGGCATGGCGGAGTCCAGCGTGAAGCGCATGCTGGCCAAGGGCGACATGTCGCTCTCGCGCGTGGACGAGATCTGCCGCGCGCTCAAGCTGGACTTCGCCGATCTCGCGCGCCGCGTGGCCGACGCCCAGCCGCTGCTGCGCGAGATGACGGCCGAGCAGGAGCGCGCCGTGGTGGCCGACAAGAAGCTGTTGCTGGTGGCGATCTGCGTGCTCAGCCAGTGGACGCTGGAGCAGATCACGGCGGCCTACCGGCTCAGCGAAGCCGAGTGCGTGACATGCCTGGCGCAGCTCGACCGCATCGGCATCATCGAGCTGCGCCCGCTCAACCGCTACCGCCTCAAGCTGGCCAAGACCTTCCGCTGGCGGCCGCACGGCCCGGTGATGAACTACTTTCGCGACCACGCCCTGTTGGACTATTTCGCCGGCGGCTTTGACGGCTCGGGCGAGGGTCTGCTGCTGGTGCACGGCTCGATCAGCCGCGCGCTCGCGCCGATCTTCGTGGAGCGGCTGCAACGCGTGGCGCAGGACTTTGCGCAACAGCACCAGACCGACCAGAAGCTGGCCGAGAAGGACCGCGGGGGCTACACCCTGGTGCTGGCGATGCGGGGGTGGGAGTTTGAAGCCTTCGGCAGGTTGAGGAGGTGACCCCCCTGCGCCGCTTCGCGTCACCCCCCCAGGGGGGCGGCACTGGCGGCCCGGCGGAGCCGGTTCCGCGGTGCCCTGGGATCGGCTCCCCCGCTGGCATGGCGCCCTGGAGCTGCCGGCTTGTTGGTGTCACTGGCCCGGTCTGAACGGAGGGATGGGTTTCCCCACAGACGCGCGACCTCAGGCGCTGGCATGATGTCGGGCTTGCCCGACAGCGGGCCCACTTCTTTTCCTGCTCCGCACGCCCCCATGAACGCACCCGCCAACGACACGCCCGACCACACCGCCGCAGCCCCCGCTGAAGCCCGCGCCTCCGAGCCCACCGGCGCCGCACCACGCGGCCAGCGTCCGAACCGCGGTCGCCGTCCACAGCGCCCGGCCACCGAGCGCCCCGCGGGCCCGGCGCCCGCGCGCCAGCACCCGGTGCTGGACCAGTTGGCCACGCTCTACCCCGCGCTGTTTGGCGAGACGCTGCTGCCGCTCAAGCGCGGCATCTTCGAAGACCTGCTGGCGGCCCACCCGGAGGCGCTGGACAAAGACAGTCTCAAGGCCGCGCTGGCGCTGCACGCGCGCTCGACCCGCTACCTGACGGTGGTGGCCTCGGGCCTGCAGCGTCACAACCTGGCCGGTGAGCCGGTGGAAAGCCTGACGCCCGAACAGGTGCACCACGCGCTGATCGAGGTGTTCCGTCGCCGCGGCGCGCGCAGCCGCGAAGACCTGCGCCCCAAGCTGCGCCAGCGCATCCTGCAGGCCTACGAAGCCTCGGGCCTGCCGCGCGACGCATACGCCGAGCGCGTGCGCGGGCGTGACGATGAAGTGAACCAACTCACCCACGACGCACTGACCGTCGCCGCAACGCGCGAAGCGCGCGAAGAAGCCCTGCTGCGCGCCTTCGATGCCAGCGGCAAGACACTCAACGAGTTCGCCGACATGTACGGCCTGCACGTGCTCGACGCCAACCGCACGCTGGAGCGCGCACGAGCCCGGCTGAGCCGCCCGGCCACCCCGGCCACCCCGGCGGCCCCGACAAGCCCCGAGACCACGGTCGACGTCACCACCCCCGAGCCCGCAGCCGAACCCGGCGCCCCCTCCCCCGCCCCATGAACCCGGCCCTGCCCGCCGCCACCACCGAATCGCCCTACGCGTGGTTCCGGCTCGTGGTGTCACTGGCGCTGATGACGCTGGGCGGCGCGGGCATGTATTCGGTCACGGTGGTGCTGCCGCGCATCCAGGCCGACTTTGACGTGGCACGTGGCGACGCCTCGCTGCCCTACACGCTGACCATGGTCGGATTCGGTCTGGGCGGCATCCTCATGGGGCGTCTGTCGGACCGCTTTGGTGTGATGGTGCCGGTGCTCGGCGGCGCCGTCGGATTGGGTCTGGGTTTCATCGTCGCGGGTGCGGCCCAGAACCTGTGGCAGTTCAGCCTGGCGCAGGGCATCCTGATCGGCCTGCTGGGCACCTCGGCCACGTTTGCGCCGCTGGTGGCCGACACCTCGCGCTGGTTCACCCGCCGCCGCGGCATCGCGCTGGCGATCTGCATGAGCGGCAACTACCTGGCCGGCGCCATCTGGCCACCGGTGATCCAGCACTTCATCGACAACGGTGGCTGGCGCCAGGCCTACATCGGCATCGGCGTGTTCTGCCTGCTGGTGATGTTGCCGCTGGCGCTGGTGCTGCGGCGCCGTCCGCCAGACATGCCCGCGCCGCAGCCGGTCACCGCTGCGCAACCCGGCGCCAGCCCGCACGGCGAACGCCCGCTCGGGCTCTCGCCCGGCACGCTGCAGGCCCTGCTGTGTGTGGCCGGGGTCTCGTGCTGCGTGGCGATGTCGATGCCGCAGGTGCACATCGTGGCCTACTGCACCGACCTGGGTTTCGGCGCGGCGCGCGGTGCGGAGATGCTCTCGGTCATGCTGGGCATGGGCATCGCCAGCCGGCTGATCTCGGGCTGGATATCGGACCGCATCGGCGGCCTGCGCACCCTGCTGCTGGGCTCGGTGCTGCAGGGCGTGGCGCTGCTGATGTTCCTGCCCTTCGACGGTCTGGTGCCGCTGTACCTGATCTCGGGCCTGTTCGGCCTGTTCCAGGGCGGCATCGTGCCAAGCTATGCGCTGATCGTGCGCGAACACTTCTCGCCCGCCCAGGCCGGCGCGCGCGTGGGCACGGTGCTGATGGCCACGCTGTTCGGCATGGCGCTCGGCGGCTGGATGTCGGGCGCGATCTTCGACCTGACCGGTTCCTACCAGGCGGCGTTCATCAACGGCATCGGCTTCAACCTGCTCAACATCGGCATCGTGCTGTTCCTGTTGAAGCGGGCCCGCGGCCCCGGTGCGGGCCACACCCGGGCCGTACCCGCGTGACGCCATTGCTTCAGGTCGGCATGGTGAATACGGTCAGCACGCCGGTGTAGCCGTAGAGCCGGTGGTGCGCGATCTCGCCGCCGGCAAAAAATCCGACCAGGGGCACATCGCCCAGCGCACGCCGCACGATCTGCAATTCGGCGCTTGGACTGCCAAAGTGCGGCCCTCCGCGGCCGGCGCAGCTCACGTACACCGCGCCCGCGATGCGTCGCGCGGGTTGTGGAGCGGCATCGGCCTCCGGGGTTTCCAGCGCCGTCGCCAGGGGCAGGCTGAGCTCTTCGGGCTCCAGCTCCTCGCGCACTTCGGCGCACACCCGAATCAGGTCGGCGCGCGCCGCCTGCACGTTGCGCTCGCAAAACGCCAGCCGGCTGCCCACCGGCGCCACGTCGGCAATCGCCACGCCGCGCCGCCCCGGGTCCAGGCCGATGATGTGGCGCACCGTGACCTCGGGGCCGAACTGGCCGCGCCGCTGCGGCGATCGCACACCGGCCTCGGCGATCGGCGGCGTGAGGCCCACGAGCGTGGCGCGCAGGCGCGGCATGGCAGTTTCAGGCTGTTCGAGCGAAATGCCGAGCACGCGCAGCAGCACGTCCAGCGCCGGCTCGTGGTCCAGCGAGAGCACCAGGTTGCCATCCGCGGCCGTCACCGTGCGTTCGCGGCCCACCGGCTGGGCCCCCTGCGTGACACGCGAGATCAGATCCACGCCCGGGCCGAAGGCCACGCCGCTCAGGCCGCCGTGAAACACGCCGCTGGAAGCGCCGTGACCCTGCAGGGTGCCCGCGCTGCTGAACGCGAACTGCACGCTGTCGCTGCGGCTGCCCACCAGACCACCAAACAGGTAGCCGCTGGTGGTGCGGTCGGCCATCTCGGTGATCAGCTCGGCGAGATCGGGGGTGTGGCCGTCGGCGTGCACCAGCGCGGTGTGGGCCTCGAAACCATCCACCCCGGCCGCGCGCCCGCTGGCCGCCAGCGGCGCCACGCCGCTGAACACGCGGTACTGGTCGGGACTGAGGTCGCACAACATGACGGCCAGCGCCGGTTCGTCAAAGTATTCGACGTTGTTGGCCGCGATGCCCACCCCCACCGTGCCGGCCCAGTCGGTCACTTCGTGCAGTTCGGCACTGAGGTGTTCAAGGATGGCCTCGGCCTCGCTGGCGTAGTGGTCGGTGATGTAGAGCAGCGCCAGCGAAGGCGCCCGCGCGGCGCCCGGCAAGGCGAGCTGCGCCCGCAACTGGGCGAGCACCAGCGCAGCGGCCATGCGCCACTGGGGATGGGTGGCGTGGGCGTAGGGAAAGGGTTTCATGGTCATACGACCTCGGCACGGCCGGAGGGTTCAGCGCAGCGTCAGCGCCGGCCGGTGCTGCGCGCCGACTTGCCGGCAGCGGGCTTGCGCGCGGCCGTCTTGCGCGCCGGTGCCTTGGGCGCGGCGGTGGCTTTGGGCGCTGCGACTGGTTTGACGGCGGGCTGCTGGAGACCGGTCAAGGGGAAAAAGGCGGTCGGCATGGGCCAGTTGCCGGTGGCCAGCGGCTGTGCCGGGTTGGCGCGGGGCGCAGCGGCGCGCGTTGGCGCTTTTTTGGCGGCGGCTTTGGGTGCGGCTTTTTTTGCAGCCGGCCGGGCGGGCGCCTTGCGACCGGCGACGGCGCGCGCCGCAGCCTTGCCCATGCCGGCCGCGGTGCCCACGTTGCGTGCCACGGATTCGGTCAGGCCGCGCGTGACCTTGCCGGCCACGCCGGTGGCGGTTTTCACAGCCTGCTCGGTCAGGCCGCTGGCCACCTGGCGGGTGGTGTCGAGCGCGGTCTGTTTTGCCACATCCTTCATGGCGTTGGTGGCGATGTGCTGGAACTGCTGAGAGAGCGCACCCCACCACTGCATCGGGTCGACCACGCCGCCGGCGGGCGCAGCGGGTTGAGCGGCGGCGGGCTGCGCCCTGGACTTGCGCGACCGGGACACCGGCGGCGGCGCGGGTTCTTCGTCTTCCTCGTCTTCGAACTCTTCGTCGATCTCTTCTTCCGCCTCGGCGTCATCGTCAGAAGCCGCTGGCGGCGTCGGTGTGCCGTAGGTGCGAGGCGGGATTTCCAGACCAGCAAACTGGGTGTGCGCGGGCACTGCCGCGGGGGCGCCACCGGTGAAGCTGGCCATGGTGTCGGCCGCCTTGATCTTGAGCGCGTTGGCCACGTCACCCAGGCTGAAGTTCATGTTCTTCAGCGTCGCCAGGGTCATCTTCTGCACCTCCAGCGCCTGGATGGTGGCGGCGAGTGCCTTGCTGTTCTGGTCGAGCCAGAAGTGCACCGCCTTGAGCTCCTCGATGCGTTTTTCGAGGTCTTCCACGTTGAAGGTGGGTGCCACCCAGTTGCCCAGGTTGGGCATCTGCGGGAGGCTGTTGCCGATACCCTGCGCCACACCACCGGCGGCCTGCCCCGCGAGGTTTTGCAGGAACTCGAAACCCGGAACGAATTTGCCAAAACCGCTGCCCGATGTGTCGCTCATGGGAGTCTCCTGTGGGTGTCTGGGTGGCGTGCACGCCGGTTCAGCTGTCCACGCCGTAGCGTGGGGCGCGGCGTTCCCGCAAGGATGCCACACCTTCGCGCACATCGGGTCCGGCAAAACCCATGAATTCGAGGGCCAGCGAGGTGTCGAACGCCGGGCCGGCCTGGCGCAGCCAGTTGTTGAGCGAGTACTTGGTCCAGCGGATCGCGGTCTGGCTGCCCGAAGCCAGGCGATCGGCCACTTCATAGGCCTTGTCGAGCAGGGCGTCGTCGTCCACCGCGAGCGAGACCAGGCCGATGCGCTCGGCCTCTTCGCCGCTGATGGGGTCGCACAGCATCAGGTAGTACTTGGCCTTGGCCAGACCGCACAGCAGCGGCCAGACGATGGCCGCGTGGTCGCCAGCGGCCACGCCCAGGCGGGTGTGGCCATCGACGATCTTCGCGCTCTTCGCGGCGATCGAGATGTCGGCCAGCAGGCCGGCCACCAGGCCTGCGCCCACGGCCGGGCCGTGCATGGCGGAGACGATGGGCTTGTCGCAGTTGATGACGTTGTAGACCAGGTCGCGGGCCTCTTTCCAGACGCGCGTGCGCACCTCGAAGTCGGTCGCCATGTCCTGCACCAGCGCCAGATCACCGCCGCCCGAAAAACCCAGGCCGCTGCCGCGCAGCACGGCGCAGCGAACGCTGTCGTCGCGCCCCACGTCGCGCCAGATCTCGCTCAGTTCCCAATGGCCCTCGTGGCCCGCGGTGGGCAGTTTGCCGTTGCCGCCGGGGCCGTCGGCGCGCATCTGGATGTCGAGCACCGAGGGCACGCCGTCCACGGGTGGACCGCGGCGGGTGATGGCCAGGGTCTGGTAGCGGCTGTAGTCCACAGGGGTCATGGGAGTCTCCTTGAATGGGGGTGGTGCCCGCCGAAAAACCGGGCCGGTGTCCGGTCGATTCTGCCCCGTTTGCCCCGCCAAACCGCCATCGATTGCGCCGTGTTTACCCGGGGGATTGCCCGGCTCGCCCTCTTGCGGCCAAGGTCGCTTGACGTGTGTCAACACCCGTCCCGGCGAGCAGGCGCAAGATGGATCTGCGGGGTTGGGAGATTCTTCCGGAAACCCCCTCTCAAAAATCCAGAGGAGTCAGCATGAGCCAGAACATTTCCGACACCTATGCCAGCCAGCTGCAGCAGATGCGCACCGAGGTGCTGGCCCAGTTGCGCGCCCAGCGGGGCGGCAAGGTCGGTCGCGCCGAATCGGCTGCCGAAGCGCGCGAGTCCGCGAGCGACGACAGGGCCACTGCCGAGACCGAGCGCGACTTGGCCTTTGCACTGGAAGAACGCGAGTCCGCCGAACTGGTGGCCATTGACGACGCACTCAAACGCATCGCCGACGGCAGCTACGGCCTGTGCATCGACTGCGGCGTTGCCATCGCCGCCGCGCGGCTGCACGCCAACCCGACCGCCTTGCGATGCGTCGCCTGCCAGGAGAAGGCCGAACAGGCCTGATATCCACCGCACCGACCCCACGACCCTTTCACTTTTTTCCGGAGGTTTTCCCATGCCCACTTTTCACGCTGTTGTCTGGATGGATCGCCGCGAGGCCCATGTGTTGATGTTCGATCGTGAACATGTCGAGTCCGAGAGCATCAAGTCCCGTTCGCACCACAAAGCCACTGGTGGCCATGTGGGTTCGCACCAGCTGATGCACGGTCGCGGCCCCGCGGCCGGTGGCAGCCACTCCCCCGAAGGCGGGCACGACTCGGCCGACGAAAATTTCTACCACGAGGTCGCACAGGCGCTCCAGGGCGTGCGCGAAATTCTGGTCGCCGGCCCGGCACAGGCCAAGGACGAGTTCCGCGCGCATTGCCAACGCCACGACAAAGACATCGCCAGCGCCATCGTCGATGTGGTTTCCGCTGACCACCCCTCTGACCGCCAGTTGGTGGCCATGGCGCGCCAGTATTTCCTGAAGCACGACCAGAACGCCGGTGACCCCACGCAGCGCTGAGCCCGACGCCAGCGTCTGCACGGCATATTCGCGGGGGGTTTGCTATCCTGCCGGGATGCAGACCCAGAGCCCCCAGACCCTTCCCGCGCGCAGCCTGTTCCACCTCGCGTTCCACGTCACCGACCTGGACGAAGCGCGCCGCTTTTATGGCGGTGTGCTCGGTTGCGCCGAAGGGCGCAGCACCGACACCTGGGTGGATTTTGATTTTTTCAGCCACCAGATTTCGCTGCACCTGGGCGAACCCTTCAAGACCACGTGCACCGGCCGCGTCGGCGACCACCTGGTGCCCATGCCGCACTTCGGCCTGGTGCTGCTGCTGCCCGAGTGGCGGGCGCTGGCGCGCCGGCTGGAAGCTGCGGGCATGGATTTCGTGCTCAAGCCCCAGTTGCGCTTCGAAGGCCAGCCGGGTGAGCAATGGACCATGTTCTTCTGCGACCCGTTCGGCAACCCGATTGAAGTCAAGGGTTTCGCCACGCTGGATCGGGTGTATGCAAGCTGAACGCCGTCGACCGCCCGACAAACGGCAGCTTCGGTAGCCCAGGCGATCTCTGACGACCGCTCCCAGCGGCTAGCATCGGGAACTTCGCAGTACCAGGCCCGCACCGACTGGCGCGGTACACACCCAACATTTTCGGACAGCGACACCATGACCTCTTTGAATTCCCCCACCTCCGGTCTGTCGCGGCGCGCATTTGGTGGGCTGGTGGCGGGCGCTGCGATGCTGGGCGCGCCCACCCTGCGAGCCCAGTCGGGCAACCGTGTGGTGCTGGGCCAGTCGGCCGCCTTCACCGGGGCCGCCGCCCAGCTGGGCATCCAGTTCCATGCCGGCGCCAAGCTGTTTTTCGAACAGCTCAATGCGAAGGGCGGCGTGAACCAGACGCAGATCGAGCTGCGTCAGCTCGACGACGGCTACGAACCCGCTCGCTGCGTGGAGAACACCCGCAAGCTGCTGGACGATGAGGTGTTTGCCCTCTTCGGCTACATCGGCACGCCCACCAGTCTGGTGGCGCTGCCCCTCGCCACCCAGGCGCAGACACCGTTTTTTGCCCCTTTCACCGGCGCCATGGGACTGCGCCAGCCGTTCAACCGCATGGCCTTTCACATGCGCGCCTCGTACAACGACGAGACGGCATTGATCGTGCGCCAGCTCACCAACCTGGGCCTGAAGAAGATCGCCGTGTTCCACCAGAACGACGCCTACGGCAAGGCCGGTCTGGACGGCGTGACGCTGGCCCTGGGCGCGCTGGACCTCAAGCCGGTGGCCACGGCCACCGTGGAGCGCAACACGGTCGACGTGGCCGAAGCGGTGAAGACCATCAACGCGGCCCAGCCCGATGCGGTGGTGCAGATCAGCGCCTACACCTCGTGCGCGGCCTACATCAGGGCGGCGCGCAAGGCGGGCTACGGCGGCACTTTCTTCAACGTGTCGTTCGTGGGCACGCAGGCGCTGGCCGATGAGCTGGGCAAGGAAGGCGCCGGCGTGGTGGTTTCGCAGGTGGTGCCTTCGCCCTACAAGGCTTCGAGCGCCGTGACGCGCGAGTTCCTGGCGCTGATCGCGCAGGGTGGCAACAAGGTGCAACCCAACTTCTCCAGCATGGAAGGGTTCATGGCCGCCAAGCTGTTTGCCGAAGGCATGCGCCGCGCGAGCGGCGGCCGACCCACCCGCGACGGACTGATCAGCGGGCTGGAGAGCATCCGCAACTACGCCATGGGCGGCTTCGACGTGTCCTTCAGCGGCAGCAACCACGTGGCCTCGAAGTACGTCGAGCTGTCCATGCTCACCGGCGACGGGCGCGTGCGGACCTGAGAAGCTGAGCCGCCGCGCCGAACGGTATCAGGCTTCCTGCGGCGCGATCTTCTGGTCGATGGCGCCGAAGATGCTCTGACCGTCCTTGCCCTTCATCTCGATGCGGATCGAGTCGCCGAACTTCATGAATTCCGTCGACGGCTTGCCGTCGAGAATGGTCTCGATGCAGCGCTTTTCGGCGATGCAGCTGTAGCCCTTGGGCCAGTCCTTCTTGCCGTCGACCTCGACGCCCTTGTTGCTGACGGTGCCGCTGCCCACGATGGAGCCGGCGCGCACGTTGCGGGTCTTGCCGATGTGGGCGATGAGCTGACCGAAATGGAAGGTCATTTCCGGGCCGGCGTCGCACATGCCGACCTTGCGGCCGTTCCAGGTGCTCTGCAGCGTCAGGTTGACACGACCACCCTGCCAGGCGTCGCCCAGCTCATCGGGCGTCACGGCCACGGGGCTGAAGGCGCTGGCGGGCTTGCTCTGGAAGAAGCCGAAGCCCTTGGCGAGTTCGTTCGGAATCAGGTTGCGCAGCGACACGTCATTCACCAGCATCAGCAGGCGCACGCCGTCCAGCGCCTGCTCGGGCGTGCAGCCCATGGACACGTCGCCGGTGACCACGGCGATCTCGGCCTCGAAGTCGATACCGAAGTCTTCGCTGGGCACGACCACGTCGTCGCAGGGGCCGATGAAATCGTCGCTACCGCCCTGGTACATCAGCGGGTCGCTGTAAAAAGTGGACGGCACTTCGCTGTTGCGTGCGGCGCGCACCAGCTCGACGTGGTTCAAGTAAGCCGAGCCGTCGGCCCACTGATAGGCACGCGGCAGCGGCGCCATGCACAGCGCCGGATCAAACGGAAAAGCGTGACGCGCCTTGCCCTGGTTGAGGGTGACGTAGAGGTCGTGCAGCTGGGGCGCATGGAAGTTCCAGTCGTCCAGTGCCTGCTGCAGCTTGTGGGCGATGCCCGTCGCATAATGGGCGGTCGAGAGGTCGCGCGAGACCACCACCAGTTGTCCGTCGCGCGAGCCGTCTTTGTAAGTGGCGAGTTTCATGCAAGTCTCCTGCTGTCGCTGGGCGTTGAAGGTTTCGGTTTTACCCGGTTTAGCACCTGAGGCGCTCCCGGTCAAAGCATCTAAAATTACGAATAGTGAAATCAGTTAACCTATCCGTAAAAATCGGATTTTAGACCAAAGCCCCGATCCCGGTGCCGGCCCGCCTCAAAAAGACCCACAGGCCGCCGGCCGACCGCCACCCGACCCGCTGCACCCACACCATGCCCGCCGCGAAACCCTCGATCAAGCCAGCCAGCCCCGCCAGCCCGTCGACCGTACCCGATGCCGACCACGCTGAAAATGGCGACCCCCGGGCGGGTATCCAGTCGGTGGAAGTGGGGTTCGAGTTGCTCAGCGCCCTGTCCGATGCGCCCGGTGCGCTGATGTTGCGCGACCTGGCCGCCGCCGCCGGCATGAGCGCCGCCAAGGCGCACCGCTACCTCGTGAGTTTCCAGCGCATGGGCATGGTGATGCAGGACCCGGTGAGCACGCGTTACGACCTCGGCCCCGCCGCGCTGCGGCTGGGTCTGGCCAGCCTCTCGCGCATCGACGCCGTGAAGCTGGCGCGCGAACGCCTGCCCCAGCTGCTGGCCGAAACCGGCCACACCCTGGCGATCGCCGTGTGGGGCAACCAGGGGCCGACCATGGTGCACTGGCTGGAAGCACCGCAAACCGTGCCGGTGACGCTGCGCCTGGGCGACGTGATGCCGCTGCTGACGTCGGCCACCGGCCGCTGCTTCGCGGCCTTCACCGGCCCGGAGGGGCGCGACGGCCAGCGCATCGCGCCCATGATCCGTGACGAACTCGCGCGCATGAAAAAACTGCCCCCCACCGGTCTGCCGCTGGTGGACGTGCCGCAGAACCAGCACGACGCGCAGGCCGTGCTGGCCGAAACCCGCCAGCACGGCCTGGGCCGCGTGGTCCACAGCCTGCTGCCAGGGGTGGGCGGCTTCTGCGCCCCGGTGTTCGACGCCCAGGGGCGCCTGGCCATGGGTCTCGTGGTGCTGGGCTCGGTGGCCACGCTGGACACCCGCTGGGACAGTGCACCGGCCGCTGCGCTCCTGCGCTGTGCGCGCCAGCTCAGTGCCGATCTCGGCCACCGCCCGACCACCTGAACACCGATGGCCCGACCCGCCATACGCCCCGCAGAAGCCGCACCACGCTGGTCCGTTCTGCTGGCCCTGACCGGTCTGGTGCTGGCCCTGCACCTGCTGCTGCTCACGGACGGGTGGCCGATCTGGTGGAGCAACCAGGCAGCCCCGGTGCCCACCACGCAGGGCTTGTCCGCCCCGTCCGAGGCTTCGACCGAAGTCGCCGCAGCAACGCTAGTCCCTGACGCGGTACTGCCGGTGACCAGCAGCACGGTGCGCTGGATCGTGCCCAAGCCACCCGCACCGGAACCGCCGCCTCCGCCGGTCAAGAAGAAAAAAGCGCCACCCGCCCCACCGCCCGAGCCCGTGGTTGAGCCGGAGCCCGCGCCCGAACCACCCGAGGAACCGGCCGTGGCCGAGGCGCGGCCCGAAGACAGCCCCGTGGTCAGCGAAACGCCCGAGGTGGTGGCTACCGCGGAGGCGCCGCCTCCGCCCGTCGACGTGCCACCCGCCCCGAACGCCATCCCGCAGGCGCCATCCGCGCCCGCCCTGCCGCCGCCCACGGCGCCCGGCCCCCGGGTTTCGACCGCCCACCTGCCCGCCGACGGCCAGCTGGACTACCAGGTGAAAGGTCAATACAAGGGCCTGAACTACAACGCGTCGGGGGAGCTGACCTGGCATTTCGAGGCGGAGCGCTACGAGGCGCAATCGACCGTGAAGGCCTTTCTGCTCGGCAGCCGGGTCCACACCAGCGTCGGCCGCGTCACGCCGCAAGGTCTGGCCCCCGAGCGCTTTGGCGATCGCAGCCGCACGGAAAAAGCGGCGCACTTTGATTACGAGGCCAAGCGCATCCGGTACAGCCGGAACTCGGCAGACGCCGCCCTGCTACCCGGCACCCAGGACCAGCTGTCGGTCAGCCTGCAGCTGGCGCTGATGCTGCAGGCCCAGCCTTCGGCCTATGTCGAAGGCCAGGCGTTGAGTCTGCCGGTGAGCAACGCCAGCTACACCGAAGACTGGAAATTCCAGATCGGTCCGATGACCGAGCTGGAATTGCCCGCCGGCACCGTGACGGCCCGCCTGCTCACCCGCTCACCCCGGCGCGAGTTCGACAAGACGCTGCAGGTGTGGCTCGCGCCCGCCGTGGGTTACCTGCCGGTGCGCCTGCGCATCACGGAACACAACGGCGATTTCGTGGACCAGCTGCTGGATACGCTGCCAGCGATGGCGCAACCCACTGTTCAAGCCCAGTGATTCCGCCCGGCTGGCCGGGCCCTGCCCGGCTTAAAGGCCGAACTGTGCCGAAAAACACACGCATATTGAATCTTCGCGATCCGTGCCCATCTAATTCTGTAACCAGCCTGCAGTTGGTTCGCCAATTGCCGATATAAGGTTCATAGGAACACCAGTTTCACTTTTAGAAGGACTTTTCAGTCATGCACATGCTCTACGACTCGGATGCCTTTGCCGTGGTTCACATCCTGGCCAACGCCGTGGAAGAAGGTGAGGCACGGCCACTGGATGGTCCCCAGATCCCGCGCCACGGTTTTGAAATCGTGGACAAACGATCGGGTAAAGAGGTTTACCTCGACGGCTCCTGGGCAGAAATGTTCCAGATCCAGATCACCGCCTGGCAGCAGAACACCCCCTCGCAAGAAGAGGTGGAAGACACGCTGGAAGGTTACGCCGAACTGGCCCAGATGCCGGTGGTCATGCACTGAACAGTGCCTGATTTCCCTCCCCGTGAAAGCCGACACAAGTGTCGGCTTTTTCACGACCGGGCCCGCTTGCTGGGAACGTTTCGGGCCGCAAAGGGGTGGTGAAGGTGCTGGACGACGACAGGTGCCCAGCCCGTGGGAGCGCAAATCCGCCTTCACCCGCGACGACCAGAATGCCTTCAAGACCCACAAGCCGAACTCGGCTATCTATTCCGGCAGTCTGGAGGGCTACATGACGGCTCGGGCGCTGGCGGACCTCGCCATGATCGCGCGCGAGGGCCCGTTCCGTCATTGAGACTCATGGCGCCACCATCCGATGGGCAGCCCACCAGCGGAACACCGGTTCGGCCAGCACCAGCACCGCCACCAGGCGGCAAACCTGAAACGCGGTCACCACCGGCACCCCGAGCTGCAGCACCTTGGCCGTGATGGCCATCTCGGCGATACCACCGGGCGAGGTGCCGAGCACCAGGGTGGCCGGGTGCAGCCCGGTGAACCGGGCCAGCAGCCAGGCGAATGCCGCGCACAACACCATCATGACCCCGCTGGCCAGCGCCACCGAGGCCAGCCAGCGCGGCGCGGTGTGCACAAACGCCGGTGTGAAACGCACACCCAGGCTGACGCCGATGACCAGTTGCGCGGCGGCCGTGAGCCAGCCCGGCAGCGCCGACAGCACCCCCCCCGACAGCGTCAGCGCCATGGTCACCAGCAACGCGCCCATGAACCACGGATTGGCGCGCCCGAACTTTCGCATGCCCAGGGCCCCCGCCAGGCTGAGCAGCGCGAGCCAGCCCAGTCCCGCACCATGCACCTCGCGGGCGCCGGGCGTGGCCAGATCCAGCCCGCTGACGCCCCAGGCCTGCATGGCAAACGGGATGCTCAGTGTCACCAGCAGCACGCGCAGGCTGTGGGCGGCTGCCACGAGGTCGGTGCGGGCGCCGTGTCGTTCGGCGATCAGGGTCATTTCCGATGCGCCGCCAATGGCACCTGCGAAGTAGGTGGTGCCAAACAGCTGCGCAGCGCTCAAGCCCGGCAGGTGCTGCGCATGCACGCGCCGCAGCCAGACACCAAAACCCAGACCCAGTGCCAGGGCCCAGACGATGCCGAGCGCGATCGCCCACCACAGCCCGGCCACCAGCGCCCCGACTTCCGGCGTGAAGTACAGCCCCAGCGCCGCCCCGATCACCCACTGCCCGGCATTGCGAAAGGGCGTCCAGCTCGCGGTGGGGGCGCCCAGCACCGAGACCAGGGACGTCACCACCAGGGGCCCGATCATCCAGGGAATGGGGGTTTGCCACCACACGCACAGACGCGCTGCGCCGAAGGCCAGCAGCAGGGTCAGGATCGGGCGCAGCCAGGCGGACGCCTGGCGGGAACGGGAAGGGAAAATCACTCGGGTATCCAGAAAAGACGCGGCCCAGGCGGGCCGGGGCCGTAGTATTCACGCATGAACTGTCGAAGCGCTGTCATGTTCGGGGCCGGTCTGGGCCTGTGCTGCGCCGTGCTGGCGGTCGAGGCAGGGGCCCCGCCGCAGCCCACACCGGCCGTGGCGGAGGACCCCGGCCAGCAGGCCGGCGCCCTGTTGACCCGCCTGATGCCCACACCGCTGCTGCTGGTGGGCGAACAGCACGATGCCCCGGAACACCAGGCGCTGCAGCGCGAGCTGGTGCAGCAACTGGCGACTCGCCGGCAGCTCAGCGCGCTGGTGCTGGAAATGTCGGAAGCGGGCACACACACCGCCGATCTGCCCAGCCAGGCCAGCGAAACCCAGGTGCGCGAGGCTTTGCGCTGGAGCGGCGATCAGGCGGGGTGGCCCTGGTCCACCTACGCGCCGGTGGTGATGGCGGCGGTGCGCGCCGGGGTTCCCGTGCTCGGTGGCAACCTACCCCGCGCCGACATGCGCGCGGCCATGGGCAACGAATCACTGGACCGGCTGCTGCCCCCCGAAGCGCTGGAACGCCAGCGCGTGGCGATCCGCGAGGGCCACTGCGATCTGTTGCCCACCGCGCAGATCGCCCCCATGACCCGCATCCAGATCGCCCGCGACCAGGCCATGGCCCGCACCGCGGCCGCCGCCGTCCGGCCCGGACAGACGGTGCTGCTGGTGGCCGGCAACGGCCATGTGCAGCGCGACCTGGGCGTGCCCGTGCACCTGCCGCCGGACCTGGCGCACCGGGTCGTTGTGGCGCTGGCCCGGCCTGCGGCCGATGCCAAGGAAGCGGCTGATCAGACACTGCCCGCCGCCGACGTGGTCTGGCGCAGCCCGCCGCGTGCGCCGCGGGACTACTGCGCCGAGATGAAGCGCAGCATGGGTCGCTGAAGTGCCCCCCGCAGCGCTTCGCGCTACCCCAAGGGGGCGGCACTGGCCGCCCGGCAAAGCCGGCCCGGCGGTGCCCTGGGAGGGACCGTGTCAGGCCGCTGGATGACGCTCCGGCGACATGGAGCGCTGATGCCCCGACTACTGATCGAGAGAAGCGAACACCGCCAGCAGCACCAGCCCCAGCAGCACCGCCAGCGCGATCTTGACCCAGCTCTTGGGGTACTCGCCGGCCACCTGGCCCGAATGGCCGTTGACCACCGCCTGGAAGGTCTTCGCGCCGTACTGGTAGCTCACCAGCCAGACCGGCAGCAGCACGTGCTTGAAGGTCTGTTCGTCAAAGCGGGCGTCCAGTTGCAGGTTGCGGTGGGTGTCGGCGGCGATGTCCTGCACACAGAGCTGCTGCAGGCCCTGCAGCATGCGCTCGCGCCCCTGCTGCGCGGCGCCCGAGAGGTCAAGGGCGTAGCGTTCCACGGTCCAGCCGCTGAGGTAGCTGGCGTCGTAAGCCTTCAGCTCGCTGGTGGTGGGGAAGGGTTCGATGGCGCGCATCAGCGCCGGGTGCACGCCGCGCGAACCACAGACCAGGGTGTCGTCAAAACGGTGCGCCACCTGGCCGCTGACCGGGCGCCAGCGCACCTGCTGCTTGTTCTGGCTGTCGCGGTAGTAGGTGCCAGCCTCGGCGGTGTAGTGCGCCGCACCGTGCGCATCAAAGGTCCAGTAAGGCAGGTAGACGCCTTGAAGGGTGTCGGTCAGCGCGCGGTGCTTCAGCGCGTTCGGCGCCCAGAAGCGGCTGCCGTACCACTGGCGCAGGCGGTTGCGCGCGTCGGGTTCGGCCACCTTGAAGGGCAGCAGGCTCTGCGGGCGGATCACGTCCAGCCCCTCGTCGAACGGCAACAGGGCGGTGGAGCCGCAGAAGTCGCAGCGCCGCCCCTGCTGTTCGGCGCTGAAGAAGCTGATGGCCTGGCAATGCTGGCAACGCACCTGGCGGCGCGCCTGCTGCAGGCCGCGCGCGCTCTGCGGCACGGCCTTGAGGGCGGCCACGAGATCGTGTTCCAGGATCTCGCCAGCGTCTTCAATCTGGTAGGGCGACTCGGTGCCACAGTAGGCGCAGAGCAGCGCCTGTTGGCCCGGGTGCCACTGGGCCTCGCCGCCACAGGCCGGGCAGACGAATTTCTGTTGCGCGCGGCGCTCAGCCTCGGGCTCTGCGGCGAGGGTGTCGGGAAGACCGGTCACAGGCGGGGTCGTGCGGCGTCGGAGCGGCGTGCCAGACGGTTCAACCTTGCATGAACGTGTCCAGCGTCGGGCGGCCGATGCGCCACTGGCTGCCGATCTTGCGGCCTTTGAGGTTGCCGGCTTCGAGCTCCTGCAACACGTCGGCCACCGATACCGACAGCGCCTGCGCCACCTGCTCGGGCGTGAGCAGCTCGGGCACGGCGGCCGCCGTGGCGGCCGGCGCAGCCCCGGGCACGAAGCCGGGCATGGACGGCGCGGCCGCCGCGCCCAAGCCGCCCTGCATCATCGACTGCCCCATGGCCAGGCCGGCCGCCAGTTCGGCGCCGATGCCGGCCGTGCCGGCCTTGCCCTCGGCCAGCGCGTTGCCCATGTTGTATTTGACGTAGTCGTTCAGGTTGCCGATCGCGGTCATGGCGCCGCGCTTGTCGATGGCCTGCTCCAACTCGGGGGGCACCGACACGTTCTCGACCACGAACGACGTCATTTCCAGACCGTACTTGCTGCGCATCGCGGCGTTGAGCGGCTCCAGCAGGGCCGCGCCGAGTTCGCCGTAGCGCGTGGCCACGTCCAGCGCAGGCACTTTGGCCGCGGCCAGGGTTTCGCTGAACACGCTGACGATGCGCGAGCGCATCACATCGGTGAACTCGTCGAGCCGGAACTGGTGGTCGGTGCCGGCGACTTCCTTGAGGAACAGCACCGGGTCGACGATTTTGAAATCGTAGGTGCCGAAGGCGCGCATGCGCACCACGCCGAAGTCGGCGTCGCGCATCATCACCGGGTTGGCCGTGCCCCACTTGTTGCCGGCGAAAACGCGCGTGGTGACGTAATAGACATCGGCCTTGAACGGCGTCTGGAACTTGTATTTCCAGCCCAGCAGGTCACCCAGGATGGGGATGTTCTCGGTCTTGAGGGTGTGCTTGCCCGGGCCCAGCGTGTCGGCGAACTGGCCGACGTAGACGAACTGGGCCACCTGGCTCTCGCGCACGATGAGCTGGGCCTCGTTCTTGATCTGCTTGTCGTCGTCCGGAAATCGGAACGACAGTGTGTCGCGCGAGTCATCCACCCACTCGATGACGTCGATGAACTGGCGGTTCAGGAAATCCATGATGGCCATGCGGGGCTCCTGTGGGTGGTGAAGAAACGGCTTCAGGCGTGGCGCTTGATCGCGTCGGCCAGCACGTTGACCATGGTATCGATGTGCGACTTTTCCACAATATATGGCGGCGCGAACACCAGGTTTTCGCCCGCGTTGCGCACCAGCACGCCGTGTTTGTAGCAGTCCATGAAGATGTCGAAGGCCCGCTTGCCCGGCAGGCCGGGAATCGACGACAGCTCCACCGCCGCGGCCAGCCCCAGGCTGCGGATGCTGACCACGTTGGGCAGGCCCTTCAAGGCGCTGTGCATCGCGTCGCCCAGCACCGGCGCCATCTCGCCCGCGCGCTCAAACAGCTTCTCTTCGCGGAACAGGTCCAGCGTGGCGATGGCCGCGGCGCAGGCCACCGGGTGGCCCGAGTAGGTGTAGCCGTGGAAGAACTCGATGGCGTGGTCCGGCGCGCTGCCGTGAGCGCCCATCATGGCGTCGTAAATGCGGTCGGTGCAGACCACGCCGCCCATCGGGATCACGCCGTTGGTGACGGCCTTGGCGAAGTTCAGCATGTCGGGCATCACGCCGTAGTAATCGGACGCGAAGGCCGTGCCCAGGCGGCCGAAGCCGGTGATGACCTCGTCAAAGATCAGCAGGATGCCGTGCTTGTCGCAGATCTCGCGCAGACGCTTGAGGTAGCCCTGCGGCGGGATATACCAGCCCGCGCTGCCGGCGATGGGTTCGACGATCACCGCCGCCACGTTGCTGGCGTCGTGCAGCGGCAGAAGGCGGTTTTCCAGCTCCAGCAGGATGTCTTCGTTCCACACCGGCTCCTGGTTGTGGATATAGGCGTGATTCACCGGGTCGTGGATGAAGCGCAGGTGGTCCACGCGCGGCAGCAGGGCCGAGCCGTACATCTTTCGGTTGGCCGGGATGCCGCCCACGCTCATGCCGCCGAAGTTGACGCCGTGGTAGCCGCGCTCGCGACCGATGAAGATGTTGCGATGGCCTTCGCCCCGCGCGCGGTGGTAGGCCAGCGCCACCTTCAACGAGGTGTCGGCCGCCTCGGAACCCGAGTTGCAGAACAGCACCTTGTTCAGGTCGCCGGGTGCCATGGCGGCGATCATCTCGGCGGCGCGGAAGGCCTTGTCGTTGCTCACGCTGAAGGCGGTGGCGTAGTCCAGCGTGTCGAGCTGCTGCTTGATCGCTTCGTTGATGGGCTTGCGGTTGTGGCCCGCACCCACGCACCACAGGCTGGAGATGCCGTCGATGACCTGCTTGCCATCGTGCGTGGTGAAGTGCATGCCGTCCGCAGCGACGAAAATGCGCGGGTCTTTCTGGAAGCTGCGGTTGGGCGTGAAGGGCAACCACTGGTTGTCCATGCGGAATTCGTTGTAGGCCATGTTGAGAATCTCCTGGGTCGCGCAAGAAGAGCGCGGTCGGTGGTCAAGTGGCTGAATTTTGTCACCGGAATGCACAGTCTGGGAGGTCCACTGCCGTGACCCTGGCCGGGCCCACCCCGGGCGGCCTGCGACAATGCGTTCGCCATGAACCACACCTACGTCCTCACCCTGTCCTGCCAGGACCGCACCGGCATCGTGCACGCCGTCTCAGGCTTTCTGCTGGAGCGCGGCGGCAACATCGAAGAAGCCGCCCAGTACAACGACCACGGCACCGGTCTGTTTTTCATGCGGGTGCAGTTCACCTGCAGCCAGCTCACGCAGGACGACCTGCGCTTGCACCTGAAGCTGTTCGCCGAGCCCTTTGGCATGCAATGCCAGTTGCACCCGCTGGCCGAACCCATGCGCACAGTGATCTTCGTCAGCAAGGAAGGCCACTGCCTGAACGACCTGATGTTCCGCTGGAAGAGCGGCCTGCTGCGGCTGGACATCCGCGCCATCGTGAGCAACCACCGCGACTTCTACCAACTCGCCGCCGGCTACAACGTGCCCTTCCACCACATCCCGGTGACCGCTGCGACCAAGGCGCAGGTCGAAGCGAAGCAGCTGGACATCGTCCGCAGCGAAGGCGCCGAGCTGGTGGTGCTGGCGCGCTACATGCAGATCCTGAGCAACGACCTGTGCCGCGAACTCTCGGGCAAGGCGATCAACATCCACCACAGCTTCCTGCCCAGCTTCAAGGGTGCCAAGCCTTATTACCAGGCGCACGCACCGTGGAAGACCTGACCGCGCAGGGTCGCGACACCGAGAGCCAGGTGCTGGCGCGCGCTGTGAAGTGGCACAGCGAACACCGCGTGCTGCTGAACGGCCATAAAACCGTCGTTTTCAAATGAACGCCCCCGATGCAGCCCTGCGGGCTACCTCCCCCCACTGGGGGGCGCACGTCCGCTTCGGGGCGGCCGTGCGCGCCGTGCCTGGGCCAAATCACTTCGCTCGCCGTCCCTGAGGGTTTGACATGACGATCAGGATCCCGCCGATTCAGTGCCTGCTGACCTTCGAGGCCCTGGCTCGCCTGCGCAGCGTGACACAGACCAGCGAGGAGCTGTGCGTCACGCCCAGCGCGGTGAGCCACCGCATCAAGCAACTAGAGCAGGTTCTCGGCACCAAGCTGTTTGGCCGGGCCGATTTTTCACTGACGACCGAGGGCAGTGAATACCTGGCGCATGTGCGCGAGGGTCTGGCGATCCTGCAGAAATTTCCCAGCAACACCGTCACGCCCGGGCGGCGCAAGCTGCGGCTGGCGGTCACGCCCACGTTCGCGCGCTCCATCCTGCTGCCGCGCCTGAAGCAGTTCAGCGAGGCCTACCCGGAGATCGACCTGACGCTGCAGGTCAGCATCCCGCTGCTGGACGTGGTGGCCGAAGACGCCGACCTGATGATCCGTTTCGGCACCGGCCGCTACGCCGACGTGGAACACGTCTGCCTGATGAAGGACGACGTCACACCGCTGGCCTCACCGGCGTTTGCGCGCGAGCACGGTCCGTTCGACGCGCCCGAAGACCTGGAAGGTGTGCCCCTGCTGCGCAGCCCGCTGGAACCCTGGCGCACCTGGTTCGCCGCGCACGATCTGGACTGGCCCGAACCAGTGGACGGCTCCCAGTTCAACGACATCGGCCTCATGTGCGACGGCGCCGCCGCCGGCATGGGCGTGGCGCTGGTGCGCATCAAGCTGGCCGCTCCCTGGCTGGAGCACGGCACGCTGGTGCCGCTGTACGAACGCCATGTACCCAGCCCGCACGCCCACTACCTGTGCTGGCGCACCGGCACCATGGACCGCTGGGAGTGCGTGGCGTTTGCCGAGTGGCTCAAGAAGTCGTTGAGCTGAAAGGCTGAACACACCCCCTGCGCCGCTTCGCGGCGTCCCCCTCTATGGCCTTCGGCCGTAGGGGGACGCACCCAGTGGCCCGGCAAAGCCGGTTCCACGGGTGCCCTGAAGGTACGCCTGCAACCCGTGTGGCGCACGGCAATGTTCACTCGATATTCAGGCGTTGGCCGGCCACCGCCACCTTCTTGGGCAGCGTCAGCGTCAGCACCCCGTTTTCGTACTTCGCCTTGGCGCGCTGATTGTCGATGTCGGCCGCCAGCTGGAAGCTGCGGGCCACGGCGCCGTAGTAGCGCTCGGTGCGCAGCACCTTCTCGTCCTGGCTCTGGCTGTCTTCCTGCTTGATCTCGGCGCGCAGGGTCACCACACCGCCTTCCACGGTGACGTGAATGTCTTCTTTGGCCACCCCCGGCACCTCGGCCACCACGGTGTAGACCGACGGCGTTTCCTTCACATCGATCTTGATCTGCGAGGGTGAGGGCAACGAGTCGCCATGCAGGGGACGGACATAAAAACCGGGTGCGACGTCCTTGAAGAAATCGTCAAACAGACCGGAACGGGCGATCAGATGGTTCATGGCATGTGCTCCTTTGACAATGGACTGGGTCGATGGACCCGGACTGGACGGTCACTGTGCCGTCCATGGCCGGTACATAGCGACACACCCCGACGGTTTCAAGACCCCGGCGTTTGAGCTGCGTCAAACCGCGGGCTCACAGGTTCTTGCAAGTTTCTTCAACCCACGGTGAGGCACGCTGTCCTAAACTGGCGCGCATGAACGCACCCACCGCCCCCGCCGAAGTCACCCGCGCCGAACGCGCCGCCCGCCAGGCCGAGGTGGTGCGCACCCTGCAGGCGTTGCTGCCGGCGCACGCCCTGCTCTGGCAGGCCGAAGACACCGTGCCTTACGAATGCGACGGCCTGACCGCCTACCGGGAACGCCCGCTGGTGGTCGCCTTGCCCGAAACCGAGGCCCAGGTGGCGGCTGTGCTCAAGGCCTGCCACGCGCTGGGGGTGCCCGTGGTGGCCCGCGGCGCCGGCACCGGTCTCTCGGGCGGCGCCATGCCCCACGCGCTGGGCGTCACGCTGTCGCTGGCCAAGTTCAACAAGATCCTGTCCATCGACCCCCGCTCGCGCACGGCCGTGGTCCAGGGCGGCGTGCGCAACCTGGCGATTTCCGACGCCGCTGCACCCCACGGTCTGTACTACGCACCCGACCCGAGCAGCCAGATCGCCTGCACCATCGGCGGCAACGTGGCCGAAAACTCGGGTGGCGTGCACTGCCTGAAATACGGTCTGACGGTGCACAACGTGCTGCAGGTGCGCGGCTTCACCATCGAGGGCGAGCCCGTCACTTTCGGCGGTGAAGCGCTCGACACCCCGGGTCTGGACCTGCTCTCGCTGGTGATCGGCAGCGAAGGCATGCTGGCCGTGACCACCGAAGTCACGGTGAAGCTGGTGCCCAAACCCCTGCTGGCGCGCTGCATCATGGCCAGCTTCGACGACATCCAGAAAGCCGGCGACGCCGTGGCCGCGGTGATCGCGGCCGGCATCATCCCGGCCGGGCTTGAGATGATGGACAAGCCCATGACCGCCGCGGTGGAAGACTTCGTGCACGCCGGCTACGACCTCAACGCCGCCGCCATCCTGCTGTGCGAGAGCGACGGCACGCCCGAAGAGGTGGAAGAAGAGATCGGCCGCATGAGCGCGGTGCTGCGCGATCACGGCGCCACCGCCATCGCGGTGAGCAAGAACGAAGCCGAACGCCTGCGCTTCTGGAGCGGCCGCAAGAACGCGTTCCCGGCCAGCGGGCGCATCAGTCCTGACTACATGTGCATGGACTCGACCATCCCGCGCAAGCGCCTGGCCGACATCCTGATCGCCATCGGCGAAATGGAACAGAAGTACGGCCTGCGCTGCGCCAACGTGTTCCACGCGGGCGACGGCAACCTGCATCCGCTGATCCTGTTCGATGCCAACGACCCCGACCAGCTGCACCGCTGCGAGCTGTTTGGCGCCGACATCCTGGAGACCAGCGTCGCCATGGGTGGCACGGTGACCGGAGAACACGGCGTCGGCGTGGAAAAGCTCAACAGCATGTGCGTGCAGTTTTCACCCGAGGAGAATGCGCTCATGTTCGGCGTGAAGCGTGCCTTTGATACCAAAGAATTACTGAACCCCGGCAAGGTCATTCCCACGCTGCAGCGGTGCGCCGAAAACGGCAAGATGCTGGTGCGTGGCGGCCGGCTTTCATTCCCGGAACTGCCACGCTTCTGACTGGCAAATCTCAGAGTGCGTGCAGCACTGCCTCAGGTACAGTAGTGCGCGATGAGTGCACACCTCCCTGAAACCGGCCACAACGCCGTTGCCGCGACCGGCCACGGGGCCCGGTCGGAGCGCGAGCTGGAGCTGCTCCGGGAGATCGAGGCGCTGCGCCAGGAGAACCAGCACCTGCGCCAGTCGTATGCACAACACCTGGGTGAGCACAGGAACGGGCGGGCGAGTCTGCCGCTGGCGCTGAACCTCACGGCGCGCGCCCTGAACGGGCCCGACAACCCCCAGGCGGCACAGCTGGAATACGAGGCGCTTTTTGCGGCACTGGCCGGCGTCTTCCCGATCGGCATCTTCCGGATCGACGCGGGCGGCGTGCTCACCCATGTGGACGAGTCCCTGCAACGCATCTTCGGTTTGCAGGCCGAGGACTTCCCGGATTTCGGCTGGCTCAAGCAGGTACATCCAGACGACATCGATCGGGTCCGGCGCGAATGGACCGCGGGCACCCAGAACCGGGAACCCGTCAGTGTCGAGCTGCGCCTGTTGCGTCCTGGCCAGGACTTCGCGCACGTGCTGGTGCGCAACGCACCCTTGCAGGACGCGATCGGTCAACCCATCGGGCAACTGGGTTTCGTGCAGGACATCACCTCGCTGCGCGAGCTGCAGGCCGACGCCCGGATCAAGGACGAACTCAACCGGCAGATCATCGCCAGCAGTCCCGATTGCACCAAAGTGCTGGACCTCCGGGGTCGGTTGATGCAGATGACCGCCCAGGGGTGTCGTCTGGTCGAGGTGGACGATTTCGAACAGGTGCGCGGCAGCGACTGGACACAATGGTGGGGCGAAGAGAGCGCCGTGCTCGCACGTGCGGCTGTCGAGAGCGCGGGTCGGGGCGAAAGCTCCCGGTTCGTGGCCTTTGGCATGACCTTCAAGCAAACCCCCAAGTGGTGGGACACCATGGTCTCGCCCATCAACGACGAGAAGGGCCAACCCGCCATGCTGCTGGTGGTCTCGCGCGACATCACCGAGCAACACCTGCAGCAGGAAGAAATCCGCCAGCTCAACACGCAGCTGGAATCCCGCGTGCGCGAACGCACCGACGAACTGGCCCAGGCCAACGCGCGGCTGCGTCAGACACTGCAGGAAGCCCAGGCCCTGTACAACCAGGCGCCCTGTGGCTACTACTCGCTGGACCGCAATGGCACCATCCAGATGATCAACCAGACCGCGTTGAACTGGCTGGGCCGCGACCGCGAAGACGTGGTCGGCCGCCTGAGCTTCCGCGACCTGGTCGATCCTTCGCAACTGGCCAAGCAGAACGAGCGCCGGCAGCAGCTGGAAAGCACCGGTCACCTCGAACCCGAAGAAGTGGCCTTGCGGTTGCCCGATGGCCGCGCCTTCGTCGGTCTGGCCTCCAGCACCGTGGTGAGGGACGAAGAGGGCCAGTTCGTGCGCACCAACAGCACCCTGATCGACATCACCGAACGCAAGCGTGCGGATGCTGCCCTGCAGGCGCAGCGCGACTTCCTGCAGAACATCACCAACAGCATCCCGGTCCAGCTGGCGTTTTTCGACCGCGACCTGATCTGCCGCTTCGCCAACGCCAGCTACGCGCGCTGGCGCAACGACACGCCCGAACACCTGCTGGGTCTGCATCTGAGCCAGATCGCCCGCCACCAGGACTACGAATCGTCCCTGTCGCGGCTGGATGCGGCCCTGCGCGGCGAGCGGCAGCAATTCGAAGGTGAACGGGCGTTCCCGGACGGACACCGCTTCTACGCCAGCGTCGAATACACCCCGTACTGGAAAGAAGGCCAGGTGCAGGGCCTGTTCATCCAGATGCACGACATCACCGCGCGCAAGGCCAGCGAAGACCAGGTTCAACAGGCCAACCATCAGCTGCAGGCCGCGCTGGAACTGGCACAGAACCTCTACAACCAGGCCCCCTGCGGCTACCACTCGCTGGACATCAATGGCGTCTATGTCTTGATCAACGACACGGAGCTTCAGTGGCTGGGCTATGAGCGCGAAGAGGTCGTCGACATCAAGACCTTCCGCGACTTCATCCTGCCCAGCCGGGCGCCACTGCTGGAGGACCGCCTGCAACGCCTGATCCGGGACGGCAAGCTGGAAGGGGCCGAGTACGAGATGCTGCGCCGCGATGGCACGCACTTTCACGCGCTGCTGTCGTCCTCCGCGGTGCGTGACGCCAGCGGCCAGTTTTTGCGCAGCAACACCACGGTGGTGGACATCACCCCCCGCAAGACCGCCGAGATCGCCTTGCGCGAAAGCCAGCGTTTCCTGCAGACCATCACCGACCACGTGCCGGGCCTGATCGCCTACCTGGACGCGATGCTGCGTCTGCGCTTTGCCAACGCCGAACACCAGCGCCTCTTTGGCCTCAGCCCCGAAAAGATGCTGGGGCTTCACATCAGCGAATGCGTGCCACCGGATGAATGGGCCGAGATCGGCCCCCGGCTGCAGGCCGCTCTCGGCGGCCAGACGCAAAACTACGAGGTCTGGCGCCGGACCGTCGACGGCGAGTCGATTTTTGTCAACACCACCTATTTGCCCGACATCCACGAAGGACGGGTTCAGGGGGTGTTCGTGCAGGCCATCGACATCACCGACCACAAGCGCATCGAGCAACGTGTCAGCCAGCTGAACGACGAACTGGAGCTGCGCATCCGCGAGCGCTCTCTGGAACTGCTGGAGAGCGAGCAGCGCTTCCGTCTGATGGTGGACAACCTGCGCGAGTACTGCATCTTTTTCCTGGATGCCGACGGCCGCATCACCGACTGGACCGACAGCGCCCAGCGCATGGAAGGCTACTCACCGTCCGAAATGCTCGGACGGCACTATGCCCTGCTGTTCCGCAATGGCCGGCCCGATGACGCACTGGCCAGCGCCAACCAGATGCTGCGCATGGCGGCCTCCCGCGGCCAGCACGAACTGCACAGCTGGCATGAACGCAAGGACGGTTCGCGGTATTTTTCGCATTCGCTGCTGATCGCCCTGCGCGACGACAGTGGTGAACTGCGGGGTTTCGCCAAGATCAACCGCGACATGACCGACGCCAAGCGGCTCGACGACCTGATGCGCAACATCAACGACGAGCTGGAGAACCGGGTGGCCGAACGCACCGAGCAGCTGCTCGCCGCCAACAAGGATCTGGAGTCGTTCTCCTATTCGGTGTCGCACGACTTGCGCTCACCGCTGCGCCACATCTCCAGCTTTGTAAGCCTGCTGGACGAGCACCTGGGCGAACGCGGCGATGAGACCACGCAACGCTACCTGAACACGATCGGCAACTCGGCGCGCCACATGAGCCAGCTCATCGACGGTCTGCTGGCCTTTTCCCGTCTCGGGCGCTCGGCGGTCAACCTCACCGCGGTGGACTTCGCCATGCTGGTGGACGCCGTGGTCAACCAGCTCGCGCACGACACCGGTGGGCGCGTGGTCGACTGGGTGGTGGCACCCGATCTGCCGGTGGTCCAGGGCGACGCCCTGCTGCTGCGGGAGGTCTGGGCCAACCTGCTGGGCAACGCCTTCAAATACACCCGCCCGCGCGAACGGGCCCGCATCGAGATCAGCTGGAGCGTGGATCCCGCCGTGGGTTACACCTTTGACGTGCGTGACAACGGCGTGGGTTTCGATACACAATATGCGGGAAAGCTGTTTGGCGTTTTCCAGCGCCTGCACCGCGCCTCCGAGTTCGAGGGCACCGGCATTGGTCTGGCGCTCACGCGGCGCATTCTGGAGCGCCACGGTGGTAGCATCTGGGCAGAAAGCCAAGTGGGCGAAGGCAGCGTGTTTCATTTTTCGCTCCCGTTTGAAGGGGTCAGCCCGACAGACTTCGGGCGCGACTCCATCCCTTCCGTCCTGGAACCATGAACAAGAACGCCGAAGCCATTCTTCTCGTCGAAGACAACCCGGACGATGCCGAGCTGACCAAGCTGGCCTTGGCGCGGCACGGGCTGGACGGACGTGTCACCCATGTTTCCGACGGCATGCAGGCGCTGGACTACCTCTACCGCCGCGACGGTTTCACCGATCGCACGGGCGGCAACCCGATCCTGGTCCTGCTGGACCTGAAAATGCCCTTGCTGGACGGCATCGGCGTGCTGAAGGAAATCAAGAGTTCCGAGCACCTGCGCAACATCCCGGTGGTGGTGCTCACCTCGTCGACCGAACCCAGTGACCTGCAACGGGCCTACGATGCCGGCACCAACGCCTACATCGCCAAGCCCACCGAGTTCGCGCAGTTCCTCAGCGCCATGAAGCACGTGTGCGAGTTCTGGGTCAACATCAACCAGCCCGCGCCCCAGAGCGCCAGCGCTGGCGTGCGGACCACCAGTTTCGGCGAACTCGCCTGAACAACGCGCCCGCCCGTTCTGCGGCGGACGGCTCCCTGCTCACCAGGTATCGATGAAGCGCGAGGGCGCGGTGGTTCCCGTGCGCGCGCTGGTCAACCCCTGCGCCAGCCAGTGGCGGGTGTCTGCGGGGTCGATCACGGCATCGATCTCCAGGGTGGTTGCCATCTGGACGGCCGAACCGTTGGCTACCTGACGCGCCAGCAATTCCTCGAACAGCGCCTGCCGCTGCGGCCCGTCCGGCAAGGCCTCCAGCTCCTTGCGGTAACCCAGCCGCACAGCACCCTCCAGCCCCATGGCCCCGAACTCACCGGTGGGCCAGGCGACCGTGAACACCGGCGCGTGAAAACCCCCGGCTGTCATGCCCATGGCGCCCAGGCCGTAGCCTTTGCGCAGCACCACGCTGAAAAACGGCACCCGCAGGTTGGCCGCGGTGACGAAGAGCCGGCTCACATGCCGCACCTGGGCCCGCGCTTCCATGGCCGGCCCGACCATGAAACCCGGCGTGTCGACCAGGCTGACAATGGGCAGGCTGTGTGCGTTGCACAGCTGCATGAAGCGCGCCGCCTTGTCGGCCGCATCGGCGTCAATGGCGCCGCCCAGGTGCAAGGGGTTGTTGGCCATCAACCCCACCGGCCGGCCCTCGATGCGCGCCAGCGCGGTGTGGATGCCCGCGCCAAAACCTGCGCGCAGCACCAGCAGGCTGCCCTGATCCACCAGCCCGGCCATCACCGCGCGGGTGTCGTAGACGCGCAGCCGGTTCTCCGGCACGAGGTCGCGCAGGGTGTGGGCGTCGGGGGCGATCCAGTCCTTCACCCGGCCCTGAAAGAACGACAGGTAGTGGCGCGCCGCGGCCACCGCCTGGGCCTCGTCGTCCACCAGCAGGTCGATCACGCCGTTGGCGTGCTGCACGTCCGACGGACCGATGTCCTCCGGCCGGAACACACCGAGGCCACCGCCTTCCACCATGGCGGGGCCACCCATGCCGATGTTGCTCTGGCGGGTGGCGATGATCACGTCGCTGCAACCCAGCAGGGCCGCGTTGCCGGCGAAACAGCGACCCGCCGCGATGCCCACCACCGGTACCTGACCCGACAGGCGCGCAAAGGCCGCGAAGCTGCCGACGTGCAGGCCGGCCACGATGGGCATGTCGGTGTCGCCCGGCCGCCCGCCGCCGCCCTCGGCGAACAGCACCACGGGCAGCTGCTGGGCCAGCGCGATGCCCAGCAGGCGGTCGGTCTTGGCGTGGTTGCGCATGCCCTGCGTGCCCGCCAGCACGGTGGCGTCGTAGGCCATGACCACGGTGCGCGACGGCTCGGCGCCGAAGATCAGGCCGTTGACCGAACCGATGCCGGTCACCATGCCATCGGCCGGCGTGTTCGCGATCAGGTCGTCTTCCGAACGGCGACTGCGTTGCGCGGCCACCGCGAGCGCACCGTATTCGATGAAGCTGCCGTCGTCGCACAGGTCGGCGATGTTCTCGCGCGCCGTGCGCAAGCCCAGCGCGTGGCGTTTGGCCACAGCTTCGGGGCGGGCCGCGTCAAGGGTCTGCGCCGTACGCTGGACGAGCCGCTGCAGATCGGTCCGCTGTTGGGCGGCTGGCGGCAGCCTATCCGGTTCGGGTGTGACCGCATCGGCAGCCGGTTGCACCTGCACCATGGGCTCCAGGCGCAGCAGACCGGCGCCCTCGTCCACCGTCTCGCCTTCGCTGAAGAAACGTTCGACCACCCGCCCGGCCGCTTCGGCGCGCAGCTCGTGCTCCATCTTCATGGCTTCCAGGACCACCAGCGGATCCCCAGCACGCACCGTGTCGCCCGGGTCGACGAGCCATTGCACGAGCTGGGCCTGCAGGGGAGAGCGCACGGTGGTCATGCGCGCATTGTGGCCATCGCGAGGTCGCTGGCGGTCATGCGGGCGACACCCGGTCGGATCAAGGTCAGTGGAGAGCCGGTCCCGCAAACAAAGCCACGTTGCCACCCGCCGCGGTGGTGTTGATGGTCAGCGTCTGTTCGGCGCAGAAACGTTGCAGGTAGTTGGGGCCGCCGGCCTTGGGGCCGGTGCCGCTCAAGCCTTCGCCGCCGAAGGGCTGCACGCCCACCACGGCGCCGATCATGTTGCGGTTCACGTAGACATTGCCCACGCGCGCCGCCGTGGCCAGCGCCTGGGCGCGGCTGTCGATGCGGGTCTGGATGCCCAGCGTGAGGCCGTAGCCCAGCGCGTTGATCTGGCGGATCACGTCCATCGGGTCGCCGCCCCAGCGCACCACCTGCAGCACCGGGCCGAAGATTTCGGCCTTCACCTCGGCGATGGTTTTCACCTCGAACATCTGCGGCGGGATCAGGTTGGGCAGCGTGGTTGCCGGCGTGGCGGCGGGCAGCAGCGGCCGGGCTTCGGCATGCAGGCGCTGCAGGTGCCGACCGATGCCGTCAAACGCCTCGGCGTCGATCACCGGGCCGAGGTCGGTCGCCAGCGCGGCTGGGCTGCCGGCCACCAGCTCTTTCGCCGCGCCCTGGATCATTTCAATCACATGGTCCGCAATGCCTTCGTGCAGGCACAGCAGGCGCAGGGCCGAGCAACGTTGTCCGGCGCTGCGGAAGGCGCTCTGCACCACCGCGTCGGCCACCTGCTCGGGCAGGGCCGTGCTGTCCACCAGCATGGCGTTGATGCCGCCGGTTTCAGCGATCAGCGGAACGATGGCGCCGTCCTTCGCGGCCAGCGCGCGCTGGATGATCTTGGCCACCTGCGTGGAGCCGGTGAACACCACGCCGGCGATGCCGGCTTGCGCCACCAGCGAAGCGCCCACGGTCTCGCCCGGGCCGTGCAGCAGTTGCAGCGCATTGGCTGGCACGCCCGCAGCGTGCAGCAGCTTCACCGCTTCGAGCGCCACCGCCGGGGTCTGCTCGGCCGGTTTGGCCAGCACGGTGTTGCCGGTGGCCAGCGCCGCAGCGACCTGGCCCATGAAGATGGCGAGCGGGAAGTTCCAGGGGCTGATGCAGATCCAGGCGCCGCGGCCTTCGAGGCGCAGGGTGTTGCTTTCGCCCGTGGGGCCGGGCAGGGTTTGCGGCGCCATCACGCGCTCGGCGTCGTTGGCGTAGAAGCGCAGGAAGTCCACCGCTTCGCGCACCTCGGACACCGCGTCGCCCCAGGTCTTGTGCGCCTCTTTCACCAGCAGGGCGCAGAAGCGCGGCAGTTGCTGTTGCAGCGCATCGGCCGCGCGGCGCAAGGTGGCGGCGCGCTCGGCCACCGGCGTGTGGTTCCAGCCGGCGAAGGCGGCCACGGCTTTCGCGCACGCGGCCTCGGTCTCGGTCTCGGCAGTGCTGGCCTCCGGAACCGCGGGCACCGGGGTGTTGCCGAGTGCGGCCAGCAGCGGCTCGCGCATCGATGCCACCGCCAGGTCAAGCCCCAGGCTGTTGGCGCGCTTCGCCCCGTACAGATCGGCGGGCAGCGGCAGCGAAGGTTGCGGCTCCAGCCGCAGCGGCGAGATCAGCAGCTCGTCCATGCCGACCGACTCGTCGGCCAGCTGGTGCACGAAGGACGAGTTGGCGCCGTTCTCCAGCAGGCGGCGCACCAGGTAGGCCAGCAGGTCGCGGTGTGCGCCCACCGGCGCATACACGCGGCAGGCCACCAGCGGGTTCTTCAGCACCTCGCGGTAGATGCCCTCACCCATGCCGTGCAGGCGCTGCAGTTCAAACGGCACGCCGTGGCGGGAGGCCATCTGCAGGATGGCGGAAATGGTGCCCGCGTTGTGTGTGGCGAACTGCGGAAAAATCGCGTCGGGCGCGTCCAGGAGCGCGCGCGCGCAGGCCAGGTAGCTCACGTCGGTGTGGTGCTTGTGGGTGAACACCGGGTAGGTGGGCAGGCCCTGCTCCTGCGCGCGCTTGATCTCGGCGTCCCAGTAGGCGCCCTTGACCAGGCGGCACATGAATTTGATCTTGTATTGGCGGGCCAGCGCGGCCACGTGTTCGATCAGTTCCACCGCGCGGCTCTGGTAGGCCTGCATCGCCAGACCCAGGCCGGCCCACTGCGGACAGTGCTCGGCCACCAGCTGCGCCAGCGCCTCGAACACGTCGAGCGAGAGTTCGAGCCGGTCCACCTCTTCGGCGTCGATGGTGAGGTTGAGGTTGGCCGCCGCCGCGGCGCGGCACAGCGTCCAGACGCGGGGCACCAGTTCCTCCATCACGCGCTGATGTTGCACGTCTTCGTAGCGCGGGTGCAGGGCGCTGAGCTTGATGGATATGCCGTCGTTGTGGGCGGGCGAGCGTTTCGGGTCGGCGGTGCATGCAATGGCGGCGATGGCGTTTTCATAGCTCGCCAGATAGCGCAACGCATCGGCGTCCGTGCGTGCGCCTTCGCCCAGCATGTCAAAACTGAAGCGCAGCTGGTCCTGCTTCTTGCGCGCCGACGCCGCTTCCTTCATGCCCTCTTCGATGGTCTGGCCGAGCACGAACTGGCGGCCCAGCAACTGCACCGCGCGCAGCGTAGCCGCCACCACGGTCTTGGCGCCGAGCTTGGCCATCAGGCCGGGCTCCTGCCCAGCGTCCGGCAGGAAGTGTTTGGACATCGCGATCGCCGTGGACGACAGGCGCGCCAAGGTGGAGTCGGCCGCGCCATCGAAGTCGGCCCTGCCCAGCTGGTCCGCCGTCAGCGCAATCGCGGTCTCGGCATCGGGCACTCGCAGCAGCGCTTCGGCCAGGCGCATCAGGGCCAGGCCTTCGGCGCTGGAGATCGGGTACTCCTTGAGCAGGCTTTCCATGGCCCAGAACGGCGGCGGGTTCTCGCGCACCGCGCGCACCCAGGGCGCGGCCACGTGGGCGGCAGCGGCCCAGTCCAGCGCGCCCTGCAGCGCGGCCAGGCGCTGGGCGACGATGGCGGTCTCGGGCCGGTAGGGGGAAGGCAGGCGGTCGGTGGTGCGGGGCATGGATGTCTCCGGGAATCGGCTCGGTTGGTGAATCCCGTGATGGTGCCCATGCATTAGGCGAATTTTTGATGGTTTTTTTACCATTGACCGGATAATTCACTAACCATGACCGCAACCACCCACGACCTCGACCGCATCGACCTGCGCATCCTGAATGTCCTGCAGGCCGACGGCCGCATCGCCAACCTGAAGCTGGCCGAAGCGGTGGCGCTCTCGCCAACGGCCGTGCTCGCGCGCACCCAGCGCCTGCAGCGCGACGGCTACATCCTGGGCTACGAGGCGCGGTTGAACCCGCTCAAGCTCGGCCGCGGAATGATGGTCTTCGTGGAGGTGCTGCTGGACCGCACCACGCCCAACGTGTTCAACGAATTCAAGGCCGCGGTGCAGGTGCGCGACGAGATCATGGAATGCCACATGGTGGCCGGCGGCTTCGACTACCTGCTCAAGACCCGCATGGCCGACATGGCCGCCTACCGCGACTTCGCCGGCAGCGTGCTGTGGCAGTTGCCCGGCGTGCGCGAGACGCGCACCTACGCTGTGATGGAAGAGGTGAAGAACAGCAGCCGCCTGCCCCTTTGACAAGCGCCATCGGCCGGCGACAATGCCCAGCAAACCACTTCTGGAGCCCTCCATGCCCAAAGCCTCCCGTCTGCTGTCCTGCCTGCTGCTGTGTTCCGCGAGCGCCTTCGCGCAAACCCAGGCGCCCGGCCTGTGGGCCGTCCAGAGCAAGATGGGCGGCAACCCCGAGATGGACAAGGCCATGGCCGAGATGCAGAAGCAGCTGGCCAGCATGCCGCCGGCCCAGCGCAAACAGATGGAAGCGATGATGGGGAAAAACGGCATGGGCGTGGCCCCAGGTGGCGGCTTCTCCCTCAAGGTCTGCATCACGCCCGAGATGGCCGCACGCGCCGAGATGCCCTCCCAGACCGAGGGCAACTGCACCAGCACCATCACCTCCCGCAGCGCCAGCGCGCTCAAGACGAAGTTCGTCTGCACCAACCCGCCGTCGTCGGGCGAGGGCACCTACGTCTTCAACGGCGACAAGGCCTACACGATGAAAATGGTGATGCAGTCGGCCCGCAACGGCAAGACGGAAACCATGACCGTCGAAGGCCAGGGCAAATGGCTGTCCGCGGACTGCGGCACCGTCAAGCCGATTGCCATGCCCAAGCGCTGACCTCCGTCCGCGGCGTCAGAGCAACCGGCGCATCAGATCGTCTTCGAACTGGTGCAGGAATGCTTCCTGCACCTCGGTCTGCACGTAAGCCGGGTCGACGCGGCGCAGGCGTTCGATGGCGGTGGCCGCGCTCAGGCCGCCGTCGCGGACCAGCCAGGCCGCCAACACCAGACCCGTGCGACCCAGCCCGGCCAGGCAATGCACGGCCAGCACCTCGCCCGCCTGCAGCAGTCGCTGCATGCGCACCAGCAGCATCTGCATCTGCCCGGTGGACGGGGCTTCCCGGTCAAAGATCGGTAGGTGCGTGTTGGCCAATCCGTGTATCCGCAGCAGATCCTGCGGCAGGTCCCGCTCGGTCAGGGTGATCAGGTGGGTGATGCCTGCGGCTCCCAGCAGGTCGAGGTCGTATTCGATCGGCGCCACCACGCCGGGCTGCGGACAACCTGCCAGCACACCCGGCACGATCCAGCGGAAGCGCCGGGGCCCCTGCTGACCACTGAGGACCGCCTGTCCCACCATCGAAGCCAGTTCCACCCCTGTGGACAAGGTCGGCGGCAGCGTGGCGGGACGACGCACCGGCTCCTCAGGCGGCTCGACCGCAGCGGGCGGCACTATCGCCCCTGACAGGATCACTGGCGACGGTTCGTTCCGCGGGGCACGCGCTTCCCGCGAAGCCGCCACAGCGGCCAGAGCGGCGGGGGGCAACGGGGCCGGTACCACCGCGTCGGCGTCCAGATCTTCCGCACGTGCATCGGGCGCGGGCAGATCCAGGCTGCCACTGCGAAGGAATTGTTCGACCCAGGCGTTGGCCGGGAGGGTAAAAAATGCCTCCGTGGGCTGGTGCGCCAGCACCCGCCCGCCGCCGAGCAGGACCACCGAGTCGGCCAGCAGGCGGGCCTGCTGCTGGTTGTGCAAGGTCACCAGCAGCTTCAGCCCCGTGCCCACATGGCGCAGCCAGTCCAGCAGACTGGCGCTCTCGCGAGGGTCCAGTCCGTAGGTGGGTTCGTCGACAAAGAGCATCTCCGGCCCGGCCGCCGCCAGGGCGAGCACGCGCACACGCCGCTGCTGCGACGAGGGCAAATCCATCATGGGCTGGTCCAGCGTCCCCGCCAGCTCCACCGCCTGGAAACGCTCCAGACACTCCAGTGCCCAGGCACGCCACTGCACGCCGCTGCGGTGCCCGTCGGCGGGCTGCGCCTCACGCAGCACCTCGAACACGGTGCGCGCCGGGCTGCGAACGTGCTGAGCGACCAGCTGGGGTCGGTATCCCGGCTGCAACGCACGCCCGCGGAGCCAGGCGTGGCCCCAGCTGCGGTGCACGGCGTGGCCGTCGAACTGCCCCGCCAGACTGCGCAGCAAACTGGACTTGCCGGTCTTGACCGGCCCCATCAGCACATCAATGCCCGAGGGCGCCAGCGCCAGATCACACTCGGCCAGGATCACCCGGGAACCGAAGGCCAAGCCAAAACCCTGCAGGCACAGACTGGTGTTGGGCACCGGCTGCCCCGGCGAGTTCGACACCATGGGCCCGCTCAGACCTTGGATTCCAGTTCGGGCATGGCCATGCGCGCCTTGGTCAGCACCATGCCCAGGTTGGCGGATTTGCGGCACACGAACACCGCCACATAGTTCGAATAACGCTTGCCGCGCAGGAACACGTGGATCAGGTTATCGCTGTTGACGATGATTTCCTGGAAGTAGTGGTGGTCGCTGGCGGCCAGTCCGCGGGACTTGTTGAACATCTGTTCGATGGCCGTCACGTTGCTGCCTGCGAACAGATCGCCGGTGGCTGCGGCCACCAGGTCGATCACCTCACTCGGATGGGAGTCCACCGTCTTGATCGCCAGCAGCATGCCGGACTGAATGTCGACGTAACCCGCTGCGACGCACTCGGGGATGCCAGCGGATGCGGTGGCCAGTTGTTGATCCAATGTGGACATGAAAGCAATACCTTGTAGAAAACAAACAGAACCCGGCAGGGTATCTGCTCACTCGGGCAGGGGCTGTGCACTATTTCGGGGAACGCCCCAAAACCGATACAAGGTGCAACTAAACGGATGAACGGTCCGGCCGTTGTGGCGGTGCGGTGCGGCTGCCAAACACCGACCGCCCCACACGCACCAGAGTGGATCCGGCGGCCACCGCAGCCTCCAGATCGTCGCTCATGCCCATGGACAGGGTGTCGAGCCTGAAGCCCCGGGCATTGAGTCCATCGAACAGTGCCCTCGCCTGCAGGAACACGGCGCGCTGGGCCTCGAAGCTGTCAGCCGGTTCGGGAATGCACATCAGCCCGCGCAGGCGCAGGTGAGGCAAAGACGCCACCGCTTCGGCCAGCGCAGACAGCTCGGCAGGCGTCACGCCCGACTTGGTCGCCCCACCGTCCACATTCACCTGCAGACACACCTGCAACGGCGCCATCCCGGTGGGGCGCTGCTCGCTCAGGCGCTGGGCAACCTTGAGCCGGTCCACCGACTGCACCCAGTCAAAATGCGCCGCCACCAGGCGTGTCTTGTTGCTCTGGATGGGGCCGATGCAGTGCCACTCGATCGCGGCGTCCGGTCGGGTTTCTCGCAGAGCCAGGATCTTCTCCACCCCTTCCTGGATGTAGTTTTCGCCAAAGGCCCGCTGCCCCGCCGCCAGCGCCTGGAGCACCGCATCCGGACCAAAGGTCTTGGACACCGCCAGCAACGTGACGGCGTTCACATCCCGGTCGGCCCGGGCACACGCTGTGGCGATGCGGCCTCGCACCTGTTGGAGATTGTCTTCAATCGTCGTCATAATCAGTCTGTAACACCAACACTGCACGGGACCCGGGATGGACATCACCCAACTGCTCGCTTTCAGCGTCAAGAACAAGGCATCCGATCTTCACCTCTCGGCAGGGCTGCCACCCATGATACGGGTGCACGGTGATGTGCGACGCATCAACGTCGAACCGCTGGATCACAAGATGGTCCACAGCATGGTGTACGACATCATGAACGACAGCCAGCGCAAGCAGTACGAGGAGTTCCTGGAGTGCGACTTCTCGTTCGAGATCGAAGGCCTGTCGCGTTTTCGCGTCAACGCTTTCAACCACAACCGCGGTGCGGGCGCGGTGTTCCGGACCATTCCCAGCAAGATCCTGACGCTGGAACAGCTCAACGCACCCAAGATCTTTGGCGACCTGGCCTTGCGCCCGCGCGGCCTGGTCCTGGTGACCGGCCCCACCGGCTCGGGCAAATCCACCACGCTCGCGGGCATGGTCAACCACCTCAACGAAACCGAGTACGGCCACATCCTGACGGTGGAAGACCCGGTCGAGTTCGTGCACGAGTCCAAGAAATGCCTGATCAACCAGCGTGAGGTGGGGCCGCACACCCTGAGCTTTGCCAATGCCCTGCGCTCGGCCCTGCGCGAAGACCCGGACGCCATCCTCGTGGGCGAAATGCGCGACCTGGAAACCATCCGCCTGGCCATGACCGCGGCGGAAACCGGCCACCTGGTGTTCGGCACCCTGCACACCTCCAGCGCGGCCAAGACCATCGACCGCATCATCGACGTGTTCCCGGCGGAAGAAAAAGACATGGTGCGCGCCATGCTGTCCGAATCGCTGGTGGCGGTGATCTCGCAGACGCTGTGCAAGCTCAAGGACGGCAGCGGTCGCGTGGCCGCCCACGAAATCATGATCGGCACCAGCGCCATCCGCAACTTGATCCGCGAAGCCAAGGTGGCGCAGATGTATTCGGCCATCCAGACCGGCAGCGGCGTGGGCATGCAGACACTGGACCAGAACCTGTCCGAACTGGTCAAGCGCAACGTCATCAGCGCGGCCGAAGCGCGGAGCAAGGCCAAGATCCCGGAAAATTTCCCAGGGTAGATGAACGCCCCCCGTTGCTTGCTCGCTGTGCCCCGGATTGCCGCCTCAAGCGGCATCCTCTCAGCCGCATACCCCCCAGGGGGCAACACGAGCGGCCCGGCAAAGCCGGTTCCGCCGTGTTCTCGGTTCAGCGCTTCGCCGGGGTGACAGATTTGAACCATCGAGACACAAAAAGGTAGGACCTCATGGAACGCGACCAGGCATCCAAGTTCATCAACGACCTGCTCAAGCTCATGCTGAGCCGGTCTGGCAGCGACCTGTTCATCACGGCCGACTTTCCGCCCGCGATCAAGGTGGACGGCAAGGTCGTGAAGGTGTCGCCGCAGCCGCTCAACGCGGTGCACACGCTGTCGCTGGCGCGCGCCATCATGAACGACAAGCAGGCGGCCGAGTTCGAACGCTCCAAGGAATGCAACTTCGCCATCTCGCCACCCGCCATCGGTCGCTTCCGGGTCAGTGCCTTCATCCAGCAAGGCAAGGTGGGCATGGTCTTGCGGACCATCCCGGCCATCCTGCCCACCATCGACAAGCTCGGCCTGCCCCAGGTCATGAAAGATGTGAGCCTGTCCAAACGCGGCCTGTGTATCCTCGTCGGCGCCACGGGTTCGGGCAAGTCCACCTCGCTGGCGGCCATGGTGGACTGGCGCAACGAGAACACCTTTGGCCACATCATCACGATCGAGGACCCGATCGAGTTCGTTCACCCGCACAAGAACTGCGTGGTCACGCAGCGCGAAGTGGGGCTGGACACCGACAGCTGGGACGCTGCCCTCAAAAACACCCTGCGCCAGGCACCCGATGTCATCCTCATGGGCGAGATCCGCACCCGCGAAACCATGGAACACGCGATCCAGTTTTCGGAAACCGGCCACCTGTGCATGGCCACCCTGCACGCCAACAGCGCCAACCAGGCGCTGGACCGGATCATCAACTTCTTCCCCGAAGAGCGGCGCCCGCAGCTGCTGATGGACCTGTCGCTCAACCTGCGCGCCATGATTTCGCAGCGCCTCGTGCCGCGCCAGGACAACAAGGGCCGTTTTGCCGCGGTGGAGGTGCTGCTCAACTCACCGCTGATTTCTGATCTGATCTTCAAAGGCGAAGTCGCCGAGATCAAGGAGATCATGAAGAAGAGCAACCAGATGGGCATGCAGACCTTTGACCAGGCCCTGTTCAACGCCTTTGAGGCCAACCTGATCACGTTTGAAGACGCGCTGCGCAACGCCGACTCGCTCAACGACCTGCGCCTGCAGATCAAGCTCAACAGCCAGCGCGGCAAGACGGTGGATCTGGCCGCGGGCACGGAGCACATGACCATCGTGTGATTCACCCCCGCGCCGCGCCCAAGGGCGCGTCACCCCCTCCAGGGGGCAACGCGGTGCGGCCCGGCGAAGCCGGCTCAGCCGCGTTCTGGGTGGGTCAACCCGCTCCGACCGAACCGATTTCTCGGCACCTCCTTAAAGGCATCCCCTCATGAGTTCTATCGCCTCAAAAACCTACGAATCTGTTGCGTCGATGAAAGTCGCTTTTCTCGGCTTGGGCGTCATGGGCTTTCCCATGGCGGGGCATCTGGCCCGTGCCGGGCACTCGGTGACGGTTTACAACCGCTCGCCGGCCAAGGCTCAAGCTTGGGTGGCGGAGTTCGGCGGCTCGGCCAAGGCCACGCCGCGCGAAGCGGCCACGGGTGCCGACATCGTGTTTTCCTGCGTGGGCAACGACGACGATCTGCGTGCGGTGACGCTGGGGGCCGATGGCGCTTTTGCCGGCATGGCACCGGGCGCGGTGTTGGTGGACCACACGACCGCCTCAGCCGATGTGGCGCGCGAACTGTATGGCGCAGCGAAAAACCTGGGGCTCGCGTTTGTGGATGCCCCCGTCTCGGGTGGTCAGGCGGGTGCCCAGAACGGCCTGCTGACGGTGATGTGCGGCGGGGACACTGCCGCGTTCGAGAAGGCGCAGCCCGCGGCCATGGCCTTCTCGCGCGCCTTCACGCTGCTGGGCACCAGCGGTGCCGGCCAGCTCGCCAAGATGGTCAACCAGATCTGCATCGCGGGCCTGGTGCAAGGCCTGGCCGAAGCCATCGCATTTGGCCAGAAGGCCGGACTGGACATGAAACAGGTGCTCGACGTGATCGGCAAGGGCGCCGCGCAAAGCTGGCAGCTCGACAACCGCGGCAAAACCATGGTGGCCGATCAGTTTGACTTCGGTTTCGCCGTGGACTGGATGCGCAAGGACCTCGGGCTGGTGCTGGACGAGGCCAAGCGCAACGGCGCACGCCTGCCAGTGACTGCGCTGGTGGACCAGTTTTACGCCGACGTACAAGCCATGGGTGGCAACCGCCTGGACACGTCCAGCCTGATCAAGCGCTTGAAATAGATCCCCTTTGCGCCGCAGGACAGGACTCACCCCCTCCGCGCTGCGCGCGACCCCCTCAAGGGGGCGGCACTGGCGGCCCGGCAAAGCCGGTTCCGCGGTGCCCTTGGGCTGACGCACCCTCAGTTCCCAGGCCATTTCTCCGAAGCACGGGCCTTAGTCCCAGGATGCGGTGGAACCGGCTTTGCCGGGCCACTCGCATCGCCCCCTTGTGGGGGTCGCGCGCAGCGCGGCAGGGGGGACCTCATCTTGCGGCGCGGGAGGTCACTTCATCCTGGCCAGTTCTTCTTCAGTGATGATCTCGAACAGGCGGACCACGCGTTGCGCGCCCTTGGTCGTGCGGGCCACTTCGGTGGCCTGATCGGCCTCGCGCTGGGTCACCCGGCCCATCAGGAACACCGAACCGCGTTCGCTCACCACCTTGAAGGAGTTGGTCGAGAGGTTTTTGGTGTCCACCAGGCCCGCCTTCACACGCCCGGTCAGCAGCGTGTCTTCTGCCTTTTCCTTGAACGTGGGGCTGTTGGTGATGTCCAGTTCATTGAACACCGACGCCACGTTGTCCGTCTTGGCGACGATCTCGTACGCCAGGGCCTTGTCGCGCTCGTTGGCCACCTCGCCGGTCAGCAACGCACGGCGGTTGTAGCTGGTCACGCTGATGCGGGCGCGGCTGCCCATGGCATCGCGCAGGCGGTTGGCGGCACGCAGTTCGATGCCCTGATCGTCCAGTTGGGCGCCCGAGCTGCGCCGGTCGGTGGCGACGACGGCACCGGTCATGGCGGCGCCTCCCACCATCAGCGGTGCGCAGGCAGACACGGTGGCTGCCAGTGCCGCCACACCCAGGATGCTGGCCGCCAGGCGGCCGGTCGACGGGAAACGTTTCATGCGAGGTTCTCCTGTTCGTTGATCAAAGTGTCGGGCAGGCCCAGCAGTTGGGCATCCACACCGTCGCAAATGCAGTGCAACACCAGGTGATGCACTTCGAGAATCCGGGCCGGCAACTCATGTGGCACGCACACGTGCACATCGGTGTCGCGCAACAGCTGAGCCAGGCGACCGCCGCGCGCACCCGTGAGCGCCACCACCGACATATCACGTTCGTGGGCCGCTTCGATGGCCGCGATCATGTTGGCCGAATTGCCGCTGGTGGACAGCGCCAGCAGCACGTCCCCCGCCTGGCCCAGGGCCCGCACCTGGCGGGAATAGATCGCGCGGGCATCAAAATCGTTGGCGATGCCGGTCAGTACCGCCGCGTCGGCGGACAGCGAAAACGCCGCCAGCTCAGGGCGCTCGCGATCGTATCGACCCACAAAACTCGCTGCAAAGTGCTGGGCCGCCGCGGCCGAAGCCCCGTTACCGCAACTCAGCACCTTGCCCCCACCGGTCACGCAGGCCAGCACGGCGCCAATCGCCGCTTCCACCACCGGCGCGAGCGACTGCGCACACTGGTACTTCAGATCGGCGCTGTCGATGAACTGTTGTTGTATCCGTTGCAAAAGCATGAGGGGATCATAGCGGTGGTAGGCGTATCAAAAAGTTGCGGTCGCATCAAATGCAGCACGCAGCCATTCGATGTGCACCGGCGCGCCGCGGTCGCCCTTCGGGGCACCCGTGCGCCCTTGAATCAGCACCACATCAAAGCGGCATGGGGGCTCTGAGCCGAGCCGCTGCAAAAAGTGCCGCGCCGCGAAAACGATGCGGCGCTGCTTGAGCGCGGTGATGCTGCCGCCGGCCCCGCCGCGGGAGGCGCTGGCGCGCTGGCGCACCTCGACGAACACCAGCGTGCCGTCGCGGTCGCGCATAATCAAATCGACCTCGCCACCGCCGCGCCCGGGCGTTCTGAAGTTGCGCTGCACCAGGCGCAGGCCGTGGCGCTGCAGGTGCTCCAGCGCGGTGTCCTCGGCCGCGTCGCCGCGCTGCTTGGTGGTGACGGCCGGGCCGCTTTCGGCCGCACCCGATGGCCCCTGTTTTCTGGAAAACCACATTGTCTGCAAGCACTCCATCCCTGTTGGCCGCCGCGCGTGAAGCGGCCGCTCACCAGCATTATCCGCAGGGCGCGCTCTACATGGTCGCCACGCCGATCGGCAACCTGGCCGACATCGGGCTGCGTGCGCTGCAGGTGCTGTCGCTGGTCGACACCGTGGCCTGCGAGGACAAGCGCCACACCGCCGCCCTGCTGCAAGGTTATGGCCTGCACAAGCCGTTGCTGGCGCTGCACGAGCACAACGAAACCGAGGCCGCGCAGACCGTGCTGCAACGCCTGCAGGAAGGCCAGCGCGTGGCCTATGTGAGCGACGCGGGCACGCCGGGCGTGAGCGATCCTGGCGCCCGGCTGGCCGCCGCCGTGACCGCGGCCGGGCTTCGCTGCGTGCCGATCCCCGGCGCCAGCAGCATCACGGCGCTGCTCAGCGTGGCGGGCTTCACCCACCAGGCGGGTGGCTGGAACGGTCGCTTCGTGTTCGCGGGTTTTCTCTCGCCCAAGGCGGCCGAGCGCCAGCGCGAAGTGCAGCAGATCGGCGCCGACGCGCGCGCCTGCGTGCTGCTGGAAGCGCCGCACCGCATCGAGGCACTGGCCAAGGAGTTGGCCAGCCTGGGCGAACGTCCGCTCACCGTGGGTCGCGAGCTGACCAAGCAGTTTGAAGAAGTGGCGCAGTTGCCGGCGCGCGAGTTCCCGGCCTGGCTGCAAGCCGGCACGCACCGCACCCGAGGGGAATTCGTGTTGATGGTGCATCCGCAGGCCGCGGCCAGCGCAGAAGAAACGGCCCTGGATGCCGCGGCCTTGCGCACGCTCGACCTGCTGCTGGCCGAGCTGCCGGTGAAAACCGCCGTGCGCCTGTGCGCCGAGATCACCGGTCAGCCGCGCAACGCGCTCTACGACGCGGCCCTGGCGCGGCGCAGAACCGCCCCCGAAACCGACGCCGACTGATCCGGGACGCGGCGCATTGCCGCGGACCGTTCAGCGCAAGACGCGATCCGGTCCCGGCGATGCCGCACCGCCTGGGTCTGGCGATCCGCCGGCCGCTGCCTCGGGCACCTCGGTGGCCTGCACATCGACCACATCACCCGCTGGCGCGCCCGCCTGACCGGGCCAGACGCCGCGGGTGTAACGCTGCGACTGCTCGCGCATGCGGCTGAACATCACCACCGGGGCCGGCTTGCGCCCGGTGATCAGCGACCACAGCGACACGCCCGCCACCACCACGAGGGCCGCCAGCAGGAAGCTCACCACAAACACCAGGGCGGCGAGCACCAGCACGAGCTTGAGGAGCCCACGCAGCACGCGTTCCAGAAATTCAGAAAATCCATTCATGAGGGAAAGAGCCATCGGGCGGTTGGGAGTTCCGGGAGTATGAAGCGCTTCGGCGCGTGGGTCACGCCCTGGCGGAGGCCATGGAACAGCTTGGCACAGGAAAAGGCAGATGGGGCTGCTTTCCGGTTTTGCAAGCCACACCCCGGGGCAAGAGCCTGGCGTCACACCGTTCCGCATGCCGGCTGCTATGCTGGAAACATGACGCCACCCGCACCCCCCGAGCCCGCCATGAAGCGCCTCTCGCAGTACTTCTTTCGCGGCCTGATCACCTTTCTACCCCTCGCCATCACGGTGTATCTGCTGGTGCTGTTCGTCACCTGGACCGAGCGCACCGCCATGTGGCTGCTGAGCCCGTTCATCGGTGACTTTTACCTGCCCGGGCTGGGCATTGCGCTCGGGGCTGCGGTGATCCTGGCGCTGGGCTTTTTCATGTCGCTGAGTGCCACCGGCAAGCTGCTCTCGTACATCGAACTGCCGTTCACCAACCTGCCGGTGGTGAAAAGCATCTACTCGTCGCTGAAGAACTTCGCCGACTACTTCGCGCCGCACGAGCAGGACGCGCAGCAGGTCGTGTTGCTCAAGATGCCCGACCACGAGCTGAGCATCGTCGGCCTGGTCACGCGCCAGAGCATGAAAGGCCTGCCCAAGGGCATCGGCGAGCTGGAGGACCAGGTCGCCGTCTACCTGCCCATGGGCTACATGATCGGCGGCTACACCGTGTTCGTGCCGCGCAGCTGGACGGTGCCGGTGGACATGTCGGTCGAAGAAGCCATGCGCATGGCGCTGATCGCGTTCATGTCCTCGAACAAGAACGGAAAAACCGAGACCTCGCCATGAGCATCCGCCACCTCGACGCGCTCTTCGCGCCCACCTCGGTCGCGGTGTTCGGCGCTTCGCAGCGGCCGTCCAGCGTGGGCACCACGGTCTGGCGCAACCTGCACGGCAGCTTCCCCGGCCAGCTCTACCCGGTCAACCCCAAACACGCGGCCCTCGATGGTGTGAAGGTCTACGCCAACGTGGCAGCCCTGCCCGAGGCGCCCGACCTCGCCGTGATCTGCACGCCCGCGGCCACCGTGGTGCCGCTGATCCAGGCGCTCGGCGAGCGCGGCACGCGCGCGGCCATCGTCGTCACCGCCGGGCTCGACAAGGCCACCAAGCAGGCCATGCTCGACGCCGCCAAGGTGCACACGCTGCGCATCCTCGGCCCCAACTGCATCGGCCTGCTGGTGCCGCACCTGGGCCTGAACGCCAGCTTCGCGCACATCGGCGCACTGCCGGGCGATCTGGCTTTCGTGTCGCAGTCGGGCGCACTGGTCACCGCCATGCTCGACTGGGCCGGCTCGCGCGGCATCGGCTTCTCGAACTTCGTGTCGCTCGGTGAACGTGCCGACGTGGACTTCGGCGACATGCTGGACTACCTCGGCAGCGATCCCAAAACCCGCGCCATCCTGCTCTACATCGAGAGCGTGGACGAGAGCCACAAGTTCATGTCGGCGGCGCGCGCCGCCGCGCGCAACAAACCGGTGATCGTGGTCAAGGCCGGGCGTTCGACCGCGGGCCAGGCCGCCGCCGCTTCACACACCGGTGCGCTCGCGGGCTCCGACGCGGTGTTCGACGCGGCCATCGCCCGCGCCGGCATGCTGCGCGTGGACACGCTGCACGACCTGTTCCTCGCCGCCGAAACCCTGGCCCGCTTCCGCGACGGCCCCTCGGGCCCGCTCATCGTGCTCACCAACGGCGGCGGTGCCGGCGTGATGGCGGCCGACGCCGCTGCCGCCGAAGGCGTGCCGCTGGCCACGCTGGACGACGCCCTGCGCGCGCGGCTCGACGCCGTGCTGCCGGCCAACTGGTCGCACGCCAACCCGGTGGACATCATCGGCGACGCGCCCGCCGAGCGCTACGTGGCCGCGCTCGAAGCGCTGTCGCACGACCGGGCCAACGCCGTGCTCTTCATCCACGCGCCCACCGCCATCGTGCCGAGCAGCGAGATCGCACAGGCCATGTTGCCGCAGGTGACGGCCGAGCCCCGGCGCGTGCTCGGCTGCTGGCTCGGCGACGGTGCCGTGGCCCAGGCGCGCCAGACCTTTCGCCAGGCTGGCGTGCCCGACTACAACACGCCCGAAGAAGCGGTGCGCGCCTTCAACTTCCTGCGCACCTACCGCCTGCACCAGGAAGAGCTGTTGCAGACGCCACCGGCGCGCAGCGCCGCGCACGCGCCCGACCTGCCCGCCATCCGCGCCATCGTGAGCGCCGTGCTGGCCGATGGCCGCGAGCTGCTCACCGAGCCCGAAGCCAAGGCCCTGCTCGGCGCCGCCGGCCTGCCGGTGGTGCCCACGCGCGTGGTCGGCGCGAGCGCGGACGCAGCGCAGGCCGCTGCCGACGCCCTGGGCTACCCAGTGGTGGTCAAGATCCTGTCGCACGCCATCAGCCACAAGAGCGACGTCGGCGGCGTGCGCCTCAACATCGGCAGCGCCAGCGAGCTGCGCGAGGTCTGCACCAGCATGCTGGCGCGCGTGCGCGAGCTGCGGCCCGACGCCGACGTGCAGGGTTTCACCGTGCAGCCCATGGTGCGCAAGAAGCACGCGCACGAACTCATCATCGGCGCCAGCGTCGACCCGGTGTTCGGCCCGGTCATCCTGTTCGGCGCCGGTGGCACGGCGGTGGAGGTGCTGGCCGACCGCGCGCTGTCGCTGCCGCCACTCAACACGCCGCTGGCGCTGGCGCAGATCCAGCGCACCCGCATCGCCAAGCTGCTCCAGGGCTACCGTGACGAACCGGCCGCCGACACCGACGCCATCGCCCAGGTGCTGGTGAGCGTGTCGCAGTTGCTGGCCGACGTGCCCGAACTCGCCGAGCTCGACATCAACCCGCTGCTCGCCAACCACGAGGGCGCGGTCGCACTCGATGCGCGCGTGCGGGTGTCGGCGAGCCAGCCGGCCGGCGCAGCCAACTTCGCCATCCGGCCCTACCCGGCTGAGCTGATCGAGAGCTTGGACTGGCAAGGCCAGTCGGTCACGCTGCGCCCGATCCGCCCGGAGGACGAGCCGCAGCACCGCGCCTTCCTGGAAAGGCTGGATCCGGAAGACATCCGCCTGCGCGTCTTCTACAGCCGGCGCAGCATCGAACACAGCGAGCTCGCGCGGCTGACCCAGATCGACTACGCGCGCGAAATGGCCTTCATCGCCACGCGCCACATCAAAGGTGATGGCGAAGAAACCCTGGGCACCGTGCGCGCCACGGTGGACCCGGACAACCACACCGCCGAGTTCGGCGTCATCGTGCGCTCCGACCTCAAAGGCTCGGGCCTGGGCCACCGGCTGATGGACAAGATGATTGAGCACCTGCGCGCGCGCGGCACCCAGCGGCTGGTGGGCACGGTGCTGCGCATCAACCGTGGCATGCTGGAACTTGCGGCCCACCTGGGCTTCCAAGAAACGGACAACCCCGGCGACCCGGACGACCACAGCCTCCGTTTCGTGTCGCTCAATCTGCAGCCCAGCCCCGACGCCCGTTCGGGCTGATCCGGTGATGGCCCTGGCGCCAGCGGCAACCACCGGCCCGGCCCGAACGGAATCCATCCCCCGTTCCAGGAGCCCACCATGCCGTCGAACCGCCCGCCCTCGCGCCGCACCCTGCTCACCCGCGGTGCCGGCCTGCTCGCCGCCACCGCCGCACCGGCCTGGCTCACACCCGCCCTCGCGCAAACGGCCCTGCGCCCCACGCCGAGCCAGACCGAAGGCCCGTACTACCCGGTGACCCTGCCGGCCGACACCGACTTTGACCTGCTGCGCAGCGGCAGCGTGGCTTACGGCAAGGGCCAGCCGGCCTGGGTCGAGGGCGTGGTGACCGACACCCGCGGCGTACCGGTGGCGGGTGCGGTGGTTGAAATCTGGCAGTGCGACCAGGCTGGCCACTACCACCACCCGGGCGATGGCGGACGGGCCGACCCGGCCTTCCAGGGCTTCGGCCAGGTGACCGTGGGCCGCGACGGCCGCTACCGTTTCCGCACCCTCAAGCCCGCGCCCTACAGCGGGCGCACGCCGCACATCCACGTGAAGGTCAAGCTGGATCGGCAGGAACTGCTGACCACGCAGATGTACGTGGCGGGTGATCCGGGCAATGAGCGCGACTTCCTGTGGCGGCGGCTGGGTGAACAAGGGCAGGCGGCGCTCACCCGCTCATTTGTACCGGGCTCAGACGGCTTGCGCGCCGAATTCCCCATCGTGGTGATGGCGTAACCCCCCGCGCCGCCTGCGGCGTCACCCCCCCGGGGACGATGCCTGCGGCCCGGCAAGGCCGGTTCCGCGGCATCCTCGGTTCAGGCATCGCGCGCCGACGACATGCCCCCTCAAACCAGACGGGCTCCTTTCCGCCTCTAAGCTCCCCGCATGGATTCACTCACCCAAATTGCGCTGGGCTCTGCGGTCAGCGTGGCCGTGATGGGCCGGCGCACCGCTGTGTGGAAGGCCGCGATGTGGGGCGCTGTCGCCGGCACCCTGCCCGATCTCGACGCCTTCATCGACCACGGCGACCCCATCCTCAACATGACGCGCCACCGCGCCGAGAGCCACGCGCTGTTTTTCCTGACGCTGGCCGCGCCCCTGCTCGCGGGGATCGTCGCGCGCCTGCACGGCAAAGCCGCTCTGTTCAAGCGATGGTGGCTGGCGCTCTGGCTGGTGCTCATCACCCACCCGCTGCTCGACGCCATGACGGTTTACGGCACGCAACTGCTGCTGCCCTTCACCGACCACCCCTACGGTGTGGGCAGCATCTTCATCATCGACCTCGCCTACACCGTGCCGCTGATCGTGGGTGTGGTCGCGGCGCTGCGACTGAACAATGCCCGCGGCCAGCGCTGGAACGCCGCCGGCCTGGTGCTCAGCACGCTCTACCTCGCCTGGAGCTTCGGCGCGCAGCAACACGTGGACCGCATCGCCCGCACTTCGTTGCAGCAGGCCGGCATCGAAGCGCAAGGCCTGCTCGTCACGCCCGCGCCCTTCAACACCGTGCTCTGGCGCCTGGTGGCCACCACGCCCACGCAGTACCACGAGGGTTACTACTCGCTGCTCGACGACCAGGCCGAGGTGCGCTGGACGGCGTACCCGCGCGGTGGCGATCTCATTGAGCAACACGGTCACACCGACCCGGTGGCGCGCATCGCCGCCTTCAGCCACGGCTTCTTCAGCCTGCACAACGGCGGGGACAGCCTGCTGCTGACCGATCTGCGCATGGGCCTCGAACCCAGCTACACCTTCCGTTTCGACCTGGGCTCACCGGCAGCGGTCGGCAAGGTGCCGGTGACCCAGCTCGGCATGCGCCCGGACCTGGGGCGGGCGCTGCCCTGGCTGTGGCAGCGGCTCCAGGGCAATACGCTCGCAACGCTCGGCGCGGCCACCCCGTAGCGGCAGCACACCGCCAGCCCGTCTTCATTCGCCAAATCGCACATCGGCCGTTGCCACCGCCGTGGTGCGCGGGCCGAAGCTGCTGATGTTGGTCAGCGTGGCGTTGTGGTGGTCGATCACCTGTTGCGGCGTCAGATGCGCATTGCCTGCGGAAGTGTGCGCGTCCGACACCAGCGTCACCGGAAAGCCCAACGCCATCGCCCTGCGCGTCGTGGTGTCGACGCAGAACTCGGTGTGCATGCCGCAGATCACCAGCGCCGTCACGCCCTGCGTCTGCAGCAAAGCCGCGAGCGGGGTCCCCTGGAACGCATCCGGCGTGGTCTTGCGCATCCGCAAGTCGCTCTCAAGGCACACCAGGCTGTCGGGCAGTTGCCAGTCAGCGCTGCCGTGCTCCAGATAGCCGTTGCGGCCCTCGTGCTGCACAAACACCACCGGCACACCGTGCTCGCGTGCCCGTCGGGACAACTGGTTGATCTGGTCGATCACCCGCCCGGACGCAAACGCCGCACCCGGCCCCTCGCACAACCCACGCTGCACATCGATCACCAGCAAGGCCTGTTTGCCCATGGAAAGTTCCCGAAAAAAAGCGAGCGTAACCCGGACCTCGATCAGGTACCGAAGGTGTTGCTGGAAACGGCACAAAAGCGCACGATGGCGGACTTCTGCGTTCCGCCGTCAACCAACAGGAGACAAACCATGATCAAGGTCAGCGTGATGTACCCCAACACCCCAGGCACGCACTTCAACCACGACTACTACCGCGACAAACACATGCCGCTGGTGAAAGCCCGGCTCGGTGCGCCGCTCAAGTACTACACCGTGGACAAAGGCCTGGCCGGTGGCACGCCCGGCTCGGCACCCACCTACGCCGCCAGCGGCCACCTGTTCTTCGACAGCGTCGAAGACTTCCAGACCTCGTTCGGACCGCACACGACAGAGATCATGGGCGACATTCCGAACTACACCGACATCGCACCGCTGATCCAGATCAGCGAAGTGGTGGTGGGAAAACCCTGAGGGCGGCGGGCTTCCGGTTTACCAGGCTTACAGCGTCACCAGCCGGTCCGGAAAGGCCTTGCCCCAGGTCAGGAGCCGGTAGCGGCGAAGGCTGGGCACGTAGTAAGGGTCGTTCTCGATCAGTGCCACCGCGCCCTCGCGCGACGCCACCTCCAGCACCCACAGACCACCGACAAAGGCGTCGCCGGGGGCTTCACGCAGTCCGCCCGCCATGCGAATCTCCTCGGCATGGCGTTCCAGATAAGCGAGGTGCAGAGGTTCGCGCTCGCGCCGGATGTCCAGCATCCCGGGTTCGTCATCGAAGAAGACCACCCAACGTGCCATGACTTCCCCCCTTCAGACCATCAGCAGCGTCAACACGATGATCACCACCCCGATGGCGAGGTTGATGCCCACCCAGGTCCGGATCGACGCCAGCGCCGCGCCGCCGGCCGGCCAGTCGCTCGCCGCCACGGCCTTGCTCAGCCGCTTGTACAGCGCAAAGCGGATGTGGCCGAAGATCGCCATCATCACGATGCCGAGCGTGGCCATGATGGTCCAGTCCAGCGGCATGTTGAAGGCCAGGCCGGCCTGCACGGTTTCCTTGGCCAGGCGGCCGATCATCCACAGCCCCGACACGAGCACGGTGGCGATGGACACCAGCACGGCGGCAAAGAAGCGCTGCATCACGCCGTGCATGAGCGGCACGCGTTGCGGCGGTGGCAGCTGCAAGGCGGCCGGGCGCAGGAAGAAGTGGGCGAAGACCATGCCGCCGATCCACACGACGATGGCAAGGATGTGGAGCAGCTTGAGGGTGGCGTAGATCATGGGCAGGGTCTCGGTCTGAGGACGGGTTGGACGAAGGCTTCGACAGGCTCAGCCCAGAAAGGTGGGCTGAACATTCACCGGATTCAGGCACTCACGTCGGTGAGCACCGTGCCCACGCGCCGCTGCAGCTTGTACGGCGGCAGGCCCTTGAGCATGCGCCGCCCATAGCTCTGACGCAGCAGCCGGGCATCGTAGCAAACCACCACCGCTTCGTCGGTCTCGCTGCGCAAGGCCCTGCCGGTCCACTGGAGAAGGCGCGCGCCGGTGGCGGGCACCACCAGTTCGCTGAACGGATCGCGGCCCTGCGCCTTCAGCCAGTCGGCCCGCGCCTGGCCCACCGGGTCGCTCGGTGAAGCAAACGGCAGCTTCGTGATGAACACCCACTCGCACAGCTCGCCCGGCAGGTCCAGCCCTTCGCCAAACGACTGCAGGCCGAACAGGATGGACGCGCCGCCGGCTTCCACGCGTTCGGCGTGTTTGCGCAGCAGCTGGGTGCGCGAGGCCTCGCCCTGCGCCAGCACCTTGTCGCGCAGCTCGCGGTGCAGGCCGCGCTCCAGCAGTTCCTGCGCGCGCCGCATCAGCGCCTTGGAAGTGAACAGCACCAGCGCGCCGCGCTGCACGCTGGCCAGGTCGTCCATCAGCGCGTCCAGCATCTCGCGGCTGTAGGCCTCGACGTCTTTCGGATCGGCCTGGGTCTGCACGACGACCAGGCGGCCCTGGCGCGCGTGGTCGAACGGGCTCTGCACCTCGCGCGCCACCACGGCGTCGTCAAACGCCAGGCCGGACTCGTGCAGGAAATGGTCAAAGCCGCCGCAGGTGACGAGCGAGGCCGAGGTGACCACCGCCGCGCGCACTTTGTTCCAGAGCTGGTGGCGCAGCAGGCTGCCGGGCTGCAGCGGGCAGGCGTGGGCGGTGAGCGTGACCAGGCCGTGCTGGATGCCGGCCTCCAGCCACTTGGCCAGCGGTGGCTGGCCCGCGGCCGGGTCCTGCAGCCAGAGCTCGGCCGTGGCCTGCGCGTGCTGCAGGCGCGGCGCGAGCACGCCCAGGCGGCTGTAGAGCCGGGCGCAGCGCGCGGCGTCGCCGGGGTTGTCGCGCGCGTTGGCCTTGAGCTGCGTGGCCAGTGTCTCCATCACCTTCAGCAAGGCGCTGGCGCGGCTGTGCAGCAACGACACGGTTTCCATCCACTCGGGCGGCAGCGCGCCGCCTTCGAAGCGCTCCACCACTGGCGCACCCGCGGCGTCGAAACCGCCACGTGCCGGTGTGCGGCTGGGCGTGCGCCCGGTGAGCGCCGCCCAGGCCGGCAACGCACCAATGCGCGCCATCGCCAGCCGCGCCAGCTCGCCCTGCGCGCCCTTCATTTCGCGGGCGAGCAGCGCCACGTCCACACCCGGCGTGTGTTGCAGCGCACCGGCCACCTCGTCCACCGCGCGCGGCAGGCGGTCCAGCCACTGGCTGCGCATCAGGTCCATGCTCTCGCTGAACTGGCCCTGCGCCACGGCGCCCAAGTGGTGCGCCTCGTCGAACACGAGGTAGCAGTCTTCCGGTGCGGGCAGCGCGTGCAGGCCCAGCGTGGACAGCAGCAGGTCGTGGTTCACCACGATCACCTGCGACTGCGCCAGTTTCGCGCGCGCCTGGTAGTAGCTGCAGCTGTTGTAGCTCGGGCAGTGGCGCGCGGTGCAGCTGTGGCGCTCGGCGGCCACCGGGCTCCAGAGTTCGCCCTCGGGCGGCTCGTCGAGCCGATCGCGGTCGCCGTCCCAGGCGCCACCGTCCAGTTGCTCGGTCCACTTCGCATAGACCTTGGCGCGTTCGCCCCAGCGCTCGGCGGCGCGCGCGCTGGCCGCGGCCGAGGCCACGGTGTGCGCCGCGATGCCGGCCGCCGAGCCGTCGGTGGTTTCGCTGGCGTCGTCGCTTTCAAACAGGTCGGCGCTGGCCGCATCGCCGCCACTGAGCTGGTCCAGCTTCAGGCGGCAGACGTAGCGCCCGCGCCCCTTGGCGAGCGAATAGGTGAACGGCTCGGGCAGCGCCGCGGCCAGCGCCGGCAGGTCTTTCGCAATCAACTGCTCCTGCAGCGCCACGGTGGCGGTGGAAATCACCACGCGCTTCTGCTGCGCCAGCGCGAGCGGGATCACGGTGGACACATAGGCCGCCGACTTGCCCACGCCCGTGCCGGCCTGCACCACCGCGATGCCGCGCTCGGGCAAACCGGCCTCGCCACTCACCGAACCGTCGCCGAGCGAGACGCCGCTCAGCGTGTGCGCGATCAGCGCCGCCATCTCGCGCTGGCCGGGGCGCGCGCGAAAGCCCGGCGCGTGCGACACCACGTGGTCGAACGCGGCCAGGGCCAGCGCTTCGCGGGCGAGTGGACCCGCCGGCAGGGCGCCGGCATCGGCAGCGGAAACGTCGGGGGTATCGGTGGGAGTGGACATGCGGGGCCGGAATCAAAAGACGATTGTCCCAGACCGGCACCGCCCGGCGCGGCCGCGGGCCATGCCCGGTTGCACTGCACAATGCCTGAGCCCCGACACAGAGAAAAGATTGCATGGCCACCCGACGCCCCCCCGCCGCCGCCCGGCGCCCCGCCCGCTCCACAGGCGGCCGCCAGCTGATCGACCTCGCCCTGCAAGGCGGCGGCTCCCACGGTGCTTTCACCTGGGGCGTGCTCGACCGCCTGCTGGAAGACGAGACGCTGGAGATCGCCGGCATCAGCGGCACCAGCGCCGGCGCCATGAACGCCGTGGCGCTGGCCGCCGGGCTGATGGAAGGCGGCCGCGAAGGCGCCCGCGCCGGCCTGCGCCGCTTCTGGAAGCGGGTCGCCGAGTCCTCGCCGTTCCACGCCCTGGCGGCCGGGCCGATGGGCCAACTGCTGGGCCTGGGCCATCCGTGGTTGCAGGCGGTGGTCGCGCCCTGGCAGAACCTCGCGCAAGCCGTCGGCAGCCAGTTTTCGCCCTACCAGTTCAACCCGCTGAACCTGAACCCGCTGCGCGACATCCTGACCGAGGCGGTGGATTTCGAACGCGTGCGCGCCTGCAACCGCACCCAGCTCTTCATAGCCGCCACACACGTGGCCACCGGCGACCTGCGCATCTTTCGCCAGGAAGAGCTCACCGCCGACATGGTGCTGGCTTCGGCCTGCCTGCCTCTGCTGTTCCAGGCGGTGGAGATCGACGGCGAGGCCTACTGGGACGGTGGTTATGCCGGCAACCCCTCGCTGCTGCCGCTGATCAGCGAGACCGCGGCCGACGACCTGCTGCTGGTGCAGATCAACCCCAGCCGGCGCGAAGCCGTGCCCACCCAGGCCAGCGACATCCTCGACCGCGCCAGCGAAGTCACCTTCAACGCCAGCCTGCTCAAGGAGCTGCGCACCATCGGCCTGCTCAAGGAACTGTTGCAGGACGCCGGCCGCCCCGACAGCGCCTACCGGCGTCCGCTGTTCCAGCGCGTGGACGACCTGCGCCTGCACCGGCTCGACGCCGAAGTCCAGCTCGCGCAGTTCGGCGCCACCAGCAAGACGCAGACCGACTGGGCCTTTCTGTCCCAGCTGCACGACATCGGCCGCGCCACGACCGACGCCTGGCTGCGCACGAACCGCCAGCACCTGGGCCAGCGCTCCACCTTCAAGCTGCCACCGGCCTGAACCGGCTGAACACCCCCGGCCCACCCCACACACCATGACCCTGCTGTCCCCCTGGTTCGGGCTCGCCCTGTTCGCCGTCGCACTCCTCAGTGCCCGCTACCTGCTGCACCGGGGCCTGGCCCCGGCCGCCAGCACCGATGGGCCCACCCCCGCCGAACTCGGCCTGCGCGCGCACGAGGTACAGATCCCCGGCGCCGCGGGCCAGCAGCTGTTTGCCTGGTACCTGCCCGCGCCCGCATCGGCCCCGCACCCCACGCCCGCCGTGGTGCTGCTGCACGGCTGGGGCGGCAACGCCAGCACCCTGCTGCCCGCTGCGCAGGCGCTGCACGCGGCGGGCTTCGCCGTGCTGCTGCCCGAATCGCGCAACCACGGCCGCAGCAGCCGCGCCGGCCACAGTTCCCTGCCCCGCTTCGCCGAAGACCTGGAGGCCGCGCTCGACTGGCTTGCACTGCAACCCGGCGTGGACCCGCAACGCCTCGCCGCGCTCGGTCATTCGGTGGGCGCTGCGGCCGTGCTGCTGGTGGCCTCGCGCCGCCCCGGCCTGGCCGCCGCGGTGAGCGTCAGCGCCTTCGCGCACCCCGAGTGGGTCATGCGGCGCTGGCTCGCGCAACGCCACGTGCCCTACTGGCCGCTGGGCTGGCTGGTCAACCGCTACGTGGAACGTGTCATCGGCGCGCGCTTCGACCACATCGCCCCGCTGGCCACGCTGGGCCAGGCGCTATGCCCGGTGCTGCTGCTGCACGGCGCACAAGACGACACCGTGCCGCTGGCCGATGCGCAGCAACTCATCCAGCACAAGGGCCGTGCGCGCGCCACCCTGCTGGCGCTGGACGGCACACACGAAGGGTTTGCCGACCCGGCGCAGGCCGGCCGATCCGTGCTGGACTTTCTGCGGCAGGCCTTGCGCGCTGCGACCGGTTGAGCGCCAGGGCCTCACGCCCTCACCAGGTGGACTGGGGCGCGGCCTCCGGCGCCTCCTTGGGCAAGCTGAAATAGAACGCCGCGCCCTGCCCCACCACGCCCTCGGCGCTCACCTTGCCGCCGTGGCGCTGCACCACGCGCTGCACCGTCGCCAGGCCCACGCCCGTGCCTTCGAACTCGTTCTGGCCGTGCAGGCGCTTGAACGGCTGGAAAAGCTGGCTGGCGTAGGCCATGTCGAAGCCCGCGCCGTTGTCGCGCACGCAGAAGGTCTGCAGGCCATCGGCAACACCCGACCGTGTGAGCGAGATGCGCGCCTGCGACTCGCGCCCGGTGTATTTGCAGGCGTTGCCCAGCAGGTTCTGCAACACCACGCGCATGAGCGTGGGATCGGCCTCGACCAGCAGGTCGTCTTCGATCGCCCATTCGATCTGGCGCGTGCCTTCCCCCCGCTCCAGCTCGGCGGCGAGCCCGCGCGCCAGCTCGCTGAGGTTCACCTTCTCGTGGCGCACCGGCGCGCGCCCGTGGTGCGCCAGGGACAACAGGTCGGTGATGAGCTCGCCCATGCGCCGCGTCGATTCCTGGATCTTGCGCAGAAATGCGCGCCCTTCGGCCGACAGGCGATCCGACTCCTCGGCCAGCAGGCTGGCAAAGCCATCGATGGCGCGCAACGGGGTTCGAAGATCGTGGGACACGCTGTAGGAAAAGGTGTCGAGCTCGCGGTTGAGCACCGCCATCTCGCGCGTGCGCTCGCTCACCCGCTTCTCCAGTTCCTCGTTGAGCTGCTGCAGGGCCAGCTCGGCCCGCCGCGTTTCGGTGATGTCCTGGATGGTGCCCTTGCTGTGCACCGACCGATCACCCTCGAACACGTTGAGCGCCATGATCCGCACATGTTTGACGGCACCGCCGGGCAGCAGCAAGCGGTGTTCCAGCTGGAAGGTGTGGCGGACCGAGCAGGCCTCCCTGAGCGCGTTCCGCGCCCGCTCACGGTCCTCCGGGTGCACCATCTGCAGAAAGGCGTCTAGCGTGGGGCTGCCTTCGCCGGGGCTGAGTTCAAAGATCCGGAACACCTCGTCCGACCAGAGCAGGCGACCGGACGCAATGTCAAGATCCCAGTTGCCCACCCGGGCCATGTGCTGCGCCTCCTTCAGTCGAACCTCGCTGGCGCCCACGGCCTGGCGCCCGCGCTCCACGGACCAGAGCAGGCCGGCAATAATGGCGCCCCCCGCCAGCAGCAACAAGGACATCAGAGCGGTGAACAACTGGCCCCGGTGCAGCGCCGGCTCCAGCGGCCCGAGCACCGACTCGTCGGCCAGCCCCACCAGCATCACCGCGCCGCCCACCGGCAGCCGGAACCAGCCATAGGTTCGCGACACCTGGTCGAGCGAGCAGACCGCACGGTACGTCCCCTTGCCCAGGGCGGTGTCGACCATGAAAGGCCGGGAGGCATCCACCCGCTGGCCCATGGTCACCGTGTTGTCGCGGCTGCGCGCCAGGTAGGTGCCATCGCCCTGCACCAGCGCCACCACATCCAGCGCCGACAGGTGCAGCGCCGCCAGCCGCTGCGCCAGCACATCCGTCGGCACCATCATGAAAATCGCGCCCGCGAACCGCCCCTCGCGCAGGATCGGTCGCCCCACTGCGAATTGCCAGTGCTCGGTCACCCGCCCCAACACCGGCGCCCCGATGACCATGCGATCGACACCGTCGCTGAGTTCCCGGAAAAACGCGCGGTCTCCGATGAACACGCCCTCACCCTTGCCCAGGCTGTTGAACACCAGGTGGCCCTGCGCATTGACCACCAGCACGTGCGACACAAAACCCGCGGGCAGCGCCTTCAGGAGGTCGTCAGCCACGGGTGAAAACCGCTCAGGCGCATCGACCCAGCGCTGCCGCAGGTCGTGCAAGACCAGGTCCATGGCGCTGAACACGCTGCCCACCTGCCCCGCCATCGCATCGGCCAGGTGCAGGCTGCGCTGCTCGGACTGTTGCAACACCTGCTCGCGCAGCGCCGCCTGCGAGCGCAGACCCTGCCCCCACAGCACCGCCACCGCCACCACGCTGAACAACAGCACGAGTACCAGCAGAAAACGAAAACGCACACCGTTGCCCAAAACGACCCCTTACGACATCCTGTTCTTCGACCCACCGCGGCCAGAACGGCCGGGCGAACCCGAAGCCAGCCATGCGCCGGGCACGAAGGCGCATTCCATACGGCCCACGCCGCCATCGGGTTGACAAAGCTCAAAAGCTCAGGGATATGGCTGCCATCGCGGCACAAAGTGTGTATTCCTGAACACAGATCCCCGCGGGCATTTGGTGCCTAACGACTCGCTTGACCTGGCCAGCCCCACGCTCGCCTCCAGATAGGCACCGATGTACGCCACCGCGCGAAAAAATTGAATACAGACGCCAGATTCAGGGCGCAGGCGCGCGGTCCACCATGTCGCGCATGCGCCGGCGCATCGCCCGGTCGCGCCGCTGCTCCTCGTTCCAGTCCTCGCGCACGCCGCGCCACAGCGCCAGCGCCATGAGCAGGATCACCAGCGTGAACGGCAGCGCAAACACGATGGTCGCCGTCTGCACCGCCTTCACGCCGCCGGCCAGCAGCAGGCTGATCGCAATGCCCGAGACCAGCAGGCCCCAGACGATCTTCACCCGCGCACTGGGGTTTTCATCGCCGCCGGTGCTCATCATGCCCAGCACCAGCGTGGCCGAGTCGCCCGAGGTCACGAAAAACACCAGCACCAGCACCGTGGCCACGCCACTCATCAGCCCGCCCAGCGGCAGGTGGTCGAACATCGCGAACAGGCCGGTGGACACATCGGCACTCACGGCCTCGGCGATCGGCAGGCCCTGCATGATCTGCAGGTGCAGCGCCGTGCCGCCGAACACCGAGAACCACACGAACGCCGCCAGCGTGGGCGCCAGCACCGTGCCCAGCAGGAACTCGCGGATGGTCCGGCCGCGCGAAACGCGCGCGATGAACAGACCCACGAACGGCGACCAGCTCACCCACCAGGCCCAGTAAAACACCGTCCAGCCGCCCACCCAGCCGCTGTCGCGGAAGGGCGTCATGCGCAGGCTCATGCGCACGAAGTCGCTCAGGTAGCTGCCCAGCGTGTTGGTGAAGGTGTCGATGATCGCCACCGTCGGCCCCACCACGAACACCGCCAGCGCCAGCAGACCCGCCACGATCAGGTTGAAGGTCGAAAGCCACTTGATGCCCCTGGTCACCCCGGTCACGGCCGAGGTCAGGAACAGCACCGTCGTCACCAGGATGATCGCCACCTGCGAGGTGCTGCCCACCGGCAGCCCCATCACCGCCGCCAGGCCGCTGTTGATCTGCAGCGCGCCCATGCCCAGAGAGGCCGCCACACCAAATGCCGTGGCGATCACCGCCAGCACGTTCACCACCGGGCCGAGCTTCTTCATCGGGGCCCAGGGCAGGGCCTCCACCGCCGTGCTCACCAGCGCTGAACCGCCGCGGCGGAACTGGAAAAACGCAATCGCCAGCGCCACGATGCTGTACACCGCCCAGGGGTGCAGCCCCCAGTGGAAGAAGCTGTAGCGCATGGCCGCGTTGGCCGCCTCCGGCGTGTGGGCGGCAATGCCCGGGGGCGGTGCGCCGTAGTGCGAGATCGGCTCGGCCACGCCCCAGAACACCAGGCCGATGCCCATGCCCGCTGCAAACAACATGGCGAACCAGGCGCCGATGGAAAACTCCGGCTCGTCGTCCTCGCCGCCGAGCTTCAGGTCGCCATAGCGGCTGACCGCCAGGATCAGCGCCATCACCACCAGGCCCAGCACCACCCACAGGTAGAACCAGCCGAAGTTGCGCGTGATGCCCGCCAGCGCGGTGTCGAACACCCCGCCCAGCGAAGCCGGGGCGATCACGCCCCACAGAACAATGGCCAGGATCAAACCGGCCGACACGATGAGTTGCATGAGAGTCCTCCTCCAGGAAAAGGGCCGTCCCGCTCGGCTGCGCAGGAAAAAGAAGGCACTCCGCCGCTCAGGTGCAAGCCTGTGCCATGCGGGTACCGGTGCAGCCGGGGAGTCAAGCCAGAAGACGGCGGCGGCCCGGTCCGATGTAACGGTGAACCCCGGCCCGCCGGGCCCATGCAGGGCGCTTCAGGGGGTGGCAGCGGCGCCAGAATAGCGCGCTGTGCCGGGGCTGTCAGCAAGGACCGGTACCGCCAGCGCAAGTGGGTGCGCCAGCCAGGCCGTCATGAACGAAGGCGGCATTGTGCCCGGATGAGCCTCACCGTGTGAGCCCGCGCTCACATACCCAAGCGGCGGGCGCGGAGATGCTTCGCGCAAAGGGCCACAGACCACCTGGCCATCTGCCACAGCCACTACACTGATTCCGTCTCACACAGCATGGGCCCCCGGGGGTTTGCGCCGGTTGCGTTCTGGACGTTTTTTGGCACAGGGGCGTGAGACAGCTTTTCTTCTGCTGCGGCGCACACCCGCCGCGCAGCCCACCCTTGAGAACCTTCATCACACAGCGCTGGCACGGCCGCATCGGTTGGCGCACCCTGTTCTGGCGCGACCTGCTGCTCATCGGCACCGTGCTGAACGCGCTCATGACCGGCGTGGCCCTGGCGCTGCTCTCGCAAGACGTTCCCCTGCCCTGGGTGCTGTTCGCGCACCTGCCGCCGCCGCCCTACAACCTGCTCATCGTCACGGCCATCTGGCGCGCCCGGCGGCGGCCAACGGTGGTGCTCGGCGTGAGCGTGTTCTGGCTGCTGCTGTTCATGGCGGTCTGAGCCGGTTCAAGGGAGCGTTGGTCAGCACCCGGCGTCGGCGAGTGCTTCTGCCTGGTCATTGGCGTCGTCGGCTTCGGCAGCGGTGACAGCGCTGGATGACAGAAGCGCCCTCAGCGCCCCAGTTTTTGCGACCCCCATTGCTCCTGCTGGCGCTGGTCGTCGGCGGCTTCGGCTTCGATGCTGTCCTGGGGCAGCTGCTTGAGGCAGTCGGCCAGGGCCTGGGGGCCCAGCTTTTCAGGCTCGGGCTCGTCCGCTGGCGGGCCCTGCGGCGAGCGGCCGTCCCACACGAAGCGGTTGCCGCGCGGCGGCGGGTCGGGCAGGCAGTCGTTCTTGTAGAGCGGCGGCGACTCTGCGGTCCAGGCGTTGAAGACGATGGTCTTTTCAAAAATCAGGGGGTTGCCATTGGGCGTGGGCGGCAACGGCGGCATCTGCCCGATGGCGGTGCGGGCGCGTTGTTCGATCTCTGCGGAGGTGGTCCACAGGGTGTCGAGCCGGGCCAGGGTTCCGCTGGGTGCGATCTCGATGCGGAAGCGCACGATGCCTTGCTCGGGGCCTTCGTGGGCGGTGCCCATCTGGCTGCGGACCTGTTGCCCCCAGTTGTGGCGGTAGCGCTTGCTGTTCTTGAGGGTGTAGGTGGCGGCCAGGGCCCATTCCTCGGCCGTGGGGGCCGGCGGCGCGTCCATGAAGGCCCGTCCGGGCGGGGGCGCGGCGGCGGGCTCGAGCTCGCGGGGCGTGAGCCGATCGGGCTTGAGGAGGGGCGCCGGGGGCGGGGTGCTGACCGGCGGCGCAGGGGGCGGCTCGGCGGGTTGGATGTCTGCCAGGAAGACGACCGCCTCCTTGGGCGGCGCGCGATCGCGCAAGGTCTGGTTGGAGGCCTGGATGATCAGCCCCACGGCGGCGAGATGCAGCGCCACCGACAAGCCCACGGCCCAGCGGCGGTGCTCGTGCGGGTGGGCGGGTGGGCCCTCAGAGCGGGTCAAGAGGCACCTCGACCGCGCGCGACGGGTTCGCGAGGCGGGCCGCAGCCTGGCGATAGCGATCGTTGTCGGCGAGCGCTTCCATCATGGCTTCGAACAACGGCGGCTCGACCATGTAGAAGGCAGGGCGGTTGTGGTTGAGCACGGCCACAGGGCGGTTGTGCGACTCGCGCAGCACGGCGGCCGGGTTCTTCTTGAACTCGGACATGCTCACGGAAAGACTGGCGTGGACGGATTCCATTTCCGGCTCCAAATACGGCGCTGAATTTAGAGCCTGCACGGCTCGGCGTCAAACCCGGTGGGGCGGTACGCTGGACCGATGCGGCGGGTGCGGCGGCTTCGCCCCCCCGACCGGGGATGCCGCTGGCATGATCTTGGCGGCGAAGGGCGTGCTTGCGTTCCTGCCCCGCGCCAACCGACCGTCCGGTCTCATCTACCATGAACAAGCCCCGTGTTCCCGCACCCCGTCTGCCCACCGCCATCTGGGTGCTGGGCTTCGTGAGCCTGCTGATGGACATTTCGTCCGAGATGGTGCACAGCCTGTTGCCGCTGTTCATGGTGGGCACGCTGGGCGCGAGCGCGCTGGTGGTCGGCCTGATCGAGGGGCTGGCCGAGGCCACGGCGCTGATCGTCAAAGTGTTCTCGGGTGTGCTGAGCGACTGGTGGGGGAAGCGCAAGGGGCTGGCCGTGTTCGGCTACGCCCTGGGCGCGCTGACCAAGCCGCTGTTCGCGCTGGCGCCGGGCATCGGCACCGTGCTGGCGGCGCGCCTGCTCGACCGCGTGGGCAAGGGCGTGCGCGGTGCGCCGCGCGACGCGCTGGTGGCCGACATCGCGCCGCCCGAGATGCGCGGAGCGGCCTTCGGTCTGCGCCAGTCGCTCGACACGGTGGGCGCCTTCGTTGGCCCGCTGCTGGCGGTGGGCCTGATGCTGCTCTGGGCCAACGACTTCCGGGCGGTGTTCTGGGTGGCGGTGGTGCCTGGCCTGCTGGCGGTGGGGCTGCTGATGGCGGGCGTGCGCGAACCCGACCGGCCGACTGGCCTGCGGCGCAGCAACCCGATCCGGCACGACAACCTGCGCCGCCTGGGCAGCACCTACTGGTGGGTGGTGGGCCTGGGCGCGGTGTTCACGCTGGCGCGCTTCAGCGAAGCCTTTCTGGTGCTGCGCGCCGAGCAGAGCGGGGTGCCGCTGGCCCTGGTGCCGCTGGTGATGGTGGCGATGAACGGGGTGTACGCGGCGTCGGCCTACCCCTTTGGCCGCTTGTCCGACCGCATGGACCACCGCACGCTGCTCGCGCTGGGCCTGGCGGTGCTGATCGCTGCCGACCTGGTGCTGGCGGCCAACGCGCACTGGACCACGCTGCTGGCCGGTGTGGCGCTGTGGGGCCTGCACATGGGCATGACGCAGGGCCTGCTGGCGACCATGGTGCCCTGCTGCTGTCCAGCGCCATCGCCGGCCTGCTGTGGGACCAGTTGGGCGCAGCGTTCACGTTCTATGCCGGGGCCGCGTTCAGCGGCCTGGCCTTGTTGGGGCTGGCGCTGCGAAAGCGCTGAGCGGCCCGCTCATGCGGTTTTGCATTCAAGCGTAGAACAAGGCGGGAGCCGCAGACGGTGCTGCAGCACGGCCAGGCGAACCAACGCAGTTATCCGTTTGAAGGCGAAACCGTATCAGTGCGGGTGCCGGTGGTGCACGTCTGGCGCGTGCGGGTGGCTGTGCTGCAGCGTGCCGTGGTGGTGCGGGTGGCTGTGCGGGCCGGCGGGCATGGGGTTGTGGCTGTGCAGGTGGTGGCCGTCGTCGTGGCTGTGGGCGTGTTCGTGGTCGAGCACCTCGTGGCGGTGTTCGTGGGCGTGGTTTTCGGCCAGGTGCAGCACGATGCCGGCGGCCATGAGCAGGCCGCCCAGCAGCATGAGCGCGCCGCCCGAGCGCTCGCCCAGGGCAAAGGCGCCCAGGGCGCCCACGAAGGGCGCAAACGCGAACACCGAGCCGGTGCGCGCGGCGCCAAAGCGGCGCTGCGCGAGCAAATAGAAACGCAGGCTGAGCCCGTAGCCGGTGGCGCCCACGGCCAGCAGGGCCAGCGCGGCCTGCGGCGCTGGTAGCGGCTCACCCCAGGCCAGCGACAGCGCGCCAGTGACGCTGGCGCCCAGCGCGGTCTTCGCGAGCACGACCTGCCCGGGGTCGCGCTCGGCCACGCCGCGCGAGAGGGTGTTGTCCACGCCCCAGGCGACGGTGGCCAGGGCCACCGCGAGCAGGCCGAGCAGCTGCACCTGGCCCGAGAGGCCCTGGTCCAGCACCAGCAGCGCGCCACCGGCCAGCAGCAGGGCGACCGCGGTCTTGACCCGCCCGTCCAGCGCCTCGCCGTACCAGCGCCAAGCCAGCACCGCCGTGAACACGGCTTCGAGCGTGAGCAGCAGCGAGGCGCTGGCGCCGCTGGTGCGCTGCAGGCCCCAGGCCAGCGCCACCGGGCCAACCACCGCACCCGCCGCCACCATGGCCAGCAGGCGCGGGGCGTCGCTGCGGCGCAGCGGCGCTTCAGCCCCCGCACCGCGGCGCTGGAACAGGGCCACCAGCGCCGCGCCGGCGTAGAGCAGCGCGGCGGTGCTGAACGGGCCGAGGCCCTGACCAAGGCGCTGGACGAGCGGCGTGCTCAGGCCAAACAGGGTGGCGGCGAGCAGGGCCAGCAGGCCACCACGGAGGGCGGGGTTCCCGGAGATGGGGTTGGGGTGCGGCATGGCCCGGATGGTAGACGCCGGGCAGCGTCGGATTCTTCGCTTGAATATAAGTAATTACTCAATTACATTAATGACCCATGCCGACCAAACAACCCACCCACACCCGCCAGGCCGAACTGGTGGCCGCTGCCCTGGCGCTGGCCGCCGAGCGCAGCCCGGCCGAGGTGACCACCGGCGCGCTGGCGCAGGCGGTGGGCATCACGCAGGGCGCGGTGTTCCGCCATTTCGAGAGCAAGGAAGCGATCTGGCTGGCGGTGATCGACTTCGCGCACCAGGACCTGCTGGCCCGCCTGCATGCGGCGGCGGCCGTGCAGACCTTGCCGCTGGCGGCGCTGCGCGCGGTGTTCATGGCGCACGTGGATTTCGTGGTGGAGCAGCCGGGCGTGCCGCGGGTGATTTTTCAGGAGCTGCAGCACCCCGAGGACACGCCGCTCAAGGCGCGCGTGCGCGGGCTGATGCAGGCCTACCGTACGCTGCTGGCCGGCCTGCTGCAGCAGGCGCAGGCGGCGCGGCAGCTGGCGCCGGGCACCGACCTGCAGGCGGCGGCGGTGCTGTTCATCGGCTCGGTGCAGGGGCTCGTGATGCAGTCGCTGCTGAGCGGCCAGGTGGGCGCGATGCGCGCGCTGGCGCCCGCCGTATTCGACCTTTTTCAACAAGCCATTGCCGCGCCGCCCACCCGGGCCCGGCGCACCCAGGAGACGACCCCATGAAGATGAACCCCCAACTCTCGCGCAGGCTGCTGCTGGGCGGCCTGGCCGTGGCGCTGCTGGCGGCGCTGGCCTGGGTGGCGCTGCGCACCGGGCCGCTGGCGCCCACCAAGGTGCAGGTGACCGAGGTGAAAAAAGGCAGCGTGAGCCCGGCCATCTTCGGCATTGGTCAGGTGGAGGCACAGCGCAGCTGGATGGTCGGGCCGACCGTGGCCGGGCGCGTGCTGAACGTGCAGGTGGACGTGGGCCAGACGGTGCAGCCGGGCCAGCCACTGGCCGAGATGGACCCGGTGGACCTGGACCAGCGGCTGGCGGCGCTGGACGCCTCACTTGCCCGCGCGCAGAGTGCGCAGCAGGCGGCGGGCGCACAGGTGACCGATGCGCAGGCGCGACGCGCGCTGGCGGCGGCGAACCTGAAACGCAACCAGGACCTGGCGAACCAGAACTTCATCAGCGCCGGGGCACTGGAGGCTCGCACGCAGGAGGTGGCTTCGGCCAGCGCGGGTGTGGCGGCGGCGCAGGCCAACCTGGGCGGCAGCGCGATGGACATCACGCGGCTGCGCGCCGAGCGCGCGGCGCTGGCGCAGCAGCGCGGCAACCTGAAGCTGGTGGCGCCTGCGGCGGCGGTGGTGACCGCGCGCGACGCCGAGGCCGGCACCACGGTGGTGGCGGGTCAGGCGGTGCTGCGGCTGATGGACCCGGCCAGCCTGTGGGTGAAGCTGCGCGTGGACCAGGGCCGATCGGCCGGGCTGGCGCCGGGGCTGGCGGCGCGCATCACGCTGCGCTCGCGCCCGGGCGAAGCGCTGGCCGGCAAGGTGGCGCGCGTGGAGCCGCTGGCCGACAGCGTGACCGAGGAGCGGCTGGCGATGGTGGCGTTTGACGCGCAGCCCGCGGGCGTGTCGGTGGGCGAGATGGCCGAGGTGACTTTGCAGCTGCCGGCCACGGCCGAGCGCCTGCTGCTGCTCAACGCGGCGGTGGTGCAGAACGAGGGCCAGACCGGCGTGTGGCGGCTGAAGGACGGCGCTCTCGAATTCGCGCCGGTGACGCTGGGCGTGCAGGGGCTGGACGGCACGGTGCAAGTCCTCAGCGGTCTGGATGAAGGCGACACGGTGGTGCTGTACAGCCAGAGCGCGCTCAAGCCCGGCGCGCGCATCGCGGTGGTGGAGCAGCTGCTGCCCGCGGGAGCCAAAAAGTGATCAGCCTGGCGGGCCGCGACATCCTGCACGGCTGGAGCAAGTACGTGCTGACCGGGCTGGGCCTGGGGCTGCTGATCGGCGTGACGCTCACCATGGCGGGCGTGTACCGCGGCATGGTGGACGACGCGCACGCGCTGCTGACGAACAGCCGCGCCGACCTGTGGGTGGTGCAGAAAGACACGCAGGGACCCTACGCCGAGTCGTCGAGCATCAAGGACGACGTGGTGCGCAGCGTGCGCGGCATGCCAGGCGTGGCGGCGGCGGCCAACGTGGCCTACCTGACGATGCAGGTGCAGAAAGACGGCCAGGACAGCCGCGTGATGGTGGTGGGCATGGAGCCGGGCATGCCCGGCGCGCCGGGTTACCTGGTGGCGGGGCGGCACATCACGCGCAACCACTACGAAGCCGTGGCCGATGTGAAGACCGGCTTTGCGCTGGGCGACACGGTGCGCATCCGCCGCCACGATTACACGGTGGTGGGGCTGACGCGGCGCATGGTGTCGTCGGGCGGCGACCCGATGCTGTTCGTGCCGATGAAGGACGCGCAGGAAACACAGTTCCTGAAAGACAACGACGCCATCGTCAACGACCGCGCGCGCACCGCCGCCAACCCGGCCTTCAACCGCCCGGGCAGCCCCGGCCTGCTGGACGCGGTGCAGAACCTACAGACCAGCAGCCGCAATGTGAACGCGGTGCTGGTGCAGATCGCGCCGGGCTTCACACCCGAGCAGGTGGCCGAGCCGATACGGCGCTGGAAGCACCTGAGCGTGTACACGCGCGACGGCATGGAAGACATTTTGGTGGTGAAGCTGATCGCGAATTCGGCCAAGCAGATCGGCATGTTCCTCGTGATCCTGGCCATCGTGAGCGCGGCCATCGTGGCCTTCATCATCTACACCATTACCATGGGCAAGCTGCGCGAGATCGCGGTCTTGAAGCTCATCGGCACGCGCGACCGCACCATCGCCGGCATGATCCTGCAGCAGGCGCTGGGCCTGGGCCTGATCGGTTTTGCGGTGGGCAAGGTGGCGGCCACGGTGTGGGGGCCGGCGTTCCCGAAATACGTGCTGCTGCTGCCGGGCGACGCGGTGACCGGCCTGGTCGTCACCCTGATCATCTGCGCGCTGGCCAGCACGCTGGCGATCCGCGTGGCGCTCAAGGTCGACCCCGGCGCAGCGATCGGATGAACACCATGAACAACCCCACCCCAGGCGGCATCCTGATCGAAGGCCTGCGCAAGGTCTACGGCCACGGCGACACGGCCGTGGAAGCGCTGAAACACGTGAACATGCAGGTGGCGCCCGGCGAGGTGGTGGGCCTGGTCGGGCCCTCGGGCTCGGGCAAAAGCACGCTGCTCAAATGCCTGGGCGCGATCATCGAACCCACCAGCGGCAAGATGACGCTGGGCAACGAGGTGATCTACGACAACGGCTGGAAAGTGAAAGACCTGCGCGCGCTGCGGCGCGACCGCATCGGCTTCGTGTTCCAGGCGCCGTACCTGATTCCCTTCCTGGACGTGACCGACAACGTGGCGCTGCTGCCCATGCTGGCCGGCCTGCCGAATCCGAAGGCGCGCGAGCGTGCGCTGGAACTGCTGACCGCTCTGGACGTGCAGCACCGCGCCAGGGCCGAGCCCTCGCAGCTCTCGGGCGGTGAGCAGCAGCGCGTGTCCATCGCCCGCGCGCTGGCGAACAAACCGCCCGTGATCCTGGCCGACGAGCCCACCGCGCCGCTGGACAGCGAACGCGCGCTGGGCGTGATGCGCATCCTCAATCAGATGGCGCTGCAAGCGCACACGGCGATCATCGTGGTGACGCACGACGAAAAGATCATCCCGACCTTCAAGCGGATTTACCACATCCGCGACGGCCAGACGGTGGAAGAAGCCGGCGAAGGCCGGGCGCTGGAATAACCCCCCGCGGCCGCGGGTTGAGAGCTGCTCACCGGAGATCTTCATGAACACGACCCGCCTGCTCAAACCGATGGCCGTCGCGGCCGTGGTGTTCGGGGCCCTCACCGTCTTCAGCGGCGCCCGGGCGCTGTTTGGCGACGCGGCGGCGCGTGCGGCGGTGGGCAACGCCGTGGGCTTCGTGCTGTGGTTCAACTTCCTGGCCGGCTTTGCCTACGTGGCGGCTGGCCTGGGCCTCTGGCTCGGCAAGCCCTGGGCGCGCCACCTGGCCACGGCGCTGGCGCTGGCCACCGCGCTGGTGGCGGCGGCGTTTGCCGTGCATGTGCTGGGAGGCGGCGCCTTTGAACCCCGCACCGTGGGCGCGCTGGCGCTGCGCCTGGGCTTCTGGGTGGCGGCGGCGGCCGTTGCCCATCACACGGGCCGGGTCGTGCGCGCCTGACCAGCGCGCCGCGGGCGCCGATGGGTGACACGGCCGGGCGCTACCATCGCAGCATGCAATTCTTTGATTCCAGAACCACGCGCGCGGCCCTGCCCTTTGACCGCCTGATCGCCACGCTGCGCGAGCGCTTCGCGGGCGGCAGCGAGGTGCCACCCCGCCATGTGCACGAGATCACCAGCCCGGCCGGTGAAGGTGCGGGCGACCTCGCCAGCCGACGCATGACCTCGCTGATCATGCCGGCCTGGCTGCCCGGCAAGTACTACGGCGTGAAGATCGTCAACATCGCACCCGGCAACGCCAAACGCGGCCTGCCCGGCCTGCACAGCAGCTACCTGCTGTTCGACGCACGCACCGGTGTGCCGCTGGCGCAGGTGGACGGCGACGAGATCACGCAGCGCCGCACGGCGGCGGCTTCGGCGCTGGCGGCGTCTTACCTGGCGCGCACGGACGCCAAGCACCTGCTGGTGGTGGGCGCGGGCCGGGTGGCGCAGTTGCTGCCCGCCGCCTACCGCGCGGTGCGCCCGATCGAACGTGTGACGGTGTGGGCGCGCCGCCCCGCCGAGGCACAGGCCATGGCCGCGCGGGTGCGCGAGGCGGGTCTGCCGGCCTTTGCCTGCACCGACCTGGCCGCCGCCTGCGGCGAGGCCGACATCGTGAGCTGCGCGACGCTGTCCACCGAGCCGCTGGTGCGCGGCGCCTGGCTCGCACCGGGCTCGCACCTGGACCTGATCGGCAGCTTCACGCCCGCCATGCGCGAGGCCGACGACGCCTGCTTCGAGGACGCCCGCGTGTTCGTCGACACCGACGAGGCGCTGCAGAAAAGCGGCGACCTGCTGGTGCCGATGCAGCACGGTGTGCTGCGTGCCGACGATGTGCGCGGCACATTGACCACGCTGTCCAAGGGCGTGGCCACCGGCCGCAAGACCGAGCAGGAGCGCACGGTGTTCAAGTCGGTCGGCACGGCGCTGGAAGACCTGGCCGCGGCGGTGCTGGTCTACGAATCGGCGCAGGGCTGAACCCCTGGCGCGGCATGGAAATGCCGGTGCTCTGACAATGGCGCGATGAACCGCACACGCCTTTGTCTCACCCGGGGTGTCCTGTCTGGCCTGTTCACGGTGCTCGTGCCGCTGACCGCATCGGCCCAGTCCGGCAAAACGCCTGGTGCCTGCCCCGCCCTGCTCTCGCACAGCTTCCCGCGCCTGCAGGACGAGGCACCCCAAAACCTGTGCCAGTACGCGGGCAAGGTGCTGCTGGTGGTGAACACCGCAAGTTATTGCGGCTTCACCCGCCAGTACGAGGGGCTGGAAGCGCTGCACGCGAAGTACGAAAAACGGGGCCTGGTGATCCTCGGTTTCCCGGCCAACGACTTCGGGCAACAGGAGCCGGGCAACGCCAAGGCCATCGCCGACCTGTGTTTCAACACCTACGGCGTGAGGTTTCCGATGTTCAGCAAGACCGCCGTGGTGGGCGCGCAGCGCAACGCCTTCTACACCCAGCTGTTCCAGGCCACGAAGGCAGCGCCGCAGTGGAATTTCCACAAATACCTGATTGCGCGCGACGGCAAGGCGGTGAGCAGTTTCCAGAGCGCGGTCGAGCCGGGCAGCGAGGTCCTGACGTCGGCGATCGAAACCGCCTTGCGTCAGACACCCTGAACCGGCGTCCTGCTACGCGTCTTCCAGCGGCGGCAGCAGCGGGCCCCCGGGGTTCAGGCGGCGGGCCTGGGCCTGCAGCAGGTCCATCAGTTCACTGAACTGCGCGCGCTGCGCGGCAGAAAACGGCGCAAGCAGCTCGCGCTGGATGGCAGCGATGCGCGGAAACACCTCGGCGTACACGCGCCGTCCCTCGTCGGTCAGGTACACGTGCACCTCGCGCCGGTCCGAGGGTTTGGGCTCGCGCCTCACCAGGCCCTTGTCGGTCAGGCTGGTGATGGCGCGCGAGGTGCGCGCGCGGTCGAGCATGGCGCGCTCGGCCAGCTCGGAGGACTGCACGCCTTCCACATCGGCCAGGCACGACAACACGCGCCATTCGCGCCGGGTGATGCCGAACTCGCGTTCGCACATGCGCACCACCAGCGGCCCGGCCGTGGCGTGGATGCGGTAGAGGCGGTAGAGCAGCAGGTCGTCCTGCTGGCGCGGGTCGTCCAGGCGGTGGAGGTCGGGCATGCGGAGGGTCTCAGGGAAAACACCGGGAACGATTGATTTCTGCAATTGATTGTGAATGCCTAGCATCTCGCCTTGCAGCGGGGAAACACCCGTTTGATGCACATCAATCAGGAGACAAGCATGCAACGACGCAAGTTCACCGCCAGCGCACTGGCCCTCGCCGCCATGGCCGCTTTGGCCCTCCCTGCCCTCGCACAGACCCCGGCGCAGCCGTTGAAGATCGTGGTGGGCTTCCCGCCCGGCGGTTCGGCCGACCTGCTGGCGCGGCTGCTGGCCGAGGGGCTGAAGAACGACTTCTCTTCGGTGATCGTGGAGAACAAACCCGGCGCGGGCGGGCGCATCGCGCTTGGCCACGTCAAGCGCGCGCCGGCCGACGGCCAGACCGTGGTGCTGCTGCCCAGCGGGCCGATGGTGCTGTTCCCGCATGTCTACAAAAAGCTGGACTACGACGCGGTGACGGACTTCACGCCGATCTCGCTGCTGGCGCACTTCCAGTTCAGCGTGGTGGCCGGTCCGGCGGCGGGCGTCAAGAACGTGGCCGAGATGCTGGCCAAGGCCAAGGCAGCGCCGGGCAAAAGCACCTACGGCACACCCGGCCAGGGCACGCTGCCGCACTTCATGGGCGTGATGTTCGGCCAGAAGGCGGGCGCCGAGCTGACGCACGTGCCGTTCCAGGGCGGTGGCCCCGCCAACACCGCGCTGCTGGGCGGCCACATCGACTACAAGTTCGACGTGGTGACCGAAACCGCCGAGCTGCACCGCGCAGGCAAGGTGCGCATCATCGGCGTGACCGGCACCCAGCGCGACCCGCAGGTGCCCGAGGTGCCCACGCTCAAGGAACAGGGCGTGGACATGGAAGCCACCGCCTGGTTCGCCATGTACGGACCGGCCGGACTGAAGCCCGAGGTGCGCGACATGCTGAGCGCCGCCGTGGCCAAAGCCGTGCGCACGCCCGCGCTGAAAACCAGGCTGCTGGAACAGGGCTACGAACCGGTGGGCTCCACGCCGGCCGAGCTGGCCGCTGCCCAGAAAACCGATCTGCAACGCTGGGCCGGCCCGATCAAGGCCACCGGCATCCAACTGGACTGAACGTTCCCATGAAGACTTCGAACCCCACACGCCGCACCACCCTCGCCGCCCTGGCCCTGAGCGCCGCTCTGGGCGCGGTCCTGGGCACCGCGCAGGCGCAGGACGCCTACCCCGCCAAGCCAGTGAAGTTCATCAACAACTTCCCGCCCGGTGGTCCGTCCGACATCCTGGCGCGCTCGGTGGCGGCCACGCTGCAGGAAATGCTCAAGCAGCCCTTCGTGGTGGAGAACAAGGCCGGTGCGGCCGGCAACATCGGCGCCGACCAGGTGGCCAAGAGCCCGGCCGACGGCTACACGGTGCTGTTCGGCATCGACACCACCTTCACCATCAACCCGCACCTGTACCCGGCCATGCCGTTCAAGCCCGCCGACCTCAAGCCGGTGGTGATCATGGCGTCGTCGGGCCTGCTGCTGGGCGTGAACCCGGGCACCGGCATCAAGCGCTTTGGCGACCTGCTGAGCCAGGGGCGCGCCAGGAGCCTGAACTTCAGCTCGGCCGGCAACGGCAGCCCGGGCCACCTGGCCGCCGCGGACGGCCGTGCTGAGCGGCGAGGTGGACGGCGGCATCCTGGCCACGCCGGGCATGCTGCCGCACGTGCAGAGCGGCAAGATCACCGCGCTGGCCGTCACCAGCGCGCGGCGTTCCCGGCTGGCGCCGCAACTGCCCACCGTGGCCGAGCTGGGCCTCAAGAGCCTGGAGCAGGAGGTGCTGTACCTGGTGATGGTGCCGGCGGCCACGCCCGACGCGGTGGTGCAGACCCTGGCCAAGGGCATCACCGATGCGCTGCAGCGTCCCGACGCGAAAGAGCGCCTGGTCAAGCTGGACCTGTTCTACGAAGGCCAGACCGGCGCCGCCGCTGCCCAGCGCCTGGCCGACCTGTCGGCCCGTTACGGCCAGGTGGTGCGCGCCACCGGCATCACATCGAATTGACCCCCCATGAGCCGTCCCAACATCATCTACATCGTCAGCGACGACCTGGGCTACGCCGACCTGGGCTGCTACGGCGGCCGAGAAGGACCGGACGGCCCGGTGTCGCCGAACATCGACGCGCTGGCCGCCGGTGGCCTGAAGCTGACCGAGGGTTACGCCAACTCGCCGGTGTGTTCGCCCACGCGCTTTGCCATGATCACCATGCGCTACCAGTACCGCCTGCGCGGCGCGCTGGAAGAGCCGATCAACAGCCGCAGCAAGGGCAGCGCCACGTTGGGCCTGCCGCCCGAGATGCCCACCCTGCCTGCGCTGCTGAAAGACGCGGGCTACCGCACCGCGCTGATCGGCAAGTGGCACCTGGGCTACCCGCCGCACTTCGGCCCGCTGCGCTCGGGCTACGAAGAATTCTTCGGCATCATGGCCGGCGGCGTGGACTACTTCACCCACTGCAGCAGCAGCGGCGACCACGACCTGTACATCGGCGAAGACACCCACAAGGAGGTCGGGTACCTGACGGACGTGTTCTCGAACAAGGCGGTGGAACACGTGCACGCCCGAGCGGCCGATGCCCGCAACGGCAAGCCGTTTTTCCTGAGCCTGCACTACACCGCGCCGCACTGGCCCTGGGAGACTCGCGACGACGCACACGTCGCGCCCGAGGTGGCGGCCAACCTGTTCCACCTGGACGGCGGCAGCGTGAACGCCTACCGCCGCATGATCCACCACATGGACGAAGGCATCGGCTGGATCACGGCCGCGCTGCGCGAAGAAGGCCTGCTGGAGAACACGCTGATCGTCTTCACCAGCGACAACGGCGGCGAGCGCTTCAGCGACAACTGGCCGCTGGTGGGCGGCAAGATGGACCTGACGGAAGGCGGCATCCGCGTGCCCTGGATCGCGCACTGGCCGGCGGCGATCCCGGCCGGCAGCGTGAGCGAGCAACACGCGATGACGATGGACTGGTCGACGACGATGCTCGCGCTCGGTAGTGGCCAGCCGCACCCCGATTACCCGCTCGACGGCGTGTCGCTCGAAGCCCTGCTGCGCGATCCGGCGCAGCGTTTCGAGCGGCCGATGTACTGGCGCATGAACCACCGCGGCCAGCGCGCGCTGCGCGAGGGCGACTGGAAGTATCTGATGGTGGACGGCCACGAGTACCTGTTCAACATCCCGACCGACGCCCGCGAGCGCGCCAACCTGGCGAAGCGCGAGCCCGGGCGGCTGGCGCGCCTGCGCGAACAGTGGCTGGCCTGGGACGCGACCATGCCGCCGATCCCGGCCGACGCAACGGTGAGCCTGGGCTACGGCGCGAAGGACATGCCCCAGCGCTGAGGCCCCTCCGCCAGCGCGCAGTCTGTGTGATGGCCCCGCCCCGTGATGCCACGGGGAAAACCACATCACCCATATGGGCTACCCGTCATCACCCTTTGCGGTGATAGACGGTTCGGTGGTCCTCTTGAAGAATCAGCTTCCATGCAGCGATGGAAAGCTGCCACAAATACTTCAGGAGACATCGATGGAATTCAACAAGGAATTTGACGCCTCGGGCCTGGCCTGCCCGATGCCGATCGTCAAGACCAAAAAAGCGCTGGCCGACATGGCCAGCGGGCAGATCCTGCGCGTGGTGGCAACCGACCCCGGCTCGGTGTGCGACATGGCGGCGTTCGCCGAGGCGACGGGCAACGCCCTGCTGGAACAGAGCAGCGAGAGCAGCAAGTTCGTGTTCTACCTCAAGAAGGCCTGAGACCTCTCACGCCTTTTCACCACGCCGGAGACACGCAACGTGGCAAGCAAAAAAATGGCGTTGATCGCCACCAAAGGCACGCTGGACATGGCCTACCCGCCGTTCATCCTGGCGTCCACCGCGGCCTCGCTGGGCTGGGATGTGCAGATCTTCTTCACCTTCTACGGCCTGCAGCTGCTGCGCAAGAGCCTGGATGGGGTGCAGATCAGCCCGCTGGCGAACCCCGCCATGCCGATGCCGGTGCCCATGCCGGTGATGGTGCAGATGCTGCCGGGCATGGAAGCGATGGCCACGATGATGATGAAGAAGAAGATGAAGTCCAAGGGCGTGGCCTCGCTGCAGGAACTGCGCGACGTCTGCCTGGAGCTGGAGGTCAAGTTCGTCGCCTGCCAGATGACGGTGGACCTGTTCGAGTTCGAGACCAGCGAATTCATCAAGGACGTCGAGTACGGCGGCGCCGCGACCTTCATGAAGTTCGCCGGTGAATCGGACGTCTGCCTGTTCATCTGACGCCCCCGGCCGGCAAGGCAGCCAACGCGGCGCGGCGGTCGCCCGCTTCCGCCACGCGCTGCCGCGGCTGGCGATCTTTGCCTGAAATGGAGCCCAACACATGAGCGAAGGAATGAACCCGTCGATGCTGGTGGTCTGGGGTGGTTTTGTCCTGGCCTTCATCTTTGGCGCCGTCGCCAACAAGACCAACTTCTGCACCATGGGCGCGATCTCGGACGTGGTCAACATGGAGCACTGGGGGCGCATGCGCATGTGGCTGCTGACCATCGCCGTGGCGGTGATCGGGGCCAACCTGCTCTATTACTTCGGCCAGATCGACCTGTCCAAATCGGTCTACCAGCGGCCCGTACTGCCCTGGTTGTCCTTGCTGCTGGGCGGCGCCCTGTTCGGCGTGGGCATGACGATCGCTGCCGGCTGCACCAACAAGAATCTGGTGCGGGTGGGCGGTGGCAGCCTGCGTTCGGTGGTGGTGCTGACGGTGCTGGCGATCTCGGCGTACATGACGCTCAAGGGGCTGTTTGGCCAGTGGCGCGCCAACTTCCTGGATCCGGTTTCGGTGGACCTGTCGCAATGGGGCTTCAGCGCCCAGGGCCTGCCGCAGGTGCTGGCCAAGCTGACCGGCCTGTCCGAAAAGACGGCGCTGCTGATCACCCTGAGCGTGGTGGGGCTGGGCCTGCTGGTGTTCGTGTTCAAGGACAAGCGCTTCCGCAGCAACCTGTCGCACGTGTTCGGCGCCGTGGTGCTGGGCCTGCTGGTCGTGGCGGCGTGGTACCTGACCGGCCATCTGGGTTACGGCGAAGACCCCGAGACCATGGAGACGGTGTATTTCGCGACCAACACGCGCACGCTGGAGTCCATGAGCTTCGTCGCGCCGGTGGCCTACAACCTGGAAATGCTGATGCTGTGGACCGACAAGTCGCTGCGCATGACTTTTGGCATCGCATCGGCCATCGGCGTGGTGCTCGGGTCGTTCGCCTACGCCATCAGCACGCGGCAGTTTCGCTGGGAAGGTTTTGCCTCGATGGAAGACCTGCGCACCCAGCTCATCGGCGCGGTGCTGATGGGCTTTGGCGGCGTCACGGCGATGGGCTGCACGATCGGGCAGGGGCTGTCGGGCATTTCCACGCTGGCGATCGGCTCCTTCCTGGCGCTGACAGGCATTGTGGGCGGGGCCGTGGCCACGATGAAGTGGCAGCAGCGCTAAAGATGTGGCCCCCACGCTCCGCCGCTGCGCGGGTCGCTGCCCCCCGAGGGGGCTGTTTTTCCTTGGGGCGGCCCGGCGGAAAAACGTGACCCCCTTGCGTCCCGCGCCTCTCTTGGCGCGGATCGGGGCTCCGCCACTGCGCGGGTCGATTCACAGGTCTGGCTTTGTCACCCGCCGCCGCGGCTGCCAGGCCAGGATCTGCGCGACGATGCGCTCCCAGGGCAGTTGCACCAGGCTGCCGTGTTCCACCTGGGCCTGCATCACCATGCGGTGCACATCGGGCTGCGGGGCGTCCAGCACCTGCTGCAGTCCCCGCAGGCCCCCGCAGTGCAGGCGCATGACGGTGCCGTGGGTGAGCGGTGCGCCCGGTGGCAGCTTCAGCGGAAAGGTGGCCCGCTCCAGGAACAGGCGCTCCAGCGTTTCACAGTTCAGGTGGGCGGGGGCCTGGCCGCAGGCCAGCACCTCGCGCTCGGCCACCGAGTGCCGCACCGCCAGCTCGCACACGGCCTGACGCGCCAGCAACGCCGCCTTGAACACGCAGGGCAGGCGGTTGACCTCGGCCTGGGTGCGGCGGTAGGCGGCCTCGTCGACCATGACCGGCCCCGCGTGGTTATTCTTCGCCCGGGTGCCCGGGTTCGCGCACCTGGCACAGCAGCTCTTCGGCCTGCCAGGCGTTCTCGGCAAAGATCACCTTCACCTTGTCGGGGGTGTCTGGCGGCAGCGCGGCACGCAGCGTCTTGGCCTGGCCGGAGGCTGCGGCGAAGGCGCCGTGTTCTTCCAGTTTGTCAAGCTGGCCGAATGGTTTGACGCGGTAGATGTAGTACGGCACGGGGGTTCCTCAGACGTAGCGTTTGCTGGCGCGGCGCCGACCGGGCAGCGCCTTCTGGATGATGACGCCCCGCACGGCCAAGAGATCGGACAGCGGCCGGTCGGCGAAGGCGGGATTCAGCGCGTGCAGCGTCCAGCCGTTCGCCTGCTGGCAGAGCTGGCGGAAGATCCACTCGCCGTCATGCTGGGCCAGCACGAAACTGCCGTCGCGCAGCAGGCCCTCGGGCTCGATGAGGATGATTTCACCCTCCAGGAATTCGGGCTCCATGCTGGTGCCGAGAACGCGCAGGGCAAAGGCCTCACTACCGGAACAGGCCCCCACGCTTGCCACTGCGTCGGCTGCGCTGCCCCCCGAGGGGGCCTTCGCGCCTTGGGGCGGCCCGGCGGCGCTCAAGTTGGCATTGATGAGCGCTTCGTCTGGCGAATCGTTCATGCCATCTCCCCCACCGGCTCGGCCAGCATCAGGCTGTGGATCTGCGCCGCCGGCACGCCCGCGGCACGCAACTCGGCGTCGAGCGCCCGCACGAAGGTCTCCGGCCCGGCGAGGTAGAAGTCGCAGTCGATCTCGAACAGGTCGGCACGCATGGCTTGCGCCAGCTGCAGCGCGCCAAAGGTCACGTCGGGCTCGGCCAGCAGCTCGTATTCGAACGGGTCCAGCGCTTCGGACCAGGCCCGGCACTGGTTGGCGAGGAAGTGTCCGTCGGGCCGCGTGGCGAGCCAGAACAGCGAGAGCGAGGGCGCGTTGTCGAGTGCCAGGGCGTGCTCGATCAGACTCTTGACCGGGGCAAAACCGGTGTCGCAGGCGGCGAAGACCAGCGGCCGGGCGCTGTCGGCCAGCACGAAGTCCCCCACCGGTCCCCACACCGTGACGCTGTCACCGGGCTGGATGCCGTCGGAAAACAGCTGGCGCGCAAAAGGGTCCCGTGCATGGCGCTCGATGAAGAAGTGCAAGTTGCGGTCATCGCACGGGCAACTGGCGATGGGGTACAGCGCGTGCACGTCGCTGCCGTCCGTGCGGTTCAGGCCCAGCGTCACCGACTGACCCGCCAGGAAGCGCAGGCGGTGGCTGCGTGGCGTCTGCAGGTGCAGCAGCCGTGTGCCCGGCGCCAGCGGCGTGACGGCACGCACGGTGGTCACGATCTGCTGCTGCGGGATGTCCTGCGGACCGCTGGCCTCCAGCAGTTCCAGCGTCAGCTCGCTGCTGGCCGCGGTGTGCGCACACGCCAGCGTGTAGCCCTGGGCGCGCTCGGCCTCGGACAGCGGGTAGTCGCAGGGCCGGGTGCGCGCCACCTCACCCGAGATCACGCGCACCTTGCACATGCCGCAGGTGCCGTTGCCGCAGCCGTAGTTGAGCTTGAGGCCGGCGAGCAGGCCGGCCTGCAACAGGGTGGCGTGCCCCTCGACGCAGAACTGGTGACCGCTGGGGCGCACCGTCACCTGGGCTGTCATGACTTTGAGCATGTCGTCCATCACCGTGAGCAGGTCGGCCTGTTCGGTCGCGAGCGCCTGCGCCAGACCCTGGTCGACAAAATCCTGCAATTCGGACAGCGCCAGCGGTGTGGCGCCGTTGTCTTGCAGGGCATGGATGCGCGTCTGCAGCGCAATGACCAGCGCGTGGTAGCGCTGCAGCCAGCGCCGCACGTCGGCCAGCTCCTGTGTCTGGTGGAAGAGCCGCTGCGCGAGCACCTCCTGGCTGGGCAGCAACCGCTCGCGCAGGCGCTTGCCGAAGGCCTCGTCGCGGATGTGGGCCACCCGCTCCAGCAGGCCGGATTCTTCGAGTTGCACGCCGGGGTACAGCCGCAGCAGCTCGTCGGTGGACACCAGGCCCTCGGTCAGCACCATCGCGCCCGATCGCACCTGCTGCTGCAGCGTGCCCCGCGACACGCCCACGAGCTGGGCGGCGCGCCAGATGGTCAGCCAGTGGCTCACAACTGCAGCTCCAGCTGGGCCGCCTGAGACGCATGCCGCAGGGGCACGGGCGGTGCGCCGACGCGGTCGAGGTAACGCGCGCGGTACAGCAGGCGCGGGCGCTGCGGGTGATCGTTGAAGCCGCTGCGCTCGTGTGGCACGTTGTTGCAGACGAGGCCCATGCCCGGCAACAGCCGCAGGCGAAAGATCCAGGGTGCGTCGCTGGCCAGCCACTGCTCCAGGAAAGCGACGGCGGCGCGTGTATCGGCGTCGTCCTTCCAGGCGATGCTGCGCGTGCGCGCGGTGTAGCGCATTTGCAGCGCGGGGTCTCCGCCTGGGTCCGGCAACACGCTGAACACCGGGCCGCTCTGCGCGGGGCGGGCCACGCCGTGCTCGTCGGCCCGCTCGGGGATGGTCATGGCGTCGGGCGCCATGAGCGCGCGCACCCACGCAGGGTTGGCGTCGCGCAGCGCGATGTAGACCCGGTCGTGGTCCACCAGCCCGCTGATGCCGCCCTCACCCGCCGCGCGCACGCAGTGCAGCACCATGCCTTCGATGCGGCGCGAGAGTGGGTGGTAGTAGCCGTCGGTGTGCCAGCGGATGGGCTTGTCGGTGTAGGGGATGAAGTCGGCGCGCGCGCCAGGCCGCTGCGTCGATACCGCGATCGGCGAGATGCCGTCTTCGTCGGCCAGCCAGTTGGCGTCGAGCCGGTGCAGGCCCAGTTGCGCTCCCAGCAGGCGCGGCAGCGACTTGTCTTCTTCGGTCACAGGGCTGCGGTAGACCACCATGTTGGCGCGCGCGCAAGTGCGCAGCAGGGCCGCGCGCTCTTGCACACTCAGTTGCCGCGGATCGGCCACGTCGACAATCAGGTCCTCCACGCACGTGGGTTGAGTGGCCAGCTTGGCCGCCCGCCACTGCGCATACGCCTCGGGCTGATTGAGGTCAAACGGACTGGGAGGATTGGCTGCCATGCTAGTCTCCGCTCATGGAGGCGCGGCGTTTGCGCCGCGGCTCGGTGGACAGGGCGCCGTGCATGCCCCGGCGCACCATCTCCAGCGCCTCCGGCACCTCATAGGCCATCAGCTGGTCCTTGACCCAGTGCCTGTCCTTGGCCGGCATCACGCCCTCGATGCGGCTGCCCAGGTAGCGCACGAAACCGAAGTCCGGACCGTCGGGGCCGTGCCCGAAGTCGGCATAGGCCTCGCCGAGTTGATTGCAGAAATCGATGAACTGGTTGCGCCAGCTGTCTGCCCCGGCGGGCGGTGGCCCCAGCCATTCCAGCTCGCTTTCTTCCAGAATCTCGGCCATGCGGCGCACCAGCGCGCCGGTGAACTCGCTGCGTTGTTCCGCGTCCATGCGCTCGAACGCCATGCGGTCCACCACCTGCAGCAGAAAGCCCAGGATCTCGCGCATGAAGGCGAAATACTGCGGGCCCACGTCGATGTCGAAACGGGCCTCGCGCATCTGCTTGACCATGTTCTGCGTCACGCGCCAGACGATAAAGACCACGACACTCGCGGTCTCCTTCGCGGACTTCGGGCGTCCGTTGTCAAACCACTGGTTCTTGATGCGCAGGGCCATGTTCAAGCGATCGCCAAGAGCCTCGCCCAGGGCGCCGTGCCCCAGCCGGGAAACGCCGTGGAACGGGCTCCGCCCGGCCACTGGCGTTGTCCCCCCGTGGGGGGAAGGCGGCGAAGCCGACGCAGGGGGGTCATCTCAATATCCGCCTTTGCCCAGAGGCTGGGGCAGCCCGGCGACTTTCGCTGCCTGCTTGGCCGGACCGAGCGGAAACAGATCGTAGAGGTACTTGCTGTCCGTCCCTTCGCGGACCTCGTTGAACGCCTTGAGCATGTTGCGGAAGTTGGGCGTGTGGCCGTGTTCGCGGTACTGGTCGCGCATGAAGCCGATGACTTCCCAGTGTTCAGGGGTCAGCGTGATGCCATCGGCGGCGGCGATCACTTGCACCGCTTCTTCGCTGTAGTCGGGTTCGAGCAGGTAGCCTTCGGCATCGGTTTCGAGTTCCACGCCATTGATCTGGTAGCTCATGCAGGTGTCTCCATGTTGTGGGGGTTGAAAGAAGTGAACTATTCGCCGACCGCGGCAGCCGACTTGTGTGGCACGAAGATGCCGCAGCCCAGCAAGCGGTGGCGGCCGAGCCCGAGCTCCTGCAGGCGCAGCGAATCGACCGTGGTGAGTCCGTGCAGCATCAGGCTGAAGGTGGTCAGCGCGCCCGCGGGCCAGTCGCGCTGCTGACGCTTGCCGCAGACCACCTGTGAGCGCACGGCCAGCGCCTGCAACTCGTCGTTCATGGTCTGCATGAAGGCGATCTCGTCGTCCACCTCGGCGGCCACGGCATACGCGTACAGGGTGCGGTGCGGCAGCAGCTCGCGCGGGTGCGGATGGCCCAGGGTCACCGTCTGCCCGCCGATCTGCAGGGTGCGCCCGGCGAGTTCGGTGGCGGCACCAAAACGCTCGCGCGGCAGCCGCAGCAACAGGCGGGTGCGTTGCGACAGCAGGGCGTCCGTCTCAGTGCCGGGCACCAGCTTGAGCGGGTGGATGCCGGCCAGTGGCTCTTCGGACAGCCACGGCAATTCCTGCTCCAGAGCGGCCCGCAAGGCCGGCGCGGCATCGCGCGGCAGGCTGTGCCCTTCCAGCGGAAAGACCATGTCGACCAGGGTGGCCTGCAGCGGTTCGTCAAGACTCATGAAACGTCCGTCCGGTCAGGCTGTTCACTCGCCCAGCGCAGCAGCGCCTGGCCCCAGTGCTCGGCGGTCTGCGGATCGATGTCGAAGATCGTGAAGCGGCTGCCTTCGCGGATACGCGTGCGCAGCAGGCTCATGCCACCGGCGTCGTGGTCGTGCTGCTGCAACTCGATCTCCTGCCCACCGAGGGGCACCCGGAATCGGTCTAGCGGGGTGATCTGGCTCATGTCTCCGTCACTCCTGGGGTCGGCGCCGGCTGGCGGGCTTCGGTCAACCTGGAGGCGGCAGCTGGACAGGCCGGAATGGGCTGCCCAACTGCCTTCTCCAAGTTCGTTCGCTATTGGCGCAATTCCGGGGCCGGCAGTCTATAGCCGGGACGGGTGGGACCGCATAACCCATCTGGGTAGTCCCGCCTAGCCAACGAGGGGGATAGCAAGAAGACCACCCCGGCTCCTACGATGCACCCCACACCGGAACACGGGCCGACAGAGCCCCCGCAATGCCCGCGATGCGTGACCGCCGTTGTCGAAAACGGCCCCCCGACAGGAGACAAGACATGGCCAAAAAGATGCACGACACCCCGATGCTCGACGAGCTCGAAAGTGGCCCGTGGCCCAGCTTCGTGACCGGCCTCAAGCGGCTGGCCAGCGAGAAGGACTACATGGTTGACCTGATGGGTCAGCTGGAAACTTCCTACCGGACGCGCAAGGGCTACTGGAAGGGCGGCACGGTGGGCGTGTTCGGTTACGGCGGCGGCGTGATCCCGCGCTTCACCGAACTCAAGGACGCCGACGGCAAGCCCCAGTTCCCCGACGCTGCCGAGTTCCATACGCTGCGCATTCAGCCGCCCGCCGGCATGCACTACGACACCGATGTGCTACGCAAGATGTGCGACATCTGGGAAGAACACGGCTCCGGCCTGATCGCCTTTCACGGCCAGTCGGGCGACATCATGTTCCAGGGTGCCAAGACCGACAAGGTGCAGGACGCCTTCGACGCGCTCAACGAACTCGGCTTTGACCTCGGCGGTGCCGGCCCTGCGGTGCGCACCTCGATGAGCTGCGTGGGTGCGGCACGCTGCGAACAGAGCTGCTACGACGAGGCCAAGGCCCACCGCCAGGTGATCAACACCTTCCTGGACGACATCCACCGCCCGGCCCTGCCCTACAAGTTCAAGTTCAAGTTCTCGGGTTGCTCCAACGACTGCATGAACTCGATCCAGCGCTCCGACATGGCCGTCATCGGCACCTGGCGCGACAACATGCGCACCGACGAAACCCTGGCCCGCAAGTGGTTCGACAAACACGGCATGAACGAGCTGGTGAACGACGTCATCAGCCGCTGCCCGACCAAGACCATCATGCTCAAGGAGGTGAAGGACGTGGCCCAGGGCCCGAAGATCTCCAGCGTGAAGATCAACGACACACAGTGCCTGGAGATCGACAACGGCAACTGCGTGCGCTGCATGCACTGCATCAACGTCATGACCGGCGCACTGGCCCACGGCACCGACACCGGCGCCACGATCCTGGTCGGCGGCAAGCGCACGCTCAAGATCGGCGACCTGATGGGCACGGTGGTGGTGCCCTTCATGTCACTCAAGACCGACGAGGACTACAAGGGCCTGGTCAAGCTGGCCCAGAAGATCATCGACTTCTTCGCCGAAAACGCGCTGGAGCACGAGCGCACCGGCGAAATGATCGAGCGCATCGGCCTGGTCAATTTCCTCGAAGGCATCGAGCTGGAAGTGGACCCCAACATGGTGTCCACCCCGCGCACCAACCCCTACGTGCGCACCGACGACTGGGACGAAGAAGCCGCCAAGTACATGGCGCGCAAGCAGGCTGCGGCCTGACCGGCGCAGCGCTCTTTTCCCCGCCCGATTTCTTCTCAACCGTCCAACCCGGGAAGGCAACCCATGGCCCAAATGCGACCCCCCATCGAGAGCGGCGTGCCGGACAACAAGCAGTTCCTGCATCCGACCCTGCTGAAAAACTACGGCAACTGGCGTTACCACGACCGGCCACGGCCCGGCGTGCTGCACCACGTCTCGCACAGCGGCGACGAGGTCTGGTCGGTGCGCGCCGGCACCCAGCGCCAGATGGACGTGCACACGATCCGCAAGCTCTGCGACATCGCCGACACCTACGCCGAAGGGCATGTGCGCTTCACCATCCGCTCGAACATCGAGTTCATGGTGGCCGACCCGAACAAGGTGGCGCCGCTGATCTCGGCCCTGACCGAAAGCGGCTTCCCCGTGGGCGGCACCGGCAACTCGGTGTCGATGATCGCGCACACCCAGGGCTGGCTGCATTGCGACATCCCGGGCACCGACGCCTCGGGCGCCGTGAAGGCCCTGATGGACGAGCTCTACACCGAGTTCATCCGCGAGGACATGCCCAACCGCGTGCACCTGTCCACCAGCTGCTGCGAGATCAACTGCGGCGGTCAGGCCGATATCGCGATCGTGATCCAGCACACCAAGCCGCCCAAGATCAACCACGATCTGGTGGCCAATGCCTGCGAGCGCCCGGCCGTGGTGGCGCGCTGCCCGGTGGCCGCCATCCGCCCGGCCCTGGTCAACGGCAAACCGTCGCTGGAGGTGGACGAGAAGAAATGCATCTGCTGCGGCGCCTGTTTCCCGCCCTGCCCGCCGATGCAGATCAACGACCCCGAGCATTCCAAGTTCGCCATCTGGGTGGGCGGAAAAAACTCCAACGCACGCGGCAAACCGACCTTCATGAAGATGGTCGCCTCGGGCATTCCGAACAACCCACCGCGCTGGCCCGAGGTCTCGGAGATCGTCAAGAAGATCCTCTACACCTACAAGGCCGACGCCCGCCCCTGGGAGCGCCTGTCGGACTGGGTGGAGCGCATCGGCTGGCCGAACTTCTTCGAGAAGTGCGAGCTGCCGTTCACCAAGTACCTGATCGACGACTGGCGCGGTTCGCGCTCCAGCCTCAACGCATCGACCCACATCCGTTTCTGACCAACGCCGGCGGACCCAGCACATGAAATTCGGACTACTCGTCAGCGAGGGGCCCTACACCCACCAGGCCTCGGACAGCGCCTACCAGTTCTGCATGGCCGCGATCGCAAAAGGGCATGAGATCCAGCGCGTCTTTTTCTACCACGACGGCGTCAACAACGCCACGCGGCTGACCGAACCGCCGCAAGACGACCGCCACATCGTCAACCGCTGGTCGAATCTGAAGACCGAGCACAACGTGGACCTCGTGGTCTGCGTGGCCGCCGCGCTGCGCCGCGGCATCAAGGACGAGGTGCTGGCGCCGGGCTTTCGCATCTCGGGTCTGGGCCAGCTGGTGGACAGCGGCATCAAGGCCGACCGCCTGATCACCTTCGGAGACTGAAATGAAGAAGTTCATGTTCGTCAACCGCAAGGCCCCCTACGGCACGATCTACGCGCTGGAGAGCCTGGAGGTGGTGCTGATCACCGCCACGCTCGACCAGGACGTCAGCCTGGTGTTCATGGACGACGGTGTCTACGAGCTGGTCAAGGGCCAGCAGACCAAGGACATCGGCATCAAGAACTTCTCGCCCAGCTACCGCGCGCTGGAAGGCTACGACGTCGAGAAGCTCTACGTCGACCAGGCCTCGCTGACACAGCGCGGCCTGAGCGAGGCCGACCTGCTGGTGCCGGTCGAGGTGCTGGACACCGCGCAGATGGCCGAGCTGATGGCGAAGCAAGACGTGGTCCTGAGTTTCTGAGGAGAACCCCATGCTGCACATCGTCAACAAATCCCCCCACCAGACCGGCTCGCTGGCGAGCTGCCTGCGCATGGCCCTGCCTGGCCACGCCGTGCTGCTGATCGAAGACGGCGTCTACGCCGCCACCACCGGCAGCCCGCTCGAAGCCCACCTGAGCAACGCCGATTCACCTGTCCGCGTCTACGCGCTCAAGCCCGACCTGGACGCACGCGGCATGGCCTCGCGCGCCCTCGCCAACGTGACGCTGGTCGATTACGGCGGCTTCGTGGACCTGGTGGCCGAACACAGCGCATCGAACAGCTGGCTCTGAACCTTTAGCCGACCGCATTTTCATTCCGACAACCTGAGGACATCACCATGAGCATCGCAATCAATGGCGCCACTTACGAAACCGACGAAGAGGGCTACCTGATCAACCTGGCCGACTGGAACAAGGAGATCGCCGAGCACATCGCCGAAGAAGAGAAGGTCCCGCTGACCGACAACCACTGGGAAGTCATCAACTTCCTGCGCGAGTACTACAACGAGTACCAGATCGCCCCAGCCGTGCGTGTGCTGACCAAGGCCATTGGCAAGCAGTTCGGCGAAGAAAAGGGCAACAGCAAGTACCTGTACGACCTGTTCCCCTATGGCCCGGCCAAGCAGGCCTGCAAGATCGCCGGCCTGCCCAAGCCGACCGGCTGCGTCTGAAGCTGCAGCATCCGCCCGGCTTGCCGGTTCGGCCTGACTTCCTGACCCCTTCGCCACCCCGACCCAGGTCCATGTGATGAGCGCTCTCTCGATCTTCTTCGCTGCGCTGTTCTACCTGGCCACCGCCATCTTCGTGGTCGGGTTGGCGTTGAAAATCCGGCAGTACGCGGTCACGCCCGCGCCGCTGAAGATCGCCCTCACCCCCGCCCCGATCACGAAGACCGGCGTGGGCTTTCGCCTGACGCGCGAGGTGGTGTTTTTCGAGAGCCTGTTCCGCTCCAGCAAATGGACCTGGGCGTTCGGCTGGGTGTTCCATGCCGCCCTGCTGCTGGTGGTGTTGCGCCATGTGCGCTATTTCCAGGAGCCTGTCTGGCTGCCGATTGCGATGGTGCAACCCTTCGGCACCTACGCGGGTTTCGCCATGGTGGCCGGTCTGGCCGGCCTGTGGGCGCGGCGCTTCCTGGTGGACCGCGTGCGCTACATCTCCACCCCCTCGGACCACCTGATGCTCGCGCTGCTGATCGCCATTGGCCTGACCGGTCTCAGCATGCGCTTCGTCGCGCACACCGACATCGTAGCGGTCAAGGTGTTCATGCTGGGCCTGATGCGCCTGAGTGTGCAGCCGCTGCCCGCCGACCCGGTGCTGCTGGTGCACCTCTCGCTGGTGGCGCTGCTGATGATCATTTTCCCGATCAGCAAGCTGCTGCACGCGCCAGGCCTGTTCTTCAGCCCGACGCGTTGCATGACCGACAACCCGCGCGAAGCCCGCCACGTGGCCGCCTGGGCCGCGGCCCTGGACAAATAAACGGAGCACCTATCCGCCATGGCCACCGCCGCATTCACCACGCCCAAGCTGAAGCCCTACCCGGTCATCCCGCTGGTGCAGGCGGGCGCCACCTCGCACCTCAAGCCCTATGTGGCTTCGGAGGCGATCCAGAAAAACCTGGGCTTCCCCGGTGAGCTGGCCGACGACTGGCAGGCCCAGGCCATCGCCAAGATGGGCGAGCTGCTCGGCAAGTACCGCTCGCTGCGCGTCTACATGGACGCCTGCGTGCACTGCGGCGCCTGTTCCGACAAGTGCCACTATTTCCTCGGCACCGAGGACCCGAAGAACATGCCGGTGGCGCGCCAGGACCTGATGCGCGCGGTCTACCGCCGCTACTTCACCTTTGCCGGCAAACACTTCCCCAGTCTGGTGGGGGCCAAAGACCTGACGCGCGAGGTGCTCGACGACTGGTACAGCTACTACCACCAGTGCTCCGAGTGCCGCCGCTGTTCGGTGTTCTGCCCCTACGGCATCGACACCGCCGAAGTCACCATGGCCGCGCGCGAGATCATGGACTCGATCGGCATGGGGCAGAAATACGCCAACGAAATCATCGGCAAGGTGCACCGCATCGGCAACAACCTGGGCATCCCCGGGCCGGCGCTGGAAGACACCTTGCTCGGCCTGGAGGAAGACACCAAGGACGAGACCGGCCTGGACGTGCGCTTCCCGCTGGATGTGAAGGGCGCCGAGGTGCTGCTGATCACACCGTCGGCCGACTTCTTCAGTGAGCCGCACGTGGACAGCCTGATCGGCTACGCCAAGGTGTTCCACGCCGCTGGCGTGAGCTGGACACTCTCCAGCATGGCCAGCGAGGCGGGCAACTTCGGCATGTTCATCGGCAACTACGAGCAGCTGCGCAAGATCGCTCTGCGCATCCGGGAGGCGGCGCTGGAGCTGGGCGTGAAACGCATCGTGGTGGGCGAATGCGGTCACGCCTGGCGCGTGGCCTACAGCTTCTGGAACACGCTGGTGGGCATCGGTGCCGGTGGCAAGGACCCGTTTGCCATCGAGCTGCAGAACCAGCTGGACCACCGCTACAAGCAGCCCATGCACATCTGCGAGTTCACGCACGACCTGATCCTGCGCGGCGCGCTGCGGTTCGACAAAGAGAAGAACGACAACCGCATCATCACCTTCCACGACTCGTGCAACGTGGCGCGCGCTTCGCGCATGGGCGACTTCGCCGGTGGCCAGTTCACCATCCCGCGCGACATCATCAAAGCCGTGGCCAACCACTTCCACGACATGGCGCCCGAGACCATCCATGAAAGCACCTTCTGCTGCGGCGGTGGCGGTGGCCTGCTCACCGACGACCTGCTGGAGCTGCGCGTCAAGGGTGCGCTGCCGCGCATGGAGGCGCTGAAGAACGTGGTAGACGAACACGGCGTGAACTTCATGGCCACCATCTGCGCCATCTGCAAGGCGCAGTTCACCAAGGTGCTGCCGCAGTACGGTTTTGACATGAGCATGGTGGGCGGCGTTCACCAGCTCGTGAGCAAGGCCATCCGGCTCGGTGACAAGTAGGCGCGCGCGCCGACATCCCGCGACCACACAACGATCCCAGGAGACCCCACATGTCAGCCAACCCCGAATCCGTCAGCGTGCAGCCCCTCAACTTCAGGCGCTACAAGGATGGCGACCACAAGCCGGGGCCGTGGCAGAAACAGATCTTCAATGCCGATCACTCGCACAAGTGCCCGACCTACATCCAGAGTACGCCGCCCTGCCAGGGCAGTTGCCCTTCGGGTGAAGACATCCGCGGCTACCTGAACATCGTGCGCGGCGTCGAGAAGCCGCCGGCCGGCATGCCCTGGCAGGAGTACGCCTTCCGCCGTCTGACAGAAGCCAACCCCTTCCCCTCCGTCATGGGCCGGGTCTGCCCGGCGCCCTGCGAGTCGGGTTGCAACCGCAACCAGGTGGAAGACTTCGTCGGCATCAACTCGGTCGAACACTTTCTGGGCGAATACGCCATTGCCAACAAGCTGGGCTTCAAGAAGCCGGAATTCTCCAGCGGCAAGAAGGTCGCGGTCATCGGCGGCGGCCCGGCCGGCCTGTCGACGGCCTACCAGCTCGCGCTGCGTGGCCACGCCGTCACGCTGTTTGACGAACGCGCCGAGCTCGGCGGCATGATGCGCTACGGCATCCCGGGCTTTCGCACACCGCGCCAGGTGCTCGACGCCGAGATCCAGCGCATCCTGGACCTGGGTGTGGTGGCGCGGACCAATTGCCGCATCGGCACCGACATCACCATGGACCAGATCCGCGCCGATTTCGACGCCGTGTTCCTCGGCCTCGGCGCCCAGTCCGGCCGCGGCCTGCCGGTCGATGGCGCGGACGCCCCCAACTGCGTGACCGCCACCTCCTTCCTCAAGGCCTTCAACGACGGACGCCTGCGCCACGTGGGCAAACGCGTGGTGGTGGTGGGCGGTGGCGACACCTCCATCGACGTCGCCACGGTGGCGCGCCGGCTTGGCCACATCGACCAGATCCACGAGAGCGACCGCCCCGAGCACGCGATCGCCGGCCACGTGGCGCACGACGTGGCCGCCGTGTCGGCCAAGCAAGGCGCCGAGGTCACGCTGACCTCGATCTTCGCGGTGGACAAGATGCAGGCCTCGCGCCACGAGGTCGAACACGCGCTGTCCGAAGGCATCGCCATCCGCGGCGGCCTGGCGCCGGTCGGCGTGGTGCGCGGCCCTGACGGCCGTGCCACGGCGCTGCGCGTGATCCGCTGCGAGGCCAAGATCGCCGGCGGCAAGCTGGAGATCAAGAACATCGAAGGCACGGAAGAAGACATCCCGGCCGACCTGATCGTCTCGGCCATCGGCCAGGCGGTGGACTTCACCGGCCTGGAGGAATTCAACAACGGCAAGGGCGCGGTGCCGGCCGACAAGAACTACCAGGTACAGCCGGGCGTGTTCGCTGGTGGTGACATCATCCGCCCGCACCTGCTCACCACCGCCATCGGGCACGGCGCCATCGCGGCCGACGGCATTGACCGCTTCCTGCAGGGCGAGGCGCTGGAGAAGCGGCCCAAGATCGACGTGCACACCTTCGATCTCCATCGCAAGATGATCGAGAAGGGCCTGAGCTTCAGCGTGGTGCACGAACCGATCCACGGCACCGACAAGAGCAATGTGGCGATCCACAACTTCGACAACCGCTCCGACCGCTATGTGATCTCGCACAAGGAGCTGTTCCTCGGTCACTTCAACCACACGCCACGCAACCGCCGCACCATCACCAACCTCACCGCCGAGGAGGCGCTGGGCAACTTCGACGAACGCCTGCAGGCGCTGGTGGAAGCTCAGGCGCAGGCCGAGGCCAAACGCTGCATGAGCTGCGGCCAGTGTTTCGAGTGCGACAACTGCGTCGTCTATTGCCCGCAGACCGCCGTGTTCAAGGTGTCGAAGTCCAAGTCCACCACCGGCCGGTATGTGGACACCGACTACAGCAAGTGCATCGGCTGCCACATCTGTCACGACGTGTGCCCGACCGGCTACATCCAGATGGGCCTGGGAGAGTGACGTCCATGGGCCTGCTCCGCCACCTCCCTCGCGCTGCGGTTCTGTGGCTGTTGTTGGCCGGGGCTGCGGTGCTGGCCGCCGATGCGCCGGGCGCGGCCGCTCGCGTGCCGCAGCCGGTGATCGAGGCGGCGCGCGGCGGCCAGTGCGTGGAAGAACCGGCGACCATGCGGCGCGACCACATGAAATTCCTCAAGCACCAGCGCGACGAGACCGTGCACGGCGGCGTGCGCGGGGCGAAATACAGCCTGAAGACCTGCATCGAATGCCACGCCAGCCAGACCACCCAGAGCGTGGCGGCCACCCAGACCAATTTCTGCGTCAGCTGCCACAGCTTTGCCGCCGTGAAGATCGACTGCTTTGAATGCCACGCCACCCAGCCTGCGGCGACCTCGGCCTTCCACCCGCTGGTCCATCGCACCGGCACCACCGCCCAGCTCACCCGGCTGGTGCGCACGCTCGGCATCGAGACCCCCTCGGCGAGGTCCCAGCCATGAAGCCGGAAGCCCCAATTCCTTCAAAGGACGCAGCCCAGCCCGAGCGCCGCGGCTTCCTGGGCGTGGCCGCAGCGGGCCTGGCCGGGGTGCTGCTGGCGCCCGGCATTCGACTGATCGAGATGGCACAGGCCTCACCCACCGCAGGCGCCAACCCGGCGGTGCGCTGGGGCATGCTGATCGACAGCACGAAATGCAGCAGCGGCTGCACCGACTGCGTGACCGCCTGCCGCACCGAAAACGGCCTGCCCGACAACCCCGGGCCGACCGATTCGCAGTGGATCCGCAAGATCGAGATCAAGGAGATACGCACCGGCAAGGCGCAATCGCTGCCGGTGATGTGCCAGCACTGCGCCGAGCCGCCCTGTGTGGACGTGTGCCCGACCGGTGCTTCGTTCAAGCGCGCCGACGGCATCGTGCTGGTGGACAAACACATCTGCATCGGCTGCCGCTATTGCGTGATGGCCTGTCCGTACAAGGCACGCTCCTTCGTCCACGAACCACAGACCAACCAGAAGCCCGACGTGCCGCGCGGCATGGGCACGGTGGAGGGCTGCACGATGTGCGTGCACAAGGTGGACCGCGGCGAGTTGCCCGCCTGTGTGCAGGCCTGCAGCGCCGCCGGCCACGAAGCCATCCTGTTCGGCAACCTCAACGACCCGACCAGCGAGATCTCGAAGCGCATCCGCACGATCCAGACGGCGCAATTGCGCACCGACCTGAAGCTGGACCCGGGTGTCCGCTACCACGGCATTTAGGTACACAGACCATGAGAACCCGCGAAGACATCCGCAACTTCTGGCTGGTCGCCGTCCTGGTGGGTGCGATCACGGCCGTTGGCCTGGCCGCGGCGCATTACATGGAGCTGCACGGCCACGTCGTCACCGGCATGAACAACCAGGTCGTCTGGGGCCTGCCCCATGTGTTCGCGATCTTCATGGTCGTCGCGGCCTCGGGGGTGCTCAACGTCGCCTCCATCGGCTCGGTCTTCGGCCAGACGGTCTACAAGCGCCGCGCACCGCTCTCGGGCCTGCTGTGCATTGCCTTGCTGATGGGCGGCCTGATGGTGCTGATGCTGGACCTGGGCCGGCCCGATCGCCTGCTCGTCGCCGCCACCCACTACAACTTCACATCGGTTTTCGCCTGGAACGTCTTCCTCTATTCGGGCATGACGGCCATCGTCGCGGTCTACCTGTGGACGATGTTCGAGCGGCGCATGAACGTGTATTCAAAGCCGGCCGGCCTGGCGGCCCTGGTCTGGCGCTTCGTGCTGACCACCGGCACCGGCTCGATCTTTGCGTTCCTGGTCGCGCGCCAGGCCTACCAGTCGGCGCTGCTGGCGCCGTTGTTCATCGTGCTGAGCTTCGGCTGGGGCCTGGCGGTTTTCCTGGTCACCCAGTCCACGATGTACAAGTGGGAGGGCCGCGCGCTCGACGCCGCGATCCGCCGCCGCATGGCCCGGCTGCTGGGCATCTTCATCGCCGCCTCGCTGTACCTGGTGACGGTCTACCACCTGACCAATCTGTATTACGCCAGGCAGGCCGCCTTCGAACGCTTCCTGCTCGTGGACGGCGGTCTTTACCCGCTGCTGTTCTGGGGCGGTTATGTGCTGATCGGCTCGGTGCTGCCGCTGCTGCTGCTGTTCCACCCGAAGCTCACCGGCGCGCGTTACACCTTCGCCGCCTCGGCGCTGGTGTTGGCTGGTGCGTTTGCCTTCCTCTATGTCTTCATCATCGGCGGCCAGGCCTTCCCGCTGGAGATATTCCCCGGCCACGCCGTGAGCAGCAGCTTCGGCGACGGCGTGATCGCGAGCTACGTGCCCTCGCTGCCGGAGTTCCTGCTCGGTGTCGGCGGCCTCGGGGCGGCCTTGCTGCTGACGGTCGTGGGCATCCGCGCCTTCGACTTCATGCCGCAGGACGACTTCGTGTCCGCCAAGGCCTGATGATGGACCGCCTGCTGATCTCCGCCGCACACCGGTCTTCGGGCAAGACCACGGTCAGCCTGGGCCTGTGCGCGGCCTTCACCGCGCGCGGGCTCGCGGTGCAACCTTTCAAGAAGGGGCCGGACTACATCGATCCGATGTGGCTTGGGCGGGCCAGCGCACGCGCTTGCCACAACCTCGACCCCTACCTCATGACGCCGGAGCAGATCGGCGCCCAGTTCGCCCGGCAGGCCGCCGGCGCCGACATCAGCATCGTCGAGGGCAACCTGGGCCTGTACGACGGCCTCTCGCTCGACGGCAGCAACAGCAACGCCGCGCTGGCGCAGCTGCTGGACCTGCCGGTGGTGCTGGTGATCGATGCGCGCGGCATGACGCGCGGCATCGCGCCGCTGATCCTGGGCTACCAGGCCTTTGACCGCAACATCCGCATCGGCGGCGTGATCCTGAACCGGTTGGGCGGCAGCCGGCACGAGGCCAAGTTGCGCGCCGTGATCGAGCACTACACCGATGTCCCGGTGCTGGGGGCCATCGCCGAAGATTCCGACCTCGCGGTGGCCGAACGCCACCTGGGCCTGATGCCGAGCAACGAACACGCCGACGCCGCACGGCAGATCAGCCTGATCGGCGAACGCATCGCGGCCCAGGTGAACCTCGCGCAGGTTCGGGCGCTGGCCGCCAGTGCGCCGAAGTTGAACCTCTCGCCCATCCACGTGGCGCCTGCGGCCAGTCTGGCCCAGCCCGTGCGCATCGCGCTGGCGCAGGACCGGGCCTTCGGTTTCTACTACCCGGACGACCTGCAGGCTTTGCGCGACGCGGGGGCCGTGCTGCTGCCGTTCGACACCCTGAGCGACCCGGCGCTGCCCGATGCCATCGACGGCCTGTTCATCGGCGGTGGTTTCCCCGAGCTGTTCATGCGCGAGCTGCAGGCCAATGCGGCGCTGCGCACGCAGATTGCCGAATCCATAGCGGCCGGCCTGCCCACCTACGCCGAATGTGGAGGTCTGATGTACCTGGCGCGTTCGTTGCGGTGGCGCGGCGAGCGCTGCGAGATGGTGGGGGCCGTGGCGGGCGATGCCACGCTGCACCAGAAGCCGGTGGGACGCGGCTATGTGCACCTGGCCGCCACCGAAGACATGCCCTGGGCCGGTCTGCGGGGCCAGTCCGTGCGCGCCCACGAGTTCCACTATTCCAGCCTGGACGGCCTGCCGGCGGACACGCGCTACGCCTGGCGGATCACGCGCGGCCACGGCATCGATGGACAACACGACGGCGTCGTGCAGAACAACCTGCTGGCCACCTACGCCCACCTGCGCAGCGTGGCGGGCACCGACTGGGCGCGCCATTTTGTCGACTTCGTGCGTGCCCGGCGGCCACAAAGTTCGCATGTGGCACCGCGAGAAAGGCTCGCTGCATGAACGCAACACTCACTCGCCCAATGGACGCGTTCACCCGCATCCTCATGGTCAACGGCCAACCGGTCGAAACCGACTCCGAAGGCTACCTGCGCCATCTCGGCGACTGGTCGGAAGACTTCGTGCGCGCCCTCGCCGCGCAGGAAGAACTCACGCTGACCGACGAACACTGGGAGCTCGTGCACTACCTGCGCGCCTACTACGCCGAACACGGCGTGCAGGCCCAGGTGCGCGCCATGATCAAACACTTCACGGTGGTCTGGGGTCCCGAGCGCGGCAGCAACAACCACCTGCACGATCTCTTCCCCCGCGGCGGTCCGCAGAAACAGGGCAACCGGCTGGCCGGTCTGTTGCGCACCAAAGGCGAACACTGAAAGGCGGCCAAACCATGTTCACACTCACGGCGATTGCCGCACAGCAGATACGACAGGCCGCGCGCGAAAGCGACGCCGAGCAAATGGCCTTGCGCGTGGCGGCCCGGCGCGAGGCCGATGGCTCCATCGGCTACGGCATGGGCTTTGACGATGTCGCGGACAACGACACCCGATTGATGCTCGAAGACGTGGCGGTGGTGATCGGCGCCGCGCACGTGGATCTGCTCGAAGACACGGTGCTCGATTACGTCGAGCTGGAGCCGGGCCAGTTCAGCTTCATCTTCACCAGCCACCAGCTGGTGGTCGATAGCCCCGCCGCCAGTGGCTGCAGCACCGGAAGTGGCGGTGGTGGTTGTGGCAGCGGTGGCTGTGGCACGGGTGGTGGCTGCGGCACAGGGAGCCGAGTCCTATGAACATCCGACCTTTCCCCCAACGGTCCAGCGGCTGTGTCTACCTGGTGGGCGCCGGACCCGGCGACCCGGAACTGCTGACCCTCAAAGCGGTGCGCCTGCTGGAGCGGGCCGACGTCATCGTCTACGACAACCTGGTGTCTTCGGGCGTGCTGGACTTTGCCTCGCCCGATGCGCAGCGCATCTTTGCCGGCAAGCGGCGCAACGAACACACCATGCGCCAGGAGCAGATCAACGGGCTGCTGGTGCAGCTGGCGCGCGAGGGCAAGCGGGTGGTCCGGCTCAAGGGCGGCGACCCGTTCGTGTTCGGCCGCGGTGGCGAAGAAATGCAGGAGCTCGCCGCCCACGGGGTGGACTTCGAAGTGGTTCCCGGCGTGACCGCCGCCTGCGGTGTGGCCAGCTACGCGGGCATCCCGCTCACGCACCGCGACCACGCCCAGGTGGCCCTGTTCGTCACCGGCCACCTGAAGGACGGCAGCGCCGACCTGGACTGGGACGCGCTGGTGCGCCCGAACCAGACGGTGGTGATCTACATGGGCCTGAACGCGCTGCCCGACATCTGCCGCCAGCTGATGGCGCACGGCGCCCCCGCCACGCGACCGATCGCCGCCGTGCAGCACGGCACCCTGTCCACGCAGCAAGTGCTCACCGGCACGCTGAGCGACCTGCCGGCCAAGGTGGCTGTCAGCGGCTTCACCTCACCCAGTCTGCTGATCGTGGGCGACGTGGTGAAGCTGCATGGGTCGCTGCACTGGTTCGATCCGCAGACCGCTGCCGCCAGCCAGCTGTCACCCGCGCACCACGTGGTGGAGCAGCCGTTGCCGGCCCTCAACGCAACCGCTGCCAATTAAGAACACCCCCGCAGCGCTTCGCGCTACCCCCTCAAGGGGGCGGCACTGGCCGTCCGGCAAAGCCGGCCCGGCGGTGCCCTGGGTCGCACCGCGTCTGGCTCCGCGCCAGTGATTTCAGTTTGATCGACGACTGGAGGGGCTCTCCAGGTCGCCATGTTTGGATGAGCCATCAGATGCCGTGCGGTGCTCGAACGCAAACACGGCCGCTTCCACACGCGACCCGAGGTCGAGTTTGGCCATGATGTGGCGCACGTGCAGCTTGACGGTGTTGTGGCTGATGTCCAACGCCTGGGCGATCACCTTGTTGCTCTTGCCGCGCGCCACCTGCTCCAGCACCTGGCGTTCGCGATCGGTCAGGGTGTCGACCAGGTCGCGCTTGACCGAGCCTTTCTGGCCGCTCTGCCACATCTGGGCCAGCTTGACGGCCATGGCCGGCGCCACCACCAGTTCGCCGCGCGCGGCGCGGCCGATGGATTCGATCACGTCGTCGGGGTCCATGTCCTTGAGCAGGTAGCCCCGCACGCCGGCACGCAGCGCGGCTGACAGGTCTTCTTCGCTGTTGCTCATGGTCAGCACGACCACCGGCACCTCGATGCCCTCGGTGCGCACCATGCGCAGCACGCTCAAGCCGTCGACCGGACCCAGGCTCAGGTCCAGCACCATCAGTTCGGGCTGGCATTCGCGCAGCAAGGGAATGACCTGCTCACGATCCCCGGTGGCCGCGACCACGACCATGCCACTGCGGTTCTGCAGCAACTCAGACAATCCGCTGCGACACATGGCGTGGTCGTCCACCAGCATCACCCGGGTCTGCATGGCCTGCGTGGCGGGCGTCGTCATGGTGTGCGTTCTGTGTTGGTGGTGGCGCTTGCCACGGGCAGCAGCAGGCGCACCCGCGTGCCACCCCCGGCGTTGTCGCCGACCTCCAGGCTCGCCCCCAGGCGCTGCGCCCGGCTCTGCATGATCTCCAGCCCGAAATGGCTGGGCGCCGCGAGCTCCTTGGCCGATGTCACGATGGTGGAAACGCCCGGCGCGGCCATGCCCAGGCCATCGTCCTCGACCACGAATTCGAGGCCTGCGGGTGTCCTGTTGATGATGATGGCCGCATGGCGGGCCATGGAATGTTTGGCGATGTTGGCCAGCGCTTCCTGCACGATGTAGAACACCTGGACCTCCTGCGCATCGGACAGGTTCAGGTGCCGGACCGTGTTCCGGATCTCCAGCGAGATACCGTTGCGACCGTAGAACCCGTCGGTGATGCCCTGGAGCGCATGCAGCAGGCCCAGCGGGTCCATGCGGGTGCGGAAATAGGTCATCACCTCGCGCAGGTTGTCATGCACATCCCCCACCGCCTGCTTGACATCCGAAAAATACTTGATGGCCCGGGTGTCGTCGTGGGCCAGCATGGCGTCGTTCAGCAGGGGCAGGCGCATGCGCGCGTAGGCCAGGGTCTGCGCGATCGAGTCGTGTACCTCGTTGACCATTTCCTGGCGTTCCTTCATCACGGTCACCCGCAGGCGCTCGCGCTCGATCCGGGCGTTGTGCAGCGACAGGCCCAGCAACTGCCCGATCAGCCGCAGGATGGTCTGCGTCGCCAGCGGGATCTGGACCCTGGATTCAAAAAACAGGTTGTAGATCCCCAGCACCTGATCGGCGTGCACCAGCGAGATGGCCAGCACGCCTTTGCACTGGCCACCGAAATAGTGACCACCAGCCTTGCGGTCACAGGACCGCAGATCGTCCACCCAGGCCAGCCCGTCGGCACCCACCGCGGCGCCGCACATACCGCATCCCCGCTCGACCAGCCGTTCGGCTTCCTCCACATGGAGCGGCAGGCCCTGTTGCGCGACCAGCCGCATGTGAAGCCCGTCGTCGGTCAGTACCCGCACAGCGCCCGCCTGGGCGCCGGCGAGCGCGGCAATGGACACCAGAAAGCGCTGCAGCAGCAACTCCAGGTCGTCGTCGCCCAAAGCCCCCGACGAAGCCGCACCCCCGGTGGCGGTGGCGGCGCCATCCTGCGAAGGGTTGACTGTGAGCGTGGACATGTCGTGGGGTGGAAACCCGGTGGGGTATCGCGTTGCGAGCAAACCATAGTAGTGCACAAGCATGTACGGATACATGGCGAAAACCCCAAGTCGCCCGGCGGTTCGCCAGACGGCGGCCCAGCCACCCGGCACCGGCCACGCTACCCATCTGGGTGATGCCAGCTCACCCGTGTCGGTAATAGACGGGGATGCGGCCCCTGTCTTTAATAAGACCCCACTGACAGTCCGGCCTGTGCGAAGCGAGGGTGGACGGTTGGCATGGCTCCATCTTTAGCGAAAAGACACCCACGCATGTCCGCCACACCGCTTCACGATCCCTGCAGCCCCCCACTGGTGGGCGCCACCACCGAGACACGCAACACCACCTGTTACATGTGCGCCTGCCGCTGCGGCATCCGGGTGCACCTGCGCAACGGCGAGGTGCGTTACATCGAGGGCAATCCCGAACACCCGCTGAACCAGGGCGTGATCTGCGCCAAGGGTTCGTCGGGCATCATGAAGCAGTACTCGCCGGCCCGCCTCACCAAGCCGCTGCTGCGCAAGCCCGGCAGCGAACGCGGCGACGGTGAGTTTGTCGAGATCGAGTGGGAAGCCGCCTTCTCGATGCTGGAGCAGCGGCTGCAGAAGATCCGCTCCACCGACCCCAAACAGTTCGCCCTCTTCACCGGGCGCGACCAGATGCAGGCCCTGACCGGCCTGTTTGCGCGCCAGTTCGGCACCCCCAACTACGCGGCGCACGGCGGCTTCTGCTCGGTCAACATGGCCGCCGGGATGATCTACACCATCGGCGGTTCGTTCTGGGAATTCGGGGGGCCGGACCTGGAACGCGCCAAGCTGTTTGTGATGATCGGCACGGCCGAAGACCACCACTCCAACCCGATGAAGATGGCGCTGTCGAAGTTCAAGCGCAACGGCGGGCGCTTCGTGTCGATCAACCCGGTGCGCACCGGCTATTCCGCCATCGCCGACGAGTGGGTGCCCATCAAACCCGGCACCGACGGCGCCCTGCTGCTGGCGCTGATCCACGAACTCATCAAGCTCGGCCTGTACGACCGCGAGTTCCTGGCCCGCTACACCAACGCCGGCCAGCTGGTGAACCAGGACGCGGCCAGTGACGACTTCGGTATGTTCCTGCGCAAGGCCGATGGCGACGTGGTGAACCCGCTGCGACCCGCCAACTTCCACTGGTGGGACCGGCTCACCGACAGCCCGGTCGCCGATCACGCCGAGGGCGCAGATCCGGCGTTGCTGGGGCACTTCAAGATGCCCGACGGCACAGCGGCCGTGCCCGCCTTCCAGCTGCTGCAGGAGCGCGTCAAGCCCTACACGCCGGAATGGGCCGAGGGCATCACCGGCATCCCGGCAGAAACCATCCGGCGCCTGGCCCACGAAATGGGCATCACCGCGCGCGACCAGAAGATCGAGCTGCCGATCGCCTGGACCGACAGCTGGGGCCAGAGGCACCCGTCGACCAAGGGCAACCCGGTGGCCTTTCACGCCATGCGCGGGCTGGCGGCGCACTCCAACGGTTTCCAGACCATCCGCTCGCTGGCGATCCTGATGTCGCTGCTGGGCACCATCGACCGCCCGGGGGGCTTCCGGCACAAGGCACCGTATCCGCGCGCCGTGCCGCCCAATGCCCGCCCGCCCAAGGGGCCGCAGGCCGTCAAGCCCGACACACCGCTCGATGGCGCGCCGCTGGGCTGGCCCGAGAGCCCGGACGACCTGTTCGTGGACAGCCAGGGCCAGCCGGTGCGGATCGACAAGGGCTTCTCCTGGGAACACCCGCTGTCGGCCCACGGCCTGATGCACAACGTCATCACCAACGCCTGGCGCGGTGACCCCTACCCGATCGACACCTTGCTGATCTTCATGGCGAACATGGCGTGGAACTCCACCATGAACACCGCCGAAGTGCGCAAGATGCTGAACGACAAGCACACCGAGGGCGAACACAGCGGGGATTACAAGATCCCGTTCCTGGTGGTCTGCGATGCCTTCCAGTCGGAGATGACGGCCTTTGCCGACCTCATCCTGCCCGACACCACCTACCTGGAGCGGCACGACTGCATGTCCATGCTGGACCGACCGATCTCCGAGTTCGACGGACCGGTGGACGCGGTGCGCATCCCGGTGGTGCCGCCCAAGGGCGACTGCAAACCGTTCCAGGAAGTGCTGGTCGAACTGGCCGGCCGCCTCAAGCTGCCCGCGTTCACGCGGGCCGACGGCACGCGCAAGTTCCGCAACTACCCGGACTTCATCGTCAACTACGAAACCGCGCCCGGCTCGGGCATCGGTTTCCTCGCAGGCTGGCGCGGCAAGGCGGGCGAAAAGTCCCTGCGCGGCGAACCCAACCCCAAACAGTGGGAGATGTACGAGAAAAACAACTGCGTCTTCCACTACCAGATGCCGCCCGAACACCAGTACATGCGCAACTGGAACCGGGGCTACATGGAGTGGGCGCAGCAGATGGGCTTGCGGCGCGACAAGGACCCGATCGTCATCCACATCTACTCGGAATTCCTGCAGGGCTTCCGGCGCGCGGCCCAGGGCAAACGCGCGGGCAAGCAGCCGCCCGACCACCTGCGAAAACGCGTCGAGACCTACTTCGACCCGCTGCCGTTCTACTACGTGCCGCTGGAAGAACAGGCCACCGACACCGTCAGGTACCCGCTCAACGCGATCACCCAGCGCCCGATGGCGATGTACCACTCCTGGGACTCGCAGAACGCCTGGCTGCGCCAGATCCACACGCACAACTACCTGTTCGTCAATCCCAGAACCGCCAGCGCCGAAGGCATCGCCGATGGCGGCTGGATGTGGGTCGAGTCGCCCTGGGGCAAGGTGCGCTGCATGTGCCGCTACTCGGAGGCCGTGGAGCCCGGCACGGTCTGGACCTGGAACGCCATCGGCAAATCCGCCGGCGCCTGGAACCTGACGCCGGACGCCAACGAAGCGCAGCGCGGCTTTTTGCTCAACCACCTGATCTCGGAAGAGCTGCCGCCGTCGAGTGCCGGTGCGTCCCTGTCCAACTCGGACCCGATCACCGGACAGGCCGCCTGGTACGACGTGCGCGTGCGCATCTACAAGGCGCAAGCCGGCGAGCCTGAACAGAGCTGGCCGCAGTTCAAGGCCGTGCCCAGAGCGCCGGGGGTCGAGGCGGCCCCCACCCGCTGGCAAGCCTGGTTTGCCGGCAAGGGGGGACGCAAATGACCCAACTGGCTCTGGTGATCGACCTCAACGTGTGCGTGGGCTGCCACGCCTGCGTGACGAGTTGCAAACAGTGGAACACCTCGGGCACGGCGGGTGCGCTGACCGACCTGAATCCCTATGGAGCCGATCCGAACGGCACCTTCTTCAACCGGGTGCAGACCTTCGAAGTGGGCGAGTTCCCGAACACGCAGACGGTGCACTTCCCCAAATCGTGCCTGCACTGCGAAGACCCGCCCTGCGTGCCGGTGTGCCCGACCGGCGCCAGCTACAAGCGGGCCGAAGACGGCATCGTGCTGGTCGACTACGACAAGTGCATCGGCTGCAAGTACTGCACCTGGGCCTGCCCCTACGGCGCGCGCGAGTTCGACGAACAGCGCAAGGTCATGACCAAGTGCACCCTGTGTGTGGACCGCGTCACCGACCAGGCCCTGCCCGAGCGCGAGCGCAAGCCGGCCTGCGTGCTGGCCTGTCCGTCCAACGCGCGCCTGTTCGGCGACGTGCACGACCCGGCGTCCGTCGTTTCCCAGGCCATCGCCGAACGCGGCGGCTACCAGCTCATGCCCGAGTGGGGCACCCGCCCGGCCAACCACTACCTGCCCCGGCGCAAGACGGAGATGCGGATCCACCCCGAAGATCTGGAGCGCGTGGACAACCCGCTGAAGATCGACAGCCGGCCCGCCGACGCGGCCCACCGCGACCCGGGACACGAAGATTTCGCCACCTGAACCGCAACCCAGCACACACCATGCAACCCGCTTTTTCGGTCATTTTCCTGACGACGCTGATCGGCGCCGCGCAAGGGCTGTTTTTTGCGCTCTATGGCGCCGAGCTGACCCTTCTGTCCCAGACCGACGCCGCCGCCGGCCGGCAGTTCCTGTTGCTGGGCAGTGGGGTGGCGCTGCTGCTGACGGGGCTGGGGCTGATCGCCTCGTTCTTCCACCTGGGACGCCCCGAGCGCGCCTGGCGCTCGGCCACGATGTGGCGAACGTCCTGGCTGTCGCGCGAGGTCATCGCCCTGCCCCTGTTCATGCTGGGACTGTTTGTGTATGGCAGCGCCCAGTATCTGGGCTGGACCCAGACCGTGCTGATCGGCGCCGTGACCGCCCTGCTCAGCCTGGCGCTGTTCGTCTGTACCGCGATGATCTACGCCTCGGTCCGCTTCCTGCAGGAGTGGGCCAGCCCGCTGACCTTGTTGAACTACCTGCTGCTGGGTTGTGCATCGGGCCTCACCCTGGCCACGCTGCTCGCGGCCTTGCTGGGCATGTCCGATCTGGTGCCCCCCTACGCGCTCGCAGCCATCGGGTTGACGCTGCTGGCCGCGGTCTCACGCGGCGCCTCGCTGGTGCGCAACGCCCGCCTCAAACCCAAATCGTCGGTGCAAAGCGCCATCGGCATCAAGCACCCGCGCATCGTGCAAAAGGCGCAGGGCTTCATGGGCGGCTCGTTCAACACACGGGAGTTCTTCCACGGCCAGAGCGCCGCGCTGCTGCGCTCGGTGAAATGGATCTTCCTGCTGCTGGTGTTTCCCTTGCCGCTGCTGTGTCTGGCGCTGGCCCTGTCCAGCGCATCCACGGCCTGGCTGCTGGCCGCCTTTGCCCTGCAGTACCTGGGCTTGCTGGCCGAGCGATGGTACTTTTTTGCGCAGGCGAACCACCCGCAAAACCTGTACTACCAGACCATTTCCTGAAAGCGGTCCACCATGCCCCGGTTGACCCTTGCATCGTTGATGCCCGTTCTGAAAGCCTGCGTGGCCTGGGGCTGGTTTTTTTTGCTGCCCGACCTGGCGTTCGCCGGCGACAGCGCGGTGCCCGGGAGTGCAATGCCCTGGTGGTTCTGGCCACTGGCCTTGTTCGTCACCTGCTTCCTCATCGGCATCGTGGCGGTGCCCGCGGGCATCGGTGGCGGCACGCTCTTCGTGCCCATCATCGGTGGCTTCTTTCCCTTCCATCTCGACTTTGTGCGTGGCGCCGGTTTGCTGGTGGCGCTGGCCAGTGCCCTTGCAGCGGGGCCTTTTCTGCTTCGGGGTGGCCTGGCCAGCCTGCGCCTGGCGCTGCCGCTGGCCTTGCTGGCCTGCATGAGTTCCATCGCTGGCGCGCTGCTGGGCCTGGCCCTGCCCGCCGCGGCGATCCAGACCGCGCTGGGCGTGATCGTGCTGGGGATCGTGGTGCTGATGCTGGTATCGAAGAAATCGGAGTTTCCCCACGTGCCACAACCCGACCGTCTGTCTTCGGCCCTGGGCATTCACGGCGTGTTCATCGACGGCGCGTCGGGACGCTCGATCGACTGGCAGGTCCACCGCACACCCATGGGGCTGGTCCTGTTCCTGGCCATCGGCGTCATGGCCGGGATGTTCGGCATCGGCGCGGGCTGGGCCAATGTGCCGGCGCTCAACCTGCTGATGGGTGCGCCCCTCAAGGTCTCTGCGGGCACGTCGGGACTGGTGCTGTCGCTGGTGGACTCGTCCGCCGCCTGGGTCTACCTGAACCGGGGCGCGGTGCTGCCGATGATCGCCGTGCCGTCGGTGGTGGGCATGATGCTGGGGGCACGCCTGGGGGCACGGTTGCTGCATGTGCTCAAAGCGTCGATCATCCGCAGGATGGTCATTGCCCTGCTGCTGTTTGCGGGCATCCGGGCGCTGCTCAAGGGTCTGGGCATCTGGGCCTGAAAGCGACCTCGCCATGAACACCACACCACCCACGAACGCCCGGCAACAACAAGCCGAGGCCGCGCGCTACGCCTGGATCCTCGACTGGGGCACACGCCTCGGCGTCGTGGCGCTGTTCCTCAGTTTTGCGGCCTACCTGACCGGGCTGTTGCCGCCCCATGTCCCGCTGAAGGATCTCCCCGGCCTGTGGAACCTGCCGGTGGATGCTTTTCTGCAGCGCACCGACACGCCCACGGGTTGGGGCTGGCTGACGCTGGCCCACAAGGGCGACATGGCCAACCTCATCGGCATTGCCCTGCTGGCCGGCTGCTCGCTGGCGCCCCTGCTGGGCCTGATCCCCCTGTACCTGAAACGGCGCGACCACGCCTACGCCGCCATCTGCTGTCTGGTGGCGGCGGTGATCCTGCTGGCCGCTTCCGGTGTGCTGACGGGAGGGCACTAGGATGAAACACCCCCCGCGCCGCTTCGCGTCACCCCCCTCAAGGGGGACGGCACTGGCCGTCCGCCAAAGCCGGCCCGGCGGTGCCTCTGGGTGGCGTTGTTTCATGCGTCCAGGGTGGCGCTCCGGCGCCGTGGAAAACTGACATGGGCCATCTCTTCACCCGCCTGCTGCTGGCCACCGAACACACGGCCTACGACACCGGCGCCGAAAGCGTGGCTTTCGGCATGGCCACGCGCTGCCAGCTGCCGCTGCAAACGATCATGCCCCTGGTCAGCAACCCGGAGTACGAAGCGCTGGCACCGCAGATCGCGGCCCAGGCCGAAAAAGAGGCAGCGAAGCGGATCGCCGAGCTGCGCGAGCAGGCCGGTGCGGCCGGTGTGACGATCGATCTGCGCCTGCGCCGCGGGGAAGAGCCCTACCAGGAGATCGTGCAGGAAGCCCGGGAACAGGCCAGCGACCTGATCATCATCCGCCGGCGCGGCAAGCGCAGCTTCCTGGCCAACCTGCTGGTGGGCGAGATGGTCAGCAAGGTGGTGGCGCATGCGCCCTGTCATGTGCTGATCGTGCCGCGCGGCGCCCGCATGTGGAGCCAGCGCGTGCTGGTGGCCGCCGAGCCCGGCCCGCAAGGGCGCCAGGTGTTCGCCATCGGCGTCGCCGTAGCGGCCCAGTTCAGCCTGCCGCTGCACCTGGTGAGCGTGGTCGCCACGGAGGGCCTGCGCGCCCAGGCCGAGGCCTTCATCGCCGAGATGCAGGCGCTCGCCGGGCAAGGCGGCGTGGACGCCCGGGGCGAGGTGCGCTGCGGCAAGCCCTTCACCGAGATTCTGGCCGCGGCGTCCGAGAGCCGGTCCGACCTGATCGTCATGGGCAGCCGGGACGACGGCCGCATTGGCCGCGCCCTGGTGGGCGGCGTGGCGCAGAAGGTGATGGGACTGACCGAACACCCGGTGCTGGTTTTGCATTGTTGACAACCGAAAGCGATTGACCATGAGTGACGCGCTGAACTACCTTGTGAAGACCCGCGGTGAAACGCTGGGCCACTACTTTGCCTTTCTCAAGGGCTGCGGTACCCACCTCGATCCCAAGACGCGCAACCTGATCTCGGTGATCACCAAGGTCGATGCACAGACCGAGCGCGGCTTCAGGCAGTACCTGGGCCGTGCGCTGCGCGAGGGCTGCACGCCCATGGAGGTGCTGGACGCGCTGCTGATGGCCTTTCCCACGCTGGGACTGGCCAAAATCGTCTGGGCGGTGGACATCATCCTGGCCATGAACATCCCCGAGTTCGATCCGGAGGTACTGACCCGGGCGGCCCGGTGGCACGATGTGATGGACAGCGCCGGGGTCGAAGAGGGCGCGGTGATCCGCACGGAATGCGACGGCCGGGGGCTGTTCATCTACCGGGACCAGCAGACCTACAACGTGTTCGACAGCCGCTGCCCGCACCAGAGCACCGACATTCCCGAACTGGCCCTCCAGGACGGCACCCTGACCTGCCCCAAGCACGAGTGGGCATTCGACGCCCACAGCGGTGCCTGCATCAAGAAGGGCAACAGCCCGCTCAAGCGCTTCGAGTCCAGGGTGGTCGAAGGACGCATCCACGCGCACTGGTAGGCCAGCGCCTCGGGCGGGACAGGCGCGCACGGGCGCTGGTGCGTCCGTGATCCGGGCTGGCGTGTCCACCAGCGCACCTGCGCCCGGGTAGCATCCACACATGCCCCGCCTGCACCGCCTCTTCCCCTTTCTCAACTGGCCCCGGCCCGATGCCGCGCTGCTGCGCAGCGAAGCACTGGCGGGTTTGACGGTCGGGCTGATGGTGATTCCGCAGGGCGTGGCCTACGCCGCGCTGGCGGGCATGCCACTGGTCACCGGCATCTATGCGTCCATGCTGCCGGCGCTGATCGCTGTGCTGTTCAGTTCGTCCGTGCGGCTCTCGGTCGGCCCCACCGCGCTGACCTGCCTGCTGGTGAGCGCATCGCTCACCGGGCTGGCCGAACCGGGCAGCGCGCGCTGGATCGAGCTGGCGGTGTGGCTGGCGTTGCTGAGCGGCGGCCTGCAGGTCGTGCTGGGTTTTGCGCACTTTGGCTGGCTGCTCAACCTCGTGAATTCACCGGTGCTGATGGCGTTCACGCAGGGCGCCGCGGTGCTGATCATCGGTTCACAACTGCCGGCGATGCTGGGTTTCTCCGATGGCTGGGCCTCCCTGCTGACCCAGCCTCGGCTGCACTGGCCCACGCTGGCGTTTGGTGTCGGGGCGGCGGCGGTCCTGATGCTGGCGCGGCGCTGGCGACCCGGCTTTCCCAGCGTGCTGCTGCTGGTGGTGGGCACCGCGGGCCTGAGCTACTGGACCGGTTTTCAGGCCTCGGGCGGTGCCTTGATCGGCGCCCTGCCGAAGGGCCTTCCCGCGCTCTACGCACCGGGCTGGCCAGGCTGGGAAACGCTGCGCCAGCTGTTGCTGCCCACGCTGGTGATCACGCTGGTGAGTTTTCTGGAAACCGCGTCGAGCGCCAAGGTCGACAGCGGCGACCGCGGCCAGCGCTGGGACCAGAACCAGGACCTGATCGGCCAGGGCCTGGCCAAGCTGTCCTCGGCACTGGTGGGCGCGTTCCCCACCAGCTCCTCGTTCTCGCGTTCGGCGCTCAACCTGTACGCCGGCGCGCGCACCGGCTGGGCGACGGTGTTTTCGGTGGCGGTGGTGCTGCTCACGCTGTTGCTGCTCACGCCGCTGCTGGCGTATGTGCCACTGGCGGTGCTGGCAGCGATCGTGGTGGTGGCGGTGGCGGGCCTGATCCGACCCAGTGCCTTCCTGCGGCTGTGGCGGCTGTCGCGGGTGGAGGCGGTCACGGCGGCGCTGACGTTTGCCATCACGGTGCTCGCCGCACCTCAGCTCTACTGGGGCGTGCTCGCCGGCATGCTGATGGCGCTGTCGCACTTTCTCTACCTACGGCTGCACCCGCGCATCATCGAAGTGGGCCTGCACACCGACGGCAGCCTGCGCGACCGCCACCTCTGGAAGCTGCCACCGCTGAACGATCACACCTACGCGCTGCGCATGGACGCGGCGCTGGACTTCGCCACCATCAACGGTTTCGAACTGGCCATCACGCAACACCTCACCCAGTACCCGGACACGCGCCACGTGATGCTGTTCGCGCACCCGATCAACTGGGTCGATGCCACCGGCGTCGAAGCCTTCGGCCGCCTGCGCACGCAGCTGACCAGCCAGGGCATCGCGCTGCACCTGGTCGGTCTGAAGCTGCCGGTGGAGGCGCTGCTGCGCAAGGCGGGCGAACTGCCCGAGGGCGATCTGCTGCGGCTGTACCGCACCGAGGCCGAGGCACTGCGATCGAATTGGGCGTCGACGTGAACACGCGGTTGCGGGCCTACAAGCCCTGTTCAACGGTGCGACCGGGCCTCGCTGAATAGCGCACGGTGCTGTCCATCGCTTCGATGTCCAGCCGCGCGCTGCGCCGGCCATAGACCTCGGCCTTGAGCCAAGCCAGCTCGGCATCCAGCAGCGTCTGGCTCGCCAGCGTGCAGTACCAGACCCTGGCGTCCGCATCCCAGCGGTAGCCCCGGGCCTTCAGCTTGTCTTTGGACTCGAAGGGTGAGCCCGTCGCCCGCAGCTTGAAGCTGGGCAACGATGCGGCTGTGATCAGTTGGCTCAGGCCTGTGGTGGCGTCGGGGCCAACGGGTCGGCTCAGCACCTGCAGCAAAGCATGGCAATCCACCTGCGCGCGGTGCGCGTCGTAGAACCAGCCCTGGTCGATGGCCAGCGCACTCAACTTGGAGGAGCCCGAACCAGCCGCTTTCCAGTCGATGTCCATGAACGAACAGGCCCAGGCTTTGGCAGCGAAGCAGGGAAAACGGGCCTCCACGAAGGGCCGGTCAAACCCGGCGTTGTGCGCCACGATCAGATCGGCCTTCGAGACCATGGCCGCGACCTGCTCGTCGTCCAGGCGCTGCCCCCTGACCATGTCGTCGCTGATGCCCGTCACGGCCAGCGCCACCGGCGGGATCGGCATGCCCGGGTCTTCGAAACCTTCAAAGACCTCCACCGGCCCCCAAGGCAATCCCGTGGCGGTGTCCACCTGCACCCACAACATGGCCAGCTCGATGATCTTGTCGGACTGATGGGAGAGCCCGGTGGTTTCGGTGTCGAGCACCAGCACGCGCAGGCCGGCGCCCGGGTTGCCGGGATGGGGACCGTAGTCCATGCAGGGCACCAGCCGGCGCAGGACCCGGTAGTCGGCGTGTTGCTCCAGCAGCTGGGCCATCTGCTCCAGATCCAGCGCCATGGGTGCCGCAACGGGCGCCGCGGCTGGCGGCTCCGTGGGCTTGGGCGGGTCAAACTCGAAACTGAATTGGGTCATCTGTGAAAGCTACCTGTCGCATCCTGATCGAATGAACAGCTCAAGAGGAGCATGCTGGACTGTCGCGTGGGTCACGAGGATCCCACGTAAGTCGTTGTGATGGTGGTGCGGCTGGCGGGGATCGGACCCACAACCCTTGGCTTCGGAAGGCAAAAAACCATCGGGTTGTTGGATGGTTTTGATCGTTACCCAGTCGTTCTTATGAGGCACATTTTGTGTGTTTTCATAGTGGGTACGCTTGTGGCTATTCTGCCGCGCAAATGGACAGATGGTTTCACCCGACACAGTTTAATGTCCAACTTCTGTTCGAGCCAAACGCGCTCGCCCTCGCCTTGTATTGACCCTTGATCTCATGCGCTGGCTGCGCCACAAGGCGGGCGACACCCTCTTTTCCAAGGCATCCTGTCCAGAGACAGCCTCTCCGAGCCGGTCAGAAAGGTGCTCAAGCCGTGCGTCCTCGTGGCGTTGTTGAATTTCGGATTTTCAGAAATTTCTTCACCGTGTTCTGGCTTTTTGCTATGATTTCGGAATAACAGAAATTAAGCTCAATGCATCTCTTTCGAGATTATATTTCTGATATTCCGAAATCAATGAAACCAGCTGCTCCTCCCACCGATCGCCCGCCCCGGACCCGCCAAGCGCCATCGGTGCCAGCCGTCCAGGTTGTCCAAAACATGGTCGACGTCGGCCTGCAGGTGCGTGCGCAACGCATGAACCAGTCGCTGCGCATCGACGATGCGGCCGCCTTGACCGGTGTGTCGGTTGATCTGCTCTCGCGGTTGGAGAACGGCCAGGGCAGCGTGCGCACCGACAAGTTGATGGGCGTGCTCGACGGCTTGGGGCTGGCACTGGTGCTGCTGCCCAAAGACCATCCGCAGATGCACATGCTGCGCGAGGCATCCGCCGGTCATCGCCAGGAGTCCCAGTGAGCACCACCCACCTCCTGAGACTGTGGTCCTTGGAGACACCCGTGGCCGACATCCGCTACCAGGCTGAAGACGAGTCCTGGGCCCTGGCCTACAGCCCCGAGTGGCTCGCATCACCAGAGGCTTACGGCCTTTCACCGGCATTGCCCCTGCAGACACCGGGCAGTGGCTATCCATCTGCAACGGTACGGCGCTTCATCGAAAACCTGCTACCGGAAGGCCGAGCCCTCGACATCGTGGCCGCCAGCCACGGAGTTGCCAAAAGCAATGTGTATGGATTGATCCAGGCACTGGGAGCCGAGACCACGGGCGCCTTCCGCTTTCTCACCCCCGATCAGGACGGCCGATCAAAACCCACGACCGCACCCTGGCGCCGTGTCTCCCTGGATGAACTTGATCAACGCATCCAGGACCGCGACCACCGTCCGTTCATGGAGTGGGACGGCCAGGTACGCCTGTCGGTCGCGGGTTACCAGGACAAATTGCTGGTCTATGTGGATGGCGACGTGGGGGCGACGGGCAGCCTGGTCTTGCCGGAATACCCGCTCGCATCCACCCACATCCTGAAACCTCAGCCGCTCGGCAATCAGCTGCCGCACATGGTGATCAACGAGCACTACTGCATGAGCCTGGCCCGGGCCTTGGGACTGCCCTCGGCAGAAGTGTCCATCCTTCGCACGCCCCGACCGGTGCTGGCGATCCGTCGCTTCGACCGGGAAGTGGTGCAGGATGCAGGTGGCACCTGGGTGCGCCGGCTGCACATCATCGATGCCTGCCAGGCATGCGACCTGCCCGTGAGCTACAAGTACGAGCGCAACGTCGGCAGCGCCGGAGCCGCCGCGCAATACCGTGACGGGGTGAGCTTTGAAAAGCTGTTCGGTCTTCTTCAGTACGTCAACAAAAAGGCGATCGACAAACTGAATCTGTTGCGCTGGGCCTTGTTCCAGTACGTGATCGGCAACTGCGATGCCCACGGCAAGAATTTTTCGTTTCACGTGGGGCCATACGGACTGTCGGCAGCGCCTTGGTACGACCTGGTGAGCGTCAGCCAGTACCCGCAGATGTCGCAGGAAATGGCGATGGCCTTTGGCGATGCGTTCAGGTTCGAAGACGTGAAAGCCTTTCCGTTGGCCGACTTTGCCATCCGCTGTGACATTGACCGCCGCCTGCTTGCCCGGGAAGCACAGCGCTTGCAGAGAGGCGTGGAGCAACACGCCGTGGAACTCGCCCAATCAGGCGTCTATGAGGAGCAAGAACGGGTGTTTGCAACGGGTATTGCGCAACAAGCGCTGAACGCAGGTGCGTTGCTGGCGACCACGGCCAGTGAAGCGGCAAAATTGCCTTCAAAGTACTTTTGACGCGGTGGCTCTCGCCCAAGCGGGTGCACGGCCCTACCTACGCGACGCGACGCGCGCCTGCGCGCAAACCGATCTGGTCGAGTACCTTGGGAAAATCGACAACCGGAGTCGCCGCCACTCCACGCTGGGCTACTGCTCATGGGTTCGGCGCATGGAAAACTGGATCAGCAAACACGCTGCTCAGCAATCCGTGGCGGCATAGGCGCGGCCCGCTGGAAGACAAGATTCGACAGGCACCACACGTGCTGGGTATTACTTGTTGTGCTTGGCGATCAGCGCGTCGGCATCGGCAGCCAGTTTTTCGCCGTTGATGCCACGCTTGCCCACATCCTGATACCACATCGCACGCACCCGCGAGGTGGCGCGCTGCCAGCGTGCTGTCTCAGCGCTGTCCAGCGTGATGATGGAGTTACCTTCCTTCTTGATTGCTTCGAGGCCGCGCTGGTCACCTTCGTTCATTGCGCGCCCGAACAGGGCCGCCACTCGCGGGCCGCTGTTGTTGTCGATCACTTTCTTCAGGTCTGCAGGCAGCTTTTCATAGGTGTTGCGATTCATGACGAAGGCGAATGTCCCGGTGTAAAGACCCCGGTCGCCGTGCGTAATCGTGTGGTGCTTGACCATCTGCTGAATTCGCAGGGCGGGCACCACCTCCCACTGCAGCGACGCTGCGCTGATGACCCCTTTGGACAGAGCCTCACCCACAGCCGGCGCTGGCATACCCACAGGCACCGCACCCATCTGCTCCAGGATGATGTTGACGATGCGCGACGCACCTCGAATCCGCATGCCCTTGAGGTCTTCCAGCGTGTTGACCGGTGTTTTCGTGTGCAGGACGCCTGGGCCATTGACGTGGACTGCCAGCAGCTTTACATCTTTGAACTCCTCCTGGGCATGTGTGGTCACGAACTCGTGAAAGGCCACAGAAGATTTCTCTGCATCCTTGTTTGCCATAAAGGGAAGTTCGAAGACCTCCGAACGCGGAAATCTTCCTGGCGTATAGCCCAGCGCGGTCCAGACAATGTCCACAACGCCGTCACGCGCCTGGTCGAACAGCTGACCCGGCACTCCACCCGCCTGCATCAGTGGGTAGTGCTGGACCTTGATGCGGCCGTTACTTTCTTTTTCGACCTTTTCAATCCAAGGCGTGATGGCCATCGCCGGAACACTCGAGTTCTGGGGCAGGAACTGGTGCAGGCGCAGCGTCACTTCGCTAGCACTTGCACCCTGCAACAACGCCATGGACGCCATCACGCTGGCGCCTGCTAGCCATTTCTTGAGTTTGAACACGGAGTGTCTCCTTCTAACGGTAGGACAGTGGAATATGAGTGGCGCCTTGAGCCGCCCACATCCAGCAATTTTATCAACCGTACGGTTGGTTGATAAATGTAGTGTGCGAGGAGGAAGACTTCCGGACAATAAGGGTTTACTCTATGATTTTCAGATTGCAAACGTCTGCTCACGTGTTCGCAATGTGTCCATCTGCATGGTGCAGTTGCCGTTGGTCGACAGACTGGGACGTGAGATGCCTCTCGCTACGCATTTGAGTGACCATAGCGGCAATGTTTGCTATTATCAACCAACCATTTGGTTGATTGGAGATTGGTATGCCCCCTACAACTGGCGCTTTGCGCGGCTTGCGCGTTCTCGACCTTACGCACGCGCTTGCTGGTCCTTTTTGCTCGCAGATCCTTGCCGACCACGGTGCGGATGTCATCAAGGTCGAACCCCTCGAAGGGGATTTCTTTCGGCGGATGGGACCGTTCCGTGACGATGACCAGCAGCGGCATTTTGGTGGCCTGTTCCAGTCATGCAACCGCAACAAGCGCTCGATCGCCATCAACCTGAAATCAGCCGACGGACTGGAAGTCATCAGGACCCTGGCATCGCAGGCTGACGCACTGGTGGAAAACTACCGAGCCGGCGTGCTGGAAAAGCTTGGCCTGAGTTACGAGAGTCTTCGCAAGATCAACCCACGGTTGGTCTATACATCGGTGCGGGGTTTTGGCGATCGCTCGGGCGGGGCAAGCCCATACATGGATTGGCCTGCATTTGACATAGTGGCTCAGGCCATGGGCGGCTGGATGGGCGTCACCGGCGAGGACAAGGACCATCCCGTCAAGGTGGGAGGCGGCGCGGGCGACACGGTTTCGGGTCTGTTTGCTGCTTTCGGCACCATGGCGGCCATATGGAACGCAAGAGTCAGTGGCACTGGACAATATGTGGATGTTGCCATGACAGACAGCATCCTGGCCTTGTCGGAACTGGTTGTCAGCACGTACAGCTACCGGGGCGCTTCACCCGAACCGGTGGGCAACGGAATCCCGGGTCTTGCCCCCTTCGGCACCATCTACGTCAAGGATGGGGTGATCGCCATCGCGGCGCCTCACGATCCGCAGTTCAAACTGCTGTGCCAGCTCATTGGGCAGCCCGAGCTGATGGACGACCCGCGCTTCTCAAAAGAAGCACTTCGCTGGGAAAACCATGTTGCGCTACGTGAAGCCATCGAGCGCTTCACCATGACGAAGACCAAAGCGGAACTCAAGGAGCTCTTCGGCGGCAAGGTGCCCTTCAGTCCCATCTACAACGCAGCTGAGATCTTCGACGACCCTCACTTCACTGTCCGGGAGATGCTTCCGCAGGTGGAGCACCCTGGATCAGCTACGCCAGTCTGCGTGCCTGGTATTCCTGTCAAACTCTCAGATACACCGGGCCAGGTAAGGCATCGTGCACCTCTCCTGGGCGAGCACAGCCGTGCGATTCTTGCTGAAGTCGGCTTGGACGCTACTCGCATCCAGGCCCTCATCGACTCTGGCGTCGTTTCCGCACAATAATTGCACCATGCCTGACGCGATCCTCACTGAAAAGCACACCAAGACAACGGCTCGAAAACGGGCGGCGGACAAAACCGTCACCTCACGCCGAAAGGCTTCGCCCGGTGCCAGGCACGAGGACAAGCTCACAGCCATTCTTCGCACGGCTGCTCAGCTGTTCGCTCAGAACGGCTATGAGGCGACTTCGCTGGACATGATCGCTGACCGTCTTGGCATGCACAAGGCCACGCTCTACCACTATGTGAACAACAAGGAGAGCATCCTCTATCAGTGTCTGGTCAAGTCCTTCGGGAACCTGGACAGCGTCATGAAGAGCATGGAGGATCGGAAGCTACCCGTCCTCGATCGACTGCGGATCTTTGTTCGCAGCCTTGCTGAAGCGCAGAACAACGACTTCGGACGTTGTCTTGTGCTGGTTGGCGCCGGCCCTCTGGACAACATGACAGGTGATGACATTCGTCAGTTTCAGCGGCGCCTGGACCAAACGGTGCGGGCACTGATCACTGAGGGCATTGCCTCCGGTGTGATCCGACCCTGCCACCCGGGAATGGTTTCTGCACTCCTCTTTGGAGCCCTCAACTGGGTGCCTCGCTGGCACTCAGGCAAGGGCAAGTTTTCAATCCAGGATGTGGCTGACAACTTCGTCGAGACACTGGTCAGGGGCATTGGCACAGGCGCCGCCTGACGTGGTGCGTCGTCGGAGCAGCTCGATACGGATCACGACAGCAAAGAAAGAAGCCCGGAAGAGATTCCGGGCTTCTTTCTTTTGGGAGGGGCAAACTGCCCGTCACATGGATCGTGCAATCACATCCTTGAGCGTTTCATTCGATCCGCCGTAGATCTTCGCGACTCGCGCGTCCATGTACAGCTGCGCAATCGGATACTCCGTGCAATAGCCATATCCACCAAATAGCTGCAGGCAACGATCAATGATCTCGCACTGCTTCTGCGAGCCCCACCACTTGGCCATCATGGCGTCGTTGGGCTGCAAGGGCTTTCCATCCACCATGTCCTTGACGATGTTGTCGATGAAGACCCGACCGATGCGCGCCTCGGTCAGGCACTCGGCCAGGACGAACTTCGTGTTCTGGAAGTCCCAGAGCGTCTGACCCAGCATCTTGCGGTTCTTGGCATGCTCGACCGTCAGCTCGATGGCGCGCTCGGCACAGGCGATGCCCACGATGCCGATGGACAGACGCTCACGGGTGAACACATCCATCAGCTGGAAGAAGCCCTTGCCTTCGACACCACCGATCAGGTTCTCGGCAGGCACGCGCGCATCCTCCAGGAAGATCTCGGCGGTGTTCAGGGCGTTCTGGCCGATCTTGTCGATGATCTTGGCCACCTTGAAGCCCGGGCACTTGTCCTTTTCCACCATGAACAGTGACAGCCCCTTGGCGCCGGATCCGGCTTCGCCCGTGCGGGCAGCCACCAGCACCAGATCCGCCTGATCACCGAGAGTGCAGAAGATCTTGTTGCCATTGAGAACGTACCCGTCGCCATCCCGCCGCGCCGTGGTGCGCAGAGCCTTCACATCGGTGCCGGCGTCGGGCTCGGTGATGGCCACCGCAATCATCTTCTTGCCGCGGGCGATGTCGGGCATCCAGCGCAGCAACTGCTCGTGGGAGGCCGTGCCGTGGAAGAAACCCGGGCTGTTCAGCGCCCCCGGGATGAAGCCGAAGGTGGTGTCGCAGATGCGGGCCTGCTCTTCCATCACGACCACTTCGTGCGCGAAGCTCGCGCCCATGCCACCGTACTCCTCGGGAATGCTCATGCACAGCAAGCCCAGTTCGCCGGCCTTTTCCCAGACCTCGCGGTCCACATGGTGCTGGCGGCGGAAGCGCTCGACATGCGGGGCCACTTCGTCCTCGAAGAAGCGCCGAGCTGTCTGTCGAAGCATGTCCAGCTCCTCGGTCATCCAGGGCGAGCGGTAAGTCGTAGTCAAGTTGTCTCTCCGGTTGTCAGGTTGATCAGGCCTGCAGCGTGCAGGCGTTGACCGGATTCTGGGTGCGTCTTGCAATTTTGTCAACCAACCGGTTGGTTGACAAAATGCATCGCCAGATCTACAGTCCACCCGGCCTCGAATGCAATCGGGTCGGTGCACCAGGCACCGCAAGAGCGCATTCGGGAACAGGCAGGACACCACAGACACCCTCAGGAGATGACACATGACAACCGACTTGCTCAACACCACAGACTGGTCCGCAAAAGCACTGGCCGGCGAATGGAAGGCGCTGTCCGGCGGACAGATTGACGTGATCGAGCCCGCCACCGGGCAGGTGCTGGCCCAGGTGGCACTGGCCAATGCACAGGACGTGCAGGCCAGCGCCCTGCTGGCCCGCCAGGCGCAGAAAACCTGGGCAACGATGCCCTACGGCGAACGGGCGAAGGTCTTTCGCAAGGCCAGCGAGCTGCTGGAAGCCAACCGACAGGCCTTCGCCACCTGGATCATCCGGGAGACCGGCGGCATCCTGCCCAAGGCGATGTTCGAGATTGACTCGGTGGTCCACCATTGCCACGAGGCAGCGGCCATGCTGACCCAGTCCCGGGGTCTCGTGCTGCCCAGCGTGGACGGTGTGACCAGCCTGGCGCGGCGCGTGCCGCACGGCGTGGTCGGCGTGATCTCACCGTTCAACTTCCCGTTCCTGCTGTCCAGCCGCGCTGTGCTGCCTGCACTGGCCACGGGCAATGCGGTGATCCTCAAGCCGGACGCGCGCACCCCGGTCAGCGGCGGCGTGATCCTCGCGCTCATGCTCGAAGCCGCGGGCCTTCCCAGAGGGGTGCTGCACATGCTGCCCGGTGCGGCAGAAGCCGGTGAAGCCCTGGTCACCGATCCCAACGTCACCATGATCTCCTTCACCGGTTCCACGGCCGTGGGACGGCGTGTGGGCGAGCTGGCCGGCAAGCACCTCAAGAAAGTGGCGCTGGAGCTGGGTGGAAAGAATTCGCTCATCATCCTGGACGATGCCGACCTGGAAATGGCCATCTGCGGCGGCTCCTGGGCGTCCTGGCTGCATCAAGGCCAGATCTGCATGAGCGCCGGTCGTCATCTGGTGCATCGCAGCCTGTATGAAACCTACGCTGCTCGCATGGCTGAAAAAGCCAAGGCACTGCCTGTGGGCGACCCCCACACCCAGCCCGTAGCCCTGGGCCCCATCATCACCGCTGCCCAGGTACAGCGGGTTGATCGTATCGTTCAGGAATCGATTCGCATGGGCGCCAAGCTGCTGGCGGGCGGTACACCGAATGGCCAGTTCTACCCCGCAACCGTGCTGTCTGAAGTGACACCCGACATGCCTGTGTTCCGCGAGGAGATCTTCGGACCGGTCGTTGCCATCAGTGCCTTTGACAGCGACAGTGAAGCTGTCGCGCTGGCCAATGACAGCGAGTACGGCCTCTCCGCCGGCATACACACGCAGAACATCGGTCGCGGCATGGCCCTGGGCGAGCAACTGAACGTGGGCCTGCTGCACATCAACGATCAGACCGTCAACGATGACGGCACCATGCCCATGGGTGGCCGCGGCGCCTCAGGCAACGGTTCCCGCCATGGTGGTCCGGCCAACTGGGACGAGTTCACCCAGTGGCAGTGGACGACCATCCGCAACACCGCCCCAGCCTATCCCCTCTGATCTTTCCGCTGCTCTGCGCGGGCCCATGGCTTTGCGCAGCGCCTCTTTGTTCCCATTTCCCTGATCCAACGCCATGACCAAGATTGTCAAAGTCGAATGCACCCCGGTTTCCACACCACTGAAGAAGCCGGTCATCATGCCCAACACGCGCATCACCTCCATCGACAGCGTGGTGCTCAAGCTCACCTGCGATGACGGCACGGTGGGTTTCTCCGATTCCGGTGACACCTCGTCGTGGTACCGCGGCGAACTGCAGGAATCCATCATGGCGATGATCCAGCAGGTCATCGCTCCGCGCATCCTGGTGGGCGAAGACCCCCGCTGCATCGAGAAGATCGTCGCCAAGATGGACCTGCTGGTGCGCGACAACAACCAGGCCAAGGCCACGGTTGACTTCGCGCTGCACGACCTCAAGGGCAAGCTGCTGGGCGTGCCCGTCTATGAGCTGCTTGGCGGCCGCACCATTGAAGCCGCCCGCCAGGGCTGGGTGCTGTCAGCGGGCAAGCCTGAGGATGTCGCGGCAGAGGCCAAGCGTGCCAAGGACATCGGTTTTGCGCTGTTCAAGATGAAGATCGGCTACGGCACGATCCAGGACGACATCGACATGGTGCACGCCGTGCGCGAGACTGTCGGACCCGATGCCTACCTGACCATCGACGCCAACGGCTTCTGGAGCTACGAAAAAGCCCTGCACATCATTCGCAAGATCGACTCCGCCGGTCTGGACCTGATCGAGCAGCCACTTGCCCACTGGGACATCGAGGGCATGGCCCGCCTGCGCGCTGCCGTCAAGACGCCCATCTATGCGGACGAATCGGCACAGGAACTACACAACCTCAAGGAAATCATCGACCGCCGCGCCGCCGATGGTTTGTTCATCAAACTGCAGAAGGCTGGTGGCTTGGTCAAGTCCCAGCGCTGGCTCACGATGGCCCGTCTGGCTGGGCTGCCCGTCCATTGTGGCTGCATGATTGGCTCCGGTCTGGAACACAGTCCGTCGGCCCATCTGTGGACCGCCAACGAATGGGCCACCCAGGGCCTCAACGAGTCCATCGGACCGTTGATGATCCACGGCACGATGGAGAGCAAGAACATTGCCCCGGGCACCGATATCGCCTTGAACATCCCCAGGTTCGAGGCTGGCCTGTGCTATCCCAATGAAGGTCCAGGCTTTGGCATCGATCTCAACGAGGCGTTCCTCGTGAGCAACAAGACGACCGGCAAGGACGGCTTCGTCCTGGAGATGTGATGATGCGCGCCGGACCTCTGTCGCACCTGACCGTTGTCGAGTTTGCCGGACTCGGTCCAGCGCCTTTTGCCGCGATGATGCTTGCGGACCAAGGCGCAAGGGTGATCCGTATCGATCGTCCGATCAAACCAGGCCAGGCTTCCGGCATGGGCGCCCTGACTGCGCGCAAGAGCGATGTATTGTCGCGAGGACGTGAATCGATAGCCCTGGACCTCAAGAGTCCAGAGGGAAAGCAGACGGCCCTGGCATTGATAGCTCGCGCCGACATTCTGATTGAAGGCTTCCGGCCCGGCGTGATGGAGGCGCTGGGAATCGGGCCCGAGGTCTGTCTGGAGCTGTGCCCATCACTCGTATACGGGCGTGTGACGGGCTGGGGACAAACCGGTCCTTTGTCGCAGGCAGCCGGACATGACATCAACTATTTGGCGTTGTCAGGCGCACTGCACTCCAACCGACGCGCTGGCGAGGCGCCAACGGTCGCACCCGGCTTGATCGGAGATTTTGGTGGTGGTGGCATGCTGCTGGCCTTTGGCGTCCTGGCAGCGCTGGCCCATGCACAGCGGACAGGTGGAGGACAGGTCGTCGATGCAGCCATCACCGACGGTGCGGCCCTGTTGACTGCGCTGATTCAAGGGTGGCACTCCGCTGGGCTCTGGAGCAACGAGGCTGGCACCAACAACGGAGATGGAGGAGCACATTTTTACAACACATACCAGTGCGCGGACGGCAAGTGCATTTCGATCGGGCCCATGGAACCACAGTTCTACAAGCTGCTGCGCGAAAAGTGCAATTTGCACGATCCCCTTTTCGACGCGCAGTGGGACAGCAGCCAGTGGCCCACCCTCAAGGCAAAGCTTTCCGACGTATTTTCGAAGAAGACACGACAACAGTGGTGTGAGTTGCTTGAAGGCACCGATGTCTGCTTCGCACCTGTCCTTGACCTCGATGAAGCTCCCAGCCACCCGCACAACATCTCGCGAGGAACGTTTGTCACCGTCGAAGGCATCACGCAACCGGCGCCTGCACCGAAGTTCGGTCTAACGCCAGCAGCGCCGTGCCAATCTGTTGGTGAGATTGGCCGAGAGACCAACGCAATTCTCAACGAACTTCGCAGTTCAGCTTTGGAGTCTGGAAGGGGCTGAATCGAGCAAGGCTTCACGGAGCGGCCCCCTGTGAAACTGGAATGAAAGGAACAACTGGCCAGCGCAGAATGCAGAGCTCCTCAAGCGAGCGACAAGGACGTGTCCGGTACCAGTCGACGTGCGTTCGGCCACGCCCCACTGGCCAGTAGCCGCTCAAGCTCCTGTTCCACGATTTGCAGGACACGTTTGATGGCCAGCGCGCCACTGTCGCGACGCGTACGTGCCAGATACATTTTCCAGTTCACCAGCGGTGACGAAAATGGAACCGCAATGAGTTGTCCGGTCTCGACCGCATAGCTCCATGACGTGCTCAAGCTGAATACGGTCACGCCCATACCCTGTTCGACCATGCCTCGGATGGTGGCGGGCCCATCTGTTTCAAACTCCAGTCGTGGACGAATGCCGTGACCGGCGCACAGTCGGTCAATGAGGAGGCGCACCACGTTGGGTTTGCGCGGCAATATAAGGGGCAACTCGGCCAAGTCGGTGATCGCACAATGCTCTGGTATCGCTCCCCCAAACTGAACTGAGGCGACCTGGGCGGAGGCAAACAAGAACAGAGGCTCGACGAGAAAGGGCCTGACCACAAAGCCGGACCCCAAGTCTGCGTTGTACGTCATGGCGATGTCGGTTTCCCCCCGCATGAGCCAACCATGCACGTTCGATGGTGTGCCTTCCAGGACCTGCAGTTCTACCAGCGGCAGCTCCTCCCGCACGCGGGCAAAGACTGGAGGCGCCAACAAGCCACAAGTGCGTTGGGGCAATGCAATGCGGACTTCGCCGGAAGGTGTCTGTGCAAACGACGACAGGTTGCGCTCCATGTCGTCCACTTCTTCCACAACTCGCTGTGCGCGTGCCAGGAAAGCATGTCCGGCCTGCGTGAGCGAAACACCGCGCGCATGGCGTTCCAGCAGTGCTGTTCCCATGCGATGCTCAAGCCGCTGAACCCGTTTGCTCAACGCCGACTGCGCAATGCAGAGATCGGCCGCTGCTTGGGAAAAACTCCCGTGTTGAGCCACGGCGACGAAGGCACGGAAGTCTTCAAAAATCACGGGCAGGCCTGTCAGTACATGCTGGAGGGAGCCGACACCGTGAATGGGCTCCGATCAGATCGGGACACAGATTCGTCGGTTCGGTAACAGGCTTCAATTATCGATGTCGAAACTGCCTCGTGATCAGTTCCCGGCTGCGCAAAGAGCCAGATGCTCAAGTACTCGGCGGGTGGTGTTCACCTCTTCGGAAGGCAGATTGCGCTCCAGTCCGGCCTCAAAGGCGGCGACACGGCGAGCACTCGCATCGGCACGCTCGCGACCAAGTTCCGTAAGTCTGTACATACCCATCGGGTCTTGCTGGATGTGGCCGCTAATCTCCAGTTCATTCAACGTGTCCTTCGCATCGCGCTCACCCAGATGGGTCAGACGCTGAAGCTGCCCCAGACTGTGAGGACCGGCCCGCAGCCAGCTGTAGATGCGAAACGCGGCAACGCTCAAGCCTTCGGCCTGTCGATGTTCATCAAAGCAGGCCGACAATTCGTGACTGGTGTAGTGCAGCAAACGCAGCCACGAGGCTTGGCCGAACTCAGGCATGGGATGCTGAGCGCTACCTTCGGCATAGGAGCCGCTCACAGGCGCCGTACCAGGCAAGTCCTGCGTGATCGCATAACGCCCTTGGGTGAACAGCAGGGGATCCCCCTCATATCTGGCATGGCGCTCGACTCGACCGACAACGATCAGATGGTCCCCACCCTCAATGAGTTGTTCGCGTCGACATTCAAAAGTCGCAATGCAATCGCGCAACAATGGTGAGCCGCCCAGACCCGGAATCCAGGCTGTCTGAGAAAATTTATCCGGCTCCGCAGAACCGAACAACGACGACAGCTGGGACTGCTCAGCCGAAAGGATATTGACTGCGAAATGGCTGGCTTGCGCAAAAACCGGCAGGCTGCCCGACTGTTGTCGGATGGACCACAGCACGAGCGGTGGATCGAGAGACAGGGCGGCAAACGAATTGACCGCCATGCCAGCCAGACGGCCTTCATGGCAGGCCGTCAGTACGGTGACGCCTGTGGCGAACTGCCCGAGGCTGCGCCTGAAGGCACGTGGGTCGTCAATAGGATTGCCAGCCTCGACCGGCAGTGGGAGGTTTTCCATGGGATGGCTTTCAGGAATCAGACGATGGACTGGGCCGAGCGCTCACCGATGCAGGCAAAGAGATCACACTGCAACGACATGGAGGCCGGAAGCCTGTCCGAAACGATGACATGGCGCGCGGGGCGCGAGGCGGAGTCAGGGAAGGCCTGTATCCAGTGCTGGTTGATGAGTTCGCGAGGGACCTCGGCACGCGTGTAGAAGGTCATCTTCAAGACGTCGTAAAACGTTCCTCCGGCTGCTGCCAGTATCCGCTCTGCGTTGTGAAACATGAGGCGGCACTGTTCCTCGACGTCGTCAACAACCTTTCCCGTCGCTGGATCGGACCCAAAGATGGCACCCGTCATCAGCAGATTGCCAATGACACTGGCCGCTGGTACTGGGTTCTGGCCGTGGGAAAAACCTTCAATGTAGATACTGCGCCGCATGGTTGCTTCTTTCATGTCATTCGGTCCGGGTGGTCTCTGAACTCCCCAGGGCCAGCAGGCCGTAACCCGTCAGCATCGGAGCCCAGTAGTGGCGTTGAATCCGGCGAAGTGCGCCGGACTCACAGAGTGCTCCACGCATGCACAGCCAGAGCATCATCTCCACGGATTCAACGCCACCGCGGTACATGTAGTCCTCATGCGTGGCCGAAGCGAGTGCGCCCGGGTTCGTTTCGATCAAGTCCAGGAACCTGTTGTCCCATTCAGGGTTGGTGACTCCAAAATCGGGGCCATGCAACTGATGTGAGAGTCCTCCTGTGGCGGCAACCACCACACGAGCAGATCCCGGACAAGACGCAATGGCCCGCCCTACGGCCTGCCCAATCCTGTAGCAACGTGCCGGCGTCGGCAGAGGCTCCCGCAGCACGTTGACATTGATCGGCACCACGCGGATGGGCCAGGGCGGCGAACAGAGAAGCGGAAGCACGGACATCACTCCGTGATCAAGGACCATTTCCTGGCAGATGGTGAGGTCGAACTCGTCACGCACGAGCGATTCCGCCAGATGCCAACCCAGGCCAATGTCCCCAGGTACATCGGAGAACATGCGTGCCCCCGCGCCTTCGTCAGCGACAGGCATCCACTCGCTGACACCCAATGCAAATGTGGGGTACGCAGAGAACTGGAAATGGTTGAGATGATCGTTATAGAAAACCACCATCACATCAGCCCGCTCGGTTTGAAGCCAGCGACGTACCGGTTCATAGGCTTCGAAGAACGGTTTCCACTCCGGGCGCTCCTGGTGCCCCGCGTCGAAAGCGTGGGCAATGGAGGGGGCGTGAGAAGTACCGATGCCGCCGATCAGAACTGCCATGGCATTCCCCGATTGGCCACCTTGCGATCGGCAATGAACTCCGCCACTGACTGACCTCTGCCAAGAGCACCCCGCTCCATCAGCGTCGTTCCCAGCGCAGGACTGGCCTTGCCCAGTGCCACGTTGGAAGCTCCATAGTCGAGCATCGCCGCATAGTCGCGCCGGCGCACCATGTCGCGTTCTGTATCAGTCAGTGCCTGGCTGACCATGTAGGACTCGGGATCCATAGCGAAAGCGTCCCGATTCTCTGGTTGGCGCATGCTTGTGAGGAAGCGGTTCAGGCGAAATCCCCGCTGTGCCCGCTCGACCGTGAAACGACAGACGCCCCGAATCTCGACACGTGGACCGAGCTCAGAGTCCTCCTGCAGGGGAGTCAGGGCCGTCATGAGCGAAGCTCCTGGACCAGCGCAGCGGCTGCCTTGGCGAAGATCGAGGCATCGTTGCTCACCATCACGAAGCTGAAACCGCGGTCCCGGGCCTGACGCGCTGCCGCTGCATCGCCCACGGCGGTTCCGCAGGGAATCGCCTTTTGCCGACACAGCTCCAGCAGACTGTCGATCAGGAGCACATTGTCCGGGTGAGAGGCCGGCTTCCCCGACGAGAGCGCCAAGTCGCCGGGCCCAACGAACGCGGCATTGACGCCGTCAACGGACAGGATCTGAGCGGCTTGCTGCAAGGCATCGACATCCTCAAGCTGGACGCCTCGAAAGACCATGGTGTTCCCGTGTCGAACATAGTCCGGCGTAGTTTTCAGACCCCACTGACCCGCACGAGACGTGATGCCCAAACCGCGCGAGCCCAAAGGACTGAAGCGCATGCCATCTATACAGGCTCGCGCATCGTCAGCATGGCGTACCCGCGGAATGAGGACGCCGTCGGCACCGCTGTCCAGAATGCGCTGGACATAAGTGCCCTGATCGTCGGGAAGGCGCACGAGCGCCTTCATGCCCAGCCCCTGTGCCTGCACGATGCACCGGTACGCGGTTTCAAATGTGTGGGGTGCGTGCTCCATGTCGACCACAATGAAGTCGAAGCCAACCTGGGCCAGCATCTCCATCGTCTCAGGCGTTGGCAGCTTTACCCAGGTGCCGAAACGGCAGGTACCGGCTTCACCAAGCTGCTCCAGAAAACTCTTCATGATCAATTCCTCAAGCCAGTTGCAAGGGCGCAGAGATGCCCTTCAGACGTTCAGGAAGCGGGTATTCCGCTTCATTGCACACGAGTCCGGGGCGCAATGAAAAGTCATCGCGAGGCGGCGCAAAGATGTCCACCAGCCGCATGCCCGACTCGCCAATCGACTGCGAGGTGTGAATGACCTTGGGCGGTATCACCAACAGGGATGGCGATCCCACTTCCGTGTGCTCGTCCTCACGCCAGCTTGTCTTGTCGGGTGTCCATGGGTACCGCATGTGATGGATGTAGTGCCCCCGGATGGCCAGCGACCCCTGTTCGAAGTCCGCGTGCGAGTGAGGCGTCATCTTGCGGATGTCACGGGGCGCCTTGTTGGGCAGGAAGACGTTGATCATGAGATGGCAGGTGCGGAACAAGCGCATCGTGGTGTCGCTGCGAACGTGCTCTGCAAGCGGGTAGTGGCGCAGGTGCCAGCCGCCGACTGGCTCAGGCCAGCTTTCAAGCGCGGTGACGTCCGGAGCACCATCGGCATAGTCCGATGCATTTCGCGCGAGTGTCAAAACATCCACGGCGAATTTGCTGAACACCCGATAGACCCAACCGCCGTCGGGCAAGCTCACACGGCTGTCGCCTGGCGGAACGATAGTCAGCGCATCACCATCTGACATCGCCGTCTCTCCGCCCGCAGTGAGAACCGCCCGTACATCCTCAGGCAGCAGCACCATGTATTCGTCGGTTTGGTCCGACCCTTGGCGAGGGAGAACGGCCCCCGGCCTTGCGTGGGTCACAGCGACGACAAAGTTGGCACCCCGGGTGTACCAGTGCTGGGAGCCATCGGTGTCTTGTTGATCAGCCAAACGCGCTTCATAGCAGTCGGTATGGGCAGGGATTGACATGTCGTTCTTGCTTCGAATATGGAGATTCGGGGGCGGTGAGTCCCCCGTTGAAATTTCAGTCCAGAGAGAGACCAATGGTCTTGACCAGTTCGCCTGAGTTCTTGAGCTCCTGGGCCATATGAGCCTGCATCTCCACAGGCGTGCTGCCCGTCCATTCGGCTCCTGAGCCGGCGTTGTTGATCCAGCCCACCAGCTCAGGCGATGCCATGGCCTTGACGAAGGCCGCGTTGAGTTTGGCGACCACTGCAGGTGGGGTCTTGGCAGGCGCCACAACGCCGTGCCAGTATTCGGAGGCATACCCTTTCAGACCGGCCTCACTCACGGTGGGCACGTCGGGCATGGCCGTGTTGCGCTTGCTGCCCGAAACGGCGAGTGCCACTGCGCGGCCGCTCTCGGTCTGTGGCTTGGCCACCCGTGCGCCAGCAAACATCAGGTCCAGGCTGCCGCCGATGAGGTCCTGTATCGCTGGCGCTTCGCCACGGTAGGGCACGTGCTGGATCTGGAGGTTGCCCGCACGCAGCTTGAATGCCTCCATCGCCAAGTGATGCGGCGTGCCATTGCCCGGGGTCCCGTAGGTGAGCTTGCCCGCCTGGTTCTTGGAAAGAGCGATCAAGTCGTTGACATTCTTGACCCCGAGTCGATCGGCTGTCAGCAGCACCAGGGCTCCCCGCACCGTGAGAGTGACCGGCGCGAAGCTGGTCAGCGGGTCATAAGCCAACTTCTTGTAAACATGCGGATTGAGCGCAAACGTGGCGTTGTCACCCCACAGCAAGGTGTAGCCATCGGGGCTCGCCTTGGCCACCTCGGCCGCTCCGATCGCAGTGCCTGCACCTGGCTTGTTATCGACAACGATGGGTTGCCCCAACAGCTCGCCGACTTTCTTTGTGAGCTGGCGCGCCAGGATATCGGTGCCGCCTCCTGCGGCATAGGGCACCACAAGGCGAATCGGCCGGCTCGGATAGTCGTCCTGAGCCCATCCCGTGCTGATCGTCAGCATGGACAGAATCGTTGCGCCCAGCAGGGTTGTGGTCTTGCGCTTGAACAGATTCATGGTTGTCTCCTTCTGTGGTTATGAATCGGGATCGGTTCGTTGCCCTTAGGCGTGGTAGTTCTTGGCGGCCTCTTCATAGCCCAGCAGCGTGCCAGCCCACGCGTTGGCGTGTAGTTGGTAGTTGCAGAGCTGATGCGTCTGGATGGCCATGAGGTCATTCAGGAAGCGGCCGAAGGCCTGGTCTTCATAGATGGCATTGCCCCCGGTAATCCGGTACAGCTCGTTGGCGTACTTGGCACAGCGGGGACCAATCTGTGAGGCCTGAAAGCGAAACTGCCGGCGATCGTCCATGGGTACCGAGGTGCCACCTTCGACTTCCGCGATCACTCTGGCGTAGTTCTTGTAGACCTGACTTTTCATCTCTTCGACGCGGGATAGGCTCTCGGCAACGACCAATGTCGCCTGAGAGTTCTGACCAATGTGAATCCCGTGGCGCGAGACTTTACCGGCATTGAAGTCAATGAAAGACTGCACCATGCCCTTGAGTGCACCCAGCGCAGCCGGTGGCTGGGTGGCCCGCGAAAAAATCTGGAAGAACGGCAGCTTGTAAAGCAATCCGTTGTTCTTGAGCTGTCCAGGTGCGGAGTTGGTCAGTACCTGCTCCCAGAGCAGCGCGCGGTGCTCAGGGATGAACACATCCTTGACGATCAGATCGTTGCTGCCCGTGGAGCGAAGGCCGTGCACGTTCCAGTTGTGAACGACCTCGTAGTCTGAACGTGGCAGCAAGAAAGTGAACGCTGGCAAGCCCGACATTTTGGCTGTGTTGCCGTGATCCTCGCCTTCCACGTTGCCCCCCAGAAAGGTCCAGTCGCAGTGGTCGCTACCACTGGAGAAAGACCACCGGCCCGAGAGACGGTAGCCACCGTCTACGCGAACAGCCTTGCCGGGTGCGTAAGGGGAACTGATCAGGGTCTTGGTGTTTCGGCCCCAGATCTCCTCCTGCGCACGCTCACTGAAGAACGCGAGGTGGTAGGCATGGATGCCAACGACACCGAGCACCCAACCTACGGATGGCTCGCCTTCGGACAGGATGGAGGCGACTTCGAACGATTCGATGGGCGTGGTCTCGCCGCCGCCCCAGCGCTTCGGTTGCAGCATCTGGAAGAAGCCAGCGTCTTGCATGTCGGCGATCGTTTCGTCCAGCACGCGCGGGTGATGCCATTGCTTCTCCGAACGCTTGCGCAACTCCGGCACGAGCTCCCGGGCTCGTTGCACATAGACCGATTTGCTGAAGTCTCCGTTGAGAAAGTCCGATATCTGATGGGCCATGTTCTGTTGCCTCTGCTGATGTCTTGCTTGTGAGAGTTGCCACCTTCATGTCTGACCAGCAACGCCGGCTGCTCAGCAAGACAACTTGGTGGAGCCGTTCTGGTAGATCTTGAAGATCGCTGCAAGGCACTATTGAAGCCAGATTGCCGCCGATGAGATAGGTCATATCTGTCATCTGACTCATATCGAAATGAGATAGCAGCAACAATCAGAATCCACCTCAACCACAAACCAACCCTTAAAAAGCAGGGAAAACCCGAAGTTCAATCTTCTTTTGAGATGGCTTGTTCAACTCTGCTTTCGCAGCAAAGAGCCGGAACCTTGGCCTGCCCTACCCTATGAAACACCTGAATGAAACCCATGACCAAGCGCTACGCAGCTGGGTGTCCTCGGCCAATGTTCCCGGCAACGATTTCCCCATTCAGAACCTGCCATTCGCCAGTTTTAGACGCTGCAGCAGCCAGGAGACCTACCGTCTGGGTGTCGCGATCGGCGACATGGTTCTGGACATGGCATCGGTTGATTCATCCGGTATCCTGCCCGGGGAGGTATCCACGGCTGTGCAGGCTTGCACCGAGGACAAGCTCAATGCGTTGATGTCGATAGGACCGAATGCCTGGAGCGCATTGCGGCTGGCACTCTCCAGGTCACTGCGTGACGGCGCGCCCGAGCGATCAGCGCTTCAGGCCTGTCTGGTGGCACAGGCTGAAGTTGAATACGCCCTCCCTGCCCGGATCGGGGACTACACAGACTTCTACACCTCCATCCATCACGCATCCAACGTCGGCAGGCAGTTCAGGGCAGACAACCCGCTGTTGCCCAACTACAAGTGGATACCCATCGGGTATCACGGTCGTGCTTCCAGCATTGGGGTATCAGGGCACGGCATTCGCCGACCCTCTGGACAGACCATGACACCCGGCGCGGAGAGGCCAGACTTCGGCCCCACCAAGAGGCTGGATTTCGAGCTGGAGCTGGGCGCATTCATTGGCCAAGGGAGTCTGCAAGGCGAGCCCGTGCGCATCGATGTAGCGGACCAACATCTGTTTGGTGTGTGCCTTCTTAATGACTGGTCGGCTCGCGACATTCAGTCCTGGGAATACCAGCCTTTGGGACCCTTTCTGTCAAAGAACTTTGCCACCTCCATTTCTCCATGGGTAGTGACACTGGAAGCTCTGGCCCCATACCGATGTGCCCTTGTGCGGTCTGAAGGGGATTCATCGCCACTGTCCTATCTGGATGATGCGACCAATCGCCAAGCCGGCGCATTCGACATCCAACTGGAAGTGTGCCTGCAGACGCTCCGGATGCGCAACGAAGGTAGGCCTGCAGCGCGTATCTGCCGCAGCAGCTATCGCCATGCCTACTGGACCCTGGCGCAATTGATCGCACACCACACTGTCAATGGCTGCAATCTCAATCCAGGAGATCTACTGGGCACAGGAACCTTGTCGGGACCAACACTGGACCAGGCGGGTGCACTGATCGAGTTGACCAATGGAGGGAAGAATCCACTACAACTGCCGAATGGTGAACACCGCACCTACCTGGAAAATGGTGACGCGGTGGTGTTCAGAGGTTGGTGCGAGGCGGCAGGTGTGGCACGAATCGGACTGGGCGAGTGTTGGGGGCAGGTCATCTGCCCGTGATGACCGGAATCCTCGTGATTCATCCCGACTTCGGTCCGCCATCAGAATTGCTGAGCGTGTTCTATCCAGTTTGGCTTCCCCATCACCTGGACTGGCGGTACCGCCCCACTGCTGCCAGACGATTGGGCTGCTGCCGGTTTCAAAGACACCTTGTTTAGGTGGAAGATGAAACCGGAGGTAGTTCATGGAAAGAAGAAGGACATTCAGCTGAGAGTTCAAGCTCGAGGCGGTCAAGCTGGTCACCGAGCGTGGCGTGGGTGTGGCCCAGGCGGCCAAGGACCTGGACGTTCACGAGCACGTGCTGCGCAAATGGGTTCGTGAGGTGCGAGAGGAGCCCCAGGAAGCGTTTCCCGGCAACGGTAAGCAAAGGGCCCAGGACGCGGAGATAGCGCGGCTGCGCAAGGAGGTTGCCAAGCTCAAGATGGAGCGCGACATCCTGAAAAATACCGACCGCCAGGGGCGATCGAACTCCGAAAGGTAGCGACCCAATGGACCTGTAGCGGGTTTCTGTTTGATCCATCGGTCGACCATGGGCCTTGAACCTCGCCAACGGCGTCTGACAGGGACGACAACCTTCATCATGGTGTTGACTCCCAGGTTGATCCGGCGTGATCACTATCGGAATGAGTAGGTACAGGTCTTCGATATCAACGTGAAGGGGGTGTTATTCACCGTGCAACCGCTCCTCCCCGTACTGAAGGACGCTGGCACGGTGGTCATCACGGCATCTATCGTGGCCAACAAGGGCGTGGAAGACTTCAGTCTCGACAGCCCTCGAAGGCCGCGGTGCGTTCTTTCGCACGGACCTGGGCCAATGAGCTCAGGTCTCGCAAGATCATCTAGCTAGGCCATGTCGCGCAACCCGAGGACATCTCGGCGGCAACGCTTTTCCTTGCCTCGCCGGAGGCTCGGTATGTCAATGACATCGAACTGGAGTTCGACCCCTATTCGTGGACAGGTATCAGTTTGATTGTCAAACCACTTACCAGCGCAGCAGCACTTTGCCTCGAGTAGCCCCGGCCATCAGCTTGTGCAGCGCAGGCTCCAATTCGGCGGCTGGCCACACAGAGTCGATCACCGGAGCGAGCTGGCCGCTGGCCACTATAGCCAAAAGGTCATGCTGCATCTGCAGGGTCTGCTGGGGGTTCTCGTCGAAAGACCAGTAGACGCCCATGATGTCCTGGGACTTGAGTAGCAAGCGGTTGACTGGCAACGAAGCGATCTCGCCCGAGGAGAAGCCCACGATCAGCAAGGTCCCGCCCCAGCCCAGCAGCTTGAGGCTGCGTGTGGTGGTCTCGCCCCCGACGGAGTCGAGCACAGCCTTCAGTCCACGTGAACCCACAGCGTTGCGCACGTCGGACGCCCAGTGGGTGCCCGACAGAAACACCTCGTCGCAGCCAGCGGTCAGCGCCACCGCTTTTTTCTCCTCGCTGCTCACCACACCGAGCACCCGGGCACCGGCCGCCCTGGCCAGTTGGGCCGCGGCGGTCCCCAGCGCGCCGGCTGCGGCGTGGATCAGCACCGTGTCACCGGGTTGCACCCGCGCCTTGACGTGGAGCGCCAGGTGGGCGGTGGTGTAGGAGATCAGCACCGCCGCCGCCACATCCAGCCCCAGCCCCGGCGGCACCACCACGCAGCGCTCTCCGGCCAGACGCACCCGCGCCGCGAGGGCCCCGTGTGGCACCTGGGCGGCCACCTGTGTGCCCACGGGCAGTCTGCCACAGGCACTGTGCACCACCGTGCCGGCGAATTCATGCCCAGGCACAAAGGGCAACGGCGGGCGGACCTGGTACTTGCCTTCCAGCATCAGGCCATCTGCGAAATTGAGCGCAGAGAACGCCGTTTCGACGACCACCTCACCATTGGCGGGCGGCATGTTGTCCTGCTCGCGCAGTGCGAGCGACCAGGGTGTGCCGACCGACTCGACCAGCCACGCCGGGTGCGTGGCACTCAAACGGCCGTCTCCGGCTGCGGGGCGGTCTGCAAGCTGCGCTCGCGCGCCATGGTCATGGCGGTGTCTTCGATCATGTCTTCCTGTCCACCGACCATGCCACGCCGGCCCATCTCGACCAGGATGTCGCGCGCCGGG
>PHCC01000043.1 GCA_002842215.1 Betaproteobacteria bacterium HGW-Betaproteobacteria-9 | reverse complement strand
CAGCGCGTTCGCGGACCTCGGGTGAAAACTGGTTCGACTTCTTGCTCATGGCTCAATCCTCTCAGAGAAAAGAGCCTCCTCAAAACACGGGGCGGTTCAAACAGCCATCATGGGCAGCAGCACCGACTGCAAAAACAGCCCGAATGTAAGGCAGCAAACCTTTCAGAGAATCACAACGCCGAAAACTTGTTCTCCTTGGGCGGACCATGTAGGCGGTTCAGTTGTAGCTACTGAGGCACTTTTAGGCGCCGCTGGGCATGGATGACCACGAAGCCCCTTAGTTGTTTTCCTTATAACCAACTGAGAACTTATTCGTTCCTGTCTGTTGGTTGATGTTTCATGATTGCCTTCGTTGTCATTTGATCCACGGAGAAAGCACATGAAAACCCGCCGTAACGCTCTCACCACGCTGCTTGCTAGCACCCTTGTCGTGACCGGAATCCCCACGTTCGCGCAGCCCGCCCCGGTCACCCTGCTCAACGTGTCCTACGACCCGACGCGCGAGCTCTACGTCGAGTACAACGCGGCCTTCGCCAAACACTGGAAGGCCAGGACCGGCCAGGACGTGACCATCAAGCAGAGCCACGGCGGCTCGGGCAAACAGGCTCGATCCATCATCGACGGCCTGGACGCCGACGTGGCCACGCTGGCCCTGGCCGGTGACACCGACGCGCTGCACAACAACGGCGGCTGGATCCCCAAGGACTGGCAAAAGCGCCTGCCGCTCAACAGCTCGCCCTACACCTCCACCATCGTGCTGGTGACCCGTGCGGGAAACCCGAAAAACATCAAGGACTGGGACGACCTGATCCGCCCCGACGTGAAGGTCATCACCCCCAACCCCAAGACCTCGGGCGGCGCGCGCTGGAACTACCTCGCGGCCTGGGAATTTGCCAAGCGCAAGTACGGCGGCGAAGCGAAAGCCAAGGAGTTCGTGGGCAAGCTCTACGCGAACGTGCCGGTGCTCGACTCGGGCGCGCGCGGCTCGTCCATCACCTTCGCCCAGCGCGCTCAGGGCGACGTGTTCATCTCCTGGGAAAACGAGGCCTACCTGCTGGAGAAGGAATTCGGCAACAAAGTGGACTTTGTCTACCCCTCGCTCTCGATCCTGGCCGAACCGGCTGTGACCGTGGTGGACAAGAACGTGGACAAGAAGGGCGCGCGCGCTGTGGCCGAGGCGTATTTGAAGTTCCTCTACACCGAAGAGGCGCAGGACATCATCGGCAAGAACTTCTACCGCCCGATCTCGGCCAAGGCCCAGGCCAAGTACGCCAAGCAGCTTCCCAAGCTCAACCTGTTCAAGATCGAAGAGGCCTTTGGCGGCTGGGAACAGGCGGCCAAAGTGCACTTCGCCGACGGCGGCAGCTTCGACCAGATCTACACCAAAAAATAAGCCTTCACCGCTGTCACACACCGGGTGGGTTCCAGGGAGGTTTCTTATGTCTGTTCTTCTGATCGCCGGCAGTCCGTCCGAGCATTCGCGCTCGTCCACCTTGCTGAGCGAGGTGGCCCGCCGCCTGCACGACCAGGTGGACGACCGCCGCTTGCGGGTCGAGCGCCTGCAGATTCGCGACCTGTCGCCGCAGGCGCTGCTGCTGGCCGACTGGGGAAACCCAAGCGTGGTGCGCGCCATCGAACAGGTGGCCAACGCCCGCGCCCTGGTGGTGGCCACGCCGGTCTACAAGGCGGCTTACAGCGGCGTTCTCAAGGTCTTTCTGGACCTGCTGCCGCAGACGGCGCTCAAAGGCAAGGTGGTGCTGCCCATCGCCACCGGCGGCAGTCCGCACCACATGCTGGCACTTGACTACGCGCTGCGGCCCGTGCTGCAGTCGCTCGGGGCCAAACACATCCTGCCGGGCCTGTACGCGTCGGACAGCCAGATTCCCAAGGACGAAGCGGGTGAATACGCCGTGGGTGAGGAAATCCGGACCCGTCTGGACGACGCGGTGTCCATCCTGCTGCACGAGGGCCTGCGCTGGCCGGTGTTACCGGTGTTCGCGCCGGTGCCCTTCGCGCAGGTGCAGTACAGCACGTGATCCCGACCGCCATGAACCGCCAGGACCCTGATCCGCTGCAACCCGAATACCCGGACATCACGGAGTCACCCTTGCGCGGCGAAGGCATCACGCCCTTCGAACGCTGGGCGAATCTCGTGGTCGCGGCGGTGCTCGTGGTGCTGGGGCTCTGCGTCCTGTTCGCACCGATCTGATCTTTTCATTTCATCTTTCTCTTCAGGAGCATTCCATGTCCATTCAAGCCATCAACGTGCGCAACCAGTTCAAAGGCAAAGTGCGCGAAATCATCCGTGGCGATGTCGTCTCCGAGATCGACGTCGAGACCCCCTGGGGCATCGTGACCTCGGTGATCACCACCCGCTCGGTCGACGCACTCGAACTCAAGGTGGGTTCCGACGTCGTGGCGCTGGTCAAGTCCACCGAGGTGTCGATCGCCAAAATCTGACGCGGATGACTCTGCGCAATGATCGCCAATACGCCCTCGCTCAGGAATGTTCCCGGAGCCCCCACGTCAACCTGATCGCCGTGCGCGAGCAGAACAAAGCCAAGCCCTGGAAACAGGCAGCACCGAACCATAAGGAGAACCGATGTCTGATTCATGGAAATTCGAAACCCGTTCCGTCCATGCTGGCTACACGCCCGACCCCACCACCAAGGCGGTGGCGGTGCCGATCTACCAGACCGTGGCCTACGCGTTTGATGACACGCAGCACGGCGCCGACCTGTTCGATCTCAAGGTCGCTGGCAACATCTACAGCCGCATCATGAACCCCACCAACGGCGTGCTCGAAGCGCGCCTGGCGGCACTCGAAGGCGGCATCGGTGCGCTGGCCATGGCCTCGGGCATGGCAGCGATCACGGCGGCGATCCAGACCATCGCCGAGAGCGGCGACAACATCGTCTCAGCCTCCACGCTCTACGGTGGCACCTACAACCTGTTCGCCCACACCTTCCCGCAGCAGGGCATCACCGTGCGCTTCGCCGACCCGCGCGACCCGGCCGCGTTCGCCGCGCTGATCGACGAAAAGACCAAAGCCATCTATTGCGAGTCCATCGGCAACCCGCTGGGCAACGTGACCGACATCGGCGCGCTCGCCGCTGTGGCCCACGCCGCCGGCGTGCCGCTGATCGTGGACAACACCGTGACCAGCCCCTACCTGTGCCGCCCGTTCGAACACGGTGCCGACATCGTGGTGCACTCGCTCACCAAGTACCTCGGCGGCCACGGCACCACCATCGGTGGCGCCATCGTGGACTCGGGCAAATTCCCTTGGGGCGTGCACAAAGCCCGCTTCAAACGCCTGAACGAACCCGACGTGAGCTACCACGGCGTGGTCTACACCGAAGCACTGGGCGCGGCCGCCTACATCGGGCGCGCCCGCGTGGTGCCGCTGCGCAACATGGGCGCGGCGCTCTCGCCCATGAACGCGTTCCAGATCCTGCAGGGCATCGAGACCCTGGCGTTGCGCATGGACCGCATCTGCGAAAACGCGGTCAAGGTCGCCACGCACCTGCAGAACCACCCCAAGGTGGACTGGGTGAACTACGCCGGGTTGCCCGACCACAAAGACCACGCGCTGGTGCAGAAATACATGGGCGGCAAGGCGTCCGGCATCATCAGCTTCGGCCTGAAGTCCAGCGATGCGATCGCAGCCGGCGCGCGGTTCCAGGACGCACTGATGCTGTTCACGCGCCTGGTGAACATCGGCGACGCCAAGTCGCTCGCCTGCCACCCGGCCACCACCACGCACCGCCAGCTCAATCCCGACGAAATGAAGAAGGCCGGCGTGAGCCCCGAGATGGTTCGCCTGTCGATCGGCATCGAGCACATCGACGACCTGATCGCCGATCTGGAGCAGGCGCTGGCGGCGGTTTGACCTTCAAAGGCCCGGGGCAAGAGATGATGGGCCTGTAAGCGAGCTCATGGGCATTCAGCATCCGGGCAGACGCTCTTCTCAGGGAAAACATGAACTTTCAACAACTGCGCTCGGTCCGGGAGGCAGCGCGCTGCGGATTCAATCTGACCGAGGTGGCCTTGGTCTTGCACACCTCACAGCCTGGCGTGAGCCGACAGGTGCGCGAGCTGGAGGAAGAGCTGGGCGTAGAGCTGTTCGTGCGTTCGGGCAAGCGCCTGCTGGGGCTCACCTCGGCCGGCCAGGCGCTCATGCCCATCATCCAGCGCGTACTGCTGGACGCCGAGAGCCTGCGCCGTGCCGGGCAGGAGCTGCAGGGGCGCGAAGAAGGCCGCCTGTCGATCGCTGCGACCCACTCGCAGGCGCGCTATGCGCTGCCCCACGTGGTGCGCGATTTTCGCCAGCGTTACCCGCGCGTCACGCTGCACCTGCACCAGGGATCGCCCAAGCAGGTGGCCGAGATGCTGCTCGCAGGCGACGCCGACATCGGCGTGGCCACCGAGGCGCTGGCCAGCTACGAACAGCTGGTCACGCTGCCCTGTTACCGCTGGAGCCACAGCATCGTGGTGCCACCCGGTCACCCGTTGCTGTCGCTGCCCCAGCCCGTGACGCTGCAGGACCTGGCGGCCTTTCCCATCATCACCTACGAGGTGGGCTACACCGGCCGTTCGCACATCGACGACGCGTTCGCCCACGCCGGGCTGCAGCCCAACGTGGTGCTCACGGCCATGGACGCGGACGTGATCAAGACCTATGTCGAGCTGGAGATGGGCGTGGGCATCGTGGCCTCCATCGCCATGGACGAGGAGCGTGACCACCACCTGCACGCCATTGACGCCGGCCACCTGTTCCAGATCAACCTCACCCGCCTGGGCCTGCGCCGCAATCACTGGCTGCCCGGCTTTGCCTATGGCTTCATCGAAAGCTTCGTGCCTACGCTCACCCGCGAGGCGGTGATGCAGGCGCAGGAAGCGCACTGATCGAAGCGCCCGCGGGGCGGCCACGCCCTCAGGTGTGCCGCGCACGGGGCAGCACGTGCAGCAGGAACAGGGGCACGAAGACCAGAAAGGCCGTTTGCAGGCCCAACCAGGGACCCAGGGCACCGCCCATCGCACCGCCCAGCAAGGCGCCACCCGGTCCGGCGATGGCGTTGAGGCCCGCCATGCGGCCCATCCCCAGGCGCGTGCCCAGCGCCGCCATGCGCCCGATGACCTGGATCTCCATCACCCCGAGACCCAGGCCCAGCAAGGCGCTTGCCGCCGCCAGGCCGGCGTGATCCGTCGCCTGGCTGAGCAGCAGACACGCGCCCGCCGAAAGCACTGCGCCCGCGGGCATGGCGCGTGCACCCAGCCGCTGCACCCAGCTGCCCAGGCAGAGCAGGGCGGCGATGAAGGCGGCGCCCTCGATCGCCACCAGCGAGCCCGCCGCCATGGCGGAGATGTGCAGTTGCTGCACCGCGATCACCACGATGAAGAACGCGTGGTACATGTTCAGGCCCTGGATGCCCGCCTCGGTGGCGGCCAGCCGACGGGCTTCGGCGTGGCTCAACAGGTTGACCAGCCCTGCGCGCAATCCCGCCGGGTGTGCCGGTGCCACCCGTTCCGGCAGCGGCTGGCGCAGCACGCCTTGAGACAGGCCGATGGTCAGCAGGAACATCAGTGCCACGATCCAGTAGCTGCCGGCGTGGCCCACCTGCTGGATCACGAAAGCCGTGATCAGCGGACCCAGCAGCAACATGCCCGACATGTGGGCCGCGCGTTGCCAGCCGGCATGGGCCGTGCCGATCTGATGGAGCATGGTCATGAAGATCATCTGCAGCGAGACGAAGCGCGTGGGCATCACCACGCCGGTCAACGCCGTCATGGCCAGCAGGAATCCGCTGCTGGGCACCAAAGGCAGCAGCGCATAGAGCAGGCCCCCCGCGAGGCTGCCGGCCATGAACAGGCGGCGGGGGCCGAAACGCTCCACCCAGTGGCCCATGGGCAGGCCCGTGAGCAGGATGCCCACGCTCTGCGCTGCCGCGATGGCGCCCAGCCACCAGCCGCTGGCGCCCAGGTGGATCGCATAGAGGCTGGTGGTCACCTTGGCCAGACCGACGCTGATGCCCATGAAGAGCGAGAGCAGCGCGAAGGCCAGCAAAAAGCGGTGGCGTGTGTGCCACGCCACCGCTGTCGATGCCATACCGCTCACTCAGGCAGCCTTGGCCTGGGGCTCGGCGTAGCGGCCCACCGGGCGCTCCAGGCCCAGGTTCTCGCGCAGCGTCTTTCCCTCGTAGGCTGTGCGGAAGATGCCGCGTTTCTGCAGCTCGGGCACCACCAGTTCCACGAAGTCGTCCAGCGAAGCCGGCAGCACCGGCGGCATCACGTTGAAGCCGTCTGCCGCGCCGTTCTCGAACCACTCCTGCATGCGGTCGGCGATCTGCACCGGTGTGCCCACCACCACCCAGTGCCCGCGCGCGCCGGCCAGGTACTCGTAGAGCTGGCGCACGGTGTACTTCTCGCGGCGTGCCAGCTCCAGCACCACATGCGCCCGGCTGTTGATGCCCTTGGGCGCTTCGGGGATGTAGGGCGGGCGCGCGTCGAGATCCCACTTCGACAGGTCTTCCCCCGGCCAGAACGGCTCCAGCGTGGCCAGACCCACCGAGGGGTGGATCAGCGCCTGCAGCTCGGCCCACTTGGCCTGGGCTTCTTCTTCGGTGCGACCGATCACGGGAGAGATGCCGGGCATCACCACCAGCTGCTCGGGCCGGCGACCGTACTTGGCCATGCGGCCCTTCACGTCCTTGTAGAAGGCCTGCGCTTCGGCCAGGCTGGTCCAGGCGGTGAAGATGGCTTCGGCCGTGGCCGCCGCCAGTTCCTTGCCGTCGTCCGACGAGCCTGCCTGCACGATCACCGGGTGGCCCTGCGGCGGGCGCTCGATGTTCAGCGGACCCTTGACCTTGAGGAATTTTCCGATGTGGTTGAGCTCGTGCAGCTTGCCGGGGTCGAAGTACACGCCCGAGGCCTTGTCACGTGTGAAGGCGTCGTCCTCGAAGCTGTCCCACAGGCCCTTGACCACGTCCACGAACTCGTGGGCGCGCTCGTAGCGCGTGGCCGGGTCCGGGTGCGCGTCCAGGCCGAAGTTGCCGTGCACGTTCTCAGCGCTGGTGGTCACCACGTTCCAGGCGGCGCGGCCCTTGCTGATGTGGTCCAGCGAGGCGAACTTGCGCGCCAGCAGGTAGGGGTCTTCGTAGGTGGTGGACGCGGTGGCGACGAAGCCGATGTGTTTCGTCACCGCCGACAGCGCGGCCCACAACGTGACCGGCTCGAAGTGCGAGAGCCGGCCCTGGCGGCTGAAGGACTCCCGGTCGCCCTTGTGCCAGATGCCGGGGCTGTCGGCCACGAACACCTGGTCGAACAGGCCGCGCTCGGCGGTCTGTGCGAGTGCGATGTAGTGGTCAATGTTCACGCCGGCATCGGCCTGGGCCTCGGGGTGGCGCCAGGCGGCGATGTGGTGGCCGGTGGCCATGATGAAAGCGCCGAGGCGGAGCTTTCGTTGGGGTTGCAGTTGCCCTTGTGTCATGTTGGGTTCCTCCTTGTTGTGTGATCAGAACGTCTTGTCTGCCGTGATCGTGATGCGGTGCAGCTTGCGGTGCTGCGGGAAGAAATCGCCGACCGCGTAGTGCTGGGTCGATCGGTTGTCCCAGACCGCCAGCGTGCCCGGCGCCCAGCGCAGTCGGGCTTGGAATTCGGGCACCCGGGCCAGCTCGAACAGTTGGGTCAGCAGGGCGTCGCTCTGCGAGCGCGTCAGACCCTTGATGTGGCTGGTGAAGGTCGAGTTGACGTAGAGGATCTTCTTGCCGGTGACCGGATGCACGCGCACCACCGGGTGTTCCACCGGCGGGTACTTGGCGCGCGCGGCCTTGAGTTCGTCGCCGCTGGCGTCCTTGCGCAGCAGGTACTCGGTCCAGCCACTGATCTCCCAGGTGTGCACCGCGGTCAAGCTCTCCAGGTAGGCCTGGAAAGCTGGGGACAGGCTCTCGTAGGCTTTGGTCAGACTGGCCCAGACGGTGTCGCCGCCGGTGGCCGGAATCACCTGCGCGTACAGGCTGGTGCCCAGCGGCGGCTGTTCGCGCCAAGTGATGTCGGCGTGCCAGTTGTTGGCGGCTTTCTGGCGCTCGGCCGTGCTCTCGACAATCTCGATCTCCGGGTGGCTCTCCAGGCGCGGGAAAAAGGCCTTGACCTCGGCCACGCCACCGAAAGTGCGGGTGAAGGTCACATGCTGCTCAGGCGACAGCGTCTGATCGCGGAAGAAGATGACTTCGTGGCGGGCCAGCGCATGGTGCAGTTCGGTTTGCGTCACATCGTCCAGTGATCGGCGCAGGTCCAGGCCGTGGATCACGGCGCCAATGCTGGGCGTGTAGGGCTCGACCTTGAAACGGGTGTAGGTGCTGGGCAGGTCGTTGAGTTGGGACATGAAGAAACTCCTGAATAAGGTGGGGGGGAAGTGAACAGGTGCGGCCTGAAGTGGCCGTCCTTTTTCCACTCTAGGCACCGAAGCCGTGGCCGTGAACGAAGCGTTTTGCATAAACATGCTCGGTAAACAGGGGGTCTTCATGCCGCTGGGGTCATGAGCTCATGAACCAAACATCTGCGTGTTTGGTTATCTGTTTTCATTCGTTACGCGAGCAAGGGCACGCCGTTAGATTCCGTCCGGTCAACACCAAACGATTCAACCGGAGGAACCATGAATCCACGTCAACGTCTGGGCCTGCTCGCGCTGGCCTTCACCCTGTCAGCCGTCGGCCCTGTGCAGGCCCAAACCGCCGAACCTCTGAAGGTCATCCGCATCGGCATCGCCACGGGCGGTGTCGGCAGCAACCCCATCCGCCATGGCGGGACCACCGCCGCGCTGGCCTACACCGATGGCGCCCTGGAAGAAGCATTCAAGAAGGATGGCGTGGAGATCAAGTGGACCTTCTTCAAGGGGGCCGGCCCGGCCGTCAACGAGGCGCTGGTCAACAACCAGATCGACTTCGCCTGGCAGGGTGACCTGCCGTCCATCGTGCACCGCGCCAACGGTGTGAAGACGAAGATCATTGCCGGCAGCGGCGTGCGCACCGGGTTGTACCTTGCCGTGCAACCGGATTCGGACATCCGCCGCATCGAGGACCTGAAGGGCAAGAAGGTGGCGCTGTTCAAGGGCACGAACCTGCACCTGGCCGCAGTGGCAGCACTGGCAGCGCACGGGCTCAAGGAGCGCGACCTCAAGCTGATCAACCTGGACATTCCCGGCTCCGAAACGGCGCTGGTCAACAAAGACGTGGAGGCTGTGTTCAGCTATGTCGGGCTGTTCAACCTGCGTGACAAGGGACTGGCCAAAATCGTCTGGTCAGCCGCAGCCGACAACTACAAGTACACCCGCCAGACCCACCTGTTGGTGACGGACGAGTTCGCTGCGAAACAGCCGGAGGCGGTGCAGCGTGTGGTCACCACCCTGGTCAAGGTGGCGCACCGGTACTCGAACGAGGCGAACCGCGCCGATCTGTTCGAGCGCTGGGGCAAGGCCGAATACCCCGAAAAGGTCTGGCGCGAAGACTTCATCGGTCAGCCGCTGCGTGTGCGCCTCTCGCCGCTGCTCGATGCCTTCCTGGTCTCGCGCTACAAGGAGGCCGCCAAAGACGCCCACGCGCTCAAGCTCACGCGCTCGGTGCCCGAGATCGACAGCTGGTTCGACCGCCGCTACCTGAACGTGGCGCTCAAGGAACTCAAGCTGGAAGGCTACTGGCCCGCCTACGGTGCGGACGGTCAGCTGTCGCACTGACCTGAATTGAGCCTGCAGAGGAGCGAGCCATGTCCCAACAGATCACCGCCACGGTGGCGCTGAATCTCTCCGCCGCCACGGCACAGGCCGTCTCATCGAGACGCCCCGGCTGGCGTCCAGGCTGGCAGTGGCTCTGGGCCTGGCCTGTCCCGCTCGCGGTGCTGCTGCTGTGGCACTTGTCGTCGGTGTGGGGCTGGGCGCCTGAGCAGGTGTTGCCCCCGCCCGCGCTGGTGTTCCAGACCTTTGCCGACCTGGCCGCCAGCGGCGAGCTGTGGGACAACCTGCAGATCAGCCTGGTGCGCGTGTTCACCGGCTTCGGCATCGGTCTGTTTGCCGGCCTCGCGCTGGGCGCGGCGATGGGGCTGTCGCCCACCGTGCGCGCCTATCTGTTCCCGCTGTTCAAGGCCTTCAGCCAGGTGCCGGTGATCGGCTGGCTGCCACTGCTGATGCTGCTGGTGGGGATCGACGAGGGACTCAAGTTCCTGCTGATCGCCAAAGCCACGCTGGTGCCGGTGACCATCAACACCTGCCAGGGCATCCAGGGCGTGCCCAACCGCTTCATCGAAGTGGCCAAGGTCTACGGCTTCACTCGCTGGCAGATGCTCACCAAGGTGGTGTTTCCCGCCGCCACGGCGCCGATCTGGAACGGCGTGCGCTATGGCCTCACCCACGCCTGGCTGGCCCTGGTGGTGGTGGAGCTGCTGGCCTCATCCGAGGGCATTGGCTTCCTGATCGTCTATGGCCGCCAGCTGTTCCAGCTCGACGTGGTGCTGGCCGCAGTGCTGGCGGTGGGCATCGTGGGTTTCGCCATCGACAAGCTGCTCTCCCTGACCGAAGCCTGGCTGCTGCGCTGGCGCAAGCCCGGGCTGTGAAAGGAACACGCTCCATGTCCATCGAAAAATCTTCTGTTGTTGTGCCACCCGCGCTGCGCGGCTGGGTGCTGCCCGCGCTGATCCTGCTGGTGTGGTGGTGGGCCGTGGCCTCGGGCTGGTCCACCTCGCCGCTGCTGGTCTCGCCCGGCGCGGTGTGGGACCGCGCGCTGCAGCAGTTCACCAGTGGTGAGCTCGCGGTCGCCTTGTCGGCCAGCCTGTGGCGCATGGCCTGGGGCTTCGCCATCGGGTCGGCCATCGGCCTGGTGTTCGGCGTGCTGCTGGGCGGGTCGCGCTGGTTCGACCGCCTGGTCGGCCCGTCCTTTCACACGCTCAAGCAGATCTCGCTGTTTGCGTGGATCCCGATGCTGTCGATGTGGTTCGGCCTCGGCGACGGCGCCAAGATCGCCTTCGTTGCTATGGCCGCCTTCTTCCCGGTGGTGCTCAACACCTTTGAGGGCATCCGCAGCGTGCCGCGCGAGTACATCGAGGTGGCCCGCGTGTACGACTTCAGCCTCTGGCAGTTGCTGACCCGCGTGATCGCGCCCTCGGCCGCGCCCTCGGTTTTCACCGGCATCCAGCTCTCGCTGATCTACACCTGGCTCGCCACCCTGGGTGCCGAGTACCTGCTCGCCTCGGGCAAGGGCATCGGCAACACCCTGATCGACGGCCGCGAACACTTCGAGATGGACCTGGTGCTCTTCGGTGTGGTCGTGATCGGGCTGGTCGGTTTTGTTCTGAACTGGGCACTGGGTGCGCTGGAGCAGCGGCTGCTGGCCTGGCGCGAGCGCACCGTGGCGCGCTACTGATTATTTTTTGGAGAAACCCATGGCACACGCCGGTACCCTGGCCATCCAGGGCCTGAACAAGCAGTATGAAGTCAAGGGCGAGGCCCTGCCCGTGCTGCAGGACATCTCTCTCACCATCGAGCCGGGCGAGTTCGTCAGCATCGTCGGGTCGAGTGGCTGCGGCAAGTCCACGTTGCTGCGCCTGATCATCGGCCTGGAAGAGGGCTACCAGGGCGAGATCCTGCTCGACGGCACGCGCATCAAGGGCACGAACCTCAACCGCGGCATCGTCTTCCAGGAGCACCGCCTGTTCCCCTGGCTCAACGTCGTGAAGAACATCGGCCTGGGCCTGCTCAACTCGGGACTCACCGAAGGCCAGCGGCGCCAGACCATCCGCGAACACGTCGAGCTGGTGGGCCTCCAAGGTTTCGAGACCGCCTACCCGCACCAGCTCTCGGGTGGCATGTCGCAACGCGTGGCCATCGCCCGTGCGCTGGTGAACCGGCCCGACATCCTGCTGCTCGACGAACCCTTCGGCGCGCTCGACGCCATGACGCGCGCCCACCTGCAGCTGGAGCTGCACCGCATCTGGGAGAAGGAGGGCATCACCATGATCCTCGTCACCCACGACGTCGAAGAGGCGGTGTACTTGGGCGACAAGGTGGTGGTGATGGAGCCGCGCCCCGGCCGCATCCGCCGCACCATCCCCGTGCCCCTGGCCCATCCGCGCGAACGCACCTCGCACGCGTTCACCACCGTCAAAGATCGGGTGCTGCGCGAGTTCGCCGACCACGGCACGGCCGAGCTGGCCGAGCCACCACTGCGGCGCGACGAACAGCAGGCGGCTGTGTCTGCGTGGCAGTTCGCCATCTGATTCCCTTTTGCCACTCCCCACCCACTTGCTCAAGACATCATGGCCGCCGCCGGTCTCATCGCGCCGCTGGGCCTGCGCGCGCAGACCGCGCCCGCCAAAGTGATCCGCCTGGGTTCGCCCGATCTGGGCACCGCCGGCAAGTCCTCGCCCGGTGCGTCCGCCCTGGCCATCGTCCAGGCCAACCAGTGGCTGGAGGAGGAGTTCGCCAAAGACGGCATCGAGGTGCAGTGGAACTTCTTCCGTGGCGCCGGCCCGGCCGTGGCCGAAGCGCTGGCCGCCAAACAGCTCGACATCATCTACCTCGGTGACCTGGCGTCGGTGATCCACAAGTCGCGTGGCCTGCCCACGCGCTACCTGTTGTCCACCGGTCGCGGTTCCAACAGCTACCTGGCCACCGCACCGGGATCCACCATCCGCACGGTTGCCGACCTCAAGGGCAAACGCGTGTCGGTGCTCAAGGGCACGGCCTACCAGCGCCCGTTTGACAACCTGCTGGCCTCGGCCGGGTTGACCGAGAAAGACGTCAAGCTCATCAACATGGACTGGCCCAGCTCCAAGGCCGCCGTGGTGGCCGGCCAGATCGATGCCACGTTCGGCGGCCCCGACCTGTTCATCCTGCGCGACAAGGGTGTGCAGATTCCGCTGAGCACGCGTGGCCGTGGCCCCGGTTTTGAAATCAACGCCGGTGCCCTGGCCACCGAAGACTTCGTGACCCACCAGACGCCGCTGGTGCAGCGCGTGGTCAAGCAACTGGTGCGCGCCGCGCACTGGGCTTCACAAGAGGGCAACCGAGAAGCGCTGATCAAGCTGTACGCCAGCAACAGCGGCAACCCCGAGCTGGCTTTCCGCGAAGAGTTGGCCGGAGAAAACCTGGCCCAGCGCTATTCGCCACTGATCGATGACGGTCTGATCGCGGCCTACCAGGGCGTGCACGACGAAGGTCTCAAGCTCGGCCTGATCCGCCAGGGCTACGACGTGAAGGCCTGGTTCGAACCGAAGTTCGTGCGGCAGGCCCTGCGCGATCTCAAGCTGGAAAGCGCCTGGAAGGAAGCCGACGCCAGCGGCAAGCTGAAAGGCGCGGCATGAGCGGTGCAGCCCAACAGCCCAACATTGTCTTCATCCTGGCCGACGACCTCGGCTGGGCGGACCTCAGCGTCTACGGGCAGACCCACTACCAGACGCCCCACCTCGACGCGGTGGCGGCGGAGGGTGTGCGCTTCACGCAGGCCTACGCCAACTCGGCCGTGTGTTCGGCGACGCGCTTCGGCCTCATCACCGGGCGCTACCAGTACCGCCTGCGCGGCGGGCTGGAGGAGCCGCTGGTGCGCACCGCGCACCTGCACGGCCTGCCGCCCGATCACCCCACGCTGCCCTCGCTGCTGCGCGACGCGGGCTACGAGACCGCGCTGATCGGCAAGTGGCACCTGGGCAACCTGCCGACCTTCGGCCCGCTCAAGAGCGGCTACAACCGATTCTTTGGCAACTACGGCGGCGCCATCGACTACTTCACCCACAAGCCCGGCGTGGGCGCGGCCGTGCCGCGCGATCTGTACGAAGGCGAGGTGCCGGTCGAGCGCGTGGGCTACTACACCCAGCTGCTGGCCGACGAAGCAGCGTCCTGGATAGCCCAGCAGAGCAGCGAGAAGCCGTTCTTTCTGTCGCTGCACTTCACCGCGCCGCACTGGCCCTGGGTGGGGCCGGAAGACGAACACGTCTCGCGCGACCTGACCGACATCTTCCACTACGACGGCGGCAACCTGCACACCTACGCGAAGATGGTGCGCTCGCTCGACGCGGCGGTGGGGCAGGTGGTGCAGGCGCTCAAGCCAAAGGGTTTGGACGACAACACCCTCGTGATCTTCACCAGCGACAACGGTGGCGAACGTTTCTCCAAGACCTGGCCCTTCACCGGCCAGAAGACCGAGCTGCTCGAAGGCGGCATCCGCGTGCCCACGCTGCTGCGCTGGCCTGCGCGCCTGAAGCCGCAGGTGAGCGATCAGGTCACCATCACCATGGACTGGCTGCCCACGCTGCTGGCCGCGGCCGGCACCGCACCGCACCCGGACTACCCGAGCGACGGCGAAAACATCCTGCCGGTGCTCGAAGGCAAAGCCGCCGTGCATGAACGCCGCCTGTTCTGGCGCTACAAGGCACAGCGCCAGCGCGCCGCGCGCGAAGGCCGCTTCAAGTACCTGCGCATCAACCAGAACGAGTTCCTGTTCGATGTCGAAGACGACACGCTGGAGCGCGCCAACCTCAAGAACCAACACCCCGAGGTGTTTGCCCGCCTGCGCCAGGCCTGGGAAGACTGGAACGCGCAGTTCCTGCCGATCACCGACGAGGTGCTGACGCACGGCGTGACGCCCGACATCCAGGCCGACCGCTACGCGCCGGAGCGGGCCACGCGCGGGATGTGAAGGCTTGTGCGTTTCCCGTATATGGAAACAAGAAAACCTTCGTTCGTGTTCTGTGCAGGCGCTTCTAGAGTCGGGCTCTGACCTTCTTCCTGAACGCAACACGGAGATTCCGAACATGAGCGCGACCTTTGACACCACACCCGAGCTGGAGGCCCTGGAACAGGTCCGCCAGGCCGCCCAGGCCAGCGGGCTGCCCTACGCCGGCGGCGTATCGCCCCGGCAGGCCTGGGCCCTGTTTTCCACCGGCCAGGCCGTGCTGGTCGACGTGCGCAGCGCCGAGGAGCGCAAGTTCGTCGGCCACGTACCGGGCAGTGTGCACATCGCCTGGGCCACCGGCACCAGCCTGACGCGCAACCCACGTTTTGTGCGCGAGCTGGAGGTGAAGCTGGGCAAGGAGCAGCCGGTGCTGCTGCTGTGCCGCAGCGGCAAGCGCTCGGCCGTGGCCGCCGAAGCCGCCGCCAAGGCCGGCCTTCACAACGTATTCAACGTGCTCGAAGGCTTCGAAGGCGAAATCGACGCACAGCAACACCGGGGCGGCAGCGATGGCTGGCGCTTTCACGACCTGCCCTGGGTGCAGGACTGAACCAAGGAACCACCATGACCATCTACAACGACAACGCCCTTTCCATCGGCCGCACGCCGCTCGTGCGCCTGAACCGCATCACCGACGGTGCCAAGGCCACCGTGCTGGCCAAGATCGAAGGCCGCAACCCGGCCTACTCGGTCAAGTGCCGCATCGGCGCTGCGCTGATCTGGGACGCCGAACAACGCGGTCTGCTCGGCCCGGGCAAGGAACTCGTGGAACCCACCAGCGGCAACACCGGCATCGCGCTGGCCTTCGTGGCCGCGGCCAAGGGCATTCCGCTCACTCTGACCATGCCCGAAACCATGAGCATCGAGCGGCGCAAGCTGCTGTTGGCCTACGGTGCCAGGCTGGTGCTGACCGAAGGCGCCAAGGGCATGAAAGGTGCGGTGGCCAAGGCCGAAGAAATTGCCGCCAGCGACCCCAAGTACGTGCTGCTGCAGCAGTTCAAGAACCCGGCCAACCCGGCGATCCACGAGAAGACCACCGGCCCCGAGATCTGGGACGACACCGATGGCGCGATCGACATCCTCGTGTCGGGCGTGGGCACGGGCGGCACCATCACCGGCGTCTCTCGCTTCCTCAAGGACACCAAGGGCAAGGCCATCACCTCGGTGGCGGTCGAGCCCACGGCCAGCCCCATCCTGACGCAGCAGCGCGCTGGGCAAGAGCTCAAACCCGCACCTCACAAGATTCAGGGCATTGGTGCGGGGTTCGTGCCCGAGGTGCTGGACCTGTCGCTGGTCGATGCCATCGAACAGGTGAGCAACGAAGAGGCGGTGGACTTTGCGCGGCGCCTGGCCCGTGAAGAAGGCATCCTCTCGGGCATCTCCTGCGGCGCTGCCGCGGCGGTGGCGGTTCGCCTGGCACAACGTCCCGAAAACGCGGGAAAGACCATCGTGGTGATCCTGCCGGATTCGGGTGAACGCTACCTGAGTTCGGTGCTGTTTGACGGCGTGTTCGACGCCACCGGTCTTCCAGCTTGAACGCCCCATGATCCAAACCGAACAAGACGCCACCTACCAGTTTGACGAGGGCTCGTTGTGGGTCGAGTTGAGGGCAGTGCTGCTCTGACGACACCGGTCGCAGAACTGTTCGCAGGAACTGGGCGGACGCGACCTGTCGTCCCGGGAAACGTTGTTCGATTTCATGGCTGTCCGTCCTCTGGCACCTGGAAGAAAGCCTGCCTCGATGAGGTCAGCTTTGTGTGGGACGTCGCGCCATCTACATATGATTTTTGAATAAACAAACTACCTAATATTCGTTTGTGTATTTAGAAGCGGTCCCCAGAATGACCTCATGTCTTCTCCCACCGTCATCATCGTGCCGGGCTGGCGCAACTCCGGCCCAGGGCACTGGCAAAGTCTCTGGACCGATCGGCTGCCCAGCGTGCTGCGCGTCGAGCAGGATGACTGGATCAGCCCGATCAAACACGCCTGGGTGCAGCGCCTGTCGGAAACCATCGAGCAGGCTCCCGGCCGCGTGGTGATCGTGGCGCACAGCCTGGGCTGCATCGCCACCACGCACCTTTCACCCGAGGTGGCTGTCCGTATCCAGGGGGCACTTTTGGTTGCGCCCGCGGACCCGGAGCGCCGAGGCGTATTGGTCGACTTTGCGCCCGTGCCCTACCAAAAGCTGCCATACCGCAGCGTGTTGGTTGCCAGCAGCAACGACCCGTATTGCCCGGTGCGCCTGGCCGGTGCCTACGCCCGCGCCTGGGGCAGCGAGTTCGTGCGGCTGAACGAGGCAGGGCACATCAATGTCGATTCTGGCCACGGCGAATGGCCGCTCGGGCTGGCGTTGTTGCAGTCGCTCGGTGCCGACGTGGCGCCGGTCGTGTCGGCAGAATCTGCCGTCTGACCGCCCTTATTCCAATTTCGAATAAGAAAACAAGAACAAAGTCGTTTGTTTCTCACCCCATCGATCCCAGAATTCGATGCATTCGCTCTATCGGACGCCGTACTCCATGAAAAACACCTTCAAGCTCACCCTTGGCGCCATCGCTCTCGCTGCCGCCTCCGTCGCCTCAGCTCAGACCACGCTGCTCAACGTGTCGTACGACGTGTCGCGCGAGTTCTACAAGGACCTCAACACCGCCTTCGTCGCCAGCTACAAGGCCAGCACCGGCAAGGACATCAAGGTCGACCAGTCGCACGCCGGTTCCAGCGCCCAGGCGCGAGCTGTCGCCGACGGCCTGGACGCCGACGTGGTGACCATGAACACCACCACCGACGTGGAGTTCCTCGCCAGCAAAGGCGTGGTCGCCGCCGACTGGACCAAGCGTTTCCCCCACAACGCCGCACCGACCAGCTCCACCATGCTGTTCCTGGTGCGCAACGGCAACCCCAAGGGCATCAAGGACTGGGACGACCTGATCAAGCCTGGCGTGCAGGTAGTGGTGGTCAACCCCAAGACCGGCGGCAACGGGCGCATGGCCTACCTCGCGGCCTGGGGTCAGGTGCGCGCCAAGGGCGGCACCGACGCGCAGGCTGCCGAGTTCGTGGGCAAGCTCTACAAGAACGTGCCGGTGCTGGCGCGCGGCGGGCGCGACGCCACCGGTGTCTTCCTGCAGCGCAACATCGGCGACGTGCTGATCACGTTTGAATCCGAGGTGGTGTCGGTGGACAAGGAGTTCGGCGCCGGCAAGGTCGACGCGATCCACCCCAGCGCCAGCATCGTGGCCGAGAACCCGGTCGCGATCGTGGAACGCACGGTTGCCAAGAAGGGCACGGCCGCCGAGGCCAAGGCCTACCTCGATTTCCTCTACAGCCCGGAAGGTCAGGAGATTGCGGCCAAACACAACATCCGCCCGCGCAATGAGGCCGTGCTGAAGAAATACGCCACCGCGTTCAAACCCATCAAGCTGTTCACCGTCAACGAATATTTCGGCTCGCTGGCTGAGGCACAGAAAGTGCATTTCAATGACGGCGGCCAGTTCGACAAGTTCTACACCACGAAGTAAATAGCCCCCCGCGCCGCAGGGCCACGAACACCCCGCCGCGCTCCGTGCGACCCCCAGTGGGCAACGCCAGCGGTCCGGCGAAGCCGGCCCCGCGGCGTTCTGGGCTTCGTGCCCCTCGCGCCGGATCGGTTTCGCTTTATTGGATCTCCCATGACTTCTGCTGTGTTGCCCCATGGGGCAGTTCCTCCCCCCGTTACGCGCCGCACGCCGGTGCGCGTGCTGCCCGGCTTCAATCTCACGCTGGGCTTCACGGTGTTTTATCTGTGCCTGATCGTGCTGATTCCGCTGTCGGCGCTGCTGTTCAAGACCTTCACGCTGACATGGCCGCAGTTCTGGGAGGCGGTCACCGGGCCGCGCGTGCTGGCCTCGTACCGGCTCACGTTCGGCGCCTCGTTCATCGCCGCCATGGTCAACGTGGTGTTTGGCCTGCTGGTGGCCTGGGTGCTGGTGCGTTACAACTTTCCGGGCAAGAAGATCGTGGACGCGCTGGTGGACCTGCCGTTCGCGCTGCCCACCGCCGTGGCCGGCATTTCACTCACCGCTTTGCTGGCCGGCAACGGCTGGATCGGCCAGTTCCTGGAGCCGCACGGCATCCAACTGGCCTTCAACCCCAATGGCATCGTGATCGCGCTGATCTTCATCGGTCTGCCCTTCGTTGTGCGCACGGTGCAGCCGGTGCTGGAAGACGCCGAGAAGGAGCTGGAAGAAGCCGCCACCTGCCTGGGCGCCACGCGCTGGCAGACCTTCAACCGCGTGATCTTCCCTAGCATCGCGCCCGCGCTGCTGACCGGTTTTGCCATGGCATTCGCCCGCGCCGTGGGTGAGTACGGTTCGGTGATCTTCATCGCCGGCAACATGCCCATGATTTCCGAGATCACGCCGCTGATCATCATCAGCAAGCTGGAGCAGTACGACTACGCCGGAGCCACCGCCGTGGCCACGGTGATGCTCGTGATCTCCTTCGTCCTGCTTCTGGTCATCAACGGCCTGCAAGGCTGGCAGCGCAAGCGCTCCGGAGGCAACAACCAATGAGCGCCAACACCGTTCGTACCGCTCAACGCGGCACCACCGAAGCACCCTGGGTGCGATACACGCTGACCGGTATAGCGCTGGTCTTCATGTTCCTGTTCCTGGTGCTGCCGCTGGCCGCGGTGTTCACCGAGGCCCTGCGCAAGGGTTGGGAGACCTACTGGGAAGCGCTGCAGGAGCCCGACGCCTGGTCGGCGATCCGCCTCACCTTCATCACCGCCCTGGTGGCTGTGCCGCTGAACCTGGTGTTTGGCGTGGCGGCGGCCTGGTGCATCGCCAAGTACGAGTTCAAGGGCAAGTCCTTCCTGACCACGCTGATCGACCTGCCTTTCTCGGTGTCGCCCGTGGTGGCCGGTTTGATCTACGTGCTGGTGTTCGGCGCCCAGGGCTGGTTCGGCCCCTGGCTGGCCGAGCACGACATCAAGATCGTCTTTGCCGTGCCCGGCATCATCCTGGCCACCATCTTTGTCACCTTCCCCTTCATCGCGCGCGAGCTCATCCCGCTGATGCAGGCGCAGGGCAACGACGAGGAGCAGGCGGCCCAAGTGCTGGGCGCCACCGGCTGGCAGACCTTTTGGTACGTGACCCTGCCCAATATCAAGTGGGGCCTGATCTACGGCGTGATCCTGTGCAACGCGCGTGCCATGGGCGAGTTCGGTGCCGTGAGCGTGGTCTCGGGCCACATCCGCGGACAGACCAACACCATGCCGCTGCATGTGGAGATCCTCTACAACGAATACCAGTCGGTGGCCGCGTTCGCTGTGGCCTCGCTGCTGGCTTTGCTGGCCCTGGTGACGCTGGCCATCAAGTCGGTGGCCGAGTGGCGCATGGAAAGCGAACTCAAGGCCCTGGCCGAGCTGCCGCCCGAGCGGCCCACCCCGCCTTTGCACACGGCCGCAGCCAGCGCCCCCCACTGAACCGTACCGGACAAGACACCATGAGCATTGAAATCCGCAACGTCAACAAGCACTTCGGCAGCTTCCAGGCCCTGCGCGACGTCAACCTCGACATCGCTTCCGGCGAGCTGCTCGCGCTGCTCGGCCCTTCGGGCTGCGGCAAGACCACGCTGCTGCGCATCATCGCGGGCCTCGAAACGCCCGACACCGGCAGCATCCTGTTTGCTGGTGAAGACACCACCGACGTGCACGTGCGCGAGCGCAACGTGGGCTTCGTGTTCCAGCACTACGCGCTGTTCCGCCACATGAGCGTGTTCGAGAACGTGGCCTTCGGCCTGCGCGTGAAGCCGCGCGGCGAGCGCCCGAGCGATGCTCAGATCAAACAGAAGGTGACCGACCTGCTCAAGCTGGTGCAGCTCGACTGGCTGGGCGACCGCTACCCCTCGCAGCTCTCCGGCGGTCAGCGCCAGCGCATCGCGCTCGCGCGCGCCCTCGCGGTCGAACCGCAGGTGCTGCTGCTTGACGAACCGTTTGGCGCATTGGACGCCAAGGTGCGCAAGGAGCTGCGTCGCTGGCTGCGCCGGCTGCACGACGAGCTGCACGTGACCAGCATCTTCGTCACCCACGACCAGGAGGAAGCGCTGGAAGTGGCCGACCGCGTGGTGCTGATGAACAAGGGCGTGGTGGAGCAGAGCGGTTCACCGCAGGACGTGTGGGACCACCCGGCCAGCCCCTTTGTCTACGGTTTCCTGGGTGACGTGAACCTGTTCCACGGTCGCGCGCACGAAGGCCTGCTGCAACTGGACGGCGTGGCCATTCACACGCCCGAACACGCCGACGCGCAGAACGCGCAGGCCTTTGCCTACGTGCGCCCGCACGATCTGGATGTGCAGCGCTACACGCCGGGCGCCAGCGGCATCGTCGCCAAGCTCAGCCGCGCCATCGTGGTCGGCCCAATCGCCCGTCTGGAGCTGTTGCCGGTGGAGAACAACCAGCCCGCCGGCCACGACCCGCTGATCGAGGCGCAGATACCCGCACAGCAGTTCCGCGAGCTGGGCTTCAAGGAAGGCGAGACGCTGGTGGTGTCGCCGCGCAAGGCGCGGGTGTTCCTGCAGCCGCAGGCAAGCTGATCGGGGAATAGGGACGAGGGACAAGACTGCCTCGGCACGGATCTGCGAGGACTTTAACTGCTGCCGCACCGGTGGACGGCACCTACCCGCTCGAAGAACGCCATGGCGGTTTCACCATCGTCATGCGGTCTGAGCACCGGTCATGGCTACAAAGGGAAGCTTTTGGCGTTTCCATGCATTCATTCCGCCGGCCACATTCAAGGGGTGCTCAAACCCCTGCTTTTCCAGAATCAGACAGGCCTTGGCTGAACGAACTCCACCCCGGCAGATGACGAGTAGTGGCGATCGCTTGTAGGCGGCAAGTTCATTTGTACGTGACGCCAGTTGCCCCAACGGAATCAAGGTGACACCATCGACATGAGCTTCGACGTACTCATCTGGTTCACGGACATCGAGCAGGATGGCTGCAGATCGCCCCCGCCATCGCTGGGCAGTCAGGACGTCCACATCCTGAACGCCTCTAAGGCGATAAAAGATTTTCAACCAGAAATAGCGCGTGAGTTTCCAGAATCCAAAAGCCAATGAGGCAATCAGACCTCCGATGACAAACAAGACCAGAACTTTCATGGGACTACTCCTCCAAATGAGTCACGCGGTTTGCAGCCGGGATTTGCGAAAGACAAAGAGCGGTGCGCCAGGGAGACTGCTGATCCCAACAATCAAGAAGAACAGCAGAGATGTCGCAACCGCGTCGCCTTCCGAAACGCCGATGCGGGAAAAAAAGTACCAATAGGCTGCCTCGCGCACACCGAACCCGGAGATGGAGATCGGCAGCATGGCCACCGTGAAAATCATTGGGGTGTAGATGACGCAGTGCGCCAACGACACGTGTGCACCCAATGCCTGAAAGATCGCGGCATTCACTGCCGCCACGCAAATCTGAAACGCGACAGACAAGACCAAGATCCAGATGAACAACGTCGGGTTGCGCACCGTGTCTCGAACGATCACCACCGTGTTCTTCACGACCACCTTGAGGCTTGAAAACCGGGTGGGCAGCGTCTTCCCAACAATGCCTTCCGCAACGCGCGGCACCAGGAACATGCCAACCAGGGCGACATCAACCACGAGAAACGCCACCACAACCTGCACGGTGTGCGGATCGGCATCGATGAACGGCAACCCCAGCAACGCTGTGATGCCAAGAGCCACACCAGCGATCAGACGTTCGGACACAACCGATGCGATGGCCTCGGGGACCTCACCGGTTTCCTTGGTCGTCTCCCACGCACGCACCGCGTCGCCACCGACAGAGGTTGGCAATACGTTGTTGAAAAACAGCCCTACAAAATAAAGGCGAAGTAGTGTGAGGAACGGAAGCGGATGCTTGCGCATACGCAGAATCCATCCCCACTTCCATGCCGATATCACGATGGCTGCTCCCACCGCAGCAAACGCCCAGAAGGTGTCTTGCAACCTGAGCTCGCGGAAGCGAACCAGCAGTTGCGAGAGATCAAGCTTGTAAAAAAGCAGTCCTATCAGACCCAGGGTGATCAGAATGCGGACCACCAGACTGATGCGCTCCTTCGTCGTCATGGCGCGGTTGAATCAAGAGCGCCATTGGGGACCTCCGGTGCCTTGGCCGCATTGGCCTCGAGCAATTTCCGCAAGATGCGGGGACCGATGGCACTGCCGATGACAAACAGGGCGATGGTGATCGAAAACACCCAGAACAAAACCTTGATGGAGCCGGTCAGGTTTTGGCCCAGATAGGAGTACAACAAGGTGGCCGGAAGTTGCCCAAGGCCAGTTGCCCAGACGAACTTCCAAAGTCCAATGGATGTCAGACCCGCACCGTAGCTGATGATGTCGAACGACACGAACGGCAACAAGCGCGACACCAGGATGGCTCGCACGCCAAAGCGAGCGAAGAAGATGTCCCAGGTCTCCAGAGCCTTGTTGCCACCCACCAGTTTTTCCACGACAGGGCGCCCCAGCGACTTTGCAATCCAGTAGCAAACGACGGCGCCCACCATGGCACTTGACCAGGACAACAACGCACCCCAGGCCCAGCCAAACAGCAGGCCGTTGGCAAAGGTCACCACAAACGCAGGGAGTGGGGCCGCAACAGACTGGAACACCATCAACGACGCAGACGCCACTGCCGCCCAAGGACCAAAACCCAGCAGGTAGTCCTTGAACGCCGCAATCGCGGCTTGCGGGTCTGGCAAGGCCATGATGGCCACGGCCTCGTTCACGTTCTTGCGCAGCGACTCATCAAACCAGTAGGCGAGACCCAGCGAAATCAACGTGGCCAGAACGAGCCATATTCGCTGCAGTGGAGTAGTGGATGGCATTGAGAGCTTTCAAAACAGAAGCGACCGCGTTTACACGGCTCGTTTCTGTGTGAGAGGCGGCGGACACCACCGCCAGGCATGGGATGCGCGTGGGTGTTAATTCACCAACGACAAGTGGGGACTACTTTTGCAACGGGTACTCTTCAGCCGCTTGTGCCGACCATTCCCACATGGAGCCCGCATAGTTGCGCGCCTTGTAGCCCAGGTCGTTGAGCACTGCAGTCACCCAGCCAGAGCGAATGCCACCCGTGCAATAGGACACAACCTCTTTGTCGCGCGTCACGCCACGTGAAGCCAGAACTTTCTCGATCTGCTCCCGAGGCAAGAGACGGCCCTCCTTGTCTAGCAAATCCTTGAAGAAGAGGTGTTGGGCAGGAGAAAGGTGCCCCCCACGTTTTTCGCCATAGGGCGTTTGACCTTTGTATTCACGGGGCTCACGAACATCAAGGAACGCAACATCCTTGCGGCTGAGCTTCCCTTTCACTTCCTCTTTTTTGATCTCCAGTTGGGAACTCTCGCTGGCAACAAAGTTGCCTGGAACCACGGCGGGTTTGATGGAGAGGGCGCCAACTTTTTCGACTGCGCCCAGCCCACCATCCACCAGCACCACACGGGAGTGACCCCAGGCACGCAGCAGCCAGGTCACACGACCATCCTCACCCCATCCCTTTATGGAATCACCCAGCACCACAACAGGACGTTCTTTGGAAATGCCCAGGCCCTGCAGTTTCTTGGTGGCCTGCTCAACAGGTAGTGGGCGCCCCATAGTTGGCAGTTTGGGCTCAGCCAAGTCTTGCCAGACAAGCGCCACAGCGCCGGCTGGTGTGCCACTTTTTTTCTTCAGATCCTCACCGCGTGCGTCAATGACCAGCGCACCTTGCTTGATCAGATCGAACGCCGCTTGAGGTGCAACAATCCAGTCACGGAAAAATTCAACCGATGCACCATCGACGGCGGCAGGCGTCGCGTGAGCAACAGGTGAAACGGTGGCCAGCGTCAAACCACCAGTTAACGCCAGCGCAACAGAAAACGCGCGGACCGATATGGCAACTTTATTCAGCATAGAGAACTCGTGTAGTGATTGAAAGATCCTGATTGCGTTCAGGTCACGGGAACTCTATTCACCGCATCGCCGTAAGCGAAGCGATAAAACCGAGGTTGCATATCTGAAAAACAAGTATTCGCCGCACGATCCGCTTCTAGACGCGTGGCGCCTTCGCCGTCCACCGTCGATGGGTTCAAGCTGCTGTTTCAAGGCGACGTTTGTATGCCGAGTGCCACTGTGGGAGTGATTGGCGGGAGTGGTCTTTTGCAGGCGGATTCAACCGGGGTACCGCCGCCACGTGATACGAAAGCGGGCGGTGGCACGGCGTCTCCGGGTCGCGGCGGCCATATGACCGCAGTACCTCATGCAGCCGCCACTCGGGCCAGGGCCGGTCGCTGTACCCAACATCCGGTTCGCGGCATTTAGCGTGAATTCGCCTGCTGATTACCACCGGCGGCAACCGCTGTACTGCTGCCCCTCAGTTTCACAAAGTCGGTTCCAGTTAAGGGTTGTAGGACGCCCTCCCGCGCACGCGCGCCGACGACACCCGCTGAGCACGAAGGGTGGGCGTCGTACAAGCCTCTAGGGAGGAAACCGCG
>PHCC01000020.1 GCA_002842215.1 Betaproteobacteria bacterium HGW-Betaproteobacteria-9 | reverse complement strand
GAATTCGCCCGTCGTTGCAAGCAACTGCCTGCAACGACGATCTCAGAGGAGCCGGAAATCTCTACTTCCGAGCGGTACTGAATCGGGTACAGGGTCACACTTCACCGGCTCGCGTGCGATAACCGCATCGCAAGCATGGGAGCCGTTGGCCACGACCAATTGCGCCAAGTCAAGCGCGCTCAATCAACGGGTTTCTCTTGAAACAACAGGCAAAAGGAGGTGGTCCCTTTGTCCGAGGTCACGGAGACCGAACCCCCGTGCGCCGCCATGATGGCCCGTGTAATAGAAAGTCCCAGACCCGTCCCGTCGCTTTCCGGATGGCTGCGCGATTTGTCCACGCGGTAAAAACGGTCGAACAAGCGAGGAAGATGTTCTGGTGCGATGGTGGTCCCATGATTGGTGACGCACAGCGAGATGTTGCCCCGATCGACTCGAATGGAAATCAGGATGTCTGAACCGTCGGCTGAGTGCCGGATCGCATTCGACATCAGGTTGCTGATCGCGCGCCGCAACATCAGACGATCACCGGCGACGGAGGCGGTGCCGTCGAGGGCCATGCGGATGTGCTTTTCGTCCGCCACGGCATCGTAATAGTCAAACAAGGACAGCACTTCCTCGTGCAGCGAGACGCGTTCGCGGCTCGGCAGCTGGACCCCATGTTCCGTCTTGGCCAGGAGCAACATGTCGGACACCATGCGGGCCAGACGCTGGAACTCCTCGGCGTTGGAGGCCAGAATGTCCTGATAAGCCGCCACATCGCGCTTTTGAGCCAGTGACACCTGAGTCTGGGTCAGCAAGTTGTTGATGGGGGTTCTCAGCTCATGGGCCAGGTCGCTGGAAAACGCCTGCAAGCGCACAAAGTCCACCTGCAGACGCCCGAGCATGGTGTTGAGGCTTTCGGCGAGGTCGGCAAACTCCACCGGCACGGCTTCGACGGGCATGCGCTGGTCCAGCTTCTGCGCGGTGACCGTCATGGCCCGTTCTTTCATGATCCGCAGCGGCGCCAGGCCGCGGCGCGCCGCCCACCAGCCCAGGAAGCCGCTGACCAGGATGGCACCCAGCGAGTAGAGCGCGAGTGTCTGGCTCAGGGCTCGCATGAAATGCAGGTGGTGCCCGGTATCCAGGGCGATCAGCAACTGCATCGGCGCGCCGCCCGCGCCCGGCTCGTTCGACGGCGTCGGAGGTGGGTCGATGCGAGCGCTCAGGCCGCGCAGGGTTTGATCGTCCTGGGTCCAGTCGGTGGGGGTGGTGCCTTCCGGCACTGGACGCGAAGGGAACGCCATGCCTTCGGTCCCATAGACCACACGATCGCCCTGGCGCAGGTCGATGAAGAGTCCGTGGTGACTGTCCAGCAACTCATCAAGCCGGCTGGTCAGCTGGTCCGGCGACGGCGATTCCCCGACGATCTTTTGAACCAGGCCGATCTTGTCCTGCAGGTAGCCCCGGTCCAGTTCGACAAAGTGTCGGCTCGTCGCAAACGCCACCAGAATCGCCAGACCCACCAGGACAGTGGCCGACACCAGTGCATAGAAAGCCGTCAGGCGCGTGGTCAGCGACAGTCGCCCGAGCATCAGCGCAATTCCTCCGGCTCTTCCAGCACATAGCCCATGCCTCGTACGGTCTGAATCAGCCGGGGTTCAAATGGATCGTCCACTTTGCCCCTCAGGCGGCGCATGGCCACCTCGATCACATTGGTGTCGCTGTCGAAGTTCACGTCCCACACCTGGGAGGCAATCAGGGAACGTGGCAGGACCTCGCCATGGCGGCGCATCAGCAGCTCCAGCAAGCCGAACTCTTTGGCGGTCAGGTCGATGCGTTTGCCTGATCGGGTCACGCGCCGGCGCAGCAGGTCCAGTTCCAGATCGGCCACCTGTAGCGTGGTGGCCTCCAGACCCGAACGACCTCGGCGCAGGATGGTGCGCACCCGGGCCAGCAGCTCGGCGAACGAAAACGGCTTGATCAGGTAGTCGTCGGCCCCCAACTCCAGTCCTTTGACACGGTCTTCAACCTGGTCGCGGGCCGTGAGAAACAGCACCGGCATGTCCCGCCCCTGGCGGCGCAGATTGTGAAGAACCAGCCACCCGTCCATGCCCGGCAACATGACGTCCAGGATCACCAGGTCGTGGTCGCCCTCGAGCCCATGGTGGAGGCCGTCGATGCCGTTGGTGACGAGATCCGTCACGTAGCCGGCTTCCCGCAAGCCCTGCCGCAGGTAGTCCCCCGCCTTGGGTTCATCTTCAACAATCAGAATCTTCACGGTTGTGCTCCTGGCCGCAAGTTTGCCTCTGTGGGCGGCCATGTGGGCAAAGATGACAAGTTTGTAATCAAGCCGACAGGGAACAGACGGACGTCCACCCGCAGAATCCGCCCCGTTTGATGCACATCAAAAAGGAGCGATCGCAGTGAAACGTCCCCTCTTCCTTCGAGCCGCTGGTCACCTGCTGGTGACCAGCGTTCTCGTGGCACCGCTGGCGCTGTCCGCGCAGACAGCCCCTCCCACCCAGGAAACCGATTGGCGCCGCGCCAACGACGCGGTGGGTTCATTCCAGCGAGGCCACGGCGACATCCTCAAGTGGGAGCAAGCCCATCTGCCAGCCGAAGCGGCCACGGCCAGCCAACCCAATGGATGGGCTGTCTCTACCGCTGAGGAGGCCGTGCGTCGCGCCTGGCTGGTGCACCGGGAGCTGGTTCGACCACAGAACCGCCTGGGTTCTGAAAACGTGCGGATGATTGCCACCGGTCGCTGGATGGAGGTGGACCCCAGTCTGCAGCGCCGCGTGGACGACGTGGGCGAACTGCTGGAGGTGGCGGTGCTTGCGCGCAAGACCTGGATCGAAGCGGTTGCGGCACAGCAGGTCGTGCGCGTCCAGCAAACCAGCCTGGAGGCGGCCCAGGCGGCCAATGAGTTGGGCAAACGCATGGTCAGCGTGGGCAACTGGAGCAAGTTGCAGCAATCGCCGGTGCAATTGGCGGAGGCTGCGGCCCGAATGAATCTGCAGAAGGCGAAGCATGCGGCGGCGCAGGCCCAAACAAACCTGATCAAGATATGGGGGTTGACGGGCATCGAGTTTGCCGTTGTCCTGCCCGATCAACTGCCCGATGTTCCTGCCGTTGCCTTGACGGGCACAGAACTGGCGCAACGCGCAGCCGCCATCCAGAGGCAGTTGCCCAATGCCGAGCGTCTGCGCAACCGGGCGCATTCGATGTCGGCCACGCAGGCCTATGCAGCCGCTCATGCGCTCGCGCTTGACAGCCGCAATGTGGTTCTGAAGGAGCGCGAGTACATCACCGAAGAAACGGTGCTGCACTACAACGGCATGCTCAAAAGCGTTTGGGACTTGTTGGACGAAACCCGCAACCAGGCGCAGGCCACGGTGGATGCGATCGGCGCCCAGCGCGACTTCTGGATCGCCGAGACCGACCTGCAATGGGTGATGCAGGGCGGCTCCCCCGACAACTTGGTCTCGTTGGGTGGTGGTGCGGATGCGCCCAAAACCGCCGGGCACTGAAAGCCAATGGAACGCCAAAAATGAACACGAACTCTCGACGACAGTTTTTTGCCGGCGCCGCAGCCTCCGTGGCCGGCCTGGCCGTGGCCCGGTCTGCGCTGGCGGGTTTGCCCGAGCCGGTCATCCAGACATCCGTGGACACCGCACCGCCGCTGGTTCCGAACACGGGCCGTCCCTACAACCCCGTGGTCACGCTCAATGGCTGGACGCTGCCCTGGCGCATGAACGCTGGCGTCAAGGAATTCCACCTGGTGGCCGAGCCGGTGGTGCGCGAGGTGTCGCCCGGCTTCAAAGTCAACATGTGGGGCTACAACGGGCAGAGCCCGGGCCCCACCATCGAGGTGGTCGAGGGCGACCGGGTGCGCATCTTCGTGACCAACAAGCTGCCCGAGCACACCACCGTCCACTGGCATGGCCAGCGCCTGCCCAGCGGCATGGACGGCGTGGGCGGCCTCACCCAGCCAGCCATCCCCGTGGGCAAGACCTTCGTCTACGAGTTCGAGGCACGGCGTCCCGGCACCTTCATGTACCACCCCCACGCCGACGAGATGGTGCAGATGGCGATGGGCATGATGGGCATGTGGGTGACCCACCCCAAGGCCAAACACCCGCTCATCAGCGAGGTGGATCGCGACTTCTGCTTCTTGCTCAACGCCTTCGACGTGGAGCCCGGCAGCAAGACGCCCAAGGTCAACACCATGACGGACTTCAACATCTGGTGCTGGAACAGCCGCGTGTTCCCGGCCATCGACACCTTGAACGTGCGCCTGAACGACCGTGTGCGCATCCGCATCGGCAACCTCACCATGACCAACCACCCCATCCACCTGCATGGGCACGAGTTCCTGGTGACGGGCACCGACGGCGGACCGACACCGCCGAGCACACGCTGGTACGAAGTCACCACCGACGTGGCCGTGGGCCAGATGCGCCAGATCGAACTGATCGCCGATGAAGAAGGCGACTGGGCCATGCACTGCCACAAGAGCCACCACACCATGAACGCCATGGGCCACGACGTGCCCACCATGATCGGTGCCGACCACCGTGGCCTGGTCCGCAAGATCCAGAAGGTTGCCCCCGACTACATGTTGATGGGTGAGCGCGGAATGGCCGACATGGGCGAGATGCAGATGCCCATACCGGACAACACCGCACCCATGATGACTGGCACCGGCCAGTTTGGCCCGCTGGAGATGGGTGGCATGTTCACCGTGTTCAAGGTGCGCAAGGACCAGAAGCCGGGTGACTACAAGGACCCAGGGCCTTACAAGTTCCCCGACGGCACCGTGGCCTACGAATGGAATGGCAAGCTCCCGCAAGCGGCGCGCCCCGTCGGTAGCGGCGATGTCACCCCGGCATCTGCCACAGCGATCAAACCCTCGGCCAAAAGCATGTCGCATTGAAGCGCCGCGCCCGCATCCTTTGGCCTTCCCCCCCGTCCCCCTGACAGTCCATTCATTGAAAGAGCACACATGAAATTCGCACGATCCATTCAGTTCCCTCGCGCCGCATTGTTCTTCGCCAGCGTTGCGTTGGCCGCTATGGCTGCCTCTGCCGCCGGCAATCATGCAGGCGGGCACCACGATTCGCCGGTCGGAAAGCCCGGTGTGGCAACGAAGGTCAGCAGAACGATCCAGGTGGACATGATCAACGGCATGCGTTTCAAACCTGCCGACATCCAGGTCAAGCAAGGTGAAACGATCCGCTTCGTGCTCAAAAACACGGACAGTGTCAAACATGAGTTCAGCCTGGGCACGCAACAGGAGCTGCTGGAGCACTACGAGGTGATGAAGAAGTTCCCCGATATGGAGCACGACGAGCCCAACAAGATTTCGCTGGCACCCGGTAAACAGGGTGACGTGATCTGGCAGTTCACCAAGGCCGGTGCCGTGGACTTCGCTTGCCTGCACGTGGGGCACTTTGACGCCGGCATGAAAGGCCAGGTCAAGGTGGCAGCCAGGTAACAGGATTTCGATCAGGTAACGTTTCAACCCAAGCTTTCAAGGAGCCACGATGAAAATGCAACTTTTTCTGAACACGACGGTTTTGGCGATCACGGCCTTTGTCGGCAGCCCTGCTTTCGCTCAGATGAACATGGACCACGGGAAAATGGGCATGGCAGCCATGCCCGGCATGACCGACGGCGAGGTCAGGAAAATTGACAAGGACGCTGGCAAGATCACCATCAAGCACGGTGATATCAAGCACATGGACATGCCCGGGATGACCATGGTCTTCGTGGCCAAGGACAAGGCCTTGCTGGACAAGACCACCGTCGGTGCCAAGATCCAGTTCATGGTCACGAACGAACATGGCCAGATGACAGTGACCGACATTCAACCTGCGAAGTGAATCTGCGATCCCATCCTCTGCGTGTTGCTGCGGCCGGCATCGCACTGGCAGGAATGGCCGCGGCTTTTGTTGGGTGGCGCTTCGTCGATCCGTTCGGGTCGAACCCAACGGGCGTTCTTCGCCCGGATGACGCTGCGTTGGTCCAACGGGGGGCGCAGATCTACCAGGCGCAGTGTGCCAGTTGTCACGGCGCCAACCTCGAGGGACAGGCCAACTGGCGCGAAAGGGGTGCCGACGGGCGCTTGCCCGCGCCACCCCACGACGAAACCGGACACACCTGGCACCACCCTGACGAAGTGTTGATTCGTCTCACCCAAGAGGGCGTGGCCAAGGCCGCAGGCTTGCCGGACTACGCCTCCAACATGCCGGCCTTTGGCGATTCACTCAGCGATGCCGACACCGTGGCTGTGCTGTCCTGGATCAAGTCCCGGTGGCCATCCGATATCCAGGCCCACCACAACGAGATCAACCGCCAGGCGAACCAGGCTTCGCTACGCTGATCCTGACTTTTTTGTCATCTTCGGGTCATCTTGCCGACCCCGGCCGGTGCCTACATTGACCGCATGGCAAGAGGGTGCGGGCCCCCACACATGAGATGCCGATCACCTCTTGGCCTGCTCTGGCAATTCCGCCAGAGCCCAGCCATGAAAGGAAATTGACATGTCCCAGTGGATCCAGGCCCTTCTGGCGGTGGCGGTCACGGGCGTCGCGTTCTCCGCCACGGCCCAGCAAGCCGCTGAGCACGCCCAGCACCACCCGGCTACCGCATCAGTCATCTCGCCCTCCGCGACGGCCATCCAGCAGGTCTCACCTCAGGCCGGCATGTCCATGGGCATGTCCTCGATGCCGCAGATGCAACAACACATGCAGCAGCACATGGCCTCCATGCAGGCACTGCACACGCGGATGACCGCCGCCACAACGGTGGACGAGCGTGAAGCGCTGATGGCTGATCACACCAAGGCCATGCACGAGGGCATGAACATGATGATGCAGCGCATGCCGGCTGCGGCGCTCAACGGAACCTGGAGGTGGTGCCATGTTTTTTGATCATGGGTACTACATGGGTGGCATGCACGCCTTCTGGTGGATTTTCTGGCTGATTCTGGTGATCATCCTGGTCTACGCGGTCTGGTCTCCGCAGCAGCGCTCCCGGCGATCGGAACGTGAGTCACCGCGCGATCTGCTGCGGCGTCGACTGGCAAAGGGCGACATCACGCCAGAAGCCTACGAGCAGGCGAAGGCGCTGCTGGACCGGGACACTGGCAAGCACTGAGGGCAACCGAAGAAGGCGGTGGAAGTCGCGAAGGTGCCACGACCCACCATCCGCAACGGAAAGGCCACTGACCATGGATCATCCTCATCACCACCATCTGCCTTCGCCGGGCACCAGGGCTGCTGCGTCGAGCGTGGCCCCTGCGATCTCGACCACCCTGGCGTCGGACACCGTTTTCACCTGCCCCATGCACCCCGAGGTGCGCCAGAACCATCCCGGCAACTGCCCCAAGTGCGGCATGACGCTGGAGCCGCTGCTGCCCAAGCTGGAGGAACAGGAGAACCCCGAACTCAGGGACTTCCAGCACCGCTTCTGGTGGACCTTGCCGCTCACCCTGGTCGTCACCGTGCTGGCCATGTTTGGCCACAGCCTGGGTTGGTTCGACATGGCGGTGCAGAGCTGGATCGAACTCGGGCTCTCGGTGCCGATCGTCTTGTGGGCGGGCTGGCCTTTCTTTGTGCGCGGCGCGCAGTCGATCGCGAACCGCAACCCCAACATGTGGACCCTGATCAGCCTGGGAACGGGCGCGGCCTTTGCCTACAGCGTGGTGGCCACGGTGACCCCGCAGGTCTTCCCCGATTCGTTTCTTTCCATGGGGCGCGTGGCGGTCTATTTCGAAGCCGCTGCGGTGATCATCTCGCTCACCCTGCTGGGCCAGTTGCTGGAGCTCAAGGCGCGTTCGCAGACGTCGGCGGCGATTCGTTCCCTGCTGGGCCTGGCGCCCAAGACCGCGCGCCGCATTAACGCCGACGGCCAGGAAGAAGACGTGCCGCTGGGCCACGTCCACGTGGGCGATCTGCTGCGTGTGCGGCCGGGCGAGAAGGTACCGGTGGACGGCGCGGTGGTCGAGGGCAGCAGCGCGCTGGACGAATCCATGCTCACCGGCGAGCCGCTGCCGGTCACTAAACGGGTGGGCGACAAGCTCATTGGCGCCACGCTCAACACCAGTGGTGCACTGGTGATGCGCTCCGAACACGTGGGATCGGCCACCGTGCTGGCGCAGATTGTGCAGATGGTGGCCCTGGCGCAGCGCTCGCGCGCGCCCATGCAGCGCATGGCCGATCAGGTGGCGGGCTACTTCGTGGTCGGCGTGGTGGGCATCGCGCTGCTCACCTTCCTGGTCTGGGGTCTGTTCGGACCCGAACCGAGCTGGGTCTACGCCCTGATCAACGCGGTGGCGGTGCTCATCATCGCCTGCCCCTGTGCCCTGGGGCTTGCCACGCCCATGTCCATCATGGTGGCAACCGGGCGCGGCGCCACGCAGGGCGTGTTGTTCCGCGACGCCGCCGCCATCGAGAACCTGCGCAAGGTGGACACGCTGATCGTGGACAAGACCGGCACGCTCACCGAAGGGCGCCCGACCTTCGAGCGGGCGCTGGGCTTCGCGGGCTTTTCGGAAAGCGACGTGCTGCGCCTTGCTGCCAGTCTCGACCAGGGCAGCGAACACCCGCTGGCCGCCGCCATCGTGGCGGCCGCGAAGCAGCAGGGGCTGGCGCTGGACAAGCCCGAGCAGTTCGACTCCGAATCCGGCATCGGCGTGCGGGGCGTCGTGGGTTCCCGCTCGCTGGCGCTGGGCAACACGGCGCTGATGCAGCAGCTCGGGGTGGACGTGTCACCGCTGTCCACCGAGGCCGAAGCGCTTCGTGGGCAGGGCGCCAGCGTCATGCATCTCGCAGTGGACCACGTGCTGGCGGGCCTGCTGGCGGTGTCGGACCCGGTCAAGGCCACCACGGCCGATGCCCTGGCCTCGCTGCGCCAGGCCCACATCCGCGTGGTCATGGCCACGGGCGACGGCCTGACCACCGCCCGTGCCGTAGGCCAGCGCCTGGGCATCGACGAGGTGCACGGCGAGGTCAAGCCCGCCGACAAACTCAAGCTCGTCGAACAACTCCAGGCCGAGGGCCGCGTGGTGGCGATGGCGGGCGACGGCATCAACGACGCGCCAGCGCTGGCGCGTGCCGACGTGGGCATCGCCATGGGCACCGGCACCGACGTGGCGATGAACAGCGCCCAGCTCACCTTGGTGAAGGGCGACCTGCGCGGTATCGCCACCGCACGGGACCTTTCCGTGGCCACTGTGGCCAACATGAAGCAGAACCTGGCCTTCGCGTTTGTCTACAACGCGCTGGGCATCCCGCTGGCCGCGGGCCTGTTGTACCCGTTCACCGGCTGGCTGCTCTCGCCCATGATCGCCGCGCTGGCCATGAGCTTGAGCTCGGTGTCGGTCATCGGCAATGCCCTGCGGCTGAAGACCGTCCCACTTCAGCGCAGCGAACCGCAACGGACGGACTGATCATGGACATCCTGGCACATGGCCTGTGGGCGGGACTCGGGCTCGTCTGGGTGCACCGTGGGCGACGGCTGGACCGCCAAACCCTGGCCCTGACGGTGACCCTGGCCACCGTGCCCGACCTCGTGCAATTGGTGCCGCTGGTCTCTTCGGCCGTGTCTTCCGGGGACGGTTGGGCGATCTTGAAGACCTATGCGACGGCTCTGCCCGGGTACGAGCCGCCCCTGTCCCCGCTGTTGTCGACGCTGACCCACCACCTGCATTGTGTGATGCACAGCGCGCTGGTGGCTGGCGGGGTGACAGCATGGCTCTGGCTGTGGATGGGGCGCCTGTGGATCCCCTTGCTGGGCTGGTGGTCTCACATCCTGATCGACGTCTTCACGCATTCAGCGGACTTCTATCCCTCGCCGGTTTTTTATCCCTTGACCTACTGGGGATTCGACGGTCTGGCCTGGAACACGCCGTGGTTCATGGTCGTCAACTATTTTTTTCTGGTGCTCCTGGCGGCGCTTGTCTGGCATGGGCGGCGATCCTGATGAGCCGTTTTCGAGCGTTGATGACCATCCGTTCCGACCCGTGTTTCTTCCCCTTGCCCTCACAGGCAAGGCGGCAGCTGCCGTTGATCGAGATCAAACGCAACAAGCGCTTCGTGTCCGGTTTGCCCGCCTAAAATCCGCCCATGCGACTGTTCATCGCCCTCCTGCTGTGCCTGACCATCCCGTTCCAGGGCTGGGCTGCGGGCGCGGGCGTGCCAGCACCTTGCCCCATGGGCGAGATGATGGCGATGCATGCCTCGGCGCCAGCCGATGCCGCCAACGATGTGATGGCCGACCTCGCCGACTGCTGCAACGACGCGGCGACCGCCGCGCTGACCGGCAAGCTGTGCAAGACCGGGCAGGGATGCCAGGCGCCCACCGGCTGGTTCGTTTCGCCCTCGCAACCTGTGATTCAGGCCTTGCCGACGAGCACCCTGCTCGTAACCGCCACGCCCGCGCCGCCCAGCGGCGCTTCCGCCAGCGTCTGGCGCCCACCCACCCTCTGACTCCCTTGATCCGGACGGCACGCTGCCGCTGAGGCTGGCGCGCCGTCCGTGACGTGGCTGCCTGCCTTTGGCGCGCGCAGCCCATGTTCATCTTCATGGAGCAGAGATATGCAAGCCTTTCAAACGGGCATGAGCAAGCCCGCAGGGCCGGTGGTTCGCGCCATTGCGCCCAACCACTTCGTCAACACCACAGCCCTGCTGATCGCACTGTGCCTGGGCGTGGCATCGCACGCCCAGGCATCGGACAACGGGCCGCTGGATCTTTCCATGGCTGTTCAAGCCGCGCTGGCGCGCTCGCAGTCCCTGAGCGCACAAGACGCCGCAGCCCGCTCGGCACGCGAGGCCGCCGTGGCGGCGGGTCAGCGCCCGGACCCGGTGCTGCGGTTCTCCCTCAACAGCCTGCCCATCGAAGGCGACAACCGCTTCAGCACATCGGCCGAACCCATGACCAGCAAGGCCGTTTCGCTGATGCAGACGTTCCCCGCCGAGGGCAAACGACAGGCCCGCTCGCAGCGCTTCGAGCGCGAAGCCGGCGTGGCCTTGGCCACACGGGCGCTGCGCGCGGCCAACCTGCGGCGAGACACGGCCATCGCCTGGTTTGAACGGCAAGCGCAGGAACAGCGCGTTTCCCTGCTGCGGGCGCAACTGAACGAAAACCGCCTGCAGCTCCAGGCGGCCGAAGCGGCCACACGCAGCGCCCTGCCCGCCGGTGCCAACAGCCCCTCGGTGGACTGGTTGAATGCGCGCGACGCGGTCGCCCAGGCGCAGCAAGCCCTGCTGGGCGCCGAAGCCGGGCTGGTCAACGCGCGCCAGGCGCTGGCCCGCTGGACGGGTGAGTCGCCAGACCGCCCCTTGGGTGATGCGCCCGCGCTGACGCCTTTGGCGCTGTCGGCCACAGGCTTCGCACCCCACCTGCAGCAACACCCGGACCTGGCGCTGGCGAGCGCGCGCCTGGCCGCTGCCGATGCCGATGCCGAGCTGGCCCGACAGGATCGCCAGCCCGACTGGAGCGGCGAGCTGATGTTCAGCCACCGGCGCCCGCGTTTCGACAACATGGTTTCGCTGGCGGTGTCGGTGCCGCTGCAATGGGACCGGGCGCAGCGCCAGGACCGTGTGCTGGCCGCGCGTCTGGCGCGCGTGGACGAACTGCAGGCCGAGCGCGAAGAGCGGGCGCGCGAGGCGCTCACCGAGACCGAGCGCTGGCTGGCAGCCTGGCGGGCCGGTCTGGAACAAATGGCATTGATCGACAGCGAACGGCTGCCATGGGCGCGCCAGCGCGTGGACCTGGCGCAGGCGGCCTACCGCGGCGGCAACGCCCGGCTGGGCGATGTGCTCAACGCGCGGCGCATGGCGCTGGCGCTGGAGATGGAGCGCATCGAGCTGCGGCTCTCGACCGCACGCCTGTGGGCCCGGCTCGAATACCTCTTGCCCGACGACGCGTCACGGTTGGCTGCAGCCATCGACTCGGCCTTGAACCCAACAGAAACGGACTGACCCCATGAAAAAAAGCGCTTTGATCGGGCTGACAGCTGTCGCCCTGGCCGCCATGACCGCCGTCGGCTATGGCGCCTGGTCCGTCGGCATGAATGCCGGGATGGCCATGGCCACGCCCCGGGGAGCGCCCGCCGACGCCGGCGCGGCCACCCCATCCACACAAGACCCCAGCGCCTGGACGATCACGCAAGGCTTCGAGGCGACAGAGCGCCACATGCGCGACGGCCTGAAAGCCGGAGACGTGGACCCGATGACCGGTCTGAGGATCCTGAACTACCACGACCCCATGGTGCCCGGTAAAAACTTCGACGCGCCCGGCAAATCGCCGTTCATGGACATGCTGCTGGTGCCCCGCTACGCAGGCGGCGGTGCTGCCGACACCGGTGGTGTGACCGTGAGTGCCCGTGTGCAACAAAACCTCGGGCTGCGCACGGTGGAAGTGACCGAAGGCCAACTCGACAGCGCGGTGTCGGTGGTCGGCAACGTGGCTTGGAACGAACGCGACCAGGTGCTGGTCAGCGCGCGGTCGCTGGGCTTCGTCGAACGCCTGCACCTGCGCGCAGCGCAGGACCGGGTTGCAAAGGGTGCACCATTGGCCGACATCTACGTGCCCAGCTGGGTGGCGGCGCAGGAAGAGTATTTGGCCGTGGCCCGCATGGCCGAACAGGACCCCAACTTGGTGTCCCTGCGCGATGCCGCTGCACAGCGCATGCGCCAGGCGGGCATGAGCCCGGTGCAGATTGATCGTGTGGTGCGCAGCGGCAGCCTGCAACCGCGTTTCACGCTGACCGCGCCCCTGGGCGGCGTCGTCACGGAGCTGATGGTGAGCGAAGGCGCGACCGTGATGCCGGGCATGGCCCTGCTGCGGCTGCAGGGCACGGGCACCGTGTGGGCCGAAGGCCAGGTGCCCGAGAGTCAGGTCGCCCAGCTGCAACCCGGCATGACGGTGAGCGCCACCAGCCCTGCAGCGCCCGGTCAAACCTTCACCGGGCGCCTGCAGGCGCTGCTGCCCTCGGTGGACCCGGCCACGCGCACGATCAAGGCACGGCTCGAACTCGCCAACCCCCAGGGCCGGCTGGTGCCGGGCATGTTTGTGCAGATGCGGCTTGCCAACCCCAGCGCCAAGAACGTGTTGCTGCTGCCGAGCGACGCGGTGATCCACACCGGCCAGCGCAGCATCGTGATGCTGGCTGAAGGTGATGGCCGCTACAGCCCGGTCGAGGTCCGCACCGGGCGCGAGGCGGGCGACCAGACCGAGATCCTTCAAGGTCTGCAGGTGGGGCAAAAGGTTGTGCGCTCGGGCCAGTTCCTGATCGACTCCGAGGCCAGCCTCAACGGTTTGCTGGCGCGACTGAGTCCGGCGCCGGATCCCGCTCCTGAAAAGCCAGCGGCCAGCCCGCCCCTGCGCCACCAGACGGACGCGCTGGTCGAAGCCGTGGACGGCGACAGCGTGACCCTGCACCACCCGGCCATACCGGCGCTCAAGTGGCCGGCCATGAGCATGGATTTCCAACTGCCACCGGCTGACCAGCGGCCCGCGGACCTGTCTCCGGGCAAGAGCGTGCGGATTGAATTTGAAATGCGGGACGGTGACCTGCCGCAGATCACGCGCATCGAACCCGCGGCCCAGGGAGCGCAACGATGATCGCGCGCCTGATCCACTGGAGCATCGCCAACCGCTTCCTGGTCCTGATGGCCACGGTGATGATCACAGCCTGGGGCGTGGTGTCCATGCTGCGCACGCCACTGGACGCACTGCCGGACCTGTCGGACACGCAGGTCATCATCCGCACCAGCTGGCCCGGGCAGGCGCCCCAGCTGGTGGAAAACCAGGTCACCTACCCGTTGACCACCACCATGCTCTCGGTGCCCGGCGCCAAGGCGGTGCGCGGGTTCTCCATGTTCGGCGACAGCTTCGTCTACGTGCTGTTCGACGACGGCGTGGACCTGTACTGGGCGCGCTCGCGGGTGCTCGAATACCTCAACCAGGTGCAGTCCCGGTTGCCGGCCACGGCGAAATCATCGCTGGGTCCCGACGCCACGGGCGTGGGCTGGATCTACCAGTACGCGCTGATCGACCGCACTGGGCGGCAGGCCCGACGTGGCCGAGGTCGCCAGCATCGGCGGCATGGTGCGCCAGCACCAGATCGTGCTCGACCCGGACAAACTGGCGGCCTACGGCATCACGCAGCAAATGGTGGGCGAGGCGGTGGCGCGCGGCAACCAGGAGGCCGGCGGCTCGGTGTTGGAACTCGGCGAGGCCGAGTACGCGGTGCGCGCCAACGGCTATCTCCAGTCGCTGGACGACTTCCGTGCGTTGCCACTGAAGACCACCGACGCCGGTGTGTCGGTGCGGCTGGGCGACGTGGCGCGCGTGCAGGTCGGGCCGGAGATGCGGCGCGGCATCGGTGAGCTCAACGGCGAGGGCGAAGCGGTCGGCGGGGTGGTGGTCATGCGCTCGGGCAAGAACGCCTTGCAGACCATCGAAGCCGTCAAGGCCCGGCTGGCCGAGCTGCAGCGTGGCCTGCCCGAGGGGGTGGAGATCGTGCCGGTGTACGACCGCTCCGGCCTGATTCAGCGGGCGGCCAGCAACCTCGGCATCAAGCTGCTGGAAGAGTTTGGCGTGGTCGCCCTGGTGTGTGCGCTGTTCCTGTTTCACCTGCGCAGCGCGCTGGTGGCCATCGTTTCGCTGCCGCTGGGCATTCTGGCGGCCTTCATCGTGATGCACCAGCAGGGCGTGAACGCCAACATCATGTCGCTCGGCGGCATCGCCATCGCCATTGGTGCCATGGTGGACGCGGCGGTGGTGATGATCGAAAACGCGCACAAACATCTGGAACGCTGGGCGCACGAACACCCGGGCGCGACGCTCGAAGGCGAGAAACGCTGGCGCGTCATCGGCGAAGCCGCGGCGGAGGTCGGCCCTGCCTTGTTCTTCTCGCTGCTGATCATCACCCTGAGCTTCATCCCGGTCTTCACCCTGCAGGCGCAGGAGGGGCGGCTGTTCGCGCCGTTGGCCTACACCAAGACCTATGCCATGGCGGCGGCCGCTGGCCTGGCGGTCACCCTGATCCCGGTGCTGATGGGCTTCCTGGTGCGCGGTCGCATTCCCGAAGAGACCGCCAACCCGCTCAACCGTGGCCTGATCGCGCTGTACCGGCCGGTGCTCGACGCCGTGCTCAAGGGGCCGAAGCGGACGCTGCTGGTGGCCGCCGTGCTGCTGGGTGTGAGCCTCTGGCCGCTCAAGCACATTGGCGCCGAATTCATGCCGCCGATGGACGAGGGCGACCTGCTCTACATGCCGACCACGCTGCCCGGCCTGTCGGCCGCCAAGGCCGCCGAACTGCTGCAGCAGACCGACCGCCTGATCAAGACCGTGCCCGAGGTGCACAGCGTGTACGGCAAGGCCGGCCGCGCCGACAGCGCCACCGACCCGGCACCGCTAGAGATGTTCGAGACCACCATCCAGTTCAAGCCGCGCGAGCAGTGGCGACCCGGCATGACCCCGGAAAAACTGGTGGACGAGCTGGACCGCACCGTGCGCGTGCCCGGTTTGGCCAACATCTGGGTGCCACCGATCCGCAACCGCATCGACATGCTGGCCACCGGCATCAAAAGCCCCGTGGGTGTGAAAGTGGCCGGCGCCGACCTGGCCACCATCAACCGCCTCACGCAGCAGATTGAAGCAGTGGTCAAAAACGTGCCCGGTGTCACCAGCGCACTGGCCGAGCGCCTGAGCGGCGGGCGCTACATCGACGTCGACATCCGCCGCGACGAGGCGGCGCGCTTTGGCCTGAACATCGCCGACGTGCAGGACGTGATCTCGGGCGCGGTGGGCGGCATGAACATCGGCGAGACCGTGGAGGGCCTGCAGCGGTACCCGATCAACCTGCGCTACCCGCGCGACGCCCGCGACTCGCTCGCCGCCCTGCGCGAGCTGCCCATCGTCACGCCGCGCGGCCAGCGCCTCGTGCTGGCCGACGTGGCGCGCCTGAGCATCGCCGACGGTCCGCCCATGCTGCGCAGCGAAAACGCGCGCCTGGCCGGGTTCGTCTACGTGGACATCCGCGACCGCGACCTGCGCGGCGCGGTGCTGGACATGCAAAAGGCGGTGGCCGAGCAGGTGGATCTGCCGGCAGGGTATTCGGTGTCGTGGTCGGGCCAGTTCGAGTTCCTGGAGCGTGCGAGTGCCCAGCTCAAGCTGGTGGTGCCGTTCACGCTGCTGGTAATCTTCCTGCTGCTGTACCTGACCTTCCGCCGCCTCGACGAAGCCCTGCTGATCATGGCCACGCTGCCCTTCGCCCTGATCGGCGGCATCTGGCTGCTCTGGGCGCTGGGGCACAACCTGTCGGTGGCCAGCGTGGTCGGCTTCATCGCGCTGGCCGGCGTGGCGGCCGAGTTCGGTGTGATCATGCTGCTGTACCTGAAGCAGGCTTGGGCCGCGCGGCTGGACCAGGGGCTGGATACCGACACCGACCTGCTCGACGCGATCCGCGAAGGGGCAGTCCTGCGCGTGCGGCCCAAGGCCATGACGGTGGCGGTGATCGTGGCCGGCCTGCTGCCCCTGTTCTGGGGTGCGGGCGCGGGCAGCGAAGTGATGCAACGCATCGCCGCGCCGATGGTGGGCGGCATGCTGAGCGCACCGCTGCTGTCCATGCTGGTGGTGCCGGTGGTGTATCGACTGATGAGAAGGCCCAAGCGTGCGCACCTCTGACAATGGCACCGGGCAAGCCAGGGGGATCGGCGGCTATGGGGGGCTGGCTACCGCCATGAGCGGGTCAATTGATGCCTCTTCGCTCACCACATGAAGCGCCCCTCGGTTACTGCACGCTCTGGTGCAAATGCACACCGCGCATCCAGGCCATGAGGTCAATGCCGCTGGGGCCTCCGGCACGGGTTTCGTTGTGCGGGACACGGACCTTTTTGAGTTGCGGCTTGTGAGCCGGCTGATGTTGTGGTGGGCTGTGCAGGGACAGCCTGTCCAGGATGGCACAGTGGGGCTGGTCGTTGCCGTGGCAGGCCTTCACCAGCACCGACAGACCCTCCATCATCTGTTCAATCTCCCGGTGCTTTTCTTCCAGGTCGGCGAGGTGACGCTGGGCCACCGCCTTGACCTCGCGGCTGGTGCGCTGAGAGTCACTCCACAGCCCGATGAGTTCGGCGATCTGTGCCACCGAAAACCCGAGCCGGCGCGACTGGCGCACAAACCGCAGCACCGAGACCTCGCGCTCGCCATACAGGCGGTAGCCCGCCTCGGTGCGCTCGGCTTGGGGCACAAGTCCGATCTGTTCGTAGTGGCGAATCATCTTGGCCGAGACGCCTGCGGCGCTGGCGGCTTCGCCAATGTTCATGAGGGTGGTCATGGGATGCTCCTTGGGCTGGGGTTCTGCGTGTAGCGAAGGATGTAGCTTGACACCGTGGGAAGGTCAAGGCCCCGCGTGCGAAGCCCCGACTGACGGTGGTCAGAGCGGCGGGTAGCCGGCATCGGTCAGGGCATCTACCAGCGTGTCGCGGTCTTCTCCGCTCTTCACGCTGAGCATGCGCCGTGGCAGGTCGACCTGGATCTCGCAGGCTGGATCGACCAATTTGAGCGTGACGCTCACCTTCGAGGCGCAGTGGCCGCAGGTCATGTCGGGGAGATGGAATTCGTGCATGGATGACTCCAGAGGTGGTTGAGGAAGTCCGCACTGTGGGCATTGCCACAGGGGCAAGGTCAACCGGTTGCGTTGGGTGCGATCCGCACGCGGATTGACCTGACCACCGTGGCAAGGCCAACCATCCGTCTCCTCATCCCACACCACAGGAGATCCCCATGAACACGGCCACCCTGGCACTCACCGAGCACCAGCTCCCCATCGAGGGCATGACCTGCGCGTCGTGCGTTACCCGCGTCGAGAAGGCCCTCAAGGCCGTCTCCGGCGTCAGCGAGGTCAGCGTCAACCTGGCCACCGAACGGGCCACGGTGAACGCGGCGGCCTCCACGAGCGCGGCCAGTCTGGCCGCTGCCGTCAAGAAGGCGGGCTACCAGCTGGCCACCGAGACCTTTGAGTTCAGCATTGAAGGCATGACCTGCGCCTCGTGTGTGGGCCGCGTCGAAAAGGCCTTGAAAGCGGTGCCCGGTGTGCAGGTGGCCGAAGTGAACCTGGCCACCGAACGGGCTACGGTGCGCGCGTCCGGCGTGCCGGCTGGCGCGTTGGTGGCCGCGGTGGACAGGGCCGGTTACCACGCCACGCCATTTGAAAACGGCGACGCCAAGCAAACCATGTCCAGCCATGGTGAGCCCTGGTGGCCGGTGGCGCTCGCGGGTGCGCTCTCGCTGCCGTTGGTGCTGCCCATGCTCGCCATGCTGTTTGGCGCCGAGTGGACGATCCCGGGTTGGCTGCAGCTGGCGCTGGCGACACCGGTGCAGTTCTGGCTGGGCGCGCGCTTCTACAAGGCCGGCTGGAAGGCTGTGCGCGCTGGCGCCGGCAACATGGACCTGCTGGTGGCCTTGGGCACCAGTGCAGGCTACGGGCTGAGCGTCTACCTGCTGTTCAAACACGCCGGGCACGGCACACCGCACCTGTACTTCGAAGCCTCGGCCGTGATCGTCACGCTGGTGCTGTTGGGCAAATGGCTGGAGTCGCGCGCCAAACGGCAGACCACCGCCGCCATCGCGGCCCTCAACGCCCTCAAGCCGGAGGTGGCGCGGGTACGAATGCCCCACGGCGACATGGACGTGCCACTGGCGCAAGTGAAGGTCGGTGACACGGTGGTGATCCGCCCGGGGGAACGAATCCCGGTGGATGGCGTCATCACCATCGGATCCAGCCAGGTGGACGAATCGCTGATCACGGGCGAGAGCCTGCCGGTGGCCAAACACGCGGGCGACAAGGTGACCGGCGGTGCCGTGAATGCCGAAGGCCTGCTGCTGGTGGAAACCACCGCCGTGGGGGCCGAGTCCACGCTCTCGCGCATCGTGCGCATGGTCGAATCGGCCCAGGCGAAGAAGGCCCCGATCCAGCGCATCGTGGACCGCGTGAGTGCCATCTTCGTGCCAGTTGTGCTGGTGATCGCCGCGTTCACCCTGCTGGGCTGGGGCCTGGCCACTGGCGACTGGGAGCAGGCCATCCTGAACGCGGTGGCGGTGCTCGTGATCGCCTGCCCATGCGCGCTGGGTCTGGCGACCCCCACCGCCATCATGGCCGGCACGGGCGTGGCGGCGCGCCGGGGCATCCTGATCAAGGATGCCGAGGCACTGGAGGTGGCGCACCGCATAGACACCGTGGCGTTCGACAAGACCGGCACCTTGACCGAAGGCAAGCCACAGCTGGTCGCTGCGGTGGCGGCGCCCGGTCACGACGACCAGCTGCTGCCATGGAGCGCCGCCATCCAGGCGGGCAGCGAACACCCGCTGGCGCGTGCCGTGATGAACGCCGCTGAACAGGCTGGGCTGGCCCTGCTCTCGGCCGCCAAAGTCAGTGCCGTGCCTGGGCGCGGCATGTCGGCCGAAGTGCTGGGCCGCTCGCTGCGCCTGGGCAGCCCGCGCTACATGCGAGAGCTGGGCGTTGACACGTCGGTGCTGGACGAACAAGCTCGCCAGCTGGAGGACGAAGGGCGCACGGTGTCGTGGCTTGCCGAGGTGACGGAGTCCCCTGTTCTTGTGGGCATGCTGGCCTTTGGTGACGCACCCAAGGCCAGCGCCGTCAACGCCATCAAGAGCCTGCAGGCCCTGGGCATTCGCACGGTGATGGTCACCGGTGACAACCTGGGCAGTGCGATAGCCGTGGGGAGCGCATTGGGCATCGACCACATCGAGGCAGAGGTGCTGCCCGCCGACAAGGCATCCATCGTCAACCGTTTGAAGGACGGGGGGCGCTCGGTGGCCATGGTGGGCGACGGCATCAACGACGCGCCAGCGCTGGCGTCGGCCGATGTGGGCATCGCCATGTCCACCGGCACCGACGTGGCCATGCACGCCGCAGGCATCACGCTTATGCGGGGCGACCCCGCGCTGGTGGCCGACGCCATCGATATCTCGCGCCGCACTTACCGCAAGATCCGCCAGAACCTGTTCTGGGCCTTTGCGTACAACGTGATCGGCATTCCGCTGGCCGCCGCCGGCCTGCTCAACCCGGTGGTGGCAGGTGCTGCCATGGCGCTGAGCAGCGTGAGCGTGGTGAGCAATGCGCTTCTGCTGCGGGGGTGGAAGCGGAAAGACTGACGCCCGCATGGCGCCCAGGTTGAGCTCGCGGCGACGATCCGCGTTGACGATCTTCTGATCGGTCTACCGGATGCAAGCAGCTCTCCGCGGCCGCATACTGGAACTGGACACTGGATCGGAGATTTCCCGACCGACTGCATGACTGCAGCTCCCTCGATACCGATCATTGATTCCGCCGCGCTGCAGGGTGAGCCGGTGACGGCTTCGAGCCAGACACCTTGAACCCAGGTCCTGACTACGACTGACGGCAGTCGCTGCACTGCCGCCGTTCAGGTCAAGAGTTTGAACGTCAACAACGGGTCGACAACCCTCCCCCGCAATGCGTGATCAATCCATCACATCCCAGCCATGCTGAACATGTGGACGCACAGCCCGCCCTCACTTCGGCAAAAACAACAACCAATACACCAGCAGCAAATTGAACATCACGCTGAACCCCAGCAGCAGCTTCCACAACATCGTCGGGTCGCGTTGCAGCAGCGCCGAAGCGGGCGGCACGGTGAGCGGGCGTGAGGCGCCGCGCTCCAGCGCCAGCAGGAACTCTTCGGCGGTTTCGAAGCGCTGGCTTTTGTCGCGTGCCACGGCTTTGAGCAGCACGTGGTCGAGCCAGATCGGCACTTCGGGGTTGTGGCGGCTGGGGGCGGTGGGGTCGCGGTAGTAGCGGCCCAGCTGGTAGGGCAACACCTCGCCGTAGGGCAGCTTGCCGGTGAGCAGTTGGTAGAGCGTGACGCCGAGTGCGAAGAGGTCGCTCTGCGCGTCGGGCAGCTCGGGCTCGCCTTCGGTGGCGCTGCCATTGTTGGACTTGCTGTGATGGCCCCACTGTTCGGGGTTGATGTAACTCGGCGTGCCGGCGTGCAGGCGGCGCATGCTTTCGGGTTCGCGCCCGCTGAGGGCCACGCCGAGGTCGAGCACGCGCAGCACGCCGTCGTCGCCCTGGTGCAGGTTGGCGGGTTTGATGTCGCGGTGGATCACGCCCTGGCGGTGCAGCAGGCCGAGCACGCGCAGGGTCTGCATGGCGGCGCTCACGGCCTGCAGGGCACCGAGCCGGTGTTGCTGGTCCAGTGTCTGCTGCAGGGTTTCGCCGCCGTGCCAGTCGTAGAGCAGGTAATAGGCCGAGCGCGCCTGGCCGGTGGGCAGCTGTTCGTGCACCTGGACCAGATTGCCGGCGGCGCGGGACGACACCATGCGCCGGGCGAGCCAGGCTTCGTGCGCGAGCATGGCGCGTTCGTCCTGGTCGTGCGCGCGGGCAGGGTGGAGGGTCTTGAGGGCGTAGAGGCTCTGGGTGGCGGGGTCGCGCAGCTGGTAGAGCAAGTTGATGCCGTTGTCGGCCACGAGCGCGGTGACGATGAAGCCGTCGATGGCTTCACCCACGCGCAGGCGCGGCGGGATGGGCAGGCTCTGGGCGGCGCGGTTGGCGTCGTGCAGGTTGGCGTCGAGCAGGCCTCGCACGCGCACCACGACGGCAGTGAGGTTGTCGTCGCTGCCGGCGGCGTGGGCGGTGTCCACGAGCCAGCGGGCGGCTTCTTGCGCGGTGGGCAGGGCGGCACATTCGCGCCAGCGGCGTTCGGGCAGGCGGCCGTGCACGCCGTCGGTGAGCAGCACGAAGCTGTCGCCGACCTGCAGCTCGCCCTGCAGGTAGTCCACCACGAGGTGGTCTTCGACGCCCACGGAGCGCAGCAGCTGGTGTCTGAAGTCGGGGTGGTTGACGACGTGGTCGTGCGTGAGCTGCAGCGTTTCGTCTTCGCGCAGCAGGTAGCAGCGCGAATCGCCCACATGGGCCAGGGTGTACGACTGGCCGCGCAGCACGAGCGCGGTGAGCGTGGTCAGGCCCATGGCGGGTTGGCGGCGGCGGTTGATGCCGGCGAGCCAGGCGTTCTGGGCGCCGATGATGCGGTCGAGCGCGACGGTGGTGTCCCAGGTTTCGGGGGTGCCGTAGTAGTCGCGCACCAGGCTCGTGACGGTGGTCTGCGCGGCTTCGCGGCCCATGCCGCCCGCGCTCACGCCGTCGGCGATGGCGACGATGGAGCCCATGTCTTCCTGCCCCTCGGCGGGCAGCATGGCGGCGCAGAAGTCTTCGTTGATGTCTTTGCGGCCCGCGAGGGACACAAAGCCGATGTCGAGCTCAAAGGCCATGCGTCATCAGCCCATCAGCATCTGCATGCTGCGCTCGTACTGTGCGGACAGGGTTTCGAAGTTGTCGAGCAGGCTTTCGCTGGCGGCGGCCAGGCCTTCGAGGCGCAGCAGGCGGTCGCGCCCGGCCGGGCGGTGCACATGGTCGGCGCCCGCGAGCAGCGCTTGCCAGCCCTCGGTGGCGTCCTCCAGCGTGCGGCGGATGTCGGGCGTGGACAGCGGCAGGCCGTTCAGATAGGCCAGACCCTGCTCGAAACCCTGGCGCACGGCTTCCATCTCGGCCCGGCGCTGCTGCAGCGGCCCGCCGGTTTCCAGCGCACCGAGCAGCGCCAGCTTGGCAAAACGCTGCGACAGCATGCGCTGGCGCCCGGCCATGTTGAGCATGCGCAGCGGCGCCACGCTGCCCGCGCTCTCCAGGCTGGCTGTGAGGCGCTCGGCGTGCTGCAGCAGCTGTTCGGCCAGCGCATCGATGGCCGCGAGCTGCTCGGGCGCGGGCTCGGCCATCAGGGCTTTCTTCAGGCGTTTCCAGGTGTCCACCACCGGCTTCAGCAGGTCGCCAAAGGTGGGCTGGGAGAGGTTTTTGCCGAGCAGCGCGAGGTTGGCGTCGATGCGCTGCACCGAGTCGGCCTGCAGGGCCTGGTGGCGCGTGGCCTGCACGCCCGAGAGGCGCAGCAGCCAGTGTTTGACGAGGCGCTGCGACAGCATGCGCAGCTGTCCGGCGCGGTTCAGCCCTTCAGCAAAGTGCGCCGACTGGATGATGTGTTGCGCCACCTGGCCGAGCCGCTGGTTGCTGTGCATGGAAGCGGTGCGCAGGATCTCGAACGCGGCGTCGTCCGACACCTGGCGCGCACTCATGAGGATGCCCTTGGCGCGCTCCACGGCCTTGCGCTCTTCGAAGCGTGTGGTCACGTCTTTCAGTTCGTCGAGCAAGGCCTGCTCGCGCTTGAAGCGCGCCTGGGCCAGGTGCATGAGCGGGCGCAGGCGCTGCGCGCCGTAGCCGTTGACCACCCAGGCGTGGATGCCCGAGGCCACCGCGCGCTCGGTGCGGGCGGCGTCGGTGTCGAGCGTGAACACGATCACCGGGCACGGGGCCACGCTGGCCAGCGTCTTGGTGACCTCAAACAGCGCGTCGCCGGGCTGCGGCACCTCTCCAATCACCAAGTCTGGTGCATGGCGCACCGCGCCCTGCACCAATTTGCTGCCCGCATCCAGCACGGCGAGCACCTGAACCCCGCAGGCCTCCAGGTCGTTCACCAGCGGTTGAGGGTTCGCAGAACCTTCGAGAAAAACCAGCGCAGAAGTCATATGAATCAAGGACTTGGATAAACCGGAGCGTGACACAGGCAGGCCACAGATCATCGCTGCGAGCACCCCAACGCGCCACCCCCGCCGAGCGCCGGATCATATGGCACAGCTTTTGCACTGACCCAGTCGGGCGTGACGAAGCGCCCGACCCCGACCGCAGCGTCGTGGGCTCTGCATACAACGACGTGTGCAGCGTGATCTCGGTCTTGCAACTTGGCAAGCCCGACTTTGGCCAACGGCCATTGAACTTTCTTTTCCCAGAACTTTCCTGGTGCCCAGGCGCCTGTGCGTCCACACGCACGCCTTGGCCTGCACCCAACCTTTGTTAGCGAACCGCAACTGGAGTAGCCGCGATGAAAAAATCCAAACTGGTGATGGTGGGCAACGGCATGGCCGGTGTGCGCACGCTTGAAGAGCTGCTGAAAATCGCGCCCGAGTTCTACGACATCACCGTCTTCGGCGCGGAGCCCCACCCCAACTACAACCGCATCCTGCTCTCGCCGGTGCTCGCGGGCGAGCAGACGCTGGAAGAGATCGTGCTCAACGACTGGAGTTGGTACACCGACAACGGCATCACGCTGCACGCCGGCTACAAGGTGACCGAGGTGGACCGCGTCAAGCGCGTGGTGCACGCGGTCGGCCCGAACGGCGAGCCCGTCTCGGCCGAATACGACCGCCTGATCATGGCGACCGGCTCCAACCCCTTCATCCTGCCCATCCCCGGCAAAGACCTGAAGGGCGTGCTGGCCTATCGCGACATCGCCGACACGCAGGCCATGATCGACGCCGCCGCGCAATACAAGCACGCGGTCGTCATCGGCGGCGGCCTGCTGGGCCTGGAAGCGGCCAACGGCCTGATGAAGCGCGGCATGACGGTCAGCGTGGTGCACGTGGCGCCCTGGCTGATGGAGCGCCAGCTCGACGACGTGGCGGGCAAGCTGCTGCAGAAGTCGCTGGAAGAGCGCGGCATGAAGTTCCTGATCGGCGCACAGACGCAGGAGCTGGTGGGCGGTGAAGACGGCCGCGTCAAGGCGATCCGCTTCAAGGACGGCACCGAGTTGCCGGCCGACCTGCTGGTGATGGCCGTGGGCATCCGCCCCAACACCGAACTGGCCGAGCGCATGCGCCTGCACGTGAACAAGGGCATCGTGGTGAGCGACACCATGCAGACCGTGACCGATGCACGCATCTACGCGGTGGGTGAATGCGCGGCGCACCGCGGCATCGCCTACGGCCTGGTGGCGCCGCTGTTCGAGCAGGGCAAGGTGCTGGCCACGCACCTGGCCGAGTTCGGCATCGGCCGCTACACCGGTTCGCTCACCTCGACCAAGCTCAAGGTCACGGGCATCGACCTCTTCAGCGCCGGCAACTTCACCGGTGGCGACGACACCGAAGAGATCGTGATGAGCGACCCCTCGGGTGGCGTCTACAAGAAGCTGGTGATTCAGGGTGACAAGCTGGTGGGCGCCTGCCTGTACGGCGACACGGTGGACGGCAGCTGGTACTTCAAGCTGCTGCGCGAAGGCCGCAGCGTGGCCGACATCCGCGACAAGCTGATGTTCGGCGAATCCAACATCGGCGACACCGGCCACGAAGGCCACAGCAAAGCCGCCGCCATGAAAGACAGCGACGAGGTCTGCGGCTGCAACGGCGTGACCAAGGGCGCGATCTGCAAGGCCATCAAGGACAAGGGCCTGTTCACGCTGGACGAGGTCAAGAAGCACACCAAGGCCAGCGCGTCGTGTGGTTCGTGCACCGGCCTGGTCGAGCAGATCCTGATGTTCACCGCCGGCGGCGACTACTCGGCCACGCCCAAGCTCAAGGCCATGTGCGGCTGCACCGACCACGGCCACGAAGCGGTGCGCGAAGCGATCCGCACGCCGCTGGCCGACGGCAGCAAGCTGCTGACCACCAGCGCCGTGTTTTCGCACCTGGGCTGGAAGACGCCCAACGGCTGCGCGAGCTGCCGCCCGGCGATCAACTACTACCTGATCAGCACCTGGCCCAAAGAGGCGAAGGACGACCCGCAGAGCCGCTACATCAACGAGCGCTCGCACGCCAACATCCAGAAAGACGGCACCTATTCGGTCATCCCACGCATGTGGGGCGGCGAGACCACGGCCGACGAGCTGCGCCGCATCGCCGACGCGGTGGACAAGTACAAGATCCCGACCGTCAAGGTCACCGGCGGACAACGCATCGACCTGCTGGGCGTGAAGAAGGAAGACCTGGTCAACGTCTGGAAAGACATCGGCATGCCCAGCGGCCACGCCTACGCCAAGGCGCTGCGCACGGTGAAGACCTGCGTGGGTTCCGAGTGGTGCCGCATGGGCACGCAGGACAGCACCCAGATGGGCAAGGACCTGGAGCGCGCCATGTGGCGCATGTACGCGCCGCACAAGGTGAAGTTCGCCGTGTCAGGCTGCCCGCGCAATTGCGCCGAGGCCGGCATCAAGGACGTCGGCATCATCGGCGTGGACTCGGGCTGGGAGATGTACGTGGCCGGCAACGGCGGCATCAAGACCGAGGTGGCGCACTTCTTTGTGAAGCTCAAGACCGCCGAAGAAGTGATGGAGTACACCGGCGCCTTCATGGAGCTGTACCGCACCGAAGGCTGGTACCTGGAGCGCACGGTGCACTACATCAACCGCGTGGGCCTGGACCACGTGAAGAAGCGCATCCTGGACGACGCCGAAGGCCGCAAGGCATTGTGGGAACGCCTGCAGTTCGCGCTCGACGGCGAACCCGATCCGTGGTTCGACTTCCAGGAAGCGGCCGTGGACACGCGCCAGTTCATCCCGCTCGTGCCCGCCTGAGGACCGTCATGCAACGCCGACATCTGATGATCCTGGCCGCAGCAGCGGCCACCACCCCGGGCGTGCAGGCCCAGGTGGTGGACCTCAATGACGCCATCAACAAGGCCGGCCGCCAGCGCATGCTTTCGCAGCGCATGGGCAAGGCCTGGCTGGCCCTGGTGCACAAGACCCAAAGCGCCAACGCGCAGGTGGTGCTCGACAAATCGATGGCCTTGTTCGACCGCCAGCTCGTCGAACTCAAGGCCTACGCGCCCTCGAACGACATCCGCGACACCTACATCAAGCTCGAAGGCGCGTGGAGCGACTACAAGACCGCGCTCGTGGGCGCAGCGCCGGGCAAGCCGGGCGCTGCCGCCGTGCTGCAGGCCGATGCCCGCGTGCTGGCGCTGGCCCACCAGGGCACGCTGCAGTACGAAGCCGCCTCCGGCCGCCCCGTGGGCAAACTGGTCAACGTGGCCGGGCGCCAGCGCATGCTCTCGCAACGCATGGCCAAGCTCTACTTTGCGGCAACGCTGCCGATCGATGCGCCCTCCGCAACCGCCGAAATCGGCAAAGCGCGCACCGAGTTCCTGACCGCCATGGACCTGCTGCGCAACGCCCCCGAGGCAACCAGCCGCATCCGCGACGAACTGGCGCTGGCCGATGGCCAGTGGTTCTTTCTCGACCAGGCCCTGCAGCGCATGCAGACGTCGGGCGCCGCCGCCAAACCCTTGTCCGACGTGTTCGTGACAAGCGAAAACCTGTTGAGCGTGATGGACCGGGTCACCGGTCTGTACGCCGCCATCAAAACCTGAGGACCCTGACATGAACCCATGGAAAGCCATCTGCCGCGTTGAAGACATCCCCGTGCTCGGTTCGCGCCGCGTGGCGCGCGACCAGGGCCTGGACGTCGCCGTGTTCCGCAACGACAAAGACGAGGTCTTCGCCCTGCTCGACCGCTGCCCGCACAAGGGCGGCCCGCTGTCGCAAGGCATCGTGTTTGGCACCAGCGTGGCCTGCCCGCTGCACAACTGGACCATCGGCCTGTGCACCGGCCAGGCCGCCGCGCCCGACGAAGGCTGCACGCCGAAGTTCACCGTGAAGGTGGAGAACGGCGAGGTGTTTCTGGACGCGAACGAACTGGCCACGCAAGCGCTGGACCTCCTGCGCCCCATCGCCGGCCCGGCCCGTAGAACTGCCTGCGCCTGAACCATGACCGACACACGCTCAACCTGTCCGTACTGCGGCGTCGGCTGCGGCGTGATCATCTCGTCCGAGGCGGGTCAGATCACCGGCGTGCGCGGTGACCCCGATCACCCGGCGAATTTCGGCAAGCTGTGCACCAAAGGCACCACGCTGCACTTCACGGCCACGCCCGCCGTGACGCGCCAGACCCGGCTGCTGCAGCCGCTGCAGCGCATGACCCGCAAAGCCACCCCCACCCCGCTGGGCTGGGACGCGGCGCTGGACCTCACCACCGACCGCTTCGCAAAAGTCATCAAAGATCATGGCCCCGACGCCGTGGGCTTCTACATCAGCGGCCAGTTGCTGACCGAGGACTACTACGTCTTCAACAAGCTGGCCAAAGGCCTGATCGGCACCAACAACGTGGACACCAACTCGCGCCTGTGCATGAGCAGCGCGGTCGCGGGCTACAAGGCCACGCTGGGCGCCGACGCGCCACCCGCCTGCTACGACGACGTGAACCACGCGCAATGCCTGTTCATCGTCGGCAGCAACGCGGCCTACGCCCACCCGGTGCTGTTCCGCCGCATCGAAGAAGCGAAGAAAAAGAACCCGGCGATGAAAGTGATCGTGGCCGACCCGCGCCGCACCGACACCGCCGAACTGGCCGACCTCTTCCTGCCCCTGCAGCCCGGCAGCGATGTGATGCTGTTCCACGGTCTGCTGCACATCATGTTGTGGGAGGGCTGGATCAAGCCCGACTACATCGCCGCCCACACCACCGGCTTCGACGACCTCAAGGCGCTAGTGCGCGAGTGCACGCCCGAGCACGTGGCGCAAGTCTGCGGCGTGCCCAAGGCCGATCTGTTCACCGCCGCCCAGTGGTTCGCCACCTCGCCGGCCACGCTCAGCCTCTACTGCCAGGGCCTGAACCAGAGCAGCAGCGGCACCGCGAAAAACGCGACCCTGATCAACCTGCACCTGGCCACCGGCCAGATCGGCAAACCCGGCGCAGGCCCCTTCAGCCTGACCGGCCAGCCCAACGCCATGGGCGGGCGTGAAGTGGGCGGCCTGGCCAACCTGCTCTCGGCCCACCGCGACATGGGCAACCCCGCGCACCGCGCCGAGGTGGCCGCGCTCTGGGGCGTGGCCGACGTGCCCTCGAAACCCGGCAAGACCGCCGTGGAGATGTTCCAGGCCGCAGCCGACGGCGAGATCAAGGCGCTGTGGATCGCCTGCACCAACCCGGCGCAGTCCATGCCCGACCAGGCCACCGTGCGCCGCGCGCTGGAGCGCGCCGAGTTCGTCGTGGTGCAAGAGGCCTACGCGACCGCCGCCACCTGCGACTGGGCCGACCTGCTGCTGCCCGCCACCACCTGGGGCGAAAAAGAAGGCACGGTCACCAACAGCGAACGCCGCATCAGCCGCGTGCGTGCCGCCGTGCCCGCGCCGGGCGAGGCCCGGCACGACTGGCGCATCGTGGTCGACTTCGCTCAGCGGCTCGAAAGCACGCTGCGCCCCGGCCAGCCCACGCTCTTTCCCTACCCCGACGCCGAAACGATCTGGCTGGAACACCGCGCATCCACCCGTGGCCGCGACCTCGACATCACCGGCCTGTCATACGAAATGCTGGAACATCAAGGCCCGCAGCAATGGCCGCTGCGCGAGGGCGACGCCACCGGCACACAAAGGCTCTACGCCGACGGCGTCTTCCCCACCGCCGACGGCAAGGCCCGCTTCGCCGCCCTGCCCTGGCAACCGCTGGCCGAGCCGCGCGATTCACGCTACCCGTTCTCGCTCACCACCGGCCGCCTGCGCGACCAGTGGCACGGCATGACGCGCACCGGCACCATTGGCCGCCTGTTCGGTCACGTGGCCGAACCGGCGGTGCAGATGCACCCGCAGGACATGGAGCGCCGCGGTCTGAAAGACGGCGATCTGGTGCACGTGACCAGCAAGCGCGGCTCCATCGTGCTGCCTGTGCAAGCCAGCAAAGAGATCGGCTTGTCGCAGGCTTTCATCGCCATGCACTGGGGTGCGGAATACCTGAGCGGGCGCGGCAGCAACGGCGAGCCGCTGGCTGGCGTGAACGCGCTGACCACCTCGGCGTATTGCCTCACCTCAAAACAGCCCGAGCTAAAACACGCAGCGGTGAAAATTCTCAAGGCCGAGCTGTCGTGGAACCTGCTGGCCGTGGCCTGGCTGCCGGACGACCGCGCCGTCGCGGTGCAAACCGAGCTGCGCGCGCTCATGCCGTCCTTCGAGTTCGCGTCCTGCGTGCCTTTTGGCCGCGAACGTGGCGGCGTGCTGTTCAGAGCGGCGGCACACGAGGCGCCCGAAGCCGCGGTGATCGAACGCATCGAGACCCTGCTCGGCCTGGGCGGTACCGACGCGTTGCGCTACGTGGACAAACGTCTCGGCCAGCGCCGCACCGCGCGCCTGGAGCGCTCGGACGGTGCCACCCGGCTCGAGGGCTTCGTGCTCGCGGGCGACGTGCGCGCCGAAGCCTGGATCAAACCCCTGCTGCAGGATGAGCTGCCGGCCGAGGCCTACGGCCGCCTGCTGCTGATGCCGGGCGCCAAGGCACCGGTGGCGGTGGTGGCCAAGGGCAAGCAGGTCTGCACCTGTTTCAACGTGAGCGAAGACGACATCGGCGCGCAGCTGAAGTCCAACCACGGCAGCGACGACCAGCGTCTGGCCGCTTTACAGAACGGGCTGAAATGCGGCACCAACTGCGGCTCCTGCATCCCCGAGCTGCGGCGCCTGGTGCGCGCCCACCCGGCGAGCGGCCATGTGCTGCAGGTCGCCTGAACCCCACGGGCAGCTTGTATATAACCCGAAGTCATCAGGCTTGCCGGACAATCGCCCAACATGAGCATCAGCCACTACATCAAGGACATCGGTCGCGGCAAAGACGGCGCGCGTTCGCTGCAGCGCGAGCCGGCCTCCGACCTGCTGGGCCAGGTGCTCGACGGCAGCGTGACCGACCTTGAAATCGGTGGTTTCTGCCTCGCCATGCGCATCAAGGGCGAGACGCCGCAAGAGATGGCCGGTTTCCTCGACGCCACGCACGCGCGCCTGCAGCGCATGCCCGACAACGGCCTCACCACCGTGGTGCTGCCGAGCTACAACGGGGCGCGCAAGCTGCCGGTGCTCACCCCGCTGCTGGCCCTGCTGCTGGCGCGCCGCGGCGTGCCGGTGCTGGTGCACGGCACGGCCACCGAAGACCGCCGCGTGACCAGCGAGGCCGTGTTCGCGGCGCTGGGCGTTGCAGCGGCGCGCGGTGTGCCCGCACTCGGTGCGGGTGAACTGGCCTATGTGCCCACCGAGGTGCTGTTGCCCGGCCTCAAGCGCCTGCTCGACGTGCGCCGCGCCGTCGGCCTGCGCAACCCGGCGCACAGCCTGGTCAAGCTGATGAACCCGTGCGAAGGCCGAGCCCTGATCGTGGGCAGCTACACCCACCCCGAGTACGCGGTCTCCATGGCTCAGACCTTCGCGCTGACCGGTGCGCACGCCCTGCTGCTGCGCGGCACCGAAGGCGAACCGGTGGCCGATGCCCGGCGCACACCGCAGCTGGAAGCCTTCCGCGACGGCCAGCGCCACCTGCTGCAAGCCGCACAAGACGGCCCCCTGGCCAGCCTGCCCGATCTGCCGCGCGAAGTGGACGCCGCGAGCACCGCGGCCTACATCCGCTCGGTGCTCGACGGCGAGCGCCCGGTGCCCGCGCCGATCGCGCTGCAGGTGGAACACATCTTGCAAGAAGTGCAGCGTCAGCCCACAACACCGACCACCGAGACAACGGCCGTTCCAGCCGTCAGCCCACCATGAACATGCCCGCCACCGTCATCGCTTCCGCCACCCGGTTCAACCCCGGCACCGTCACCCTCGTCGGCGCCGGCCCGGGCGACCCGGAACTGCTCACCATCAAGGCCGCGCGCGCCATTGCGGCGGCCACCGTGCTGCTGGTGGACGATCTGGTCAGCGACGCGGTGCTGGAGCACGCCTCCCCCAAGGCGCGCATCGTGCACGTGGGCAAGCGCGGCGGCTGCAAGAGCACGCCGCAGGCCTTCATCGAAAAGCTCATGATCATGGCCGCGCGCGAAGGCGAAGTCGTGGTGCGCCTCAAGGGCGGCGACCCGTTCATCTTCGGGCGCGGCGGTGAAGAGGTGGAACACCTGCGGGAAGCCGGCATCGAGGTCCAGGTACTCAACGGCATCACCGCCGGCCTCGCCGGCCTGACCTCGCTCGGCGCACCGCTCACGCACCGCGACCACGCACACGGCGTGGTCTTCATCACCGGCCACGCCAAACCCGGCGACACCGGAACCGACTGGCAGCAGCTCGCCGCCACCGCCCGCGACGCCAAGCTCACGCTGGTGATCTACATGGGCGTGTCCAGCGCCGCTGCGATCCAGGCCGACCTGCTGACCGGCCTGCCGGCCAGCACGCCGCTGGCCATCATCCAGCACGCCAGCCTGCCGCAGCAGCGCCACGCGATCACCACGCTGGGCGAGTTGCCCACCACCATCGCGCGCGAACAACTCGGCAGCCCGGCCGTGATCGTGGTCGGTGATGTGGTGCGCGGCGTGGCCGCCATCGCCCAACCCGAGACCTTCCGCGACGCCCCCGATCGCCGGGTCGCCAACCTCCGTTTCTGAAGCTTCGCAGCCCGGGTACAGCGCCGTCACGCCAGCGGGCGAGCGTCACTGACGAGCGTGGATCGGGCGCTGCGGCGGGTCTCGGCGAAGACGCTGGTGCCGAGCCAGCGCCACAGGCTTTGCGCCTCGTGATGCGCCCCTTCCACGCGCAGGTCCCGGCTGCTCAGCACCTCTTGCGGTGAGCGGTCGCCGGTCCAGACTTCGGTCAGGGCCCGCACCGTCGAGTCGACGACCAGCGTGAGTTCGCGGCCGGGGTCGTCGCGACACAGATCGGCCGCACCTTCTTCGACCACCAGCCACCAGGTTTTTTCGCCCGACCGGGCGTCGCGAAACCGGAAGTGCACCACCACGGCATGCGGCGGGCACTCGTCCAGGCGCACGAAGCGCCGGATGTCCCACATCAGCAGCCCCGCGTCCAGCTCGTCATCGCGCAGGCGGCTGCCGATCCAGCGCGCACCCCAGTGGCCCAGGGCCATGATGATGGGACGCAGCTCTTCGCCCGCGTCGGTCAAAGCGTATTCCCAGACCTTGCCCACCGCGCTGCGCCGCACCACACCGATCTCCTCCAGGTGCCGCAGGCGCTGCGCCAGCAGGCTGGTGGACATGCGCGGAACGCCACGATGCAGGTCGTTGAAGCGCCGGCTGCCGCACAGCAGTTCGCGCACGACCAACGGTGTCCAGCGCTCACACAGCGCTTCGGCGCCCCGCGCCACGGTGCAGAACTGGCTGTAGCTCTCTGTCATCGGGCTTCCTTCTGCTGCGCAAACGCTTCAGATTCTGGACTGGCCAAACCGGCTTGTCACGCGCAATCTCTGGCCGTCTCCAGCCCGGAACGCCCCAAGGATTTGCCATGACCACCGTCGCCATCATCCAGCGCCCGCCCGTGTTGCTCAACCAACGCGCCACCCTCGAACGGGCTATCGAATCCGTCGGCGAAGCCGCTGCGGCGGGCGCCACGCTGGTGGTGCTGCCGGAGTCGTTCGTTCCCGGTTATCCGGCCTGGATCTGGCGGCTCGCCGCCGGCAAGGACGGTACCCTGATCGGACAGCTGCACACCCAGCTGCAGGCCCACGCGGTGGACCTGGCCGCCGACGATCTGCGCCCGCTGTGCGAGGCGGCGCGCCAGCAGGCCGTCACGGTCGTCTGCGGCCTCTGCGAGGTGGAGCGCGCCACCGGGGGCGGCACCCTCTACAACAGCGTGGTGGTGATCGGTGCCGATGGCCGGTTGCTCAACCGACACCGAAAACTCATGCCGACCAACCCGGAACGCATGGTGCACGGCTTCGGAGACGCCTCGGGCCTGCGTGCCGTGGACACGCCGGCCGGGCGCATCGGCACGCTCATCTGCTGGGAGAACTACATGCCGCTGGCACGTTACGCGCTCTACGCCCAGGGGGTGCAGGTGCATGTGGCGCCCACCTACGACTGCGGCGACGGCTGGATCAGCACCCTGCGACACATCGCACTCGAAGGCCGCTGCTGGGTGATCGGCAGCGGGGTCGCGCTGCGCGGCAGTGACATCCCCGACGATTTCCCCGGCCGCGCCCAGCTGTTCCCGGACCCGGACGAATGGATCAACCCCGGCGACTCCGCGGCGGTGGACCCGCAGGGCCGGCTGGTCGCCGGGCCCATGCGGTGCGAGACCGGTGTCCTGTACGCCGAGATCGACACCGCGCGCGTGGCACCGGCGCGGCGGGCGCTCGACATCAGCGGGCACTACGCGCGCCCCGACATCTTTCAGCTCCGGGTGAACCGTGCGTCCGCAGCGGCCGTGCGCTTCACCGACGACGCAAGCGCCCGTGCCGGGACGCAGGCGGTTCCTTCACCCACCCACTGACCTTCAGGAGAAACACCATGAGCATGCATCTGACAGGCATGGACGGCGGTTCGGTCGAGATCGAGCCCGAGGCCTACCAGACATTCAAGACCGGCTTCAGGGGCGTGCTGCTGACGCCGCAGGACGCCGCCTTCGACGAGACGCGAAAACTCTGGAACGGCATGATCGACCGCCGCCCCGGGCTGATCGCGCGCTGCAGCGGCACGGTCGATGTGGTGCAGGCAGTGCGTTTCGCGGCCCAGCACCGCTTGTTGCTGTCGGTGCGCTCGGGCGGCCACAACATCGCCGGCCTGGCCACCAACGACGGCGGCCTGATGATCGACATGTCGCTGCTGCGCGGCATCTGGGTCGACCCGGCGGGGCGCACGGCCCGCGCGCAGGCCGGCTGCACCCTGGCCGATCTGGACCGCGAGACACAGCTCCATGGCCTGGCGGCCGTGCTCGGCTTCGTGTCCACCACCGGCATCGCCGGGCTCACGCTGGGTGGTGGCTTTGGCTACCTCACCCGCCGCCACGGCTGGACCTGCGACACCCTGGTCTCGATGGAGGTGGTCATGGCCGACGGCCAGGTGGTGCGGGCGTCGGCCGACGAACACGCCGAGCTGTTCTGGGCCCTGCGCGGCGGGGGCGGCAACTTTGGCGTCGTCACCACCTTCGAGTACCGGCTGTTCCCGGTCGGACCCGAGATCGTGGGCGGCGCCATCGCCTGGCACGGCGCCGACGCGCGCCAGGTGCTGCAGGCCTACCGCGACGTCAGCGCCCGGGCGCCGCGGGAGATGACCAGCGTGGCGGTGCTGCGTGTCGCCCCGCCCGCCCCCTGGCTGCCACCCGAGATCCACGGCCAGCCGATGGCCGCCATCTTTGTCTGCCACACCGGCGACACGGCCGAGGCGGACGCCCTGCTCGCCCCGCTGCGCGAGGTGGCCCGGCCGGTGGCCGACACGGTGATGCGCCGGCCCTATGTGCAAATGCAGAGCCTGCTCGACGCCACCCAGCCCAAGGGCCGGCGCTACTACTGGAAATCGCATTACCTCGCGGACATCGAACCGTCCCTGATGGACCTGGCGGTGGAACACGCCGGGCGCATCGCGTCGCCGTTTTCGGCCCTGCTGATGTTCCAGATCCAGGGCGCGCTGGGCGAGCAGAGCGCCGGCCATTCGCCCGCCGGCAACCGCGACGCTGCCTACGTGCTCAACATCGCAGCGTCCTGGGAGAAGCCCGAGGAGGACGATCTCCAGCTGCGATGGGCACGCGACTGTTTTGAGGCCACCCGGGGCTGCTCCACCGGCGGAACCTACATCAACTTCCTGACCGAGGAAGAAGGGGCCGATCGCATCCAGGCCGCCTACGGCAGGGCCAACCTCGACCGGCTGGCGGCACTCAAGGCCCGCCACGACCCACACAACCTGTTCCGCGGCACCAAGGGCCTCACCGGCTGAGCCGCGATGGATCTGCCGCAGGCACTGCCGCTGTCGCACGCCGCCTGAGCGTTCCGCGAGCGCCAAGCCGTGCGCCACGCTGGTGCGCCGTGCGCCGCCAAAACATGCTCGGCGGTGGCCCGGCGATTGCTTGATGTCGGCCATGACACCCCTCGCCACCCGAAGCCCCGCCCCATCGCGCCACGACACGCCGGACCACATCGCCGGCCTGTCGCTGGTCAATCTCGCCGCGCGCCAGCGCATGCTCTCGCAACGCATGATCCTGCAGACCGTGCTGGCCGCCGGCGGTGACGCCGAGTGGCATCGCGCCGCCCAGCGCAGCCTGCGCATGTTCACCGAAAGCCAGCAACACCTGCAGGCCACCACCGCACAGCTCGATCCCGCCAACGCGCGCAAGATCACCGAAACCTACCAGGGCCCGCGTGGGGTCGGCCCCGTCGTGCAGGCTTTCATGCAGCTCATGCGCAGCGCACTCGACCAGATCGAGGTGCACAGCCCGCGCGTGTCCGCCACCACGGCCGAGCTGGTCGGCCACACCGATCGCATCCTCGAAGCCCTCAACACCGCGACCACCGCGTTCGACGAGGTCGCCAAGGCGCACTCGGACGCCCTGATGAAAGAACTGGTGGGCATCGTGGACGACATCCAGAGCGTGGCCAAGGAGGCCAAGGTGGTGAGCTTCAACGCGCAGGTCATGGCCGCGCGGGCCGGGCAGCACGGCCGCGAGTTCGCCGTGGTGGCCAACGTGCTGTCGGACATCACCAGCGAAATCGACCGGCTCACGCGCAAGGCGGCGGTGCTGGCCGAACGCAGCAAAGGACGGTGAAGCACCCCTGCCGTGCTTCGCACGTTCCCCCTCAAGGGGGCGGCACCTGCGGCCCGGCGAAGCCGGTTCCGCGGTACCCCTGGGCTTGGTCACTTCGCGCCGGAAGCGTCGCGCACCCTCGCCGCGCTGTGCGCCTACACTGCGCGCCATGCAAAATTTCGACGCCATCGTCATCGGCGCGGGTGCGGCCGGTCTTTTCTGTGCCGGTGTCGCGGGCCAGCGCGGCCTGCGTGTGCTGCTGCTCGACCACAGCGAAAAGGTGGCGGAGAAGATCCGCATCTCGGGCGGCGGCCGGGCCAACTTCACCAACCGCGACATCGATCCGCGCGCGCCGCACAAGCACTTCCTGAGCGAGAACCCGAACTTCTGCCGCTCGGCGCTCTCGCGCTACACGCCGGCCGACTTCATCGCGCTGCTGCAGAAATACGGCATCGCTTTCCATGAGAAGCACAAGGGCCAGCTGTTCTGCGACCGCTCGGCCGAGGACCTGATCGCCCTGCTGCTGGCCGAGTGCGAAGCCGGCGGCGTGGTGCGCTGGCAACCCTGCGGCGTCAAGGCCATCCGCGTGACCGGCGATGGCCGCTACGAACTCGACACCGAGCGCGGCACGGTGGCCAGCCGGGCCGTGGTGGTCGCCACCGGCGGCCTGTCCATCCCGAAGATCGGCGCCACCGATTTCGGCTACCGCGTGGCGAAGCAGTTCGGCCTGCGCACCGTCGAACCACGCCCGGGCTTGGTGCCGCTGACCTTTGACGGTGAAGCCTGGGCGCCGTATGCCAATCTCGCTGGACTGGCCCTGCCAGTGCTGATCGAAACCGGCGACAAGAAAAACCGGACCAGCTTCGCCGAGGACCTGCTGTTCACCCACCGCGGTCTCTCGGGCCCGGCCGTGCTGCAGATCTCCAGCTACTGGCGCGAGGGCACGCCGATCCGCCTCAACCTGGCGCCCGAGGTGGACCTGCCCGCGGCCCTGGCGCGCGCCAAGGCCACGTCGCGCAAGCTGATCGCCAACGAGCTGGCCACGCTGGTGCCCAGCCGCCTGGCCGACGCCTGGGTCGCGCAAGACACCGACTGGCAACGCCCCATCAGCGAAGCCTCGGACAAGGCCCTGGCCCGGCTGGCCGAACGCCTGGCGCGCTGGGAACTCGTGCCCACCGGCAGCGAGGGCTACAAAAAAGCCGAGGTCACGCTCGGCGGCGTGGACACGCGCGACCTGTCTTCGCAGACGATGGAATCGAAACAACCCGGCTTGTATTTCATCGGCGAGGTGGTCGACGTGACCGGCTGGCTCGGCGGCTACAACTTCCAGTGGGCCTGGGCCAGCGCCCACGCCTGCGCCGCGGCCCTTTCGGAACAGAAAACCGCCTGAGACCTGCCGTTGGCGTCACAGAATGCCCGCAAAGGGCTAGAAAATCAGCGCGACAAGGCTATAATCCAAGGCTTTGCTGGCAAACCCCCGTCGGCCAATACTAGTTAACAGGCGGGGGAACTTTGCAGAAACGATGCCCGGGCCCGATCTTCCCGTTCATCCTCTTTCTGTGCATTCTGGAATTTCCTCTTCAATGACGACCATCCGCGTTAAAGACAACGAACCCTTCGACGTCGCCCTGCGCCGCTTCAAGCGCACCATCGAAAAACTCGGCCTGCTGACCGACCTGCGCGCCCGCGAGTTCTACGAAAAGCCCACCGCCGAGCGCAAGCGCAAGAAGGCCGCCGCCGTCAAGCGCCACTACAAGCGCGTGCGCTCGATGCAGCTGCCCAAGAAGCTGTACTGATCGCTGGCCCGGCCCGCCGGGACGCACACAAGAACCCGCTCAGGACGCTGCAGCGGGTTTTTTTACGTCTGTGCGGCCTGGGCCAGCCGCGCCCGCAAGGCGTCCGCCGCCTCGACCAGCGCGGCCTCGAAGGCGCCCCGCAGCGGATGTTCGGCCCGCCAGGCGGGCCGGATCAGCGCCACATGAAACGGGATGCTCACCGACAGCGGCCGCACCACCATGCCCTCACCCGTCAGCTCCAGCGCCGTCAGCGGGTTGACGATCCCCAGGCCCAGCCCCTGGCGCACCAGTGCGCACACCGACACCGCGCTCGGCGTCTCCAGCCGCAGGCCGCGCTCCACCCCGGCGGCGGCGAACAGCGCGTCCACCTGCTGGCGGTAGGGGTCGGTCGGTGCGAAGCTGATGAAGGACTCGCCCGCAAAGTCGCCCGGCGCCAGCCGCGCCTTGCGCGCCAGCGGGTGGCTGGCAGGCAACACACACACCTCGTCCGCCACCAGCAAGGTCTGCAGGCTGCAGGCGGCGGGCGCCTCAAAGCGCTCGGAGAGGCCCAGGTCGAAGCGCTGCTCGGACAACGCTGCCTCCAGCTGCGGCGACTCGATGGGTGTCAGGCTCACGGCCGCGGCGGGCTGGCGCAACACAAAGCGCCGGATCGCGTCGGGCAACAGCGCGTGGGACAAGGCCGGCAGGCAGGCCAGCTGCAGCCGCCCCTGCGCGTAGCCCTTGAGCGCGGCGGCCGTCGCCGCGATGCGCTCCAGCCCCACGTACGAGAGTTCCACCTCCTCCATCAGTGCCAGCGCCCGCACCGTGGGCCGCAGCCGCCCCTTGATCCGCTCGAACAGGGCAAAGCCCAGCACCTGCTCCAGCCGCGCCAGCTCGCGGCTGACGGTGGGCTGCGAGGTGTGCAGCAGCTCGGCCGCGCGCGTGACGTGGCCGGTGCCCATCACGGCGCGGAAGAAGTCGATCTGGCGGTGGCTCAGTTTCATATCAAATTTGAATGACTATGCAATTATCTGGCATTGCTCAATATGAATGAAACCCGGATCATCGGCGGCATGAATCCCTTTTCCCCCACCCTCCTCCAGTCGCTCGCCCGCCAGCACGGCACTCCGCTCTGGGTCTACGACGCCGCGACCATCCGCCAGCGCATCGCCGAACTGCGCGCCTTCGACACCATCCGTTTTGCCCAGAAGGCCAACTCCAACACCCACCTGCTGCGCCTGATGCGCGAGCAGGGCGTGGTGGTCGATGCTGTTTCGCGCGGCGAGATCCTGCGTGCCCTGGCGGCCGGCTACACCGCAGTCCCGGACGCACAAGGCGCCTCCGGCATCGTCTTCACCGCCGACCTGTTCGACGCCGCCACCCTGGCCACCGTGGTGCAGCACCGCGTGCCGGTCAACGCCGGCTCCATCGACATGCTGCACCAGCTGGGCGCCGTCTCGCCCGGCCACCCGGTCTGGCTGCGCATCAACCCCGGCTTCGGCCACGGCCATAGCAACAAGACCAACACCGGCGGCGAGCACAGCAAACACGGCATCTGGCACACCGAGCTGCCCGTCGCGCTGGCCGCCGTGGCGCAGCATGGCCTTCGGCTCGTGGGTCTGCACATGCACATCGGCTCGGGCGTGGACTACGGCCACCTGCAGCAGGTGTGTGCGGCCATGGTCGGTCTGGTGAAGGGCTGCGGTGCGGATCTGCAGGCCATCTCGGCCGGCGGCGGCCTGTCCATTCCCTACCGCGAGGGTGAAGCGCCCATCGACACCGCGCACTATTTCAGCCTCTGGGACGCGGCGCGACGCGAGATCGCCGCCCACCTCGGCCACGCCGTGCACCTGGAGATCGAACCCGGCCGCTACCTGGTGGCCGAGGCCGGCGTGCTGCTGACCGAGGTGCGCGCCACCAAGCCCATGGGCGGCAACCACTTCACCCTGGTGGACGCGGGTTTTTCGGACCTGATGCGCCCGTCCATGTACGGCGCCTTCCACGGCATGAGCCTGATCCCGGCCGATCAAACGCCTCGCGCCACGGTGGAAACCGTGGTGGCCGGCCCGCTGTGCGAGTCGGGCGACGTGTTCACCCAGGCCGAAGGCGGCGTGGTGCTAACGCGCGAACTGCCCGAGGCCCGCGTGGGCGACCTGCTGGTGCTGCACGACGCGGGGGCCTACGGCGCGTCCATGTCGAGCAACTACAACACGCGCCCGCTCGCGGCCGAGGTGCTGGTGGACGGCGACAGCCACCGCCTGATCCGCCGCCGCCAGACGGTGGACGAGTTGCTGGCGCTCGAAAACACCTGATTCACAAGTCCGTCTGCGAAAATCGCAAGTTTTGCGATTGAACGAGAGCACACCATGAGCCTGAAAGAACAGATCACCGAAGACATGAAGGCCGCCATGCGCGCCAAGGACAGCGAGCGCCTGGGCACCATCCGCCTGCTGACCGCAGCCATGAAGCAGAAGGAAGTGGACGAGCGCGTGGAGCTGGACGACACCATGGTCATCGCCATCGTCGACAAGCTGATCAAACAGCGCAAGGACAGCGTCGAAGCCTTCACCAAGGCCGACCGCATGGACCTGGCCGACAAGGAGTCCGCCGAAATCAAGGTGCTGCAGGCCTACCTGCCGGCGCGCCTGTCGGCCGAGGAAGTGGCCGCCGAGGTCAAGGCCATTGTCGAAGAACTCGGCGCCAAAGGCCCCGGCGACATGGGCAAGGTCATGGGTGCGGTCAAAACCCGCCTGGCCGGCAAGGCCGACATGGGCCAGGTGTCCGCCGCCGTGAAGGCCGCTCTCGCCGGCTGAGCGGCCGATGCACCGGGTGCGAGAGACCGGCGGGTGATTGCCTGAAGGCGGCCCCTCAGGGAAAACCGCCACTCGGCACCCACACCCGGACTCCTATACTCGCGGCACTTTTCACGAGGTGCCCATGCCGCAACGTCTCTCCCGCCTGCTCCCGCTGGCTCTCTGTCTGGCCGCCGCCGTCGTGCTGCCGCCAGCATGGGCACAGGCCGCCGCGAAGCCGGTGAAGATCGGCGTGATCGGCCCGTTCAGCGGCCCGTCGTCCGACTTCGGCAATCCCATGCTGCACGGCGTGCAGCTGGCGGTGCAAGAGATCAACGCCGTGGGCGGCTACCTCGGGCGCCCTCTTGAACTGGTGATCAAGGACGACCAGGGCAACCCGGACATCGGGCTCAAGAACTCGCAGGAACTGGTCACGGAAGGGGTTGTGGCCACCATCGGCTTCTGCAACACCGGAGTGGCCCAGAAGTCGCTGGACGTTTTCCAGACCGCGCAGCTTCCGCTGATCATTCCCTGCGCCACCGGCACGCCGCTCACCAGCCGCTTTCCAGCGGCCGAGAGCTACATCTTCCGTACCTCGGCACGCGATGCGATCCAGGCACCGTTCGTGGTGGACGATCTGGTCAAGCGCGGCTGGACAAAGGTCGCCATCTTTGCCGACACCACCGGCTACGGCGACGCGGGACTCAAGGATGTGGAAGCGGCACTGGCGGCCAAGCAGCTCAAGCCGGTGCACGTGGCGCGGTTCGCACTTGGGGTCAAAAACCTCACCAAGGAGCTGACGGCGGCCCGCGGCGCGGGCGCCAATGCCATTTTCAGCTACACCGTCGGACCCGAAAATGCGGTGATCGCCAACGGCAAACGCGACCTCAAGTGGGACGTGCCGCAGGTCGGCGCCTGGCCGCTGTCGTTCCCCTTTTTCATCAACGGCGCCAAGGCCGCTGCCGACGGCGCGCTGATGGCCCAGACCTTCATTGCCGAGCCCAGCAACGAGCGCAGGGCTTCCTTTCTCACCGCCTACGCGCGCAAGTACCAACAGAAAATCGCCGTGCCGATGGCGGCGGCCCAGTCCTACGACACCACCTACTTGTTGACCTACGCCCTGTTCAGCATCCGCGACGGCAAGTCAGGCATCCGCGACGGCAAGTTTGGCGGCCCGGCGGTGAAGGCGGCACTGGAAAATATCCCGCGGGTGTACTACGGCGTGGTCGCCACCTACGAAAGGCCATTCAGCAAGGATGACAAGGACGCGATCAGCCAGAACATGCTGGTCATGGGCAAAGTGCGCAACGGCGCCATCACCTTCGCCTACCCGGAGGACGCGCGGCGCAACCTGTTCATGCAGCGCAAGCAGTGAACCGCGCCATGGCCAGCACCACGCCGGAAAACAGCGTATGGCAGGCGAACATCGCGGTGTTACCGATGATGATGCCGATCATGCCCGGCCGGCTGAGCCACCAGAACGCCGACGGGTCGTGGCTGCACCAGCCCCCGCTGGCCGCAGGCCCGGAGCCAGCGGGGTTTCAGCTGCCCGCCACCTTCATGCGGTTCACGAGGATCGAGCCCACGGTCTTGGCACCGTAGTTGTAGGCGTCGGCGCCCACGGCCTCCAGCCCCAAGAACATGTCCTTCAGATTGCCGGCGATGGTGATCTCGTGCACCGGGTAGGCGATCTCGCCGTTTTCCACCCAGTAGCCGGAGGCGCCACGCGAGTAGTCGCCGGTCACGTAGTTCACGCCCTGCCCCATCAACTCGGTGACGAACAGGCCGCGGCCCAGTTTCTTCAGCATGGCCTTGAGGTCGTCGCCGGGCTGGGTCAGGCGGCTGGTGAGCACGAGGTTGTGCGAGCCGCCGGCGTTGCCGGTGGTGCGCATGCCGAGCTTGCGTGCCGAGTAGGTGGAGAGAAAGTAGCCCAGCACCTTGCCGGCGCTGAGCACCTTGCGTTTCTGTGTGCGCACGCCTTCGTCGTCAAACGGCGCGCTGCCCTTGCCGTTGATCACGTGCGGGTCTTCCACGATGTCGAGGTGTTTCGCCATCACGCGCTTGCCCAGGCTGTCGGCCAGGAACGTGGTCTTGCGGTAGAGCGCGCCGCCGCTGGTGGCCTGCACATAGCCGCCCAGCAGGCCTGCGGCCAGCGGCGACTCGAACAGCACCGGGCATTCGGTGGTGGCGATCTTGCGGCCGTTCAGACGCGCCAGCGCGCGCTCGGCGGCGTAGCGGCCCACGGCCTGCGGGCTGGCCAGGTCTTCGGGCGCACGCATCGAGCTGTACCAGTGGTCGCGTTGCATGTTGGCCCCCTTGCCGGCGATGGGCGCCACCGACAGGCTGTGGCGCGAGCTGGCGTAGCCGCCGCTGAAGATGCCGGGCTTGCCGCGCTCGCCGCCGCGCATGTGGGCGGTGAAAAAGTGCGACTGCTGGGCCGACACGCCCGCGCCTTCGCTGTTGCTGATCTTCTTGCTGGTGGCGAAAGCCGCGGCCTCGCATTCGAGTGCGATGCGCAGCGCGTCTTCGGAGTTGATCGCCCAAGGGTGGAACAGGTCCAGGTCGGGGTAGCTGTCGGCGATGTCTTCAGGGTCGGGCAATCCAGCCACCGGGTCTTCGGCGGTAAAGCGCGCAATGTCGTAGGCCGCCTGCACCGTCTGACGGATGGCGTCGGGCGAAAAATCCGAGGTGGACGCGTTGCCGCGCTTCTGCCCCAGGTAGACGGTGACGCCGAGCGACTTGTCGCGGTTGCGCTCCACATTTTCCAGCTCGCCCTTGCGCACGCTCACGCCCAAACCGGCCCCTTCGGACACCTCGGCGCCCGCATCAGAGGCACCCAGCTTTTTGGCGTGCCCAAGCGCCATGTCGACCAGTTCCTCGAACTGGCTCCGGGCGTACTGGAAGCCCGCGAGCGGCTGGCCTGCATGGGCGGCGGAAGAAGAAAGGGCTTGGGACGGGGTGTTGGGGGCTTTTTTCATGTCGACGGCTATGATACTTGCCGCCCCCTCCGGCTGCTGCAGGCCCTGCACAAGCCCATTTGAAGAAACCCGATGTCCCGCAAACCCACCAAAGGCTATTTCGTCCGTGGCCAGTTCGTTGCCGAGGGCAGCGAACTCGACCTGGAGTTCAAACGCGAGCTCAAGGGTTCGGTCGACATGAGCAAGACCGATCTGAAGAAAGAGAGCGACCGCCTCCAGACGCTGGGCGAAAACCTGCTCACGCTCAACACCGGCCTGATGACGCACCTGATTGAAAACAACGGTCTGCCCGAGAAGCTGGTGGATGCCGTGAACGATGCCAAACGCATCACCAACTTCGAAGGCCGGCGCCGCCAGATGCAGTTCATCGGCAAGCTCATGCGCAAGCTCGACGAAGCCACCGTAGCCGCCATCGAAGCCGCCATGGAAGAGCAGCGCAAGCCCTCGGCCCAGGCCACCCTCGCGCTGCACCAGGCCGAACAGTGGCGCAACAAACTGGTGACCGACGACAACGCGCTCACCCGTTGGCTGGAGCAGGACCCGCAAGCCGACGTGCAGCACCTGCGCGCCCTGATCCGCCAGGCGCGCAAGGACGCACAGGCCGTGACCGAGCGCCCGGGCGAAGCCCTGCGCCATGGCAAGGCCTACCGCGAGATTTTCCAGATCGTGCGCACCGCCCTCACCCCCGCCGACGAATCGTCGGACGGTGCCGACGACACCCAGGAAGACTGATCCATGTCCGACAACCTCACTCCCGCGCCGGTCCGCATCGGCATCGTTTCCATCAGCGACCGCGCCAGCAGCGGCGTGTACGAAGACAAGGGTCTGCCCGCGCTGCAGGACTGGCTCACACGCGCCTTGAAGAATCCGATCACTTTCGAGCCGCGCCTGATCCCCGACGAACAGGCCACCATCAGCGCAACGCTGATCGAGCTGGTGGACGCCGGCTGTGCCCTGGTGCTCACCACCGGCGGCACCGGCCCCGCGAAACGCGACGTGACGCCCGAAGCGACGCTCGCCGTGGCGCACAAGGAGATGCCCGGTTTTGGCGAACAGATGCGCCAGGTCAGCCTGGCCTTCGTGCCCACCGCCATCCTGTCGCGCCAAGTGGCCGTGATCCGCGACAAAAGCCTGATCATCAACCTGCCCGGCCAACCCAAGGCGATCGCCGAAACGCTGGAAGGCTTGAAGAACGCAGACGGCAGCGCCAAGGTCAACGGCATCTTCACCGCAGTGCCCTACTGCATCGACTTGATCGAAGGGCCTTACCTGGAAACCAACGACGAGATCTGCAAGGCCTGGCGGCCAAAACAAAAGTAACCCCCAGTTCAGGAAGTCCCCTGCGCCGCTTCGCGTCTTCCCCCCGGTGGGGGACGCACCTGGTGGCCCGGCGAAGCCGGTTCCACGGGTGCACTCGATAAGACACCTCTCACAGAGATCTCTTCATGAAAATCACCAAAGACACCATCGTCACCATCACCTTCCGCGCCACCGATGCGCAGGGCAAGTTGCTCGAAGACGGCAAGGAGCCACGCGCCTACCTGCACGGCGGCTACAACAACACGCTGCCCGGCATCGAAAAGGCACTGGAAGGCCAGGAAGCCGGCTACGCCGCCACCCTGGTGCTGCCGCCTGAGGACGCCTTTGGCGTGCGCGACGAGAGCCTGGTCACCACGATTCCCAAGAGCGAGTTCCCGCCCGGCGTGAAGGTCGGCGGGCAGCTGCAGGGCCACGACGATCAGGGCAACCAGCAAGTCTTCACGGTCATGAAGATCAAGGGCGATACCGTGCACCTCGACGGCAACCACCCGTTGGCCGGGCAGACGCTGCGTTTTGCGGTCAAGGTGGTCGAAGTCAAGGCGGCATCTGCAGAAGAAGTGGCCCACGGCCACGCGCACGGCGCGCACGGGCATCATCACTGATCCACCTCCGCGCCGCAGGCGGCGCAGGGATGGACCTATTTCCCGACCAGCTGATTGAGCTTTTCAGCTTCGAAGCACTCGCTGCGAGCCGCATCCGAAGGCACACAGTCGCCCTTCTGCGGCGAAGACAGTTTCTCGATCGCCTGCCACAACAAGGCAATCTGATGCTCCTGACCGGAAGCGCTGTCGATCAACCCACGCATCGCCTGCGACAACGGATCGTCTTCCTGCGTGATGCCGTAGGCCTGGAACTTCGGGTGCGCTTCGGTCACGTCGGCGCTTTCGCCGGTTTTGCTCGGAATGATGCGCGCCGGAATGCCAACCGCCGTGGCGCCCGCAGGCACCGGCTTGATCACGACCGCGTTGCTGCCGATCTTGGCACCGTCGCCCACCTCGAAACCGCCCAGCACCTTGGCGCCCGCGCTGACCACCACGTCCTTGCCCAGCGTCGGGTGCCGCTTGGCGCCTTTGTAGAGCGAGGTGCCGCCGAGCGTCACGCCCTGGTAGATGGTGCAGCCGTCACCGATTTCGGCCGTCTCGCCCACCACCGTGCCCATGGCGTGGTCAAAGAACACGCGGTCGCCGATCTTCGCGCCCGGGTGGATCTCGATGCCGGTCAGCCAGCGTGCGATGTGCGAGGTGAAACGCCCCAGCCACTTGAACCCATGCGTCCAGCACCAGTGCGCCGGGCGGTGCAGCCAGACGGCGTGCAGACCGGGGTAGCAGGTGATGACCTCCCAGGTGCTGCGCGCCGCGGGGTCGCGGTCAAGGATGCACTGGATGTCGGAGCGGAGGCGGGCGAACATGGTTTGAATACAAATGTTGGGCGGTCAGTCTAGCGTGTTTCGCCGCCGGGCCGCCCCAAGGCGGAACAAGCCCCCTCGGGGGGCAGCGACTCGCGAAGCGACGGAACGTGGGGGCCTGTTTTCGCCTGCGCGGCGGTCTGCAGCATGGCCTTGGCCACACCACGCAGGATGTGGATCTCTTCTTCGGTCGGTGCGGCGCGGTTGAAAAGCTGGTTCAGGCGCGGCATGAGCTTCTTGGGCGCAGCCGGGTCCAGAAAATCCACCGCCACCAGCGCCTGCTCCAGGTGCTGCAGCATGCCGGCCAGGGCCTTGGCGTCGGCCAGCGGGCGCTCGGGTGCGCTGGCGGGTGGCAGGGCGTAACCGCCCAGCGCCTGGCGCCAGTCGTAGGCGATCAGCTGCACGGCGGCGGCCAGGTTGAGCGAGCCGAACTGGGGATCGGTGGGAATGCTCAGGCAGGTGTGGCAGCGGTAGACGTCTTCGTTGCGCATGCCAAAGCGCTCGGAGCCGAAGAGGAAGGCCACACCGCCAGGGCGGGTGGACGCTAGGGCTTCGGGTGTGCCCAGCAGCGCGGCAAAGTGTTCGCGCGGGTGGCGCGTGGGCGGGCCAAAATCGCGCGGCGTCATGGCCGTGGCGCACAGGTGTTCGATGCCGTCCAGCGCTTCGTCCAGCGTGTCCACGATGCGCGCCTTGGCCAGCACGTCGTTGGCGCCGCTGGCGCGCTGGATGGTCTCTTCGCGCCGCAAGACGTTGGCCCAGCGCGGCGCCACCAGCACCAGGTCGTCAAAACCCATCACCTTCATGGCGCGGGCGGTGCCGCCCACATTGCCGGCGTGGCTGGTCTGGATTAGGATGAATCTCGTGTGCATTTGGAAGTCCCCCGCGCCGCTTCGGATCACCCCCCAGGGGGCCACACCAGCAGCCCGGCGGAGCCGGTTCTGCGGTGTGTGCTGGGTGGGGGACGCGCTCCGAGGAGGTTTTGGGTGTGTTGAACCGGTAAAATCCTGTGATTGTCGCCGCCCCGCATCGCCTGGGGTCCAGCCATTCCCCGCTCTTCCACTGTCACGCGAGCCGCCCAGCGGCCGCGCAAAGGTATACAACCCATGTCGTCCACACTCCACCCCATGCTCAACGTGGCCATCAAGGCCGCTCGCCTCGCCGGCACCATCATCAACCGCGCCGCACTGGACGTGGAGTCGGTCCGGGTCTCTGCCAAGCAGACCAACGACTTTGTGACCGAAGTCGACCACGCGGCCGAAGCCGCGATCATCGACACCCTGCTCACCGCCTACCCCGATCACGCGATCTGGGCCGAAGAGTCGGGCAAGCGCGAAGGCAAACACGGTGGCGCAGACCATGTCTGGATCATCGACCCGCTGGACGGCACCACCAACTTCATCCACGGCTTCCCGGTCTACTGCGTGAGCATCGCGCTCATGGTGGGCAACAAGCTGGAACAGGCCGTCATTTACGACCCGAGCCGCAACGACCTCTTCTGCGCCACGCGCGGGCGCGGCGCCTACATGAACGACCGCCGCATCCGCGTGGCCAAGCGCATCGCCATGCGCGAGTGCCTGTTCTCCACCGGTTTTCCGTTCCGCCCGGGCGATGCCTTCCAGACCTACATGCAGATGCTGGGCGACGTGATGCCCAAGTGCGCTGGCGTGCGCCGCCCAGGCTCGGCCGCGCTCGATCTGGCCTATGTGGCCGCCGGCTTCACCGACGGTTTCTTTGAAATGGGTCTTTCGCCCTGGGATGTGGCCGCCGGCGCGCTGCTGGTGACCGAAGCCGGTGGCCTGGTGGGCAATTTCACCGGCGAAGCCAACTTCCTGGAGCAGAAGGAATGCCTGGCCGCCAACCCCAAGATCTACGGCCAGCTGGTCAGCACGATCGGCAAGTACAGCAAGTTCGCCAGCGCGGGCGACAAGGCGGCTGTGCGTCAGGCCAGAGGCCCGCTCGCGGCTTCGACCGAAGAAGCTGACACCAGCGGCCACAACGAGCCGTCTGGGGACGATGCTCCGCCCACCGAGCCAGCCGCTCCCTTCTGAAGCCGCGCGGCCTCAAGGGCCTCAGCGCAGGGGCAACGTCCACCAGAACGTGGCGCCTGCCCCGGCCGTTGCGTTGGCCCAGATGCGTCCGCCGTGGCGCTCGATGATGCGCGCCACGATGGCCAGGCCGACACCGGTGCCCGGCACCTCGGAGCCCGCGTGCAGGCGCTGGAACAGGCCGAACAGCTTGCCGGCATGGGCCATGTCGAAACCCATGCCGTTGTCACGCAGGTAAAAGGCCTGCCGCTCTGCGTCAAAGCCCAGCACCAGCTCGGGTTGCGACTGGTGGCGTGAGTACTTCAGTGCGTTGTCCATCAGATTGACGAGCACCTGCCGCAGCAAGGTGGCGTCGCCCATGACCGCGGGCAAAGGCTGCAGATCGATGCGCGCCTGCGGCACATCGGGCGCCAGGGTATCGACCACCGAATGCGCCAGCGCATTCATGTCCACCGGCACCGCGTCCAGATCCACCCGCACTACGCGCAGCAGCTCCAGCATGTCTGAAATCATCTGGCCCATGCTGCGCGACGAGCGGGCGATGCGCCCGAACATGTCTTTGGCCACCGGACTCAAGCCATCGCCCTCTTCTTCGGCAATCAAGGACGCAAAGCCGTTCACCGAACGCAGCGGCGCGCGCAGGTCGTGCGCGATCGAATACGAAATGGCCTCCATGTCCTTCATGGAACGCTCCAGTTCGGCGGTGCGCTCGGCCACGCGCCGCTCCAGGGTGGCGTTGAGCGCGCGCACTTCTTCCTGGGCGGCGACCCGGTCGGAGATGTCGAGGTGGGTGCCCGACATGTACAGCGCCTTGCCACTGTCGTCGCGCCGGTGAACCCGGCCGCGGTCGTTGATCCAGACCCAGTGACCCGCCTTGTGGCGCATGCGGACGTCGCATTCGTAGTAGGGCAGCTCGCCCGACCAGTGTCGCTCCAACACCCGCTGCGCCCGCTCCAGGTCCCTGGGGTGAACCAGCGTGCGCCAGGTGTCGAACGTGGTGGGCTGCAGTTCCGCGACCGTGTAGCCCAGCATCTCGGCCCAACGGTCGTTGATCGTCATGGCCCAGGTCTCGATATTGGTTTCCCAGATGCCCGGACGCGTGGCCTCCAGCACCCACTGCAGCCGCTGCCGCTCCTCACGCAGCTCTTCTTCCGCACGGACATAGGACGTGACATCGGTGTAGGTGCGCACATAGCCACCGTCGGGCAACTTTCGTGTGTAGACATCCAGCACACGACCGTCGCGCGTGTGCCGCAGGTAGTTGTCGGGCAGTGGCAGGCTGGCGTTGCGGTCCACCAGGGCGCGCAGCGAGGCGTCCAGCAGGCGCCCGTCTTCACCAAAATCGCCCTGCGCCGCCTGGAATGCAAGCACCTCATCCTGATGAGGCTGTGTCTGCAGCAGCGCTTCGGGCAAGCCCAGCAGCTCCAGCATGCGCTGGTTGTAAAAACGCACCCGCCCGTCCGCGTCCACCATGGTCAGACCCTGGCTCATGCTGTCGAAGGTCACCTGCAGCGCTGCGCTTTTTTCGACCAGCAGGGCACTCGTGGCCTGGAACTGCAGGCGAGCCCGCCTGCGTTCGGCATGCCCACGCCAGGCCAGCACCAGCTGGCGCACCGCGCCCAGCAGCGGCTGCAGAAACGCCACATCGGTGGGGCTGTAACCACCGGGCTGGTTCGCCAGGCCGACCATCGCGACCAGGCGGTCGCCCACGGCGAGCGGAATGCCCAGGAAACTCGTCATGTCCGGGTGGCCCGAAGCCAGCCCACCCGATCGGGGATCGTGGGCCGGGTCGTTGGCGATCACCGTCTCACCGGTGAGCATGGCGTGGCCGAACAGGGTCTTGAGGTTGCGGAACTCCATGCCCGCATCGACCTGCGCGTCGTACAGGCGCCGCGAGGCTTCGTCCCAGGCGATGTCGGTGATGGCGTGGGTCTTGAGGTAGGGCTGCTCGCGCATGTCGTACAGCACTTCGCCCACAAAACCGTAACCACTGCCCGTCACGCCCAGCAGCGCAGCCAGCAGGCTTTCGAACGCCTGCCGCTTGTCATCGGCCTCGATGAACGCCGCCTGTGCCTGCTGCACGGCTTCGAGCATGCGGTGCTGCCGTTCCAGTGCCTGGGCCGCCAGCCGGGACTCGGTGACGTCGAAGGTGAAGCCGTGCCAGAGCACCGATCCGTCGGCTTCGCGCTGGGGCACCGCCTCAGCGCTGTACCAGCGCAGCCCAGCACGGGGCAACAGGATGCGGTAGACCTGCCGCCACAGGGTGAGATCGCGCGCGGATGCCGCCAGAGAAGAAACCATCTGTGGAAGATCGTCCGGGTGCACCCGTGAAAAAAAGAGTCTGGCGTCGTGCGCGAGGTCGCTGGGGTCCAGTTCCACCATCTCGCGCACGGCGTTGTTCACATACGGGATCGTGCTGCTGCCATCGGGGTACCGACGTATCTGGTACACCAAGCCCGGCACCCGGGCCGCAATGTTCTGGATGAACCGCAGCTGGCCAGCCAGCGCCTGGGCGGCCTCGCGCTCGGCGGTGATGTCTTGTACCACGCCGAAATCGGTCTGCGGATTGCCCGCCACGGCGGTCTGACCCATGCGCGTGCGCAGCCAGCGCTGCTGGCCATCAGGCCGCGTCCAGCGGAACTCGACCACCCTTCCGTCCAGCGCCTCACGGGCCTTCATCCAGGCCGGCAGATCATCGGGGTGGATGCCACCCCGCCCTTGCGAACGGGACAACACCGGTGCGGGATCGATCCCCGTCAGCTCGTAAAGACCAGGTGACCAGATCACATCCTGATCGCTGCTGGCATTCGTCCAATGGCCCACGCGAGCCAGCTTTTCGATCGCACCGTGCAGTTCGACCTGCTGTTGCAGCTCCCGATTGGCGCTCTGCAAGGCGCGTTCGGCCTGTTGTTCCTGGTTGACTTCGGTCAGGTACACCAGCAAGAGTGGCTCCTTGCCCATGTCGAGCCGCCGGGTTCGCAAACAAACGCAGTGGGTTTTGTGGTGGCTCAGGCGCAGATCGACCACCTTGTCCGTCTGCGACAACGAAGCCACATAGCGGGCACGGTCGGATGCGTCAAACCAGTGACCCAACTCGATCGTCGTGCGGCCCAGCGCCTCCTCGCGGGTCACGCCACACAATGCAACCCAGGCATCGTTCACGGCCAGGAGGCAACCGTCGGCCATGCGACTCAGGCTGGCCGCCACGGGCATGGACAGAAACATCGCCTCAAAAAGCGACGGATCGCTGACCCATGCGGCCATGGAAGACACGGCTGGCGTTTCGCCGACCGGGCGGCCGCCAGCCGTCAGAGGGGGCTCGTTTTCTGGCATGGAGGATAAAGACGTTTCGCACACGGTGTGCTGCGACAACTTCCTCGCATTCTGTCTCAATTCCAGCGCCCGGGTCGGTGGAGTTGGGGCGGGAAAGGCGCCTATTTCCTGGACCCCGCGTCCGCCCGGTGCACCGCCGTTGACAGTGTGGTGGACAGAACTGAAGTCAACACGGGAAAAAGGCGCCGCTGATCAGAACTGACTGTAGATCTGAACACTGGCCGTGTAGCGCCGCTTTTGTTCCGGCAACTCACGCAAACCATAGGCGAGCGTCACGCGCGCCGACAGGTAGCGTCCCATGGCCGCTTCCACGCCCCAACCCAGGCTGGTCAGGCGCTTGGTCTTGTCCTGGGTGGAGTCGGGCGGCAGAATCTGCCGGACCTGACCGGTGTCCACAAAGAAAAAGCCCGCGGCCGAATACGCCTGACCGCCGCCCTCGGCGGACGGAGCGGTGATCGGGTGGTGCAACTCCAGACTCAGCAAAGCGCCCTGGTCACCCGAAAAGGCCCCCACCGGATAACCGCGCACGCTGCCTTCCCCACCCAGGAAAAAATGCTCGCTGGAAGGCAACTCATCGCTGCTGGTGTGCTGAGCCGACAGCGCACCACGCAAAGCCCAGCCGGTGGCCAGAAACTGCGTTCGCCGCAGCGCACCGCGGCCCACCGTGTAGCGTTTGCTCACACCAGCGCTCTCCGCTTTGCCGTTGTAGAAGGAATAGCTCGTCAGCCACTGACCCGAGTCGTCGGCCGACTGGTACTCGATACCCAGTTGCACATCCTGCGTGGCGGTGCTGGACAGAAAGACACCGCTGACCTTGTTTTCCACATCGCGCTTGCGCAGGCTGGCGAGCAGGTCAATTTGCGAGCGCTCCCCAAAGTGCAGCGGTTGACGCAGCGACAAAGCGGTCGAGGTGGACTCGCCCGTGATGCCCAGGGAGGCAAAAGGCCCGTATTTCAGCTGGGTGTCGTCCTGGTTGTGCGCGAGGTTCAGGCGCCCGCCCGAGCGACTGACCGGAATGCCGTAGTCCACCGAATAGCTCTTGAGACCGCTGGCGGACATCGCGGCCAGACTCAGTGAATCCCGCCAACCCAGCAAGCTCTGGTTGGAATAGGACAAGCCCACCCGGGTTTCCCCCGTCACCTCGCTGCCCAGGTTGTCGACGCCGATGCGAAAGCCGTGCTGCTTGGGTTCGATGATCCCGATTTCCAGATCGGTGCTGCCAAAACTCTGGCCCGGTTTGAGCTCAGCGCGCAACTGGGCGGCGTTCGTGCGGTTGAAGCGCAAGAGACTGTTCTGCAGCGTGGGCAGATCTACCAGCCGGCCGGGCTCGGCATCCACCCGGCTCAGGACGTAGCTCGCGCGCGTGGATTCGTTGCCCTTGACCCGGACTTCACCCAGCTTGCCTTCGACCAGCTGCAGGGTGATGTTCCCGCTGGAAACGTCCTGTGGCGGGATGATGGCGCGCGCGGTCACCACACCGCGTTCGCGATAGGCCGCGTTGACCTGCTCGGCCAGGCGCTGCAGGTCGGCAAAGCTGACTTCCTTGCCCACGAACGCATCGGCCAGCGCCTTGAGCTCATCGGCAGACAACACTTCGGATGCTGGTGCAAATTTCACCGCATTGACCTTGAAGCGCACCTCGCTGGCCACCGGCGCGGTCGCAGGCGCTTTCGGCGCTTCGATCACCGGCGCCACCGTCGGCGCGCGCTCCAGGCGCTCCTGTTCCAGACGGCGCTGATCTTCCTCGATACGGCGTTGCTGCAAGGCGCCCGGATCGGCCGAGGGAGGAACAACAACCTGGGCGTAGGTCGAACACGTGACAAGGGCGGCTGCCGCCGCACAGCTGAGTTTCATCAGTTTTCTTCTTTGCATTTGGAGTTGTTGGAATCGCCCGCACCTTCTGACTCGCATTCGTCACCGCCATTCACCGGCGTGCCCACGAAGGTCACCAGACCGGCCAAGGCTTCGGCATCGGGCTGACCGTTCGAGAACCCGTCGGTCGGAGAAGGCAAGGTGCCCAGCACCGAGAGTTCACGATCGCCCAGTTCGGCCGCACTCAGGTTGTTGCCATTGGGTGAAATCACCTCGTGGCCCGGGCCACGCGAGATCACGAAAGCCCCCGTCAGCACCCGGTTGCCGGTGAGGCCAAAGGCAAACGGGCTGCCTGCCGAGTAGAGCTGGACGTCAAACGGCTGGATGCTGCGGTCGTTCTGGTCGATCAACAACGTGGTCCTGGGGTTGCTGATGGTCAGGCGGTTGCCCACCCGCATGGCATCAACAAACAGGTCCCCAGCCAGCACATTGACGTTGCCGGTGGAGGTGGAAAGCGCCTGGAACCGGAAGGCAAACGGACTGTTCAAGGCCAGTTCCACGTTCGACGCCATGCCGCCGCCAAAGCCGGTCACCGACCCGCCCACGTCGCCAGCGCCGGTGCTGTTGACGTTCGCTGCCATGTTCTGGCCCGCCAGGTTCAGCCGGCTGCCGACGTTGAGCGTGCGAGCGCTCACCGAACGCGGCGCGCTCAGCGAAACCACATCGGCACTCGCCGTGCCCACGTTGACGCTGCCACCGGTGGAGCCGGCCACAAAACTGCCGTTGGTGGCGGTGCCCGTGCCCACATCGATGTTGCCCCGTGCGCTCAATGTGATCGACCCCCGGCGAGCCAGGAGACTGCCCGCATCGACAGCACCCCGGGTGCTGGCCAGCGTCACATCTTGCGCCGCGACCACCCGATTGGCGGTCACGCCCTGTTGACCCTCCATGGTCACCGACCCGCGCACCGAGCGGGTGTTGTCGGCGGTCACCGTACCGCGCGTGCTGATCAAGGACACATCGCGGCCCGCCGTCACCGTGCCGGTCTCGATATTGCCAGCGGTCTCTATCGTGAAGGCGCCGCCCGTGCTCACCTCGTCGGTGCGGACGTCACCTTCCTCGCTGTCGAACACCACCGTGCCGCCCGCCGACGTGCTGCCGGTGTTGATGTCGCCCCTAGCAATGAAGGTCACATTGCCGGTCGTGGCCACCGTGGTGTCGGCCGTGATGGCACCCGAAGCGGCGCGCATCGTGACATCCTTCCAGGCCTTGGTGACGCCGGCATCGATGTCTCCGCCGTCGGTGTTCAACACCACGCTGCCGGCGGTGCTTTCGACCGTGTCTGTCTGCACACCGGCCTGGCCGTCGACGCTCACGTCACCTCGTGCCGTCAGGCTGCCCAACCGGACATGCCCCGCCGCACTCGTCACCTGGGCCGTCCCGCCCGCCACGGTGGTCGTGGCTTCGATATCGCCCAGGGCACTGAGATTCACGTTGCCGTCTGTGGCGGTCGTGGTGCCTGCAGTGACCGTGCCCGCTGCCGCCGTCATCGTGACGTTTTGCTGCGCCTTGGTGGTATCAACCACCACGTTCCCGGCGTTGGAGTTCAGTACCACGCTGCCCCCGGTGCTCTCGACCGAGTTGACGTCGACGCCAGTCTGGCCGTCCACGGTCACCGGCCCCGTGCCCGTCACCGAATCGAGGGTCACACGGCCACCCGTGGACGCCACGCTCACGCTCTTGTCCGGGCCCTGGGTGCCGGCACCCGTGCTGGTCACCGACTGGCCCGTGATGTCGCCGTCGGCGGTGATCTGCACGGCGTCGCCCGCACTCACCGCTTCGATGTTCACCCCACCGACCACCGCCAGCGCCACGCTCCCTTGAACGGACGAGGCATTGAGATCGCGCACGCGAACGTCCAGCGGATTGCCGTCCGAACCCACGCCCAGCAAGCCCGCCACGGTGAACTTCGCCGCCGATGCGGTGTCTGCGATCACGTCGAGACGGGTATCGCCGCCATCCAGCACGCGCCCGCCCGTACTCACCACCCGCACAGCGCTCGCGGTGCCGTTGCCGCTCTCGATGCCGGTGATCACAGCGTCGCCCACCGTCTCGACATCGATCGACCCAGTCCCGGAGCGAACACGCGCTGCAGCAACACCGTCGTCTTCCATGGTCAACGACCCCGCCCGGATCTGGATGTCTGCTGCGGTCGAGGTCACATCGGCCTGCGTGGTCAGGGTCGTCTGACCGCCCGAGACCAGGCTGATGGTGCCGAGCCCGGTCACGGTGCCATCGATCTTCATGTTTTCGGCCGCTGACAAGACCGTGGCCCCACCCGAAGTCGAGGCACCCACGTTGAAGTGCTCACCGGAAGGACCGTTCAGGTAAATCCCCTGACCCACCGTGTTCGCGGTGGCCTCGACACGCCCGTCGGGGTTCACGCCCACATCCAGCGCGTTGTCTTCCTCCCCGATACTGCCCGTGCGCGACACCAGCGTCACGTTGTTGCTGCGGATGTTCACCGCAGGCGTAAGAACCGAGTCGCCCGGCATGTCGAGGATCGAACCCACCGCATCCAGACTCACGTTGTTGCGGGAGAAGATGGTGTCCACTGTCAGGTCCGCTGGCGTCTCGATCCAGATGTCACCGGCCGCGCGCGCGATCAGCGACGAGCCCGCGGTCGGGTTGATGCGCAGGGCCGATCCCGCCGCACCGATGCCGCCGTTGGCCGCTTCCAGAATGATGTTGTCGCCCACCACGTTGTTTGTGCCGGCCACGGTCGCGGCATTGATCAGCGCACCCGCCACCTTGATCCGCACGTTGTCGCTGGCGGTGACCTGGTTGATGCGCAAGTCTTTCTCGGACCCGATGAACGCGTCACCCGCGGCGGCGCTGGCGGTGAGCGCTCCGGTTCCGGTCTCCACGTTCACTGCGCGGGGCCGGATGATCGAAATCACGTTGCCAGTCACCGTCGCATCGCCACGCTCTGCCGCCGCCAGCGCCGCTTTCTGATCGGCTGTCAACGTGGCCAGGAAAGCGGCAATCTCTGCGGGTGTCGCGCCGGTTGGCAAGGTGATGTCCACATTGGGGTTCATCGAGCCGATCGACGTGCCCGCGACCAGTTCGATGTTGTTGCCCTTGACGTTGGGTTCCTTGACCGAGGTCACCGTGTCGGTGATGTTCTTCAGCAGACCGGCACCCACCGAGAGCGCGAGTTGGGCGTCGGTCCAGGTGGCCCCGGTGCGGATTTGTGTTTCTTCGCCGGTGCCGGTCGCCACCGAAGCGTCGTACGCAAAACCGCTGTCAAAGGTTGCTGTCAGGCCGCCCACCTCCGCGTGCAGGCTGTGGTACTGGTCCGTCCGGCTCTGGGCAAACTCATCGATCTGCAGGGGTGTCAGACCAGCGGCTTCCAGCGCGCTGCGCTCGCCCGCGGAGACGGCGTAGACATACCCCGGATCGTAGACCGCACCCTGATCCGCCTGCCCTTTGCGCAACTGCCAGTACTGGCGGTAGTTGTTGTTCTTGCCGCTCTCGAAGGCCGCCACCGCCTCGTTGGCTTTTTCCACCGAAGGCGCACCGCGCAGGCGCAGTTCGTCCCAGAGATTGGCCAGCTCTGTTTCGGTCCGGGTGTCGATGGTCTCGAACGGGTTGTTGTCGATCACGGCACCGCTGGTTTCGATGCGCACATCACCCGTCTTCGACTCGGCCGAAATCAGCAACAGGTTGCCGTTGTAGATGGCGGGGTTGGCGGCGTCCGCGAGGTTGCGGATGTTGATCGAGTCGCGTGCCGTCGCCAGCAAGCCGTTGTTGGACCACTGCGACATGTTGGTGGTGTAGCCGGTCCGCACGGTCAGCGGCGCGCCGGTCAAACCGATGCCGCCGTTGTTGGACAGCAGCTCCACGCGACGTCCCTGGACGTAGGAACCCGCTGCGGCGTCGACGATGTTCTTGTCGGCCTCCAGCACCACATTGCTCACGCCAGCACCGCCAATGGTGCCCACGTTCAGGTTGCCCACCATCTCTTTGATGTGCACCTCGCCAGCGCTGGAGGTGGCATTGAGCCGGCCACTGTCGCTGATGTTGGTCTGGATCGCCTGCGTCCCGGAGCCGATGCCCGTGCCTGCCGCCAGATGGACATTCACGCCGCTGATGATGTTCAGGTCACCGTTCTGCGTGATGCTGCCCGACGAGCTGACGCTGGTTTCGCCACTGGCGTTGTTGATGGCGCCATTGAGCACCACGTCACCGACCGAGGCCACATTCACCGTGCCCTGATCGAAGCCGATGAATTCGATGCCGATGCGCTGGTCCGCCTTGACGCTTTCGGTGATCGTGGTTTTGGTGGCCGTGGTGACCGTGAATTCCTGGTAGTGGGTGGCGTTGGCACACAGCGTCCACCAGTTGCAGTCACGCCATGATCTGCCAGGCGTCAGGACGGGCGTTGCGGTGTTGATGGTTTCCTGGTCACCGCCGGTGATGGACGAGGCGCCATACACGGCACTGGTGGTCGGGGAGTAAACCGTCGTGTTGGCGCCCGACACCACTTGCAGGTACTCCGCCTGCGACAGTGGATCGTTGCTGCGGACCTGCGAGTCGATCCGGTATTCGTCCAGCGCTTTGTCCCCCAGAATGGCGCCGCCAAACCAACCGTTTTGCGAGTAGCGGTAGTAGTCCACACGACCCTCGTCGTAGCCGACGGTCATCGTGTAACGCAAGCCGGCCTGCGGGTCGTAGAAGGCGCTTCGGGATCCGCCGGCACCGCGCAGGAACTGGGTGGTGGTGATGACGGGCACGCCATTGGCGTCAACGCCACTGATGTTGGTGATGTTGATTTCACCCTGCACACCCTTGCCGGTGTCCAGCAGGTTGACCCACATGGGCAGGCTGCTTTCGTTGTCGACCTTGATCTGACCGTAGCCATCCATCACCCGCAGCTTCCCGCCGCCGACCTGGTTGGTGTTGAAAATCTGGCCGAACAATTCGATATAGCCGCCCTGCACGCGTACGCCGCTGAGTTCGAGGCGGTTTTCCTTCGCGTTGTAGCTCACCTTGATGTCTTCCCAGGCGCCTTGCTGGTTGCCGCTGAGTCCGCTCACGGTGGCACCGCTGACCTGGAAGTACTCCGATCCCAGCACCGCTTGTTGAGCAGGCGTCAGGCTGTTGTAGTGCGCCTGCGCTTGGGCAAACGACATGTTCACGCCACCCACCGACACAGTGGCGCTGGCCGGGATGCGCACACCCCACTCCGGGATGCCGCTCTGGATGGTGCCGTTGATGTTGAGGTAGCGGGCGGCGATCAACACGCTGCCATTGGCGACAATGCCCGACCCCACAGCCTCAGGCGTGCGGGAGATTTCGGCGATGTTTCCCGGGAAGGCCAGGTTGGGATCGCCATTGGTGGTCGTCAGCGGTGCGCCGGCCACATGGCTGAACGTGTTGCTGTAACTTTGAACGAAGTCGCCATTGCGCGTCTTCACCTCCACATCGTCGGCCCGGATGCTGGCGGTCTCTTCGATGCGGATGCTGCCCGCCGCGCTGTCGATCTTGACCAGGCCCCGCAGGTTGCTGATGTCCCCCTTGAGGATGATGTCTGGCGCCACCGTGGCCGCGCCACCCGCCAGCGTCTGGCTGCTGTAGAAGGGATCCAGCGGGTCGTACTTGCTTTCGACCACGATTTTTGGTTTGCCCGGCAACACCGTGCTGCCGCTGAAATCGGTGGTGCTGTCCGCCGTGAAGATGTCGAAATCCGCCCCCCCGGCGGCACCGTTGATGCCGTTGATCTGGGCGTTGTCTTTGACGTCCACGCTGTTGAAGTAGATCCTCCCGCCCTCGTCCGCCGGGATCGTCAGGTCGTTCAGGATCAGAAAGCTCGGACCGTTGTTCGTGATCCTGATTTCGGCATCGCCCGGCGCGTCCAGCACGCCGTTACCTTGCAGCTTGTCGCCCCGCACATAGATGTTGCCCAGCTTGGCCTCTGCATCGCTGATGGTCAGGAACTTCGCCGTGGGACCCGCAGCGGCCACGTCGCTGTACTTGTTGTCGTCGATGTCGGTCTGCACATTGACGATCTGCCCATCCAGACTGGTGATGCGGGTGGTCAACAAGCCGATTTCGGTGTTGTTCGCACTGATCGTGGTGTTGTTGTTGCTGATCGTCGTGTTGTTGTTGCTGATCGTGGTGTTGTTGTTGCCGATCGTCGTGTTCTTGGCATTGATCTGGTTCTGGATGGCCTGGCGACCCGCTGTGTCGTCTGCGTCCAAGGCATCGCGCTGAGCGATCAGGGCCGTCACCTCTGTCTGCAGCGTGGCATTCTGGTTGCTCAGGTTGGTGTTGGCCGTGGTCAGGTTGGTGTTGGTCGTCGTCAGACCCGTGTTGACCGTGGTCAGGTCGGTCTTGGTGGTCGTCAGGCCGGCCTTGGTCGCCGTCATGGCTGTCACCGCTTCCTGCGCTGCCTCCTTGGGGCTCAAACCCGCCACGCCCGCGAATCCGCCGCCCAGTGGGTCGGGCTGGAAGCCCAGTTCCACCAGCTTGCGCTCCAGAAAGCGGATCTCGGACTGGTAGGCCGCCACAGCGATCGCCGCGTCGGTTCCCGCGGCACCACCGGAGTATTCCCGGATCAGGTCGTTCAACGCGTCAATGCGGTCAAGGATGTCTTGCGCCAGGCTCGCGACGCCCGTGTTGGCAATGCTGATCCCATCGGTCTTGGCGACAACGTTGCCGTTGATGTCAATCTCAAGATTCTGCTTGCGGTGCGTCCCCACATGGATCTCACCGTTCACCGTCACGCCGGAAGTCTGGGTCTTGACCGAGTTGCCCGTGCGGGTCTCGAAGGACACATCGCCACCGCCAAAGGCGTTGCTGATGGCGCTGCCCACCGCCGCGAGCGCTTCGCGGTAAAGATCCTTGCCAATGCCGACGCCCGAAGCCGTTGCACTGCCCTTTTCAGCGAACAGCGCGACGTCGCTCACCGAGTTCAACACCGCACCATCGGCAATGGTGATCTGGCTGTCGGTTTCAATGACGGCGTCGGCGATGGGATCACGGTTCACCGGGATCGCGGTGTTGTTGAACACATCGGTTCTTGCCACGACCGAACCCGCATTCAACCCCGTGTTCGAACCCGTCTCCGGGTTGTAGAGCGTGCTCGCACCCGCGTTGAGGCGGATGTCGTTTTGCGCTTCGAGAGAAGCCGCACCGATTTCAATGCTGTTGCTCGCCTTGAAACGCGAAACGGAGTCGCCCTTGGGCGCCACGCCAACCAGACCCCAGACGTCGACCGAGGTCTGGGTGGAGATGTCGGCAACAGAGCGGGCGCCCATCATCAGGTCACCGGTTGCGCTCAACGCAGCGCCATCACCCACCTTGACTTTGGCCACATTGCTGTCGGCGAGCACCTTGGAACTGCCGCTGGCGGCCGAAACCGCGCCGCCCGAAGCCATCTTGACGCGGTCTTGGGCGGTCACATCGTTCCACGCATCGAACTTGTAGGCGCCCGGGGCCATGATGCTGCCCGTCTGTTGCACCGTGGCACCGGCACCCACCTCCGCCACCGCGCTGTTGGTGATCGTGGTCAGGCTGTCGGCAGCGGGCACATCGGCCAGCCCACCCGAGGCGGAATTCACGTTCCAGCTCGGCACGGCGATGGCCGCGCCCGTCACCGAGGTCACGCCCGGCAGGTTGGTTGTGCCCGGACCACCCTTTTCAACCGTGTTGCTGGCCTGCACCGACACGCTGTCCGCCTCCACATAGCCGCTGGCACCCACGGTGGAGCTGGTGGTTGCGCTGCTGCTGTTGGTCGCTTTTGCACCGCTCACGCCGATCAAGGAAGCGTTGGTGCTCTGCATCCAGGCGTCAAACAGGCCGTCGTAACTGGAGCGCATCACGAACGCATCCACATCGATCTTGCGTCCGTCGCCGCCCACGTTGTCACCGCTGCCGGTGCTGGCGCGGGTCTGGCTCGTCGACACCGTTTTGGCTTCAGAGAATGGCGCTGACACCAGACCGCCACTGCCCGCGATGCCGTGCGCAAAGTTGGTGTCCGAGCTGTCGGCCAGCACGTTGAGTGCGGTACCGGTCAGCTTGACACCGTTGCCCACGGTGGCTTCGGTCAAGGTGTTCGACGTGGCCTGGGAGTAGTCCGCACCGACGGCCAGCAAGCCGCCCACCGAAATACCCACACCCGAAGACACCTGCTGGGTGTTGCTGTCGGCGTGCACGGTGGTTGCGCCGCCCATGGTCAGCGTGGCGTTGTCGCCAATGGCCGACCGGGTGGTGCCAGCGCTCTCGGCTTTGGCCAGCGTGGCATTGATGCCGAACAACACACCGCCCGACGCACCAAAGGCTTGAGCGGCAGTCGTGGGGCTGGAGCCGACCAATCGCCGCGCAACCACGTCGAGCTTGTCGCCCGAGATGGTGGCACCCGAATCGATACGTGCCTCCACGTTCGACGTGGTGCTGGCGGTCGCCAGCGATGCGCCCACAGAACCCGCACCGATCGAGACACCTTTCGCTTCGGCACGGGTCTCCGGCGTGGCCTCTGCGGTCACGCTCACGTCGTCCTGCGCGACCACCTCCGCGCCACTGCCCATGGTGGCGGATACACCCGAAGTGACTTCCGCCGTGGCCACCGCCCCCGACCCGGAGACGATGCCCGCCGCACCGGCGGTGGCGCTGGCGGATGCCACCGAACCGTCGGTTGCCAAGATCGTCACGTCGTTGACCAGCTTGCCAGCGGTCTTGCCCACGTCCACATTGGGCTGGAAGTAGGCCGATGTGCTGCCACCAAAGGTGGCGCTCGCCACCGACGCACCAATCGCCAGACCACCGGCTGCAGCGCCGATGGTGGTGGCGGCGGCCTTGCGATCGGTTTCGGCGCTGACCAACAGTTCGTCGGCGCGTTCGATCGAGGCGTTGTTGTCCACATAAGCCCGCGTGGTGCTTGAATCCTTGAGCACCGACACCGCGGCGCTCACGCCGATCACACCACCCGCACCCGCCGTGCTGCGCACCCGGGATCCGGTCGCGTTCAGGTTGCCGGCGGCGGCCGTGATGCTCACGTCACCCGCGGCATCGACCGCGGCCGACGAGCCTATAAACGCCTCGGTCGTGCTGTGGGTGATGCCCACGCCCACGGCGGCGCCAATGCCCACCGCACCGCCCGCCGCACCGACGACTTCCAGGTCGAGCTGGGTCTTGTCGGACGCGGTGACATCCACCTTGCCGCCCGCCGTCACCCGGCTGTTGTTGCCAATGAACGCCTGGGTCTTGTCCTGAGAAGCCGTCGAGCTGCTGTTCATGTCACCGGCGACGCCGAGACCGGCCGCCTTGGCGTTGACCGTCGATTTCGCGCCCGTCAGGTGCGCCGAACCGCTCACATCGTCCAGCTGCGAACCCGCATGGGTCTGCTGGGCCTGCTGGTCGGCACGACCGGCCGTTGCACCATCGCCCAGGCCTTCCTGGGCTTCGTCGTCCAGGCTGGCGCCGATCACCGCCACCGACGCCGAGCCGGCGCCGCCGAACAGGGCGCCCGCCGCAATGGCGATGGCGGTGGACTCCACGTTCTTGCTGGAAGCCGCCGTGACGCCCACATCGCGATCGGCATCCACCAGCGTGTTGTTGCCGATCGACGCGGTGGTCGTGTTGCGCACGATGTTGGTGTCGGACATGGCGCCCACGCCAAATCCGCCCACGGCACCCGCTAGGCCTCCGCCCTTGAGGTTCACCGTGTCGCTGGCGCTCACCTTCACGTCTTGTGCGGCGCCACCCCGCGTCTGGTTGACCCGCGTGTTGTCACCGATCGAAGCGGTCGTGCTGGACGTCAGCACCTTGACCCCCACAGAGCCGGCCACACCCACGCCGCCGGCCGCGGCACTGCCGGTCACGCTGCTCATGGCTGCGCTGGAGGTCGCCGCCACTTCGGTGGTGCCTCCGGCGTTGAGCGTCGCGGCAGCGGCCGGTGACGCTGCACCTTCCACATAGGCCTGCGTGGTGTTGTCCACCACGCCGACCGACACCGCGCCCGACACCGCCACCACGCCGCCCGATCCGGCGAGTGTGTACATGTCGATGGCCGTGTCCTGATCCGCCTTCACACGCAGGTCGCCGGTGGCGTCCACGTTGGCACCGGCATCGATGCCGGCCGTGGTGGTGTTGGCCACCGAGGCCACGCTCACCGCCGCGCCAATGCCCGCTGCGCCGACCGACACGTTGGCCGTGGCGAGGAACAGGTCTTCGCTCGCCTCGGCGCGCACGTCGACGTTGCGGGCCTTGACGTCGGCGTCGCCGATGGTGGCGCTGGTCTGCTTGTCCACCACCACGGTATTGACCGAGCCACTCACGCCGGCGATGCCTCCGGACATCGTGCCCGAGGCCATCACCACCAGGGTGTCGTCCGTTGCGCGCACGCGCACCGAGGGATCGGCACCGACTGCATTGGCGGCAGCGCCCACGGGCGCCCCCGCGGCATCCGTCTTGTTGACCTGGGCGCCATCGCCGATGCGCGCCTGGGTGACCGACGAAATCACGTTCGAGGTCACCGTACCGGTGACGCCGGCCGCGCCTGCGGCGGCCACGCCGAGCGAGGCCGTGATGATCTTTTCACTGCCCACGGCCGTGACCGAGAGGCCCTTGACCTGCTCGGTGCCCCGCGTGCCCAGACCTCCCGCGATCCCGGAGATGGCATTGCCTTCCGAGTCCCTGGTGGTTTCCGGGTTGCTGGTGTCGCTGGCGTCGCCACCGCCATCGCCGCTGGCACTCATGTTGAAGCTCGCGCCGTCGTTGACGTCGCCGTCCTTGACGCCATCGCCATCGACATCCAGATCGCCCTTGCCCGTCGGCGCCGTGGGCAAGGCGCGCGCGGTCGTCTGGTCGATGCTGCCGTCGTAAACCGTGGCGCCGTTGACCGCATTGCCGCGCGCGTTGACCGAGGAGTTGTCCCCCAGATAGGCGAGCGTTTCACTGGTGATCACGTTCACCCCGACCGCGCCACCCACAGCCGCGATGCCGGAGCCCGTGGCGCTGGCCGACACACCCATCAACAGCGTGTCGTCGGCCGCCGAAATGGCCACGTTGCCATCGGAGTCGATGTGGGCTGCTGTCTTGGTCGCATCGTCTTGCGCCGAACCGATGAAGGCCTGGGTGTTGTTGTCGATCACGTTGACCGCCGCCGCGCCGCCCACGCTGGCCGCACCCGATCCCTGGACCGAGATGCCCGCGCCGATGATCTGCTGCTGCGAATCCGCCGCCACGCGCACGTCCAGGTCGGCGTCCACGTTGGCGCCTTCGCCGATGTGGGCGCTGGTGGTTTTGGACAAGGTGTTCACGTTGAGCACGCCGCCGACCGCCGCCGCACCACCGCCACCGCCGGAGCCGGCCACCGTGATCAGCTCGCTGTCGCTCTGGGCTCGCACCAGCACCGACCGGTTGCCGGAACCCGCCACCGACTGGTTGATCTGGGCAGCGCCGATGGCGGCCACCGTTTCCGAAGAGATCACGTTGATCGCCACCGAACCACTCACGCCCGCCGCACCGCCGCCCGCAGCCGACACGCCGATGTTGAGCACCGACTCACGGGTTCCAGCGTTCACGTCCAGCGTGCGCCCGGCGTCCACGTGTGCGCCATCGCCCACCGTCGCGGCAGCGGAGTCGCGCAGCAAGGTCACACCCAGCGTGCCGGCCACACCGGCCGCACCGCCGCCCGCCGCGCCGCCGCCCACCTGCAGGACCTCGGTCGTGTCGCTGGCTGCAACGGTCACATCGCGTCCGGCCTTCACCGTGGCGCCCGTGCCAATGGAAGCGATGGTGTTCTGGTCCGGCACAGGAGCCGAATCGGACACGGCACCACCCACGGCCATCTTGCCGGTCTGGCTGTCCAGGTCGGCCTTGGTCTGCTGGGATTGCGCCGAGCTGCCGAGCATGTCGCCCACCTTGCTCTTGCCCGTTTCGCTGTCGGTGTTGGTGACGGTGTTGCCCAATCCGTCGCTGGAGTCACCATCCAACAGCATCCCCACGGCCACGATGGAAATCGCACCGGCCACGCCCGCGGCGCCACCACCGGCGCCGGCTGCGGCCACCGAATCGATCAGCTTGTCGGACGAAGCGTCCACGCTGACGTCCTGGCTGGCAGATACCTGCGCGTTGTTGCCGATGTAAGCCTGTGTCGTGTTCTGGGCCACGGTGACCGCCACCGCTGCGCCAACGCCCGCCGCGCCGCCGCCGGCGGCCGCACCCGTCACCGACAGGCTTTCAATGCGATCGGTCGCCTTGACATCTACGCTCTGCCCCGCAGCCGCCAGCGTCTGGTTGACCTGGGCGTTGCTGCCAATGCCGGCCTCGGTGTTCGAGGTCACCACGTTGACACCGATGCTGCCCGAAACACCCGCCGAACCGCCACCCGAGCCCGCCACCGTGATGGTGTTGACGCTCTCCGTGGAATCGGCATGGACCGATGTGAGGCCCGTGGCATTCGTCTCGGCGAAATTGCCGATCCGCGCTTGGGTGGTGCTGGCATTCACCGCCACGCTCAGCGAAGCGCCCACGCCCGCGGCGCCGCCGCCGGCTGCGCCGCCCGAAATCATCCAGCTGTTGGCGAACTCATCCGCTTTCACGGACAGGTTCCCGCCCGTCACATTCACCTGGGCCGCGTCGGCCACCGAAGTGCCATCTTCAATGAGTGCCTGGGTGGTGTTGGCAATGCCGACACCCGCCACCGCACCCCCGACGCCCACACTGCCGCCGCCGGCGAGACCGACCGTGGTCGACAAGGTGGAGTCCAGCGACGCCGCTTCCACTTCAACCGCCTTTTTGGCGTTGACCAGTGTGTCCTTGCCAATCTTCGCCGTGGTGGTCTTGGTGATCACGCCCACGTTCGCCGCCGCGCCCACGCCCGCACTGCCGCCGCCGCCCGCGCCGCCGGCCGTGTTGATCAGACTGGTTTCATCGATCGCCTTGACGCGCACTTCCTGGTCCGCGTGCGCCAGGGTGTTGGTTTGATTGATAGATGCCGATTGACCGATCGACGCTTCGGTCGTGTTGGCGATCACGTCGGCAGACACCGTGGCCGCCACCCCGGTGGTGCCGCCACCGCCCGCGCTGAAGACCGTGGTGATCAGTTCTTCGCGGTTGTACGCCGTGACCGACAGGCCCTTGGCGAGTTCGGTCTTCTTCGCGCCCAGGTCTGCCGGCTCGATCGAGGTATCGTCCCCGGTGGTTTCGCCGGTGTATACGGTGCGGGCGTCGCCCAGGCCACGCGCATTGACCACGGCGCTGTCACCGATGGTGGCCCGGGTCGTTCCGAACAAGGTGGCCACGCCGATCGATCCGCCCACGCCCGTGGTGCCGCCGCCGGCCACACCGCCGGCCGCCAGCACGGCCTTGATGTCGTCCTGCGCGTTCACGCCCACGTTGCCGTCGGCATCCACGCCGGCCTGGCTGCCGATCATGGCGTGCACGTCGTTCTTCACCACGGCCACGGACACCGCACCGCCCACACCGGTGGTGCCACCGCCACCGAAACCGACCGTGACCGAGGTCAGGTCTTCCGAGGCCGAGGCGTCGATGACCACGTCCTTCTTCGCGTTGACCTGGGTGCCCGCGCCATCGGCAATGCCCGCCGTCACGGTTTTCGCCATCACGTCCGTGTCCAGCGCCGCGCCCACGCCGGTGGTGCCGCCGCCGGCGCCGCCACCGGTGATCGCCAGAATCGCCGTGTCGTCGCTCGCGGTGATGGCCACGCCCTGATCCGCGCTCGAATAGCCGGCATCGGTGTTGACCTGCGCACCCTGGTTCACCAGGGCTGTGGTGTCGCCCACGATCACGTTGACCGACAGCGCACCGGCCACCGCCGTGGTGCCCGCGCCCGCACCCGCCACCACCGCAGAAGTCACGCTCTCGTCGGCCTGCGCGGCAACCGTCAACTGTTTCGCCGTCGACACATCGGCGGCACCGATGGTGGCCGATGTGGCATTGGCCAAAATTTGTGCGGCGATCGACGCACCGATGCCCGTCTGGTTTGCCGCCGACACACCACCGGACACCATCACGCCGGTCACATCGGTCCTGGCCTTCACGGACACATCGCCCAGGGCCTTCACCGCCGCCCCGTCGCCGATCAGGGCTTCGGTCTTGCCCAGTGCGACCACCACGCCCAGCACGCCGGCCACGGCGGTGCCGCTGGTCGAAGCGCCCGCACTGACCCCCACGTTGGTCATCTCCTGCAAGGATTCGGCCTGGACCTTCACGCCCGCGTTGGCGCCATTGGCAAGCACGGTCGAATCGGCACCGATGGCGGCGCGCGTCTCGTCCAGGTTCACGGTGTCGGCGTTGGAAATGCCCACCCCGGTCTGTTTGGCGCCGGCGGCGGCGCCGGCGATCGTCACGGACTGCATGTCCGAACTGCTGGAAATGTCCACGCCCAGGGTTTGCGGCCCGGTGCTGCCGATCGTGGTGACAGCGACGCCCTCACCCAGCTCGGCGATGCTCTTGTTGGTGAACACATTGACCGCAAACGCGCCGGCCACCGCCGTATCGCCCTGCGAAGCAGCGCCGGCGATGGCTTCGGTGTAGTAGTTGTTCGAAGCCAGGTAGTCCGCCGGATCGAAGGTGTCGAAGTCGAGGTTCTTGACGCCATCGACGGTGAGGTTCTTCGCGGCCGGCGTCGACACGCGGTTCTTCGTCGCCGACACGGTCAAGGATTCGGCGTTCACCGCGGTCGGGTCGAACGCGCCGCTCTCATCGGCGTCGCGCCCCACCACCGCGTGGTTTTCGTTGAGGGACACCAGCACGGCAAACGAAGCGCCCACGCCGGTCTTGCTTTCACCGCCCTTGGAGAGCGCGCCCGCGCGAGCCTGCGCTGAAATCTTGCTGGTGTCGGTTGCCGTGACCGACACATGCCCCACCTCGTTGCCCGCCGAACCCAGCGTGGCACCTTCATCGATGGAGGCGAGCGTCTTGTTTTCGTTGACCACCACGGCCAGCCCACCGGCCACCGCCGTACCGCCCCCGCTGGCGCCCGAAACGGCCTCGGCGCTCATGGCGGTCTGGAAGTCCGCGTCGCGGTTCTGGCGCGACTCGGCGTTGATGTTCACATCACCCGCCTGGCTCACGGTGGTGCCCGCCCCCAGCGTGGCCTGCGTGACGTTGTGGGTCGCCGTGACCGCCACGGCCACGCCCACGGCATCGTCTTCCGACACGGCTTCGCCGCTGGACTTGGTGGTGTAGTTGGTGTCGGACTGGGCATCGATCTTGAGCTCGCCGGTGCCCGCATTGATGTTCAGGCCCGAGCCGATTTCCGCACGCCCCTGGTTGCGCGCCACGCTCACGCCAATGGCGGCAGCCACACTGATCTTCTTGCCCTGCTGGTCCTTGCGGGTCTGCTCGGACGCTTGGGTCGGCTTGTCGGTGCCGGGGGTGCTGCTGCTGGTGTCGGGCGTCTTGGCCTCTGGTGAACTGGTGTCGACAGCCGAGGCACCCGCGTTCTTGTTCTTGGCGAAATCGAGCTGGTTCTTTTTCTGCTCGTCAGCGGTGGTGTTGGCTTCCGGCTCTTCTTCACCCGTGGTGGCGTTGGTCTTGGCCTTCTTGGCACCTTTGGCACCCGCCGTGGTTTCGGTCGTGATCGAGGTTTCAGACAACGCGATCAGTTCGACCCCGGTGGAGCTGTCGACGTCGCGCTGCAGTTCGGCCGACACATCGTCCACCGCGATCGCCGCCGCCAGCGACGCGCCCACCGCCGTGTCGCCCTGCGCCTGGGCCGTGGCCTTGGTGGTCATCACATTGCTCTGCTCGGCCGAGCTGCTGAACGCACCCGACAGATTCAGACCCGCGGCCGATGCGCCCACACGGGCCTGCGTGGTGTTCACGGCAATCGACACCGCCACCACGGGCGTGATCGACGTTTTGGCGCCGGCCGATCCACCCACGAGCTCGGTGCTCATGGTGTGGTCTGCCCTGGCGTTCACCCCCATGTTGGCGCCGCCCGTGAGCACCGCCTGGTCGGCCACCTCGGCCACCGTCTTGTTGACCGCCACGTTCACACCGATGGACGCCCCCACGCCCACTTTGGCGGTGCTGCCCGTGCCCACGACGTCCGCCGCGGCCTTGACCGTGCTGGTCGAGGCATTGGCGGCTTCGATCAGGATGTCGCCCGCGTTGGCGTTGGCGGAAGCACCCGTGCCGCTGGCATCGGTATCGCCTTCCAGTCGGGCCTGGCTGCTGTTGTCCACGATGTTGATGGCCAACGAACCCGCCACGCCCACATTGCCCGCGCCGGCACCGCTCTTGGCGTCGGCCACGAAGTCATTCTTCGCCGCGCCGTCCATGCCGGCCTGGATCGTCAGGCCTTCGGTGTTGACGACCGCGTTGTCGCTCACGATGGCCGTGTTGCTGGCGGTGGCGGCGTTGACAGCCACCGCGGCGCCGATACCCACATCGGTGCCGCCGGCATCGGTCTGGCTGCCATCGGCCAAGGCCTTGGCATCGGTCTCGGCCAGACTGGTCACGCTCAGGGCACCGCCCGTGCTGGTGATGCTGCGGCCTTTGCCGATCGACGCGGTCGTCTCTGAATTGGCCACGTTCACGCCCACGGCAGCGGCCACGGCCACGCCTTCACCCGTGCCATCGCCGTTGCTGTCGGCCTCTGCCTTGCCCGCCTGATTGCCGGTCTTGTTGGCATCGACCGACGTGTCGAGCTTGCCGCCCGTCGTGCCGCCGCTTGTCTCGGGCGCCGCTGGCGCCTTGTCGGCGTTGGTCTTGCCCTTGTCCTTGGCCGAGTCGCCTTGCGCGGCCACTTGTTCGTCCACGCTCTTGCCCGGCGCGCCGCCTTCTTCTGCCGGCGCCTCGCCGTTGTCGTCGGCTTCCTGTCCACCAGCCACGCTGGCCGTGGCCGACGTGTCGCTGCGGGCCACCGATGTGGCGCCCACACCCACCCCCCCGTCGGCGCTGATGTCGCGCTCGACCGAGGCGATCACCGTGTCGCTGGCGATGCCCACAGCAATCGAGGCACCCACCGCCACCTGGTTGCCCTGGGTCTGGCCCGTGGCCACCGTCGTCTGCTCGCTGCTGTGGTCGGCCTGGCTGCTGTACGCACCGCTGATGCCCAGCCCCGCCGTGTTTTCGCCCAGGCGCGCCACCGTGGTGTTGTCCCCGACGGAAACGGCCACCACCGGCGTCACGGAGATCTTGGCACCCGAGGCACCGCCCTCCACGCTCGTGCTCATGGTGTGGTCGCTGCTGGCGTTCAGCCCGAAGTTGGCCCCACCCGTGATCGCGGCCTTGTCGGCCACTTCGGCCACCGTCTTGTTGGCCACCACGTTCACACCCACCGACGCCCCCACGCCCACTTTGGCCTCTGCACCGGCCTCAACTTCGGCTCCGGCGGTCACCGTGCTCGTCGAGGCGTTGCCCGCTTCGATCAGGATGTCACCCGCACCGGCATTCACACTCGCACCTGTGCCACCACTGTCGCTGTCGCCCTGCACCAAGGCCGTCGTCGTGTTGGCCACCGTGTTGATCGCCAGCGAGCCGGCCACCCCCACCTTGCCAGCGCCCGCGCCACTCTGGGCCTCGGCCACGAAGTCGTTCTTGCCGTTGTTGCCCTTGTCCACATCCTCGGCGGCCATACCGGCCTGGACCGTCAGGCCTTGTGCATTGACGTTGGTGTTGTCGCTCACGATGGCCGTGTTGGTGGCCGTGGCCGCGTTGACGGCCACCGCCGCGCCGATGCCCACGTTGGTGCCACCGGCATCGGTCTGGCTACCGTCGGCCTTGGCCGCCGCGTCGGTCTCGGCCGTGCTGGTCACGCTCAGGGCGCCGCCCGTGCTGGTGATGCTGCGGCCGGTGCCGATCGACGCCGTGGTCTCGGAGCTGGCCACGTTGATACCCACCGCGGCCGCCACGCTCACGCCACCTTCGCTGGTCTCGGCCTTGGGCGCTTCGTCGCCGGTCGGGTTGGTGGATTTGTCGAGTTTCTTGCCGGTCTTGCCACCCGAGGTCTCGGGTGCCGCAGGCGCCTTGTCGGCCGTTGCCTTGCCTTTGTCCTTGGCCGAGTCGCCTTGAGCGGCCACCTGCTCGTCCACACTCTTGCCCGGCGCACCACCGGCCTCATCCGGCGCATCGCCGTTGTCATCGGCTTCCTGCCCACCGGCCACGCTGGCCGTGGCCGAGGTGTCGCTGCGGGCCACCGATGTGGCGCCCACGCTCACCCCATCGTCGGCGCTGACGTTGCGCTCGACCGAAGCGATCACCGTGTCGTTCGCAATACCCAGCGCCAGCGAGACGCCCACGGACACATCGTTGCCCTGGGTCTGGCCCGTGGCGACGGTGGTCTGCTCGCTGCTTTGATCCGCCTCGCTGCTGTAGGCACCCGTCAGGTTCAGCCCGGTCGCGCTGTCACCCAGGCGTGCGATCGTGGTGTTGTCCCCAATCGAGACCGCCACCAACGGGGTCACGGCAATCCCGGCGCCCGCAGCGCCGCCCGTGACGTCCGTGCCCATGCTGTGTGCGCTTTGGGCGTTCAACCCGAAGTTGGCACCCCCGCTGATCACCGCCAGGTTGGCCACTTCGGCCACGGTCTTGTTGGCCACCACGTTCACGCCCACCGACGCACCGACGCCCACTTTGGCGCTGTCGCCCGTGCCTTGAACCTCGGCGCCAGCGGTCACCGTGCTCGTGGAGGCGTTGCCTGCTTCGATCAGGATGTCGCCCGTGCCGGCGTTCACGTTCGCACCGGTTCCGCTGCTGTCGCTGTCGCCCTGGATCAGGGCGGTGGTGGTGTTGGCCAGCGTATTGATCGCCAGCGATCCGGCCACGCCCACATTGGCCGCGCCGGCGCCGCTCTTGCTGCTGGTCGCAAAGGTGTTCGACTCGCCTGCGGGCACCGTGGCCTGCAAGGTCAACCCGTTGGCCTGGACCTGTGCGTTGTCGCCAATCAGGGCCGTGTTGGTCAGCGCGCCGATGTTGAGCGCAAAAGCGGCGCCAATGCCGACATCCGCGCCGTCGCCCACCGTGCTGCCATCGGCATCCACGGTCGAGGCGTTGCTGGCCACACTGGAAACCGTGGCCAGCCCGGTGGTGTTTTGCAGGGCGCTGGAACCAATCGAAGCCTGCGTCTGGCTGCTGAGGCTGACGATCGCCACGGCAGCGGCCACATCGACGCTGCCCCCCGATGTCGAACCTTCGACCTTGTAGTCGTCGAGCGCCTTTTCGGTCTCGCTCGGGCCGTCCGCCAACTTCTCGGCCTCCGTCTGTTTGGTGGCCCCCTTGGCCGCCGCCTTGGCGGTATTGACCACGGTGTTCTTGGACTCCGCGCTCACCTTGAGCGAAGCCGCCTGGGTGGTTGCGCTGTCTTCGATCGAGGCCTTGGTCACGGTGGTCAGCACCGTCACAGCAACCGTTCCGCCCACGGCCGCCGGTTGGCTGGCGGTGATGTCGGCCACGGTGGTGGCTTCCACCGTGTTCTTGGCCGACAGTTCGAGCGCAGCATCTGTCGTGACAGAGGACGATCCGCCCACCTTCACCGTGGCGGTGCTGTTGATGGTGCTGATGGCCACCGCCGCATCGGCTGGCAGCGCGAGGCCCAGGCCGGTGGGCTTGACGTTGGACGTGACAGTGGACTCGGCGTTCAGCGTGGCGTTGCCGGTCGAACTCAGCACCGATGTGCCACCGACATCGACAGTGGCGCTGGCATTGGCCACGCTGATGGCCAGCGGCGTGTCGCCCAGCGGACTGGTATCGACCGAGGCCTTGGCGCCGATCGCCAGCGTGCCGCTGGCGGAAACAGCGGTGTCGGTCAGGCTGATCGAGGCCGTGGCGCTCGGGATCGCGAGCGGCAACGGCACCAGCGCACCGGTGTCGTCGTAGTCCGATTGCGCTTGCAGTGAGACCGACGCGCCCATGATGGTTGCGCCGGTGGCCGTGATGCTCGCATTGCCACCGCCGCCCAATGCGCCACCCGGAGCGCGGGTGGCATTGATGGTGATGTCGCCACCGTTGAAGCCGCTGTCGGCAGATGCAATCAGCGCGCTGCCGGTATTGAGCGTGATGCTGCCGGCCTGCAGGTTCAGGTTGCCGGAGTTGCCCACTGATACCGCCGTGGTTTGATTGGCTGTATCGCCACCGGCCACGTTCCGGGTCGACACCACCACGCCGGCGTTTACCGTGATCGCGTTGTCGGCAATGAGTGTGTGATCGGCACCACCGAAATACTGGTTGGCGCTGACGGTGATGTTCTCAGGATCGATCAACACCGTGCCCCTTGAACCGGAGGCAGCGGTAGCGACAAACTGACCACCGGCCAGCTCCACACTGTTTCGGGCGCTGAATTCGATCGCGCCGCCATCGCCTGTCGCACCGGCCGACGTGTTGACCAGCGCGCCCGTCTGGGCCACGGCGCTGTTGGCGGCCATCATGTAGACGGTGCCGCCGCTGGAGTTGTTGCCCCGCCCGGCCGCCGAAATGTTGGCGCCCGACTCCAGTGCGATGTTGTTGCCGGCCCGAATGTCGATCAGGCCGCCGCTCACTCCGTCGCTGCCCTCGTTCCGGATCACGCCCGACACCGAGACGTCCTGGCTGGCCTGGATGTCGACGCTGCCGGTTGTGTTCTCGCTGTCCTCTTCGGTGGCGGACGCCACGGGTGCGACCGCCGCTGCCGGATCGTCTTCGGCCACCACCTGGATCCGGCCGTCCACCTCGACGATCTTGGTCCCGGCGGCGAGCCCGTTGACGTTGACCACATCGCTGAAATCGGGCGCCAGTCCGACGAACTTCGCGCCGCGATAGACCGTGCCACCGATCCGCACACTGCCGCCCCGGAACCTCACGCCCCCCATGGCATTGACCGTGCCATCGATCGTGATGGCGCCGCCTTCGTCCGGTGCGGAGCCATCCAGCAGCGCCCCGACGGACAGGGCGTCGATGTCACCCGTGTCGGTGAAAAAGGTGTCGAGGAAAGAGCGTGTCGGCGTCGACACCGTGAGACTGCCCACGTTGACCACGCCGCCCGCCCCCACCAGGAAACCATGGGGGCTGGCGAAGAAAACGTTGCCACCGATCTTGCTGCCCTTGATCGAGTTGAGCATGCCGTTGATCGTGACCCGCGAATCGGTGACCATGTTGATCAGGTTGGCGCTGCCCCCCGGCAGGTGCATGTTGACCACCTGTCCGCCCCCCACCGCAAAAGTAGAAAACGAGTTGAAGGCGTTGGCCCCGCTGGTGGTCGAGGTGTGTACGCTGGTTGCGCCCCCGCTGGCGCTGACCGTGGTCTGGGTCCGTCCATCGGGCTGGATGTTGTTGGGGCCGGCTGTCGCGGGTGGCCCGAGCACGAAGCCTGCGTTGAGCGCCAGCAGCGCTGTCATCCTTCTGCGTCCGGTGCCCGATTTGCCTCGCCCCCTCGCGATCTCGGCGACCGCGGTCCAGATCATGAGGGCATCGTTCCAGACAAGGCGGTACAGGCGGTTGACAGACGAATGGCGGTGCATGACAGGTTCCTTCACAAGCACCAGGGTGCTGTAATTTACATTTGGAGACAAAGCTCACGTTTTTGTTGCCCGGAGGATACATACCTTGGTGCTACGGCACAAGCGCACCATCCCCCAAAAGGATGAACATTTGACGAAATGGCTTGTAACACCAATCACATTCAGGTACGCGACAGCGGTGAAGGAGATCGGTGGGTGGGTGCTGCGATCAGATTGCAAGCGGCACGGCATAATTTGTTCCGTCCTGACCTGCGGTGACAATCAGACAGGAACCCTCTTCCGATGGCCGGATGGCTGGTCAGGCGCTCAAGGGGGGATGCCCTGAAAGTGGCATATGGACGCTTCGGTTGCGAACATGCGTCCTTTCGGCTTCCTGAAATCCCCCGGCCCCCTCAGGGCCACAACGGGGCCTGCCTCATGAAGCACCCAAACACCCCGCCAGAAACTGGCAGAAAATTTTGTTGGATGAGCGGCGTTGATGCGCGAAAACAGGCAACCTGAAGGAAACGGCGAAGCGCCATCCCGGCACACACCCATGATGCAGCAGTACCTCGCCATCAAGGCCGGGTACCCGCACACGCTGGTTTTCTACCGCATGGGCGATTTCTACGAGCTGTTCTTCGGTGACGCCGAGAAGGCCGCGCGCCTGCTCGACATAACGCTCACGCAGCGCGGCCAGTCGGCCGGCGAGCCGGTGGTGATGGCCGGCGTGCCCTTCCACTCGATCGACAACTACCTCGCCCGCCTCATCAAGCTGGGTGAATCGGCCGCCATCTGCGAGCAGGTGGGCGACGTCGCCACCGCCAAGGGGCCGGTGGAGCGCAAGGTGGTGCGCGTGGTCACGCCCGGTACGCTGACCGACAGCGAGCTGCTGTCCGACAAGACCGAGGCCGTGCTGATGGCCGTGCACGCGGGCGCGCGCACCGGCGTCGGCCTGGCCTGGATGTCGGTCACACAGGGCATCGTGTTCCTGGCCCAGTGCGCCAGCGACGAGCTAGCCGACTGGATCGCGCGCATCGCACCCGGAGAACTGCTGTACAGCGCCGAGGTCACGCCCGCATTCGAGAAGAACGTCCAGGCGCTCGCCGCCCAGCCGCTGGCCAGCGGCCAGCGCACCGTGGCCGTGCTGCGCCCGGCCTGGGCGTTTGACGGCGCGCTGGGCGAGCGCAAGCTGCTCGAACAGCTCGGCGCCGCCAGCCTCGCGGCCTGGGACGCGCAAGGCCTGAGCGACGCCCACGCCGCCGCCGCCGCCCTGCTCGATTACGCCGAACACACCCAGGGCCGCGCGCTCAGCCATGTGAAGAGCCTGCGCGTGGCGCGCAGCGACGAGTTGATCGATTTGCCCACGACCACGCGGCGCAACCTCGAACTCACCCACACCCTGCGCGGCGAAACCAGCCCCACGCTGTTTTCGCTGCTCGACGTCTGCCAGACCGGCATGGGCAGCCGTGCGCTGCGCAGCTGGTTGCTGGAACCGAAGCGTGAGCGCTCGGAGGCGCGCGCGCGGCTCGATGCCATCGGCCTGCTGCGCAACGGTCTGGGCAACACGCTGCGCAACGCACTCAAGGGCGCCAGCGACGTGGAGCGCATCACCGCGCGCACGGCCCTGCGCCAGGTGCGCCCGCGCGAACTGGTCGGCCTGGGCCAGACGCTGGGTCGCGCCCAACAACTCGCCCAGGCCCTGCAACACAGCCTGCCTGCGGGCGGACCGGCGCTGCTGCAGCAGATCGCGGCCGACCTGACACCACCCGCCGGCTGCGCCGAGCTGCTGCTGGCCGCGCTGCTGCCCGAGCCGGCCGCGCTGGTGCGCGACGGGGGCGTGATCAATCACGGCTTCGACGCCGATCTGGACGAACTGCGCGGCATCCAGACCAACTGCGACGGTTTCCTGATCGACCTGGAAACACGCGAACGCGCGCGCACCGGCATCGCCAACCTGCGCGTGCAGTTCAACAAGGTGCACGGCTTCTACATCGAGGTCACGCAGGGCCAGATTGACAAGGTGCCCGACGACTACCGCCGCCGCCAGACGCTGAAGAATGCCGAGCGCTTCATCACACCCGAGCTCAAGGCCTTCGAAGACAAGGCGCTGAGCGCGCAGGAGCGCGCGCTGGCGCGCGAGAAATACCTGTTTGAACAGCTGCTCGACCACCTGCAAGCCCACATCGACCCGCTGACCCGTCTGGCCCGCGCGCTCGCCGCACTGGACGCGCTCTGCGCCCTGGCCGAACGCTCGCTCACGCTGAACTGGAACGCACCCCAGTTCGTCGCCGAACCTTGCATCGAGATCCGCGGCGGCCGCCACCCGGTGGTGGAAGCGCGGCTCAACGAAACCAGCGGCGGCAGCTTCATCGCCAACGACACGGTGATGGGTCCCAAGCAGCGCATGCAGGTCATCACCGGCCCCAACATGGGCGGCAAGAGCACCTACATGCGCCAGGTGGCGGTGATAGCTCTGCTCGCCAGCATGGGCAGCTACGTGCCCGCGCAGGCCTGCCGCCTCGGCCCGATCGACGCCATCCACACCCGCATCGGCGCCGCCGACGACCTGGCCAACGCGCAATCGACCTTCATGGTCGAGATGACCGAGGCCGCACAGATATTGAACGCCGCCACGCCACAAAGTCTGGTGCTGATGGACGAGATCGGCCGCGGCACCTCCACCTTCGACGGCCTCGCGCTGGCCGGCGGCATCGCCGCCCACCTGCACGACAAGGCCCGGGCCTTCACGCTCTTCGCCACGCACTATTTCGAGCTCACCGAGTTCCCGGCCAGCCACCACGCTGCGGTGAACGTGCACGTGAGCGCGGTCGAAGGCGGGGGCAAATCGGGCATCGTCTTCCTGCACCAGATCGAGCCCGGCCCGGCCAGCCGCAGCTACGGCATACAAGTTGCAAGGCTCGCCGGCGTGCCGGCTGCGGTCGTGCAGCACGCTCGCCACGCCCTGGCCGCACTGGAAAGCCAGAGCGAACAGAGCCGCAGCCAGGTGGACCTGTTTGCACCACCGCCGCCGAGCGCCGAACCTGAAACCCATCCCTTGCTGGCCGCTTTGCGGGGCATCGACCCCGACGCACTGAGCCCGCGCGAAGCGCTGGACCAGCTCTACCAACTCAAGAAACTCAGCCTGCAACCATGACCTATTGCGTCGCCGTCAAACTCAACGCCGGACTGGTCTTCCTGTCCGACTCGCGCACCAACGCGGGCCTGGACCAGATCAGCACCTTCCGCAAGATGATCGTCTACGAAAAGCCGGGCGAGCGCTTCATGTGCCTGCTCTCCGCCGGCAACCTGAGCATTTCGCAATCGGTGCGCGAGATCCTGCAGGTGGAACAGGTGGAGGACATCGACGGCGGTGAGCCCATCACCATCTGGAACGCCAGAAGCATGTTCGACGCCGCGCGCGTGCTCGGCTCGGCGGTGCGCCACGTGTACGAACGCGACGGCGAATCGCTCAAACGCGCCGGCGTGGAGTTCAACGTCTCCATGATCTTCGGCGGCCAGATCCTGGGCGAGGGCATGCGCCTGTTCCAGGTCTATTCGGCCGGCAACTTCATCGAGGCCACGGCCGAAACGCCCTTCTTCCAGGTCGGTGAATCCAAATACGGCAAGCCGGTGCTGGACCGCGTGATCACGCCCGACACCCCGCTGGACGAAGCCGCCAAGTGTGCGCTGGTGTCCATGGACTCCACCCTCAAGTCCAACCTCTCGGTGGGTCTGCCGCTGGACCTCGCGGTGTACGAGGTCGACCAGCTGCAGAGCGACAAGATCACCTGCATCGACGAAAACAACCCCTATTTCCGCATGGTGCACAACACCTGGGGCCAGAAGCTGCGCGAAGTGTTCGACAGCATCGAACACCCCACCTGGGACGGTGCCCACACCGAAGTGCCGCTGATCTGCGACAGCGCGCGCAACCAGCCGCTGAAGAAAATCGGGAACGCGAAAGAGAAGTTGATCTAGCGTGTCCCTCATCATCTTCTCCCACGCCAACAGCTTCCCCGCCAGCACCTACGGCGTGCTGTTCAAGTCGCTGCGGGCGCGCGGCTTTTCCGTGCGGGCGCCCGAGAAATTCGGCCACGACCCGAAATACCCCGTCACCAGCAACTGGCCGCACCTGGTGCAGCAGCTCGCCGATTTCGCGGCCCCGGAGATCGAGCGCCACGGCCAGCCGGCCTGGCTGGTCGGTCATTCGCTGGGCGGTTTCCTGAGTCTCATGTGTGCCGCGCGCCACCCGGCACTCGGCGGCCACGGCGTCAAAGGGGTGTTGCTGCTGGACTCGCCCGTGCTGGGCGGCTGGCGCGCCCGGGCGCTGGAGCTGGCCAAGCGCACCCAGCTGGTGGGCTCGATCTCGCCCGGCAAGATCAGCCGCAAGCGCCGCAACGCCTGGCCCGATGCGCAGGCCGCTTTCGACCACTTCGCCCACAAGAAGGCCTTTGCCCGCTGGGAACCGCAGGTGTTGCGCGACTACATTGCCCACGCCACACACGACGAGACCACCGAGCAAGGGGTGCGCCGGGTGCTGGGTTTCGAGCGCGATGTCGAAACCGCTATCTACAACACCCTGCCCCACAACCTTGACCGGCTGCTGCGCCGCCACCCCCTGCCGTGCCCGGTGGCCTTCATCGGCGGCACCGAATCGCAGGAGATGAAACAAGTCGGCATGGCCATGACGCACAGGCTGGTGGGCCGGGACCACCCCGAGCGCCTGCTCATGGTGGAAGGCAGCCACCTGTTTCCGATGGAAAAGCCCCAGGAAACGGCCGCCACCATCGACGCCGCCCTGCGCAGCCTGGGCGCCTGACCGGGACACAAACGGCGAAACTGCACCGGGTTTCCCCTGCTGTCCCCGTCACCGCCCGGACCCCGGCTCCGGTATAAATTGGACAGGCGTGTACCGCACGCCGGCAACGGCACACCCCAACCACCTCATGACGATCCCTGCGTCAAGCGCCACACCGCCCATCGCTGCCCCGCCGTGGCAGCGCCTGCTCGACTGGGACCCCCAGTCCCGCAGCGCCTGGCAACGCTTCATGGTGGCCATCCTGCTCACCCTGCTGGCGGCCTGGCTGCGTGTTGCCCTGGCACCGGCGGAGTCGGGCGGGCGCTTCATCACGCTCTCGCTGGCCGCGGCCCTGGCCGCGCTATACGGCGGATTCGCCGCCGGCATGCTCAGCACCCTGCTCGGCATGGTGCTGGTCAATTTTTTCCTCGTCAAACCCTACCTGTCGTTCGCGTTCGACAACCCGGGAGAAGCCTTCTGGCTCAACCTCTGGCACCTGCTGACCCAGTTGGTCGTCGTGGGCGCCATCTGGCTCATGCAACAGAGAAACCAGCATCTGCGGGAAGCCAGCGCGCTGGCCCGCATCAGCCAGCAACGTTTTCTCGACACCTTCGAACACGCTTCCGCCGGCATCTCGCACGTGGCACTGGACGGCCGGCTGTTGCGGGTGAACGAGACCTTTTGCCGGATGGTCGGCTACACCGCCGACGAACTGTTGTCCATGCGGTTCCAGGATCTCACCCACCCCGGCGACATCGACCCGGATGAAAAATTCATCAAACAGGCATTGGCAGGCACACGAGACAGCTACGCGCTGGAAAAGCGCTACATCCACAAAGACGGCCACACCGTGTGGGCGCACCTGACCGTGGCGCTGATGCGCCGGCAGGCCGGGTTGCCCGACTATTTCATCTCCGTGGTGCAGGACGTTTCCAACCTCAAGGCCGCCGATGAGGTCGTTCGAAAAAACGAGCGCCTGATGCGCCAGGCGCAGGCCCTGGCGGGTTTTGCCAGCTGGGAGGCCGACATCGCCACCGACCGCTTCCGCGCGCTGAGCGGTTCGTTCCAGCGTCTGGGTCTGCCAGGCGCGGAACTCAGTGGCGCGGAGCTGCACAGCTTCACCCACCCCAAAGACCAGCAGCGCCTGGTTCAGGAGTGGATGGACGCGGTGAAAAACACGGGGGCCTACAACTCGACCTACCGCGCCCGCATCAACGGTGCAGACCGCTGGTTCAGCGTGCGGGCCGAATTCGAGCGCGACGTTGAGGGTCGGGCCGTGCGCGCCTTTGGCGTCACGCAGGACATCACCGAGCGCAAACGCGCCGAATATGAGGTGCGCCGTCTTAACGCTTCGCTGGAACTGCGCATCCAAGAGCGCACACGCGACCTCAAGGCCGCCTACGACGAACTGGAAAGCTATTCCTACGCCGTGGCCCACGACCTGCGTTCGCCGCTGCGCATCATCAACGGCTTTGCCCAGGCGCTGGGCGAAGACAACCCCACACTCGACGACACCAGCAGAACCCACTTGCAGCGCATCATGGGCGCCAGCAAAAAAATGGGCCTGCTCATCGACGGCCTGCTGCAGCTTTCGCAGATCGGTCGCGGCGAAGTGGCGTGCCAACCCGTCAACCTCAGCGCCATCGCCACACGCCTGCTGGAAGAACTGACCGCCGAGTCACCGCAACGATCGGTCTCCTGGTCGGTGGAACCCGATCTTCACGCCTCAGCCGATCCTTCGCTGGTCGATGCCCTGCTGCAGAACCTGTTGCACAACGCCTGGAAATACACCGCCACCACACCGCAGGCACACATCCGGGTGTTCGCCCGCGAGGCCGACGGTCAGACCCACTTCTGCGTGAGCGACAACGGTGCGGGTTTCGACATGAGCCGCGCCGAAAAGCTGTTTCAGCCTTTCCAGCGACTGCACCAGCCACACGAGTTCGAGGGTCTGGGCATCGGTCTGGCTACGGCGCAGCGCATCGTGCAGCGCCATGGTGGCGTGCTCCATGCCGAAGCCGCACCCGGTCAGGGGGCCACGTTCTGTTTCACGCTGCCCGGCGAGGCATCGCCAGATTCGCTGCCCTGAGGTGTTTCAAGCTTTCCAGTCCACCCAGCCGAAATGGGCGGTCAGCAGGATCAGCGCACCAAAGGCGATGCGGTACCAGGCGAACGGCACGAAGCTGTGGCTGGCCACGTAGCGCAGCAGCCAGCGGATACAGACCCAGGCGCTCAGAAACGCGAACAGCAGGCCCACGGCAAACAGCGGCAGATCGGCCATCGAGAGCATGTCGCGCGCCTTGTAGAGGCTGTAGGCGCCGGCACCGATCAGGATCGGGATACCCAGGAAAAAACTGAAATCGGTCGCCACCTTGCGCGACAGACCAAACAGCATCCCGCCGATGATGGTGGAGCCCGAACGGCTGGTGCCGGGAATCAGGCCGAAACACTGCGCCAGCCCCACCTTCAGCGCGTCCAGCGCGGTGAGATCGTCCAGATCGTGCACGCGCACACTGGCCTGCTGGCGCCGCTCGGCCCAGAGGATGACAAAGGCCCCCAGGATGAACGCGGTGGCCACCACCGTCGGCGTGAACAGGTGCGCCTTGATGGCCTTGCCGAGCAACAAGCCCAGCACGACAGCGGGCAGGCAACCAATGACCACGTTCAGGGTGAAGCGCTGCGCCGTGGGTTGCGAGGACAGGCCCAGCAGCGTGGCGCGCAGGCGTTGCCAGTACACGATGATCACCGCGAAGATCGCGCCAGTCTGGATCGCGATCTCGAACACCTTGGCCCGCTCGTCGTGAAAACCCAGCAAACTCCCGGCCAGGATCAGGTGACCGGTGGAAGAAATCGGCAGAAACTCGGTCAGGCCCTCCACAATGCCCATCAGGGCGGCCTTGATCAGCAACACAACATCCATACAGCATCCGGCGCGGGGCGCGCGTCACAAAAAAAGAACAGGCCAACCACTGGCCTGTTCGTAGCGTTCTATCGTACCCGCTGGCGCTGCCGCACCCTCTAGGCGGCGCAGGTTCAACGTGGCAAGGGATCGAGCTGCAGTTCCAGCCCGCCGGGCACCACGCGCAACGCGCCGGGCTGGTAACCCCGCCGCCCGACCGCCTCCAGGTCTTGGGGCTTGATGCGGTGCACCACCAGATCCGGCAGCAGCCCCTCGACCAGCGCGCCACCCAGGCGTTTGAAACGCGCCGCGTGCACCGGCGCCACATCAGGCAGCAGCATGTTTTCCAGCCGCACATCGGTCAGGCGCACCGTGTTGTCACTCGGCTCCAGCCGCAGCCCGTAACTCAGGCTGAGCGTGCCGCGCTGCGTGCGCGTTTCCACCAATGGCATGCCGACGGTGAAATCCAGCTGCGTGCCGATGCGGTTCTCCACCGGCATCAGCCGCAGCCTGGGCGTGTCCAGCGTGACGTCGAACAGCTCCAGGTAACGGTTGCTGCGCGGAAACTGGCGCGCGATCACCTCCATCAGCCTCTTCTCGGAAATCTTGACGGTGCGCGGGCCGGGTTGCAGCGCCGCGCAGCCGGTCAGTGCCCCGATGGACAGCGCTCCAGCCACCAGCAGGCCGGATCGAAACAGGTGTCGGCGCAAGGTGTCTGTCATGGGGAGTCCTCAGGTTCGGTCGGGTCGCACCCATTGTAGGAACACCGCAGCCCTCGGCCCGGGATCTGCAGCCGGTGCACCGGCCCCACGTTTCGCGCTCACTGGCGGCATTTCACACCCCCATTCCGGCGCTCCATCGCAAAGCGCTCGCGCCCGCATCGGGCCAGCGGCACAGTCACGCCACGGGCCCCCACCGAGCAACGCCCGCCGGAGCCCAACATGACCCTCACACCCCTCATCGCCATCCACCTCAGCGCTGCGCTGGGCGCCCTCGCGCTGGGACCGCTTGCCCTGTGGGCGCGCCGCGGGCACGCCACGCAGCACGTCGGCACGCAACGCCCGCGCCTGCACCGCGCCGCAGGCTACGCCTGGGTCACGTTGATGCTGGTCACCGCCATCACCGCCTTGTTCATCCGAGACTTCAAGCTGCCCAACATCGCCGGCTACACCCCCATCCACCTGCTGGTGCCGGTCACCTTTGGCACGCTCTTTTTTGCCTTTCGTGCCCTGCTGCGCGGCCATATCCGGCGCCACCGCATCGCCATGACCACGCTGTACGTCAGCGCCTGCCTCGTGGCCGGCGCCTTCACCCTGCTGCCCAACCGCTACCTCGGCCAGCTGGTCTGGGGTGAGTGGATGGGCTGGCTTTGAACTCCCGCTTCACCGCATCTGCTTCACCGCGGCTTTCACATCAGGACCATCACCATGAACCCCACCGCCAACCCCTTCACGCTGCCCCCCGAACTCGAGCGCCTCGCGCAACGCCGCGTCAAGGCCCGCCTGGGCTGGTACACCCACGCCTTCATCTACGTCTGCGTCATCAGCGGCCTGACCGTGCTGGGCTGGTGGCAAGGCCACCTGTGGCCGGTGGCGCCGGCCCTGGGCTGGGGTTTCGGCTTGCTCATGCACGGCCTGGGCGTGTTCGGTTTCGGCGCCGGCTCGGACCTGCGCCAGCGGCTGGTGGAGCGAGAGCGCCAGCGCCTGTACGCCGCCTCCAACGGAAAACAACCATGACGAACCGCCCCGACCCTTCCATCGCCTGGTGGACACTGACCCTGCTCTGCCTCGGCGTGGGCGCCTACGCCTGGGTGCTCTACGGCCTGCTGCCCGAGGTGCCGGCCACCGCGCCCGAATTCCAGGCCAGCTTCGCCCGCCACCACCCCGCCGTGTTCTACGTGCACGTGATGGCCGCCGCCCTCGCGCTGCTGATCGGCCCCTGGCAGTTCCTGCCCGCGCTGCGCGCGCGGCTCCCGCGCCTGCACCGCTGGCTCGGCCGCGTCTACCTTGGCGGCGGCGTGCTGGCCGGCGGCGTCTCCGGCCTGCTGCTGGCGCCCAACACCTTCGGCGGCCCGGTGGCCAACTTCGGCTTCGGTCTGCTCGCCCTGCTCTGGCTCGCCAGCGGCTGGCGTGCCTACCGCGCCATCCGCCAGGGCCGGGTTGACGAACACCGGCGCTGGATGCTGCGCAACTTTGCGCTCGCCTGCGCGGCCGTGACGCTGCGGCTCTACCTGCCGCTGTCCTTCGTCAGCGGCCTGCCGCTGGCACCGGTCTACGCCGCTATCGCCTGGCTGTGCTGGGTGCCCAACCTGCTCTGGGCCGAGTGGCACATCCGGCACACCGTTCCAGCGCCCGTCGCAACCCGGCTGGGTGCTTTCGCCGGCTGAGGTCAGCGTGCCAGAATCGTCCGCGTCACACCAACGGCTGCTGCTGCCCATGACCCTGCGCCCCGACCCCGCCCTGCTGCGCTGGCTGCCCCCCGACAGCCGCCGCGGCGTGGCGCAGCGCATGGGCATCGTCTGGGCCGTGGCGCTGCTGATCGCGCTGTTCCAGTGGGGTTCGGGCCACAAGAACCACAGCCTCGACGCGGCCCTGGTCTACAGCTACGCCATCAGCACCGCCATCTGGTTCCTCACCGATCCCGGCCGCATCGCGCTGCACCGCCTGCTCGGCACGCAGGGGCCGCACTACTGGGCGCTGTCCCTGCGCATGCTCGCCTACCTGCTGGCCGGCATCGTGATCGGCTACACCCTGGGCACCCTCGTGGGCGACGCCTACACCGGCCACTCCACCTGGGCGCTGCTGACGGATTCACCGTTGCGCTTCTTCGGTTTCTGGCTCTCCACCCTGGGCATCAGCCTGGGCTTCCTGTTCAGCTTCTACCAGCGCGCGCGCAATCAGGACCTGCAGCGCCAGGCCACCGAGGCGCGGCTCAAGCTGCTGGAAACCCAGCTCGAACCGCACATGCTGTTCAACACCCTGGCCAACCTGCGCGCCCTGATCGCCACCGACCCGCCGCGCGCCATTGGCATGCTGGATCGCCTCAACGACTACCTGCGCGCCACCCTGCGCGCCTCGCGCACCGACGGCTCGACCGGTAGCCACACCCTGGCCGACGAGTTCGCCCGCCTGCGCGACTACCTCGAACTCATGGCCGTGCGCATGGGGCCGCGCCTGGCCTACACGCTGGACCTGCCCGCGGCGCTGCAGCGGCACCCCGTGCCGCCGCTGCTGCTGCAGCCGCTGGTGGAAAACGCCATCCGCCACGGGCTGGAGCCCAAACTCGACGGTGGGCGCATCGACATCCGCGCGAGCACCACGGGCACCGGTCAGTTGCTGCTGGAAGTGATCGATACCGGCGTCGGCATGGATGCGTTCAGCGCCGCGCAATGTGGCAGCGGCTTTGGTCTGTCGCAGGTGCGTGAGCGCGTGGCCAGCCTGCCTGGCGGCGGGCGCGTCGACCTGAGCGCGCAGCCCGGCCGCGGCGCCACGGTGCGCATCCAGTTGCCTTTGTTGAACACACCACAGCCATGAACGCCACCGCCCTCATCGCCGAAGACGAACCGCTGCTCGCCGCAGCGCTGCAGGCCGAGCTCGCGCGCGCCTGGCCCGGGCTGCACTTGCTGGCCACGGTGGGCAACGGTGCCGCCGCGGTGACGCAGGCGCTGGCGCTGAAACCGCAGGTGCTTTTTCTCGACATCCGCATGCCCGGCCTGAGTGGCCTGGAAGCCGCCGTGCAGCTGGCCGAAGAATGGCCGGAAGGCGTCCCGGGCGCGGCGCCTTTCCCGGCCATCGTTTTCGTCACCGCCTACGACCAGTACGCCGTGCAGGCCTTCGAGGCACAAGCGGTGGACTACCTGCTCAAGCCGGTGCAGCCCGAGCGCCTGGCGCGCACGGTGCAGCGCGTGCAGCAGGTGCTGGCGCAGCGCAATCCCGCCAACATGGCCGAGCCGCTAGAACACACGCTGAACCAACTGCGCGCCCTGCTTGCGCCCGCGGCGGCGGCCACGCCCAGCGAGCCCCTGCGCGTGATCCAGGCCAGCGTGGGGCAGCAGATCCGGCTGGTGCCGATCGACGAGGTGCTGGTGTTCGAGGCCGCCGACAAATACGTGCGCGTGCTCACCGCTGGCGAAGAGCTGCTGATCCGCACCCCGCTCAAAGACCTGACGCCGCAGCTCGACGCCAGCCTGTTCTGGCAAATCCACCGCGGCACCGTGGTGCGCGCCACCGCGATCCACAGCGTCAGCCGCGACGAAGCCGGCAAGCTCAGTTTGCGCCTGCGCGGGCGTTCGGAGTCGTGGCCTGTGAGCCGGCTTTACGCGGGGCAGTTCAAAGCCATGTGAAAGGCCGCCTTTCGTGGCATGCCTTTCGTTTCTTGATGTGTGCTTTGTGGGGGCACATCGGCCTTTTTCGTTCGTTGCACCTCACGCTGCCAAGGCGTGTGCGGGCAGGCCGCAGCGCGCCGGCGAGGCGGTCGGTGCGGTGCACCGACTTCCCTGCGATGCTCGCGACCGTGGCCCGTCGCACAACTCGCTGCGTTCGCTGCGCTCTCTCCGCTCAGACAAGTGCGACGAATCAGTTGACGAAGCGCGCTGCGCGCGCGGCCACGG
>PHCC01000042.1 GCA_002842215.1 Betaproteobacteria bacterium HGW-Betaproteobacteria-9 | reverse complement strand
GTTGCCGTTCTCATCGCGCGGGGAGCCGCGCCTGATTTGCGAGCCGGTGTCGTAGGCCAGCAGCAGCAGGTCGCCACCGGCGCTGAGCCGGGCGTTGCCGCCGGCGGCAATGCCCCCGCCGACGAAGACCATGTCGCCCCCGGCCTTCATGGTGAGGTTCTGGCGCGCGGCGATGTCGCCCAGGATGCTGGTGATGCCGCCCGAGGCGCGCAGGTCCACGTTCTGCCCCTGCAGGCTGCCCAGCAGGTTGGTGATGCTGCCGGCGTTGATGGCCAGGTTCTCGCGCGCGGCCAGGGTGCCCGCGTTGAACAGGCCATCGCTCAGGTCGATGGTCATGCCCTTGGCCGAGATCAGGCCGGGCTGCAGGTGGCCCGCGTCCGGACCCACCAGGGCGTAGAGTTGGGGCACGAGCACGCGCTGCACGCGCCCGTCGGGCAGCTGCACCTCGCGCTCGACCAGCCAGACGATGTCGCTGGTGAGCTGGGCCATCTGCTCGCGGGTCAGCGCGATGCCGGGTTTGAGTCCATGGGCCTGGGCAAAGGCCACGCCCGCGGTCATGAGGGCCAGGTACTGGGCTTCGTCGTTGGTGAAGCTGCCGAGGAAGCGCCGCCCGGTGAGCTGGGCGACTTGTTCGCGCACGAGCTTTTGTTCGTAGAAGCCGTCGCCCAGGCGCTGGGTCTGGGTGGCCGGGTCGTAGCTCAGCTGCTGGAGCATGAAGTCGCTGCCGATCCAGCGCCGCTGCTGGGTGAACTCGGGGTCGGTCTCGACCAGGTAGCCCGCGGGCGCGCCGATGCGCAGCTGGAACAGGGCGTTGCTGGGCAGGGGTACGCGCACGGCGGGGGCGTTGACCTGCCGGCCGGCGGTGGCGCCAGCGCCGCTGACCGCGCCGGGGTTGGCCACGCCCCCGGGCAGGGTGCGCACCACCACGCCCGGGCCGGCTTGGCCCAGTTGGGCGGTGGGGGTACTGCCGTTGGTGTTGAGCGTGGTGTCCGTGCCGGCGGTTTGCCCGCTGGTCTGGCTGGCCACGCTCACGATCTGGGCTGCGCCGGCGCGGCGAGCTCCGTGGTTGGGGTTGGTGTGGTACGCCAGTTCGGCGGTGAGGGCTTCGTATTCGTTCACCGGGGTGGACTCGCGTTCGACGGCTTCGCTGAAATAACGGCGCCAGTGCCGCTGGAGGCTGTACCAACCCCGCTCGGTGTAAGAGAGCTGGGAGGTGCCGTTGTCTTCGGTGACGGTGCGCGAGCGGTAGCCGCTGATGTTCTGCAGGCTGCCGCCCGTGAGCAGGAAGTTGCCGCCGATGAGGATGCTGCTCTTGTCGTTGACGGTGTTGCCGGCGTTGACCGTCATGTTGCCGCCCACGCTGAGGCGCGCCGGTGCGCTGCCGTTGGTGCCGCTCTCGTTGATGGTGCGGTCGTATTCTTCGATCAGCCACTGGTTGGCCCCGATCACGCCGCTGCCGTCGTCGGGAACGTAGTGGGCGATGTATTGCTCGTCGTACTCCAGGCGCCAGTCCATCTGCCCGTTGGCTTCGCTCAGCGGCTGCATGTACTGCGGGTGGTCGGGGTCAAGAGTGATGTATTCCTTGACGTGTTCCACCGTGGTGCGGTTGTAGCTGCTGCCGTGGCCGTCGACGTTTTGCACGCTGCCGGCGTTGATGGTGAGGTTGCCAAACACGTCGACTTCGGCGCTGCTGTTGACGAAGGCGCCGGCGCTGCCGGTGGCCTGCCCGTCGGCGTTGAGCGCGCCGCCCACGCGCAGGTCGCCCACGGTGAGCAAGAGGGCGCCGTCTGTGTTGGTGACGCTGCCCACGCCCAGGTCCATGTCACCCCGGCTGGCGATGACGGGGTCGGTGGCGCCGCCGCCAAGGTTGTTCAGGCTGTTGGCGGCAATGGATATCTGGTCGCCGTAGATGCGGCCGGCGCTGGTGTTGTTGACGGTGCCGGCCTGGATGAGCGTGAAGCTGCCGTTGACCAGGCCCTGGTTGTTCAGGGCGCCGGTCTGCAGGTCGATCAGGCCTGCGCGCAGGGCGCCGGTACTCTGGTTGTGAATGGCGGGGGCCATGACGCTGAGCACCTGGGCCGCTTCGATGGTGCCGGCATTGGCGAGGGTGGCGCCGGTGGTCAGCGCCATCGTGTTGGCGGCCTGCATGACCGCGCCGCTGCGGTTGCTCAGCCCCGCGCTCAGCGTCACGTGCAGGTCGCCATCGACCGTGGCGGTGCTGCCATCGGGTTGGGTCTCCGGGCGCCCGGCATTGGCGATGATGCCGCCGTTGTCCAGGCTGCGCGCGTCCAGCGTGAGCTGGCCGTTGGCGACGATCAGGCCATCCGCCCCGTTGACGATGGCCAGGGTCTTGCCGCTGGCGTTTTCGTCTTCCTGTGTCAGAGGGTCTTTGATGCTGAGGGTGCGGGCACTGGAGAGCAGGCCGCCGGTGTTCTCCAACTGGCCCGACGCGGTGATGCGCAGGTCGTCCACCGCCAGCAGGGCGCCCTGGGTGTTGATCACGTCGGTGGCCTGAACCTGAACGGTCTGGCCTTGCACGCCCTGCACGCTCAGGGCGCCGTCGATGGTCTGCTGGGTGTCGCGGTTGTCCAGGCGGGCGGTCTGGATCGTGACCTGGCCGCTGGCCGCCACCAGACCCATCTGGCGGTTGTCGAGCGCGCCGGTGCCGGTGTGGATGTCCAGGTCCTGGGCGGACTTGATGTCGCTGCCTTGGTTGAGGATGCCGCTGGTGTGCAGGCTGGTGTTGCCAGCGGCGGCGACGGTGGACCTGGTGCTGCCCGTAGCGCCGGCCGCCGCGCTGTTGTCCAGCACGCCGGAGCTGGTCACGTTCAAGTTCCCGCCGGCCAGCAACTGCCCTGCGCGGTTGTCCAGGCCGGTGGTGGCGCTGCCACCCACACTGATGCTCACGTCGGCACCGCCTTGCAGCACACCACGCTGGTTGTCGATGGCACCGCTGCTCAGGCTCAGGCCCGCGTTGGCCATGATGGCGCCGTCGCTGTTGACCAGTTCGCCATCCTGGGCGTCGATGCTGATAGAGGCCCCGGCGATAAGGCCCTGGGTGTTGTCCAGGCCGCGGGACTGAATGTCCACCGTGCTCAGGCTCTGGATGTTGCCTTCGCGGTTGTTGAAGTGGCCCGAGACCTGGATCGTCACCGGGCCGCTGACGCCGGCCATCTGGCCGCGTTCGCTGGACAGGTTGGCGGCGCTCAGCGACAGGGCGCCGTTGGCCGCCATGAGCACGCCGTCGGCCTGCACATCACCCTGCACCTGCAGTTGCAGGTCGTTCTGCGCACTGAAAACTGCGTCGTCGGCATCCAGGCTGGCCGCGGCGATCTGCATGCCTTGGCCGGCGCTCACCAGCGCCTGCGAAGCCAGCACGGCGCCACCGGCCTGCAGCAGGCTCTGGCCGGTGGAGGTGATCTGCGCCTGGGCGGCCGAGAGTTGTGCGCCGCCCAGATGGAGCTGGCCGCCAGTGGCCACACCGGCGCGGTCGAGCTGGGTTTGCCCCTGGCTGCGCAGCGCGAGTTCGCCGGCACCCGCGTGGATGACGACGGCGTCGCGCAGGTCGATGCTTTGGGCGTCGATCTGGAAGTCTTGTGCATTGCCCAGGAGCGTGGCGCCCTGGGCGCTGACCGGTCCATCCACCGCGATGGCCAGGTCGGCCCCGGTGCCGGTTTGCAGCAGCGTGCCGCGTTCGTGTTGCCACTGGGCGGCGCTGAGGCTGACCTGGTCGGCGCTGAGCACGCCGTCGGTGGTCTGGAGCTGGCCCTCGGCGTCCAGGCTCAGGCGGTTGACGGCCTGCAGACTGGCGCCCTGTGCCTGGATGTCCGCCTCGGTGGCGTGCAGGTCGATGTCTTGCGACAGGATGTCTTGCCCACGCAGGTCGATGCCACCGGCCGTGGCCTTGAGTTGGTACCCGGCCAGGGTCTGCCCTTGCAGGCTCACGCTGCCGGTGCTGTCTTGGCCGCCGTGCAGGGTCAGCTGGCCGTTGCCAAGACTCACCAGCCCGTCGGGCGCCATGCCCGCGGCGAGTACCGATGCGCTGCCGCTGTGAATGCGACCGCTGCCGTCCGACGTGGTGAGGTCCACCTGCCCGTGGGCTGCGATCAGGCCCTGGTTGTCGATGGCTTGCCCGGTGAGCATCTGCAGTTGGCCGCCCGCATAGACCTGGCCGTTGTTGTCGATGCGCTGGGTGCTGTGCCAGCGCAGGTCGCCATCGGCCACCACCAGGCCGCTGTTGGCGATGTATTCGCTGGCGTTGATCGTGTGATCCGCACCGCTGAATATCTGGCCGCTGTTGGTGAAGGTGGTGGCGCCGTCGAGTGACACGCCGGTGTCGCCCGAGATGCTGCCGCTGTTGTCGACCGCACCGCCGGCCTGCAGTTGCACGGCTCCGTCGGCCAGGATCAGGCCCTCGTTTTGGATGTCGGCCGAGGTGTCGAGCACCACGCTGTGTTCGCTCATGATGGCGCCGGTGTTGCCGATGCCCTGCGGAGCCTGGACCTGCACGGACCCGCTCACGACGATGGCGCCTGCGTTGTCGAAGCGCGAGGCGGAGTTCAGCTGCAGCAGGTTGCCGGCGTTGAGCTGGCCGCTGTTGTTCACCTGGGCGGCGTTGAGGTTCAGGTTGTTGGCGGCACTGATGGCGCCGCTGTTGTCGAGCTGCCCGCTGGCGTTGATCTGCGCATCGGCGCCAGCCGAGATCTGTCCGGTGTTGCCGATGTCGCGGGCGTTCAGGATGGTGTTCTGGCCAGCGGACATGCTGCCGCTGTTGCTGATGTTGCCGCTGGTCTGCACGCTGAGCGATCCGCTGCTCTGGATCTGGCCACTGTTGTTCAGACCCGCGGTCGGATTCACCTGGACGTGGCCGGCAGCGGCCAGGCTGCCGCTGTTGTCGAAGCGGCCGGTGGTGTCGATCTGGGCGTCACCCTGCGAGGCGATGGTCCCGGTGTTGTTCAGGTCGCCGCTGGACGAGAGCGTGAGCCCGCCACTGCCGGCCTGCACGCCGCCGGCGTTGCGCACGCCCACGCCCGCTTCGGTGGCCAGCAAGGTGATCTTGCCGGCGTACATGCCGCCGAGTTGTGAGACGTCCAGCGCGAAGCTGGGCGCCGGGCCGCTGCCGGCGGTGGGCGCAGCGCCTTGGCCGCCGGCCTCGATCTGGTTAGCGCCGGTGACGACGTTGAGCTGGTTGGCGCGCACAGGGCCGTTGACGGCGACGGCGCGCGCCAGGATGCCGGTGTAGTCGGTCAGGCTGGCATCAAAGCCCTGGCTGCCGATGGTGATCGTGCCGCCACGCACGGTGTAGCCGCTGACGCCGGCGTCGTTGACGTTGACCTCGCCGGTGGTGAGCGTGGCACGGCTGGCGTTGATGAAGCCGCTGCCGTTGACGTTCAGGCCGGCGGGGTTGGCGACGATGATCTCCGAACGCTGGCCGGCGATTTCGATGAATCCGTTGAGCTGGCTGGGGTTCTGGCTGTTGACCTCCATCAGGATCACGCGCGCCTCGCCGGTGGCCAGCCAGGGGTTGCCCTGCACCCAGCCGCCGATCTGCGTGGCGGTGTTGGTGCGGCTGTTGTTGACCACGGCGCCCTGGCGGTCCACGTCCAGCTGCGACAGGCGGTTGCGCGAGACGCCGGCGGCGCTGGGCGTGGTGATGTTGACTTGGGGCAGGCCGTTGCCGGTGCTCAGCACGGTGGGGCGTTGAGCGCCGGGGGCGGTGTTGTCGGCGCGGATCTGCGCCATGGCCTGCAGGGGTTGCAGCAGGCTTTGGGTGAGCATGGCCGACAAGGCCAGGGTGTTGACCAGGCGCACGGTGCCCGAAGGGCCGCCGACCGGCGCGCGGCTGCGCTCGCCGCGCGAGCCGCCGCCCTTGCCCTGCCCTTTGGCCGCTTCGGCCACCACCATCAGGCAACCCCGGATCTTGCTGAATACCCAACGTCCACAGTGCTTGTTCACTTGTTCACTCCCTCCATCGATATGTTTGTTGGCCGGCCCTTGCCGGCGGCTGGCGCCGGCTGGTCAGAAACCGCGGTGCAGCATGAAACCCCAGGTGCTGGAAGCGGCCTTGAGTTCGGCCGGCTTGCTGATGGGCTTGCCCCAGAAGACGTCGTATTGGCATCCGACGAGCAGGCCTCTGACGCCCAGGACGGCACCAATCAGGGTGGTGCCCGACAGGTTGGCCGTGGAGGGACCGGAAACCCGACCCATGTCCCAGCCCAGGTAGGGCGACTGCCCGTGCGCCCAGCCCGGTGACCAGTTGAGTTCGTTGCGCCAGAGCACACCGCTTTCGGCCACCAGCGAGGCCGCGTTGTCGAAGCCGCGAACGGTGTAGCGCCCGCCGATGCTGAAGCGGTCCTGCGGCGTCAAGCGGGTGTGGTGTTTTTGCAGGCGCACGGTGGCGCTGTAGCGCCAGGCGTCGCCTCGTGCCTTCCAGGGCACCTGGGCATTCAGGCTGGCGGTCGTCAGGCGGTAGCGGCTGGTGCCCTCATCAAAGGCCTCTTCCGGCGCCGGCAGGGTGCCCAGCCCGTTGAGGCCTTGTTTGAAACTGAACTCGCCAGCGAGGATGGAAGGACCCCAGTACATCCGGTGCGACAGTCCCCAGACCAGCGACGCAACGGCCCGCCGCTGGACGAGCACCTCGGTGTCGTCGATGAAGTTGTTCGATGTCCGGCGTTGCAGGCTGGCGTGGGCGGTCGTCACATGCCGGTTGTTGCGCCAGAGCACCCGGTCGACGTTGAGTTCGATGTGATCGCTCTCACCCGAGTAGCGGTAGTTGTCGAAAGCGCCCACCACGGTCTGGTGGTATTCGTTGCGGCTGAGGTTGAGGCTGTAAAGCCAGTAACCCCAGGGCACCGAGTAGTGCGCCGCCAGGGCCTGGCTGCCCTTGGGCGAGGGGCCATCACCGCCCCCAAATCCCCGGGTGAAGCTGACGTAGGCCAGGTCGCTCAGGCCCAGGAGGTTGTCGGCCGATGCGGTCGTGGTGCCCTGGAATTTGCCGGTGCTGTCGCTGCCGGCATCGTCGAGCGACACGCCCAGGCGCCAGCGCCGGTCCTGCGTCCAGTTCAGCTGCAGGTCGCTCAGACCCGCCGCCTGGCCCGGCGCGATCTGCAGGTCCGCGTTGACCGTGGGAACCCGCTGCAGATTTTCCAGAGCCTGCTCCACATCGCGCAGGTTGATCAGATCGCCCGGGCTCGCGGGCAGCGCCGTGGCCGCATGGATGTGTTCGCGGGCAGACGCAGGCACCACGACCTGTGCGAGCCGCCCCCCGATGGGGTGAAAGCTGAGCACCCCGCTGGCGATGTTCTGGTTCTCCACGATCACCCGCGTGGTGACGTAGCCCCGGGCGATGATGGCGTTTTGCAGGCGCTTCTGGACCAGGTTGATGCCTTGCACACCGAGACAACGACCCTGGGGCGGGTCGTCTCCCCGTGGTCCGGCCAGCTCACCCAGCGCCCAGTTGAACCCGGCGGCATCGGGACCGACCAGGCGCAGCGCCTGGATATCGAAGCAGGGCGACTCACCCTCTGGCAGTCGCTCGCCCTCTTCTGCTCGCAGGTCCTTCGGGGCGAGCCGGTCGGTCGGCATGAGCAGCGCGCGCCGGGCGGCCTCGTTGTCTTGTTGACGGCGCAGCTCAACACTCGGATCCGGCAGGGCCTGCTGGGCAAAAGCGCTGGGCGTGGCCGCCAGCAAGCCGCAAATCAAACAGTCCAGCGCCCTGCGACGCAGACCTCCCACATCTGTTCTTTTCATTTTTTTGAACACCAAATGACAAAGCGCGCGAGTCTAAGGTAGTTCAATGGAACTCAATTTTTGGCCCCTGCCGATTTTTCGCAACCGTGACAAATTGCACGCCGCATCGTCTGCAGCAGGCTCCCCTCAGACGTGGCGCCGGGGAACAGAGACGGCGGGCTCGGGCAGCGCCGCATCGGCCCGCTGGTGCAGCGCTTCGATGATGTGGCAGTGGTCGTCCAAGCCGTCACAGCGTTTGCGCAGCGCAAGCAGGTCTTTCTCCAGCGCGCGCAGCTCGGTCAGGCGCTGGCGCACATGGCCCAGGTGTTCGTCCAGCGCCGCGCTGGCGGTCATGCAATCGGCCTTGTTGTTCAGGTCGAGCCCGAGCAGGGTGCGCACCTCGTCCTGCGACATGTCCATCGCCCGGCACTGGCGCACGAAGCGCAGCCGGTGGATGTCGGCTTCGCTGTAGAGGCGGTAATCGTTGCCGGCCCGCGCCTGCGGCTGCAGCAGGCCTTCGCGCTCGTAGTAGCGGATGTTGGCCGCGCTCACGCCGGATAGCCGGGCGGCCTCGCCGATGCGGTGTTGTGGCGTCGTGGACAAAGGTGTGATCGTCATGCTTGACCTTCAAGTGACTTCAAGGTTTCCAATGATGACACGCCCCCTCGCCCACTCCCACCGAAAGCCCATTTCATGGCCTGCACTTCCTGCCATTCCAGTTGCGCCACCGACGCCACCAGCACCGCCCAGACCATCGACCCACGCTGGCGCCAGGCGCTGTGGATCGCCCTGGCTGTCAACGCCAGCATGTTCTTCGTTGAACTGATCGCAGGCCTGCAGGCCAACTCAGTCTCTCTGCTGGCCGATGCGGTGGACTTCGCGGGTGACGCCGCCAACTACGCGCTCTCGCTGGCGGTGCTCAGCATGGCCCTGGTCTGGCGCAGCCGCGCAGCGTTCATCAAAGGCGTGACCATGTTCGCCTATGGCGTCTTCGTGCTGGCCCGCGCGGGCTGGATGCTGCACGCCGGCAGCGTGCCCGAGCCGCTCACCATGGGCGTGGTCGGCTTCATCGCACTGCTGGCCAACGCGGGCGTGGCCGTGCTGCTGTACGCGTTTCGCACCGGCGACGCCAACATGCGCAGCGTCTGGCTGTGCTCGCGCAACGATGCGCTGTCCAACGTGGCGGTGATGCTCGCCGCGTTCGGCGTCTTCGGCACGGGTTCGGCCTGGCCCGATCTGGCGGTGGCGGGCGTCATGGCCGCGCTGGCGATCTCGGCCGGGGTCTCGGTGGTACGCCAGGCGCGGGGTGAGCTGGGTGGCCTGCGGGCCCGCGGCCACGGAGCCGGGCTGTAAGGTCCGGCGTGGCCAGGCGACTCATCTGTATTCCACAGGAGACCGCCATGTCACACGACCGGAATCTTCCCCTGACCTGTGCCCCGGGACCGCTTCAACGCCTTCGCCCGCTCTGGCTGGGCCTGCCGCTGCTGGCCAGCGCCGGCTGGATGCATGCCGCGGCCGCGCAAACCTGCCAGGCCCGCGCGGGCAACACCCCGCCGGCGGTGGTGGAGCTCTACACGTCCGAAGGCTGCAGCTCGTGCCCACCGGCGGACCAATGGCTCTCCACGCTCAAGCCCGATGACGGCGTGCTGGCCCTGGCCTTTCACGTCAGCTACTGGAACCACCTCGGCTGGCTGGACCCTTTTGCCACCCCGGAGACGACCGCGCGCCAGCACCGCATCAAGGCCGCGCTCGGTGGCGCCTACGTCTACACGCCGCAGGTGGTGCTCAACGGTCAGGACCACCGCGGATGGCGGGGCCAGACCGCGAAACAGCTGCACCCGCTGCCAGCGGCGCAGGCACCGGCCTTGCGCCTGAGCCGGACGGACAACCAGGTCACGGCCCACATCGGACCCAGCCCGGCCAACACATCGCTGGCCGGATACTGGGCGGTGCTACAGGACGGGCTGAGCAGCCAGGTCACGCGGGGCGAGAACGCGGGCGAAAACCTCAGACACGACCATGTGGTGCGGCTGTACCGGCCCCTGCCCGCCTGGCCGGCCGCTCAGGCCCACACCGTGCAGATCACCCTGCCCGCCGGCACGGCACATCTGCGCGTGGCTTTCGTGGTCACCGACAGCGGCTGGACACGCCCGCTGCAAGCGCTCGCCCTGCGTTGTTCATGAAACCTTTCCGAACATCCGGACAAGACTGTGCGTGGAACTTCTGCACCGCCCGCCGTATCATCCACCGCGATGCGCCATTTCCTCATTGCCCTCATGATCGCCCTGCTGCCCGTGCGCGGCTGGGTGGGCGAGGCCATGGCGTTCTCCATGCAGGCAAACCCCGCCAGCCCGGCGGCCCACGCCGGCTGCCCGGACCACGCGCCGCCGTCCGCATCGCTCACCGGGCAGCTGACAGCGCCATCGCATGAAATGGCCAGCCAGGCCACCGACGCCGGCACCAGCGACGACGGCACCCACCAGCACAGCGCCTGCGACATCTGCAACGGCCCGGCCATGGCCGCATCGGCGACCAAGCTGCTGACCCTGACCGTCATGCACCCCCAGCACGCCTCGCGTGCCGAACGCTTCGCCAGCTCCGAGCTGCGGCAAGGCGTCAAACCCCCCATTTCCTGAAGATCCACGCCACAGGTGCGTCCGCCGCCGGCCAGAGCCGGTGCGCAGGCGGACGCCGTTCCGGGTTTTCAGGAGATCTCCATGACCGTTTCTCGGTGGCAGCCGCCACCCATGTCCCCATCCACTGTGGGCTGGCGACCCGCGTTCGCTGTGCTCTCCCTCGCGCTGAGCCTTCCGCTGCCGGCCCTGGCGCAGACGCCCTCAGCGGCACTGGTCGCGTCCGACCCCGCCACGCCCAGCGCACCGCCCGCCTTGATGGCCCGGCCCACTCCGGATGCCGCGGCCGCCCCCGAGTTGCCGACCGACATCGAAGCTGCGCGCGCCATCTGGCAACGCGCCAACCAGCGCGTGGCCGCTTTCCCGCGCGGCCACATCGACTTGCTGCGCTGGGAAGCACAAAACCCCACGGCGTCGTCAACCGAACCCGTTGAAACGGCCGCCAACACGCCGGCGCTGGACATGGCCGGCGCATTGCGCCAGTCGCTGCGTCACCGGCCGGGCCTGTTCACCCACGCGGGCATGAACGACCTGGAACGCGCCACCGTGCAGCGGGCCTATGCGGAACACGTTCACTCGCTGCAACGCACCTGGATCGACGCCGTCACCGCGCGCCAGCGCCTGCGCCTGGTGGGCGAGTCGCTGGAGGCGGCGGCCACCGGCGCCGAACTCGGCCGGCGCATGGTGCAGGCCGGCAACTGGAGCCAGGCCCGCCTGCTGCGCGAGCAGCTCAACGAGGCCGCAGCCCAACAGGCCTGGACCCGCGCCGCGCAAGCGCAGCAGACCGCCACCGAACAACTGGCCCGCCTGCTCGGCGAATGGGATGCCCAGGCGGTGGCGCAGCTTGCGCAGCACCTGCCCGCCCAGTTGCCCGAACCGCCGGCCCAGCTACTGGCTGGCGCCGCCGACGCGGAAGCCGCAGCCTTGCGCAGCCAGCCCCTGCTGGCCCAGCAACGCCTGAAAGCCCTGCGAGCGCTGATGGCCGTGAGCCCGGAGCGCCTGGCCGCCTGGTCACAAGCCGTGGACGCGGCCCTGGAAACACCCGCCATGCCGGCCGGTGCAACACCCTGGCTCGCGCCGCAGATCGGCGACCTGCGGCTGGTCCGCGACCACTCGCTGGAAGCCGCCGCAGAAGCCGAATCGGCACTGCTCCTCGCCGCCGCCGAACGCCGCTCGATGGCGCGCGAAGCCTGGCGCCAGCTGCGCGCACAACACGCCAGCGCCCTGCAGGCGCAGCAGGTGTTGCGCCTGCAGACCGCCCAGGAGCAGGAAACCCTGCTGCGCTACAACGGCATGCTGCAAAGCAGCTGGGACCTGCTCGCCAGCGCCAGCGAACGCCTGAACGCGCTCGACGCCGCGCTGCAGGCCCGGCGCGACTTCTGGCTCGCCCAGGCCGACTGGGACGCCCTGCTCGCCGGCGCCGATGTCGAGCCCGCCAGCCCAGGCGCGGCCGGCAACGACAACAACAACCGCGCCGCCGCAGGAGCACACTGAACATGACACACCCCCTCAACCGCAGACACTTTTTTGCCGGCGCCGCCACGGCCGTGGCCGCCGCCAGCGTGAGCCGCGTGGCGCTCGCCGCCCTGCCCGACGCCGTGCAGCAAACCTCCGCCGACACCGCAGCGCCGTGGACGCCGCCCGGCGTCACCGGCGCGGGCCGGCCCTACAACCCGGTGGTCACGCTCAACGGCTGGACCCTGCCCTGGCGCATGGTCAACGGTGTGAAGGAGTTCCACCTCGTGGCCGAGCCCGTGGTGCGCGAGATGGCGCCGGGCTTCCTGGTCAACATGTGGGGCTACAACGGCCAGAGCCCGGGCCCGACCATCGAGGTGGTCGAGGGCGACCGCGTGCGCCTGTTTGTGACCAACCGCCTGCCCGAGCACACCACCATGCACTGGCACGGCCAGCGCCTGCCCGCCGGCATGGACGGCGTGGGCGGGCTCACGCAGCCGCAGATCCCGCCCGGCAAGACCTTCGTCTACGAGTTCGTCGCGCGCCGGCCCGGCAGCTTCATGTACCACCCGCACGCGGATGAAATGACGCAGATGGCCATGGGCATGATGGGGCTGTGGGTCACGCACCCAAAGGCCAGACACCCGCTGATCGATGACGTGGCGCGCGACTACTGCTTCCTGCTCAATGCGTTCGACGTCGAGCCCGGCAGCATGACGCCGCAGGTCAACACCATGCTGGAGCAGAACATCTGGGCCTGGAACAGCCGCGTGTTCCCCGGCATCAGCCCGCTGGTGGCGCGACTGGGCGAGCGGGTGCGCGTGCGCATCGGCAACCTGACCATGACCAACCACCCGATCCACATCCACGGCATCGAGTTCGAGGTCACCGGCACCGACGGCGGCCCCGTCCCCAAGACCGCGCGCTGGCCCGAGGTGACCACCGACGTGGCGGTGGGCCAGATGCGTCAGATCGAGTTCATTGCCGACGAACCTGGCGACTGGGCCATGCACTGTCACAAGAGCCACCACACCATGGGCGCCATGGGCCACGGCGTACCGACCATGATCGGCGTCGACCACAGCGGCCTGGTGGGCAAGCTGCAGAAAGCGGCGCCCGACTACATGGTCATGGGCGAACGCGGCATGGCCGACATGGGCGAGATGCAGATGGAGCTGCCGCACAACACCTTCCCCATGATGACCGGCACCGGCCCTTTTGGCGCGATCGAAATGGGTGGCATGTTCACCACCCTCAAGGTGCGCGCCGGGCAGAAGGCCGGCGACTACAGCGACCCGGGCTGGTACACCATGCCGCCCGGCACGCAGGCACGCGAGGTCGCCATGCCTGCGGCCAGCCCGGCGAAGCCTGCCGCCAGCGTCGCGCCCAACCAGCCCGCTCCCAGCGCCACCGTGCGCAAGCCCCAGGGCAGCGGCGGCCACCAGCATTGACATTCCAGTACACCGC
>PHCC01000019.1:77668-109363 GCA_002842215.1 Betaproteobacteria bacterium HGW-Betaproteobacteria-9 | reverse complement strand
CCAATTGCCTCGACTCACAACATCGGCGCGTGCACCAACGACGTCAACCAACCATCTCAGCTCGGAGACTACCGCGCGAGCGGTTTAGTCCAAAGGCTGTACTCGGCCATCCATGCGCGATCATCGAGTGACAACTGTTACTCGTAGAGCGGTCACCTAAAGACCGTAAGGGAGAAGTTTCTCAACATCGAAGAAACGAGTCCATGTGCACTTTCGCGATCAAGGCTTTTGTGGAGCCTTCGCAGGCGATTCCTGGGCTGCTTTTTCGGCTGGCCTGGTAAGGTGGTCAAGTGTCGGCGCCGTCGACTTGTTGGGTCTCTCAAGGAAATGGCTTCTCCAGGCACTAAGTCGGTTCTTCGATTCATCAAGCAGACTGAAGCGAGAGACCGGATCAAGCATCAGCAGAAGGCCTAGAACGACAAGACCGTTGAAGAAACGCCGTTGTGCGACCTTGATGAAGGTAAGCTTCTGATTGATCGTGTCCCTGTTTCGCCTTGCTTGAAGAAGCGTATGTTGAATCAGCGTTTTCTGAATGCTCAGACGCCGTTCTTTGGCGTAAACAAGGTCCTCTATGCCGATCACGTGATAGTTGGCGACGGATAGAGTTTTGAGGGCCCAGTAGGCTGACGTGATGAAGTAAAAAACAGCCAGCCCGAAAGCACTTGTCCAGGCGAAGCACCCCCAGCCCGGTGTGCATATAAGGGGCGATTCAGCATTGCTGATAGCCCACGTCATCAGTGGAATCAGTGCTGCGACTGCAGCGATAAAGGTCGTTGCGCGACTCTCCGCCCCGGACTTGCGCTGGTTCTCTTCGTCTGCAATGCGCTGGGCTGCATCCAGATAGAGAACGGCATCGGCGTCGCCAAGTCCTTGGAGTCCCTTGATCTGAGCATCTAACTCGATGCCCGACTGCTTCAAGGTGGTGATATCGGCCGTCGTTAGTTTCTCAGGCCGTGGCCAGATTGCCTGCATAAGATCGATCATTCGCAATCCGTTCCAGTTCGGACACTATGGCTGCAGAGATAGGATGTCCCGTTCGGGTCTCGATCCAGGCCCACTGGCCGTTTGGGTTGATCTCCAGAAACCAAAACTGGCCTGCTAGATCGAGCACGAAGTCCAAAGCGCCAAAGCGAAGACCGAGGCTTTTCGTTAGAGCTACGCATGCGTTGGAGACTTCAGACGGCAGTTCATACGTCAAATGTGGAAGATCCGGCGCGGACGTCCTTCGCCAATCTACCACCGTGTCTGGAGTGGATTGAGAGTCAATGGTTGCTGCGAAAACTTGATCACCAACCACGGTGACGCGCAGATCAAACCGCTTCTTGATTTCTCTCTGGAGGACTATAGGGCATGCGCTGATGGCAAGCGGATCAGTACGATCATCGATCGCAATCCGAGATGTAAAGACAACACGATCGGAACGTGGCCCACTCACCACCGCATTTCTCAGTGGTTTGCCAATGGTCCTGCTGCGGGCCGCAAAAACTGTGGCTGCTGCAGGGGCGTTACCGATCAGCGTGTCGGGGATTCGAAATCCGACCTCGCGCGCGAGCGTGAGCTGACGAATCTTGTCCTCGGCCAATGCAATCGAGTGCGGGGCATTGAGCCAACGGTCCCCGATGGCCCAGTAAAGCGACTGCAGCAGAGCCTGCCATTCGGCCATGCAGTACGTTCGTTCTGATTCGTCGATGTGGGAGAGAGGTTCAGGTGTACCCGGGCGCCGAAAATACGCGGCCTTGATGAGGGCCAGATCAAAGTGCGCGCCCTCAAGTTCGAAGTGCCAAGCGTCATCGACTTCAGGGCGGCAGTAGACAGTGCCCTTCGGGAGGTCTTCGGTGTTCAGCCGCAGGTAGGGGAGTCCTCGACGTTGAAGTTCAAGAACAATGAAGTCGCTGGTCAGATCGCGTTTGCTGGTGACGATAAGAATCATGACTCAAGTCAGTCGTCACGTTCATGTGTGTCAGCACGAGTTTTCGTCGCAAGTCCAAGCAAGTGAATGCTGAAATCCTGGTCATCCCTTTCCACTTGGGCCATAGTCTTGGTTTGCAGTTCAAGCGAGGTCGGGTCAGAACTGTCATCGCGTTCCAACTGGGCTTCAGTTTTAGTCACTAGCTCAGCCAAACCGGTCAATGCTTGGACAGCTGGTACACCGTCTACGAGCCACACGTGTCGATGCGCGCAGTAAGTGCCAGGCAGTTCGGTATTCCCCGTACGCTCGATTGCCCCTCTTGTCAGTAACGGCCTGATAGGGGCGGTGTTGGGTTGCTTGGGGCTGATTGCCGCAGTCATCTTTGCTTTCCTCAGGCGTTGCGTGGTCGTATCACATCTATCTTATTCGTAACAGAACAGAAACCAGAAGCGCTCGGCATGCGCCTTCCGCCGTCAAACAGCTTCACCGGGGCCGTCGCTCTTTTGTTCAGCAAACTTGGCAGCCATGGTGGGGTTGCCGCGCGTCAGCTTCTTGACCGTGAGATCCTCGGCCTTGTCGTTGGCTAGGCGCAGATTGTTGGCAGACTTGTAGAGCGCATCTTTGGTCTTTTCTAGATCCTTGATGGCTTCGTCGATGCGCTTGACGGCTTCCTCGAAACCTTCGGACGCAAGACGCCAGTTTCGGCCAAAAGACGTCTTGAAATCTTCCAGCTGGGTCTCGAAGCGCGTGATGTCCACGTTCTGCGCCTTCACCAATGCCAGTTCCGATTTGTATTGCAGCGAGTTCAAGGCCGCATTGCGCAGCAGCGTGATCATGGGAATGAAGAACTGCGGCCGCACCACGTACATCTTCGGGTAACGGTACGAGACGTCGACAATGCCGCTGTTGTAGAGCTCGTGGTCGGGCTCCAGCAGCGAGACCAGCACCGCATATTCACAGCCTTTATCCGTGCGGTCCTTGTCCAGTTCCTTGAAGAAGTCTTCGTTCTTTTTCTTGGTGGCCGTCTGGTCGTTCTCGTTCTTCATCTCGAACATGATGGAGACGATCTCGGTCTGCGCGTCGTCGCGCTCACGGAAAATGAAGTCGCCCTTGCTTCCACTGCTGACGTCATTGTCCTTCTCGAAATAAGCACCCGGAAAGGCGCTGGTGCGAATGCGGTTGAACTCGATTTCGCAATGCTGCTCCAGTGTCTCGCCCACCATCTTGGTCGAGAGCTTGGCTTTCATGTCGCGCAGACGCTCGATGGCTTCGTCCCGGTCCTTGAGCTGGGTTTCGTACTTGTCCTTGAGCGATTTTTCGGCCAGCTCCTTTTCCAGCGCGGCGCGGTCTAGGTTGTTTTTGAATGTGTCGCGCTCTTGCTGCACCTTGCCCACAGCCTCGGAAATCGCCAATTGCTGGCTGACGGCTGTCGCATCGAGCTGAGACTTCAAGGCTTGCAACTCCAGCTCTTTGCTGGTCGCGGCCTTTTGCACCTCGCTTTCCAGCCGTGCCCCTGCCAGCTCGGCTTGGGCTTTTTGTTCCAGCTGGGTCTGGCGCAGCTGCTGTGCCAACTCGTCACGCTGCTTCTGCGCTTCGCTGACGGCATTGTTCACGGCCAGCTGGCGCGCCACGGCTTCGCCGTCCAGCTGCATCGCGAGTCTCTGGATTTCCGCGTCCTTGGCAGCCGAGGCCTTCTCCAGCTCTGCCTGCAGCCGCGCGGCGGCCAATCGTTCGGCACTTTGCTGTTCGCTCTGTGCCTGGGCCAACTGGTTGACCAGCCCATCTCGCTCTTTTTCCAGCCCGGTCAAGGCTTGGGTCAACGCCAGCCGGTTGGCCAAGGCAGCTGCCTCAAGCTGGTTTCTGAGATCCTGGATCTCGGCATCCTTGTTCGCGGCATTGCTCGTCAACTCACTTGCCATCCTGGCCTGCTCCAGCGCGATGGCGTTCCGCTTATCCTGTTCCGCCAGTTGCAGCCGCTCATGCAACTGCTTTTCCAGCTCTTCACGCTGCTTGTCGAACTCACTATCACGAACCTGCTTCTGAATATCCGCGTAGCCGGCTTCGTCAATCTTGAACGCTTTTTTGCAATGAGGGCAAATGATTTCGTGCATGGGAGTCTTTGGCATTGAAGAGCGTTGAAATCCCCTCGAATTCCTGATTCAGTCAGGAGTAGAGATTGGAAGTCAGTTTGACACTGTATCCGGCCGGGGGGGGCTGACTGAGCGCTACCGGCTTTAAGATGATCCATACGCACGTCGTTGCGCTGCACGCGAACGTATCGGCGCAGAAGATTCAAACGACACAGCTCATGCCCCTATTGACTTCCCAAGAACAGTATCCGCTTCATCGCCTAGGATGGAAGGCATTCCAGGATCTCTGCGTTGCGGTAGCGGAGGAAGTGCTCAAGCGGCCAGTACAGACCTTTCTTCCAACGGCCGATGCCGGACGCGATGGAGCTTTCGTTGGGACCTGGGATTCGCCAGACCCGCGCGCGGGCACCTCGACCATCCAGTGCAAGTTCACGAGCTTGCCGGACAACAAGCTGTTCCTGTCCACACTGAAGGACGAACTTGAGAAAGCCCGAGGGCTGGCCCAAAGAGGCCTGGCCGAAGACTACGTGGTTCTGACCAACCATACGGTGACTGGCTCCAGTGAGCTGAAGATCCGTGACGCCTTTCTGGCCGTTGGTGTCGGCAACTGCAGGGTGTTCCACCGTGACTGGATCGTCGAGACCATCCGCAAGTCTGCGAAGCTTCGCATGCTGGCACCCCGCCTGTACGGTCTTGGCGACCTGTCGGGTCTGCTGGACGAGCGCGCCTACGCACAGGCGCAGTTGATCCTCAGTGAGTTGGGGGATAGCGTGCGCAGGCTAGTAGTGACAGAGGCCCATCGCAATAGCGTGCGGGCCATCGATGCTCACAACGTTGTGGTGTTACTTGGCGCGCCCGCGACTGGCAAGTCGACCATCGGCGCAGGTTTGGCCATAGGTGCGATGGATGCATGGCAATGCCATCCCATCAAGGCCACCTCGCCGCAAGAGGTGAACGCAAGGCTAGATCCTGATACCCCGCAGTTTTTCTGGATTGATGACGCCTGGGGTTCCACGCAATACCAGCGTGATCGGACGGAAGCATGGAACCAGGTGTTCCCGCTCATGCAGGCTGCAGCAAAGCGCGGGACCCGTTTTCTGATCACTTCGCGCGACTACATCTGGAACCAGGCGAAAGAGGAGCTCAAGCTGCAGGCGCTGCCAGCACTCAAGCTCAGCCAGGTTCTGATCAAGGTCGAGAATTTCACGGTCCAGGAGAAGGCCCAGATCGCGTACAACCATCTCAAGTTCGGGGACCAGCCACAACACTTCCGCGAGACCGTCAAACCTTTCCTTCCCACCCTCGCCCAAGTCAACGGTTTTCTGCCCGAGGTTGCACGTAGGCTCGGCGAGAAGATCTTCACGACCAACCTGATTCCTACCCGTACTCGGCTCATTCAATTCTTCGAATTTCCCGAGGAATTCCTGATCGAGACGATTGCCCAGCTTGACGCCGCTTCCAAGGCCGCGTTGGCCGTCCCGTTCTTGGTCGGAGGAATCGCGAGGTCGCCGGTCGCCGAAGGGCCGATCACGCAGGCAGCCGACGCATTTGGCGTGCGCCCCGCCGCAGCAAAAGAACAGTTCGTTAGGCTCAACGACAGCCTGCTGCTGCTCGCAAGCGATATGGATGGACCCTACTGGAAGTACAAGCACCCGACAATCAGCGATGCGTTCTCGCGCTACGTCGTAAAGGATCCTGAGCGCCTTCGCATGTTTCTAGTCGGTGCGAAGCCAGAGACGATCGCTGGCGAAGTGGTCTGCGCGGGCGTCCAACTTGAGGGCGTACCCATGATCGTTCCATCGACCATGCTGCCGTTGCTGCTTGACCGGCTTTCGGGTCTGAGCACCGGCGCGCTCAAGACATTCATGTCTTATCGGGCTAGCGCCGAGTTCAACCGTCTCATGCTGCTGCGCCGGCCCGACGCCTTGATCGGTTTGCGATACTTCTCCAAGCCGATCGCAGAGGACATGGATGTCGAGCTCCTGATCGCCCTGTTTCGCCACAAGCTGCTGACGGAGAAAGAGAGGTTGGAGTTCGTGGCAACACTGGAGAATGGCCTGCGGGAATCGGCGGATTCCAGCTTCCTGGCCGACGATGGCATCCGAAGCCTGCTCAATCCTACGGAAATTGAGCACTTGCTCAGGGTTGGTTACGAAGAGGTGCTCGGGAAACTCGATCATCATGTAGAACGCTTGCGCGACGACTGGAATAGCGACTACTCCCCTGAGAGTCACTTCGATCAGTTCAGAGACGACGTGAACCGCCTGGTGACGTCTTGTGCGGCTTGGGTGAACTCGGACGAGATTAAGCATCAGGTGCGCCACGCAATCGAACGGGCCGCGGAAGACTTGTACGACCGCTACGATCCGCCCAAAGAGAATGAGCAAACCACGCTTCAGAAATCTGAAAACGCCAACACCCCGCTCGACGACATCTTTCGCGACGTCGACGAGTGATGCCGGCGCCAAAGTCTCGACCCTGCGACATGTATGGCTGATGGGAAGCAGGTCACGCTCACCTCGCACAGCTTCCCCGAAAGTTTGTTCGCCAGGAGGGACCGCTCCGCTATAAGGATCTCTCCAATTTCCTGCTACGCTGAGAAAACAATGCAACGGACTGATCAACAGTGGAGGGGAAAATGGCAGGAGCAAACCGGTCAAAACTTGTGCGCATCAACGTTCGCAACATCGGATGCATCGGCAACGACGGTGTTGAGATCGAACTCGATAATGTGGTCTGCTTGGTCGGCAAGAACAACGCCGGAAAGTCCACTATTCTGCGTGCCTATGAGCTTGCAAAGGGTTCAGTTCAATTCAGCGAGTCTAGGGACCGATGCCTGTATGCACCCGCAGAACACCCTTGCGAAGTGCAGCTAGAGGTACACATCCCAGAAGGTATCGCGAACGTTGACCCGAAATGGAAAATCGAAAGGGATGGCCTGCTGATTGTCAAAAGTCGCTGGCAGTGGGCTGCGCCCAATTTCGAAAGAGTACGCACGACTTGGGATCCAACAGGTGGTGCTGATGGCCAGGGGGATTGGGCTGATGACGGAAAAGCTGGTGGGGCCGATCCGGTATTCGGCTCCAGACTGCCCCGACCTCTTCGCATCGGCTCATTGGACGACGCGGTGAAGACCGAGGAAATGCTGCTTACGCTTGCCCTTGGGCCATTGGTCGCAGGCCTTGAGAAGGAGCGCATTAATCCACTGTCCGAGCTTTCCCAAGCGATTGACGGGGTAACTCAGCGGTTGAATGTATTGAGCGGTGCGCATCAGGCGCACTTCAATGCAATTTCCGATCGGGTAGCAACTGGGTTCAAAGGCATATTTCCACGTTTGGACGTCAAGCTGACGGTTGGGGCGGGGCCCCTGGTCCCCAAGCTCAGCGAGCTAATCAAAACTGGGTCGAGCCTCAAGGTGCAGGATGGTGCTGCGGAAACCGCGCTGGGTCAACAAGGTACCGGTGCTCGACGCGCTCTCTTCTGGTCGATGCTGCAGGTCCACAACGAACTGTCACGAGACAACGAGGTCAGGCTGGAGTTCCGCAAGCGGTTGGACAAAGATCTGAGCGACGCGGAGAAGAAAAAGGCAAAGGAAGGAGGTAAGGCGAAACCCAAGGTCGAAGAAATACAGGCGTTCGACGAAACCATTGTGACCCTGAAAGCGCAGATCCAAGCGCATGACGAAGGCGCGCCGATTCCGGACAGTCCTGACGATCCCGCCTTTCCTGGCTATCTGCTGCTGATTGACGAGCCGGAAAACGCGCTGCATCCCATGGCAGCGCGAGCGGCTCAGCGCCACCTCTACAAGCTGGCGGCGAGCCCAGACTGGCAGGTCATCATGACCACACACTCTCCTCACTTCGTCAATCCATTCGAGGACCATACGACGATTGTTCGACTTGAACGTGCTGGCGAGGGCGAAGCGGCGCAAACAGCACCGAAAACCTACCGCTCCGACCTGATCGAGTTTGAAGGCGAGGACAAACAGCGGCTTCAGGCGCTGCAACATATCGATCCAAGCTTCTCCGAGGTGTTCTTCGGTTCATATCCGGTCCTCGTCGAGGGGGACACCGAACACGCCGCGTTCATGTCGTCAATTATCGAGAGACAGCACGGGCTGATGGATCGCGTCACTGTCATCCGTGCGCGCGGCAAAGCGATCTTGGTGCCCCTTGTAAAAGTCATGACCCACTTCAAGATTGACTTCGGAATCGTCCACGACTCGGACTCCCCGTTTAATAAGAAGGGACATAAGAACGGCATGTGGACCGAGAACGGGAAGATCCGCGAGGCCGTGCTAAAGGCGCGGGCCGCGGGTATATCTGCCCGGCACAGGATCAGCGTTCCCGACTTCGAGCGGTTTCTTGGCGGAGAGGAGGAGTCCAAGGACAAGCCGCTGAACACCTATCTACTCGTGGCCAAGGACGACGCTCTGGCGGGACGTGTGCAGACACTCATGAGCGCTCTGTTGGAGTCAGCGCAGCACGAGCCATTTCCCGACAATGCCTTCGCCGATGGTGACTACTTGGATTGGCTGGCAAAAGACGTTCAGCTTTGGGCGATGGCAAATAATCTAACCGACGACATTCGGTTCAAAGGAGCATAGGCAGCAAGTCAAGACTCGGCACAACAGTGCTGGCCCGATTCTTCAGAACCTCTTCGGTCGGACGGAGTGCTAGCTATGCGCCTTGTCTCTTCGGCAGCTATGCGCTCCTAGCTTGGCAGAGCAAACGACCGCTTGATGGCACACAGGATAAGTACGAACTGCGCCAGCGAAGGACGGCAATCTGCACACCGGTCCTAGCCTTCAGGATATCGACCGGCCAAAGTAAGTCGATCAGACTTTGGATGTAGCAATCACAACGTTCATCGCCTTGCGCCTCAAGGCGCTTGAACACCCGCAAAAGCGAATGAAACCTTCGAGGCCCTGTCGGCCTATGCCGGCAGAACTTGGGAACTGGTTGTCGTCGTACCGACCCTTGGCTGATCGGATGCCTGAAATATTGGCCGATGCTTGGGACACATCAGACACAACTACATACTCCTGGCAGTACCAGCATGTGACGAAGAAATGCACCCAAAGCTGTTTACGACTTTAATGACGCGTTTACGACTTTAATAGCAAGTTTTCGACTTTAATTGTCAAGAACAGAAAAACCACCCGCGCAACAGGCTCACTCCACCGTGACGCTCTTGGCCAGGTTTCTGGGCTTGTCCACATCCGTCCCTTTCGCCAGGGCCGTGTGGTACGCCAGCAGCTGCAGCGGCACCACGTGCAGGATTGGGCTGAGCGCGCCGTAGTGTTCGGGCATGCGGATGACGTGGATGCCTTCGCTGCTGCCGATGCGGGTGTCGGCATCGGCCAGCACATAGAGCACACCGCCGCGTGCGCGCACTTCCTGCATGTTGCTCTTGAGCTTTTCGAGCAGCGTGTCGTTGGGCGCCACGGTCACCACCGGCATGGCGCTGGTGACCAGGGCCAGCGGGCCGTGTTTGAGTTCGCCGGCCGGGTAGGCCTCGGCGTGGATGTAGCTGATTTCTTTCAGCTTGAGCGCACCTTCCAGCGCGATCGGGTAGTGCAGGCCGCGGCCCAGGAACAGGGCGTTGTCCATGCGCGCGAAGTCTTCGGCCCAGCTGATGACTTGCGGCTCCAGCGCCAGCACGGCTTGCAGCGCCACGGGCAGGTGGCGCATCTCCTTGATGTATTGCGCTTCCTGCGCCTCACTCAACCGACCGCGCACCTGGGCCAGCGCCAGCGTGAGCAGGAACAGGCCGGCGAGCTGGGTGGTGAAGGCCTTGGTGGAGGCCACGCCGATCTCGACCCCCGCGCGTGTGATGTAGGCCAGCTCACATTCGCGCACCATGGCGCTGGTCGCCACGTTGCAGATGGTCAGCGTGTGTTTCATGCCCAGGCCCTGGGCGTGGCGCAGCGCGGCCAGGGTGTCGGCGGTCTCGCCGCTTTGCGTGATGGTGACCACGAGCGTGCGTGGGTTGGGCACGCTCGTGCGGTAGCGGTATTCGCTCGCCACCTCGACCTGGGTCGGGATCTGCGCGATCGCTTCCAGCCAGTATTTGGCCGCGCAGCCGCTGTAGTAGCTGGTGCCGCAGGCGAGGATGAGCACGTTGTCGATGTCTTTGAAGACGCGGAAAGCGCCGTCGCCGAACAGCTCGGGCGTGATGCCTTCGACGCCTTCGAGCGTGTCGCCGATGGCGCGCGGCTGCTCGAAGATTTCCTTCTGCATGTAGTGGCGGTAGGGGCCGAGCTCGGCCGCGCCGCTGTGCGCGTGCACGGTTTTCACCGGGCGCTGGGTGGTGTCAAAACTGCGGCCTTGCCCGTCGGTCACCCAGTAGCGGCCGAGCTGCAGGTCGACCAGATCGCCCTCTTCGAGGTAGACGATCTGGTCGGTCACGCCGGCCAGGGCCATGGCGTCGCTGGTCAGGAAGTGCTCCTGCCCGCCCTCGCCCACACCGAGGATCAGCGGTGAGCCGGCGCGTGCGCCGACCACGCGGTGCGGCTCGTCCTTGTGGAACACCGCCAGCGCATAGGCACCGTGCAACTGCGCCACCGCGGCCTGCAAGGCCGCGAACACGTCACCTTCGTAGAGCGAGTCGATCAGGTGGGCAATGACTTCGGTGTCGGTCTGGCTCTCGAACACATAGCCCCGGGCCTGCAGGGCGGCGCGCAGTTCGTCGTGGTTTTCGATGATGCCGTTGTGCACCAGCGCCACACGGCCGGCCGTGCCGTTGGTGGAGCTGTTGGCCGGGCCGTGGCTGAAATGCGGGTGGGCGTTGTGCACGGCGGGCGCGCCGTGGGTGGCCCAGCGGGTGTGGGCGATGCCGGTGCCGCTGGCAATGGCATCGGCCTTCACCTGCTCGGCCAGTTCGGCCACACGGGCCGTGCTGCGCGCGCGCTGCAGACCGCCTGTGTGCACGGCCACGCCGCAGGAGTCGTAACCGCGGTACTCCAGCCGCTGCAAGCCCTGAACCAGCACAGGGACGACATCACGCCCCGAAACCCCTGCCACGATGCCACACATATGGATCTCCAGACACGCCAAGAAGATGCGATGCTACCGAGACGAACAAGAAATTAATGACCATTAAACTTATATATTCAAACTAAAATTTCACAAACTGATGATGATCATCATTTCGATCATATGAATGGAGTTTATGGAATCTGATTTCATAGATGAGGCCGACTGGCGCCTGCTGGACCTGTTGCAGACCGACGCTTCGATGAGCAACCAGACCCTGGCCGGGCTGGCCCACGTCTCGCCCCCGACCAGCCTGCGTCGCATCAAGCGCTTGAAGCAACTGGGCCTGATTGAGAAGCAGGTGGCGCTGCTCAGCCCTGACCGACTGGCCGCTTCGACAGGCCACGGCCTCACAGCCCTGCTGGAGATCACCCTGGAACGCCAGGGAGCCGAACACCTGGATGCATTCGAGACCCGCGCCGTGGCCGAGGTCGCCGTGCAGCAGTGTTACCGCGTAAGCCCGGGGCCGGACTTCATGCTGGTCGTACACACGCCCGACATGCCGGGCTATCTCGCGCTCGCCCAGCGCCTGTTCACCAGCGATGCCAATGTGCGCAACGTGAAGGCTTTCTTCAGCATCAAGCGCGCCAAGTTCGATCCCCGCCTGCCCCTTCCCTTGCGCGCCCATCCCGCCGACAATAGGTAACAAAGCGTTCACTGTAGCAATTTGTGACTACAGAATCCTAAAATGGCGGCTCAAAAAAACAATCGGCTGTCACATTTGGAGGTTGCATGTTCCCACTCTGGATCGCATTCATGATCGCCCTGGCCCTGGTGGGCCTGGGTGTCTGGGCTTACAGGCGGTATGCGCCCCAGCCCTCAGGCCGGGAGGACCGCTACACGCCGGAACGCATCCTCACGCCCGAGCAGGTTGCCATGCTGGACTACCTGCACGACACCTTTCCCGGGCAGGTCGTGTTGCCCCAGGTGAAACTCAAGGACATGCTCTCCATCCGGCGCGCCACCGACCGCCGGCGCGCCGAGGAGCGCCTGGCCAGGCAACAGGTGGACTTCGTGGTGTGCGGCCAGGACGGCCGGCCCATGTATGCGTTTGACATTGAGCAATACCACCTGAGCAACGCCAAGGCCAAGACCCACCAGGTGAAGATGAAGAACCGCATCCTCAAGACCGCGGGTGTGCGGTTCCTTTTCCTCAAGAACGGCATCCACCGCATGCCCTCGCCCAGCGAGTTCCGCAAGCAGCTGGACCTGGCCGCCCTGCCCCAACCCATTCCGAAGGAAGCGAGCGAGCCAGAGAGCGTGCGCCAGCAGCTGGAGTCGAAGTTCTCGGAGTTCGACCAGATATTCCCTGCGACCGGTTTTCGCGATTCGGAGGTCATGGGCATGAGCGGCCTGATGGACCTGGGCAACGAAGACAGTGACCGGCAAGCCCGGCAGCGCTCTGCCGTGCGCCGTCGGGCCTGATCGGTAGACGGCCCCGCCTCTCAGGGCTTTTTCTTCGCCGGGCGCTGCCAGTTGGGCAGCGTCACCTGTTTGCCGCGGGCCACGGCCAGGCTGCCGGGCGGCGTGTCCTTGGTGATGGTCGACCCTCCGCCCACCGTGCCGCCAGCGCCGAGCGTGACCGGCGCCACCAGCACGCAGTTGCTGCCCACGTGCACGTCGGCTTCGATCACGGTGCGGTGCTTGTTCGCACCGTCGTAATTGGCTGTGATGCTGCCCGCACCGTAGTTCACCCGCTCGCCCACCGTGGCGTCGCCCAGGTAAGCCAGGTGGTTGGCCTTGGCGCCGGCGGCCAGGGTGCTGTTCTTCACCTCGACGAAGTTGCCGATGTGCACCTCGGCGCCGAGCTGCGCACCCGGGCGCAGGCGCGCAAACGGCCCGATCAACGAACCCGGACCCACGCTCACACCGAGCTTCTCGCCATCGATGTGGGTGAAGGGGTGTATCACCGCGCCCGCTTCGATCACCGCGCTAGCGATCACGCAGTTCGCCCCGATGCGCACGCCGTCGCCGAGCGCCACCTGGCCATCGAACACGCAGTTGACATCGATCTCCACGTCCTGCCCGCACAGCAGCTCACCGCGCACATCCAGCCGTGCCGGGTCGGCCAGGCGCACGCCCTGCTCCATCAGCGCCTCGGCCACCCGCCGCTGGTGGGCGCGCTCCAGTTCGGCCAGCTGCAGCGGGCTGTTCACGCCCGCCACCTGCACCGCGTCGGCGATGCGGTGCGCCAACACGCTCAGGCCATCGCCCACGGCGAACTTCACGACATCGGTCAGGTAGTACTCGCCCTGGGCGTTCTGGTTGTCCAGCCGCGCCAGCCAACCCTTGAGCAGCCGCGTCGGCACGGCCATGATGCCGCTGTAGACCTCGGTGATGGCGCGCTGGGCTTCGCTGGCGTCCTTGTGCTCCACGATGGCCTGCACCGAGCCATCACCCGATCGCACGATGCGACCGTAGCCGGTGGGGTCGGGCATGTCCAGCGTGAGCAAGGCCATCCGCTCGCCCGCGCACAGGTCGAGCAGCGCCTGCAGGGTCTCGGGCCGGGTCAGCGGCACGTCGCCCGACAGCACCAGCGTCACACCGTCGTCCGGCAGCACCGGGGCGGCCTGCTGCACCGCGTGGCCGGTGCCGAGCTGCGGCGCCTGGCGCACGTATTTCAGCTGCGTGCCGCCCGCTGGCGCCTGCAGTCCGGCCTCGACCCGCTCGGCGCCATGGCCCGTGATCACCACCACCGAACGCGCCGAAAGCCGCGCCGCCGTGTCGATCACATGCTGGGCCAGCGCGCGCCCGCCCAATCGGTGCAACACTTTGGGCAACTGGCTCTTCATGCGCGTGCCCTTGCCGGCCGCCATCACCACCACATCCACTGGGATCGACATGAACACCTCTATTGGGGAAAGTTGGCGCAGCCCCTTGGCCCGCGCGTGTCAGCCGAGAATTATCGTCGTGCGGATCGGCCGACTGGCTGTGGCACTGACCCTGGTCATCGGCCTGGCGGCCTGCAGCGCGCTGCGACTGGGTTACAGCCAGGGCCCCAACCTCACCTACTGGTGGCTCGACAGCCATGTGGATTTCGACAACGGCCAGTCGGCCCGCGTGCGCGAAGACATCGACGGGCTGTTCGCCTGGCACCGCAGCAGCGAGCTGCCGGCCTATGCCGATCTGCTGCGCCGCTGGCAACGCATGGCCCCACAGGACCTCACGGCGAGCCAGGTCTGCGGCGAGTTCGACACCGTGCGTGCGCGCTTCAACACCGTGCTGGAGCGCAGCGTCGAACCCCTGGCCCGGCTGGCGCTGCAGCTCAGCCCCGCCCAGCTCGACCACCTGGAGCGCCACCACCGCAAGAGCAACCAGACCTTCGAGAAAGACTTTCTGCAGGGCAGCCCCGAGCAGCGGCTGGACCGCCGCCTGGAACGCGCCATCGAACGCAGCGAGCGCCTGTACGGCCCTTTGACCCCCGCCCAGCAAGTGCTGGTGCGCGAGCAGTTGCAACGCTCCCCCTGGGACCCGCTGCGCACCCAGGCCGAGCGCGAGCGCCGGCAGGCCGACCAGCTGCAGACCGTGCGCCGGGCCCAGGCCAACCCGTCGGCCGCAGCCCAGGCGGTGCGCGAGCTCATGATCCGCATCACCACCTCGCCCACGTCGGGCTACAACACCTACAACCAGCAGCTGGTGCAGAGCGGCTGCGCCCAGTTCGCGAACCTGCACAACAGCACCACGCCCGCGCAGCGCGCCCACGCGGTGCAGACGCTGCAGGCCTATCAGGACGACCTGCGCGCACTGGTTGGAGCGCTCTGAGGCCCCGGCCGGCCAGGCACCAGAACGGGAGCCGCGGCGCCGTCTGCTGAGCACTTGTGGTGCGCCTGGCCGGTTTCTGGCTGTCCGGCGCACAAGTCTGGCGCACCAAACTTGCATACAAGACTGGTATGGCCATGGCACGGAATTCGCATGGAAGCACCCCACAAAGGTTTTTTCCATGGTCAGCTCCACCGACATCGCCCAACGCATCATCGAAGCCATCCTGGCGCAGCGCCTCGCCCCCGGCACCCGCCTGGGCGAGCAGAGCCTCTCGATGCTGTTCGACTGCAGCCGCACCCTGGTGCGCGAGGCGCTGGTGCGCCTGGCCACGCGCGGCATCGTCACCGTCAGCTCGCGCCGCGGCTGGTACGTGGTGCAGCCCTCGCACGACGAAGCACGTGAGGCTTTCGAGGCGCGTCGCGTCATCGAGACCGGCCTGATCCGCCGCACCGGCCCGGTGGACAAGGCCGCGGTCAAACGCCTGAAGCAACACCTCAAGCGCGAGCAGGACGCGCTCAAGGGCGACGACGTGGGCCAGCGCAGCTACCTGCTGGGCGACTTCCATGTCTGTCTGGCCGAATGCCTGGGCAACCAGCTGCTGGCCGACACGCTGCGCGACTACACCGCCCGCACCACGCTGATCGCCATGCTCTACCAGAGCACGCACGACGCGGTGCAGTCCTGTCAGGACCACGTGGCCATCGTCGAAGCGCTGGCGCGCGGCGACACCGCCGAGGCCGAGCGTCTGATGGAAGAACACATCGGCCAGGTGCAGGCCGCGTTGCGCCTGGCCCCGGCCAACGACCCGCTGGCCAACCTGCGTGAAGCCCTGGCTCCGCTCTCCCCGGCACCGCGCCCCCCCAAAGGGCGCGCGGCCGCCAAAGACCCCTCCCACCCCGCCCCCGAAACCTACCTAGGAAGCTTGTTATGAAGACCACCAAACGCCTGTTTCTCGCCACCGCCGTTGCGTTCGGCGCATTCGCCAGCCTGGGCACCGCGCAGGCCCAGACCGCGCTCGACGACGTGATGAAGGCCAAGACGATCAAGATCGCGATCCCGACCGACTTCCCGCCCTACGGCTTCGTCGGCACCGACCTGCAGCCCCAGGGCCTGGACGTCGACACCGCCAAGCTGATCGGCAGCAAGCTCGGCGTGAAGGTCGAACTCGTGCCGGTGACCAGCGCCAACCGCATCCCCTACCTGCAGACCCGGAAGGCCGACCTCGTCATTTCGACCCTGGGCAAGAACGCCGAGCGTCTGGCGGTGATCGACTTCACCGCCGCCTACTCGCCCTTCTTCCAGGCGGTGTTCGCGCCCAAGTCGCTCACGGTCGCCAGCTTTGCCGACCTCGCCGGCAAGACCATCGGCGTGACGCGCGGCGCCATCGAAGACCAGGAACTCACCAAGCTCGCCCCCGCCACCGCCGACGTGAAGCGTTTCGAGGACAACAACGCCACCGTCTCGGCCTTCGTCTCGGGCCAGACCCAGCTCATCGCCACCGGCGCTTCGGTGGCCGGCAACATGATGGCGCGCAACCCGCAACTGGGCGCCGAATACAAGCTGCTGCTGAAAGACAGCCCCAACTTCATCGGCGTGGCCAAGGGTGAAGATGCGCTGCGCCTGAAGGTGAACGAGATCATCGTTGCGGCCAAGAAGTCGGGCGAGATCGACGCCCTGGCCAAGAAGTGGCTGGGTCGCCCGGCTGGCACGTTGCCCGAATGAAACAAGCCCCCTTGCGTTCCCACCCCTTTGGGGTGGCCCCGGGGCTCCACCGCTGCGCGGGTCGCTGCCCCCCAGGGGGGCTGATTCGCCTGCCTTGGGGCGGCCCTGCGGCGTATCGACCTTCGCACCCCCTGACGCATTGAGGGCACACACATGCGCATCGAATTCGACTTCATCGCCGTGCTGCTGCAGTGGCCGCTGCTCGCCAAGGGCGTTCTCTGGACGCTGGGTCTGACCGCCATCTCGGCCGTGATCGGTCTGCTGGTGGGCACGCTCTGCGCCTGGGCGCGCAGCAGCGGCCCGCCGTGGCTGCGCTGGGTGGTGGGCAGCTATGTGGAACTCATCCGCAACACGCCCTTCATCGTGCAGCTGTTCTTCGTGTTCTTCGGCCTGCCGGCCGCCGGCGTGAAACTCACGCCCGAGATCGCCTCGGTGATCGCGATGGTGATCAACCTGGGCGCCTACGCGGCGGAGATCGTGCGCGCCGGCATCGAGGCCACGCCGAAGGGTCAGTTCGAAGCCGCGGCCAGCCTGGCGCTCTCCAAGCTGCAGACCTTTCGCTACGTGGTGCTGCCGCCCGCGCTGCAAAAGGTGTGGCCCGCGCTCACCAGCCAGATCATCATCGTGATGCTGGGCTCGGCGGTGTGTGGCCAGATCTCCACCGAAGAACTCAGCTACGCGGCCAACCTGATCCAGAGCCGCAACTTTCGCGCCTTCGAGGCCTTCATCATCGCGACCGGTATCTACCTGCTGCTGTCGGTGGGCGTGCGCAGCCTGCTGAACTGGATCGGGCCACGCTTTTTGTTCGGAGGCCGCCGTGGTTGATTTTTCGCTGTGGGACATCTTCCGCAACCTGCTGCTGGCCGCGCGCTGGACGGTGGGGCTTTCGTTGATCGCCTTCATCGGCGGCGGCCTGGTGGGCCTGGCCCTGCTGGTGGCGCGCACCGCGCGCTGGCCCGGCGCCGAGCGCTTCGTGGGCGGCTACGTGCAGCTGTTCCAGGGCACGCCGCTGCTGATGCAACTCTTCCTGGCCTATTTCGGCCTCGCGCTGTTCGGTGTCGACACCTCGGCCTGGGTGGCCGCGGCCGTGGCGCTCACGCTCTACACCAGCGCCTTTCTGGTCGAGATCTGGCGCGGCTGCGTGGCCGCCGTGCCCAAGGGCCAGTGGGAAGCGGCGCAGAGCCTGGCGCTGAGCTTTGGCGAACAGCTGCGCTATGTGATCCTGCCGCAGGCCACCCGCATCGCCCTCGCGCCCACCGTGGGCTTTCTGGTGCAGGTGGTCAAAGGCACGGCGCTGGCCTCGGTGATCGGCTTCGTCGAGCTCACCAAGGCCGGCACCATGATCACCAACGCCACCTTCCAGCCCTTCCTGGTCTACAGCTGCGTGGCCCTTCTGTACTTTGCGCTGTGCTTCCCCGTGAGCCTGTATGCGCGCAACCTTGAGAGGAAACTCAATGCAAGTCGCTGAACTCAGCGTGACCGGTTCTCCTCTGGCAAAGACCGGCCCCATCGTCGACATCCACCAGCTGCGCAAGTCCTACGGCAGCAACGAGGTGCTCAAGGGCATCGACCTGCAGGTCAAACCCGGCGAGGTGATCGCCATCATCGGCAAGAGCGGCTCCGGCAAGAGCACGCTGCTGCGCTGCATCAACGGGCTGGAGGTGTTCCAGTCCGGCAGCCTGAGCGTGGACGGCCAGCCGCTGCTGCACGGCAACGCGGCGGCCATGCGCGAGCTGCGCCAGCACGTGGGCATGATCTTCCAGAACTTCAACCTGTTCCCGCACCTGAGCGTGGGCAAGAACGTGATGCTCGCGCCCGGCCTGGTGAAGAAGACCGACAGTGCCGCCGGTGAAGCCAAGGCGCGCCAGCTGCTGGACCGCGTGGGCCTGGGCGAAAAGTTCGACGCCTTCCCCGACCAGCTCTCCGGCGGCCAGCAGCAGCGCGTGGCGATCGCCCGCGCGTTGGCGATGGAGCCCAGCGTGCTGCTCTGCGACGAGATCACCTCAGCGCTCGACCCCGAGCTCGTGGGCGAAGTGCTGCGCGTGGTGGAGTCGCTGGCCGACGAGGGCATGACGCTGCTGATGGTCACGCACGAGATGAGCTTCGCGCGCAAGGTGAGCGACCGCGTGATCTTCATGCACCAGGGACGGGTGCATGAAATGGGCACGCCAGCCAAACTCTTCGGCTCACCGGAAACGCCCGAGCTGCAGCAGTTCCTGTCGTCGATTCACTGAAACCCCCGCGCCGCCTTCGGCGTCACCCCCAAGGGGGCGGCACTGGCGGCCCGGCAAAGCCGGTTCCGCGGTGCCCTGGGCTGGGGTGGCTCCATCCGTGGCAGGTCGCGCACCGGGAACGCACCCGGTCTGCGACGGGTCAATCCATCCAGCGCATCCAGCCCCACACCACCGCCAGTGTGGCCAGCGTCACCGGGATGCCGGTGATCACATGCTGCTTCCAGTCGAGTGTGATGCCCTGCTTAGCGGCCAGATCGGCCACGATCAGGTTGGCGATCGAGCCCACCAGCAGCAGGTTGCCCGCAAAGGTGCTCACCAGCGCGAGCATCACGCCCGCTTCGCTGGCATTGGCGCCCAGGTGCGGCAGCAGCAGCATCACGGCCGGCACGTTGGACACCAGATTGGACAAGGCCACGCCCAGCACCAGCAAGGCACCGGGTTCGGTGAGGTGCACGCCCTGCGTCGCCAGCCAGGCCACGGCCTCGGCCGCCAGGCCCGTGGTCTCGAAGGCGTGGTTGACCACGAACAGGCCGATGAACAGCAGCAGCAGTTGCCAATCCACGAAGCCCATCACATGCGCCGAATGCAGCCGGCGGCTCAGCAGCAACACGCCCGCCCCCACCAGCGCGGCCACATCACGCGGCCAGTCGGTGAAGAGAAAGATGCCCATCAGCGCCGCCGCCACGGCCAGACCTTTGGCGGTCTGCCAGCGGTCGAATGCGGGAGCGTCTTCCAGAGGCACCTGCACGCCCACCGGGCTGGCCAGCTCGGCCGCACCGGCCCTTGCGCCCGGCCCAAACGTCAGCCACAGCCACAACAGCACCAGGCTGATGCCCACCGGCGCCAACGCCTGGCGCAGGTAGTCCCCAAAGTGCAGCTGCAACACCGAGCCGATCAGCATGTTCTGCGGATTGCCGATCAGCGTGGCGGCCGATCCGATGTTGGCCGCGCAGGCCAGACCGATCAGGAACGGCAGCGGATTCAACCCACGCTGCAGGCACAGGCGCGCCACCACCGGTGTCATGGCCAGACACACCACGTCGTTGGAGAAGATGGCCGACAAGCCACCGGCGACGCCGATCAGCGCCGCCAGCAGGCCCGCACGCGACAGCGGCAGCGCGCCCACGCGGCGCGTGACCTCGGTGTAGAAACCGCCCAGCCGCATCTGCGCCGACACCACCATAAAGGCGAACAGCAGCACGATGGTGGGCAGGTCCACCGCGCGCGCGGCGTCTTCCACCGGCAGACCGGTGAGCGCGATCACCGCGATGGCACCCAGCAGGGCCACGCCCGATCGGTCCAGCTTCAGGCGCGGCAGGCCGCCGAGGAACATGCCCAGGTAGACCGTGGCGAAGACGGCGACGATGCCCCAGTCGGTGGCGTTGTGGTTCATGAAAACAGGAGGAGATTCAGTGAAGCGCGCATCCGCGCACGGCCGACCATGGTCAGACGCTCAGGGCGCAGCCGGCAGCAGGCGCAGCGCGCCGTACCAGGCCTGCGCCTGGCTGCGGGTGTTGTCGGTGTCGGTCATCAGCGCCACCGACAGCAGCGGCCCGGGCTCCTCGCCAAACACATGGAAAAAATCGGCCCGCACATCGCGTTCGTGATCGCGCCACTGTCCCAGGTGCTGTGTACCGGAATCCAGCACCAGCTTGCGAACACGATCGGTTCGGGAGTTGTTCAGCACCGTGCCCGGGACATGGGCGTCGCTCCAGACATAGACGAGCGTGGCGTAAGGCAGGTCCTCGCCGGTCAGCATACGGCTCATCTCCGACAAGCGGTGCACGCGTGGTGAAAGGCGGCTGCGGTCGCCATCGAAGCTGAGCAGCACCCGGACCACGGCGTCGTCCCGCCGCCCCTGCACCACATCCACGGTCGGCGGCAGGGCATCGGCCGTCCAGGCGAACGAGAGGCGCCCCACCGAGGGCAGGGCCGGTTCCATGCGCTGGCGCAGGATGCTCACGGAGCTGCTCGCCTGCACACGCAGCGCCTCCCGGCCCGCGTGGTGCACCGGCTCAAACGGCGTGAACGTTTTACCCGGCACAGGGAACACCGTCCAACCGGACTGGGTCGAGGGGGTTTTCAGCAAGCGCTCGGCCGCCCGCTGCAGGGCGGTGCTGTCCACGGGCGATGCGGTCGGCACGGGCGGATCGGAAGCCTCCATCTGTGAGGCGGGCACCGGCCCCTTCGAGGCACAGCCCGACAGCAACCCCGCCAGCGTCAGGCACACCGCGGCGACGCGGGAGGCGGAGCGGGCACCAGCAGACGGGAAAAAAGACAGTGCCTGCGACATCGTGAGAACGGGGAGGAGTGAAGCTGCCGCATGGTAGCAGCGCGCCAAGGCGGACGCCCCCCGGTAGCGCACAGGCCAGGCGATGCACACACTTGACAACCGGGACGCCTCGGGCACCCAATAGCGAACAGGTCCGCTGAATGCACGCATTCATTTCCAGCTCCGCCCATGAAACACCCACGCACCTTCAAACTGTTCCTGGCAGGCCTGCTGGCCCTGGCGCTGGCCGGTTGTCTGCCCATTCCGGTGATCGACATCGATCCGACCACGCCGGAAGCGGGCGAGAGCTTCACCGCGGACGGCTCGGGCACGGTGGTGTCCAATGTGCCCGAAGGCACGGTCGTGGCGTCCTACGCCTGGGACTTCGGCGATGGCAAAAAAGGCCAGGGCGCACAGGTGGATCACGTCTACGACGAGCCCGGCGAATACACCATCACGCTGACAGTGACCGACAGCGCCGGCCGTGTGGCCGAAGCGGAGCAGCCGGTGACGGTGACGCCGGCGAGCGCGGTCGCGACGACCACCGAGACGACATCCACCACCGGCACGACCCAATACGCTGGCGACGACGGCCCTCACAACAAAAAACCCGCCAGAGCGGGTTTTTTGTTGTCTGCAAAGCGCCCGGATCACCCCTGCAGCGACTTCCACATCTCCATGTCGCGCTCGGCGGTCCAGATGCGCGGGTTCTTGATGCCGCTGGCTTCATCGTAGGCGCGGCTGACGTCAAACGGCAGGCAGTGTTCGTAGATGAAAACCTGGCCGAACACCGGGTCCATGCTCTTGCGGGTGTGGGCCATGGCTGCCTTCAGGTCCATGCCGGCGGCGGCGGCCTCCTTGCCGGCCTGGAACAGGGTGGTGACCCAGCGCTTCGTGTAGTCCAGCGCCTTGTTCACGTCGGCGTTGCCCTTCATGGCTTCGCCGCGGCCGGGCACGATGAATTCGGCCTGGAGCGCGCGCAGGGCTTCCAGCGTGGCAGGCCATTCTTCGAGCTGGGCGTCGCCGGTGTAAACGCCAGCTTCGTATTCCACCAGGTCGCCACTGAACAGCACCTTTTCTTCTTCCACCCAGGCGATCGTGTCGCCGCGGGTGTGGCCGTATCCGGGACTCCAGATCTGCACCACCACGCCGCCGAGGTTGATCGACAGCTTGCCCGGCTTCTCGCCTTGGGTGGGGTCACCACCGCCGATGACCATGCTCGGCCAAGTCAGGCCGGGCACCGAATCGGCACCGCGGAACAGGCGCGGGAAGCGTTCCATCTCGCTCTGCATGTCCTGCGCGCCGCGCTCGCGGATCAGCTCCAGCGTGCCCTGACTGGCGATGATTTCCGTCGCGCCTTCGGCGAAGTAGGCGCTGGCGCCCAGCACGCGCACCGCGTGGTAATGCGTGAGCAGCACGTACTTGATCGGCTTGTCGGACACGGTGCGGATCTGCTTGATCAGGTCGCGTGCCATCGCCGGCGTGGCGGTCGCGTCGCTGACCATGATGAAGTCGTCGCCAATGATGACACCCGAGTTCGGGTCGCCCTCGGCGGTGTAGGCCCAGCAGTGCGGGCTGAGCTGTTCGAAAGTGATCTTTTTGTCTTCCAGGTCGGCCTGGGAAGCGAAGGCTTTGCTCATGGGGAGTCTCCTGTGGGGGTGTCGGCTGCGCAGATCGGCAAACAGGCGAATTTTAACTAAACGAAATCAATTACGAATAAGTAAACCAATATCCCTGTGAAACGCTGGGACTCACCCGGCCAAGCCCTTCTCCAGAACGGCCACCACTTCGTCGGCAAAGGCGGCGTAGCTCATGGGCCCACCCGGGCGCAGCCAGGTGAAGGTCCAGTTGATCATGCCAAACAGCATCATGGTCAGCGCGGTCTGATTCGCGGGTGTCACACGGTCCGGGTAGGCGCGTTTGAGAAAGCGGGTGAAGGCGGCCACCACGTCGCGCTGGCGGTTGAGGATGAGTTCGCGCTGCGTATCGCCGAGGAACTTGGTGTCGGACACCAGCGCCACATGGCGCGTGGCCGAGCTTTCGTATTCCGAGAGAAAGGCGCGCACCAGCTCGCTCAGCGCGTCGCGCTCGCTCAGGTTCTTGCGCTGCGCGCGCGCTTCCCCTTCGCCGATCAGCGCCAGCAGCCGCTGGGTATACCGGTCGAGCAGGTCGAACAGGATCGCTTCCTTGCTCTCGTAGTAGTGGTAGAGCCGCGCCTTGCTGGTGCCGCAGGCGGTGGCGATGTCGTTCATGCTCGCGGCGGGAAAGCTCTGCTGGGCGAAGCACTGCGCCGCCACGTCGAGGATTTCTTCGCGTTTGAGGTCGTGGGAGGCGGATTTGGGTCGGGCCATGCTGGATTGTCCCACCCCCGCCGCGCTGCGCACGACCCCCTCAAGGGGGCGGCGCGAGTGGCCCGGCAAAGCCGGTTCCACCGCGCCCTCGAATGAAGCCCCCTCACGCAGCCGGGCTTGGCCGTCGGCGAGACGTTCACTACGATATGCCCATGGCCACCAAACCCATCACCGATCCCTTCGTGCTGCACACCTGCGAGCTGCTGTCCTGCCTGGGCCCGTGCAAGGCCACGCGCATGTTCGGGGGTTATGGACTGTCGGTGGATGGCATGAACGTGGCGATCATTGCCTGGGACACCCTGTTCCTCAAGACCAACGCCGAGACCGAACCCCAGTGGCTGGCGGCGGGTGGGCGGCCTTTTCAGTACGAGGCGAAGGGCAAGACCATGCGCCTGCACTACCACACGCCGCCCGAGGACGCGCTGGAATCGCCCGCGCTGATGGCGCCCTGGGCCCGGCTGGCGCTGGGCGCTGCGGTAGCGGCGCGCAAGCCGGCACCGCAGCGCAAAAAGTCCTCTGCACGCTAGCGGCCGGCTTGGGCGGGCGCTGGCCGCGCCCGGCTCACCAGTGCCCGGCCTCGTACGGGCCCAGCACCCGTCCCCGGCCGGCCGTCAGGTACTCGCTGTAGCCGAGCAGGCCGCGCAGCACGCGCGCCGTGGCCACGCCCGCCTGCCCCAGCGCCGCGCCCAGTTCGCGGGTAGGCGACACCACCTCACGGGCGAAGCGGCTGGGGGCCGCCAACGCCGTGGCGTCGGACCAGTCGAAATGCACCGGTCCAGTGTCGTCAGCGGCCGCGACCGGCTCCATGACCAAACGCGCACCGGCCGGCACGGCCAGCACGTCGCCGGGACCGAGGAACCGGTCGCCCTGCTCGTTCAGGGCGCCCCGGTAGGGGCCACCCAGGGTCACCCAGACCTGGCCACAAAAGATGCGCAGCACGGCGGTTTTCTTCGGGCGCAGGCTCATGGCGTGGCCGGGGTGCAGTCGCCAGCTGCCGATGGCGGCGCAGCGGGCGGAAAGAGCAGCAGCGGGATGTGACATACGGTTCTCCAGTGGCATCAACACGGGTGCCATCTTCCCGCCGCCGCGTCCAGCCGTCCAATGAAATGGGGGTAAGCTATTGATTCGCTTATCGCATCAATCCAGAGGACCCGGCCATGTCGCTTCCCGCCAGCCATCCCCGCACCCGCCCGATCTCGGCCGGCCACCTGCGCGCCTTTGACGCCGTGGCGCGGCACCTGAACTTCCGCGCCGCCGCCGAGGAGCTGTCCCTCACGCAGAGTGCGGTCAGCCGGCAGATCCAGGCGCTGGAAGACGAGGTCGGCACAGCGCTCTTCCTGCGCCACACGCGCGCGGTGGAACTCACCAGCGCGGGCTCACAACTGCTGCGTGCGGCGGGCATGGCACTGGAGCGCATTGATGCGGCGGTGAGGCAGATCCGCCAGAGCGCCGGGCGCAAGAGCGTGGCCATCACCACCTGGGCCTCGTTTGCGTCCATGTGGCTGATCCCGCGGCTCGAGGCCTTCCAGCGCGAGCATCCGGACATCGACATCCGCATCGATGCGTCCGACGTGGCGGTGGACCTCAGCACCGCCGATGTGGACCTGGCGTTGCGCTACGCGGTGCCCCAGGCCATGCCGGCTGGTGCGATCCGCCTGTTTGGCGAACAGCTCACGCCCGTGGCCAGCCCCTGGCTGCTGAAGGAACACCGCATCAAACGGCTGGAGGACCTGGCCCAGGTCACGCTGATCGAAGCCGGCGATGCGCACCGCACGCGCCACCTGGAGTGGTTGACCTGGCAGCGCTGGCTCGATACCTACGCCAGCGCCACAGGGCCCGCCGCGGCGGGCAAGGGCCAGCCGGGAGGCCCGGCCCGCGCAGCCAAGAGCAAGCTCACACCGCAACGCTGGCTGTACTTCAACTACGCGCACCAGATCGTGCAGGCCGCGCTCACCGGCCAGGGCGTGGCGCTGGCGCGGCTGCCGCTGGTGGCCGAGAGCCTGGCCAGCGGCGACCTGGTGGAGCCGCTGCCGCAGATGCGCATGGACTCGCCCCTGGTCTACTGGCTGGTGGTGGCGCCACGCAGCGTGGTGCGCCCGGAGGTGAAGGCCTTCTGCGACTGGCTGCAGGCGCAGGCCGCAGAGACGCGCCATGCCATCGGCGACGTGCCGGACCCCGATACCGTGGATCATATGGATTGACTCCCCCCTGCGCCGCTGCGCGGCTTCCCCCCCAGGGGGACCACGCCCTTGGACCGGCGGAGCCGGATCTTCGGCGTGTGCTGGTAGCGGCCCCCTCGCCTGCACCGTTTGTGGTGCCATGAGGCCCTCTCTCTTTCAGGCAGACTTCGTGCCTTTTTCTTCATCTTCATGAGCACCCAAGCCCTCCACGCCGCCGGCAACCTGCGCAGCATCGTCAACATGCTGCTGGCGGTGATGTTTTTTGCGCTCATGGACGCGGTGCTCAAGACGCTGTCGGGCCACTACCCGCCGCTGCAGATCGCCTGCCTGCGCGGGGCGACCGCCCTGCCGCTGGTGCTGGCCTGGATCCAGTGGCGCCGCGGCTGGCACACGCTGCGCCAGCTGCGCTGGTCGCTGCACATCCTGCGCGGATGCCTCGGCATCACCATGCTGGCGCTGTTCACCCGCGGCGTGAGCGAACTGCCGCTGTCGGCCACCTACACGCTGTTCTTCATCGCGCCGATGCTGATCACCGCGCTGTCGGTGCCGGTGCTGAAGGAGCGCGTGCCCAGGGCGCACTGGTGGGCGATTGCCGCCGGTTTCGGCGGCGTTCTGGTCGCCCTGCGGCCCAGCGGTGAAGAGCTGCAGGCCGGCTTTGTGACCGTGGGCGGCCTGGCCGTGCTCGCCGCCGCGCTGTGTTACGCCGTCGCGGCGGTGGCGGGCCGGCTGGTGAGCCGCACCGACAGCAGCGAAAGCATGATCCTCACCATGATGGTGTTCATGACGGTGGGCGGGGGCTTGCTCGCCGCGCCACACTGGGTGCCGGTGTCGCTTGAACACGCTGGCCTGCTGCTGGCGCTGGCGGTCACCGGCTTCCTGGGCCAGCTGACCATCAACGAGGCCTTCCGCCACGGCCAGGCTTCGGCCGTGGCGCCGTTCGAATACACCGCGCTGGCCTGGGGCGTGGGACTGGACTGGCTGGTGTGGCAGACGCTGCCGGCCTCGCACACCTGGCTGGGCGCGGCCATCATCGTGGGCAGCGGGCTGTATCTGGTGCGGCGCGAGAAGCGCATCAGCGAAGTGCACGCGAACGCCGAGCACCCGTAAAGCCCAACGAGCGAAGGGATTGAACCCGCACACCAGAGGGTGCACCCTCAGCCGACGATGGCGCCGGAACTGCGATACAGGGAAAGGTCCAGCAAGGACAGCGCCGGAGCGAAGTGCGTTACCCAGAACGCGGCGGAACCGGCTTTGCCGGGCCGCATCGCGTTGCCCCCTTGAGGGGGTCGCGCGCAGCGTGGCGGGGGTGTTTCATCTCTCCGGCCACATCACGCCGGTGTCGGACAAGATGGCGTCCAGCGGCACATCGTGGATCTCGGGCTTCAGGTCGGGCACGTAGGCGAAGTCGTAACCCAGACCGACGGTGAAGGGTTTGGGCTGCAGGCTGGCGAGCGTGCGGTCGTAGAAACCACCGCCGTAGCCGAGCCGGTAACCGCCCGGACCAAAGCCCACACAGGGCACGAAGATCAGCGAGGGAACCACGATCTCGGTGTCTTTCGGCTTCGGAATGCCGTAGGCGTCTTCTTCCATCGGGCAGCCGGGATACCAGGTGTAGAAGGTGAGCGTCTTGTCCACCTTGTTCACCACCGGCAGGCCGATGCGGCGGTGTTTCTGGGCGCCCTGCGCGTCTTCTTCCAGACCCGCTTCCTGCCAGCGAAACAATGCGGGCAGCGGATCGAACTCGCCTTTGATCGGCCAGTAGGCGCCGATGATGGCGTCGGGCCGCTCGATCAGCCAGACGCGCATGACCCGTTGCAGCAGGTCGTTGCGCCAGGCGCGATCGGCCAGATTCTGCCGTTTGTCGATCAGGCGTTTCCGCCACGCGGCTTTGCTGCCCTCCACAGGCTGGACAAGGTTTTCAGAGGCACTCGGAAGTTCTTTGTTGTCCATAATCGACGCATGAAACTGGGAAGCATGAAACAGGGTCTTGTGATCATTATGGCCGCGCTGCTGCTGCAGGGTGCGGTCTGGGCACAAGGCGGCGCCGATGCAACCCTGCTGGCCATGCGCGACGCCTTCCGGCGCAACAACACCACCGCACTCGACGCGCTGCTGCCGGAGGTCCGTGGCCATGCGCTCGAACCGCTGGCCCGCTACTGGACCGTCAAGTCCCGTCTGGAGACCAGCGCCCCGCAAGACATCCGCAACGCCCTGGCGCAGATGGCCGGCACCTACTGGGAAGACCGCCTGCGCAACGACTGGCTGCTGCATCTCGGCAAAACCCGCGACTGGGCGAACTTCGAGGCCGAGCTGGCGCACTACCGCATGAACGACGACCCGCAGGTCCAGTGTTATGCGCTCATGCTCGATGCCGCGGCCCGGCGCCGGCCCGCCGACGAAGCCGCACGCCAGACCGCGTTGCGCTGGCATGCCCAGCCCGACGCCGACGACGGTTGTGCCATTGCGGCCCAGGCCTTTCTGAACAGCGGTCACCTCGCACCCGAAGTGGCCTGGCAGCGTGCCCGCCTGGCGCTCGACGCCAACAAGCCGCGCGCAGCGATCCAGGCGGTCGCCCTGCTCGATCCGGAGTGGGTGCCCATTCTGGAGTCCATCATCCGGGACCCGGCCGCCTACCTCGACGACAAATTCACCGCCATCCGGCCGCGCACCAAGGAACTGGTGACCCTCGCAGCGATCCGGCTGGCCGCCAGCGACCCCGCCGCGGCCGCGGAGGCGATGCAGCTCAAACGCTGGGTGGCCCAGCTCAACCAGGAGGAGCGCAGCTGGGCCTGGGGCGTGATCGGCCGGCGGGCGGCCCGGAAGCTGCAGCCCGAAGCGCTGGCGCATTTTGTCAACGGGCAAGACCAGCACATGCACGACGAACACCTGGCCTGGAAAGCGCGCGCGGGCCTGCGCGCAGGCGCCTGGGGCCATGTGCGCGACGCCATCGCGGCCATGAGCGAGGCCCGGCGCCAGCAGCCGGTCTGGGTGTACTGGCGCGCCCGGGCGATCCTCGCGCTGCGCGAGCCCGACGCCATCGCCGCCACGGCGCAGGCGCGCGAACTGCTGGGCAGCATCGCTTCGACGCGCGGCTTTCACGAACAGCTGGCGCTCGAAGCGCTGGGGCGTCCCGTGGTGGTGCCCCCACCCCCGGCGCCCGTGACCGATTTGGAAATGGCCGCCGCAACGCAAAACCCCGGACTGCAACGCGCGCTCACCGCCATGCGCCTGGGCCTGCGCAGCGAAGGCGTGCGCGAGTGGAACTACAGCGTGGGCCTGCACACGCCGGGCGGCATGGGCGAACGCGAGCTGCTGGCCGCGGCCCACCTCGCCTGCCAGAACGGTGTCTGGGACCGCTGCATCAACACCAGCCTGCGCACCGCCTTGGCCGAGGACCATGCCCAACGCTTTCCCATGCCATTCCAGCGCGAGGTGGTGCAGCGGGCCAACAGCATCGGACTGGACCCGGCCTACGTCTACGGCCTGATCCGGCAGGAGAGCCGCTTCGTGACCGACGCACGTTCCGGCGTCGGTGCCTCGGGCCTGATGCAGGTGATGCCCGCCACGGCCCGCTGGACCGCCCGCAAGATCGGCCTGACCGACTTCCGACCGCACCACATCACCGACCGCGACACCAACATCGCCATCGGAACGGCCTACCTGAAGTTTGCGCTCGATGACTTTGAAGGCTCGCTGCCCCTGGCCGCCGCCGCCTACAACGCCGGGCCCGGCCGCTCGCGCACCTGGCGCGAAGGTCCGGTGCTCGACGGTGACATCTGGACCGAGAACATTCCGTTCGACGAAACGCGCGACTACGTGCAAAAAGTGCTCGCCAACACCACGGCCTACGCCGCGATCCTCACCGGTCAACCCCAATCGCTGCGCTCGCGCCTGGGGGCCGTCGGTCCGCGCGCCACCGCCACCCCTGTCAACACCGACCTGCCCTGACCCGACCGAGATCCCCCTTTTGAAAAACGCCCTCATCCTTGGAGGCACCGGCTTTGTCGGCCGCCACGTCTGCGAAAAACTGCAACGCGCGGGCTGGCACATCACCGTGCCCACGCGGCGCGCGATCAACGCCAGCGCCGTTCAGCACCTGCCGGGCCTGACCGTGATCGAAGCGGATGTGCACGACGAAGCCGCGCTCGCGCGGCTGCTGTCCGGCCACGACGTGGTGGTCAACCTCGTGGCCATCCTGCACGGCAGCGAAGCCGCCTTTGAACGCACCCACGTCGAGCTGCCCGCCAAGCTGGCCCGGGCCTGCGTGGCCAGCGGCGTGCGCCGCGTGGTGCATGTGAGCGCCCTGGGCGTGAGCGCGGAAAGCCCTTCGCGGTACCAGCGCAGCAAAGCCCGCGGCGAAGCCTTGTTACGCGCCGCCGAGCTCGACCTGAGCGTCCTGCGCCCGAGCGTGATCTTCGGTGCCGGCGACCGCTTCCTCAACCTGTTTGCGCAGTTGCAGGCGGTGTTCCCCGTGATGCCGCTGGCGGGCGCCAAAGCCCGCTTCCAGCCCGTGTGGGTGGAAGACGTGGCCAGCGCCGTGGTGGCCTGCGCAAAGGACAGCGGCCTGTCCCGCAGCAGCGTGGGCCAGACCTATGAATGCGCCGGGCCCGCGGTGCTCACGCTGGCCGATCTGGTCCGCCTGGCGGGCCGTTTCGGTAGCCGCCAGCGCCCCATCCTGCCGCTGCCCATGGCGCTCGGGCGGCTGCAGGCGCTGATGATGGAACTGGCCCCGGGCGAACCGCTGATGAGCCGCGACAACCTGGACGCCATGTCGGTCGACAACGTGGCCAGCGGCCAGTGGCCCGGCCTGATGGACCTGGGCATCCGGCCCGCCGCCGTGGCGGCGGTGGCGCCCACCTACCTGGGTGGTCACAACAGCCGCAGCCGGCTGCTGGTGCTGCGCCGCCGCTGAGCGGCCACAACACAAAAAAACCGCAAGGGTCTTGCAACCCTTGCGGTCGATCGACTGGCCTCTCAGACCAGGATCAGAACTTGGAGCCCTGTCAGAACTCGCCCTTGGAGGCGCGCTGCATCATTTCCCAGATGGTGTCGCGCACGGCCTGGGCTTCTTCCTTCAGCGGCGAGGGCAGCTTGCGGCCCATCTTGACCATCATGTCCATGTTCAGGGTGTATAGCCAGAGGCTGCCGTCGTCGTGTTCGACCACGCTGACGCGGCAAGGCAGGTAGGCCGACATGTGCGGGCTGAAGTCCACCATCTTGCGGGCCGTGGCCGGGCTACAGTACGAATACACCGTCAGCAACTTCTCCTTCTTGCCGGAACGGGCTTCCAGTTCCTTGGACAACGGCAGCACGCCCACATCGCGCATGTTGCGTTCCACGGCCACAATCTTCAGGATTTCCTCGACGTCTTTTGCACTCACCCCGGCCTTGACCTTCGCTTCCCAGGTCGTGGCCACGGCAATGTCGCCTTCGCCTTCCACCCAGCGGTCCCACATGCGCGAAGCCTCGGAGCCGGCGCCGTTTTCGAGTTTTCCCAGGGTGGAGATGGTGCCGCAGCCGGTGGTGGCGAGCAGGGTGGTGCCCAGGGCCAGGGCGATGGAAAAGCGCTTCCAGATTTGCATGTGAGGATCCTTTTGTGTTGAACGGTTCGTTGCAGGGCGTTTGAGATTTGTCAAAACACCACGGAACGAAAGTTAGCCGGTTGGGCGCTTGTTGTCATCGGTGACTACCCTAGGGGGTAGGGTATTAATACAGATACTCATGACATCAGGGATGACCAGCGGTCCTGGTGTGTATTTTTTTTGGCAAACTCTCACCAACGCCACATCCCGAGGAAACACCATGGCAACCGCCAAATCGAAGCCTGCAACCAGCAGCACCCCCGCGACTTCGTCCGCCTCGGTCTACCGGTCGGAGCACCAGCGTGACGTGATCAACCGCCTCAAACGCATCGAGGGCCAGGTGCGCGGCCTGATCGACATGGTGGAGAAGGGCCGCCCCTGTGAAGACGTGGCACAGCAGATGTCCGCAGCGCGCAAGGCCATGGACAAAGCCTTCTACCGCATGATGGCCTGCTCGGTCATGGAGGCGGTGTCCGTCTCCGAATCCGAGGACGTCACCATGCGCGAGGTCGAGCGCTCGACCCGCATCCTGGAAAAATACGCTTGAGTTGACCCA
>PHCC01000019.1:0-77657 GCA_002842215.1 Betaproteobacteria bacterium HGW-Betaproteobacteria-9 | reverse complement strand
CCCCCCCCCCCCCGCCACGCAGGCCCCCCCGAATCAATCCGGCAACCTTATGGCATCAATCGGCGGCTGCCGGCCACTTACCATGAGGCCTCACACACGGAGATCTTCATGGCACTGCAGCTGTACATCGGCAACAAGAACTACTCGTCCTGGTCCATGCGCCCCTGGGTGCTGATGACGCAGGCGGGCATCCCGTTCGAGGAAATCATGGTCCGGTTCGACTCGTTCGAGTCCGACTCGGTCTTTAAAAAGTCCCTGCGCGGCCTCAACCCCGTGGGCAAGGTGCCCGTGCTGGTGGACGAGGGCTTCGCGGTCTGGGACACGCTGGCGATCGCCGAATACCTGGCCGAGCGCTTTCCCGACAAACAACTCTGGCCCGCCGATCCGAAGGAACGTGCCCGCGCGCGCAGCGTCTGCGCCGAGATGCACAGCGGCTTTGGCGCGCTGCGCAGCCATTGCCCCATGAACATCGAAGCGGCGCTGCCCGACACCGGCCGCCTGATCTGGCGCGACCAGGCGGCGGTGCGGGCCGACATGGCGCGGCTCGGTGGCCTGTGGGGCGAACTGCTCGCAGCCCAGCCCGAAAAAATGCCCGATGGCGCCGCACCGCTGCTGTTTGGTGCCTTCAGCATCGCCGACGCCACCTTCGCACCCCTGTGCATGCGCATCAAGACCTACGGCCTGCCCCTGCCAGCCGACCTGCAGGCCTACGTGGAACGTGTGACCGCCCTGCCCGGGGTGAAGGCCTGGGTCGACGGCGCGCTGGCCGAACACGATTTCCTCGATTTCGAAGAACCCTACCGCCTGGGGCGCTGAGCGCTTCCCCCTAAACTGCGTCCATGGACATATACCTCGTGGGCGGTGCGGTGCGTGACGCCCTGATGGCGCGCGACGCCGCCGCTTCGTCGCATGTGGACCGCGACTGGGTGGTCGTCGGCGCCACACCCGAAGCCATGGCCGCACAGGGTTTCCTGCCTGTCGGGCGCGACTTCCCGGTGTTCCTTCACCCGCAGACGCGCGAGGAATACGCACTCGCCCGCACAGAGCGCAAGACCGCGCCCGGCTACCACGGCTTTCATTTCCATACCGATCCGGGCGTCACGCTCGAAGACGATCTGGCCCGGCGCGACCTCACCATCAACGCGATGGCCGTCGTGGCCGCCGATGCCGAAGACCCCGCCAGCGCACGGTTGATCGATCCCCATGGCGGTCAGCGCGACCTGCGCGAGCGTGTGCTGCGCCACGTCACCGGCGCCTTCGGCGAAGACCCGGTGCGCATCCTGCGGCTCGCGCGCTTCGCGGCCCGCTTCCCCGACTTTTCGGTGGCCCCCGAAACCCGGGCGTTGATGCGCCAGATGGTGGAACACGGCGAGGTGGACCACCTGGTGGCCGAGCGCGTCTGGCAGGAACTCTCGCGCGGCCTCATGGAGCAGCGGCCGAGCCGCATGTTCGAGGTGCTGCGCGACTGCGGCGCGCTGCAACGCCTGCTGCCCGAGGTGGACCGGCTCTGGGGCGTGCCACAGCGTGCCGAATACCACCCCGAGATCGACACCGGTGTGCACCTGATGATGGTGCTCGACATGAGCGCACAGCTCGGCGCCTCGCTGCCGGTGCGCTTTGCCTGCCTGTGCCACGACCTCGGCAAGGGCACCACACCCGCCGACTTGCTGCCGCGCCACATCGGCCACGAGGAGCGCAGCGCGCGGCTGCTGCGCGGCGTGTGCGAGCGCTGGCGTGTGCCCGTGGAATGCCGCGAGCTCGCCGACGTGGTCGCGCGCGAACACGGCAACCTGCACCGCAGCGCTGGCCTCGGCGCGGCGGCCATGGTCCGCCTGCTCGAACGCTGCGATGCCTTCCGCAAACCGGCCCGTTTTCTCGACATCGTGCTGGCGTGCGAATGCGATGCGCGGGGCCGGCTCGGCCACGCCAGCGACGCCTATCGGCAGCGTGAACGCCTGCTCCCGGCGCTGCAGGCGGCCCGCTCGGTGGTCACGGCCGACATTGCCGCGCAGGCCCAGGCCCGGGGCTTGAAGGGCCCGGACGTGGGGGCCCTGATCCACCGCGCCCGCGTCACCGAAGTGGCGAAGGCCCTGGGCGAAGGCGCCTTGGACCGCGCCCCCTGAAAAAGCCCAGCCGGTGTGTCAAGCCGGCTCAAAGTCCCGCACCCGGCGGGTCGGACAAACCCCCGCCGTGTGACAAGCGGTACCGGGTCTGTTACGGTCAGAGGTTGATGAGCACATTACCTAGCCTGCTGGTGGGGCCATGCGCCCTGTTTCTTGATTTCGACGGCACGCTGGCCGAACTCGCACCCCGGCCCGACGAGGTGGTGGTTCCGCGCGAACTCGTGGCGCTGCTGGAACGGCTGCACACCCAGCTGGACGGCGCGCTGGCCCTGGTCACCGGCCGCGCGCAGGCGGACATCGACCCGTTTCTCGCCCCCCTGCTGCTGCCGGCGGCGTTTGAACACGGCGCCGTGCGCCGGTCGCGCCTGGGCACCACGTCCACCGACCAACGCCCCGATCTCGGCCCCGTGCTGGCCGCCGCGCAGGCGCTGGCGGACCACCATCCGGGCCTGCTTGTGGAGCACAAGAAGACCGCCGTCGCCCTGCACTTCCGGCTGGCGCCGGAGCTGGACGCCGAATGCACCGCGGTCATGACGGCCGCCATCCGGCACAACCCCGATCTGCAGCTGCTGCGCGGCAAGGCCGTGGTGGAGGTCAAGTCCGCCCATGTGGGCAAGGGCCTGGCCATCGCCGCCTTCATGGCCGAGCCCCCTTTCAAAGGACGCCAGCCGGTGTTTGCCGGTGATGACGTGACCGACGAGTCCGGGTTCGACGTGGTTCAGCGACTCGGCGGATCGGGCATCAAGGTGGGCGAAGGCCCGAGCTGCGCCATCCACCGCATCGCCCACCCGCAGGCCCTGCACCAATGGCTGCGCGACGCCGCTCAACACGCCCCCAACAAACCCAACACAACAACATCCATGTGATGAACCCACCCACCGCTTCCGCTACCCCTGGCACCACCGGTTTTGCCGCACCCGCCGCTCCCTCGCTCTCGCTCGGCGTGGTGGGCAATTGCGCCTTCAGCGCCCTGATCGATCCGCACGGGCGCGTGGTCTGGAGCTGCCTGCCCCGCTTTGACGGCGATCCGGTGTTTCACGCGCTGCTCGGTGGCGAAGACGGTGCCGGCGCCTTCGCCATCGAAATCGAACACCTGGACAAAGCCCGGCAGTACTACGACCCCAACACCGCCGTGCTGCACACCGAGCTCTGGGACACGAAGGGGCAAGGCATCCTCATCACCGACTTTGCGCCCCGCTTCCCCTCGCGTGGCCGCTTCTTCCGACCCACCATGCTGGTGCGCCGGGTCCACCCACTCCAGGGCGCGCCGCGCGTGCGCGTGTTGCTCACCCCCCGCTTCGACTGGGGTGCCAAAACCCCCGCCATCACCTCGGGCAGCAACCACATCCGCTACGTCGGTGAGCAGCAGACCTTGCGGCTGCACACCGACGCCTCGGTGTCCCATGTGCTGAGCCAGCAGCCGTTCCTGCTCGCGCGCGAACTCAACTTCCTGCTGGGCCCCGACGAAACCCTGGAAGGTGGCGTGGCCGAAACGGCGCGGCATTTTGAACAGGAGACCCTGAGCTACTGGCGCGGCTGGAGCCAGCGCCTGGCGCTGCCGCTGGAGTGGCAGGACGCGGTGATCCGCGCCGCCATCACCCTCAAGCTCTCGATGTTCGAGGACACCGGCGCCATCGTCGCTGCCATGACCACCAGCATCCCCGAAGCACCGGGCACACAGCGCAACTGGGACTACCGCTACTGCTGGCTGCGCGACGCCTTCTTTGTCGTGCGCGCGCTCAACAGCCTGGCCGAAGTCGGCACCATGGAGGACTACCTGCGCTGGCTGTCCAACGCCGTGGTCGGCGCCAACGGGGGCCACGTGCAGCCGCTGTTCGGCATCGGGCTGGAGCGCGAACTGCCCGAGCGCATCTGCAAGCACCTGCCGGGTTACCGCGGCATGGGACCGGTGCGGGTGGGCAACCAGGCGCACGAACATTTCCAGCACGACGTTTACGGCAACATCGTGCTCGGCGCGGCCCAGGCCTTTCACGACCGACGCCTGCTCAACCCGGCGGGGCTGGCTGAGTTCAAGCGGCTCGAAGCCGCGGGCGAAAAAGCCGTGCTCATCTTCGACCAACCCGATGCCGGCATGTGGGAGCTGCGCACCCGCGCCCGCGTGCACACGTCTTCAGCCCTGATGTGCTGGGCCGCCTGCGACCGGCTGGCCAAGATCGCCCTCACCCTGCAGCAGGGCGAACGGGCCGCCTACTGGCAACAACACGCCCGCGCCATGCGCGAGCGCATCCTGCGCGAGTCCTGGAGTGAAGAGCGCCAGGCCTTCGCTGCGGCCTTTGGCGCTCACGACCTTGACGCCAGTGTGCTGCTGATGGCCGAGGTCAACTTCATCGACCCGATGGACCCGCGCTTCATCGCCACCCTCGACGCACTGGAAAAACACCTGTGCGACGGCCCCTACATGCGCCGCTACGAGGCCGCCGACGATTTCGGCACGCCCGAGGTGGCCTTCAACATCTGCACCTTCTGGCGCATTGACGCCCTGGCGCGCGTCGGCCGTGTGGAAGAAGCGCGCGCCATTTTCGAGACCATGCTCAAGGCGCGCAACCCGCTGGGCCTGCTGTCCGAAGACACCCACGCCACCACCGGCGAGATGTGGGGCAACTACCCGCAGACCTATTCGATGGTGGGCATCATCAACGCCGCGGTTCGCCTGTCGGCACCTTGGGACACGGTGATCTAGATGGGCAGACTGGTCGTCGTCTCCAACCGCATCGCCGATCCGCGCAAGACCGCCTCGGGCGGGCTGGCCGTGGCGCTGGGTCAGGCGCTGCAGGCATCGGGCGGTCTCTGGTTCGGCTGGAGCGGCAAGGTGGTGGAAGGCGGAACGCCCGGCGAGGGCGATGTGCACCTGCAGACCGCCGGCCCGGTGCAGCTGGCCACGGTGGACCTGAGCCGCGAAGACCACGACAGCTACTACCTGGGCTACAGCAACGGGGTGCTCTGGCCGGTGTTCCATTACCGGCTCGATCTGGCCGATTTCGACGCCGGCTTCATCGGCGGCTACCGGCGCGTCAACCAGATGTTTGCGCACAAGCTGGCGGCGCTGCTGCGGCCCGACGACGTGATCTGGGTGCACGACTACCACCTGATCCCGCTGGCCGCCGAGTTGCGCAACATGGGTTGCCAGCAGCGCATGGGGTTTTTCCTGCACATTCCCCTGCCGCCGCCCCTCATCCTGGCCGCGGTACCGGAACACGAGTGGCTGATGCGTTCGCTGTTCGCCTACGACCTGGTGGGCTTCCAGAGCGAGGCCGACGTGGCCCATTTTTCGCGCTACGTGGGCACCGAAACCTCGGCCGACATCCTGGGCGAACACGAGTTCCGGGCCTTCGGCAAAACCCTGCAGGTGCAGGCCTTCCCGATCGGCATCGACGTGGACGAGTTCGCCGCCCTCGGTCGGGGCCGGGACGCCATCGACATGTACGAGCAGATGCGCGACGAATATTCACGCCGTCGCCTGTTGCTGGGCGTGGAGCGCATGGACTACTCCAAGGGTCTGCCGCAGCGCATCAAGGCCTTTCGCCAGTTGCTGCAGAACTACCCGGAAAACCTCGGCAGCGCCACGCTGATCCAGATCGCGGCGCCCAGCCGCGAGTCCGTCAACGCCTACGCCACGCTGCGTCAGGAGCTGGAGAGCCTGTGTGGTTCGGTCAATGGCGACTTCGGTGAACTCGACTGGATGCCGGTGCGCTACATCCACCGCAGCGTGGCACGCAAGCGCTTGCCCGGCCTGTACCGCGCGGCCAGCGTGGCGCTGGTGACGCCCCTGCGTGATGGCATGAACCTGGTGGCCAAGGAGTTCATCGCCGCGCAGGACCCCGAGGATCCCGGCGTGCTGGTGCTGTCGCGCTTTGCTGGCGCGGCGGAGCAGATGCGCGATGCCCTGCTGGTGAACCCCTACGACACCACCCGCACGGCCGAGACCATGCAGCGCGCCCTGCAGATGCCGCTGGAAGAACGCCAGCGGCGCCACGGGGCCTTGCTGCAACAGATCCGCGAGCAGGACGTGCACTGGTGGCGCCAGCGCTTCCTGAACGCACTCAACGCCGTGTGAAGTGAACACCCCCGCAGCGCTTCGCGCTACCCCCTCAAAGGGGGCGGCACTGGCCGTCCGGCGGTGCCCCTGGGCGGCACCGCTTGATGCCCCGGGGTGGCGCTCCGGTGCCATGAAAAGCTGATTCGATCCAGGGCGATGCTCGTCGCCCTGCCCCTTTTCCACGCCCCTTCTGGAGGAACACCCATGAACGGCAACATCCTGGACCTCGCCACCCGCTGGTGGATCGGCCTCGGCAGCGCCGCCACCACGCTGCTGCGCGTGACCCTCATCCTCATCGCCGCCTGGCTGCTGATCGCTGTCCTGCAGCGCGGCATACGCACGCTGCGCGAACGCATCGCCAGCCGCATGGACGACCGCGAGTCCACCAAACGCGCCGAAACCCTGGGCCGCGTTTTCCGCTACCTGGTCGGGGTGGTGGTGAGCCTGATCGCCGGCATGCTGGTGCTTTCCGAAGTGGGGGTGTCGGTCGCGCCCATCCTGGGTGCGGCGGGCGTGGTCGGTCTGGCGGTGGGCTTTGGCGCCCAGAGTCTGGTCAAGGATTTTTTCACCGGCTTCTTCATCCTGCTGGAAAACCAGATCCGGCAAGGCGACGTGGTCAAGCTGGGCGAACACGCCGGCCTGGTGGAGGAGATCACGCTGCGCTACGTGCAGCTGCGCGACTACGACGGCAACGTGCACTACGTGCCCAACGGCCACATCAGCACCGTGATCAACATGACGCGCGGCTTCAGCAACGCGGTGATGGACATCGGCGTGGCCTACCGCGAGAACGTGGACGAGGTGATGCGGGTCATGGCCGACGTGGCCCGGGCCATGCGCACCGACTCGGTCCTCGGCGCCAGCATCACCGACGATCTGGAGATCGCCGGGGTCGAGTCCTGGGCCGAATCGGCGGTGGTGATCCGCTGCCGTTTTCGTTGCCTGCCGCTGGAACAGTGGAACGTGAAGCGCGAATACCTGCGCCGCCTGAAGGCCGCCTTCGATGCCGCCGGCATCGAGATCCCCTACCCGCACCTCACCGTGTACGCGGGTCAGGACCAGAACGGCAAGGCCCCCGCGTTTCAGGTGCGTCCGCTCGAAGCGGTCTGAACGTCCGCGCGCCAGGCTGGGCGGCTAAACTGACCGGATGGCCCACCTGCTGATTGTTGAAGACGACGAACTGCTGCGCGATGCGCTGGGCGCCCAGCTCGCGCAGGCAGGACACCGCATCACCACCGCGGCCGACGGCGCCGAGGCCTTGGAGTTGCTGGCCCTGCAGGGTTTCGACGGCGTGGTGCTCGACCTCGGCCTGCCGCTGGTCGACGGCCTGACCGTGCTGCGCCGCCTGCGCCAGCGCCTGCCCGCCCTGCCGGTGCTGATCCTCACCGCGCGCGACGGCGTCGAAGACCGCGTCGAAGGCCTGAACGCGGGCGCCGACGACTACCTCACCAAACCCTTCAACCGCGACGAACTGCTGGCCCGCCTGCAGGCCCTGCTGCGCCGCGCCAGCCTGCCCGCGTTCGGTGCGAACACGGCGCCAGTGCCGGCCGTTCCCGCCGCCGGCAACCTGCGGCTGGACCCGCAGCTGCCGCGCGCCTGGCTCGGCAACGAAGCGATCGACCTGACGCAGCGCGAATGGGTGCTGCTCGACCTGCTGGTGCGCCACAGCGGCCAGGTGGTGAGCCGCGAAGACGTGCTCGCCGCCTGGCAGTCGGAACCGGCCGAGGCGGGCGGCGTGGCCTCGAACGCGCTGGAGGTCTATGTGCACCGCCTGCGCCGCAAGCTCAGCGGCTCGACGCTGAACATCCGCAACATCCGCGGTCTGGGCTACCTGCTGGAGTCGGCCGGCGCGCCATGATCGCCCCGTCGCGCCTGTCCCTGCGCCGCCAGTTGCTGTTGTGGCTGTTGCTGCCGCAGCTGGTGCTCTGGGCCGGCGGCGGTTTGCTGGCCTACCGCTTCGCCCTGTCCTATGTCGAGAAGGGCATCGACCAATCGCTCACGCAATCGGTGCGGGCGCTGGCGCGCCAGGTCAAGCCTGTCGGTTCGGGCCTGCTGATCGACTTTCCCAAGGCTGCGCAAGACGTGCTGGAGCAGGACCCCGACGACCGCATCAGCTACATGGTGTCGTCGCCGCCGGGCCAGTTCCTGCTCGGCAACCAACGCCTGCCGCCGCCGCCCCACCCGCCGCTGGTGGCCGGCGACCCGGTGTTTTACGGCAGCGTGCTCGACCGCCGGCCGCTGCGCATCGTGGCGCTGGACGTGAGCTACGGCGAGGCCAGCGCCCCGCAGATCCTGCGCGTGCAGGTCGGCAAGGGCCTGGCGGTGCAGCAGCGCATCGCGCGCGAGCTCGTGGCCGACATGCTGGTGCCGCTGCTGGCGCTGGGCGTGTTGCTGAGCCTGCTGGTGTATGGCGGCATCCGGCGCGGCCTGGCCCCGCTGACGCGCCTGACGGCACAGCTGGAAAACCGCTCGGTCAACGCACTCTCGCCCATCGGCATGACGCAGGCGCCGAGCGAGGTGCACGCGCTGGTGCTGGCCATCAACGGCCTGCTGGGCGAGGTGGCGCGCAGTGTGCAGCAGGAGAAGCGTTTCATCAACGACGCCGCCCACCAGCTGCGCACGCCGCTGGCCGGGCTGATCAGCCAGGTGGAACTGGCCCAGCGCCAGACCAGCGAGGCGGGCGTGGCCGAGCGCCTGTCCAAGGTGCGCACCGGCGCCGAGCGCAGCGCCCACCTCGTGCACCAGCTGCTGACCCTGGCCCGCACCGAAACCCAGGCCCGCCGCGAGCCGCTGGACCTGGCCGCGCTCGCGCGCGAAGTGGCGCGCGAATGGACGCCGCGCGCGCTCGCCGCCGGCATGGACCTGGGGTACGAGGGCGAAGAGCACCTGACCATTCAGGGCGATGCCCTGCAACTGCGCGAAGCCCTGAGCAACCTGATCGACAACGCGTTGCGCTACACCCCGCGCGGCAGCAGCATCACCCTGCGCGTGAGCCAGGGCAGCGACGGTGCACACCTCGCGGTGGACGACAACGGACCGGGCCTGAACCCCGACGACATGGCGCACGTGTTCCAGCGCTTCTGGCGCGGCAGCCAGCAACCCGGCGGCTGCGGCCTGGGCCTGGCCATCGTGCAAGAGATCGCCCGCCGCCACGGCGGTGAAGCCACGGTGACGCAGTTGCAGCCGCAGGGACTGAGGATTCGGTTGCGGCTGGTGTGAGCGGCTGAGAACGGCACCTTGAGGGGCGCGCCCTCACCCTGCCCTCTCCCAGAGGGTGAGGGAGAAAGGCACGCAAGCCTGAAGGGGAGTCCGCGCCCGATCCCTCCCCCAACGCCGTGTGGCCGGGCTGAGCAGCGCAGGGGCGCGGGGATCAGAAGTTCGCATGTCCGAAGGACGCGCAGCGGACAAGTTTGCGAACTTCCCCCGCGAACCGAGCAGCGCAAGGGAGCCCGCAGGGCCCCGGACTTCGGCTCGCCTTTTCTTTGCTCACTTTCTTTTGGCGAAGCAAAAGAAAGTGAGTCGGCCGCCGGGCCGAGACCCGGCCAAGCCCCTCAGAGGAAGAAGAGGTCAGGGCGCGTGATGCCCATCCATCTCCTTGAGACGCACACCCGAGCTCTGGTCAAACCAGTTGTTGTGCCGCCCGCTCACCGTCATGCCCGCCGTGTCACCGACCTGGATCTTGGTGTTCGCCGGCGCCCGCACCGTCATCAGGCCCACCGCCGTTTTCACCACCACGTAGGTGTCGGCACCGGTCGGTTCCACCAGCACCACCTGGCCGCGCCAGGGCGCGTCGTCGCTCAGGTGGATGTGCTCGGGCCGCTGGCCCAGCGTCACCTGCTGCACGTCCGGGCAAGGCAGGTCGAGCGAGCCGCCTTCGAACACGAACTTGCCACTGTCCCCCGAGCGCTCCACCTTGCCAGGGATGAAGTTCATGGTGGGCGAACCGATGAAGCCCGCCACATAGGTGTTGCTCGGGCGGCGGTAGATCTCGTCGGGCGTGTCGATCTGCTGCAGGATGCCGTCCTTCATCACCGCGATGCGACTGCCCAGCGTCATGGCCTCGATCTGGTCGTGCGTCACGTACACCGTGGTGATGCCGCTCAAGTGGTGCAGGCGCTTGATCTCGGCGCGCATTTCCACGCGCAGCTTGGCGTCCAGGTTGGACAGCGGCTCGTCAAACAAAAACAGCTGCGGGTCGCGCGCGAGCGCCCGGCCCATGGCCACGCGCTGGCGCTGGCCGCCCGAGAGCTGGGCCGGGCGGCGGTCCAGCAGGTGCTGGATCTGCAGCATGCCCGCCACCTCGTGGATGCGCTTGTCGCGATCGGCCTTGGGCACCTTGCGCATCTCCAGCGCGAAGCCGATGTTGTCGGCCACCGTCATGGTCGGGTAGAGCGCGTAGCTCTGGAACACCATGGCGATGTCGCGCTGGGCGGGCGGCATACCGATCACGTTCTTGCCCGCGATGTGCAGCTCGCCTTCGGTCGGCTCTTCGAGCCCGGCAATGATGTTGAGCAAGGTGGACTTGCCGCAGCCCGAGGGGCCGACCAGGATCAGGAACTCGCCCGGCTCGACGTCGATGTCGATGCGCTTGAGCACCTCGACCGCCTTGTCGCCCTTGCCAAACGCCTTGCGGATGCCCTTGATGTGCAGAGAAGAAGCCATTGTTTTTATCCTTTGACGGCGCCGGCCGTGAGGCCTTTGAGGAAGTACTGACCGGCCAGCACGTAGACCAGCATGGTGGGCAGGCCGGCGATGATGGCGGCGGCCATGTCCACGTTGTAGTTCTTGACGCTGCTGGTGGTGTTGGCCATGTTGTTCAGGCCCACGGTGATGGGTTTGCTGTCGGCGCCGCTGAAGGCCACACCGAACAGGAAGTCGTTCCAGATATTGGTGAACTGCCAGATCAGCGTGACCATCATGATGGGGGTGGACATGGGCAGCACGATGCGCCAGAAGATGCGCCAGAAGCCCGCACCGTCGATGCGAGCGGCGTTCACCAGCTCGCGCGGCACGGCCGTGTAGTAGTTGCGGAAGAACAGCGTGGTCCCGGCCATGCCGGCCAGGCAGTGCACCAGCACCAGCCCGGCGATCGAACTGGACAGGCCCAGATACCCCAGCACCTGGCTCATGGGCAGCAACACCACCTGGAACGGCATGAACACGCCGAACAGCAGGAAACCGAACAGCACTTCGGAGCCGCGGAATTTCCACATGCTCAGCACGTAGCCGTTGACCGCGCCCCAGGCGGTGGAGATCAGCACCGCGGGCACGGCCATGAACACCGAGTTCCAGAAATAGGGCTGCAATCCCCGGCAATCGACACCGGTGCAGGCACTGTTCCAGGCCAGGTGCCAGGCATCCGGGTTCAGGCTCTGCGGCAGGCTCAACAGGTTGCCGCTGCGGATCTCGGCGGCGTCCTTGAACGAGGTGACCAGCATCACGTACATCGGCGCGAGGAAGAACAGCGCTGCCACCAGCAGCACGCCGTAGACCACGATGCGCCCGAAAGAGAAGGGTTTAGCGGTCATGGGGTTTGCTCCGCAGTTCGCTGTAAAGATACGGAACCACAATCGCCGCCACGGTGGCCAGCATCATGGTCGCGCTGGCCGCACCCAAACCGATCTGGCCGCGCGTGAAGCTCATGGTGTACATGAAGGTGGCGGGCACGTCGGTGGCGAAGCCGGGGCCACCTGCGGTGAGGGCCATCACCAGGTCGAAGCTCTTGATCGACAGGTGCGAGAGCACCAGGATGGTGGAAAACACCACCGGACGCAGGATCGGCAAAATGATGCGCCAGTAGATCAGCGGCAGCGCGGCGCCGTCGATCTGCGCGGCCTTGATGATGCTGTCGTCGATGCCGCGCAGGCCGGCGAGGAACAGCGCCATCGCAAAGCCGGCCGACTGCCAGATGCCCGCGATCACCACGCAGTAGATCGCAAAGTCGGACTGCACCAGCCAGTCGAAACTGAAGCTGGTCCAGCCCAGGTCGTGCATGAGTTTTTCCAGCCCGAGGCTGGGGTTGAGAATCCATTTCCAGGCGGTGCCGGTCACGATGAACGACAAGGCCATGGGGTAGAGGAACACGGTGCGCAACACGCCTTCGGCACGCACTTTCTGGTCCAGAAAGATGGCCAGCACCATGCCCAGCGCCATCGAGCCGCCCACGTACAGCAGGCTGAAGATGCCCAGGTTCTTCAAGGCCACGGTCCAGCGGTCCATGTCCCAGAGTTGCCGGTACTGCGCAAGTCCCACGAACTCGTCGTAGTTGGGCAGCATGCGCGAGCCGGTGACGGACAACACGCCGTTCCAGATCATGAAGCCGTAGATGAACGCAAAACCGAACACGAAGGCCGGAGCGATCACCAGCTTGGGCAGCAGGTTTTCAAAAGATTTCATGGGGTGCATTCAAAGACAACCCCATCCACCGGGGATGGGGTTGTGGGCACACGCGGCGGGCGAACGCTTATTTGGTCGCAGCGGCTTTGGCGATGTTCTTCACACCGTCGGCCACCGAGATCTTGTCGTCGTTCCAGAACTGGCTGACGGCGTCCTTGATGGCGCCTTCGGCCGCGGGGCTGACGGCCATGCCGTGCGCCACCGAAGGCACCAGACCACCGGCCTTGGCGGTGGCCACGAAGTCCGCGGCCGAGAGCTTGGCGCAATCGTCGAACTTGCTCATGTCGTGGCCCAGACGCACCGGGATGGAACCCTTGTTCTGGTTGAACACTTCCTGGAACTCGGGGCTCAGGATGGCGGAGGCCAGGTCGGCCTGGCCCTTCTGCGCGGCCTCGTCCTTCAGCTTGAACATGATGAAGGAGTCGACGTTGAAGGTGTAGGCGTTGGCGGTGCCCGGCGCGGCGGCGCACAGGAAGCCTTCGCCCGGCTTCTGGCCCGCGGCGGTGAACTCGCCCTTGGCCCAGTCGCCCATGAACTGGAAGCCGGCCTTGCCCTGAATCACCATGGCGGTGGTCATGTTCCAGTCGCGGCCCGAGGAGGCGTCATCCACATAGCCCTTGAGCTTGCGGAAGGTCGTCACGGCCTTGGTCATGGTCGGGCTGGTGAGCGCGGCCGGGTCGAGCTTGACCAGAGCCTTGTCGTAGAACTCGGCACCGCCCACGCCCAGCACCACCGACTCGAACACGGTGAAGTCCTGCCAGTTCTGGCCGCCATGGGCCAGCGCGATGTTGCCGGACTTCTTGATCTTGTCGGCGGCGACGAAGAACTCGTCCCAGGTCTTGGGCATGCCAGCGACGCCAGCCTTCTTCAGCACTTCGGGGTTGGCCCACATCCAGTTGACACGGTGCACGTTGACCGGTGCGGCCACATAGTGACCATCGGCCTTCATCACGTCGGCCACCACCTTGGGCAGCAGCTCGTCCCACTTCTCGGCGCCGGCCACGTTGTCGATGTTGGCCAGCATGCCTTCCTTGGCCCATTCCTGGATCGCCGGACCTTTGACCTGCGCAGCCGTGGGCGGGTTGCCCGAAACGGCGCGGCTCTTGAGCACAGTCATGGCGTTTTCACCACCACCACCGGCCACGGCGAAATCCTTCCACTCGTAGCCCTTGGCTTCGAGCATGCCCTTGAGCTCGGCGGCCGACTTCGCCTCGCCGCCCGAAGTCCAGTAGTGCAGCACTTCCACCGCGGTCTTGGCCGGTGCGGGCGCAGCGGCCGGCGCCGGCGTGGCGGCCACAGGCGCGGCCTCTTCTTTTTTGCCGCAGGCGGTGGCGAGCAGGGCAGCGACCAGCGCGGCACCAAAGGTGTAAGTGAACTTCATGGGTTGTCTCCGTTGGATGGCCTGCGGCCCGGTTGTGGTTGACCCGGCGCAGCCTGCACCGAGGACGTTAATTTTTCATTAATTAATTAACGCCAGCCATCCGTGGAAACCCCTAGGTGGGTGCCTAATGACCGTCCAGTGCACGCGCCGCGCCCAGCAGGGCGGGCGATTGTTTCGACGTGATCACCCACACAGGGATGTCGGCCAGCAGGCCGTGGAATCGGCCTTTGGACTCGAACCGCGCCCGGAACGGTGAACTGCCGAACCAGGCGCCCAGCCGCGGCACGATGCCGCCGCCGATGTAGACCCCGCCGCGCGCGCCGAGCGTGAGCGCCAGGTTGCCGGCCACCGAGCCCAGCATGGCGCAAAAGAGGTTCAGTGCTTCCAGCGCCTGCGGGTTTCCGGCGTTCAGGGCCGCCTCGCTCACGTCGGCCGCACTGGCCGCGCCACCCGGCACCACGCCATCGACCTCGCAGAGCAGGCCGTAGGTGTCCAGGATGCCCTGGCCGCTGCACACGCGCTCGGCCGAACAACGGCCATAGCGGCGCACCAGGCCGTCCATCACCAGGCGCTCGCGCGCCGTCACGGCCGGCAGCGTGACGTGGCCGCCCTCGCCTTCCAGCGGCACCCAGCCCGCCAGGCCGTTGGGCAACAGGCCCGACACCCCCAGCCCGGTGCCGGCGCCGACCAGGCCCATGGCGGCACCGGGCATGGCCGCGCCGCCACCGACCTGGCGCAGCTCCTGCGCCGGCAGGTCCGGCAGCGCCAGCGCCAGCGCGGTGAAGTCGTTGAGCAGGCGCAGTGTGTTGAAGCCAAACTCGGCCTTCACCGCCGACTGCGAAAACGACCAGTGGTGGTTGGTCATGCGGATCTGGTCGCCGGTGATCGGGTTGGCGATGGCGATCGCCACCGCGTCCGGCGTGCCGTGGCCGAGGTCGTTCAGGTAGACGCGGATCGCGTCCTGCAGGGTGGCGTATTCGGCGCAGGGCAATACGCGCACGTCGGTGATCGGCTCACCCGGGCCGGATTGCCAGGCGAAGCGGGCGTTGGTGCCGCCCACGTCGGCGAGCAGTCGGGCGCGGATGAGTCCGCTGGTCGTGTTGGGCATGAGATCGGTTCCAGAAGGTCGGTCCGGAACAGTACCCCATGACGGCCCCGGTGCGAAGTGGGGCGGATTATGCCGGACATGTAACTCAGTTACACGAATGCCAGAGTGGGTGGAACGGCTTTGCCGCCGCGACCCTCGCGCCAGCGTTCAGACGCGCTGCGAACGCGCCCAGCGCACGATGTCGGCCGCGCCCATGGCGCCGGGCTGGCGCGCGACCTCGCGGCCGTTCACGAACAGCGCCAGTGTCGGGATGCTGCGGATGTTGAAGCGCGCGGCGAGGGCCTGCGCTTCTTCCGTGTTCACCTTGGCCAGGCGCATGCCCGGCTCCAGCTGCTGCGCGGCCTGCTCGAATGCCGGCGCCATCGCGCGGCAAGGGCCGCACCAGGGGGCCCAGAAATCCACCAGCACCGGCACCTGCGAGCGCGCGATGTGTTTTTCAAACGCCGCTTCGTCCAGCGGCACCGGGTGGCCGGTGAACAGCGGCCGGTGGCATTTGCCGCAGTCGGGCGCCGCCGAGAGGTCGGCGCTGGCGATGCGGTTGGTGGTGTGGCAGTGGGGGCAGACGATGTGAAGGGAATCGGTGGACATGCGAAGGGCTCCAGTCGGTCGGGATGCCTGACAGATGGATGCGGCTGCGCCCATTTCAAGACACTCCAAGGGGTATGCCGTCGCTCAGATGATCTGGCCGATCAGGCTGGCCACGAAGCTCAGCAGGATGGTGGTGGTGATCGGCAGGAACCACTCGCGGCCAAAAGCCCTGAAATGCAGGTCGCCCGGCAGCTTGCCGAAACCCAGCTTCAGCAGCAGCGGCGTGAACCAGCTGATCAGCAGCAGCGCCAGGAAGATAACGATCATCCAGCGGATCATGGCAACGCCCTGTTCATAAACGGTGTGTGCGGTCGCCTGAGGCGAAACCCATGGGAACCCAGCCTTCCGCACTTTCTGCGGGCGCCAGCGCGATCACCTTGAACAACTCGCCCATCTCGTGTTCGTTCACCAGCTTGCCGAGCATGGCGTTCTCGCGCGGGCCGGCGTCTTTCGCCACGTCCAGCAGGCCCGCGTTGATCAGGAAGCGGCCTTGCGAGGTGTAACCCAGCACGCTCATGCCGGCGTCCTGCGCGGCCAGCGCGATGCCGGTGAAGTTGACGTGCGCGGTGATGTCCTTTTCACCCACATCGGCCAGCGGGTCGTCGTCGCTCCGGTGCGCCCGGTGGCAGATCAGCGTGCCCATGTGGCGCTGCGGGTGGTAGTACTCGGCCTCCGGGAAACCGTAGTCGATGAAAAACGCCGCGCCCCGCCGCAGCCGGTCGGCCAGCGTGCGGATGAACGCTTCGGCCTGCGGATGGATCTCGGTCAGGTAGTGGTGCGGGCCTTCGATGTCCAGCGGTGGGCGCAGGTCGGTGGGCCGCTCGGCCCAGGCCAGCGCACCGTCTTCAGACAGCACCACACCACGTTCGTGCCAGCGGCCATCGGCCTGGCCACCGATGCGCACCAGCAGCTGCACCGGCATCGCGTCCAGCACCTCATTGCCGAGCACCACGCCGTCAAACTGCTCGGGAAGTTGATCGATCCACCGCACACGGTCCGCATGTCTCGCCAGTGTGGCGCGCTGCCGCTCGCGCAGGCTGCCCGAGAGATCCACGATGGTGTAACGCCGCGGCGGCTGGCCCAGGGCCGTCAGCGCGTCCAGCACCTGCAGCGCCAGCGCCCCGGTGCCGGCGCCGAACTCCCACAACTCGTCGGTGCCGGTGGCGGCCAACGCCTGCGCCACCTGGCGCGCCAGCGTGTGGCCGAACAAAGACGAGAGTTCCGGCGCGGTCACGAAATCGCTGCCCTGCCCCGCCACACCCGCGGGCATCTGGCCGAACTTGGGGTTCTGGTTGGCGTAATAACCCAGCCCCGGGTCGTACAGCGCCATGGCCATGAAGCGGTCGAACGGCAGCCAGCCGCCCGACGCGTGGATGGCCTCGCGCAGGCGCGCCAGCAGGGCGCTCGTTAAACTTGACGGCTCGCTCACAGATTCGGTTTTCACCCCGCCATTGTCCGCCATGCCCAGCGCCACGCCCTCTTCGCCACCCGCCCCGCGCACCGTGCTGATCACGGGCGCGGGCAAGCGCCTGGGCCGCGAGATCGCGCTCACACTGGCACGCGGTGGCTGGAACGTCGCGGTGCACCACCGCCAGTCGGTGGCCGAAGCGCAGCAGACTGCGGCCGACTGCGACGCGCTCAGCTGCCGACCGGGCAGCGCCGCGCCCTTCTGCGCCGACCTCGGCGACGAGGCCAGCGTGCGCTCGCTGCTGCCCGCCGTCGTGGCGCACTTCGGCCGGGTCGACGCCGTGGTCAACAACGCCTCGCTGTTCGAACACGACAGCGCACAGAGCTTTGGTTTCGCCGCGATGGACCAGCACCTGCACACCAACACCGGCGCCGCGATCCTGCTCGCGCAGGCGCTGCACGCCCACCTGCAGGACAGCGGGCGCGATGGCGCGGTGGTGAACCTGCTGGACCAGAAGCTCTGGAACCAGAACCCCGATTTTTTCAGCTACACGCTCTCCAAGGCCGCGCTCGAAGCCGCCAACACCATGCTGGCGCTGGCGCTGGCGCCGCGCGTGCGTGTGGTCGGCGTGGCGCCCGGGCTCACGCTCACGAGCCATCTCTTGAGCGACGAGAAGTTCCAGGCGCTGCACCGGCAGTCGCCGCTGGGCCGCTCGTCCACCCCCGAGGACGTGGCGGCGACCGTGGCCTTTGCCCTGACCAACCGCTCCATCACCGGCACCACGTTGCTGGTCGACGGCGGCCAGCACCTGATGCGCTTCGAACGCGATTTTTCGCTGATGTAAACCGGCCGCCCTGGCCCAGACCCATGACCACACCCTACGCGCCGCAGGCCGGCACCCAGATCCTGGCCCTCACCGGTCTGCGCTTCGATGCCAACCTCGGCATCCTGGACCACGAGAAGACCAGCCCGCAGCCGATCCAGGTGGACGCCGAGCTCAACCAGGGGAACCAGCCGCTGCTGCCACACGACGACGACATCGGCCACGTGCTCGACTACCGCAAGGTGCGCCAGATCATCATCGACGAGTGCACCGCCGAACACGTGAACCTGCTGGAGAGCCTGATCGGCAAGCTCACGCGCCGGCTCATGCAGCTGCCGGGTGTGATCGGCGTGCGCGTGAAGATCGCGAAGCTGGAAATCTTTGACGACTGCGAGGTCGCGATCCGCATGGAGAGCGGGCAATGGTGAGCAGGCGCCGGGTGCGCGCCTGACCCGGGTTCATTCGCCGCGATCCTGCCTCCCTTCACACCCACCGCTCAATAGACGCCCACGGCGTTGAGGTACCAGCCCTTGAAGCGGTAGTCGGTGTGGCGCAGGTCGTCGCTGAAGTTGGTGAAGTTGTAGCCCACCCCGAGGCGGAAATAGGGGGTGATCTGCTTGTCCACCCCCACCAGCCAGCCCGACTGCGTGTTCTTGTCCTGCACGGTCTTCAGCCATCGGTGTTCAACCAGCGCGTCCCAGGACTGCAGCATGTGCATGCGCACCTGGCCGGCGGCGAAGTGCCGGGTGTTCTGGTACCAGGCGCCGGTGTTGCGGCCTTCGCGCAGCTCGCCGCTGCGGTAGGCGTACTTGCCGCCCACCTCCCACAGCGGGTTGATGCGGTAGAGCAGCTCGTTGGCGAGGATGTGCGCGCGCTGGTCCACCTCGTTGTTGGCCACACCCGAGATGGGCGAGACCTGGGTCAGCGCCCCCAGGTCGTACAGGTAGGTGTACTTGCCCAGCCAGGCCCAGCGGTTGTTGCCCGCGGGGCGGTAGGCCAGGCCGACATTGGCTTCGGTGAAGCGCGCCTCGTCCACGCTGGAGAGCTTGTCCTGGGTCAACGCGGTGCGTAGGCGAACCGCCGTGCGCCAGTCTTCGCTGAACTTGTGCTTCAGGCCCATGCTGAGCAGGTACTGGTCGCGCGACTGCGCGCCGCGGTCGCGCCGGACCTCGAAGCGCGGGGTGAAGCTGGTCCGGTTGTCGTTGTAGCTGGCCAGCACGGTGCTGGAACGGCGCGTGGTTTCGCCCCCCGCGGCGTGCTCGATCCGGCTCAGCGCATGGCGAAAGCCCAGTTGCCAGTGCCGCGCGACGTTGTAGTCCAGCCCCAGGTTCTGGCCCCGCCCGTCTTCATCGGCCCGGTGGCTCAGCTGGGCTTCCTGGAACAGGCTCAGGCCACCGCCCGCGTTCCAGCGCTGCCCCACCGACAGGGTGCGACCAGCCCCGTCTTCCAGGAACTCGCTGCCGAAGATGTCACCGGGCTGGTGGGCGTAGGCGTAGCGTGAATACAGGTTGTAGTCGGGCGTGAGGTAGTAGCTGCCTTCGAGTTTCCCGGCCAGCCCCAGCGTGCCGGTGGAGACCTCGCCGGTGGCGGAAGAGCGCTCGCCAAAGCGCCGGGTCGCGCCCAGGCCAAACCGGTCGTTCTTCAGCCCTTCGTCGCTTTGCAGCGTGCTTTGCACAAAGCCATACACCTCGGTGCGGCCACTGAGCTTGCGCTTGTAGCGCAGCCCCGCATAGGTCGCCGTGCCCACGCCAGCGCCGGTGCTGCCGGCCGGTGCGTCGGGGTCGGCAAACTCGCCGCTGGCCTCGGCGCTGCGAACCTGGCGCAGCTCCAGGCCCAGGCTCTGTTGGTCGTCCAGGTACCAGTTGCTCACCAGCTGGACCTGGTCGATCCGGTTCTGCCCCTCGACTTCGCGGCGGCTCAGGCGTGTCCCGACGTCCAGATCGGTGCCCACCTCGGCCAGTGCCTCGACGCCGGACTCGCGGCTGCGCAGCCCCCCCGTTTCGGCCCGCGCCGTGGAGTAGCCGGCCTCGCGGTCCTTGTACCAGGCACCGGCGCTCACGTTCTCCTGCGTCCACCCCAGCTCGTTGAGATTGACCCTGGCCTCGACCCCCACGGCCTGGCCCGACCGGGGCCCGGTCTCCACCTCGGCCGTCCGGTCGGTGTAGGTCAGACCCCCGTTGTCGGAATAGTGCACACCGGCCTGGGTCGATTCGCTCTGCGCCACCTCGGCCTTGAGGTAGGTCCCGCGCCCGGCGCGCAAGGTGAGGTCCACGCCGTGGAGCTGGTAGTCGTCGCCGGCGCGCTCTTCCGACACGTAGGTGCCGCCCACGGCCACGTGGTCGCCGGCCCACACCTGGCCGCGCCCGCCCGTGACCAGGTTTTCCGTGCCCTCGGGCACGTACTCGTAGTCCACCAGCAGGTGGTTCTCGTAGTCGCCGTCGGCGCTCAGGCGCACGATGCCGAAGCCGCTGTCGAGCTCGCTGCGGTCCAGCGACCGACTCAGGATGATGCGGCCCTGGATGTAGTCGATTTCGTAGTCGGTGCCGTACGCCAGGCGGCCGCGCTGGACGACCTGGCCGGTGACCCGGTCACGCACCTCGATGCGCAACTGTTCGGAGCCGCGCAGGATGTCGGTGTGCTTGAGGTAGTACAGGCTGCCGCCGGTGCCCAGCAGGTCGCTGTAGCCCTTGGCCGTCTGCGACTCGGAGGCAAAAACGCTGATCTGCGACCGAGGGTCGTCGTAGGGCGTGGTCTCGTTGCTGCGCCACTTGAGTGCGCCCCCGTAGAGGGTGCGGTTGTACTGGTTGAACTCGCCGCCGCTGATGCCGGTGTCGAAGTTGCCCCACACCGCCTGGTTCTTGTCCCAGTCCAGGCGCAGGTAGAGCTTGCCCTCGCTGTCGGCATCGCGGTAGCTGGTGGAGTCGTCGCCGTACACCGCGTAATACTGGTCCGGGTCGAGGCGGCGGAAGACATCCTGCGGCGTGGCCTTGAAGAAGTCGTGGAACAGGTTGTTCAGTTCCTGATCTTCGGTGTCGGCCTGTGCCGTGAAGAGGTATTTGCCCTGGACCTTGCCTTTCAGGTAGAAGGCCAGCCGCCCTTCCTTGAGAAGTTCCTGATCAAAACCGTCCGCCGCCACGGCGGGTTCGATGTTGCCCGTGACCTGGGACTTGGAGAGGTAGAAGTCGGCCATGCCGACCATGAAGAAGTACTCGCCGCTGATGTTCACGTCGAGCTGGCGCGTGAACACCGGCTGGCCCGGCAGGCCGCTGACGTCGATCATCAGCGCGTGCGCCCCGACGGGCAGCAGAAACTCAGACACGAAGCGCTGGTTGACGTCGATGGCGGCGCTCTTGCCGTTGATCTTGATGCTGGCCTGGTCGGGGATGTCCTGGCCGAAGATGCGCACGATCGAGCCCGACAAGGGGATGTTCTGCTTCACCAGGCCGTTGACCAGCTGCGCCTCACGCGCCAGGCGCTGGTCCAGCGTGAAGCCATCGGCCAGTTCATTGCTCTGGCTGATGAGCTGCTCCTTGGCGCTGCGCCATTCTTCCTCGGTATACAGGCGCACCGTGCGCGTCTGGGTTTCGTCGGCCTGCCCGCCCTGGCCATAGGACCGCACCAGGTAGACCAGGGAATCTCCCGGCCGCAACCGGTGGCCCGCGGGCAGCTGGCCGTCCCACTGCACCACCCCTTCGCCGCTCACGGGCACGGGCAGCCTCACCAGCGGTTTGACCAAATCGGTGTCGCGCCCGCTGTAGATCAGCAGCTCCATGCGCTGAATGAAGCTGGCGTAGTTGTTGCTGACGTTGAAGCTCAGCCCTTCGACCAGCCGGTCGTCGCGCAGCCCTGCGATGCCCTGGGCCGAGACGTTCATCTGCGGACTCAGGTTGGCCGGGTCTTCGGTCGCCCACACCCGGCCGCCACCGTGCAGGGACAGGACCTGCCCTGGCCGCACCGCCGGCTTGGCCGTGGCCGTCAAGTCCTGCGGCTGCCCCGCTTCTGGCGCCCCGGCCGCCTGCGCCTGGGGCGCGCGGTCCACCGCCTGGGCGCTGGCGGCCAGCGGCGTCAACGCGAAGAGCGCGCCCAGCGGCACCAGGGCCATGCCCCGGAGCCAGCCCGTGCCCGCGCTTGGGCGGCGGGCGCACAGCAGACGTTCGATGTGATTGATTTTGGTGTTCATCATGCGGTCATCCGTACAGGGGTCTGCGGGTTGCGGCGCCATCACTTGGACGCGGGTGCAGCGGCAGGCGTCTGCGTGCCGAACCCGACGCCAAAGTCGAAGCGCACCATCAGCCCCCCCGTCAGGCGGCGCACCAGCGGATTGGCCGTGGTCACCCGGCCCCCCGGGGGCAGGCTGACCGGATCGACCTTGAGCACGAAGTTGCGCCCGTGGGCGCGTGCCCCGGCATCAATGCCTTCGAGGTGGAAGCGCCCATAGCTGTCGGTCTGCACCACCAGGCCCTCAGGGCTGGCCAGACGCACACCGGGAATGCCCAGCTCGGAAACCCCGTGGTTGGTGATGACGTAGTCCACGCGGTGTTTGCCCTCCAGCGGCGTGACCGTGCGCTGCACGCGCAGGTCCTGGTGGTTCAGGCCGGCGGCCACATCGCCCGAGTGTTCGTAACGCACTTCACCGCTGGGCTTCATAACCATCCGGGTCCCGTCCCCACTGGTGATCACGCTGTCGCCGCTGAACAACGGCTGCGTCACCCACTGGCTGATCACCACTCGGGGCAGCGGCACCGAAGCGTCGTCGCTCTCGCGCCCGCGCACGGTGCCGATGCGGATGCCGCGCAACAGCGGCGCGCTCGCGTCCGGCTCGGGCTGCGCGCCCTGTCCGCGGTCCACCGTGGTGGAGCCGGCCACGTACACCGCCGGGTCGATGCCGCCCTGGATGCGCACGCCCTGCGCGTCGGCGCTGTCCTGCCAGCCGTCGCCGTCCTGGTCGATGAACACCTTGCCGATGATGGAGGTCTCATCGGCGTCGGCGTCGGCGATCACCACCACCACGGCCTTGGCCGTGCTGCCGACTTTCCCACCCTCGTTGAACGAATCGGCCGTGCTGCCGGCCTTCCCGCCCACGAGGAACGGATCGGCCGTGTTGACGGCCTCGCCCCGGCGCGCGTTGGCGCCCACCCGCATCACGTAGCTGATGTACGCCCGGCCGTTGCCCGCCAGGTCGATCTGGCCCAGGATGATCGGGCCGATCCCGTCGACCGAGCCGCGGGTGTCCTCGTCCTGGAAGCGCACGCTGCCCGGCACCAGGCTGAAGCCCGGCGGCGGCGTGTCCACGATCTGCAGGCCGTCCACCTCGCCGTCGTTCTCGGTGAGGTTGTCCACCTGCAGGGTGTAGGACACGAAGTCGCCCACGCGGACCTGCTTCGTCTGCGCGGTCTTGATCACCCGCACCTGCACCTGGCACTGCTTGACCTTCACCACGATCCGGGCGCTGTCGCAGTTGTTCGACACGCTGCGCTGGCAGATCCGGTAGCCGATGACGTAGGTGCCGCCCGGCGTGCCGTCCGGCACCTTCACGTCGCCCGTGGCGGTGTTGAGTTCGGGGACGGGTTTGCCCGGCTTGGCGGGCTGGGCCGCCGAGGTCACGGTGCCCAGGACGTCGGCCGCACGGATGGAGCGGCCGTCCAGGGTATCGTTCCTGTAGGCGTTACCCACCACCACGTCCCCTTTGGGGCACATGACCTCACCGAAGTTGTCGTCCTTCGCCTGCACCGCGGCGGCGATGACCTGCGTCGTCAACGTGACGCGGCACGGTGCCTCCAGGCTGCCCGCAGCACACATGTTGTCCGTGACCGTGGCCACGTTGACCACCCGGCGTGCCCGGACGTCGGCCGCGGTGACCCGGTAGGTGCCCTGGAGCACGCAGGTCTGACCCGGCAGCACGCTGGCACAGACGGCATTGCCGGGGTTGATCAACGCATCGCTGATCACCACGTCGGTAAGGGGCACAAAACCCGTGTTGCTCACAGTGATGCGGTAGGTCAGGGTGTCGTTCAGCGACACCTGGCCGTTGCCGTCCTCGTCCGCATTGCCCACCACCTGCATCTCCAGGGTCTGGCTCGGGGTCGCGCTGACTGTGAACACGAAATTGCGGCTCGACTCCTGGCTGTTGGCGTCGGTGGCGGTCACGGTGATGTTGAAGGTGCCCACCTGCGTGGCGGTGCCCGACAGCAAGCCGGCGGTGCTCAGGCTCAGGCCCGTGGGCAGCGTACCCCCGGTCAGCGCGAAGCTGTAGGGCGCCACACCGCCGGTGGCGGTGATGAGCTGGCTGTAGGCCTCACCGGCCACCGGCTCGGGCAGCGTGGCGGGCGCCATCACGATGGTCGGTGCGGCCACCTCCACCACGTAGTTCTGGGCTACCGAGAACGGCGAACCGGTACCGGTCAGCACACTGTCGGTCGCCGTGAGCGTGACCGGGTAGCTCCCCGGCACGGTCGGCGTGCCCGACAGCGTGCTGCCGCTGAAGCTCAGGCCCGTCGGCAAGGCGCCGGTCAGCACATAGGTGTGCGGGCCCGGGCTGCCGCTGGCGGTGAAGCTCTGCGCGTAGGCGCTGCCGTAGGGGGCCGTCAACGTGCCGGCGGCCGGCGTCATCACCAGCGTCGGTGCGCCGATGACCAGGGTGTAGGCCCGACTCCCGACCTGGCTGAAGCTGTCGGTCGTGGTGACCGTGAAGTTGAAGCTGCCCACCTCGGTCGGCGTGCCGGTGAGCGCGCCGCCGCTGCCCAGGGTGATGCCCGCGGGCAGGCTGCCGCTGGACAGGGCGAAGCTGTAGGGCGCGATGCCCCCGCTGGCCGTGAGCGTCTGGCTGTAGGCCACACCGGTGGCGGGGTTCGGCAGGGTCGTCGGGCTGACCACGACGGTCGGCGCGGCCACCTCGATGGTGTAGTTCTGCGTGATCGAGAACGGCGCACCGGTTCCGGTCAGGCCGGAATCCACCATCATGATGCTGATGTTGAAACTGCCCAGTTGCGTCGGGGTGCCCGATATCGTGTAGCCGCTGATCGTCAGGCCGGTCGGCAGGGAACCGATCATCACCCGGTTGTAGGGGCCCGGGCTGCCGCTGACCGCGAAGGTCTGGCTGAAGGGCACGCCGTAGGGCGCGCTGAGTGTGCCCGGGGGCGGCGTCATGGTCAGCGTGGGCGCGCCCACCACCAGGGTGTAGGCGCGGCTGCCGGTCTGGCCATTGGCGTCCGTCGCGGTCACGGTGATCGAAAAGCTGCCGGCCTCGGTCGGCGTGCCGCTCAGCGCGCCGCCCGTGCTCAGGGTCAGGCCGGCGGGCAGGCTGCCGGCGCTCAGAGAGAAGCTGTAGGCGGCCACACCACCGCTGGCGGTGAGAGTCTGGCTGTAGGCCGTGCCGGCGGTGGCATCCGGCAGGGTCGCCGGACTCACCACGATGGCCGCTGCGGCCACCGTCAGCGTGTAGTTCTGCGCGATCGAGAACGGCGCGCCGGTCCCGGTGGAGCCGGTGTCGGTGGCCGTGATGGTGAAGTTGGAGCTGCCCGGCACGGTGGGGGTGCCCGAGACGGTGTTGCCCGAGAAAGTCACACCGGCGGGCAGGGAGCCCGTCAACGCGTAGCTGTAAGGGCCAGTGCCGCCACTGGCCGTGAAGCTCTGGCTGTAGGCCGCGGCGTAGGGGGTGTTGAAGGTGGTGGCGGCCGGCGTCAGCGCCAGACCGGGCGCCGCCACGGTCAGCACGAAGGCCTGGCCGACTGAATAGGGGCCGTTGCCGGTGCTGCTGTCGGTGGCCGAGGCGTTGAGCGTGAAGCTGCCGGCCTGGGTCGGGGTGCCGGACACGGTGACGCTGTTGGCCGTGCTGCCGGTGATCGACAGGCCCGCCGGCAGGTTGGTCACCTGGAAGCTGCTCCAGGGCTGAGCCCCGCCGTTCCAGGTGAAGGTCTGGTTGTACGGCGCGCCGACGGTGGCCGCGAAACCGCCACTGGGGGTGATGGTGATGACCGGGTCGTTCACCGTGACGGTGACCGTGGCCGGCGCCGAGGTGCCGCCGCTGTTGGTCGCCGTGTAGGTGAAGCTGTCGGAGCCGGCATAGCCGGTGGTCGGCTGGTAGGTGATGCTGGTGCCGCTGGCGGTGGCCGTGCCATGGCTCGCCGCGGTGCCGACGGCCACCGAAGTCGCCGCACCACCGGTGATGTTCAGCGTGACCGGCGTGGCCGCCGCGTTGTACGCCACGGTGAGCGAGGCCGCGTTGGCCACGGGCGGCACGTCGATCACGGTGATCGCATACGACTGGGTCGCGGTGTAGGGGCCGGTGCCCGTGCTGCTGTCGGTCGCGGTGATGCTGAAGTTGAACGTGCCCGGCGCACTGGGGGTGCCGGTGATGGCGCCGCTCGCGGCGTTGAGGCTCAGGCCGCCCGGCAGGGCCCCGGCGGTGACCGCATAGCTGTAGGGTGCCGTGCCGCCCGAGGCCGCCGTGATGCTGTCTGCGTAGGCCGTGCCCACCGTGCCACCGGCCAGGCTGGCCGCCGGCAGGACGATGGTGGGCGCGGTCACGGTGAGCGTGTAGGCCTGGCTGCCCGCGAACGGGCCCGGGAAGGGGCTGCTGTCGGTGGCGGTGGCGGTGAAGTTGAAGCTGCCGCCGGCGGTCGGCGTGCCGCTGAGCACACCGCCCGAGGACAGGCTCAGGCCCGCGGGCAAGGCGCCGGCCGTCACCGCCAAGGTGTAGGGCGACACGCCACCACTGGCGCTGAGGGTCTGGCTGTAGGCCGCGGTGACGGCGCCGTTGGGCAGCGTGCCCGGGCTGACGACCACGGGCACGTCGTCATTGGTGATCGTGCCCACGCCCTGGTTGTCGGCAATGGTGGCATTGACCGCGCCGCTGAGGTTGACGAAGAAGGTTTCGTTGGCCTCGGGCACGGTCTCGCCCACCACCGGCACCGTGATGGTCTGCGTGGTCTGGCCCGGCGTGAAGGTCAGCGTGCCGCTGGTGCTGGTGTAGTCGGCGGGCTGGGTGGCGGTGCCGTCGGCGGTGGCGTAATTGACGCTGACGGTCTGGCCACTGGCGGCGCTCAGGGTGACGGTGAAGACGGCATTGGTGGTGCCGCTGTCGCCTTCGAGCACGGTGACGTCGTTGATGGACAGGCTCGGCAGCGGATCGTCGTTGACGATGGTGCCCACGCCCTGGCCATCCGCGACGACGGCGTTGACCACGTTGGTCACATTGACGAAAAAGGTCTCGCTGGGTTCATTGAGCGTGTCGCCGTTGACCAGCACGGTGAAGGTGTAGGTGCTGCTGCCGGCCGGGATGGTCTGGGCGGTCAGGCTGTTGGCAACGTAATCCACGCCCGCCGTGGCGGTGCCGTTGGCGGTGGCGATGTCGAAGGTGACGCCGCCCGGGCCCGCCGGCTCGCTGAGGCTGACGGTGAAGGTGAAGTTGGTGGTGCCGGCGTTGCCTTCGGACGAGGTCACGTCGTTGATGGTCAATGTCGGCAGATCGTCGTTGAGGATGGTGCCGGTGGCGCTGGTCGGCACGCCCACCGTGTAGCCCGCGCCGGCCGCGAGGGTGAGGATCACCGTCTCGTCGGTTTCGATGGTGGCGTCGGCGGTCGGGTTGACCGTGATGGTGCCGGTGGTGTTGCCGGACGGGATGACCAAGGGCGAGGTGACCGCGGCGTAGTCGGTGCCGGAGGTGGCGGTGCCGGACACCGTGAAGTTGACGCTGGTCGCCGTGAACGCCGCCTGGTTCAGGGTGACGGTGTAGACCAGGTTGGGCGCGCCGTCTTCGGCCACGCTGGCCGGAGACACCGCGATCGTGGCGCTGGGCACGTCGTCGTTGAGGATGGTGCCGGTGGCGCTGGCCGGCGCCCCCACGGTGTAACCGGTGCCGGCCGCCACGGTCAGCGTGACGGTTTCATCGGCCTCGACCGTGCCGTCGACGCTCGGGTTGATGGTGATCGTCGCGGTGGTCGCCCCGCCCGGGATGCTGACGGTGGCGACACCGCCGGTGTAGTCGGTGCCGGAGGTGGCGGTGCCGCTGGTGGTGATGTTGACCACCGTCGCCGAGGACAGGTTCAGGCTGCGGGTGACGGTGTAGGTCAGGTTGGTCGCGCCGTCTTCGGAGACGCTGGCCGGGGACACCGCGATCGACACCGACGGCGGCGGGCTGACGGTGAGGGTGAAGGCTTCAAGCTCGAAATAGCTGCCCGGTCCGGTGCTGGCGTCGGTGACACGCAGCGTGGCCGGGTAGTTGCCGGTCGCGGCGGCCGTGGTACCGCTGATCACGCCGGCGCTGGAGATGGAGATGCCTGCCGGGAACGTGCCGGTTTCGAGCAGATAGGAATGCGGCGAGACACCGCCGATGGCGGTCAGGGTCTGGGAGAACGCCACGCCCTGGATGGCCGTGGCACTGGTCGGTGTGATCGACAGCGTGGGGTTCTCCACCGTCCCGGTGTAGCCCTTGTCCACGAACTGGGGGACGCTGTCGGTCGAACGCACGGTGAAGCTGTAGCTGCCGCGCTGGGTCGGCGTGCCACTGAGCACCCCGGCGCTGGAGAGGCTGAGACCGATCGGCAACGTGCCGCTCTGCAAGGTGTAGGTGTATGGGGCGGTGCCGCCGCTGGAGCTCAGGGTCTGCGAGAACGGCGTGCCGGCGGTCAGGGTTGGCAGCGAGGCCGGACTCACGGTGATCGGCGAGGCGGGCGGGCTGATGGTGACGTTGAAAGTGAGCAAGTCACCGTTTTCATCTTCCAGCTTGAAGGTGTCGGTGGTGGTCGCCGAGCCATTGTGGGTGTAGGTGACCGTTTGATTGCCAGGCCCGGACTGCGGGCCGAGAATCGCGGTGCCATTCACCGGCAAGTCGGGCGGGAACGGCCCCCCCATCCCGAAATTGAACGGCCCATCACAATTGATCAGATCGATCGAGGTCACCGACCCCCCATTGCTCACCGAGAGGTTTTGCGTAGGGCAATACGGTGACACCTGGGCCATCGCCAGACCCGGCAGGCACAGCGCCAACGTGAGCCAGAACAACCGCACCAGCGACAACGGCCCCGTGCGCAAGCGGCGCACCCAAGAAGACACACCCAGATCTCCAAACCCTGCTGGCATTTTTGCCCCTCCCTCACCGTCGTTTCGACCTGAGCTGTTGACTGGATCGGCGCGCAATGCCGGCCAGTAAGACCGGTCAGTATAGTTACAAGGGGCAACAAAAAAGGTGGCGAATTGACCACAGCCATGCCATTTCTCGCGGTCTTTTTGGGTGATCGCCGTGAGGATTTTCACGGAGGAATTGACCCACCAGACAGCCGGTTGACCGCCCTGAGCAGGACGTCGCCCATAGCAGGCGTTGCTACCGGACGCCTCGAACTTCACTCCCCAAGCGCATCGGCCCGCACCTGGGGCGTGGACTGACCAGGGCACTTGGCGCGGCCTTGCCTCGACCGCTCAAAGCACACAGAATGTAACAAGGTGGGGCCACCCCTGCGCCGCCACCAACCACCAAGGGAGGATTGAAGTGAGCGATTTCTTCATTGGCCAGGTCATGATGACCGGCTTCAATTTCGCGCCGAAATTCTGGGCGCAGTGCAACGGCCAGCTGCTGCCGATCAACCAGAACCAGGCGCTGTTCTCCCTGCTGGGAACGCAGTTCGGGGGCAACGGCACCACCAACTTCGCCCTGCCCGATCTGCGCGGGCGATCCCCCGTGGGTTATGCCAGTTCGGTGGACCCCAATTGGCAGCCCCCCGCGGTGCAGATGGGCCAGACGGGCGGCGTCGAGAACGTCACGCTGCTGTCGAGCAACCTGCCGGCGCACACCCACACCATGGCGGCATCGAGCGCAGCAGGCGACAACCGCACCCCCTTGAACCGTCTGCTGGCCACCAGCGCCAACACCGCGACGGCGGCCAATCTGTACGCCCCCTCGAGCGGTGCACTGGTGGCGATGAACGCCCAATCGGTGGCCACGGCCGGCGGCAACCAGCCGCACCCGAACCTGCAGCCTTACACCGCAATCAATTTCTGCATTGCGCTAAGCGGCATCTTCCCCTCACGCAACTGAAGGCCCGACCCAAGGCCCCCGACTGACCATTCGGAGCACCGTTTCATGTCCACACCCTATATCGGCGAAATTCGCATGTTCGGCTTCGGCCGCACCCCCATCGGCTGGCAGGCCTGCGACGGCAGCCTGCTGCCCATCTCCCAGTACGAAACCCTCTTCGTTCTCATCGGCACCACCTATGGCGGCGACGGCCAGAGCACCTTCGCCGTGCCCGACCTGCGTGGCCGCCTGCCCATCCACCAGGGCCAGGGCCCGGGGCTGAGCAACTACGTCATGGGCCAGATGGCCGGCACCGAGAGCGTGACCGTGCTGACGACCCAGATGCCCACACACACACACACCATGATCGCGACCACAGGCGCGGCGACATCCCTGACGCCGGGCAACGCCCTGCTGCCCGGCACGGTCAGCGGCGACGTCTTCTACGCAACCGATCTGACCGGCGCCACGGCCGCCCCGATGTCCCCGCAGTCCACCACCACCGCCGGCGGCTCACAACCGCACGAAAACACCATGCCCACTCTGACGGTGCAGTACTGCATCGCCACCGAAGGCATCTTCCCGCAGCAGGCCTGAGCGCAGAACAACCCTCGAAGGAATCAGATCATGAGCGAACCCTATATCGGCGAAATTCAGATGTTCGGCTTCTACTTCAACCCGCGCAACTGGGCCTACTGCAACGGCGCCACGCTGCCGATCTCGCAGAACACCGCGCTGTTCGCCCTCATCGGCACCCGCTACGGCGGCAATGGACAGACCACGTTCCAACTGCCCAACTTCGCGGCCCGCGCCGGTTGCGAACAGGGCCAGAGCCCGGGGCTCAGCGAGCGGGTGTTGGGCGAAACCTTCGGCGTCAACACGGTCACCCTCACCAGCACCGAAATCCCGTCGCACAACCACGGCATCAACGCCTTCGCCCAATCCGATCTCACCAAAAAGAGCGGCTCGCCAGGCAACAACAGCGCGCTCTCCACGCTGGGCAGCAATACCGCGAGACCGTTCAACGCCGCATCACCCAACACCACCTTTGCCCCGAACATGATCTCGCCCAGCCAGGGCGGTGGTTTCCCGCACGAAAACCAGCAGCCGTACCTTGGCGTGAATTTCTGCATCGCGCTGCAAGGCGTCTTCCCCGCCTTCCCCTGACGTGGCAACGGCCACCCCGCACGGGCTGACGCCGTTCCCACCGGAGCGCCCAGGCCGCTTGCCGGAGCCCGCGCTCTTCACCGAGCGTGGGTTTTGCTTGCGCGCGCTGCGCGATGCGGACCTGCCCCGGCTGTGCGATCTCTATGCCAGCACGCGCAGCGAGGAAATGGCCCTGGTGCCCTGGCCGGATGGGGTCAAACGCCAGTTCATCGAACAGCAGTTCACGCTGCAGCACCGGCACTATCTGGCGCACTACCCCGAGGCCTCTTTCTGGGCCATCGAGCACCGGCACAGCGGTGGGGTGGTGGGCAACTGCTACCTGCTGCGCACACCGCCCGAGCACCTGATCGTTCACATCAGCCTGTTTCCCGACCGGCGCGGCGGCGGGCTGGGCTCGGCGCTGATCCTGCAATGCCAGGCCGACGCGGCCACCGCCGGGTGTGGTGTGCGCCTGCACGTGCTGCAAACCAACACCGGCGCCCGCCGGCTCTACGAACGCCTGGGGTTTGTCGCCGAAGAGGGCGAGGGCGCGCACCTGTTGATGCGCTGGAACCCCTGAACGGCAAACCGGCCAACGGGACCGCTGGCCACCGGCCTGGCGCCCCGAGAGGCGCAGGTCAGTTGAACACGGCCTGGTACAGGAACCCGGCCTTTTCGTACGCGATGGGCACCAGGAAGATCCCCACTTCGCCCACCCGCGGGTGGTGCATCGGGTAGATCTTCTGCGGGAACACCACGGCGGCGGTGTTGCGGAACAACAAGGAAAACGGCTGGCGCACCGGATGCGGCGCACCGGTACCGATGGGCCGGGCTTCGACCAGCACGAACTCCAGGTGCACGTCGTCCAGCCGGGTGGCGAAGGGCTCGTTCACGCAGCCCGAAAAGTGTTCCAGCGTCAGCAATTCCATGAAGTGAGGCTCCCTGCCCCACACACAGAGCAGCCGCGCATTATCGCCGCAGGCCACGAGCCGCGGCGGCTCATCCTGCTGCCGGCCGGACCAGCCATCGTCACGAATCAAGTGAAGTTTGGATTGTTATTAGTATTTAGTAACTTTTCAAATATTGATATCATGAGCGCATGAATCCCATTCGCAACCCCTTCGCCCCGGGCGCGGGCACACCGCCGCCGGAACTGGCCGGCCGGGGCACGCTGATCGAATCCGTGCAAATCGCCCTGGAGCGCGCCCGGATCGGGCGCGCGGCCAAGAGCGCGATGTTGGTGGGCCTGCGCGGGGTGGGCAAAACCGTGCTGCTCGACCGCATGCGCGATGACGCCGAGGCCGCCGGCATCCACACCGTCCGACTGGAAGCGCCGGAAGGGCGCTCGCTGCCGGCCCTGCTGGCTCCGCAGCTGCGCCAGGCCTTGCTGCGCCTGTGCCAGCTCGACGCGGCCAAGGCATTCGCCATCCGTGGCCTGCGGGCGCTGGCCGGTTTCGCCAAGCGGCTGAAAGTGACCTACAACGACATCGAGGTCGGCATCGACTACGAGCCCGAACCCGGCCTGGCCGACAACGGCGACCTCGAGCACGACCTGCAGGCGCTGCTGGAACAGGCCGGGCTGGCCGCCAAAGCCGCCGGCACGGCACTGGCCCTGTTCATCGACGAGCTGCAGTACGTGCCCGAAGAGCAGCTCGCCGCCCTCATCACCGCCATGCACCGCACCGAGCAGCGCCGGCTGCCGGTAGTGCTGGTCGGCGCGGGCCTGCCCCAGCTGCGCGGGCTCATGGGCAACTCCAAGTCCTACGCCGAGCGCCTGTTCGACTTCCCGTTCATCGACGCCCTGGCGCCGGAAGACGCGGCGCAGGCGATCGAAAAGCCGCTGCTGGACGAAGGCGTTGCGATCACGCCCGAAGCGCTCGCCGAGATCCTGCGCGTGACCCAGGGCTACGCCTACTTCCTGCAAGCCTGGGGCAGCCACACCTGGCTGGCAGCCGACGCCAGCCCGATCGGCATCGATGCGGTCCGAAAGGCCAGCCTCACCGCCATCGCCGGCCTGGACGAAGGTTTTTTCCGAGTGCGCTTCGACCGCTGCACGCCAAAAGAAAAAAAGTACCTGCGTGCCATGGCGGAGCTCGGCGAAGGCCCGCACCGGTCGGGCGACATCGCTGCCTGCCTGGACGAGAAGGTGTCTTCGCTGGCCCCCACGCGCAGTGCGCTGATCGGTAAAGGCATGGTCTGGAGCCCCAACCACGGCGACACGGCTTTCACCGTGCCCATGTTCGACGCGTTCATGAAACGTATCATCCCCGGCCAGGACTGGCGATGACGCGTCACCGCATGCGGTGAATGCGCCCGCAGGCGCTCAGCGCAGGCGAGCCCTCAGCTCTTCGCTGGCCTGGTGCAGCGCCGCGCGCGTGGCGGGCACTTGGCTCAACACGTTGAGCAGCCCGAAGTCGTGGATCATGCCGTTGTAGCGCGTGGCCACCACGGTGACGCCGGCCGCGTCGAGCTTGCGGGCATAGGCCTCGCCTTCGTCACGCAGCACGTCCTTCTCGGCGGACTGCACCAGGGCTGGCGGCAGACCCTTCAACTGCTCGGTCGTGGCCAGCAGCGGCGAGGCGTAGATTTCCTGGCGCTGCTTCGCATCGGTCGTGTAGGCATCCCAGAACCACTTCATCATGTTCTTGGTCAGGAAGTGGTCGTTCGCGAACTCGTCGTAGGAGGCGTTCTCGAAGTTGGCGTGGGTCACGGGCCAGAACAGCACCTGGGCGCGCAGCGCGGGGCTGCCCTTGGCCTTGGCCATCAAGGCCACAACCGCTGCCATGTTGCCGCCCACGCTGTTGCCGGCCACCGCGAGACGCTTGCCGTCGACGTTGATCTGCGCGCCGTTGTCGGCCACCCATTTCGTGGCGGCATAGGCCTCGTTGATCGCCACCGGGTAGCGCGATTCGGGCGAGGGCGTGTAGTTCACGAACACGGCGGCCGCGCCCGAGTCGGCGACCAGGTCGCGCACGAAGCGCTCGTGGGTCGGGAAGTCGCCCAGGATCCAGCCGCCGCCGTGGAAGAACATGAACGCCGGCAGCACGCCCTTGGCACCGGCCGGGCGCACGATGGTCAGCTGGATCGGCTTGCCGTCCACGGTGATGGTCTTCTCGCTCACATCGGCCGGCGGCAGCTTGGCCCCGGCTTGCGCTCCAACCAGCACCGCACGGGCGTCGGTGTTCGAGAGGGTTTCTAGCGGCTGGCCGCCACCCTTGGCCAGCGCTTCGAGGAAGGCCTGGGTGTTGTGCTCGACGCCCGGGCTGCCAGCGGCCAGGGCGGCCGTGGCGGCCACGGAGAGAGCGGAAGCGGCGAAGACTTTGCGGATGGAGCTCATGGAGATACCTTTAAAAACAGTGAGAGGGTTGAAGCACCGCGTCTTGGAGAAACCAACCGGTGCGCGACGCCGGTTTATATATCGCATGCTATTATTTCGCACACGATGTATTTGGAAAAACGAAGGGCGCTCAACGCACCCGGAAAAGGGCTCAGCCAGCGTTCTTGAACAGCACACTCCTGAGTCCGGTCAAGCGCGTGCGCAGCACGTCGATGTCCTGCGCAGAACACTCCATCGCCGAAGCGACACAGCCCGGAACGTCCTTCGCCTGCGACTGCAGCGTCTTGCCGGCGGCGGTCAGCGACACGATGACTTGGCGCTCATCGCTTCCAGAGCGCTGGCGCGAAACAAAGCCCGCGACCTCCAGGCGCTTGAGCAGCGGCGTGAGCGTGGGCGAATCGAGAAACACTTTCTCGCCGATGGCGGACACGCTGAGGTCGCCATGCTCCCAGAGCACCAGCATCACCAGGTACTGCGGATAGGTCAGCCCCAGGCCCTTGAGCAGCCGGCGGTAGACCTTGTTGAGCCCCAGCATCGTCGAGTAAATGGCGAAGCACAGTTGCTGGTCGAGCAACTGCGAGAGGGCCGGCGCCGGGGTGGACGAAATGCGATGGGTTTCCATGGGTTGAATATTACATAGCACACGATTTATTTGCAAGCAATTTATTAACAGATCTTGATCCAGCGCTCCGCAACCCGCCACGACGCCTGGTGCCCTGCCGGTCGTTTTCATGGGAACGCGGGTGGCTGGCGTGCGCTGGTGCCCGTACCCGGTACGATTCGCGGTGACGCATTCGCCGGAGGCAGGCGCCGGCCATTGCGGCCCACCCTCCCCGGCCCACCCCCGTTTTTCCCGCCAGCCCAGGGCTGGCCACCACCCAATGAACCACACGCTCCAACCCACTGGCTGGGTCGAACCCCTCATCGACGACAACGCGGCCCCGGCCCCGGTGGCCGAACACGGCGCCGCCAGCAAACAGCACCGCGAAAACCACAAACTCGAAAAGCGCCTGTGCCGCGAGGTCGGCCGCGCCATCGTGGACTTCAACATGATCGAAGAGGGCGACCGCGTGATGGTCTGCGTCTCGGGTGGCAAGGACAGCTATGGCCTGCTCGACATCCTGCTCAAGCTGCAGGCGCGCGCACCGATCCGCTTCGAGATCATCGCCGTGAACCTGGACCAGAAGCAGCCCGGTTTCCCCGACCACATCCTGCCCGAGTACCTGGCGAAACTCGGCGTGAAGCACCACATCGAGACGCAGGACACCTACTCCATCGTCAAGAAGGTGATCCCCGAAGGCAAGACCATGTGCAGCCTGTGCAGCCGGTTGCGCCGCGGCATTCTGTACCGGGTGGCCAAGGAGCTGGGCGCGACCAAGATCGCGCTCGGGCACCACCGCGACGACATGCTGCAGACACTGTTCCTCAACATGTTCTTTGGCGGCAAGCTCAAGGGCATGCCGGCCAAGCTGGTGAGCGACAACGGCGAGTTCATGGTGATCCGCCCGCTGGCCTACGTGCCCGAGAAAGACCTGATCCGCTGGGCCGAAGTGCGCCAGTTCCCCATCATCCCCTGCACGCTCTGCGGCAGCCAGGAGAACCTGCAACGCAAGCAGGTCGGCAACCTGCTGCGCGACTGGGACAAAAAGTTTCCCGGCCGGCTGGAGAACATGCTCACTGCGCTGCAGAACGTGGTGCCCAGCCATTTGATGGACCGCAAGCTGTTCCCGTTTGAAAGCATCGAGGTCACTGGCGAGGCCAGCGAAGACGGCGACAAGGCGTTTGATGAAGAGCCCTTGCCGGACCCCGTTCCGCCCATGGCCGACGACGAAACCGGGAACGAAGTGCCGGCCCGCGCGGTCATACCGATCGCCGCGCACTGAAACCGCAGGCCCGCCGCCTGCCAGATGACGGCCCGATCCACTCAACAGGAGGCGTGGTGATGCACCCACACGACACCCTTGCTCCACGACGCGCCAGCGTGTTCTGGCGTGCCTTGCTGCTCACCCTGGGCCTGCTGGTGCTCGGCGGCTGCGCCAGCGTCTATCGGGTGGACAACGCGGTGGAGAGCTTTCCCCGCTGGAACGGTGTCGCTGGTGGTACCCGCCTGCCCGGTGCCGCGCCGCAGGGACCACAAACCTACCGCTTTGACCGACTGCCGTCCCAAGACGAAGGCCGCCAAGCCGCCGGACAGGACCAGCTGGAACAATTGGCCCGCACCGCATTGGGCAAGGTCGACTGGCATCAGGCCGATGGAGGTGCGCCCCCGTCCTGGACGGTACAGGTCAGCGCCACTTCGTTGCGACTGCCACGCGCGCCCTGGGAAGACCCGTGGGACCACCACTGGGGTGCATTCGGCATGTTTGGTCGTGGTCACGTCATCACCGGCAGCGGTCAGATCATCTGGTCGCCGATGTTTTTGCACACGGACTGGCCGTACTACCAGCGCAAGGTGTCTTTGCTGATCCGTCACGCCGGTAACCGGCAGGTGGTCTATGAAACGCACGCCGCGCACGAGGGCCGCTGGAACAGCACCCCCGAACTCTGGAGCGCCATGCTCGACGCGGCCCTGCGCGACTTCCCGACGCCGCCAGCCGGCGTGCGACAGGTCAACATCGACGTTCCGCGCTGAAGAACGAGGCCCCCCGAGGGGAGCGATTCAAGCTTGGGGCGCCCCCTGACGCGCGTTGTTGCACGCTAACGCGCTTCAGGCCTCCAGCAACTGCCGGATGGCAGCGCCCAGCGCTTCCATGCTGTCCTGTTTGCCCAGCACATCGCTCACGCCCGCCGCCGCGGCCTCGGCCAGCAGTTCGTCGCTGACGTGCCCCGAGACGATGGCGATGCGCTGGCCCGGGCGCAGGCGGTGGATGGCCCGCGCCACATCCACGCCCGACAGGCCCGGCATGTTCTGGTCGGTCACCACGAGGTCGACAGGGTCTTCATGCGTGCGCAGCCAGTCCAGCGCCGCCTCGCCCGACTCGAAGGTGCTGACACGAAAACCCTGCTTGCGCAGCGACCGCCCGACCAGAAACACCATGGCTTCGTAGTCGTCGATATAGACCACGTGGCGCCCGCTGGCCTCGGACACCGGCGCTTCGGAAGCGGGCGCCCGTTCAGGCGGTAACGCCCCGGTCTCCCCGGCCAGCGGGAAGTAGATGTCAAAGCGCGTGCCGGCGCCGGGCCGGCTGTGCACCGCAATCGCGCCCCGGTGCGCCTTGACGATGCCGTGCACCACCGCCAAGCCCAGCCCCGTGCCGGCCCCCGGCGGCTTGGTGGTGAAAAAGGGTTCGAACAGGCGCCGCCGGGTCTCGGCGCTCATGCCCGATCCGTCGTCGGACACGCTCAGACACGCATAGCCGCCCGGTGACAGATCCCCCAGCTGCAGCGCCTGCGTCGCATCCACCTGTCGGGCTTCCAGCGCCACGAGGATGTCACCGGGCCGGCCTCCAAGCGCCTGCCAGGCGTTGGTGCACAGGTTGATCAGCACCTGTTGCACCTGGGTGGCATCCGCCATCACCATCAGATCCGCATCGGGCAGCCGGGTGTCCAGGCGCGCGCCGGCGGGCAGCAGCGAGCGCAGCAGGCCCAGCGCTTCCAGCAGCAGCGGTGTGAGCGGTTGCAGCTGCATGGCCTGGGTCTGGCGCCGGCTGAAGGTGAGAATTTGCTGCACCAGCTGGCGGGCGCGGATCGCGGCGCGGCTGATTTCCTGCAGACTTTCCTGCGCCGGGTGATCGGGCCCCACGTCTTCGCGCGCCAGGGCCAGGTTGCCCAGGATGGCCGCCAGCAGGTTGTTGAAATCGTGGGCCACACCGCCGGCCAGTGTGCCGATCGCTTCCATCTTCTGCGACTCGCGCAATTGCGCTTCGAGCAGGCGCTGCTGCGCCTCGGCCTGCTTGAGTTCGGTGATGTCGGTGTGTGTGCCCACCATGCGCAGCGGCACACCCGCCGCGTCGCGCCCGATCACCATGCCGCGCGAGAGCACCCATTTCCAGCTGCCGTCCTTGCAGCGCACGCGGTGTTCGTTGCGATACACCGGTGTGTGGCCATCAAAGTGCGCCTGCCGGTCGGCCAGCATCTGCGCCACGTCGTCGGGATGGGTCCGGTTGTCCAGCGCCTCGGCCAGGTGGGTGATCTCGCCTTCGGCAAAGCCGAACATGGCCAGGATGCGGCTGGAGAAAAACTCCTCCCCGGTCGCGATGTTCCAGTCCCAGACCCCGTCGCCTGCGCTTTCCAGCGCCAGCTTCCAGAGCGCTTCGTTTTCGTGGAGGGCGGCTTCGGCCTGCTTGCGCCCGGTGATGTCGAGCAAGACCCCGACACGCAGGGAACCCGAAGCATCGCGCGACACGGTGCACGAGCGGCGGTAAAGCCACTTGATTTGCCCGTCGGGCAGCACGATGCGGAACTCGCCCCCGAGATCGACCGGCCCCTGCAGGATCCGGCTCAGATCCCTCTCAAGCAGCACTTGGTCGTCCGGATGGCGGTAGCGCGCGATGAGCATCGGATCGCGCACCAGGTCTTCGGGATCGAAGCCATAGATGTCGCGCACACCGGGGCTCACGAAACGGTACTCCCGGCGCCCGTCGGGCGCCACGTGCAGCACAAACACCATGCCCGGCACCTGCGCGGTGATCTGGCGCAGCTGTTCTTCACTGCGGCGCAAGGCCTCCTGGTTCTGGATGCGCTCGGTGACGTCTTCGACCGTGCCCTCGTAATAGAGCACACGACCCTGCGCATCCCGCACGATGTGGGCGTTTTCGCTGATCCAGATGCGTTCCCGGGTCTTGTGGCGCCAGATCTCGGACACGAAGCTCCGCACGAAACCGTCGCGCTCCAGCCGCTGCTTGAATTCATCGCGCCGCCGGGGATCCACGTACCACTCGCGGGCGATGTCCTTGACCGCCGCCAGGTGTTCGGCCTCCGTGGCATACCCGTTCAGCGCCACCAGCGCCTGGTTGGAGCGGATCATCCGGCCGTCGGGCGAACTCCGGTAGGCCCCGATGGGCAGGAAGTTGAACAGGGAGGCAAAATCCCCGGACGACACAGCGGCGGGCAGTGACATGCGGCGATTGTGTTCCAAAGCGTGCGATAGCCGAAGGCAACGGGGCATCTTCCGTGCGGTTTTGCAGACCGGGGCCAACCCGGTACAGTGCGCCCTGTTGACCGCCCCAACCGAACAGGACCCCCATTTGAAAGTCACCCGCATCCTGGCCGTGCGCCACGGTGAAACCGCCTGGAACCGCGACACCCGCATCCAGGGCCACACCGACATCGACCTCAACGAGCACGGCCGCTGGCAGGCGGCCCAGCTCGCGCAGGCGCTGGCCGAAGAACCCATCGACGCTTTCTACGCCAGCGATCTCAGCCGGGCGCTGGAAACCGCGCAGACCGTCGCGCGCCGGCACGACAAGCCGGTGCACACGCACGCCGGCCTGCGCGAGCGCTGCTTCGGCCGCTTCGAGGGCCACACCTGGGCCGAACTCGAAGCGCGCTACCCGGAAGAATCCACCGCCTGGCGCAAGCGCGTGCCCGACTTCGCGCCGCCCGGCGGCGAGTCGCTGCTGCAGCTGCAAGACCGCGTGGTGCGCGCGGTGAACGAGCTGGCCGCGCGCCACCCCGGCGAGCAGATCCTCGTGGCGGTGCATGGCGGCGTGCTCGACATCCTCTACCGCGCCGCCACCCGGCTGGAACTGCAGGCACCGCGCAGCTGGGAACTGACCAACACCGCCATCAACCGCCTGCTCTGGACGCCCGAGGGCCTGGGCCTGGTGGGCTGGGCCGACACCGGGCACCTGAACACCAACAACGGCGCACTCGATGAACAGGCGGCTTGAGCTGGCACAAGCCTGCGTGGGCCACGGCGTGGCAGCCATCGACACGCCCGCGCTGGTGATCGACCTCGATGCGATGGAGCGCAACCTGGCGCGCATGGCGGCCTTCGCGGCCGGGCGCGGCCTGCGCCTGCGGCCTCACGCCAAGCTGCACAAGAGCGCCGAACTGGCGAAGCGCCAGGTGGCGCACGGCGCCGTCGGCGTGTGTGTGCAGAAGACCGACGAGGCGCTGGCCCTGGCCCACGCCGGCGTGCACGACATCTTCATCAGCAACGAGGTGATCGCGCCGGCCAAGCTGGCGCGGCTGGCGGCGGCGCTGCGCGACCTGCCCACGCGCTTCGCCATCGCGGTGGACAGCGCGCTGGGCATCACGCGCCTGGCGCAGGCGCTCGAAGCGGCGGGCGTGCACACACCGAACGCCATCGACGTGTTCATCGAAATCGACGTCGGCCAGGGCCGCTGTGGTGTGGTCTCGGGCGAGGCCGCGGTGCCGCTGGCGCGACAGATCGCGCAGCACCCCGCCCTGCGTTTCGCCGGCCTGCAGGCCTACCACGGTCGCGCCCAGCACCTGCGCACACCGGCCGAACGCCGCGTCGCTATCGAGGGCGCCACGCAGGCCGTGGTCCGCAGCCTCGATGCGCTGACCGCCGCGGGTTTCGGCGTGCCGCTGGTCACCGGCGCGGGCACCGGCAGCTTCGTGCTGGAGGCCACCAGCGGTGCCTGGGGCGAGCTGCAGGCCGGGTCCTACCTGTTCATGGACGCCGACTACGCGAGCAACCAGAACGAAGCGGACGACCCGGCGTTCGAACACGCGCTGTTCGTCAAGAGCCAGGTCATGAGCCGCAGCGAAAACCACGCCGTCTGCGACGCCGGCCACAAGAGCCACGCCATCGACAGCGGCCTGCCGACGGTGGCCTGGCCCAGCGGCCTGGTGTTTGCCAACGGCGGCGACGAACACGGCATCCTGCGCGCCGCTGCGCCTGGCACGGCCCTGCCCGAACTGGGCGAAACCGTGTGGCTGATCCCGGGCCATTGCGACCCCACGGTGAACCTGCACGACTGGGCGTTCGGTGTGGTCGGCGGTTTGGCGGCCGGGCGGGTGGAACGCCTGATCAGGGTTGACGCCAGAGCAGCCCTGGGCTGAATCCCACCAGAATGGCGGGCATGTCACCCAGCCAGATCATCGTCCTCGCCACCCCGGTTTTCTTCGTCCTCATCGCGATCGAACTCGTCATCGGCCTGCGCCGGGGCCGCAACACCTACCGCTTCGACGACGCCCTGAACAGCATCTCGCTGGGCATGCTGAGCCAGGCCAGCGTGGTGTTGGTGCCGCTGCTGAAGATCGGCATCTACACCGCCGTGTTCAGCAGCCTGGCGCTGGTGCCCGACACCGGTTTCTGGACCACCCTGCCAGGCTGGCTGCTGGCGCTGCTGTTCTACGACTTCCTCTACTACTGGAACCACCGCCTCGGCCACACGGTGGGCGTCTTCTGGGCCGCGCACGTGGTGCACCACCAGAGCCAGGACTACAACCTCTCGACCGCGCTGCGCCAGCCCAGCAGCTACCCGCTGCTGGGCTGGGTGTTCTACCTGCCGATGGCGCTGGCGGGCGTGCCGCCGCTGGTGTTCGCGGTGGTCGCGCTCATCGACCTGCTCTACCAGTTCTGGATCCACACCGAGCAGATCGGCAGCCTGGGCCGCTTCGACCGCTGGTTCGCCTCACCGTCCAACCACCGCGTGCACCACGCGGTGAATGATCGCTACGTGGACAAAAACTACGGCGGCATCCTGATGCTGTGGGACCACCTGTTCGGCAGCTTCGAGCCCGAAGACCCGCGCGAGCCCTGCGTCTACGGCACGCGCAGCCCGCTCAACAGCTGGGACCCGCTGTGGGCCAACGCCGAGGTGTACTGGGCGCTGGCGCTCGACAGCTGGCGAGCGAAGAACTGGACCGACAAGCTGTGCGTGTGGCTGAAGCCGCCGGGCTGGCGGCCGGCCGACGTGGCGGCGGCTTTTCCTCGCCCACCCTTCGACATCACCACGCTGAGAACCTACGCACCGCCCGTCACCCGCCCGGTGAAGGTCTTCGCGGCATGGCAGTTCGTGGCCCTGCTGGGCGGCGTGGCGGCCTTTCTCTGGCCCGCCGACACCGCCGCGCTGTCGCACAACCTGGCGGGGTTCACCGCCCTGTTCGCGGGCCTGTGGGCCGTGGGCGCGTTGCTGCAGGGGCGCATCAGCCGGGGCGAGGTGCTGCTGATCGAATGCGCCGCGTTGTCGATGGCCAGCGCCGCCACCGGCTGGCCGGCGGTGCACCTCGTCTTCAAGCCACTGACCATGGTCGTGGCCCTGGCGGTGGTGATCGCGGCGATGCGCTCCCGAGCCGTCGGCCTGCGCGGCGCCCCCTGGCTGCTCGCAGCCCTCGCCGCCTCCCTCACGGGCGATGTGTTTCTCATGCTCGACGGCCTGTTCATCCCCGGCCTGGCGGCCTTCCTGCTGGCGCACATGGCCTACATTGCGCTGTTCCGCCAGGGCGTGCCCTGGCTGACGAACCGACCCGCCGCGTGGGGCGTGGCCGCGGTCGGGCTGGGCATGTACGCCGTGCTCTGGTACGGCGGCCTGCCACCCGGCCTGCGCGGGCCCGTGGCCGCCTATGTGCTGGCGATCGGCCTGATGGCGGCGCAGGCCCTGGGCCGCGCCAGCGTGCAACGCGACGGCCCGTCCATGGTGGTGGCCGTGGGCGCCGCGTGTTTCATGCTCAGCGACGCGCTGCTGGCGATCAACCGTTTCGTGAGTCCGCTGCCGATGTCGGCCTTCTGGGTGCTGGGCAGCTACTACGCCGCGCAGTGCTTGATGGTGATGGGTGTGCTGCGCGGCGCCGGCGGGGCGCCAGGTCAGGGTTCGTAGACCCGGGCCTCCAAGCCCAGCGCCCGCACCTTCTGCGCAGCCGCCTCGGCATCTTCGCGACGGTCGAACGGCCCCACCCGCACGCGGGTGAGCGGCCCGCGTGCCGACTCGACCGGGTCGTCCAACACCGGCAGGCCCGCTTCGGACAGCCGTGCCTTCGCCCGTTCGGCGTTGGCCGCCACGGAAAACAGGCCGACGTTGACACCGAAACCCCGGACCCGGGGGCGAACGCCCGACAGATCGGGATCGGGCAAAACCCGCCCCGCAGCGGGCTCGGCCGCAGGGCTTTCGATCACGGGCACCAGCTTGTCCACTGCCGGCGACGCGGCGGTCTGCTCGGGCGCTGGCGTGGGCGTGGCGACCGGGCTGATGGACGGCGGCGGTGTCGGCCGAAACAAGGCTGCGCTGGCTGGTTCGTCGGACACCGCCGCCCCGCGCAACAGTTGGGCCGTCCACCCGACCAGCAACACCACCGCCAGTGCGGTCGCCGCCGAGAACAAATACCCCCGGGGACGCCACGCATACACCGAACGCTCCAGGTGTTCCAGCGCAACCTTGAAGGTATCGGCCTCCTCAACGGCGGCCACCGTGCGCTGGCGCAAGCCACCGTGCAGCCAGGCCACACCCCACAGTCCGGGCACGGCGAGCCACAGCACAACGACCGCCACAGCCATCCCGAACCGCACGCCCATCGGCACACCGTCCGCGCGCGCCCACAGCCAGCCCAGCGCACCCGCCCCGGCGACCGTCAGGATGGACTGGACCAGCACGGCGTCCCACAGGCGCCAGTACACCAGCCAGGCCAGGTTGCCCAGCGCCGCCCGCGGGCTCCAGACCAGCCCCGAACGCCCCCGTTCTTCGAATCGGGCGAAGAAGGGCAGGTAGATCCGGGCGGCAGGCGGGCCCAGCGCGGCACGGAACAGCGCTTCGGTGCCAGACGGCATGCCGGTTGGGCCGTCCACACCCGCTTGCATGTCAGATCGCGTCCGGGAACAGGTGGTCGCCCGACTGCGGCGGCGCCACGCCCAGATGGCGGTAGGCCGCCAGCGTGGCGATGCGCCCGCGTGGCGTGCGCTGCAGGAAACCCTGCTGGATCAGGTAGGGCTCGATCACGTCTTCGATCGTGTCGCGCTCTTCGCCGATGCTGGCCGCGATGTTGTCCAGTCCCACCGGCCCGCCGTCGAAGCGGTGGATCACGGCTTCGAGCAGCTTGCGGTCCATGAGGTCGAAGCCCTGCGGATCGACGTCGAGCATGGCCAGCGCGCGGTTGGCCATGTCCAGCGTGATCGTGCCGCGGCCCTTGACCTCGGCGTAGTCGCGCACGCGGCGCAGCAGCCGGTTGGCGATGCGCGGCGTGCCGCGCGAACGGCGCGCGATCTCGAAGCCACCCTCGGGGTCCATCGGCGCGTTCAGCAGGCCCGCGCTGCGCTTGACGATGAGCCCCAGCTCCTCGGCGGTGTAGAACTCCAGCCGCGCCACGATGCCAAAGCGGTCGCGCAGCGGGTTGGTCAGCATGCCGGCGCGCGTGGTCGCGCCCACCAGCGTGAACGGTTGCAGGTCCAGCTTGATGCTGCGCGCGGCCGGGCCTTCGCCGATCATGATGTCGATCTGGTAGTCCTCCAGCGCCGGGTAAAGGATCTCTTCGACGACCGGGCTGAGCCGGTGGATCTCGTCGATGAACAGCACGTCGTTGGCTTCGAGGTTGGTCAGCAACGCCGCCAGGTCCTTGGGCTTTTCCAGCACCGGCCCGCTGGTCTGGCGCAGGTTGACGCCCAGCTCCTGCGCGATGATGTGACTGAGCGTCGTTTTGCCCAACCCCGGCGGGCCGAACAGCAGCACGTGGTCCAGCGCCTCGCTGCGTTTTTTGGCCGCGCCGATGAAGATTTCCAGTTGCTCACGCACCTTCTGCTGGCCCACGTATTCGTCCAGCAACTTGGGCCGCAACGCGCGTTCGATCGCCTCCTCCTTCGGCGAAGCCGGAGCGGCTGAGACCACGCGCGGCGTGGGAGCGAAATCATCGGTCTGGATGGTCACGGCGGGGCGGCGATGGGGTGGCGGGGCAACGGCCATTGACTATACAGGCCAGCCCGGCTGGCTCAAGTGAAGCCGCGGCGCGGCCGATACAGCGGAGAACGCTCCCAACGCCTGCGGCCCGGTCACCCCGGTCCACCCTGCCATGCCCCAACGTCCCGCACCCGCCACCGCCTTGCACGCCCTGCTCGCCGCCCTCTGCGCCTGCGGTGCAGCGAGCGTGTTCGCCGCCGACCCGACCCCGTCGCACGCCCCCGCCAGCACCCCGCCGGTGGCGCCGCCGGCCCAAGCCACACCGCCGGCATCCGGCAACCCCCAGGCGGTGATCGACCGGATCAAGGCCGCCATCGAAAGCCGGCAGGGGCCCAACAAGGTGCAAGTCATCGTCGGTGAATCAGCGGGTCCTGCCCCACACGCCGCCGCAAAAACCGCAACGGCCCATGCCCAGCCCCGCAAGGCCCGCCTGCACAAGGCGCCCGCCGCAGGCGCACACGAAGCCCACTGGAGCTACGCGGGTCCACATGGCCCCGAACACTGGGCCGAGATGAAGCCCGAATTCGGCGCCTGCGCCACCGGCCAGCGCCAGTCACCGGTGCACATCGACGAAGCCGGCACCCTGCAAGGCCCCGCCGAACCGCTGGTCTTCAACCACCAGCCCAGCGGCGGCAGCGTGATCAACAACGGCCACACCATCCAGGTCGACCTGGACGCCGGCAACGCGCTGACCGTGCGTGGCTCCACCTACCAGTTGCTGCAGTTCCACTTCCACCACCCGGCGGAGGAAAAGGTGAACCACAAGGGTTTTGCCATGGTCGCGCACCTGGTCCACAAAAACGACCAGGGCCAGCTCGCCGTGGTGGCGGTGCTGATCGACCCGGGCACGGCCAACGATCTGGTGCACAAGGTCTGGACCCACATGCCACTCGACACCGGTGACCGCGTGCCCCTACCGCCCGGGCTGATCGACATGAAGGAACTGCTACCGCAAGACCAGCGTTACTACCAGTTCATGGGTTCACTCACCACACCGCCCTGCACCGAAGGCGTGTTGTGGATGGTGATGAAGCAGCCCGTGACCGTGAGCCGCGAGCAGCTGAAACTGTTTGCCCAGCTGTTCCCGATGAACGCGCGGCCGGTGCAGGCGCTCAACGGGCGGGTGGTGCGGGAGGGGAAGTGACTCAAAAGCGACGCACAGGCACAATGAAGAAAAATTCCTTATGAGACCTTGCCTCCTTCATGAATATTCGTCTTCTGCAGAATTGCATTGAGGATTGCCACCTCGCTGAAATCGTTCCCGGATTCGAACCCCTGGATTTTCGCCACAACCCCAGGCCTGGCCTGCGCGAATTCCAGATCTTCGATGAACTGTATGCCGCCGATGTGCATCGCACGGCAGACATCGTGGGCGCCGTTTCGAGCCGCTTTCATGCCAAGGGTCTGCTGAATGGTCACGATGTCCGTCGGTGGATGGATGAATCTCCTGGTCATGACATCTACGTGGTCAATCCCCGCCCGCAGAACGTTTACCTGTGCTTCAACAATTTTGATCGCGGACAGATCACGCACCAGGACTCCCAACTCCAGCAGCGTTACCAGCGCGTTCTGGATCTGGCCGGTGTGGCGCTGGACATTGTCAACGTGGGCCGGCAGCACAACCAGAACTACGGCATGTGCAGCTACTGGTTCGGCTCCGCGCGGTTCTGGCAGCGGTTCATGGAGGAACTGGTTCTGCCCGTGATCCGATTGAGCCGTTCACAGCTGGGCGAAGACTTGTACGCTTTTCTGTACGAACCCACGCCTTACTGGGGCGTGTCCGAACACCGGGCAGGCGCTTTGCCCCACCTGCTCGAGCGGGCCACTTCGATCTTTGTGGACACCAGGTTCCGCACCTCGGCAATTCACTACCGCCACACGAGGCAACAGATCCTTGACTGTTGCCTGTACCCGTTCGAGAGGGATCTCGTCGAGACCTTCGGCGACCAGGTCGATGACTGGGACAGAGCGAGCCACTACGACCAGGAGGCGATGGCCTACTTTCGCCACGCCAACCTCCATGCCATGAACGGTCGACAGACCTACATGACCCGGTATCCGCTGGATTTCGGGCACGGGGATCCCCGCCCACACTTTCCGTGGTTCCACAAGGACAACGCCCCCGTGGACGACCGAGTGAAGGCTGCGGCATGAGTGCCACCGTCTGTGCGTCCTGGGCCCGTCGGCTCGCCGCGGGGTGGTGCCTGATGGTCGTATGCGCGACGCCCTCATTGGCACAGAACTTTCCGTCCCGCAGCGTCCGGATCGTGGTTCCCTACAGTGCCGGCGGCAGCTCGGACGTGGTGGCCCGCGTGATTGGCAGCGAACTGCAACGCCAGTGGGGACAGCCCGTGACGGTAGAGAACCGGCCTGGTGCCTCGGGCAACATCGGAAGCATGGACGTCGTCAGAGCACCGGCCGACGGATACACGCTGCTGCTGCAAAACGACACCATGCTGACCAATCTGGCCGCGCAGGGAAAACTCCCATATCACCATGAAAACGATCTGACGCCCATCATGTTGCTGGGTAGGGGTCCCTTGGCCCTGATCGCCCACCCGTCTGTCAAAGCCTCGAACGTGCAAGAGCTTCAGGCGGCCGGCGCACAGGTCACCGGACAGAGCTATGGTTCCTGCGGGATCGGGTCACCCTCTCACTTCGTGATGGAACTGCTCATGAAGAAGACCGGCCTGAGCTTTTCACAGGTCGGGTATCGGGGATGTGCTCCCGTGTTGACGGATGTCCTGGGGGGGCAGATTCCCCTGGCCGTGGTCAGCGCAAATCTGGTGGTGCCACATGCGCGATCAGGGCGGCTGCGCGTGCTGGGCATTTCATCGGCGCAACGCTATCCGCTCCTGCCCGATGTGCCAACGCTTCAAGAGCAGGGTTTGCAGGGCTTTGACATGTCGACCTGGAAAGCACTCATGGGGCCGGCGGGTCTGTCTCCCGATGTGGTCGACCGGATCGCACGCGATGTGGCCAGAATTCTGGACGATCCCGCCACCCGGGAGCACCTCGAAATATCAGGCATCGAGCCGTTGCGGGGAAGCGCATCGGACCTCGCTCACCTGATCAAGGTCGATGCGAACCGGTACCGCGAGATCGCCCGATCGGGCCGGATGATCATCCACTGAAGTTGGGCTCACTTCGTCAAAGCCTTCAGCGCCAGCTTGATGCCCTCGCTCACGCCCACGTCCACCGGCAGGGCCTTGAGCGCCGCCGCCGCGTCTTTTTCGTTGTAGCCCAGCGCCATCAGCGCTTGTTGGATGTCGCTTTGCGCATCGCTGCGCGCCGGGCCGAAGCCAGACAGCGGCAGGTCGGCGCCGAGCTTGCCCTTGAGCTCCAGCAGCAGGCGCTCGGCCGTCTTCTTTCCGATGCCCGGCACCTTGATGATGCGGCCCGCGTCCTGCGCGGTCACCGCCTGCGCCAGGTCGCCCACGCTCATGCCCGAGAGCACCGAGAGCGCCGTGCGTGGGCCGATGCCGCTGATCTTGACCAGCTGGCGAAAGGCCTCGCGCTCGGGCGCGCTGCCAAAGCCGTAGAGCAGCTGCGCGTCTTCGCGCACCACGAAGTGCGTGAGCAACGCCACTTTTCCGCCCAGCGCGGGCAGGTTGTAGAAGGTGCTCATGGGCACATCCACTTCGTAACCCACGCCGTGGCAGTCGATCACAATCTGGGGTGGGTTCTTCTCCAGCAGCGTGCCGGTCAACTTGCCTATCATTGGGGATTCCTCGGTCCATTCATCTTTCGGGATTATCGGTTTGATCCTCCGCCACACCTTCTCCCCGCCCGACAACCTGCGCATGGGCCACCTCTGCGGGCCGATGGACAGCCACATCCGCAGCATTGAAGCGGGCCTGCAGGTCAAGGTGGCGCACCGCTTCGAGCAGTTCCGCATCGAAGGCCCCAAGGCCAAGGCCAATCAGGCGCTGGAAACGCTGCAGGCGCTGTACGAGATGGCGAAGAAGCCGATCCCGGCGGAAACCGTGCAGCTGATGCTGAGCGGCGACACCGCGCTGGCCGAGCCGGGCGACGGCGCACTGGCGATGCAGACGCGGCGCGGCGAGGTTCGCGGGCGCACGCCGGCCCAGGCGCGCTACCTGGAAAACATGGCCACGCACGACATCACCTTTGGCATCGGCCCCGCCGGCACCGGCAAGACGTATCTGGCCGTGGCCTGCGCGGTGGACGCGCTGGAGCGCAGCGCGGTGCAGAAGATCATCCTCACCCGCCCGGCGGTGGAAGCCGGCGAAAAACTCGGTTTCCTGCCCGGCGATCTGGGCCAGAAAGTAGACCCGTATTTGCGCCCGCTCTACGACGCGTTGCACGATCTGATGGGTTTCGACAAAGTGCAGAAGGCGTTCGAGCGCCAGCAGATCGAGATCGCGCCGCTGGCCTTCATGCGCGGGCGCACGCTCAACCACGCCTTCGTGATCCTCGACGAAGCGCAAAACACCACGGTGGAGCAGATGAAGATGTTCCTGACCCGCATCGGTTTCGGCAGCAAGGCCGTGGTTACCGGCGACGTGAGCCAGATCGACCTGCCACGCACCGAACTCAGCGGCCTGATCGACGCCGAACGCGTGCTCAAACGCGTGCAAGGCATCGCCATCACGCGCCTGAGCAGCGCCGACGTGGTGCGCCACCCGCTGGTGGCGCGTATCGTGGACGCCTACGACGCGCGCAGCAACGAGGCCGACGATCGACTGCCGCCTCTGCCCAAACGCGTACGCCGCAAAGCCACCTGATCACACCATGGCCCTGCCCTCATTGAGTCTCTCCCTGCAGTTCGGCGCGCTGGCCGATGCCGCCCTCCACCGCGCCGCGCTGCCGCGTCACACCGTCGCCCGCTGCATCCGCCACGCGCTGGACGCCGATGCCGAGATCACCGTGCGCATCGTCGATGCCGAAGAAGGTCAGGCCCTGAACCGCGACTACCGTGGCAAGGACTACGCCACCAACGTGCTCACCTTCGACTACGCCACGGAACCGCTGGTGATGGCCGACCTGGTGCTGTGCGCGCCGGTGGTGGCGCGGGAGGCGAAGGAACTGAAGAAGCCGCTGGCCGAACACTACGCGCACCTGCTGGTGCACGGCACCCTGCACGCCCAGGGCTGGGACCACGAGACCAGCGAGGCCGACGCCGAAGCGATGGAAGCGCGCGAGACGGCGATCCTGGCCGGGCTGGGGCAGCCGAACCCTTACGCGGCCTGAACCACGCGCAGCCCTTGGGCCTCGATCTCCACCAGCAACTCGCTGCGGCACACGTCGGCCTGCAGGTACAGGGTTTCAGCGCTGGCCACGCGCCCGGCCATCACGGCCATCACGGCGCCCAGGTCAGCCGCGTGGCGGATGTAGACCCGGTAGCTCAGATCGGCGAGCGCAAAAACCCCCTGGGGACTGAGGCGCTGCGCCTCGGCCAGCACGGCCTCGATGTTGTCCAGGCTCTCGCGGGTCTGCGCCACCACGTCGTCCAGGTGCACGCTCTGGTGACCGACGATGCTCGCCGTGCCTGAAATGAACAGCAGCTCCTGCCCCGGCGGATAGACCAGGGCCGCGCGTGAAAAAGTCGGGCTGCGCGGCCCATAGTCGCTGGGGTAGAGAAAGGCGCTGACCTGGCGCGGGTTCTCCACCGGCACAGCCGGCGTGGACCCGGCCAGAAAAGCGACCGACAGCGGGCCGGAGCGCACCCCCAGTGCACAGGCAGCGGGCACCCGGCCCACCACGCAGCGCGAAGCGCCCTCGAACGCCTGGGCGCGGCCCAGGTTGAACTGCCGGTAACGCTCCAGGCCTTGTTGGTCCCGGTTGATGTCGGCCATGTAGTTCCAGAGCCGCCACAGGTGCGGCAGGCCCTGAGCGTCGAGCAGGCGAAAGAGGCGCGCATACGCGGCTTCGCTGGCGGCCTGCAGCCCGACGTCCGGGCTCTCGTCGATCTCGATCACGCCAAAGAGCTGGTCGCCCTGGCGCCGCCAGTGGATGCCCTCGCTCTCGCCCGACAGGGGCGCGCTGTCCACCAGCCAGGCCTCGTGCCACGGCGTGCTGCCCGCGCCCAGCAGGGGCGCGCGCAGCGGTTGCAGCGGCCAGGCCGGCGCTGCGCCGTTCCAGGGTTCACCCACCAGGCTCGCGCCCAGCACATGGCCGGCAGCGACGGGGTTCGCGGAAGAATGAAAAATCAGGGCCATGCCACTCAGTTCATGTTCAAGGGAATCGTCACCGGGCCGTCGTTGACCAGGTGCACCTGCATGTCGGCGCCAAACCGCCCGGTCTGCACCACCGGGTGCTGCGCGCGGGCGGCTTCGACAAAGCGGTCGTACAGCGCCTCGCCCAGGGCCGGCGGCGCGGCGTTGGTGAAGCCGGGCCGGTTGCCGTTTTTGGTGTCCGCCGCGAGGGTGAACTGGCTCACGATCAGCAGGCCACCGCCCACGTCCTGCACGCTGCGGTTCATCTTGCCAGCCTCGTCGGCAAAGATGCGCAGCTTGAGGATCTTGGCCAGCAGCTTCTGGCCCACGGCCTCAGTGTCATCCGGTTCCGCACACACCAGCACCAGCAGCCCGGCACCGATCTGGCCCACGGTTTCACCCGCGATGACCACGCGGGCTTCGCTCACGCGTTGCAGCAAAGCCATCATGTCAGCAACCACCAGCGCAACGCGTGAAGAAGCAAGCCCAGGGCACCGCCGGGCCGGCTTCGCCGGACGGCCAGTGCCGCCCCCTCGAGGGGGTCGCGCGAAGCGCGGCGGGGGTGGGCCTCATATGAGATCCCTGGGATCGTCGAAGTGGGCTTCCACGTCGCTGGGCAGCAACTGGATCGACGCGCGCAAGCCGGGCACGGCGCTCATCAGCGCTTGTTCTACGCTGGCGCGAACGGCTGCAGACCGCCCCAGCGACCAGCTCGCGGGCATGTGCATGTGCATGTCCACAAAGCGGCGCTGGCCGGCCTTGCGGGTACTGACATGGTCGAAACGGATGATGGAAACCTCGTCGCGCTGGCTCGCGAAACCATCGAGCGTCTGCTGAATGGTGGCCATGACCTCGGGCTCCACCGCTTCGTCCATCAGCCCCTGCGACGAACGCCACATCAGATGAAAGCCCTCCTTCAGGATGTTCAGCGCCACGCCGATGGCGACCACCGGGTCGAGCCAGAGCCAGCCGGTGAAGTGCACCAGCGCGATGCCGACCACCACGCCGGCCGAGGTCCAGACGTCGGTGATCAGGTGTTTGGCATCGGCTTCCAGTGCGATGGACCGGTGCTGTTTCGCTGCCCGGAACATCACCCAGGCCAGCAGCCCGTTGAGCGCCGAACTGGCCACCGACAGCGCCAGACCCCAGCCCACCTGCTCGATGGGTTGCGGATCGAGCAACCGGTGCACCGCCGTCCAGACGATGCCCAGCGCCGCCACGATGATCAGGATGCCCTCAAAACCTGACGAAAAATACTCGGCCTTGTGGTGCCCATAAGGGTGGTCTTCGTCGGCCGGGCGCGCGGCAATGGTCACCATCACGAGGCCGAAAATGGCGCTCGCCAGGTTGACCAGCGACTCCATCGCGTCCGACAACAGCCCCACAGAATCGGTGACCACCCAGGCCAGGGTCTTGAGCGTGATGGTGATGAGTGCAACCACCACGGACGCCATGAGCAGGCGCCGGGGGGTGAGAAATCGGGAGTCCAGAATCATCTGCACATTGTCGCCGAGGCTCATGGGCGTTCCGGGCCCCCAAGAGCAGGACCCAACCGCCTCAGGATGTAACCAGCGGGTTCCCGATCGGTGCCAGAATGGCCCAACAGCGTGCCCCCCATGAACCCACCACCCACCGCCCCCACCCCACCCGGCGCCCGCGCCAGCTTCTGGATCGGTGAGACCGATGCCTGGCTGCTGGCCGAAGGCAAGCACCTGCGGCCCTGGCAAAAGCTGGGCGCCCACACCACCGAGATGGACGGCGTGGCGGGCACCGCGTTCGCCGTCTGGGCGCCGCACGCGCGCCACGTGGGCCTGACCGGTGACTTCAACGGCTGGCAGCCACAGCCCATGCGGTTTCGCCCCGAGTGCGGTGTGTGGGAGCTGTTCGTGCCCGGTGCCGGCGTGGGCGCCTGGTACAAGTTCGATGTGCAGGGGGCCGATGGCCGGCACGTGATGAAGACCGACCCCTACGCCCGAGAAACCGAGCTGCCCCCGGGCAACGCCGCCCGCGTGTGCGAACCGCTGCGGGCCGCACCGGCGCCGGCCGCGGCACACACCCGCCCCGCCGCGCCCATGGCCATCTACGAAGTGCACCCCGGTTCGTGGAAGCGCCCCGAAGGACCGCACACCCTGCCGACCTGGGACGACCTGGCAGTGCACCTCGTGCCTTACGCCGCCGGCCTGGGTTTCACGCACCTGGAACTGCTGCCCGTCAGCGAACACCCGTTCTACGCCTCCTGGGGCTACCAGCCCACCGGCCTGTATTCACCCACCGCGCGCCACGGCTCACCCGACGCCTTCCGCCGCTTCGTGGACGCCGTGCACGCCGCCGGGCTGAAGATCATCCTGGACTGGGTGCCGGCCCACTTCCCCACCGACGAACACGCGCTGGCGCGCTTCGACGGCACCGCGCTGTACGAACACGCCGACCCGCGCGAAGGTTTCCACCGCGACTGGAACACCCTCATCTACAACTTCGGTCGCCACGAGGTGCGCAACTTCCTGGTCGGCAACGCGCTGTTCTGGGTCGAGCAGTACGGCATCGACGGCCTGCGCGTCGACGCGGTCGCCTCCATGCTCTACCGCGACTACAGCCGCCCGCCCGGCGAGTGGGTGCCCAACCGCGACGGCGGGCGCGAAAACTACGAGGCCATTGCCTTCCTGCGCGAGGTGCACGAGGTGCTGCAGCGCGAAGCGCCGCAGGCCACCACCATCGCCGAAGAGTCCACCGCCTTCCCGCGCGTGACCGGCGCCGTGGCCGAGGGCGGTCTGGGCTTCGACCACAAATGGAACATGGGCTGGATGCACGACACCCTGGCCTACTTCTCGATGGACCCGGTGCACCGGCGCTGGCACCACAACAAGCTCACCTTCGCGATGATGTACGCGCACAGCGAGGACTATTGCCTGCCGCTCTCGCACGACGAGGTGGTGCACGGCAAGGGTTCGCTGCTGGGCAAGATGGCCGGCGACCGCTGGCAGCAGCTCGCCAACCTGCGCGCGCTCTACGCCTGGATGTACGCCCACCCGGGCAAGAAGCTGCTCTTCATGGGCGCCGAACTGGCCCAGCCCACCGAGTGGGACCACGACAGCGAGCTGCCCTGGCACCTGCTGGGCGACCCGGCCCACGCCGGCGTGCAGCAGTTGGTGCGCGACCTGAACCACGCCTACCGTGACGAAGCCGCGCTGCACGCGCGCGACACCGACCCCAACAGCTTTCAGTGGCTGGTGGTGGACGACGTCGACCACTCGGTGCTGGCCTTTGCGCGCTACGGCCACCGGCTCGAAGACACGGCGGTGCTGATCGCCAACCTCACGCCCATGGTGCGCCATGGCTACCGCGTGGGCCTGCCCCACGCCGGCCGCTGGCAAGAGCGGCTCAACACCGATTCGACCCACTACGGCGGCAGCAACGTGGGCAACCACGGCAACGTGCTGGCCGAAGACGTGCCCCTGCACGGCCAGCACTGGTCGGCGGCGTTCACACTGCCGCCACTGGCGGTGTTGTGGCTGAAGCCTGAGTCCACGAGAACATGAACCCGGCTCACCTCGCCCCGGCGTTGGGTGCGCACCTTCACGAGAAGAACGGGCAAAGCGGCGTGCGCTTTGCCGTCTGGGCACCGCAGGCCGAGAGCCTTGACGTGTGCCTGTTTGACACCGCGACCGGCCCCGAAATCCGCCGCATCGCGCTGGGGGCCAGCGGCAATGGCGTCTGGGAAACCTTCGTGCCCGGCCTGGCTGCCGGCCAGCTCTACGGCCTGCGCGCCAGCGGCCCCTGGGTGCCGGAAGCCGGCCACCGCTTCAACCCGGCCCGGCTGCTGCTCGACCCCTGGGCCCTGGCCCTGGTGGGCAGCACCGAGCGGCTGGCGCTGCAGGCCGGCCACACGGTGGCCGACCCGCTGAAACCCGATCAGCCCTGGGCCGAGCACCAGCCCGACCCGCAGGACAACGCTGCGGCCATGCCGAAAGGTGTGGTGCTGGATGCCCAAGCCGAACTCGGCGCCGGCGCGGCCATCACGCCGCGCCCGGTGATCGCCGGCGAGCGGGTGTTCATTTACGAAGCCCACGTGAAGGCGCTGACCCGGCTGCACCCCGAAGTGCCCGAAGCGCAGCGCGGCAGCTACGCCGCACTCGCCCACCCGGCCGTGACCGCCCACCTGCAGCGCCTGGGCATCACCACCGTCTGCCTGCTGCCGGTGCACCAGCACATCAGCGAGCGCCACCTGCTGGCGCGCGGCCTGGTCAACCACTGGGGCTACAACACACTCAACGCCTTTGCGCCGGAGCCCGGCTACGCGGCCGCCACCGGTGGTCACGATCCCCTGGATGCCGATCAGGCCACCGCGGTGCGCACCGAGTTCCGCCAGATGGTGGATGCGCTGCACCGCGCCGGCATCGAGGTCGTGCTCGACGTGGTGTTCAACCACACCGCCGAGAGCGACCTCGATGGCCCCACGCTGAGCTGGCGCGGCCTGGGCCAGAACGCCTGGTACGCGATGGGCGAACACGGCGTGCCACACAATTTCAGCGGCTGCGGCAACAGCCTCAACGCGAGTGAGCCGCGTGTGCTGCAGTGGGTCATGGACAGCCTGCGCTGGTGGGTTCAGGCCTACGGCGTGGACGGGTTCCGCTTCGACCTCGCGGTCTCGCTGGGCCGCGTCGCCGCGCTCGGCCACACCTTCCACCCGCACGCGCCCCTGCTCAATGCCATGTTGGAAGACCCGGTGCTGCGCCACGTGCGGCTGATCGCCGAGCCCTGGGACATCGGCCCCAACGGTTACCACTGCGGCGGCTTCGCGCCCGGCTGGCTGGAGTGGAACGACCGCTTCCGCGACGGCGTGCGCGCCTTCTGGCTCGGCCACCCGGCCACGCGGGGCGAGCTGGCCAACCGGGTGTGTGCCAGCAGCGACACCTTCCAGCGCGGCGGCCGCCGGCCCGCGGCCAGCGTGAACCTGCTCACCGCCCACGACGGCTTCAACCTCGCCGACCTCACCGCCTACGCGCGCAAGCACAACGCCGCCAACGGCGAAGACAACCGCGACGGCCACGGCCACAACCTGAGTGCCAACGCCGGCGTCGAAGGCGCCAGCGCAGACCCGCGGGTGCAACACCGGCGCGGCCTGTGGCGTCGCGCCCTGCTCGCCACGCTGTTCTGTGCCCAGGGCACGCCGCAGCTGCTGGCCGGTGACGAGATCGGCCACAGCCAGCAGGGCAACAACAATGGCTACTGCCAGGACAACACCCTGACCTGGCTCGACTGGGCACACGCCGACACGGCCCTCGCCACCTTCGTGACCGGCCTGGCCGCGTTGCGCCGCCAGCACCCCGGCCTGCGCCAGGCGCGCTGGTTCACCGGCCAGCCGCTCGCCGACGGCGGGCCGCCCGACATCGGCTGGATCGACGTGAACGGCCAGGCACCTTCGTTCCAGGCCTGGCAGAGCACCGAACACCGCACCCTGGGCGCCGTGATCACGGCGGGCGAGACCGGCCGGGCGCCGACCGAACGCCTGCTCCTGGTCTGGCACGCCGGCCACGGCCCCACCGTGCTGACGCTGCCGCCGGGGCGCTGGTCGTTGCGGCTCGACAGCACCCGCGCCCGGGTGGCCCTGGACGCGGCGGGCGGGAAATCCATCGAGGGCCAGTTGCCCCTCAGCGAACCGGGTGTCTGCGTGCTGGTCCAGAGTTTGCAAGGCGGATGACAGCTCCACCGCATCACGCCATGAACCACCACCCCAGCAATCTTCTCGCGCGCCGCAGCTGCGGCGTGCTGCTGCACATCACCAGCCTGCCCGGACCCCACGGCTCGGGCGACCTGGGACCGGCCGCGCGCCACTTTGTCGACTGGCTGGCCTCGGCCGGCCAGTCGCTCTGGCAGATCCTGCCGCTCTCGCCGGCCGGCCCGGGCAACTCGCCCTACCAGAGCGTTTCGGCCTTCGCCGGCAGTCCGCTGATGGTGGACCTGGACGACCTCGTGCACCTGGGCTGGCTGCCCTGGATGGCGCGCAAGGGCTTTGACCACCACCATTGCGATTTCGAGCGCGTGGCCCCGTACCGCATGGCCTGCCTGCGCAAGGCCTGGGACGGCTTCAGCCAGCGCGCCACCGATGTCTGCCGCGAGGCCCTGGCCGCGTTCTGCGCCGAACAGGCCCACTGGCTCGACGACTACGCCCTCTTCATGGTGCTCGACGAACGCCACGGCGGCCCCTGGTCGCTCTGGCCGGAGCCGCTGGCCCGGCGCGATGCCGCCGCACTGGACGCTGTGCGCGATCAGTCGGTTCACGCGCTGGGTTTCTGGCGCTTCGTGCAATGGCGCTTCTGGGTGCAATGGCAGAACCTGCGCAGTTACGCGCGCGAACGCGGCGTGCAGATGGTGGGCGACGCGCCGATCTTCGTCGCGCACCACAGCGCCGACGTCTGGGCCCATGCCGACCAATTCCTGCTCGACGAGCAGATGGAACCCGCCGTGGTGGCGGGCGTGCCGCCCGACTATTTCAGCGCCACCGGACAACGCTGGGGCAACCCGCTCTACAACTGGGAAGCCATGACGCACCGCGGTTACCGCTGGTGGAAAGACCGGCTGGCCCACCTGTTCCAGCAGGTCGACGTGGTGCGGCTGGACCACTTCCGCGGCTTCGAGGCGCACTGGGAAATCCCGGCCAGCGAACCCACCGCCGTGGCCGGCCAGTGGCAACCCGGCCCTGGGCTGGCGTTCTTCAAGGCCATCGAGGACGAGCTGGGCCAACTGCCCATCATTGCCGAAGACCTGGGCCTGATCACGCCCGAAGTGACCGCGCTGCGCGAGGCCTGCGGCTTCCCGGGCATGCGCATCCTGCAGTTCGCCTTCGGCAGCGGCCCGGCCAACCCCTACCTGCCACACAACCTGGAACGCCACACCGTGGCCTACACCGGCACGCACGACAACGAAACCACCGTCGGCTGGTGGAACAGCGCGCCCGCGGGCGAGAAGACCTCGGCCCGAGCCTACCTGGGCCACTGTGTGGACACCGAGCCCAACTGGACCCTGATCAACGCCTTGTCGATGTCGGTCGCCAACACCCTGGTGGTGCCATTCCAGGACGTGCTGAGCCTGGACACCAAACACCGCATGAACACGCCCGGCCTCGCCACCGGCTGCTGGGAGTGGCGCTTCGACTGGAGCCAGGTGAACCACGAACCCGCCGAGCGACTGGCCGCCATGACCCGCGCCCACGGCCGCTGGAGGCTGGAATGACCCCCCTGCGCCGGAGAGGGGCTGGCTTGCTCTCGCGACGCGCTTGGCGCACTGTATTGACCTGAACTTCCCCGCCTTTCAACACGACAGGAGACACGCATGGAAAAGCCCAACCCCCAGCAACTGGCCAAACGCACCATCGCCCTCGTGCTCGCCGGCGGTCGCGGTTCGCGACTGCACGCACTGACCGACCGCCGCGCCAAGCCCGCGGTGTACTTCGGCGGCAAGTTCCGCATCGTCGACTTCGCGCTCTCCAACTGCCTGAACTCGGGCGTGCGCCGCATCGGCGTGGTGACGCAATACAAGTCGCACAGCCTGCTGCGCCACCTGCAGCGCGGCTGGAGCTTCCTGCGCAACGAATTCAACGAATTCATCGATCTGCTCCCCGCGCAACAGCGCATGGGCGACGAAAGCTGGTACCTGGGCACGGCCGACGCCGTCTACCAGAACCTGGACATCCTGCGCGCCCACAAACCGGAGTACATCCTGGTGCTCGCTGGCGACCACATCTACAAGATGGACTACTCGGGCCTGATCGCCGACCACGTGGCGCAGGGCAAGAAGTGCACCGTCGGCTGCATCGAGGTGCCGCGTGCCGAGGCCACCGCCTTTGGTGTGATGGCCATCGACACGGAGCGGCGCATCATCGGTTTTCTGGAAAAACCGGCCGATCCACCCGCCATGCCGGGCAAGCCCGATGTGGCGCTGGCCAGCATGGGCATCTATGTGTTCGACGCGCAGCACCTCTTTGAAGCCCTGGAAAAAGACGCGGCCACGCCCGGCTCCAGCCGCGACTTCGGCAAGGACCTGATCCCGGCCATGGTGGCCGCGGGCGATGCGGTGGCCCACCCTTTCGGCATGTCCTGCGTCAAGAGCTCACCCGAAGCACCCGCCTACTGGCGCGATGTCGGCACGGTGGACGCCTACTGGGCCGCCAACATCGACCTCACCGGCACCCTGCCCGAGCTCGACATGTACGACCGCGAATGGCCAATCTGGACCTACCAGGAGCAGCTCGCCCCCGCCAAGTTCGTGTTCGACGACGACGGTCGCCGCGGCATGGCGGTGGACTCGCTGGTCTCGGGCGGCTGCATCATCTCGGGCGCCTCGGTGCGCCGTTCGGTGCTGTTCTCCAAGGTGCGGCTACACTCCTTCGCCACGATCGAAGAAGCCGTGCTGCTGCCCGAGGTGGACGTGGGCCGCAACTGCCAGCTGCGCAAGGTGGTGATCGACAACGGCTGCGTCATCCCCGACGGCATGCAGATCGGCTTCGATGCGGCTGAGGACGCCCGCCGCTTCTTCCGCACCGACAGCGGGGTTGTGCTGGTCACGCGCGACATGCTTGAAGCCTTGAAATGAGTCTGCGCGTCCTTTACGTCTGCTCCGAGGTCTATCCGCTGCTCAAGACCGGTGGTCTGGCCGATGTGAGTGCGGGTCTGCCGCCAGCGCTGGCGGCTGCGGGCGCCGAGGTGCGCCTGTTGCTGCCCGCCTTTCCGTCCATCGTGGCGGGCGTGACGCCGGAAGGCCCCGCCCTGCCGGTGCCCGCGGGCGGTGCGCCCGGCCTGCCCTGGGATCTGGGCCCCCGGCCCGACACCGCGGCCGGCCCCGCGCCCTGGCTGCAGGCCGGGCGCATGGGCGCACATGGCCAACCGGTGCTGCTGCTGCACGCGCCCGGCCTGTTCGACCGCGGCGGCAACCCCTACCTCGACGCCAGCGGCCAGCCCTGGCCCGACAGCGCGCAACAGTTCGCCTGGCTGGGCTGGGCCGCGGCCTTGCTCGGCACCGGCCTGGACCCCACCTGGTGCCCCGACGTGGTGCACGGCCACGACTGGCACACCGGCCTGGCCTTCGCCTACCTGCACCAGCTCCCCCCTCCCGGGCAGCGCCGGCCGGCCACGGTCTTCACCATCCACAACCTGGCCTACCAGGGCGTGTTCGACGCGGCCCTGCGCGGTCCCCTGGGCCTGCCCGACGCGCTGTTCCACCTCGATGGACTCGAATTCCACGGCCTCGTGTCCTTCATGAAGGCTGGCCTGCAATACAGCGACGCCATCACCACGGTCAGCCCCACCTACGCCCGTGAAATCACCGAACCCGAACAGGGTTGCGGACTCGATGGGGTGCTGCGCGCGCGCCGGTCGGTGCTGAGCGGCATCCTCAACGGCGTGGACGACGCGGTCTGGAACCCGGACGCGGACCCGCTGGTCCGGCCGGGCTTCAATGCCACACGGCTGAGCGGCAAAGCCAAAGCCAAGGCCCGGTTGCAAAAAACCCTGGGGCTGGAGAAGCGGCCAGAGGCCCTGCTGTTCGCCGTCGTCAGCCGCCTCACCGAACAGAAGGGCCTGCACCTGTTGCCGGCCGTGGTCGACGAACTGGTGCAGCGCGGCGGCCAGCTCGCTGTGCTGGGCGCAGGCGATGCCGCCATCGAAGCCGCGCTGCAGGACTGCGCCCAGCGCCACCCGGGACAAGTGGCCCTGCGCGTGGGCTACGACGAGGCACTGGCGCACGGCATCATCGCCGGCGCCGACGTGATCCTGCTGCCCTCGCGCTTCGAACCCTGCGGCCTGACCCAGCTCTACGGCCTGCGCTACGGCACGCTGCCGCTGGTGCGCGCCGTGGGCGGCCTGGCTGACACCGTGACCGACTGCAGCCTCGAAAACCTGGACGACGGCAGCGCCAGCGGCTTCGTGTTCCACGAGCTGACCGTGGCCGATCTGTCGTCCGCGCTGCGACGCGCCTTTGCCCTGCAGCGTCGCCCGGCCGACTGGCTGGCCGTGCAGCGCCACGCCATGGCGCTGCGCTTCGACTGGGCGCGCGCCGCCCGCGACTACCTGCGCATCTACGACACCGCCCTCGGCCACGGTGGCACGCGTTCTGCTTGAGCCCGCAGGGCCGTCCCACCCGTCCGAACCACCTCCAGCCGACCCCCACCGCCATGCCAGACACCCTGCTGACGCCCAACCCGGACACCGCCCCCGCCCCGTTTGAATACGAGCAACTGGAAAACAGCGTCGACGCGCTGCGCAAGTCGATCGCCAACCGGCTGGTCTACGCGGTCGGAAAAGACCTGCGCTCGGCCACCCGGCGCGACTGGCTGTTCGCCCTGTTCCACGCCGTGCGCGACCGCACCATGCACCGTTGGCGCGAGACCCTGGCCGTTTCGCAGGACAGCGACGCCAAGCGCGTGTACTACCTGTCGATGGAATTCCTCACGGGCCGAACGCTCACCAACGCCCTGCTCGCGACCGGCATCTACGACGACGCCAAGACCGCCTGCACCCAGCTCGGCGCCGACTTCGACGCCCTGATCGACCTGGAAAACGACGCCGGCCTGGGCAACGGCGGCCTGGGGCGCCTGGCGGCCTGCTTCCTCGATTCGCTCGCCACGCTCGGCCTGCCCGGCATGGGCTACGGCATCCGCTACGACTTCGGCATGTTCGCGCAGCGCATCGTTGACGGCCGCCAGGTCGAAGAACCCGACTACTGGCTGGTGAACGGCAACCCCTGGGAATTCATGCGTCCCGAGTTCAGCTACCCGGTGCAGTTCGGCGGCCGTCTGGTGCAGGAAGGCGACCAGGTGCGCTGGATCGACACCGACGACGTCATCGCCACCGCCTACGACAGCGGCGTGCCCGGCCACGAACTCAGCAGCGTGGCCACGCTGCGCCTGTGGACCGCGCGCGCCACCAGCGGCATCAACCTCGACGCCTTCAACAAGGGCGACTACATGCGCGCGGTGGAGGCCAAGAACCAGTCGGAAAACGTCTCGCGCGTGCTCTACCCCGACGACAGCACCGAGCACGGCAAGGAACTGCGCCTGCGCCAGGAGTATTTCTTCGTCAGCGCCTCGCTGCAAGACATCGTGCGCCGCTACCTCAAGACGCACGGCAGCTTCGACCAACTCGCCGACAAGGTGGCCATCCATCTGAACGACACGCACCCCGCGCTGGCCGTGCCCGAACTCATGCGCATCCTGGTGGACGAACACCGGCTCGACTGGGACGCCGCCTGGGCCCTGTGCCAGCGCATCTTCAGCTACACCAACCACACGCTGATGCAGGAGGCACTGGAGACCTGGCCGGTGGACCTGATGGGCCGCCTGCTGCCGCGCCACCTGCGCATCATCTACGACCTGAACGCGCGTTTCCTGGCCGAGGTGCACGACCGCTTCCCGGGTGACAACGAGCTGCTGCGCCGCGTCTCGCTGATCGACGAACGCGGGCAGCGCCGCGTGCGCATGGCCTCGCTCTCGGTCCTGGCCAGCCACAAGGTCAACGGCGTGTCGGCCCTGCACAGCAACCTGATGGTGGAAACCATCTTTGCCGACTTTGCCAAGATCTGGCCCGAACGCTTCTGCAACAAGACCAACGGCATCACGCCACGGCGCTGGCTCTCGCAGGCCAACCGCCCACTCTCGGCGCTGATCGACGCGCGCATCGGCGGCACATGGCGCCGCCACCTCGACGAGCTCAGCGCGCTGCGCGAACTCGCGACCGACCCCGAATTCAACAGCGCCTTCCGCCTCGCCAAGGCGCAGAACAAGAAGCGCCTGGCCGAACGCATCGCGCAGGAAACGGGCGTGATCGTCAACCCCGAGAGCCTGTTCGACGTGCAGATCAAACGCATGCACGAATACAAGCGCCAGTTGCTCAACGTGCTGCACGTGGTCACGCGCTACCAGCAGATCCTCGCCCACCCGAATGCCAACTGGGTGCCTCGCACGGTGATCTTCGGCGGCAAGGCGGCGTCGGCCTACTACATGGCCAAGCTGGTGATCAAGCTGATCAACGACGTGGCGCGCACGGTCAACAACGACAAGCGCATCGGCGACAAGCTCAAGGTGGTGTTCATGCCGAACTACCGCGTGTCGCTGGCCGAGGTCATCATCCCGGCGGCCGACCTGTCCGAGCAGATCTCCACCGCCGGCACCGAGGCGTCGGGCACTGGCAACATGAAGTTCGCACTCAACGGTGCGCTCACCATCGGCACCTGGGACGGCGCCAACATCGAGATCGCCGAGAACGTGGGCCTGGACCACATCTTCATCTTCGGTCTGCGCACCGAGCAGGTCGCCGCCCTGCGCGCCAGCGGCTACAACCCGCGCCGCTACTACGACCACAACTACGACCTGAAGACCGCCATCGACCGCATCGCCGAAGGCGCTTTCAGTCCGGAAGAGCCCGGCCGTTTCCACGACATCACGCGCACGCTGCTCGAATCCGATTACTACCTGCTGCTGGCCGACTACGGCGACTACCTGGCGGCGCAGGGCAAGGTGGACGAGCTCTACCGCCGCCCCACCGAGTGGACGCGCCACGCCATCATGAACGTGGCCGGCATGGGCACCTTCTCGTCGGACCGCACGATCCGCGAGTACGCCGACCAGATCTGGAACGTGAAGCCGCTGTTCAATTGAGCCCCCTTGCGTTCCGCGCCTCCGACGGCGCGGAACGGGGCTCCGCCGCTTCGCGTGTCGCTGCCTCCGAGGTCTGATCCGCCTTGGGGCGGCCCGGCGGCGGATCGTCGGCTCCCGATCCGGGGCGCGTGCCAGAATCCGCCGCATGCGCAACACACAGCCAGGCTTGGGATGGTGGATCGGCGGGACGGTGGTCTCGCTGACCGGTGCCGTGCTGATCGCGCACCAGGCCATTGGCGACCAGCGGGCGCTGTTCGAGACCGACGCCCGGATCGTGCACCGCCTGCTGAGCCAGCAGGTTGTGCAGCACGACGCCATACTCGACACGCTGGCCCTGCTGCAACCCGGGCCGGACAGCGATGGCGCGACGCCGCCGGAGCAACGCCTGCCCGCGCTCTATCCCCACATCCTGATGGTGCAGCGGCGCGCCCGCGGCGCTGACTGGCCCGACACCGCTCTGGCCGAGGCCGAAGCGCGCTCGGCACAGAACCATCGCCCGGCGCTGGCCGGAACCGACCTGACCTCGGGCCGCTACCGCCTGGTGCTGGCGGCGCTGCCCGCCTCGTACGCGCTGACCATCGACCTGCGCGGCATGGTGCCCTGGAGCGAGTGGCCGATGACGCCGCAGACCAGTGCGGTGCAGGTGCGCCTCGAACACGAGGGCCAGCGCTTCGAGCTGCAGGCGGGCGATGCGACCGCGCTGGCAACGGGTGCCGGCTGGCGCTTCGAATTCCACAAACACCTGGCTGCGGCGAGCCAGCCTTTCGACGTCGTCGCCCGCCAGCAGCTCAGGTGGACGCAGTTGCCCTGGGGCTTGATGCTGCTCTGGACCGCCTCGGTGGCCGCCGTGCTGGCCCTGCTGGCCCAGTGGCAGCGCCAGCTCACCGCGCGCCGCCGCGCCGAAGAGCTGCTGCGCCTGGGGCAGGTGGCGCGCCTGAACACCCTGGGCGAACTCGCCGCCGGCATGGCGCACGAGCTCAACCAGCCACTCACCGCCGTGCTCGCCAACACCCAGGCCGCGCAGCGCCTGCTGGCCGACGACCCGCCCGAGCTCGACACCGCGCGCCTGGCCATGACGCAGGCCGCCGCCCAGGCCCGGCGCGCAGCCGATGTGGTGGGCCGCCTGCGCACGGCGGTCGAACGGCCGCAGTCGCGCAGCGGCACCGACGGCGCCAGTGGCGTGGTCGAGCTGGGCGACGCACTGCAGCGGGCGCTGCACCTGCTCGACCCCGAGTGCCGACGGCGCGGCGTGACCCACACGGTTCAGGCCCCGAAACCGGTGCGCGTGAGCGCCGACCCGGTGGCCGTGGACCAGATCGTGCACAACCTGCTGATCAATGCGCTGCAGGCGATGGAGTCGGTTGAGATACCACGGCGCGTCATGACGCTCTCGGTCGAGATGGCCGACAGACAGGGCGCGCTCCGGGTGTCGGACCGCGGCCCCGGCATCGCCCCCGACGCATTGCCCCACCTGTTTGAACCCTTTTTCTCCACGCGCGAAGGCGGGCTTGGTCTGGGTCTGCCGCTGTGCGAAACGCTGGCGCAGGGCATGGGCGGCTCCCTGACAGCCGCCAACCGGCCAGACGGTGGCGCCGAGTTCGTCCTTTGCCTGCCCTTGCACCCCGCCGCATGAACACGCTCTCGCCCACCATCCACCTGATCGACGACGACGCGGCGGTGCGCGAGAGCCTGGCGCTGCTGATCGGCACCGTGGGCTTGCGCGTGATCCCCTGGGCCGAGCCGCAGGCTTTCCTCGACGGTTTCGACCGCGAGGCCATCGGCGCCATCGTGCTCGACGTGCGCATGCCCGGCATCAGCGGCCTGACCGTGCTGGACACGCTGGTCGCGCAAGGCGTGGACCAGCCGGTGATCCTGCTCACCGGTCACGGCACGGTGGAGATGTGCCGCCGCGCCTTCAAGGCCGGCGCGGCCGAGTTCCTGGAGAAGCCAGTCAACGACGAGCTGCTGATCGAAGCGCTGCAGAACGCGGTGCGCCAGCACGTGCGCTCCCGCGAGCGCCACCAGGCCGACCGCGCGGCGCGCGAGCGCTTTGCCCATTTGTCCGAGCGCGAGCGCGAAGTACTGGGCTTCATCGTCGCGGGCCTGACCAACAAGGAGATCGGCCGCGCGCTGGACCTCTCGCCTCGCACGGTCGAAACCCATCGCGCCAACCTGTTTGCCAAGCTGCAAGCCGAATCGCTGGCCCAGCTGATCCGCCGCTACGCGGCGCTGGTGGACGAGCACGACGCGCGGTGAAGTGAAACACCTCCTGCGCCGCTGCGCGTCGCCCCCCTCCAGGGGGGCGGCACTGGCCGTCCGGCAAAGCCGGCCCGGCGGTGCCTCTGGACTGGTCCTCTTCATGCGTTGCGGGGCATGCTCCGACGTGGTGGACACGGACACGCCTCGGCAGCGGCCACCGCTCCGTAGTTATACGGAGCCCCGCGCGTAACCGTCCGAATGGCGGCAACGCGCCCCTTTTTTTACAGTTTTCCCACGGTTGATCGAACCGTTCAACACCCCGGAGAACCACATGAAATTTGCTGTCCAAGTCACCGCCCTCACCCTGTCCCTGATCGCCACCGCCGCCAACGCGCAGGCCGTGCGCACCGAGAAAAACATGTCGCTCGACCTCGCCAACCAGATCGCCGCCGCCACCGTCGCGGCCTGCAGCGCCAGCGGCTACAACGTCACCGCCGCCGTGGTGGACCGCGCCGGCACCCTGCGCGCCCTGCAGCGCGCCGACAACGCCGGCCCGCACACCGTGGGCGCCGCGCAGGGCAAGGCCTATACCTCGGCTTCGGCCCGCAACACCACGGCCGCGATGCTGGAGAACGTGCAGAAGAACCCCGGTGCCGCGACGCTGGTCGACATCCCCGGCTTCCTGATCCTGGGCGGCGGTGTGCCGGTGAAGGCGGGCAACGAAGTGATCGGCGCGGTCGGCGTGGGCGGCGCGCCCGGCGGCCACCTGGACGAGCAGTGCGCGAACGCCGGCATTGCCAAAGTGGCCGAGCTGCTGAAATGAAGACGCTGCTGCTGGCCCTGTCGCTGGTTTTCGGCGGTGTGGCGGCGCAAGCCCAGGTTGCACCCAGCGCGGCCGAGGCCGCTGCCTTCACTGGGCTGCACCTGGCGGCGCACAAGGGCGACGTGGCCAAGGTGCAGCGTCTGGCGGCGTCGGGCGTGGCGCTCAACGCGACCGACGGCCAGGGTCGTACACCGCTGCACGTGGCGGCGTTTGCCCGCCAGCGCGAGGCGATCCGGGCGCTGGCGAAGGCGGGCGCCGATCTGAACAAGCTGGAGAACGACCGCTACGACGCCGTGACCATCGCCTCGGTGGCGGACGACGAGGCCACGCTGAAGGTGTTGCTGGAGCTGGGTGCGAGCGCGAAGCAGGTGACGAGCCGCTACGACGGCACGGCCCTGATTGCCGCGGCGCACCTGGGGCACGACGGCGTGGTGCGGCAGCTGATCGCGGCCGGCGCACCGCTGGACCATGTGAACAACCTGCACTGGACGGCCGTGATCGAGTCCATCGTGCTGGGCGACGGGGGTGCGCGGCACCAGGCGACGCTGAAGGCGCTGATCGATGCGGGGGCGAACCTGCAGCTGGCGGACCGCAGTGGTCAGACGCCGTTGGCGTTGGCGAAGGTCCGCGGGTACTCGGCCATGGTTGCTTTGCTGGAGAAGGTTGGGGCGCGTTGAGTCTCTTGCTCTCTTGCGTGACCTCAAGGAACGAGCGCCAGCGGTGACCGGCTCCGCTCATGTCCCCCGGGGCCGCTTCGCGGTCCCTCCTCCTTTGCTTCGCTGCGCCGGTCACCACCGTCACTCGTTCCGCGAACGCACGGGCGCGCCCACAGTGGATCGCCAGCACCACCTCGGATCGGGGCGACAGCGCGTTCTGTGCAGTGAGGTCAAGGAGGAGGACCGGCGCAGCCGGTCCGGGGGACACGAACGGAACAGAGCGCGCTGGCGCCCCGATCCCGCGAGGTACCGGTTTACGACAGCGTGACCCGAGCAAACTTCCGCTTGCCCACCTGCACCACATAGACACCCGCGCCCAGCTTCAGCCCCTTGTCGCTGACCACCGACGAGTCGATGCGCACCCCGCCGCCATCGATCAGCCGGTTGCCTTCGCCGTTGGAAGCCACCAGACCAGCCGCATTGAGCAACGCCGCCACGCCCATCGGAGCCCCCGACAGCGACACCTCCGGAATCTGGTCCGGCACCCCGCCCTTGCTGCGGTTGATGAAATCCTGCTCCGCCGCATCGGCCGCCGCCGCGCTGTGGAAGCGCGCCGTGATCTCCTTGGCCAGCATCACCTTGGCGTCCTTGGGGTTGCGTCCGCCTTCGACTTCTTTCTTCAGCGCCTCGATCTCGGCCATCGACTTGAACGACAGCAGCGTGTACCAGCGCCACATCAGCGTGTCCGAGATCGACAGCACCTTGGCGAACATCGTGTTGGCTTCTTCGGTGATGCCGATGTAGTTGTTCTTGGACTTGGACATCTTCTCGATGCCGTCCAGGCCTTCGAGCAGCGGCATGGTCAAAATGCACTGCGGCTCCTGGCCGTATTCCTGCTGCAGGTGGCGCCCCATCAGCAGGTTGAACTTCTGGTCCGTGCCACCCAGCTCCAGGTCGGCCTTGAGCGCCACCGAGTCGTAACCCTGCATCAGCGGGTACAGGAACTCGTGCACGCTGATCGGCGTGCCGGCCTTGAAACGGTCGTGGAAGTCGTTGCGCTCCATCATGCGCGCCACGGTGTACTTGGCCGCCAGCTGGATCATGCCCATCGAACCCAACGGAAGCGACCACTCACTGTTGTAACGGATCTCGGTCTTCGCCGGGTCCAGCACCAGGCTGGCCTGCTTGTAGTAGGTCTCGGCGTTGGCCTTGATCTGCTCGGTCGTCAGCGGCGGACGGGTGTTGTTGCGCCCGGACGGATCGCCGATCAGGCTGGTGAAGTCGCCGATCAGGAAAATCACCTGATGCCCCAGGTCCTGCAGCTGGCGCATCTTGTTGAGCACCACGGTGTGGCCGATGTGGATGTCGGGTGCCGTCGGGTCCAGGCCCAGCTTGATGCGCAACGGCACACCGGTGGCTTCGGACTTCGCCAGCTTCTTCACCCAGTCTTGCTGCGGGATCAGTTCGTCGATGCCCCGCAGGGTCACCGCCAGCGCCTCGCGCACACCGTCTGTCGGCTGGACCGCCTCCGAGGTGGGTTTCTGAACACCTTTTGTTTCGTTAAGGCTGTGATTCATAAGGGTTTTTTCAGATGCAACAGCCCTGGAACTGGCTATACTTTTAAGTTAGCGAGCGTGGATTTTAGTGGCCCGGCAAGGAGCCTTCCAAACGCAAGCCCCTTTGAGCGCCTTGATCACGGGTCCGATCCCCAGATCAGGCGTCCTTTTTTTGCCTGCCGCCGCTGCGGCAAGCCTGCCGGAACCGCACCTTGATTTCCATGAAACCGGACTCGCTGCCCCAACTTGCACGCTCTTCCTCCAGTCTCCTGGTCCATGGCCTGACACGACATCCCCGCCGCTTCATGCTCGGCGTGGGTGCGGTTTTGCTGGGCACCGGCGTGACGGCGTTTGGCATCGCACCACTGGCCCCCGATGCCGCCAACCTGCCCGTGCGGCAAGTGATCGAGGCGCTGGACACGGCACCCTTGGGCGCCCCGCTGCTGAACGATATTTCCCTGCCCGCCGCTTCGCTCACGCTGTTCCGCAGCGACCAGGTGCGTCGCGATGACACCGCCCAGAGCCTGCTGCAGCGCCTCGGTGTGGCCGACTCGGCTGCGGTGGCGTTTCTGCGCGACGACACCACAGCACGCCAGCTGTTCAGTGGCCGCGCCGGCAAGCTGGTCACCGTGGAAACCAACGACCGCCACGAACTGCAGCGCCTGAGCGCGCGCTGGCTGCCCGACGATGGTCGTGAATTTCAGCGTCTGGTGATTGAAGCCGACCCACTGGGTTACCAGGTTCGGCTGGAAACTGCCGAGCTCACACCCAGCGTCCGCCTGGCCGGTGGCGTCATCAACAGCTCCCTGTTTGCCGCGACCGACGCCATCGGTCTGCCCGACAGCGTGGCCGTGCAACTGGCCGAAATCTTCGCGTCCGAGATCGACTTCCGTCGCAACCTGCGCCAGGGCGATCACTTCAGCGTGGTCTACGAAAGCCTGGAAGCCGACGGCGAAACCCTGCGCGCGGGTCGGGTGCTCAGCGCCGAGTTCATCAACGACGGGCGCAAACACGAAGCCGTCTGGTTCGAGGAACCCGGCCAGAAGGGTGCCTACTACGGCTTCGATGGCCAGAGTTCGCGCAAGACCTACCTGGGTTCCCCGCTGGAGTTCTCCCGCGTCAGCAGCGGCTACGGTATGCGTTTCCACCCGATCTCGGGCCGGCAGAAAGCCCACCTGGGCGTGGACTACGCGGCGCCCACCGGCACGCCGGTGCGCACCATCGGCGACGGCGTGGTCTCGTTTGCCGGCTGGAAAGGCGGCTACGGAAATGCGATCGAGGTCACCCATCGCGACAACCAGTCCACGCTCTTTGCCCACCTGAGCCGCATCGATGTCCGCAAGGGCCAGAAAGTTTCGCAAGGCGACCGCCTGGGCGCAGTGGGTTCCACAGGCGCCTCGACCGGCCCGCACCTGCACTTCGAATTCCGCGACCGGGGCGTACACCGCGACCCGCTGGAAATTGCCCGCCAGAGTGAAAACATCCCGGTGAGTCCGACGTTCCGCGCCCGCTTCGAAGCGGTGGCGCAGTCGCAGCGGCAACACCTCGCCGCAGCGGCCACGGTCCAGCAGGCCAGCGCCGAATAAGCCACGTTCCACCGCCTGACCCCCAACAAAAAACCCCGCGATTTCTCGCGGGGTTTTTTGTTGGCCAGGAAGCCGCTTGCCAAATGCGCCTCCCGAACGCCTGGATCAGAGTTTCTGCAGCGCGTCGATGCGCTCTTCCATCGGTGGGTGAGTCGAGAACAGCTTGCCCAGGCCACCGGTGATGCCCATGGCCTGCATGGTCTTGGGCAGTTCGCCGGGGGTCAGGCCGCCCAGACGGGCCAGCGCGTTGATCATGGGCTGCTTGCGGCCCATCAGGCTCGCAGCACCGGCGTCGGCGCGGAACTCGCGCTGGCGGCTGAACCAGGCCACGATGATGGCGGCCAGGAAGCCCAGCACGATGTCCATCACGATGGTGGTCACCATGTAGCCGATGCCCGGGCCGGAATTGTTGTCGCTGCCGCGGCGCAGGAAGCTGTCCACGGCGTATCCGATCACGCGGCTCAGGAACACCACGAAGGTGTTCATCACGCCCTGGATCAGCGTCATGGTCACCATGTCGCCGTTGGCCACGTGGGCCACCTCGTGGCCGATCACGGCCTCGACCTCGTCCCGGGTCATGCCCTGCAACAGGCCGGTGGACACCGCCACCAGGGCCGAGTTCTTGAAGGCACCGGTGGCGAACGCGTTGGGCGCGCCGTCGTAGATGGCGACTTCGGGCATGCCGATGCCGGCCTTCTCGGCAAATTTCTGCACCGTCTGCACGATCCAGGCCTCGTCGGCGTTCTGGGGCTGGTTGATGATGCGCGCGCCGGTGCTCATCTTGGCCATCGTCTTGCTCATCAGCAGCGAGATGATGGCGCCCCCAAAACCGATCACGAGCGAGAACCCGGCCAGGGCCGTCATGTTCAGACCGTTGGCGGTGAGGAAACGGTCCACACCCAGGATGCGGGTGGTGACCAGCAGCACCGCCATGACGGCGAAGTTGGTCAGGACAAACAGGAAGATGCGTTTCATGAACACTCCGGAGGGGGAAAAACGTTGCAAATCATAGTGGGGGCCAGCATGCCTTTTTCAAGCCAAGGGCATTGGCACCACACCCACGATCAAACCTGGGGCAACAGGTAACGGCGCTCCCAGGCGCTGATCTCGCTCAGGTAGTGATCGTGCTCCAGCGCCTTGACGGCCAGGAAGCCGCGCACGAAACGCTCACCCAGCAAGCGCGGCGCGTGCTCGCTCGATGCCATTTGTGCGTGCGCCGTGTCAAAAGTTCGCGGCAGACTTCGCGCCTGGTGGTAGCCGTTGCCTTCCACCGGGTCTTTGGGGCTCAGGCGCTCCTGCAGGCCGGCCAGCCCGGCGGCCAGCGTGGCGGCCATGGCGAGGTAGGGGTTGGCATCGGCGCCAGCCAGGCGGTTTTCCACCCGGCGCGCGACCGGCGCACTCACCGGCACGCGCAAGCCGGCCGTGCGGTTGTCGTAACCCCACTGCACATTGGTCGGCGCCTGGCTGCCGGCCACGTAGCGGCGGTAACTGTTGACCGTGGGGGCATAGACCAGCATCAGGTCGGGCGTGTAGACCTGCAGGCCGCCGATGAAATGGAAGAAAGCCTCGCTGGGCGAGCCGTCGGCATTGCTGAACACGTTGCGGCCTTGCGCGTCGACCACACTCTGGTGCAGGTGCATGGAGCTGCCGGCCTGGCCGGCGATGGGCTTGGCCATGAAGACCGCATTGAGCCCGTGCTGCAGCGCGATCTCGCGCGCCGCGGTCTTGAACAGAAAGGCCTGGTCGGCCACCGCGACCGGGTCGCCGTGTTGCAGGTTGATCTCGTACTGGTTCTCGCCCACCTCGTGCAGCCAGGTGTCGGCGCGGATGCCCAGGGCGTCGATGGAGGCGTGAAAGGCGTCCCAGAACGGCGCCAGCTCGTTGAGCGCGTTCAGGCTGAAGGCCGACTGGCCCACTTCGGGCCGGCCGCCTTTGCCGGTGGGCGAGGCCAGCGGCTGGGCGGGGTCGGTCATGGCGGCCGTCAGGTAGAACTCGATTTCCGGTGCCACCACCGGCGTCAGGCCCTTCGCGGCGTAGCGCGCCACCACGTTTTTCAGCACCGAGCGAGGGGCGAATTCGCACAGGCTACCGTCCATTTCATAGGCGTCGTGCACCGCCAGGTAGCGCGGCACGCTGGCCCAGGGCGAGCGCTTGAGCGTGGCGAGGTCGGGCACCAGGCGCACGTCGGGGTCGCTGTCCGGGAAGATGGGGTCGTAGCTGTATTCCCCCGTCACGCACTGCATCGGGATCGCCTGGCAGATGCGCAGCTCGGTCCCGCCGGCGAAGCTCGCGGCCGGCATCAGCTTGCCGCGCGGGTAGCCGGTGACGTCGGCGAACAAGCATTCCACGTCGCGCACGCCGCTGGCTTTGAAATGGGCGGCGAGCTGGGCGCGGTCAGCGTCCTGCGACAGCTTGAGGTGAGACCACGAAGGGGAAACGGGCAAGGTCATGGGTTGTCCAGCAAAACAAACGGGAGCGCCGTCGGCCGACGGCGCAGCGCGCCTCAAACGGGCACGCGCCTGGGGCGAAACACGCCGGCGTCGGTGTAATAGGCGGGGTCTTCATTGGCGGGCCACCAGCCCGGCACCCCCAGCACGGGCAGAGGCGTGAACGGCTTGGTACCCAGCCCGGCGGCCGTCAAACGACCGGCCAGCCAGGCGTCCCAAGCCGCCAGATCGTCCCCCAAGGCCAACGGCACCGGCTCGCGATACACATGGCCGGTGATGGATTTGTAGGGCGCGACGAGCTTTTCGGTCAGCGCGTGACCAAACAGTACCAGCCGCGCCTGTGCCCACAGGGGCCGCAGCGCCACGAAGAGGCGGGTCCACTCGCGCGCAATCAGCGCGTCCCAGAGTTCGTCTGGGGCCTGCAACAGCACCGCGTTTTCATCGAACAGGGTGATCGCATCGCGAACCGGCCCGCGCACCTTCCCCACGCCGGCTTTCCGGATCTCGGTGGCCTGCAGGCGGTTGAGCAGGCGCTTGGTGGCGGGGAAACGTTTCCACACCAGACCGTTGAAGAAGTCGTGCAGACCCTCGCGCGTGGGCACGCTGCCGGTGTCGAAGATGAACTGTTCGTAGGCCATGCCCTCAGGCAGATCGGCCTGCGGCACAAAGCGCGGGCCGGCGGTGCCGATGCGCTGCGTCAGCGCCTGCGGCAGCGGAACACCCTGCTCGCAAGCGCTGCGCACCACCGCACCATCCACGGCAAACGGCGCGTTCCAGGGCTGCGCCCAGTCGGGCGCCGGCCAGGTCTGCACCGCCTCGGTGAACGCGCACATGGGCTCAGGCGATCAGTTTCCAGGGCAAGGCTTCGCCCGAACGCAGCGGCTTCAGCTCGGCTTCGCCGAAGGCAAAACTCTCCGGCGGCGTCCAGCTTTCGCGCTTCAGGGTGATGGTGCCGGTGTTGCGCGGCAGGCCATAAAAAGCCGGGCCGTTGAAGCTGGCGAAGGCTTCGAGCTTGTCGAGCGCGCCCGCGGCGTCAAAGACCTCGGCGTACATCTCGATCGCGGCGTGCGCGGTGTAGCAGCCGGCGCAGCCCGTGGCGTGCTCCTTCAGGTGGGCGGGGTGCGGCGCGCTGTCGGTGCCGAGGAAGAACCTGGCATTGCCGCCGATCGCCGCGGCCACCAGGGCCTGGCGGTGGATTTCACGCTTCAGGACCGGCAGGCAGTAGTAGTGCGGGCGGATGCCGCCGGTGAAGATGGCGTTGCGGTTGTAGAGCAGGTGGTGCGCGGTGAGGGTGGCGCCCAGGTACTGATCCGACTCGGCCACGTACTGCGCAGCTTCTTTCGTGGTGATGTGCTCCATCACGATCTTGAGTTCCGGGAAGTCGCGGCGCAGGGGCTTGAGTTGCTGCTCGATGAACACCGCCTCGCGGTCGAACAGGTCGATGTCGGGGCTGGTCACTTCGCCATGCACCAGCAGCAGCATGCCGGCTTTCTGCATGGCTTCGAGCGTCCGGTAGGTCTTGCGGATGTCGGTCACGCCGGCATCGCTGTTGGTCGTCGCCCCGGCCGGGTAGAGCTTGGCGGCGACCACACCGGCGTCTTTGGCGCGGGCGATCTCGTCGGCCGGGAGGTTGTCGGTGAGGTACAGCGTCATCAGCGGCTCGAAGGCCACGCCCGCCGGCACGGCGGCGCGGATGCGCCCGGCGTAGGCCTGGGCCTGGGCCGCGGTGGTCACCGGCGGCTTGAGGTTGGGCATGATGATCGCGCGGCCGAACTGGGCGGCGGTGTGCGGTACGACGGTGCGCAAGGCCTCGCCGTCGCGCACGTGCAGGTGCCAGTCATCGGGGCGGGTGATGGTGATGGTTTGAGCTGGAGCGTTCATGAAGGAATTGTCCCACCCCCACGCCGCCTTCGGCGTCACCCCCTCACGGTGGCGCAGCCAGCGACCCGGCAAAGCCGGTTCCGCGGCTGCCTCGGCTGGAGCCCTCGCAACGCGGGCAGGATCCTCAGGCCTTGGCCGTAGCGGCCAGGTGTTTTTCCAGATCGTTCCAGAACGCTTCCACCGAGCCTTTGGCCTTGCGCGTGCCCGGCCGCTCACGGTAGATGCGGATGTCCAGTGCGGTATCGAGGCCCTGCCCGGCACTCACCAGGCGCTTGCCGCGCAGTTCGCGGCGCACGGCGCTGGCCGGCAGGAAGGCAATGCCATGGCCTTCGAGCGCCATGGCCTTGAGGCCTTCGGCCATGTCGGTTTCATAAATGCGGTCCAGGTGCACCGGCGTCTTGTTCTGCTTGAGCATCTGCTCCACGGCGCGCCCCATGTAGGCGCCGGGCGCGTAGGCCAGGTAGGGCAGCGGATGCGCCACCGTGCCCGGCAGCGTGAACAGCGGTTCACCCTGTTCGTTGGGCTTGACAAAGGGCGACAGCGTTTCGCGGCCCAGCGGCAGCATCTCGTAGCGCGCGGCATCGAGCTGGATGGGCTGTGAGGTGTGGTGGTAGGCGATCAGCAGGTCGCAGCTGCCTTCCACCAGCCGCATCACGGCGTCGTGCACGTTGAGCGCAATCAGCCGGCTCTTGATCGGACCGCAGCTTTCGCGCAGGCTGGAGAGCCAGGACGGGAAAAAGGTGAAGGCCAGCGTGTGCGGCACCGCGAACTCGATCACGTCCTGCGCCGCTGCCGTGTGGGCCCTGAGCATGGCGCGCGTGGTCTGCAGCGCCTGCAGGGTTTCCAGCGCCTGCTCGTAGAGCGTCTGGCCCGCGGGCGTGAGGCGGGTGGGATAGGACGACCGGTCCACCAGATCGGTGCCGGCCCAGGCTTCGAGCGACTGGATGCGGCGCGAAAACGCGGGCTGGGTGACGTGGCGCAACTGCGCCGAACGGCTGAAGCTGCGGGTTTCAGCCAGGCTCACAAAATCTTCCAGCCACTTGGTTTCCATGGCCGCGGATTATGCGCGCGGGTGAAGTCCGGTGTTGTTTGACGCTTTGCGGTCATGGGCATCCGTTACGATAGCAAGAACCTAGGGTTAACCCTTATTTCTCATCCCATGACACAGAACCCGCCCGATATCCGCCCGTCCCGCATCGCCCACGCCGGCCTGCGCCAGAAAATCATGTCGGCCGAAGCGGCTGCGGCCCTCATCGAAAACGGTGACCACGTGGGCATGAGCGGCTTCACCGGCGCCGGCTATCCGAAGGCGATACCGCTCGCCCTGGCCGGCCACATCCAGGCGCAGCACGACGCCGGCAAGGCATTTCGCATCGGCGTCTGGACCGGCGCTTCCACCGCGCCCGAGCTCGACGGCGCGCTGGCCAAAGTCGGCGGCATGGACATGCGCCTGCCCTACCAGTCCGACCCGACCTGCCGCGCGCGCATCAACGACGGCGAAATGGCCTACATCGACATCCACCTCTCCCACGTGGCGCAGTACGTGTGGTTCGGGTTCCTCGGCAAACTCAATGTGGCGGTGATCGAGGTCGCGGGCATCCTGGAAGACGGCCGCCTGATCCCGGCCACCTCGGTGGGCAACAACAAGACCTGGCTGGACCAGGCCGACAAGGTGATCCTGGAAGTCAACCACGGCCACTCGCTGGGCCTGGAGGGCATGCACGACATCTACTACGGCACCGAGCGCCCGCCGCACCGCAAGCCGATCCCCATGACACACGCAGGCGACCGCATCGGCGAGCCCTACCTGCACTGCGATCCGGCCAAGGTGATCGCCATCGTCGAAACGAATCTGCCCGACCGCGACACCCGTTTCTCGGCACCCGACGAAGCGTCGAAACGCATCGCCGCCCACCTGATGGACTTCCTGCAGGACGAAGTGCAACAAGGGCGACTGCCGCCCGAGTTGCTGCCGCTGCAGTCGGGCGTGGGCAACATCGCCAACGCCGTGATGGAAAGCCTGAACGAAGGCCCCTTCAACAACCTGCAGGGTTACACCGAAGTGCTGCAGGACGGCATGCTGGCGATGCTCAAGTCCGGCAAGATGGCCATGGCATCGTCCACCGCGCTGTCGTTTTCGACGCCCGTGATGGAAGAGTTCCTCGCCAACCTGGACTTCTACCGCGAGCGCATCGTGCTGCGTCCGCAGGAGATCAGCAACCACCCCGAGGTGATCCGCCGCCTCGGCATCATCGCCATGAACGGCATGATCGAAGCCGACCTGTACGGCAACGTGAACTCCACCCACGTGATGGGCACGCGCATCATGAACGGCATCGGCGGCTCGGGTGACTTCGCGCGCAACGCCTACCTCTCGGTCTTCATGACCCCGTCCACCGCCAAGGGCGGCAGCATCAGCTGCATCGTGCCCATGGTCAGCCACGTGGACCACACCGAACACGACGTGCAAATCGTCGTGACCGAACAAGGCCTGGCCGACCTGCGCGGCCT
>PHCC01000041.1 GCA_002842215.1 Betaproteobacteria bacterium HGW-Betaproteobacteria-9 | reverse complement strand
CGATAGACTTATCCACAACCGAGTAGCCAGAACATCCATTAACCCAGTGGCTCAATCTTCGACGTGATCACTGGCTCAGTTGTGCTGATGAATCAACAAAAGCGGCTAACGGAGTTCGCATCCCTCCCGAGTTGCCCAAGACTCGACGCGACCAGGAGAAGGTTGTATCCGCAGAGACCCTGGGGCGTGTTCTTGAAGAGTTGAGGAATGCAGGCAAAGCGCTTGATCCACAAGACAATACGGGGATCGACTGAGAGAGACAGCACAAACGGAAGTTTTCACTTGTCTTGTCCTCAATGTCGGATGATTTCACTTCTTGTGGCGAGCGCGGATCAGAGATGACAGCCAGGATGAAAAACTCAAATGGTGATAAGCCCTTACTTTTCACTAAACCTGTCATCCGACAGATTGCCTGTTATGACTTGCAAAGTGGCTTAAAAATCCATAAAATGTAAGTCATGACTGACAAAATTCGCCTCCCCGACGAGCTGGGCGCCCAACTGCGGCAGCGGCGCGAAGCGCTGGGAATGAGCAAGTCGCAGCTGGCCGACAAGGCCGGCAAGGTGCGCGAGGTGATCTACCGGCTGGAAGCCGGGGAAGACACCACCGTCTCGTCGCTGCTGGCCGTGCTGAGCGCGCTGGGCCTGGCGCTGCGGCTCGACAGCGCGGGCCTGCCCACAGCGGCAGAAGTGGCCCGCCGCTTCCAGGCCGACGAAGACGACGAACCCCCGCAAGGCAGCCATGGCCCCGCTGCCTGACAAGCTGCGCCAGCTGCAAGTCGCCATTGGCGACAACGCCCATGCAGGTCAGTTGCTCAAAGCCTCGACCTACGAGTTCCGTTACCTCGACGCCGACCCGGCCCAACCCGCCGTGGCCTTGCTCATGCCGGCCAGCGAGCGCCTGACCTGGCAAGACGGCGACCTGTTTGCCCCCATGGACCAGAACCTGCCCGAGGGCGATCTGTTCATGAAGATCCGGCAGCTGTTTCCCAAACAGCCGATGACGCCCATGCACCTGCTGGCGCTGATCGGTCGCAACGGCATCGGCCGGCTCGGCTTCAGCCTAGCCGACCAACCCGGCGCCACGCCACCACGCGCATTGAGCAAAACCGAACTGCTGCAGACCCGCTACACGCCCGAAGTCTTCAACGACCTGATGGCCGCCTATCTGAGCACCGGCGCGGGCATTGCTGGCATGCAGCCCAAGATCATGGTGCCCGACCGGCCCACCGTGCCCATTCCTTCGCTCATCGTCAAAGCGGCCAGCCCCGCCTACCCGGGGCTGGCCGCCAACGAATACCTCTGTCTGAGCGCCGCGCGCCGCGCGGGCATCACGGTGCCCGGGTTCGAGCTGTCGGACGACGGCCAGATGCTCATCCTCGACCGCTTCGACCTCGTCGCGCAGGCAGACGGCCACATCGAGCGGTTGGGCTTTGAAGACATTGCGGCGCTGGCCGGCCTGCGGGTGCGCGACGTGTTGTCAGACCGCAAATACCAGGGCAGCTACCAGCGCGTGGCCGAGCTGCTGCGGCAACTGCAACTGCCCGCCCGCGAACTGCACCGCTTCTTTGAGCAGGTGGCCCTGTCGGTGATGGTGCACAACGGCGACGCACACCTCAAAAACTTCGGCGTGCTCTACCGCTCGGCCAGCGAAATCTGGCTCGCGCCCCTGTTCGACGTGGTGACGACCGCCATCTACACCTACACCCAGTACCAAGGCGGCCCCGAACTGACCGACCGCACACTGGCGCTGAAACTCTTCGCCGGCAAACACCACAGCAAGGCCTACCCCACGCGCGAAGAGCTGATCGACTTCGGTCGCCGCGTGTGCGGCGTGAGCCAGCCAGCGCACACACTGCAGGCCATTGCCGAGGCGATGCGGATCACGCTGGAAGCGGCGAAGGGGGATCAGCGCGTGCCGGCGGAATTGCTGGCGAAAATGCGAGGCGTGTGGGAAGAGGGTCTGGGGTACGGCGCCTGATCCGGCACTGTGTGACAGCCGATCAGAACGACGCTCGAGCGATCAAATAAAACCAAACCGCGATGCGTGCGAAGCCAAAAAGTCTGCGGCCGGCTTGAAGCGTTCAGGCATGGCAATGGGCTTTCCATCGAACTGCGTCAACGCATGTTGGGTGAATCGATCCAGCTGCACGTCCTTCAACGCTCGTGAAACGCGAACCGTGTAATCCGGGAGCACGGTTATCAACCCAATGTCATAAGCCTTGTCGTGCAAGGCCGACAGGCACAACCCGTTCTGCGGGTTCAGGCGATTCTTTGTGTCCATGCTCCACGGAACGATGTGGCTGGCGATCAACAATTTCGAAACAGCGAGCCCGCTGATGCAGCAGCGCGCGTTGTAGCTGGCCAAAACAGCCCGCCTGAAGCGCGCCTGATTGACCCGCACCTTTACCGTGGCGGTGGTCGACTTTCCTTCCGCGAACCCAGGCACTTCCTCGACAACGTCGGCACCGGGTGCCACACCATGTTCGCTGCCCAAGCGCTCATAGGTGCTCGCAGCTTCGGTGGCCACGGCGTCCCAGTGACGGTTCAGCTCTTGCCAAATCTGCGCATCGAGTTGCGACGCGTGACCCATGCCCGCGCGACCGCTGGCCCGTACTTGGGGGTCTAGGCTGGCGAAGTTGACGAGCTTGAGGGCGACTGCGCTCGGCGTTCTGCCGATCCATTCGGCCAGCTGACGAATCTGAGGGTTGCGCTGATGCAGTTGCCCGAATGGCAGCTGGAAATAGACGTGCAAGGCGGCGAGTGTTTGTTCTCGGGTCCAGTCGGTCGTTCTCGGCATGGATTTTCCCTACGGGTCATTCGAATATTGGGCACCCTTCAAGTAGCTGTGCCACTGATACGCATTGATGCGAGGTTTGTTCCTGAAAGCGTCGTCTGGGCGACGGCATTCTTCTGGAGCAACAAAGAAAACAGTCCAATCGCCATAGTAAGCGCCCTCGAAAACAATCATGTCTTCCACCACCTCCAAGTCCACCGCGAGATGGCTTGAGTTGCAGCAGGTGCGTGCATCCTGAGCTTCCGCGAAGTACAGGTGCACATATGCCATGTAGGTGGTGTGGCAATAGGTCAACGGGCCAAGTACCGGTCCTGAAAACCCCCAATCGTCCATGGTGTCTTTTCTGCCCATTCGTCCGTGAAAAAGTCCGAGATACATGCCGGGTCGTGTTGGGCGCTCGCCGTACCGAAGGCGATGAGGAGTAGATTCTGTCGGGTTCATGGAGGTCCTCATGAGTGAGGATCTCAGACTATTCACATAGCGCCTTTTTGACACCCAGGGCTTTGCCTGGGGTGACGTCAGGAGATTCGCAGTCCAGGATGGGAGCGCGCAACGCGCCTTGCCGCCCTACACCGTCTCCCGCTGCTCAAACCCGCTCAGATCCTCCGCAGCCCCCAGCGCTTCCCGCACTTCAACCCCGTCCACCCACGCCGTTGCCGGCCCGCGCTGCGCCCATTCCACCAGCGCCTGCACGGCCTCAACAGGCCCGCACACCAGCGCTTCCACGCTGCCGTCGCGCCGGTTGCGCACCCAGCCGGTGATGCCCAGCGCCTGGGCCTGTTGCGCCATGCTCCAGCGGTAGCCCACGCCTTGCACGCGGCCAGTGATGCGCAGGTGGCGGGTGGTGGAGGTGGCGTCCATGGTGCGGGTCTCAGCGCGTCAGCAGCCGCCAGCCGGCCCAGGCGGCGATGGCGCCGGGCAAGGTAAGCAGGAACCCGGCGACGATGAAGATCGACGACAGGCTGCGGAATTCGGCGTCGGCGCCGTCGCTGGTCAGGCCGTTGAGCGCCCCGAGCAGGAAGTAGGCGCCGAAGAACAGCGCCAGGCCGCCAGCAGCCAGCAGGAACAGGCCGAGCAGCGGGCGGGGTTGGGGGTTGTGCTGGCGGGATGGGCTCATGGCGAGGGTTGCGCCAACTGTGCGATCGGCGCGGGCGAGACGAAGGACGGGCTCTGGAAAGGGTTGCCTTGCATGAGCACGATGGCGGCGGTGGGGGCGGCGGCCACAGCGAACAGCACGATGGCGGTGGCCGCGGCGCGCTGGTGTTCGACGTGCACGACGGCGATGGAGACGAGGGTGAGCAGGCCGAGGAAGGCCATGCCCATCCACTTGAGCGGGTTGACGTGCATCTGGCTCAGGGCGATGCGCAGGTCGCGGTCGTCGCGCAGGTGGGCGACGGTGCCGAGCATGAGGCTGTGCACGCCGCTGCCGGCGGCCTGTGCCATGGCGGGGCTGGCCACCAGGCTGAGCAGCTCGTCGGCGCTCTGTTGCGCGGCCGGGCTGGTGCTGCGCCGGGCCAGCTGCTGCCATTCGGCGGCGGTGGCAGCGGCGTGGGCGCGCACGACGGCGCGCAGGCCGGCCTGTTGCGGCTCGGGCAAGGTGCGGGCCAGGGCGTCGAGCGTGCGCAGGCCGTCGGCTTCGCGGTAGACGGCATTCATGGCGCGGTCGTGCGCGCTCCAGGTGTCGTTGGCGATGAAGGCGAGCGTGAGGCCGAAGAGCACGCCCAGGATGTTGAGGAAGGGCGGCACCACGCCGGCCAGCGAGAGCATCTGCGCACGCCAGCGCGGCGCTGCGAGCAGGCGCCATAGGGCGAGGGCGGCCAGCGCGGTCCCCACCAGGGCAACGGCGGCGTAGGCGTAATGGTCGTAGACGGCGAGACGGGTGGGTTCCATCGGTCAATCATGCGCGAAGCGGCCCGGGCGGTTCAAGCGCGGCGCGCCGCTGGCTTGCGCTGGCTCAAACGGTCGGGCTATTGGGCCGACAGCGGCAGGTCGAACACCTTGTCGAAGGCGAGGTTGAACAGGAAGGTGTAGACGAGGAAAAACAGCGAGAGCCCCAGGTCGAGCACCAGTGCGTGCCACCAGCCGATGTCCAGCCACCACGCGAACAGCGGAACCAGGGCGACGATGAAGCCGAGTTCGAAGCCGATAGCGTGGGCGGCGCGGCGCTTGAAGCCGCGGCCGCGCACGGTCTGGCGCGCTTCCCAGCGCTCGAACGCGGTGTTGTAGACGAGGTTCCAGACCACGGCGATGGCGGACGTGGCGACGGCCACCACGCTGGCGTGCTGCAGGCTGCTGCTGGAGCCGGCGGCCAGGCCGGTGCTGGTGATGGCCACGGCGATGATCTCGAACAGGGTGACGTAAACGACTTTGCGGCGGATGCCTTGCATGGGTGGAACGGGTGTTTTGGGGTGGAGCGATGAGGTGGGGCGCGAGCGCGGGTAAGCTCGGCCGGCGGTGACGGCAATAAGCCGTTGCACCACTTGGATTGTGAGGGTCTTCAGGAGCCGTGATGTTGCGTGTGGTCTGTCTGTGTGCGGAGTGGTGCAGCGCTTGCCGGGCGTGGCGCCCGGACTGGGACGCGCTGGCCGAGCGCCACCCGCAGTTGCAATGGCAGTGGCTGGACATCGAAGACGAAGCGGACCTGATGGACGCGGTGGGGCTGGACATCGAGACCTTTCCCACGGTGCTGCTGATGCGCCATGAGCGCGCGCTGCACCTCAGCGCGATTCCGCCGCAGCCGGCGCTTCTGGACCACCTGATCGCGCGGTTGGGTGCGGTGGACGCGGCCCCGGCTGGCGTGACGCCGCAGGCCGCGGCGCTGGCGGCGCAGCTGTGGCGGCGCCAAGCCGGCCAGGCGGTCGCGCCCGATCCACGCGGCTAGACGACGCTGGCCTCGTGGCCCGCTTCGGCCAGCTTGGCCGCGATGTCGTCGGCCGAGATCATGGCCGTGTGGCTGACCCAGGCGGTGTGTTCGGCGAGGTTGACGTCGGCCTGGTTGACGCAGGGCAGGTCTTGCAGCTCGAACATCACGGCGTCGGCGTCTTCCTGCGTTTGCAGGGTGGGAATGTGGAAGGTGGTTTCGGGCATCCGGGTCTCTTTCAAACTGACTGAAATATAAATTTTCATTTATATTTCAAATTAAATATAATATTGGCTTGGACTGTGTTCGGCGGCATCCGCCAACCCACACCGCCCAGCCGGTGGCATCTCGGCCCCGGTCAGCGCCGACGCCATTCGGTCGCGATGTTCTGTTGAGCTGCAGACACCCCCACCACTCAGCTTCGCGCGGGTTCGCAACGGCTCAGGCCTTGTGCATCTTCGCAAAACCCGTTCCTGCGGTGTCCATCGGACGCTGCTCATTCATGCGCTGTCGGGCTCGGCCTGGCTGGAGCGCAATTTCTCTGAAAGGCTCTGTCATGAGCACCAAACTTTACGTGGGCAACCTGCCTTATTCCATCGACGACGCCATCCTGCGCAACAACTTCACCGAGTTTGGCGGCGTGACGTCGGCCAAGGTCATGATGGACCGCGACACCGGTCGCTCCAAAGGCTTCGGCTTTGTGGAAATGTCCACCGCCGAACAGGCCGAGGCCGCGATCCAGAGCCTCAACGGCATGTCGGTTGACGGCCGCTCGATCGTGGTGAACATCTCGCGCCCGAAAGAGCCGGGCACCGGCGGCTACGGCGGTGGCGACCGCGGTCGGCGTGGCGGCTACTGAGCGCTGACGCTTCAGTTCTGAAAACCGGCCTTCGGGCCGGTTTTTTTTTCGTCAGCGCGGGCACAAACGGGTCACGCCCCGGTCAGGCCGAGGAAGCTGTCGAGGATGTGGAAGTGGTCGTCGTGGAAACGGTCTTCCAGAGCGGCGAGCTCGCCGATGGGCACCCAGGCGGCCGACAACGCGTCGTCGCTGCCACTCACTTCGGGCAGGCGGCGCGCGCCCAGATCGAAGTGGTGGGCGTGGGTGATGACGCGGCCGCGCTGGCTGCGGTCCGGGTGGTCGAACACGCGCACGCCCTTGAGCGCGTGCGCGATGTCGCCGGGCAGCAGGTGCAGGCCGGTCTCTTCCTGCAGCTCGCGCAGGGCCGACTGATAGACCGTCTCGCGCTGCTCCAGAAAGCCCCCGGGCAACGCGTACAGGCCCTTGCCGGGTGCGCAGCCGCGCACGATGAGCAGCACATGGCCCGCGCATTCGATCAGCGCGTCCACGGTGACGAACACGGGCGGGTAGGGCGCGCTGGCCCAGAGTGCGTGCTCGGCGCGCAGGCTGGCCCACTCGGCCGCGAGCTCGCGGTAGCAGGGCAACTGCGCCCAGGCGCGCAGGAAGCCGAGGGTGGACGGCGGCGCCTGGCTGACCAGGGCAGCGAGCGCGGGCTCCAGCGGCTGGCCGGCGGCGCCAAAGAAGGCGTCGCGCAGGGTGCTGGAATGCATGTCGCCCTGGCTGCCCACGTCGTCGAGCAGCCAGCCGGGGAAGTCGCTCAGGTACTCGCTGGTGGCGTCTTTACGGTGGCCCACGAGCACCGTCTGGCCCGCGGGCAGATCGCCCAACTGCACCCGCACGCCTTCGCGCACCGCGATCACCCAGCGCTGGCCATCGAAGTAGTCGCGCACGGGCACGAAGCCCACGCGCTCGGCTTCGTCGGCTGTCAGCGCCAGGCGGATCATCTCGACACGTTCTTCCCACGTGAACGGGTTCTTGGGCGTGCGCGCCTGGAACGCGGAGCCGATGACGATCACCACGCGCGGCGCCAGCGAGAGCGCGCGGCGGATGACGGCGAGCTGGCCGAGGTGCAGGCCCTGGAAGCGGCCGATGCAGACGGCGCCGGTGAATTTGTATGCGGTGGCGTTCATGGTGTTCAGAAGTGTTGGGCGGCGATGGGCATCTGACGGCCCGAGCCAAAGGCACGGGCGCGCACGCGGATGATGGGCGGGGCCTGACGGCGTTTGTACTCGCTGCGCGCGACCAGGCGGCGGATGCGGTCCACCAGCGCGGCGCCTTCGGGCTGCTGCATCAGTTGGGCCACAAAGGCTTCGACCTGCTCACGTTCGTCGTGGGCGAGGCCATGGCCTTCGATCAGGTGCTTGAGCACTTCATCGAGCACCTCGTAGGGCGGCAGGCTGTCGGTGTCCTTCTGGTCGGGCGCGAGCTCGGCCGAGGGCGGCTTGTCGATGATGGCGCGCGGGATGACCTCGGTGCCCGCGGCCTGATTGAGGTGGCGCGCGAGGGCGAACACCTCGGTCTTGTAGAGGTCGCCGATGAGGCCGAGGCCGCCGTTGGTGTCGCCATACAAGGTGCAGTAGCCGACCGACATTTCCGACTTGTTGCCGGTGGTGAGCAGCAGGTGGCCCCACGTGTTGGAGTACTCCATGAGGTTGGTGCCGCGGATGCGCGCCTGCAGGTTCTCCAGCGCCAGGCCTTGCAGGGGCGCGCCGAAGGCGGCTTCGAAACCCGCGCTGTAGCCCTGCACCAGATCGGCGATCGGGTGGCGAAACAGGCGCACACCGAGGCCGTCGCACAGCGTTTGTGAATCGTCCACCGAGCCGGCCGACGAGAACACCGACGGCATGGTGATCGCGGTCACGTGTTCGGCGCCGAAGGCTTCGGCCGCGAGCGCGAGGGTGATGGCCGAGTCGATGCCGCCGGAGCAGCCGACCACCGCCTGTGTGAAGCCACAGCGGCGTGCGTAGTCGCGCAGGCCGAGCACGATCTGCTGGCGGTAGAAGGCCAGGGTGGGCAGGCCATCGGCAGGCACGGCGGGCAGGGGCTCGCCGTCGGCGGCCTTGAAGCCGTGGGCGTCGATGCACAGCGTGCTCACGTCTTCCTCGAAGCGGCGCGCTTCGAACACCACGCCCGCCTTGGGCTCGACGGCGAAGGACGCGCCGTCGTAGACCAGCTGGTCGTGGCCACCGACCTGGTTCACGTACAGGATAGGCAGGTGGTTGCGGTGGCTCGCGGCGGCGAAGATCTGGTGGCGCTGCTCGCGCTTGCCGATGTGGGACGGGCTGGCGTTGATGGAGATCACCACGTCGGGCGCGGCATCGCGCAGGCGCTCGAACGGGTTGACGGCGTAACCACTGCCGTCGTCGTTCCAGCCGTCTTCGCAGATCAGAAAGCCCACCTGCGCGGTGCCGATGCGCAGCACCTTGGCCACGTCCGGGCCGGGCTCGAAATGGCGGCGCTCGTTGAAGATGTTGTAGGTGGGCAGCAGCTGCTTGGCGTATTCGAGCAGCACCTCGCCGCCGCGCAGCACGCGCAAGACGTTGCGCAGCGGCTTGCCCGGGCCGTTGTGCACCGCGGGCAGGCCCACCACCCAGTGCAGCGCGGGCATCTGGCGCGAGGCCTGGAGCAGGGCCGCGAAGCCGGCGGCCACGCGGGCCATGAAGTGCGGTTCGTCGAGCAGGTCGCCGGGGTAGTAGCCGGTGAGCGAGAGCTCGGAGAACACGACGAGGTCGGCCGCATCGTCGCGCGCGCGCTGCGCGGCGGCGATCATCTTGCGCACGTTGCCGTCCATGTCGCCGACGGTGACGTTGAGCTGGGCCAGGGTGACTTTGATCATGAGTCCTCCGCAAGGATGGGCACGTTGAACACCTGGCGCAGGTAGGCGAGAAAGGTCTGGTCGTCGCACAGGGTCTTGCCCGGCGAGTCGGAGAGCTTGGCCACCGGCTGGCCGTTGGCGCTGGTGAGCTTCATGACGATGTTCAGCGGCGTGAGACCCACGTCGTTGCTCAGGTGGGTGCCGATGCCGAAGCCCAGGTTGGTGCGGTTGCCCAGCGCGTGGTACAGCGCGAGCGCCTTGTTGATGGTGAGGCCGTCGGAGAACACGAGGCGCTTGGTGTGCGGGTCGATGCGCAGCTTCTGGTAGTGGTCCAGCGCCTTGTTCGCCCACACCAGCGGGTCGCCCGAGTCGTGGCGCAGGCCGTCGAAGAGCTTGGCGAAATAGAGGTCGAAGTCCGAGAGGAAGGCGTCCATGCCGACCACGTCGGTGAGCGCGATGCCGAGGTCGCCGCGGTATTCCTGCACCCAGTCTTCCAGCGCGGCCTTCTGGAAGTCGCGCAGGCGCACGCCCAGAGCCTGGTAGGTCTGCAGGTACTCGTGGGCCATGGTGCCGATGGGCACCAGGCCCAGGTCGCGCGCGAGCAAGACGTTGGATGTGCCCTTGAAGAACTGTGGCGCCTGGGCCTGGAACGCGGCCACGACCTCGCGCTGCCAGCTGCGCGAGAAGCGGCGGCGCACGCCGAAGTCGAACAGCTCGAAGGGGTGGCGCAAGGGCGCTTCGTTGCCCAGGGCGCGCAGCTGGTCGAGCTTGGCCTGCAGGCGCAGGCGCCCTTCGGCTTCTGCGGCGGCGCGGTCGAAGCGGCGGAAATAGAGCTCGTTGACGATGGCGAGCACGAAGATCTCGAACGCCATCACGTGCACCTGCGGACCGCGCGCGACGATGCGCAGGTGTTCGCCTTCGGCGCGCGCTTCGATGAAGTTGCGCTGGAAACGGAAGATGCGCAGGAAGTCGACGAAGTCGCTCTTGATGTAGCGCAGGCCGCCGATGTAGGCCAGCTCGTCCTCACGGAAGCTGAGCGCGCACAAGGCGTCGAGCTCGGCGTTCACCTGCGGCAGCAGCTCGGCCAGCGGATAGGCGGGGGCGTTGCGGCAGACGAAGCTGTATTCGGCCTGGGTCTGCGGGAAGCGGTGCAGCATGGTCTGCCACATCGTGTACTTGTAGAGGTCGGTGTCCAGCAGGCTGGTGATGACGGGTTCCATGGTGGCTCCTGGCTCAGGCGTTGGACTGAAGAAGGGGAAGGACTTCGGCGCAGGTGGCCAGGCGTGCGCCCTGGCGCTGCATGTCGTCAAAGAAGGCCCGGGCCTGCGCTTCAAAGCCCGCCACCGGGCTCATGGCGTCGCTGACCAGCAGCAGCTTGTCCAGCTGGCGCGAGGGCAGGTATTGCGCGATGTGCTCGGTCGTGGCCTTCACGCAGTGGCTGCTGGCTTCGCCCGCGATGACGATGAGATCGGCCTGGTCGAGCTGGGCCATCAGCGCGCGGTTGAGCTGCGTGTCTTCGTCGGCGGCGTCGGGCACCTCGGCCTGCAGGGCGCTGTAGTGCTCGGTCCAGGGATTGGTTCCCTTGGTGACCTTGTGCACCACGCCCAGGCGCTGGTCTTCCCAGCGGTTGTAGGCGGCCTTGACTGCGGGGTGCACGTTGTGGCCCCAGCTGCCGATCTCGCAGTGCACCGGCCACACCATGAGCGTGTAGCGGCCGGCCTGCTCCAGCGCGTCGAGGTAGGCCAGGGTGCGCGGCAGCGCGGCGGGGTCGCGCGGCGCATGGCTGCCGGCGCGCACCTGCGCGGCGGTGATGGCGGTGAAGGGGCTCACCGCCTCGCCCGCGCCGGTCTGCCAGAAGGTGGGGTGGGCGATGTCGTAGCGCTGATGCGAGTCGAGCGTGACGACGATGCTGGACAGGCCGGTGCCACCCGCGTTGATGAGCGCCGCCAGGCGGAGCATGTCGGCGTGTGCACCGCTCACCGGGAGCGCGGGCGCGGCAGCGGCATTGCGCAACGGGTCGAGACCGCGCCAGCCTTCGGGCAGGTCGCAGAAGTCGTTTTGCGGGTCAATGATCAACAAGGCGATCTGGCGGTTCATGCTGTCCTCCTGGGTCGATGGTAGGGGAAAGGGTCTGGTGGGTGTGGCCTGTGAGTTGTACTGTACAACTCTTGTGGGTTGTATAGTACAACTCAATCAAACGGTGTCAAGACATGTCTTCTTCTCGTGTGGTTTTCAAGTCAACGGAATTCGAGCGGCCCCTGGTCACGGTCGACGTGGTCATCTTCACGGTGATGGCCGAGCAGCTGTGTGTGCTGCTGGTGCGACGCCCCGAGGGCGCGGGCGAGCCCTACCCGGCGCGTTGGGCGCTGCCCGGCGGCTTTGTCGATGTGGACCGCGACGCCTCGCTGCTGGCCTGTGCCGAACGCAAGCTGCGCGACAAGACCGGCGTGGCCACGCCCTACCTGGAGCAGCTGGGCAGCTGGGGCGACGCGCGGCGCGACCCGCGCGGCTGGTCCAGCACCCACGCGTATTTCGCGCTGATTCCGCAGCCCGAGGCGGCCGACGGCAGCAGCACCACCACCACCGAGTGGGTGCCCTGCGACCAGGCCGCGCGCCGGCGCCTGGCCTTTGACCACAACACCATCCTGAGCACCGCCATCGAGCGCCTGCGCAGCAAGGTGGAATACACCTCGCTGCCCGCCTTCCTGCTGCCCGAACCGTTCACGCTGCCGCAGCTGCAGCGGGTGTACGAGGTGGTGCTGGGCCGTCCGCTGGACAAGAGCGCCTTCCGCAAGCGCATGCTGGACGCGGCCTATCTCGAAGAAGCCGGCATGGTGACCGGCGACCACGGCCGCGTCGCCATGGGCTACCGCCTGCGCGAGCGCGATCAGGCCACGGTGTTCCCGCGCACGTTCAAATCGGGCGAGTGAGCGGCGTCAGGCAGCCACCGCGCGATACAGCGCCTGGTCGATCTCCGGCCATGCTCGGACGCAGGACAGGTCATGAGCGGATGCTATGCTTATTCAAAAGTAACCATCTGCAACAGGGAGGATATCCACATGGATGAGAACGCAACCGCGTACTGGTCGATTCAAGCTGATCAATTGGTGATGGCGCCCCCATTGGGGGTCCACCAGGTCGTTCTGACCTATGTCGACAACTGGGTGGATCCGCTATCGGGCATGTATCTGGGCGGCGGCTTTGTACTCAGGGTTTTGGGGTCGAACGCTGCTCAGTTCCTGACACCGGGTCAGATTGGGTCCATCACCTTTGCAGACGGGACCACCTGGAACGCGGCGGAGTTCCCGCAGCTGTCCCAGCAGTTCCAGGCCGCCATGCCCGGACAGGATTTCCTGGGTGGTTCCTGGGGTGCCGACTACCTGCAGGGTGCAGGTGGGAATGAGACCATCGTGGGCAACGACGGCAACGATGTGCTGGACGGCGGTGCAGGCAACGACTGGCTCGACGGCGGCTACGGCGCCGACACCTATGTGCTCAAGGTCGGTGGCGGCTCCGACACGGTCATCGACTTTGCCGGCTACCAGGACAACAACCGCATCGTCGTCGCCCCCGGCATCGGCCCGGACCAGGTGGCCCTGTTCTGGAGCGAGGGTGGACCCGACCCGCTGACGGGGCAGTACGTTCCCAGCGGTTTCGTGCTGCGCCTGCTGGGCTCGAACGATGAGATTCGCTTCCAGCCCGATGGCATCAACGAGGTGCTGTTCAGCGAGGGCACGGTCTGGAATTCGGAACAGTTCCCACAGCTGTCCCAGCAGTTCCAGGCCGCCATGCCTGGACAGGGTTGGCTCAACGGCTCCTCTCAAGCCGACTACCTTCAAGGCGGCTCGGAGAGCGAGCACATCTACGGCGGCGACGGCAACGACGTGATCGACGGCGGCGCCGGCAATGACGTGCTCGACGGCAGCTCGGGCTCAGACACCTATGTGCTGCGCACCGGAGGCGGCTCCGATATGGTTTTCGATTGGGCGAACTTCGGCGAGACCAACCGCATCGTCGTCGCTCCAGGCTTTGGCCCCGAGCAGGTTGCGCTGTTCTGGATGCAGAGCAGCACCGATCCGGTCACCGGGGAATTCCACCCCAGTGGCTATGTGCTGCGCCTGCTGGGCTCGAACGACGAGATCCGCTTCCAGCTCGATTCCGTTCAGGAAGTGCTGTTCTCCGACGGCACCGTCTGGGCCTCGACCCAGTTCCCGCAGTTGATGCAGCAGTTCCAGACGGCCATGCCCGGCCAGACTTGGCTGAGCGGCTCTTTTCAGGCCGACTACCTTCAGGGCAGCTCCGGCAGCGAGTACCTCTACGGCAGCGACGGCAACGACGTACTCGACGGCGGTGCGGGCAACGACATCCTCGAAGGTGGAACCGGCTCGGACACCTTTGTGCTCAGGGCCGGCGGTGGTTCGGACAGCTTGATGGGGTACGCCAGCGAGCAGGGCTCCGACAGGATCGTGGTCGCACCCGGCATAGGTCCCGAACAGGTGGCCCTGTTCTGGAGCGAGGGTGGACCCGATCCGCTGACGGGGCAGTACGTCCCCAGCGGCTTCGTGCTGCGCCTGCTGGGCTCGAGCGATGAG
>PHCC01000040.1 GCA_002842215.1 Betaproteobacteria bacterium HGW-Betaproteobacteria-9 | reverse complement strand
AGATGGCTCAGGGAGGGTTCTACCCGATCGGCCATGGCGTGAGTTGATCCACACGACTTGCCCAAAGCAATCGCTGCAAGGCCACATGGAACTTCTAAGAACGCTTCAGGCTGGGTGCTACCACTGACCCAGCACGCCTGAATGTCGGCCGCGGTGACCTGTCATTCGAGGATGGAATGGCCGAACGACCTTGGCACCTCAAATCACAGAACGATCCGGACTCCCGGGGAAGCGTTATTGGTGAGGAAACATCCGCAGTTCAAACTGGGGGCCATGCATTCGCCTTTTGGGTGCGGGGGAATGCCCCGTAGCGTTACCGATTGCTCTTTCGGTCCGACTGAGCGGTCACATTGTTTTGGAGCTTAGTTTTTTGCAAAGGCATTGCGAGCAGGAACTTTTCCATGTACTCCCGCCGTTCCTTCCGTTGTTCGGGGGTGCTCTGGTTGTACAGCAGCGCCTCGCCAATGACGTAGCTGTACAGCGCGAACGAGCGGTGTCTTGCATCCTGAAACCCGAAACCCAAAGCGATGAAGCACTGCGAGGTGTAAGCCAGCCGCTTGGCATCCACCTCGTCGAGGACCTTGCGGGCCAGTTCGTCCCGGCGCGCCCAGGCCCGCACGGCCAGTTCGATGGAGGCGGAGCGCACCGCCGCCTCGCCGCGCAGCGGCAATGACATCAATCCTCCCAGCAAGGCGGCTGCCGAGGCCCCGCTGCGCTCGAAGCGGTTGATCAGATCCTCGGTGGCCTGGTCGTGCCAGGTCTTGAGCACCTGCAGCAGCAGATCTTCGCGATCACGGAAGTGCCAGTAGAAGCTGCCGCGCGTGACGCCCATGGTCTTGGCCAGCACGTCCACCCGGACGGCGTCGATGCCGTTATCCACCAGCACCTCGGTGGCCGCCTGGACCCAGTCTGCCGGTGTGAGCTGGGGCTTCGCGGCGCCAGAGCGGGGGGCGGGTGGGGTGGATGACATGGCGCTGCTCGTTCCATTCAGTGCTGTATTGATTGGTGCTGCCGGCGCCTTGAGACTGGCTGGGCGGCGTTAAATGCGTGTTCATTTTCGCGCACTTGGCGTCCTGCCGGCCGAACGCGCTGCACTCCCAGGGAGTGCTTGGGCCATTGGACACCCCGTGCGCGGACCTCTGATGCCGCGGTCGTCATTTCCGCTCCCGACGCTCGGACTTGCAGATTTTCAAAAAGTCGCTAGCATATCCATACACATACACATCTGTACGGAGAAAAAATGCAGAACGGACTGGGTAAAACACTGGTGGCCGCCGAGCACCGGACCAACTACTTCGACGAAGGGCACGGCAAGCCGCTGTTCCTGTTGCACGGCTCCGGCCCGGGTGTGTCGGCCGCCACCAACTGGGCGGGCGTGATGCCCGAGCTGGCGCGTGACATGCGGGTCATCGCGCCCGATATCGCGGGCTTTGGCTACACCGAGTTCAAGGACGACTGCCGGTACGACATCAAGCTGTGGGTGCGCCATCTGGTGGGCATCCTGGACGCGTTGGGCATCGAGAAGGCGTCCTTTTGCGGCAACTCTTTCGGCGGCGCCCTGGCCATCGGTCTGGCGGCCTTCGCGCCCGAGCGGGTCGACAAGCTGGTGCTGCTTGGCACGCCGGCCGGTGAATTCGTGCAGACGGCCGGACTGCGCTCGGTGTGGGAATACGAGCCCTCCATGGAGAACATGGCGCGCACGCTGGCACTGTTCCCTTTTGATGCGTCCATCATCACCGACGAGATGGTGCGCGTGCGCTACGAGGCCAGCGCCCGCCCCGGAGCGCAGGAAGCCCTGCGCAAGCTGATCCCCAAGCCCAATGAGACCGGCCCGACGATGGTCAAGGGCTTCCCCGAGAGCGTGCTAGAGAAGATCACCGCGCCGACCCTGGTGCTGCATGGGCGCGAGGACGCGGTGGTGCCGCCGCCCTGCGGCTTCCTGCTGGCGCAGACGATTCCCAACGCGGAGTTGCACCTGTTCGGGCGCTGCGGTCACTGGGTGCAGGTGGAGCGCGGCACCCGCTTTCTGCAACTCGTGCGCGATTTCTGCGCCAACTGAGACGGGAGGACAACCATGAGCCGAAATCTCCTGGAACTGGTGCTGCACCGTCTGTGCGTGGACCGCACGGTCAAGCAGCGATTCAGGGAAGACCCCGCCGGCCTGCTGAGCCGCTACGAACTCACCGAGGACGAGCGCGCCATGCTGACCGGTTTCGACGTGGCCGGCATGCAGCGGCACGGGGTGAATCCGATGCTGACCTTCGGGTTCTGGAGCGAGAACGCGCCCGACCGGCATCCGACGGCCTACATGCGCGCCCTGCGCGGAGACGCCGACACCGGCACCTACGCCTTTTCCGCGGTGCTCAAGCGCTGAGCAGCGGCGCAGGCCTTCAGAGACGACAAGGAGATATTGAAGATGGGACGTATCGCAGGCGGCTTTCTCGTGCCGCACGACCCGGTGATGTTCGTGGAGCCGGAGGCGCCACCGCCCGACATTCGTGAGCGCATCTGGGGCGCTTTCCGCACCTGTGCGGACCGGCTGGCAGCGCTGAAGGCGACCAGCGTGGTCATCGTCGGCGCCGACCACTATTTCAACTTCGGCACCGGTTGCCTGCCGCAGTACCTGATCGGCACCGGTGACGTGGAAGGCCCGCTGGACGTCATGCCAGGGCTCAAGCGCCAGATCATCCCCACCAGCCAACCGCTGGCGAGCTTCATCGCCTCGCACGGCCACGTGCACGGCTTCGACTGGGCGGTGGCGCGTGCCATCAGCGTGGACCACGCGGTCGCGATTCCCGACCGGCTGATCGTGGACCCGGTGCGGGCCACGGGCCAGCGCATCGGTACGGTGCCGGTCTACATCGCGGCGGGTGTGGACCCGTACCTCAGCATGCGCCGCTCGATCGAGCTGGGTGGCGCGATCCGCGCCGCGGTGGAGGCGATGCCGGACGACGAGCGCGTGGTGGTCATCGGCAGCGGTGGCCTGAGTCACTGGGTCGGCATGCCCCAGATGGGGCAGGTCAACGAAACCTTCGACCGCGAGATCATGGGCTACGCCTGCACCGGCGACCTGGCTGCGATGCGTGGGCTGAGTGACGTCTACATCCTTGAGCACGGCGGCAACGGCGGCATGGAGGTCCGGCAGTGGGCGGTGGCCATGGGCGCGATGCCCGGCGCCCGCGGCGAAATCATCGAGTACGCCCCGGTGCCCGAATGGGTCACCGGCTTGGGCTTTGTCCAACTGTTCGCCTGAGGAGCAGTGCGAGATGTCACAACCCATATGGATCCTCAAGAAGAGCGAACTCGGTGTCGGCAGCGTGCGCCGCTTCGATGTGTGCGGCAACCCGCTGGCGGTCTACAACCTGGACGGCACGTTCTACGCCACCGACGATGGCTGCACCCATGCCACCGCCTCGCTGTCCGAGGGCGAGATCGTGGACGACGACTGCATCGCCTGTCCCGTCCATAACGGCACGTTCCACGTTCCCACCGGGCAAGCGATGAGCTTCCCCTGCGAGAAGGCGCTGCGCACCTACAAGGTGATCGACCAGGGCGACAGCGTGGCGATCGACATCAACGCCGAGGCAGACGCTGCCTCGGATGTGATCTGAAGCAAAGGAAAACCAATGTGCAATTCCAATGAGGCGCCGGTGCGCCTGACGCGCCGGCCGGCGGCGTCCCCGGTGGACGAGATGGACCGTCTGGTCGACATGTCCTCGGGCCGCATGTCCCGCGAAATTTTCTGGGACCGTGGTGTCTACGAGCAGGAACTCGACCGCATCTTTGCGCGCTGCTGGCTGTTCATTGCGCACGAGTCGCAGATTCCCAAGCCGGGCGACTACCTGTCCACTTACATGGGCGAGGACAACGTGCTGGTGGTGCGCCAGAAGGACGGCAGCATCCGCGCCTTCCTCAACACCTGCCCGCACCGCGGCAACAAGCTGTGCTTCTCCGAGGTGGGCAACACGCGGCAGTTCATCTGCAACTACCACGGCTGGTCGTTCGCCATCGACGGCGAGCTCAAGGGCATGTACGCCTCGGAAGCGTTCGAGGCCTCCGGCATGGACAAGTCGGCCCACGGCCTGCACCCGGTGGCCAAGATCGACAGCTACAAAGGCCTGGTCTTCGCGACCTTCGACCCCGAAGCGCCCTCTCTGGCCGAGTACCTGGGCGACATGCGCTATTACCTCGACGCCATCTTCGACATGGACGGACAGGGCGTCGAGTTCATCGGCGGCTGCGTGAAGTCCATCGTGAAGTGCAACTGGAAATTCGCGGCCGAGAACTTCGTGGGTGACGCCCTGCACGCGGGCTGGACGCACGATTCCGGCGCGCGTGCCATGGTCGGCGGTCCGGTGGCCGAGCTGCACAAGGCCCCCGGCGAGTCGTACCAGGTCAACTTCAACGGCCACGGCTACGAGTTCAACCAGGACATCGTGGGCAACTGCGCGAGCCTGGGCGACAAGGAACTGGTGAAGTATCTGTACAAGCTGCAGCCCGAGGTGGCCGAGCGCCACGACGAATTCCGTTCGCGCCTGATCGGTGCCATTTCCTCCTGCACCATCTTCCCCAACACCTCCTTCCTGCCCGGGCAGAACACCTTCCGCACCTGGCAGCCCCGCGGGCCCGACGAGATCGAGCTCCACACCTGGACCTTCGTCAACAAGAGCGCACCGCAGGAGATCAAGGACCGCTGGCGCAAGGGGACCATGATCACTTTCAACCCGGCTGGTGTGTTCGAGATGGACGACGGTGAGAACTGGGAGTACTCCACCCGCACCAACGCCGGCTACGTGACCCGCCAGCAGGACCTGTACCTGGGCCTGGGCATGGCCACGCGCCTGCAGGACAGCGACCTGCCGGGCAATGTGTTCCGCGGCCAGATCAACGAGGCCAACCAGCGCGCCTTCTACCAGCGCTGGCACGACCTCATGAAGGCCGGTCGCTGGAGCGAGGTGCCCCAGCGCGATGAACCGACCCTGAAGGAGACCGCATGAACGCCCGTCAGGCACTTCCTGAAGTCGCCGTGGACCGCGACACCCACCACCGCATCGAACAGTTCCTGTACCGCGAAGCACGGCTGCTCGACCATGAACGCTGGGACGACTGGCTGGCGCTGGTGGCCGAGGACATCCACTACTGGATGCCCACCATGGAGAACCGCCGCCGCATCGACAAGGCCGGTCCTTATGGCCAGGACCGTGGTGCGCTGTTTGACGACAACCTGTACGACCTCACGCGCCGCGTCACCCGGTTCAAGCAGCCGTCGGCCTGGGCCGAGGACCCGCCCACGCGCCACGCGCACGTGGTCTCGGGCGTGGAGGCCTTCGAGGGCGAGCGTGCCGGTGAATACATCGTGCACAGCACCTTCGTCAACTACCGCACCCGGGTGGACCACGACAACTACCAGCTCGTTGGCCGGCGCGAGGACATCCTGCGCGACGGTTCCGACGGCCTGCGCCTGGCGCGCCGCAAGATCGTCATCACGCAATCCGTGCTGCTGGCGAAAAACCTCAACACCTTTCTCTGAAGGCGGGCACAGACATGGGTTGGCTGGATGGCGATGTCGCCCTCGTCACGGGCGGCGGGTCCGGGATCGGGCTCGCAGTGGTCGAACGATTCCTGGCTGAGGGTTGTGCCGGCGTCGGCGTTATGGTGCGCAGCCCGCAGCAGGGCACAGACCTGCGCGCACGCTTTGGCGAACGGGTGGTCGTGGTTGAGGGCGATGTGCGCAGCGGAGCGGACAACCAGCAAGCGGTCGACGCCACCGTGGCGCGCTTCGGTAAGCTTGATGCGCTGGTGGGCAACGCCGGCGTGTGGGACTTCAACACCCGCCTCGAAAAAATGGACCTGGCGCAGCTCGACGCCAGTTTTGACGAAATCTTCGGCGTCAACGTCAAGGGCTACCTGCTGGCGGCCCGCGCCGCCGCCGCGGCCCTGCGAGCCAGCGGCGGCAGCATGATCTTCACGCTGTCCAACGCCGCCTTCCATGCCGGCGGCGGCGGCCCGCTCTATGTGGCGTCCAAGCACGCCGGCCTGGGTCTGGTACGCCAGCTGGCCTTCGAGTTCGCACCGCAGGTGCGGGTGAACGCCGTAGCCCCGGGCGGCACCGCCACCGCGCTGCGCGGGCCGGCCAGCCTGGGCAAGGGCGAGCGCCGGCTCACCGACATCCCGAACTTCCACGAAAACGTGGCCTCGGCCATGCCGCTCAAGCTGATTGCCGAGCCTGCCGACCACGCCGGTCACTACGTGCTGCTCGCATCGCGTGCCAACAGCCGCGCCACCACGGCGGCGGTGCTGCGCAGCGACGGCGGCTGGGAGATCCGGCCCATATGACCTCGACTTCTTTCACCCACTCCCGCGCAACCGCGCAATAACCATGATCAGCAGGAGACAAACCATGATTCAACGTCGCACCACCCTTGCCATCCTCGCCGCCGCTGCCCTGACCGGCACCGGCCTGACCCACGCCCAGACGCCCGGCGTCAAGGTGGGCATCACCATCAGCGCCACCGGCCCGGCCGCTTCGCTGGGCACCGCCCAGAAAAACACCGTGGAACTGCTGCCGCGCACGGTGGGCGGCCTGCCGGTCACCTACGTGCTGCTCGACGATGCCACCGATCCGACCCAAGCCGCAAAGAACGCACGCCGTTTTGTCGAAGCGGAGAACGTGGACGTGATCATCGGCTCCAGCACCACGCCCACGTCGCTGGCCGTGGCCGAAGTCGCGCACGAGGCCAAGGTACCGCAGATCGGCCTGGCGCCCTACACCGCCAAGCAGGTGCAGTGGACCTTCTCCCTGCCGCAGACCTACAGCCTGATGTACTCCGCGCTGTTCAAGGAACTGAACAAGCGCAACGCCAAGACCATCGCCTACATCGGCTTCAGCGACGCCCTCGGCGACGCGGCCCTGAAGGAGATCGAGCGCCTGTCCAACGAGACCGGTATCCGCCTGGTGGCCTCCGAGCGTTACTCTCGCACCGACCAGTCCGTCACCGCGCAGGCCCTGAAGATCGTGCAGTCGCAGGCCGATGCGGTGGTCTTTGGCGCCAGCGGTACCGCCGCGGCCCTGCCGATGCGTGCCCTGCGCCAGCGCGGCTACAAAGGCGGTTTCTTCCAGAACCACGGCGTGGCCAACAACGACTTCCTGCGCGTGGCCGGCGACACGGGTGAAGGCATGATCTCGCCCACCGGACTGGTGCTCGTGGCCGAGCAGTTGCCCGACTCGCACCCCAGCAAGGCCGTGGCCATGAACTACCTCAAGGCCTACGAGGGCAAGCACGGTGCCGGTTCGCGCAACCCCTTCGGCGCCTACGCCCAGGACGCCTACCTGCTGCTGGACGCTGCCTTGCGCAAGGTGGGTGGCAAGGCTGCACCCGGCACCCCGGCCTTCCGCGCCGCAGTGCGCGACGCGCTGGAAGCCACGCGCGACCTGCCGGTCACGCACGGTGTGAGCACCATGTCGGCCACCGACCATTCCGGTCTGGGCGAAGGCGCGGTGGCCCTGATCTCGATCGAGAAGGGCACCTGGAAGCTTCTGAAGTGATGGGGTGCGTGCGATGAGCTATCTCGACAATCCCCGCATGCTGGCGGTCCCCGCCGTCGACCGTCAGGACCTGCCCGGCGGCGACTTCATCCTGTCTTCGCCGCAACCGCTGGGCGATGTCGCCCGCTGCGTGGGCGACTGGCTGGAGCACTGGGCCGAGCGCACACCCAACGCCATGTTCATGGCCGAACGCGGCGCCGATGGCCAATGGGTGCGCATGACCTACGCCCAGGTGCGTCAGCAGGTGGGCGTGATCGCCCAGGGCCTGCTGGACCTGGGCCTGGGGCCGGCGCAGCCGGTGGTGTGCCTGTCCGACCAGTCGATGGAGCAGGCGCTGCTGATGCTGGCCGCCAACCACATCGGCCGGCCCTTCACCACCATTTCCACCGCCTATTCGCGCATGACCCGGGACCACAGCAAGCTTGCTGCGATCCTGGGCAAGCTCGACGCGGGCGTGGTCTATGCCGCCGACGGCGAGGTGTATGGCGATGCCCTGCGCCACGCAGCTGGCGCGGCCAAGGTGGTGCTGGGAACCAACGCGCAGGCGGTGGCAGGGGCCCGACCCTTTGCCTCGCTGCTGGCGCGGGCCGAGACGCCAGCGGTGATGGAGGCGTTTGCCGCCATCACCCCCCAGACGCACGCGAAATACCTGCTGACCTCGGGCTCCACCGGCATGCCCAAGATCGTCGTCACCACGCACCGCATGCTGTGCGCGAACCAGAAGCAGATCCATCTGGCCTGGCCGTTCCTGAAGGAGGAAAAGCCGGTGCTTGTGTCGTGGCTGCCCTGGAGCCACGCCTTCGGCACCAGCTTCAACTTCAACATGGTGCTGTGCAACGGGGGCAGCTTCTATTTCGACGACGGTCGTCCTGTGCCGGGGCTGATGGACAAGTCCATCCGCAACCTGCGCGAGATCCAGCCAAACCTGTTCCTCAACATCCCGCGTGGCTTTGATGCGCTGCTGGCCGCTATCGACGCCGACCCGGCGGTGGCGCGCGACTGCTTCGGCCGCCTGCGTGCCGTGTTCTTCGCCGGTGCGGCGCTGCCCCACGACACCTGGGAGCGCTTCAACCGCGCCGTCCAAAGCGCGGTGGGCGAGCGGGTGATGTTTTCCTCTTCGATCGGCTCTACCGAGACCGCGCCCGTGGGCACGCTGGTGCATTGGCTGTCGGACAACCCGCGCTGCGTGGGCCTGCCCACGGCGGGCATGTCCATCAAGTTCCTGCCCAACGGCGACAAGCTGGAAATGCGCATGAAGGGCCCGCAGGTGTTCGACAGCTACCTGCGTGATCCCGAACTGACGGCCGCGGCCTTCGACGAGGACGGCTTCTACTGCATTGGCGACGCCGGTTACCTGATCGACGAAGCCAAGCCGGAATTGGGCATCGCCTTCAACGGCCGGGTGGCCGAGGACTTCAAGCTCACCACGGGCACCTGGGTGTCGGTGGGCACGCTGAGGGTGGCGGTCGTCTCGGCGCTGGCACCGCATGTGCAGGACGTGGTGGTGACCGGCCACGAGCGCGACGAGATCGGGCTGCTGATCTTCCCCTCGCCCGAGGCGCGCCAGCTGCCCGCCGAGCACTTGTCGGCCCGCGTGCGTGAGTCGCTGCGGCAGCTGCGGGAGCAGTCTGGCGGCGGCTCTTCTCACCGCATCGCGCGTGCCGTCGTGCTGGAAGATCCGCCTTGCATCGAGAGCGGCGAGATCACCGACAAGGGCTACATCAACCAGCGGGCGGTGCTCACCCGCCGGGCGCACGAGGTGGAGGCGCTGTATGCGCAGGCGGCCCATGCGCGCGTGATCGTGGTGGACTGAACGGGATGGAACCGCAAGCGATTTCCGGGCCCGGTTTCAGCATCACGCTGTCGCCCCACGGTGGCCGCTTTTCCTGCTCGACCGAGCAGACCGTGCTGGACGCGGCCATTGCCGCGGGTTTCTGGCTGCCCCACAGCTGCCGCAACGGCACCTGTGGCAGCTGCCACCTGCCGGTGTTGGAAGGCACGGTGCGCCACGACCCGGCCGCCCAGTACGCCCCGGCCCTGCCCGAAGGCCAGTGCCGCAGCTGCCAGGCGCATCCCGTCACCGACCTGGTGCTGGGCGCCCCGGGCGTGCCGCGCGAGGCCGGCCGGCGCATCGTGACCACCGGCGCCAAGGTGCTGGACGTGCAACGCACCTCGCGCGATGTCGCGGTGGTGCGGCTGCGCGTGCCACCGCAGTCGGGCTTCGGCTTCACCCCCGGGCAGTACGTGGACGTGCTGCTCAAGGACGGCTCACGCCGCAGCTACAGCATGGCCAATGCGCCCGACCCCGACGGCCACATCGAATGGCATGTGCGGCGCATGCACGGCGGGCGCTTCTCCTGCCATGTCTACGACCAGCTCAAGCCTGGCGCCATGCTGCGCATCGAGGGGCCGTTCGGCGCCTTCGGCCTGCACCCCGGTGATGCACCGGTGGTGCTGATCGCCACGGGCACGGGCTACGCGCCGATCGCCGCGCTGTTGCAGGCCCACGGCCCCGAGCTGGCGCGCCGCCGCGCCGTCCTCTACTGGGGCGCCCGTGCACTGGAAGACCTGTACGCGCTGGACGACCCCGACGCCTGGCAGGCCCGCCACCCCGGTGTGCGGCTGGTGCCGGTGCTGTCCGAGCCGGATGCGTCTTGGCAAGGGCGCAGCGGTTTCGTGCACGAGGTTGTGCTGGCCGACCACCCCGACCTGTCCGGGCACGAGGTGTACGCCTGCGGCAACCCGCTCATGGTCGAGGCCGCGCGCGCCAGATTCACCGGCACGGCGCAACTGCCGGCCACCCGTTTCCACGCCGATGCCTTCATCGCGCGCCACTGACCACAAGGACGACCTCTCATGGATCTGGGCATCTTCGCTCTGCTGTCTCAGGACGGCGTGACCAACGGCGCCATCTACGCCCTGCTGGCGATGTCGCTGGTGCTGGTCTTCTCGGTGACACGCATCATCTTCCTGCCGCAAGGCGAGTTCATCGGCTACGGTGCGCTCACCATCGCCGCCCTGCAGGCCAACCAGTTTCCCAAGCTGGTCTGGCTGCTGCTGGGCATGGGGGTGCTCACCTTCGCCGTCGAGGCGTTCTCGGCCTTGCGCCAGCGCGGCGCAGGCACAGGGCCCTGGCCTGCGCTGGTGCGCAGCGCTCTGGTCTGGGTCGTGTACCCGCTGGCGCTGCTGGCGCTGGTGCGCAGTTTCAGCTGGGGCGGTGCGCCGATGGCGGTGCAGATCCTGCTGGCACTGGCGATGACGGTGCCCCTGGGCGCCATGATTTACCGCGTGGCCTTCCAGCCCATCGCCGAAGCGCCGGTGCTGGTGTTGCTGATCGTGGCGGTCGGCGTGCACTTTGGCTTGCTGGGCATGGGGCTGTTCCTGTTCGGGCCGGAGGGCTTCGTCACGCGCCCCTTCAGCGAATGGAGCGGCAGTCTGGGTTCGATGCTGATCTCTGGCCAGAGCGTGGCGGTGCTGGCGGTCTCGGCCGGCCTGATCGGGCTGCTGTCCGTCTTCTTCCACCGCACGCTGACCGGCAAGGCGCTGCGTGCCACCGCCGTCAACCGCCGCGGTGCGCAACTGGTGGGCATTGCCACCGCGCAGGCTGGGCGCCTGGCCATCGGCCTGGCCGCGGCGCTGGGCACCCTGGCGGGCGCCCTGATCGCACCGCTCAACGCGGTGGCCTACGACACCGGCTTCGTGCTCGCCCTCAAGGGCTTCGTGGCCGCGGTGGTGGGCGGGCTGGCCAGCTACCCGCTGGCCGCACTGGGCGCGGTCCTGGTGGGCCTGCTGGAGAGCTACTCATCTTTCTGGGCCAGTGCGTACAAGGAGGTGATCGTCTTCACGCTCATCATCCCGGTGCTGGCCTGGCGTTCCCTCACCACCACCCATGGAGACGAAGAATGAGCTTCGCCGGCAAGGCCTTGCGGGTGCTGGTGCCCGCGTGGTTCATCCTCTTTCCCTTGCTGCCCCTGCCCGAGTACTGGGTTACGGTGGGCAACTACATCGGCATGTACGCCATCGTCGCCCTTGGCCTCGTGCTGCTCACCGGCGTGGGCGCGGTCACGTCCTTCGCGCAGGCGGCCTTCGTCGGCCTGGGCGCCTACACGACGGCCTACCTGAGCACGCGCTGGGGAGTCTCACCCTGGCTGGGCCTGCCCGCGGGGCTGCTGCTCACCGGCGGGGTTGCCGTCCTGGCCGGCAGCGTGACGGTGCGCCTGTCCGGCTATTTCCTGCCGCTGGCCACCATCGCCTGGGGCCTGGCGCTGTATTACCTGTTCGGGACGCTGGAGTTCCTGGGCCGCTACAACGGCCTGACCGGTATTCCGGCGCTGTCGCTGGCGGGGGCGGACCTGGCCGCGCCGCGCCGCATGTACGGCGTGGTCTGGCTGAGCGTGGCGCTGTGCCTGTGGCTGTTGCTGAACCTGCTGGACTCGCGGCCGGGCCGCGCGGTCCGCGCGCTGGCCAGCGGCCGCGTCATGCCCGAGGCCATGGGCATCGACACCGCGCGCTACCGCATGCTCATCTTCGTTGCCGCGGCCATGATGGCCGGCCTGTCGGGCTGGCTCTACGCCCACCTGCAGCGCACCGTGAGTGCCTCGCCCTTCGGTCTGAACATGGGCATCGAATACCTGTTCATGGCGGTGGTGGGCGGCGTCTCCAGCCTGTGGGGCGCGGTGCTGGGCGCGGCGGTGATCACCGGCGTGAAGATCCAGCTTCAGGACTGGCTGCCCCTGCTGCTGGGCACCGAGGGCAATCTGGAGATCGTGGTGCTCGGCGCCGTGATCGTGGCCGTCATGATCCATTCGCGGGACGGGCTGTGGCCGTGGGTCGCGCGGCAGTGGGCCCGCGTGCAGCCGGCGCAGCCGTCGGTGGTGCCGCCGGCCCAGGAACCGCCTGGCTTCCAGGACATGTCGCGCCGTCCGCGGCCCGCCCGCGGCCAGGTGGTGCTGGAGGTCGGTGAGGCCAGCAAGCACTTTGGCGGACTGGTGGCGGTCAACCGCATGTCGTTCCAGGTGAAGGCCGGTGAGGTGGTGGGCCTGATCGGCCCCAACGGGGCGGGCAAGTCCACCATGTTCAACCTGATCACCGGCGTGCTGCGGCCCACCTCGGGCGAGATCCGCTTTGGCGGCGAGCGCATCGACACGCTGGGGTCGCGCCACATCGTGGCGCGCGGCGTGGGCCGCAGCTTCCAGCATGTGCGCCTGGTGCCACAGCTGTCGGTGCTGGAGAACGTGGCCATGGGGGCGCACCTGCGCGGCAGCAGCGGCGCGTTGCGCGCCGCCCTGCGTCTGGACCGGCGCGAAGAAGCCCGTCTGCTCTACCTCGCCAGCGAGACCCTGCGCCGCGTCGGACTGACCGACGTGATGCACTTGCCCGCCGGCAGCCTGTCGCTGGGGCAGCAGCGCACGCTGGAGATCGCCCGCGCGCTCTGCACCGACCCGACCCTGCTGCTGCTGGACGAGCCCGCCGCTGGCCTGCGCCTGAAGGAAAAGCAGGCGCTGGCCGCACTGATCGCTCAATTGCGGAAGGAGGGCATGTCGGTCCTGATCGTGGAGCACGACATGGACTTCCTCATGGGGCTGGCCGACCGGCTGGTTGTGATGGAGTTCGGCACCCTGATCGCCGAGGGCACGCCGGCGCAGATCCAGAACAACGAGGTCGTCCTGGCGGCCTACCTTGGAGGAGTCGCAGCATGAACGTGGTCACCCTCAATCCGGTGCTGGAGACGCGCGCCCTGTGTGTGCGCTACGGCAACATCGAGGCCGTCCGCTCTGCCGCGCTGCGGGTGCGCGCCGGCGAAATCGCCTGTGTCATCGGCCCCAACGGAGCGGGCAAGTCCTCGTTGCTCAACGCCATCATGGGCGCCCTGCCGCTGGCCGGAAGCGCCAGCGGCGAGGTGCTGTACCGCGGCGAGGACATCTCGCACCGGCCCATCGAGCAGCGCCTGGAGCGTGGCCTGGCCCTGGTACCCGAGACGCGCGAGCTGTTCACGAGCATGACGGTGGAAGACAACCTGGTGCTCGGTGCCTACCGCCGGCACAAGGAAGGCGCCTCGTTCCGCGACAGCCTGGAGAACATCTACCGGCTGTTCCCGCGGCTGCGGGAGCGACGCCTGCAGCTGGCCGGCACCATGTCCGGCGGCGAACGCCAGATGGTGGCCATTGGCCGCGCCCTCATGAGCGACCCGCAGGTGCTGATGCTCGACGAGCCCTCGCTCGGGCTGGCACCGCTGATCGTGCGCGACGTGCTCAACGTCATCGATCGCCTGCGCGACACCGGCGTGGCCACTCTGCTGATCGAGCAGAACTCGCGCGCGGCGCTGCAGGTGGCCGACTACGGCTACGTGCTGGAGCTGGGTGACATCACCCTGGAAGGTCCCACTGCCGAGCTGCGATCGGACCCGCGCGTCATCGATGCCTACCTGGGTGCGCGCCGCGCCTGACATCTCACCCGATCCGACGAACATCAACATGAACCTGTCCTCCCCCCAAATCGACGCACTGGCCGAACGGCTGGACGACGCCATGCGTCAGCGCCGTCCGCTGGAGCCGCTGACCAGCACCCACCCCGGCATCGACATCGATGACGCCTACCAGATATCCCTGCGCTGGCTGCACCGACGCGAGGCGGCCGGCGAGCGCGTCATCGGCAAGAAGATCGGCGTCACCTCCAAGGCGGTGCAGGACATGCTCGACGTGCACCAGCCCGACTTCGGCTTTCTCACCGACCGCATGGAACTCGCCGACGGTGCCTCCGCCTCGTTGTCCGCGTTGGGCCTGATCCAGCCGCGCGCCGAGGGCGAAATCGCCTTCATGCTGGACAAGGATCTGCAAGGCCCCGGCGTGACCCACCAGGACGTGCTGGACGCCACGGCCTGGGTGGCGCCGTGTTTCGAGATCGTCGACAGCCGTATCCGCGACTGGCAGATCCGCATCCAGGACACCGTGGCCGACAACGCCTCTTGCGGCGTGTTCGTCGTCGGCACGCAGCGCACCGACCCGGCTGCGCTGGATCTGGCGGGCGTGACCATGCGCATGCAACGCAACGGTCAGCCGGCCGGCAGCGGCCGGGGCGATGCGGTGCAGGGACACCCGGCCGAGGCCGTGGCCTGGCTGGCCAACACGCTGGGCGCGCGTGGCATTCCGTTCAGGGCGGGGGAAATCATTCTGTCCGGCTCGCTGGCCCCCCTGGTGCCTGCGCAGGCCGGTGACCGTTTCACGATGGAGATCGACGGCCTGGGCGGCTGCTCCATCTCGTTCGCCGATTGAATTCTTGGAGAATCTATGAGCTCAAAAAAAATCAAGTGCGCCCTCATCGGGCCCGGCAACATCGGCACCGACCTGCTGGCCAAGCTGCAGCGCAGCCCGGTGCTCGAACCCGTGTGGATGGTCGGCATC
>PHCC01000039.1 GCA_002842215.1 Betaproteobacteria bacterium HGW-Betaproteobacteria-9 | reverse complement strand
GTCCAACATCGTGATGATCTGCACCGGCACGGGCAGCGCGCCCATGCGGGCCATGACCGAATGGCGCCGGCGCCTGCGGCAGTCGGGCAAGTTCGAGGGAGGGAAATTGATGCTGTTCTTCGGCGCGCGCACGAAAGAAGAGCTGCCGTACTTCGGCCCCTTGCAGAGCCTGCCCAAGGACTTCATCGACACCCACTTCGCCTTCTCACGCGAGAAGAACAAGCCCAAACGCTACGTGCAGGACGCGATGCGTGAGCGCGCGGCCGACCTGGCCGTGCTGCTGCAGGACCCGAACACGTATTTTTATGTGTGTGGTCTGAAGAGCATGGAAGAGGGCGTGGTGCTGGCGCTGCACGATGTGGCCACCCAGGCCGGGCTGAACTGGGACACCCTCGGCGCGGCGCTCAAGCGCGAAGGGCGCCTGCACCTCGAAACCTACTGAAGACGCGCCGGGGCCGCCGACCCCGGCGCCGGCCCTGGAAAACATGGAGGAGGCCAGGGTGAACGGGCTGGCGGATGGAGACCTGCCATGGGATGGCTTACATTGCGGGCTACCTATGACATCCGAACATACCGCGTCCGTTGCTCCGCGCCGTCCCGCCATCGAGGTGGACGTCGTCATGCGCCGTGAGCCGGTCAGCGGTCCCATGAGCCGCTGGCAGCCCTGGCGCTGGGTGCTGGCTGACGTGCTGCCCTGTGGCGACCCCGAAGACGCCGGATTCAACGCGTCCGACACCACCCACGAGCCGCAGGCCGTCGAGCCCTTGCAGACCGCGGCCGACGCCGCGTCCACCCACTGGCTGTTCCCGCGCTTTCGCGTCGAACTTTTCCGCGATGACGCCGAAGGCTACTTCCTCAACCTGAACAGCCCCCAGCCCTGTTTCTGGGTGTTCTGGCGTGCCGATGAAGAGCGGCTGCTCGATGGCGAGCCCATGGCGGTGCCGCAGATCGTGACGCTGAGCTACCACGACGCCGGGCGCTGGCTCGACGCGCAGGAGCGGGTAGACCAGGTGGCTGCGGCCGATGAGGTGGTGGACTGGCTGCGCGCTTTTGTCGATGCCACCTACCAGCCCGAGCCCAAGCGCCGCAAACGCCCCGACAGTTTCAAGCCACTGACCGACCGCTTTGGTCAGCCGGTTCGCATCTCCACAGAAAAAAACGGCACAGGGCCCCGACGATGACACTCCGCATCGGTATCAGCGCACGCTTGTTGCACGATCCGCCACCCGGTCTGGGTCTGCCGCAGAAGCGGTTGCAGTTCCTGGAAAGCTCCATGGCGCACTGGATCATGGCCCACCGGGCGATCGCGCTGATGGTCCCCTTCATCGACGAGGACAGCCCCCTGTCTGCCAACCGCGCGCCCATGACCGAACTCGTCGACCTGCTCGACGGCCTGGTCTTGCAGGGCGGTATCGACATCTGTCCGGAAACCTACGGCGACACGCTGCGCGACCCGGCCTGGGCCGGCGATGCGGTTCGCGACCGCTACGAGCTCAACCTCCTGCGCGGCTTCGTCGAGGCGGGCAAGCCGGTGCTCGGCATCTGCCGCGGGGCGCAGCTCATCAACGTCTATTTCGGTGGCAGCCTGGTGCAGGACATTCCCTCGCAGCGCCCCGGGTCCGTCCACCACCAGGACACCACGCGCTACGACCGGCTGATGCACGACGTGCATTTCGAGACCGGGTCCTCGCTGCAGCGGCTGTATGGCAACAGTGCGCCCCACCGTGTCACCAGCATCCACCACCAGTGCGTGGACCGTCTGGGTGAGGGGCTGGCGGTGGAAGCCTTCAGCTCGAAGGACGGCATCATCGAGGCCATCCGCCACACCGGTCCGGGCTATGTGCTCGGCGTGCAGTGGCACCCCGAGTTCCACCTCACGCCGGGGGAAGAGATGCAAGGCCTGCTCGACAGCGGCCCGATGATGATGGATTTCCTGCGTGCCGCGCGCGCGCGCGCCGACCGCCACCAGAGCGGCGCGGCCGTGGTGCATCCCGGCGTGCCCCTGTCTGCGCGATCATGAAACCCGACGAAGACGACAACTTCTTCTCGCGCTGGTCGCGCCGCAAGGTGCAGGTGCGCACCGGGCAACCCTTGCCCGCCGAGCCGCTGGCGCCCGAACCCGTGATGGCCGTGGCACCGGTGGTGGCGCCGGTCGTTGTGCCAGGTGCCGTTGACGGTCTGGCGCCGCCCACGCTGCCTGCCGAGCCGGCAGAACCCCCGCCCGCACCCACGCTGGAAGACGTGGCCCGCCTGTCGCTGGACGGTGACTTCAAGCCCTTCGTGGCGCGCGGCGTGCCGGCCGACGTGCGCAACGCCGCGGTGAAAAAGCTCTTCACCGACCCGCACTACAACGTGATGGACGGGCTCGACATCTACATCGACGACTATTCGAAGCCCAGCCCGCTGTCCGTCGCCGAGATGGCCAAAATGGTCGGCGCGCAATTCCTGAAACTGGTGGACGATCCCAACGAGGTGAAAATCCCGGCGCCAGCGCCCGTTGTCGCCGACCAAGAGCACGCCGCAGAGCCCGAAGAGGCTCAGGCACCCCAGGCCAGTGCGCCCGAACAGGTCGCCCAGCCGGAACCACAAGAAACCCACGATGACCACGCTGATCTGCAACTGCAACCAGACCATGCCCCTGAACCCCCAGGCCCTGGGCCAGGCGCTGGATGAAGACCTGACCCTGCACACCACGCTGTGCCGCCGCGACGCGCCCGCCTTCCAGAAGGCCTGCCGCAGCAGCGACGAACTGGTGGTGGCCTGCACGCAGGAAAGCCGGCTGTTCGCCGAACTCTCGGAGCAGACCGAAGGCGCGGTGTCGCTTGATGTGCGGCCCATCCGCTTCGTCAACATCCGCGAGACCGGGGGCTGGGGCCGCGAGGCCGCGATGGCCGCACCCAAGATGGCCGCATTGCTCGCCGCCGCCCGCCTGCCCGACGCCGAACCCGTGCCCACGGTGACCTACACCAGCGAAGGCCGGCTGCTGATCATCGGGGCGCTGGAAGACGCCGAACGCGCTGCGGCGCTGGTGAGCGATGCGCTGGACGTCACCCTCATGGCCGTGGGCGGCGCCGGCATGCAGGCGCGCCGCTACCCCGTCATCGGCGGTGAGGCGCTGCACATCACGGGCTGGCTCGGCGCCTTCGACGTGCAGTGGACCACCCGCAACCCGATCGACCTCGACCTCTGCACGCGCTGCAACGCCTGCATCGCCGCCTGCCCCGAAGACGCCATTGGGCTGGACTACCAGATCGACATGGACCGCTGCCACTCGCACCGCGCCTGCGTCAAAGCCTGTGAAGCGGTGGGTGCCATCAACTTCCAGCGCGAGCCGCAGGCGCACAGCGACAAATTCGACCTGGTGCTGGACCTGCGCAAGACCCCGGCCTTCAGCCAGCATGCGCTGCCGCAGGGCTACACGCACCTGCCCGGCGGCCTCGGCGATGCCGCCGCCCTGCAGGCGCTGATCCAGCTGCGCGACCTGGTGGGCGAGTTCGAGAAGCCCCGGTTTTTCACCTACAAGCAGAAGCTCTGCGCGCACGGTCGCAACGAAAAAGTGGGCTGCAACGCCTGCGTCGACATCTGCTCGGCCTCGGCCATCAGCAGCGACCTCAAGCGCAACCAGATCGTCGTCAACCCCAACCTCTGCGTCGGCTGTGGCACCTGCACCACCGTCTGCCCCACCGGTGCGCTGAGCTACGCCTACCCGCGCGCCAGCGAGCAGGGCGTGAAGCTGCGCACCCTGCTGGCTACGTACGCCAAAGCCGGTGGGAAGGACGCGGCCCTGCTGCTGCACAGCCAGGAAGCTGGCGCAGCGCTGATCGGCGACCTGGGCCGCGCCGCCGCGCTCGACAAGTCGGTTCGCGGCGTGCCCGCGCGCGTGATCCCGCTGCCGCTGTGGCACACCGCCTCCACCGGGCTCGATGTCTGGCTCACCGCCTTCGCTTACGGCGCTTCACAGGTCTGGGTGCTGATGACCGGCGAAGAAGCGCCGCAGTACCGCGACGCCGTGCGCGAGCAGATGGCGGTCGCGCAGGCCATCGTGAGCGGCCTGGGTTACAGCGGGCGCCATTTCAAGCTGATCGAAGCCCGCGATGCGCGCGACCTGATGGCGCTGGACGCCGAGCTGGGCGAAGCGCCGGCCCAGGGCGTGCAGCGCCGCGCCAGCTTCGCCGTGCAGGCCGAGAAACGCGCCACCGTGGAACTCGCCATCGACCACCTGCTGCAGGACAGCGCCGCACGCCCCCGCACGGCCGAGGCCATCGTGCTGCCCCTGGCCTCGTTGCTGGGCACGATCAGCGTCAATCAGGACACCTGCACCCTCTGCCTGAGCTGCGTCAGCGCCTGCCCGGCCAGCGCGCTGCAGGACAACGCCGAGCGCCCGCAGCTGCGCTTCATCGAGAAGAACTGCGTGCAGTGCGGCCTGTGCGAAAAGACTTGCCCGGAAAAAGCCATCAGCCTGCAGCCGCGCCTGCTGCTCGGCGAGCAACGCAAACAGCTGCGCGTGCTCAACGAAGCGCAGCCGTATCGGTGCATCCGCTGCAGCAAACCCTTCGGCACGCTCAAGGGCATCGAAGTCATGCTGGCCAAGCTCGGCGGCCACGCCATGTTCCAGGGCGAGGCGCTGGAGCGCCTGAAAATGTGCGGCGACTGCCGCGTGGTGGACATCTACTCCAACCCGGGCGAATCGAAGATCACGGATATGTAGCCCCCCTGCGCCGCTGTGCGTCTTCCCCCCGGGGGACCACGCCTGTGGCCTGGCAAAGCCAGTTCCACGGCGCGTCTCGGCTGGTCCTTGGCAATGCCGCTTTGTGGTGATAAGCGAACCGAACAAGCAAACGATATGAACGAACCGATCCCCGCGTCCTCCGCCCTCGACGAAGAAACCGCCCGCGCCGAAGTCTACGGCCTGCTGGCCGCGCTGTTCTACGCGCCGCCCAGCGCCGAGCTGCTGGCCCAGCTGCGCGTGGCCGTGACCGAAGCGCCAGCAGCGGGCGGCTTCCTCGAGGAACCCTGGCGCCAGTTCGTCGGCACCGTGCGCGAGCTCAGCGACGCGCAGGTGGCCGACGAGTACGACGCGCTGTTTGGCGGCGTCGGCAAGCCCGAGGTCTACCTGTTTGGCTCCTGGTACCTCAGCGGTTTCCTGAACGAAAAGCCACTGGCTGCGCTGCGCAGCGATCTGGCTACCCTGGGCCTGGCGCGCGACGAGTCCATGTCCGAAACCGAAGACCACTTCGCCTGCATCTGCGAAGTCATGCGCTACCTCATCGCGGGTGATGACGTGGAAATCGCCAACCTCACCCAGCAGCAGAAGTTCTTCAGCACCCACGTGCAGCCCTGGGTGCCCGCCATGTGCGAGGCCGTCAGCGCCCACCCCAAGGCCCGGTTCTACGCCGCGCTGGCCGGGTTCACGGTGGCGTTCGTCAGCGTGGAGGCGCAAGGCTTTGATCTGATGGCGTGAGGCCGCCTCCACACCACTGAAAGGGTCCCTTGGAAATCGCCCTGCTCTGGATTCTGTGTGCCGCTCTGATCGTGGCGGGCCTCGCCGGCACCGTGCTGCCGGTGCTGCCGGGCACGGTGCTGGTGTGGGCGGGCATCGTGTTGGGCGCCTGGATCGACGACTTCCAGCGCGTGGGCACGACCACCCTGGTGGTGGTGACGGTGCTGGCCGCGCTGGCCTGGATGCTGGACTACGTGGCCGGGCTGCTCGGCGCCCGCAAGGCTGGCGCCAGCCGGCAGGCGCTGCTGGGTGCGGCCATCGGCACCGTGGTGGGGCTGTTCATGGGCGTGGTGGGTGTGCTGTTCATGCCGCTGGTGGGCGCCGCGCTGGGCGAGTACCTGGCGCAGAAAGACCAGCACCGCGCCGTCCGCGTGGGTGTGGCCACCTGGCTGGGCATCATGCTGGGCCTGCTGGCCAAGGTGGTGCTGGCTTTCATCATGGTGGGTCTGTTTGTCGCGGCGCTGCTGATCTGAGGCGCGCCGCCGGTGCATAGCCGGTGCTCAGGCACCGGTGGGCGCGCGGTCGGGCTGCAAGGCCGTGGCGAGCGTGCACACAAAGGCCTGCTCTCTGCTCATGAAGTCCCAGCGTTCGACGGTGCCCGCCTGCACCACCCAGAGCCGGCGGGCCAGCCCGTGCAGCGCCAGCGTGTAGGGCAGGTGGATGTGGCCCCCCAGCAGCAGATCGGCCCCGGCTTCGGCCCAGACCCGCACGGCCTCGTCGTGGCCGTACAGCAGGTGGGGGCGGTCGTGCGGCTCGGTCACGGCCAGCGGCTGGTGCACCACCACCACGCGCAACTGGCCGGGGTCTGCAGAGACCAGCCGCCTGGCCACGCGATCGATCTGCGCAATGGACAGGTCGCCGTTACGGTGTCGCCAGGCGCGGGTGGTGTTCACGCCGATGACCAGCCATTCGGGCGCCGTGATCACCGGTTCGAGATCGGCGCCGAAGGCCACGGCGTAGCGCGCGTAGGGCCGGGTCAGGCGCTCCCGCAGATCGAGCAGCGGAATGTCGTGGTTGCCGGGAATGGCCAGCACCGGCGCGCCCAGCTGGTCGACGAAGGCCCGGGCCGCCTGGAACTGGGCCGGCCGCGCGCGCTGGGTGATGTCGCCCGAGAGCACCACCAGGTCCGGCTGCTGCCGGGCGGCCAGGTCCCGCAGCGCGGCCATCACGGTCAGCTGTTCGGTGCCGAAGTGGGTGTCCGAGATGTGCAGCAGCACGCTCATGAATGGGCCTGCAGCAGGTAGAGCGGTTGTTCGAGCACGCGGAAGTCGATCGGTGCGCGCATGCGCGCCACCTCACCGTCGAAGGCCACCATCACCTCCCGCCGGCCCGGGAGCAGCCGCGGCCGGACCACCAGGTGGTGGAACTCGAAGCTCTCCACGCCCGCAGCTTCGCCCAGGCGGCCCATGGCGCCGTGCAGCAGCAGCCTGAGCATGGACCAGGTACCGATGGGGCGCAGCATCAGCGCGGCCATGCTGCCGTGCCCGGGCGCGCCGGCGACGGTGTCCTCCGGATCGGCGCCAAACTGCTCCAGCTGCAGCCGGTTGTTGCCCACGAACAGGGTCAGCGTTTTCACGTCCCGCACCCGGTCGCCCAGCTCGATGTGCAGGCGCAGCCGGCGCTGCGCGCGCAGCAGCGTGGCACAGGCCGCGACGAAAGCGACCCAGCGGCTGCGGCCGAAGCGCGCCTTGTAGGCCTCGCGGTCCTGCAGCAGCTCGGGGTAGATGCCCAGGCTGGCGTTGACCAGGAACACTCGGTCGTTGATGGCACCCACCTGCACGGGCTGAGGGCGGGCGTCCATCAGCAGCTGCGCCGCCGCGGCCGGGTCGGTGGGGATGCCGTGGGTCCGGGCGAAGTAGTTGAAGGTGCCGTAGGGCATCACGCCCATGGCGCAACCCGCCGCATGTGCCGCCTGGGCCACCGCATTGAGACTGCCGTCGCCGCCCACGGCGACCACCGCCGAACGCCGTTGCACCGCGGCGTCCGCGGCCCGGGCCGCCACGCGCGGCAGCTCGGCCGGCTCGCAGACCAGCAGTTCGCCCCGACGACCGCGCGCCGCCAGGGCCGACTCGATCACGGCCCGCTTGGCGTCGACGTCCTGGGCGCCGGCCCCGGCATTGATGACGAACAACAGGGGGGAGGCGGGGTCGAAGGGCGGTGCCGGCATGGGGACGAGCGGGTGAATGGACAGAGTGTGAGTCGGTGTGACCGTGGGGCGTTCAGTTTTTTTCGATCTGGGCGTTCGGCTCAGGCTCCTTGCAAGGCGTGCCGCCCGGAGGCACAGTGCAGGTGTCTTTACTTCAGCGAGACCACCCCGTCTCTTGGACCCCGCATGCCAGGCCAGCCCTCCCTACCCCCAACCCGATCCGACCGCCGCAAGGACCGGCGCCGTGCCACCGTGGTGCGGATCGCGGACGCTCATCTGTCGGCCATGGGCGGCACCCTGGCCGACACCATCGGTCACGACAGCCGTCAGCGGCTGGTCTGGCTGGCGCTGCTGGCCATGCCCCTGCTGTTCCCGGTGGCGCTGCCGGGCATGGGCTCGGCCGTGGGGGTGTTCTGTCTCGTAATCGCTTTCGGGCTCTGTGCCGGACGGTCGGTGCCCCTGCCGGCCTGGCTCGGTGAGCGGACGCTGAGCGGCCGCGTCCAGGCGCTGCTCACCCGCATGCTGGCCCGCGTCATCCACCTCGTGGCGCGCCTGGGGCGGCCCCGGCTGCTGGGCCTGAGCCACCCCTCCGCGCGCTGGGCAAATGGCCTGATGCTGTCGGTGGCGGGCATGTCCATGGTGGTGCCGGTGCCCGTCATCAGTTTCGACAACGTGCTGCCCGCCCTGGCCATGGTGCTGACGGCCTGGGGTCTGCGCCTGCGCGATGGTCTGATGCTGCTGGCTGGCCACGTGGCGACCTTGGTGGCCGCCGCTTCGGTGGCGCTGTTGTGGTGGGGCGGTTCCCAGCTCGTGGTCGATGTGCTCACGAGACTCGGTCTTCCCGCGCTGCAATGACCGCGCCGGGCTCATCCGCCGGGCCGTCCGTCCCGTGTGTTCACCGCCGCCGGCGCCTGCGGCTCGGTCAGCAGCCGCACGCTGAACACGGCGCCGCTGTGGCCGTCGTCGCGGTTGGCGGCGCCGATGCCGCCGCCATAGCGCTCCACCAGGCCCAGGCTGATCCACAGGCCCAGTCCGTTGCCATCGTTCTTGGTCGTGAAGAAGGGGCGGAACAGACGCTCGGCCACGCCGGGTGCCAGGCCGGGCCCTGAGTCCTGCACCTGCAGCAGCGCACCACGCGCGCCGTGTTCGTCGGCCCAGTCCTGCGTGGACAGACTCAGCGTGCCGCCTTCCGGCATGACCTGGATAGCGTTGATCAGCAGGTTGATGATGACCTGCTGCAGTTCCTGGCGGTTGAAGCCCACGCGCTGCGTGGCCTGCAACGAGCGCTGCACCGTGATGCGCGTCTGAGCCAGCAGGTGCGCCACCAGCACCAGGCTGTCGTCCACCGTTCGGTTGAGGTCCAGCGTTTCCACGTAGCCCGCGTATTCGGTGGGGCGGGCGTATTGCAGCAGCTGCGTGACGATCAGGCGCATGCGTTCGACCTGTTCGTCGAGCAGCTTGAGTTCGGCCTTCACCGGCTGCGCGTGGTCGCCCAGCGTGTCGCGCATCAGGTCGAGATTGCCCTGCATCACCGCGATCGGGTTGTTGATCTCGTGCGCGATGCTGGCGGTGAGCTGGCCGATGGCGGCGAGCTTTTCGCTCTTCACCAGCTGCTGCTGCGCCAGCTGCAGCGAGGCGTTGCTCGCCTCCAGTTCGCGCGTGCGTTCGGCCACCTTGCCGTCGAGTTCTTCGCCCCAGCGTTGCAGCGCGTGCGTCTTGTCGTCGATCACGTCGAGCAGTTGGTCGAGGTGGCCGGCCAGGGCGCCGAGTTCGTCGCGCGCGCCCAGGGCACCGACGCGGGCCCGGTTCTCGCCGTCTTCCACGCGCTGCATGGTGAGGTTCATCTGTTGCACGGGCTTGAAGATGCTGCGCGCCCAGCGCACCGAGAACCAGGCCGACACTGCCATCACGCCCAGAAAGATCAGCCCCATCACGCCGATCATGGCCAGGCGAACGAGACGGAACGGTGCTTCGAGGTAGCCCACGTAGAGCATGCCGATGCGCTGCCCGGTGGCGTCGACCAGCGGGTCGTAGGCCGACACGTACCAGTCGTTGACCACAAAGGCGCGGTCCAGCCAGGTCTGACCCTGTCCCAGCACGCGGTCGCGCACGGTCTGCGAGACGCGGGTGCCGATGGCGCGCTGGTCCTGGAACAGGCGCACGTTGGTGGTGATGCGCACGTCGTTGAGGAACAGCGTGGCCGTGCCTTCGCTGCCGAAGGGCAAAGCGCCGTCGGGATAGACGATGCGGTTGATGTGGTCGATGAAGTCGAGGTTCTGGTTAAGCAGTAAACCGCCCGCGAGCAGGGCGGTGGTGCGCCCCGCCGTGTCGCGCACCGGTTGCAGCGAGATCACGACCATGGCGCGGTCTTCGGTGGTGCGCGCGTCGGGTGCCGCGTTGCGGGTGGGCACCAGCGGGATGTGCAGGCGCGGCAGCAGCTGGGGCGCCATCTGGGCGATGGCCAGGGTGTCCAGCCGTACCAGACGGGCCGAGCGCGATCCGGGGCCCAACGTGGCCTCGGGAACCAGGCGCTGGAGCTCCATCGGCAGGGCAGCATGCGGGCCGTTGCCTTCGGCGCTGCCGAGCGGCTGTCCGTCGATGCTGTAGAGCAGCAGGAAGTCCAGCCCGAGCTCTCGCCGGGCCTCGTTCAGGCGCTCGTGCAACGCCGCATCGGTCTGAGCCTGGTGGACGGTCTCCGGCGGCCGCATGGCGCTCAGCAACCGCTGCGATCCCGCCATGCCGCGCGTGCCACTGCCGACCTCGATCAGCACCTGATCGAAGTAGCCACGCGCCACGGCCAGGTCGCTGCGCACCTTGGTGATGAGCAGGCGGTCGTAGGTGATGTTGCTCCACACCGCAATGGCCAGCACCAGCAGCGGAAACACCACCAGCAGCGGCAGCAACGCCATGGCCAGCAGCTTGTTGCGCACCGAGGTGGCGAGCCAGCGGGGTTTGTAGCGGATCATGACGGCACAACTCCGGTGCGAAGTGCCCCATCCACGAACCCGGCGGAACCGGCTTCGCCGGGCCGCATCGGGTTGCCCCCTTGAGGGGGTCGCGCGAAGCGCGGCGGGGGTGTCTTCACAAGGTGTTCCATTCGGCCACGCGCCGCTCCAGCGTGCGCCGGGAGACGCCCAGCAACTGCGCGGCGCGTGTCTTGTCACCCTGCACCGAATCGAGTACCGCGAGGATGTGGCGTTTCTCCAGCGTGTGCAGGTCGGTCGGGCCCGCGCCAGGGGCGGCGGCCTGCCGGGGCGTGTCGCCCGGGTAGAGCGCGGACACGTTGAGCGAGCCCAGGATCAGCGAACGTTCGATCAGGTTGCGCAGCTCGCGCACGTTGCCGGGCCAGTCGTACTGGCGCAGGAAGTCCATTTCCGATTCGCTGATCTGCAGTGGCGCCACGCCGAGCGCGGGCGCCAGCTGGCCCATGAAGTGCTCGACCAGTGGGGCGATATCGTCCTTGTGTTCGCGCAGCGGTGAGAGCGTCAGGTCCACCACCTGTAGGCGGAAGAAGAGGTCTTTGCGGAAGCGGCCGGCCGCCACTTCATCGGACAGGCGGCGGTTGGTGGCGGCCATGATGCGCAGGTTCACCGGCATCAGCTGTTCGCTGCCCACCGGGCGGATCTGCAGGTCTTCGATGGCGCGCAGCAGCGTGGCCTGGATGGCCAGCGGCAGTTCGGCGATTTCGTCAAGGAAGAGCGTGCCGCCCTGCGCGTAATGGAACAGGCCGTCGCGTGCGCGGGTGGCGCCGGTGAACGCGCCTCTGGCATGGCCAAAGAGTTCACTCTCGATCAGCTCGGGCGAAACGGCGGCGCAGTTCACCGGCACGAAGGGGCCGGCCGCGCGCGGGCCCTGTGCGTGCAACTCACGCGCCACAAGCTCCTTGCCGGTGCCCGATTCGCCCTGCAGCAGCACCGTGCTGTTCACCGGCGCCACGCGGGCGATGGCTTCGCGCAACTGCTGCATCGTGGTGGAACGACCCACCAGCGCCGGGCCGCCCATGGCCAGGGGTGCCACGGCGCGCTTGAGCACGAAGTTCTCGCGGCGCAGGCGCGAGCGCTCGTAGCAGTGCTTCACGGCATTGAGGATCTGTGGCACGCGAAAGGGCTTGAGGATGAAGTCCGATGCACCGGCGCGCAAGGCTTCGATGGCGGTGTCCAGATCGGCGAACGCGGTGATCAGGATCACCTCGCCGGTGAAACCTTGCTCGCGCAGTTCCTTGAGCCAGCGCACCCCGTTCTTGCCGGGCAGGGAAATGTCGAGGATCACCAGATCGGCGTGGTGACCGCGCAGCCACTCGGCGCCTTCTTCGGCGCTGCTCGCGCTCATCACGAACTGGCAACGCGGGGCGAGGGTCTTGACCAGGAAGTTGAGCATGCCCTGTTCGTCGTCGACGATCAGGATCGACCAGTCGGGCCAGCCTTCAAGGTTCTTTTCGGGGAAGGGGGTGATTGAGGTGGGTTCCACCGGCCCGCATTCTACGGATGAAGTTTACAAATTCACTGGGGTATTGACCGCAATCCAACACCGCGGCAGCGGGCTGGGTTGCTGGCGCTGACGGTTTCATCGCGACAAGTTGTCGCAAAGGGTGGCGACAACCTGGCGCGCCGCGCCGTTCGAGGTCACCAAAGACATGCGGGTTATCCCGCGTTTCACGAAGCACCTACAGGCAAGTCAGCCCCATGGTGACAGGCGCTGGCGCGGGGTGCCCCGCCAAGGGCATGGCGTCGTTCCATAAGTGAACGCTGATGGCACGCTTTTGGCTATCAAATCGCGAGCGCTGCTTCATGCTGCAATGCCGCAAGCCAAGCGATGACCCGAAGGCGGGTAAACCCACTTTTACGGTGTCATATCACTATTGCACTGTGACGGTGCGCGCGTTAGATTCCACCTATGCAAAAAGTCCACAAGGGGTGTCCGAGCACATCCCAGAGGGCTTTCGATCAACCAGGAGACACGCATGAGCAAGCCCCTTCCCGAGGCCAGTGAAGGCCGCACCCGCCTGAACCGCCGCCGGCTGTTCGCCGGCGCTTCCACCGTGGGGGCCCTGGCGGCGGCTGCCACCCTGCTGCCCCGCGTGCACACCGAAGAACCGGCCGAGGTTGCGGCCCGGCCAGCGCCCGAAAAGGGCGGTGGTTACAGCTTGTCGGCTCACGTCAAGCAGTACTACAAGACCACCCAGATCTGAGCCAGCAGGAGAACCCCATGTTGCTGACCAAAAAATCCTCCACGCCGGGCGCTCATGGCACCCGTGCACAAACCTCGTTCGTCCACAGCCTGCAGCGGGGCCTGTCGGCCGCGCTGCCCACCATGGACCGCCGCGGCTTTCTGCGCCGTTCCGGCCTCGGTGTCGGCGTAGGTCTGGCGGCCACGCAGCTCACGCTGGTGAAAAAGGCCAAGGCCGCCGAAGGTGGCTCCACCGACGGCACCGGCAAGATCGAAGTCAAGCGCACCGTCTGCACCCACTGCTCGGTGGGCTGCGCGACCGACGCCATCGTGGAAAACGGCGTCTGGGTGCGCCAGGAGCCGGTGTTCGACTCCCCCATCAACCTCGGCGCCCACTGCGCCAAGGGTGCTGCCCTGCGCGAACACGGCCACGGCGAGTACCGTCTGCGCTATCCGATGAAGCTGGTCAACGGCAAGTACCAGCGCATCAGCTGGGACACCGCGCTGGACGAGATCACCGCCAAGATGAAAGAGCTGCGCGAGGCCAGCGGCCCCGATTCGGTGTATTTCGTCGGCTCCTCCAAGCACAACAACGAGCAGTCGTACCTGCTGCGCAAGTTCGTGAGTTTCTGGGGCACCAACAACTGCGACCACCAGGCGCGCATCTGCCACTCCACCACGGTGGCCGGCGTCGCGAACACCTGGGGTTACGGGGCCATGACCAACTCGTACAACGACATGCAGAACAGCCAGTGCGCGTTGTACATCGGCTCCAACGCCGCGGAAGCGCACCCGGTTTCCATGCTGCACATGCTGCACGCCAAGGAAAATGGCTGCAAGATGATCGTGGTCGATCCGCGCTTCACGCGCACCGCGGCCAAGGCCGACGAGTACGTGCGCATCCGCTCCGGCACCGACATTCCCTTCCTGTTCGGTCTGCTGCACCACATCTTCAAGAACGGCTGGGAAGACAAGCAGTACGTCAACGACCGCGTCTACGGCATGGACAAGGTGCGTGAAGACGTTCTGGCCAAGTGGACGCCGGACAAGGTCGAAGAGGCCTGCGGCGTCAAGGAAGACCAGATGTTCAAGGTCGCCAAGATGCTGGCCGAGGCCAAGCCGGCCACCATCGTCTGGTGCATGGGCCAGACGCAGCACTCCATCGGCAACGCCATGGTGCGTGCGTCGTGCATCCTGCAACTGGCGCTGGGCAACGTGGGCAAGAGTGGCGGCGGCACCAACATCTTCCGCGGCCACGACAACGTGCAGGGCGCGACCGACGTCGGCCCCAACCCCGATTCGCTGCCGGGTTATTACGGTCTGGCCGCCGGCTCGTGGAAACACTTCGCCAAGGTCTGGGGCGTGGAGTACGACTGGATCAAGGCCAAGTACGCCGAAGGCATGATGGAAAAGCCCGGCATCACCGTCTCGCGCTGGATCGACGGCGTGATGGAAAACAACGAGCTGATCGACCAGGGCTCGAACCTGCGTGGCATCTTCTTCTGGGGCCATGCGCCCAACTCGCAGACGCGGGGTCTGGAGATGAAGCGCGCGATGGACAAGCTGGATCTGCTGGTGGTGGTGGACCCGTATCCGTCGGCCACCGCGTCGATGGCGGCCATGCCCGGCAAGCCCGAAGACCTCAACCCCAACCGCGCGGTGTACCTGCTGCCGGCGGCCACGCAGTTCGAAACCAGTGGCTCGTGCACGGCGTCCAACCGCTCGATCCAGTGGCGCGAACAGGTGATCGAACCCCTCTGGGAGAGCCGCAGCGATCACATGATCATGCACCAGTTCGCCGAGAAACTGGGCTTTGGCGCCGAGCTGTCGAAGAACTACAAGATGCAGAAGGTCAAGGGCCTGGACGAGCCCGTGCCCGAAGACATCCTGCGCGAAATCAACGCCTCGGTCTGGACCATCGGCTACACCGGCCAGAGCCCGGAGCGCCTGAAAGCGCACATGCGCAACATGGGCGCGTTTGATGTGAAGTCCCTCAAGTGCAAAGGCAAAGTGGTCGACAAGGAAACCGGCTACGACATGAGCGGTGACTACTTCGGTCTGCCCTGGCCGTGTTACGGCACCGCTGCGATCAAGCACCCGGGTTCGCCCAACCTGTACGACACCTCCAAGCACGTCATGGAAGGCGGCGGCAACTTCCGCGCGAACTTCGGCGTTGAGCGCGAAGGCGTGAGCCTGCTGGCCGAAGACGGCTCGCACTCGGTGGGCGCCGAGATCACCACCGGTTACCCCGAGTTCGACCATGTGTTGCTGAAGAAACTGGGCTGGTGGGACGACCTGACCGAGGCTGAAAAGACCGCGGCCGAAGGCAAGAACTGGAAGACCGACCTCTCGGGCGGCATCCAGCGCGTGACCATGGCGCACGGCTGCCACCCGTTCGGCAACGCCAAGGCGCGTGCCGTGGTGTGGAACTTCCCCGATGCGATTCCGCAGCACCGCGAGCCCATCTACGGCACCCGCCCGGACCTCGTGGCCAAGTACCCCAGCCACGACGACCAGAAAACCCGCTGGCGCCTGCCGGTGCTCTACAAGTCGCTGCAGCAGAAGAACGTGGACGACAAGGTTTACGAAAAATTCCCGCTGATCATGACCAGCGGGCGCCTGGTCGAATACGAGGGTGGCGGCGAGGAAACCCGCTCCAACCCCTGGCTGGCCGAGCTGCAGCAGGAGATGTTCGTCGAGATCAATCCGGCCGCTGCGAGCGAGCGCGGCATCCGCAACGGCGAGCGCGTCTGGGTGATCTCCCCCACCGGTGCCCGCATCAATGTGCAGGCGCTCGTGACGGATCGCGTGGGGCCCGACACGGTGTTCCTGCCGTTCCACTTCTCGGGACGCTGGCAGGGTGAAGACATGAAGCCGTATTACCCCGAAGGGGCGATGCCGGTGGTGCGCGGCGAAGCCGTCAACACCGCCACCACCTACGGTTACGACATCGTCACGATGATGCAAGAGACCAAGACCACGGTCTGCAACGTAGAGCGGGCATAAGGAGACACCATGGCAAGAATGAAATTCATCTGTGACGCCGAGCGTTGCATCGAGTGCAACGGTTGCGTCACGGCCTGCAAGAACGAACACGAGGTGCCCTGGGGCGTGAACCGCCGCCGCGTGGTCACCCTCAACGACGGCGTGCCGGGCGAAAAATCCATCTCGGTGGCCTGCATGCACTGCAGCGACGCACCCTGCATGGCGGTCTGCCCGGTCAACTGCTTTTACCGCACCGACGAAGGTGTGGTGCTGCACGACAAGGACGTCTGCATCGGTTGTGGCTACTGCTCGTACGCCTGCCCGTTTGGCGCACCGCAGTTTCCATCCGAAGGCACGTTTGGCGTGCGCGGCAAGATGGATAAGTGCACCTTCTGCGCCGGCGGCCCGGAAGAGCACGGCAGCCAGGACGAGTTCGAAAAATACGGCCGCAACCGCTTGGCCGAAGGCAAGCTGCCGGCCTGCGCCGAGATGTGTTCGACCAAGGCCTTGATCGCCGGCGACGGCGACGTGGTGGCCGACATCTTTCGCACCCGGGTGCTGCGCCGCGGCAAGGGCGCCGAAGTCTGGGGCTGGGGCACCGCCTACGGCACGGCTCAGGAGAAAAAGTCATGATCAAAACCACCACGATGATCCGTCTGCTGAGCTTGACGGCAGTGCTGGGGCTGGCGGCTTGTGGCGAGCAGCCGCAGGACATGACCGGCGGTGGCGTCAAACAGGACGATGCGCCCTTCCAGGGCGTGGGCGGCAGCCAGTACGCCCAGGCCGGCTGGAAGGCCGGCGACAAGGGCAGCTGGGAACAGCAGCTCAAGGCCCGTGCCCAGTACGGCCAGAACGACTACACCCGCATGGGCGCCAAGCCTTGAAGGGACAGCCATGAACCGGCACCCGATCCTGAACCCCGCAGCCTGGCGTGGCTGGGGCGTCGCCGCCCTGCTGGCGCTCGGCACCAGCTGGGCCAGCGCCCAGACCGCCCCGAACCCACCCGTGCCCGACGATCCGGCACCACCCGCCGCCCAATCCGCGCCCGCTGCCGTGGGCGGCATCCAGAGCGCCAACATCTTCGAGATCGCGCCCGACGCGAGCAAGGACCCGGACTACGCCAACCAGACCAACGCGCAGCGCCGCCAGGTGCAGCCCGGCAACAACGCGCCCATGTGGCGCGATGTGGGCAAGGGCGTCACCGGCTACAGCAGCCTGCCGGTGAGCCAGGCGCCCGAAGCTGGCAACCTGATCCAGCCCTTTGTGCAGTACCCGGGTTCGCGCCTGACCACCGCCGGTGAAGCCTGGCGCCAGGTGCGCAACGACTGGCTGATCCCTTACGGCGGAGCGCTGCTGTTCATCGTGGTGCTGGCGCTCGCCATCTTCTACATGACCAAGGGTCCGCTGGGCGGGCACCTGAAGGACACCGGACGCAAGATCGAACGCTTCACGCCCTTTGAGCGCGCGGCCCACTGGTCGAACGCCATCGCCTTCGTGGTGCTGGGCATCTCGGGCATCGTGATGGCCTTCGGCAAGTTCTTCATCCTGCCGGTGATCGGCACCACGCTGTTCGGCTGGCTCACCTTCGCACTGAAGAACGCGCACAACTTCATGGGCCCGCTGTTTGCCGTCTCGCTGCTGATCGTGGTCGTGGCCTTCATCAAGGACAACATCGCCAGCGCTGCCGACTTCGTGTGGCTGTCCAAACTGGGCGGCATGCTGGGCGACAAGGAAGTGCCTTCGCACCGTTTCAACGCCGGCGAAAAAGGCCTGTTCTGGTGGGGCGTGACCATCCCCGGCCTCGTGGTGGTGGGTTCCGGCCTGTTCCTCGACAAGCTGGTGCCCGGCATGTTGTACTTGCGCGGCGACATGCAGATCGCGCACATGCTGCACATCGTCGGCGCGCTGATCACGATGGCGCTGATCATGGGCCACATCTACATGGGCACGGTCGGCATGAAGGGCGCGTACGGCGCCATGCGCACCGGTTATGTGGACGAAGCCTGGGCCAAGGAACACCACGAACTCTGGTACGACGACGTCAAGGCCGGCAAGATTCCTGCCCAGCGCAGCCAGCCACCGACCCAGTCGGCGCCGGCGGCCGACGCCGTGGCCAAGGCTTGAATTTCTCCAAGGACATTTGTGATGAAACGATTCCTGCTGATCTCCTTGTTGCTCGCCGGTTCGGCCAGCGTCATGGCCAAGCTGCCCGCACCGGTGCTGGACGACGCCGCCAAGGCCAAGGCCGAGGAAGCCACGGCCAAGACCGCGCACACTGGCAAGGTGGGTGCCTACAAGCTCTGCCTGTCGATGGACCGCGCCGCGGCCAGCTACTTCAAGACCGCTGCCACCACGGGCAAGACCGTCAAGCCGGCGCTGGCCACACCCGCCTGTGCCGACCCGGGGCCCTTCGTCTGGCCGGCTCCCGCAGCGGCTGGCGCCGCACCGGCTGCCCCCGCAGCCGCTGCAGCGCCGGCCAAGAAGTCCTGATGCGGGCACGGGTGCCCGAGGCTGCGCCGACAGAAAGGCCTTCGGGCCTTTTTTGTTTGTCTGCCACCCCGTCCTTTGGCCCCCGCCCGCTTGCGGAATTGAAGCTTGAGCGACACTCAGGGTGAGGTCTTTCTTTCATGTCACTCGCCGAACCCATGTCCTTTCCAGAACGCGCGCACCCGGCCACCGGTGAGCCGTCCGCCGCCGCGGGCCGCCGGCTGCCCCGCCTGACCCAGGCCCGTGCCGCACTGACCTGCGAGGTGGCCGTGACCAACGAGTTCGGCGTTGCAGGGTCGGTCTCGATCCCGGCCGAGCGCGATCTCACCGTCTACGTCGACAAACGCGAACTCGTGACGCTGATGACCCTGGGCGGCCACCCTGAATGGCTGGTGCTGGGCTACCTGCTCAACCAGCGGCTGGTGGCTTCGGTGGATGACATCGAATCCATCACCGTGGACTGGGACGTGGGCGCCGCATCGGTCAAGACGCGCCACGGCATTCACCGCATCGAGGACCGCACCGCCCACAAGGTGGTCACCACCGGCTGCGGCCAGGGCAGCGTGTTTGGTCACCTGATGGACGACGTCGACAATATCCGCCTGCCGCCCGATGCGATGCTGCGCCAGTCCAGCCTCTACGACATCGTCAACACCATCCGGCTGCGCGACACCACCTACAAGGTGGCCGGTTCGGTGCACGCCTGCGCGCTGTTCGTCGGCGGTGAACTGCAGTTCTTCGTCGAGGACGTGGGGCGCCACAACGCGGTGGACACCATCGCCGGCTGGATGGCCATGCAGGACCGTCTCCCCGATGGCGAGAAGGTGTTCTACACCACAGGCCGCCTGACCAGCGAGATGGTGATCAAGTCGGCCCAGATGGGCGTGCCGGTGGTGATCTCGCGCAGCGGCGTCACCCAGATGGGCTTGCAGGTTGCCCAGCGCGTGGGCCTGTGCGCCATCGGTCGCGCGACCCACAAACGCTTTCTCTGCTATTCACACGCGCAGCGCATCGTGTTCGATGCCGTGCCCACGCCGCAGCCAGTGGCCGCAGCTGCCTGAGCCCCTCTGCCGCTTGACCGGTGGCCGCGCCTGGCGGCCCTGCCCAGAGCCGCCTGCAACGGGCATAAACTTGGCCTCCTTCCTGGCGGCGCCTTTCCGGCGTTGCTCCGTCTACCCCCGATTCTTGAAAGCCCGCCGATGAGCCGCGACGTCCACATCATCGATCACCCCCTGGTCCAGCACAAACTCACGCTGATGCGCCGCAAGGACACCAGCACCAAGAGTTTCCGCGAGCTGGTGCACGAACTCAGCGCCTTGCTGGCTTACGAGCTCACGCGCGACATGCCCATGCAGACCATCGAGATCGAGACCCCTCTGGAGAAGATGAGCTCGCGCGTGATCGACGGCAAGAAAATCGTGCTGGCCTCCATCCTGCGCGCCGGCAACGGCTTTCTCGACGGCATGCTGCAGGTGATTCCGGGCGCGCGCGTGGGCCACATCGGTCTCTACCGCGACCCGAAGACGCTGCAGGCCGTGGAGTACTACTTCAAGATGCCCAGCGGCATGGAAGAACGCGACGTGATCGTGCTCGACCCGATGCTGGCCACCGGCAACTCGGCTGTGGCCGCCGTGGACCGCCTGAAGCAGACCCACCCGCGTTCGATCCGATTCGTCTGCCTTGTGACCTGCCCCGAAGGTCTCAAGACCTTCCACGACGCGCACCCCGACGTGCCGGTCTACACCCCGGCGGTGGACCGCGGCCTGAACGAGCACGGCTACATCGTGCCCGGTCTCGGCGACGCGGGCGACCGCATTTTCGGCACGAAGTGACGCCCACCCCCATCGCTGGCTCACTGCCCCGGCATCGGCGCATGACGATGACGCAAGTAGCCAGCTCCGCCCCTCAAGGGGCAATGCCTGCGGGCCGGCGGAGCCGGACCCACGGCATTCTGGGTTTTTCTGCATCTCGCTCCGGATGAGGCCTCGTGTAGGCATTTCCGCTGCGTTCTCGGTTGGGAGCGCTCCGGCTGATTCGATGGACCTCTCCGGAGCGCGTGCCTCAGTCCCGGGATGCGGTGGAACCGGCTTTGCCGGGCCACTCGCATCGCCCCCTTGAGGGGGTGACAGGTCCGCGAATGCGGACGTGGCGCAGGGGTGAATCAATTCAGTTAAGGTCGCGCCATGTCTGTCGCACCCGCTCTGCTTCCTGTTTCTTTCTGGTCCCTCGGCTGGCGTTCCTTGTGGCGCGACTGGCGTGCGGGGGAGTTGCGGCTGTTGCTGCTGGCTGTGACCTTGGCGGTCGCGGCGCTCACGGCGGTGGGCTTTTTTGCCGACCGGCTGCAGGGCGGCCTGGCGCGTGACGCGCGGGCGCTGATCGGTGGCGACGCGGTGATCAGCAGCGACAACGCCACACCCCCTGCGTTTCAGCAGCAGGCGCAGGCGCTGGGGTTGCAGACCACGCAGACGCTGGGTTTCCCCACCATGGGCCGCGCGCGCGACGAGGACGGCGGCGGCGCCAAGCTGGTGGCGCTGAAGTCGGTGGACACCGGCTACCCCTTGCGCGGCAGCCTGCGCGTGGCCGATGGGCCGCAGGCGCCCGATGCGCCCACGCGCGACATCCCTGCGCCCGGTACGGCCTGGGTGGACGCGGCCCTGTTGGTGGCGCTGGACCTTGAGGTCGGCTCACCGCTACCGGCCTGGTGCAGCCCGCCAGCCGCCTGACCTACCGCCTGGCCGTGGCCGGCAACGAACCAGCCGTGAAGCGGTTCGTGCAGTGGGCGCAGGCGCAGATCGAACAACCGGGTGTGCGTGGTGTGCGGCTGGAGTCGCTCGAAGGCGGTCAGCCCGCCATGCAGCAGACGCTGGAGCGCGCCGAAAAATTCCTCAACCTCGTGGCCTTGCTCGCGGCGCTGTTGTCGGCGGTGGCGGTGGCCATCGCGGCGCGCGGTTTTGCGCAGCGCCACCTGGACGACTGCGCCATGCTGCGCGTGCTCGGTCTGTCGCAGGGCACGATGGCGCGCGCCTACACCTTTGAATTCGTGCTGGTCGGCCTGGCCGCGAGCGTGCTGGGCGTGGCCCTGGGTTTTGCGTTGCACCACGTGTTTGTGTTGCTGCTGGCCGGGCTGGTGGAGTCGGCGCTGCCGGCGGCCAGCATCTGGCCGGTGCTGCTCGGCCTGGGCATGGGGCTCACGCTGATGCTGGCCTTTGGCTTGCCGCCGGTGTTGCAACTGGCCCAGGTGCCGCCGCTGCGCGTGATCCGGCGCGACGTGGGCCAGCTCAAGCCGGCGACGCTGGCCGTGCTGGGGCTGGGCGTCGCCGGCTTTGCCGCGTTGCTGCTCGCCGCCAGCCGCGACCTGATGCTGGGGTTGATCGCCGTGGGCGGTTTTGCCGCTGCGGTGGCTGTGTTCGCGCTCGCCAGCTACGGCGCGGTGCGCCTGCTGCGCCGCAGCGTGAACGAAACCACCGCACCGCGCGCGCTGGTGCTGGCCACGCGCCAGCTTTCGGCGCGCCCGGCTTACGCGGTGGTGCAGATCAGCTCGCTGGCCGTGGGCCTGCTCGCGCTGGTGCTGCTGGTGCTGCTGCGCACCGACCTGATCGCCAGCTGGCGCAACGCCACGCCGCCCGACGCGCCCAACCGTTTTGTCATCAACGTGCAGCCCGAGCAGGGCGAGCCCTTCCAGCAGGCGCTGCGCCAGGCGGGCGTGCAGCGCTTCGACTGGTACCCCATGATCCGCGGCCGGCTGGTGTCTGTGAACGGTCAGCCCGTGGCGCCCGAAAGTTACGCCACCGATCGCGCGCAGCGCCTGGTCGAGCGCGAGTTCAACCTGTCGAACACGACCAAAAGGCCGCCGCACAACGAGGTCACGCAAGGGCGCTGGACCGAAGACGAAGCGGGTGGTCTGAGCGTGGAAGAAGGCCTGGCCGAAGAGCTGGGCCTGAAGCTGGGTGACCAACTGGGCTTCGATGTCGCCGGCCAGCCGGTACAGGGCCGCATCACCAGCCTGCGCAAGGTGGACTGGGGTTCCATGCGCGTGAACTTCTTCGTGATCTTCCCGGTGGCCGATCTGCCCGACGTGCCGGTGACCTACATCAGCGCCTTCCAGGCACCGCAAGCCAATGCGAAGTTTGACAACGCGCTGGTGCGCCAGTTTCCGAACATCACCAACGTCGACATGAGCCAGACCATCGCGCAGGTGCAGCGCGTGCTGGGCCAGGTGATCCAGGCGGTGGAGTTCCTGTTCGCCTTTGCGCTGGCGGCGGGCCTGATCGTGCTGCTGGCCACCATCACCGCCACGCGCGGCGAGCGCGAGCGCGAGTTCGCGGTCCTGCGCGCGGTGGGTGCGGGCTCGCAGTTGCTGCGCAACGTGCAGCGCATCGAATTGCTGGGTGTCGGCCTGCTGGCGGGCTTTCTGGCGTCGCTGGTGGCCATGGCCGTGGGCTGGGCGCTGGCGAAATACGCCTTCCAGTTCAGCTGGCAACCCTCGCCGTTGGTGCCTCTGGCCGGCAGCGTGGCCGGTGGCCTGTTGGCCCTGATGGCGGGCTGGTGGGGCCTGCGCAGCATCCTGAAAACGCCTGTGGTTGAAACCTTGCGGCGCGCAACCGTGTGACTCCCCCGCGCCGCCAGCGGCGTCACCCCCCAGGGGTCGCCAGCAGCGGCCCGGCCAAGCCGGTTCCGCGCTGGCACTTGACCAAGACACTTCTGATCATCTTCCATGACCTCATCCGAGACCGCTGCATCACCCACCACCCCGTTCGAATGGATCGGCGGCGAAGCGCGCGTGCGCGCGCTGGTGGACCGCTTCTACGACCTGATGGACATCGAGCCCGGCTACCGCGAGCTGCGCGTGGCCCATGGCAGCACGCTGGACGACGCGCGGCAGAAGCTGCACTGGTTCCTTTGCGGCTGGCTCGGTGGCCCCTCGCACTACGAAGACCGCTTCGGCCACCCGCGCCTGCGTCAGCGCCACATGCCGTTTGCCATCGGCGTTCAGGAGCGCGACCAGTGGCTGGCCTGCATGGACCAGGCCATGGGAGAAACCGGTGTGCCTGAAGACCTGCGTGTGCGCCTGCGCGAGAGCTTTTTCAAGACAGCCGACTGGATGCGCAACCGGGCCGGCGGCGTCTGAAAGCAGCGTGTCATGAGCGAGCCTGACACCAGCGTGGCACAGACCACGCGCCGCGGCGCCCTCGGCATCACGCTGTTCTGGCTCGCGCTCATGGGCGCGCTCTACCTGGGCTTTGACCAGCTCGAAAGCCGTCAGCAGGCCAGCTATGTGGCCCATGAAGGCGGTGACGGCGAGCTGGTGATCCCGCGCGGGCCGGACGGCCATTTCCGCGTGGCCGGCCGCGTCAACGGCCAGCCGGTCGAGTTCCTGATCGACACCGGGGCGAGTTCGGTTACGGTGAGCGAAGCCTTTGCCCGCAGTGCCGGGCTGGAGGGTGGGCAGAGCGTCACGTTCCAGACCGCGAACGGCCCACTGCCCGGACGGTTGCTGCGCAACGTGCCGGTGCAGGCGGCGCATCTGGGGCTGGCCGGCACCACGGTGGCCGTGGGGCTGGTGGGGGAAGACGGTGGGCAGGCGCTGCTGGGGCAGGCTTTTCTCTCGCGTTTCGATATCCAGATCCTGCAAGGCGAGATGCGTCTCTTGCCGCGCTAGGAAGGAACACCCCCGCCGCGCTGCGCGCGACCCCCTCAAGGGGGCGGCACTGGCCGTCCGGCAAAGCCGGCCCGGCGGTGCCCTTGGCTGGACTGTTTCGTGCGTTTCGGATCAAGCCCCTGCGTGGTGGCGCATCCGAAGCGGGTTCAAGCCGGGCGCAGCAGCACCACCATCGCTCCCGCGCCGCCATCGGCGGGGCGCGCCTGCACGAAGGCCAGCACCTCGTTCTTCTGCACCAGCCAGCGCTGCACACGGCCCTTGAGCACGGGCACGCGGCCGGGCGAGCCCAGGCCCTTGCCGTGCACGACGCGCACGCAGCGCAGCCCGTGCTGGTGCGACTCGCGCACGAAGCGGCCGAGCGCTTCGCGCGCCTCGTCGATGCGCAGGCCGTGCAGGTCGATCTGGCGCTGGATGCTCCAGCGACCCTCGCGCAGTTTGCGCACCACGTCGGGCCCCAGGCCGGGGCGGCGAAAGCTCAGCTGGTCGTCGGTGTGCAGCAGGGTTTCGACGTCGAAGTCGTCGGACAGCGCCTCGCGCATCACGGACGCTTCGTCCAGCTGGCGCTGGCGCGGCAAGGGGGCGACGAGCCGAGGCGGGTGGTGCACGCGCCGCGGAGTGATCAGGGGTTTCACCGGGCCCACCGTCAGTTCAAACAGGCGCTTCTCCCGGTCCACCCGCAGCAGGCGCAGGCGCTCGGCCTCGTGCGCAGCCGCCTCGGCGGCCGCCCGCTGGGCGATCACCTTCTGCAGCGTCTTGAGTTCGGCGAACGAGCGCAGTTTCATGGTGGCGCGATTCTCGCGCAGTCGCCAAGTCCCTCAGATCAGACCCAGCTCTGCCATCGACGCAGCCTGCTCGCGCGTCACGATGAAATGGTCCAGCACGCGCACGTCCACCAGCGCCAGCGCGGCCTTGAGCGACTGCGTGAGCGCCTCGTCGGCGCGCGAAGGGCGGGCTTCGCCGCTGGGGTGGTTGTGCGCCAGCACCACGGCGGCGGCGTGGTGGTGCAGGGCTCTGAGAACGACCTCGCGCGGGTACACGCTGGTCTGCGTGAGCGTGCCGCGGAACAGCTCTTCGAGAGCGATCAGCCGGTTCTGGCTGTCGAGGAACAGCACGGCAAACACCTCGTGGTTGCGGGCGCCCAGTTGCAGCTGCAGGTATTCGCGCACCGCCTTCGGGCTGTCGAACAGGGCCTTCTGCTGCAGTTCCTGCGCCAGCGCCCGGCGCGCGAGTTCGAGCACGGCGACCACCTCGGCGCGCTTGGCCGGCCCCAGGCCCTTGATGACCTTGAGCGCCTCGGCTCCGGTGTGCAGCAGGCCACCGACACCGCCGAAGGTGTTCAGCAGCTCCTGCGCGAGCTGCACCACGTGTTTTCCGGGGATGCCGGTGCGCAGCAGCAGCGCCAGTAGTTCCGCGTCGCTGAGCGCTGACGGGCCGCGTGCGAGCAGTTTTTCGCGCGGGCGCGCGTCGTGGGGCAGGCTTTTCAGCCCGGTTCCGGCAAGGCCATTCATGTTTTTCTCCCTGTTCCAGCCTGCTTTTTACAATACGGGGTTCTCATCGGCGCGTTGCCGCTTCCGCCGCCGTGATGCCCGGCACGCCGATTCACCGTATTCACCACCCCGAACCCCCCGTCTGAACACCATGTCCCAAGTCCAAGAAGGTTCCTTTCTCACCCTGCACTACCGCATGTCCGGTCCGCAGGGCCAGGTGATCATCGACACCTTTGAAGGCCAGCCCGCCACGCTGAGCCTGGGGTCTGGTCAGCTTTCTCCCGCGATCGAGCAGCACCTGATCGGTCTGGAGGAGGGCAGCCACACCGTGATCGAGCTGGACGAGGGCGAGGCCTTTGGCGAGCGCCAGCCTGACATGGTGCAGTGGGTGGCGCGCCAGCTGCTCAACCAGCTGGGCGATCCGCACGAGCAGTACGCGGCCGGTGACGTGGTGCAGTTCCCCACGCCCGACGGCCTGGGCAGCTTCGCCGGCTCGGCCGTGGAGGTGCGCGAAGACGGCGCGGTGCTGTTCGACTTCAACCATCCGCTGGCGGGCCAGCCGGTGCGTTTTGAAGTGCAGCTGATCGGGGTGCTGTGATGAACGAGCCGAAAGAAGTCATCCTGGCCGAACCGCGCGGTTTCTGCGCGGGCGTGGACCGCGCGATCGAGATCGTCGAACGCGCGCTGGCCAAGTTCGGTCGACCGATCTATGTGCGCCACGAGATCGTGCACAACACCTACGTCGTCAACGACCTCAAGGCCAAGGGCGCGATCTTCATCGAGGAACTGTCCGACGTGCCCCCGGGCTCGACCCTGGTGTTTTCGGCCCACGGTGTGAGCAAGGCCGTGCAGGAGGAAGCGCAGGCGCGCGGCTTCAGCATCTTCGACGCCACCTGTCCGCTGGTGACCAAGGTGCACGTGGAGGTGGCCAAGCTGCACAAGGACGGCTTCGAGTTCATCATGATCGGCCACAAGGGCCATCCCGAGGTCGAAGGCACCATGGGCCAGCTCGACAGCGGCATCCACCTGGTGGAAGACGCGGCCGACGTGGCCCGCGTGGCGCCGGCTCAGACGGAGAAACTGGCGGTGGTGACGCAGACCACATTGAGCGTGGACGACGCGGCGGGCATCCTGGCCGCGGTGAAAGCCCGTTTCCCCAGCGTGCGCGAACCCAAGCAGCAGGACATCTGCTACGCCACACAGAACCGGCAGGACGCCGTCAAGCTGCTCAGCCCGCAGGTGGACGTGGTGATCGTGGTCGGCAGCCCGACCAGCTCCAACAGCAACCGCTTGCGCGAGGTCGCGCTCAAGCTCGGCACGCCCAGCCACATGGTGGACAGCGCCGACGAGCTGCAGGCCGAGTGGTTCGAAGGCCGCTCCCGCGTGGGCCTGACGGCCGGCGCCTCGGCGCCCGAGATCCTGGTGCGCCAGGTGATCGACCGCATCAAGGCGCTGGGCGCGATCTCGGTGCGCACCATGGACGGCCTGACCGAGACGGTGAAGTTTCCGCTGCCCAAGGGTTTGAAGATCGATGGCGGCGAGGTTGCGCCGCTGCAGCATCTGCATTGACTCCCCCCGCGCCGCCTTCGGCGTCACCCCCCAGGGGGCGCCAGCAGCGGCCCGGCAAAGCCGGTTCCGCGCTGACCTGGGTAGGGCATAGCCTCTCGGGAGCCTGTCCTGCTCCAAACCTACAATCTCGTCATGCTCGACATTCTTCTCCTCCGCAAAGACCTGGCCGCCGTGGTGGCGCGCCTGGAAACCCGCAAGCAGCCCCAGGCTTTCCTGGACGTGCCCGCTTACCAGGCGCTCGAATCGGAGCGCAAGACGCTGCAGACTCGCACCGAAGAGCTGCAGAGCCAGCGCAACAGCCTGTCCAAGCAGATCGGCATGCTCAAGGGCAAAGGCCAGCACGCCGAGGCCGACGCGGTGATGGCGCAGGTGGGCGCGATGAAGGCCGAGCTGGAAAGCTCCGCTGCGCGGCTGGACGTCATCCAGGGCGAGCTGCAGAACCTGCTGCTGGCCGTGCCCAACCTGCCGCACGAGAGCGTGCCGGTGGGTGGGGGTGAAGAGGGCAACGTGGAAGTGCGCCGCTGGGGCACGCCGCGTGCCTTCGACTTCGACGTACGCGACCAGGTGGATATTGGTGAAAAGCTGGGCCTGGACTTCGACACCGGCGTCAAGCTCGCGGGTTCGCGTTTCACCTTCATGCGTGGCCCCATCGCCCGCCTGCACCGCGCACTCGCCCAGTTCATGCTCGATGTGCAGACGCAGGAACACGGCTACACCGAGTGCTACACGCCCTACATCGTCAACGGCGAAACCCTGCGCGGCACCGGCCAGTTGCCCAAGTTCGAGGGCGACCTGTTTGCCGTGAAAAAGGGCGGGCAGGAAGGCGAAGAGATGCCCGACACCCAGGCGCTCTACCTGATTCCCACCAGCGAGGTGACGCTGACCAACGTCGTGCGTGACACCGTGCTGGCCGAAGCCGATCTGCCGATCAAGATGACCGCGCACACGCCGTGTTTCCGCTCGGAAGCGGGCAGCGCCGGGCGCGACACGCGCGGCATGATCCGCCAGCACCAGTTCGACAAGGTCGAGATGGTGCAGATCGTGCACCCCGACAAGAGCTACGAAGCGCTGGAAGCCATGACCGGCCACGCCGAGGCGATCCTGCAGAAGCTGGGCCTGCCCTACCGCGTGATGAGCCTGTGCACCGGTGACATGGGTTTTGGCGCCAGCAAGACCTACGACCTCGAAGTCTGGGTGCCGGCCCAGGGCACCTACCGCGAAATCAGCTCGGTGTCGAACTGCGAAGCCTTCCAGGCGCGCCGCCTGCAGGCCCGCTTCAAGAACGCCCAGGGCAAGAACGAACTCGTGCACACGCTCAACGGCTCCGGCCTGGCCGTCGGCCGCGCGCTGGTGGCGGTGCTGGAGAACAACCAGAACGCCGACGGCAGCGTGACCGTGCCCGAGGTGCTGCGGCCCTACATGGGCGGCGTGGAGCGCCTCACACCGATCTGAAGCGGTGGGGGCTCGGCGGGGGTGGATCCGTTCCGCCCGAACGCCTCACTGAATTGAGCCGTTTCACCAAACAGACGGGGGCGCGAGCAGCCGCTCCACCGGCACGCCACCTTTGAGGTGGCTGTTGAAAATCTCGGCCACGTCGGCGTCGGTCACGTTGCGGTACATCACCGCCTCCGGGTAGACCAGCACGTTGGCGCCCTGGTCACAGGGACCGAGGCAGCCCGAATAGGTCACCGATAACGACTCATAGGCCTGGCGCTTCTGCTGCTCGGCCCAGAAAGCCTGCAGCACGGCCGTGCCGCCCTTGCTGGCACACGAGCCGCGCGGGTGCTGCGGCGGGCGGTTCTGGGTGCAGACGAAAACGTGGCGGGCAGGACGGGGCATGGGGATTCCTTTGGTGTGATCGAAGACCGATGTCTGAACCGGGAATGCCGCGGAGCCGGCTTTGCCGGGCCGCTGGCGTTGCCCCTGGAAGGGGGATGCGGCTACGCGAAGCGAGCAAGCAACGGGGTGCTATCCAAACTTGAACAGGATGCCGTGCCCGCCCCGCGGGTACTCCCAGTTCACGTTGGTGAACTCCGAGCAGATGATCCGGCAGCTGCCGCACTCCAGGCAGCCGTCGGTGATCAGCGTCACGCTGCCGTTGCCTTCGGCCTTGTAGCAGGAGGCCGGGCACACGTAGGTGCAGGACTTCTGGGCGCAGTCGTTGGCGCAGATCTCGGGGTCCTTGATCTGGATGTGCGGCCGACCCGCGTCGACGCGGTAGCGGTTCTGAAACAGTTTCTCTTCGACATTCACGGCAACGGCGTTCATCGGAAGGCCCTCCAGAGTTTGACGGCGTCACCCACCAGGCCGGTGAGCGAGCGCGAGGTGCGGAAGCTGGAAAAGATCTCGCGTTCCTTGGTTTTCTTGTCCACGCCATCGACCGTGAACATCTTGTGCGCGGCCTTGGACACGAGCTCGGGGTAGGTCGTGAAGAACTGGTTGTTCTTGTGGAACACCTCGGGCATGTCGCGGTACTTGTGCAGGTCCTTCATCACGAAGCTCTTGTCGAGCTCGGTTTTGTAGGACTTCAGCACCGATTCGCTCATGGGCTGGCCGGCGGCCTTGGCGGCGATCACGGTTTCGGCCGCGAGGCGCCCGGTGGTCATGGCCAGGTTGGAGCCTTCGCGGTGCACCGCGTTGACGAAGCCGCCCGAGTCGCCCACGATCATCCAGCCGTTGCCATACACCTTGGGGATGGCGTAGAAGCCGCCTTCGGGGATCAGGTGGGCCGCGTATTCCTTCATCTCACCGCCCTGGATCAGCGGGGCGATGGAGGGGTGTTGCTTGAGCTTTTCCAGCAGGGCGTAGGGACTGGTCCTGTTCACACTGCCCTTGAAGTCGCCCAGCATGCAGCCGATGCCGATGGTGAGCGATTCCTTGTTGGTGTAGAGGAAGCCCGTGCCCATCATGCCGTCGGTGATCTTGCCGACCATCTCGATCACCACGCCTTCTTCTTCGCCGATGTTGAAGCGCTGGCGGATCGTGTCTTCGGGCATGAAGAGGATCTCCTTCACCGCGAGCGCGACGTTGCTGTCCTTGATCTCGCCGTGGAAGCCGGCCTTGCGCGCCAGCGTGCTGTTCACACCGTCGGCCATGATCACCACGTCGGCGTACACGTCGCCGGCTTCGCGGTCGCACTGCACGCCCACGACCTGGTCGCCGTCCATGATCAGGTGGTTGACCGTGGTCTCGCAGATCAGCAGGGCGCCGGCTTCGCGCACCTTGGAGCTGAACCACTTGTCGAACTGCGCCCGGATGATGGTGTAGCGGTTGTACGGCGGCTTGTTGTAGTCGTCGCTGCGGTAGTGCGTGCCGACGAAGCTGTTGTCGTCGAGCACCCAGACGCGCTGTTCGATGATGTGGCGCTCCAGCGGCGCGTCGTCGCGGAAGTCGGGAATGATCTTCTCCAGCGCGTCGCTGTAGAGGATGGCGCCCTGCACGTTTTTCGAACCCGGGTATTCGCCGCGTTCGATCTGCAGGACCTTGAGGCCGGCCTTGGCCAGGGTGTAGGCGCAGGCGTTGCCCGAGGGCCCCGCGCCCACCACGATGGCATCGAATTGAGAGGGTTTTTTCATGGCGTTCCCCAGAGGTGGTGGACGGGATCAGGCAACCAGCGCGCTGCGCTTGGACAGGTGTTCGGCGAACGCCTTGGTCAACGCAGGCAGTACCAGCATCGCGTTGCCGACGATGCCGTAGTGCGCGAATTCGAAGATGGGCGCGTTCGGGTCGGTGTTGATGGCGACGATCACGTCCGAGCCTTCCATGCCTACGCGGTGCTGCACCGCGCCGCTGATGCCGGCGGCGATGTAGAGCTTGGGGCGCACCGTCTTGCCGGTCTGGCCCACCTGGCGGTCGGCCTCGACCCAGCCGGCCTGCACGACGGGCCGCGTGGCGCCGACCTCGCCGCCGAGCACACGCGCCAGTTCGAACACCAGCTTGAAGTTGTCGGGGTTCTTCAGGCCCTTGCCGCCGCTCACGATCACGTCGGCGTAGGGCAGGTTGATCTTGTTGCTGTTCGCATCCGCAATGAAGTCCAGCAGCTTGGTGACGATCTGTGTCTCGACCATGCCCAGCGTGTCGTGCACCAGGTTGCCGGTGCGATTGGGGTCGACCTTGGGCATCAGCATCACGCGCGGGCGCACCGTGGCCATCTGCGGCCGGTAGGCCAGGGTCATGATGGTGCAGTAGAGCGAGCCGCCGAAGGTGGGGCGCGTGGCGGCCAGGGCTTTGGAGACCGGGTCGATGTTGAGCTCGGTGCAGTCGGCCGTCAGGCCGGTGAGCAGGGTGGTGGCCACCGAGCCCGCGAGGTCGCGACCTTGGGAGGTGGCGCCCAGCAGCAGGATCTCGGGCTTGTACTTGTTCACCAGATCGGTGAGGCCTTTGGTGAAAGGCTCGTTGCGGTAGCCCTTGAGCACCGGGTCGGTCACGATGTACACGGTGTCGGCACCGAAGCTGATGGCCTCGGCTGCGAACTTGTCCAGGTGTTCGTCGGCACCGCCCAGCAGCACCGCGCCGACGGGGCTGCCCAGCGTGTCTGCCAGCTTGCGCGCTTCGCCCAGCAGCTCCCACGACACACTGTGCACATGGCCGCGGTCGTGTTCGACGAACACCCAGACGCCCTTGTAGGCCTTGAGTTCGTCCGACAGTTCGAGGTTGCGGCCGCGGCCGGCGGGGCGCTTGACGGGTGTGGCGGGCGCGTTCATGCGGACTCCTTCATGAGCAGGTCGGCTTCAAGGGTGGGGTGGCGGGTGAAAACCTTCTGCAACAGGTTGAGCGAGATGTCGCGCAGGTTCGATGTCTCCAGGTCCAGCATCTCTACCTTCTCGGTGCGCGGCGAAGGACCGAACACCTTGCTCACCACGGTGGGCGAACCCTTGAGACCGATCTTGTCGAGGTCTTCGATGGCGGCCTGCTCCTTGCTCCATTTGCGCACCGGGTACGCGGCGGCGTGGATCATGGCGGGCAGGTTGGCGAAGCGCATCTCGTTGGTGTTCTCCAGCATCGTGATCAGGCAGGGCAGGGCCGTTTTCAGCACCTGTACGCCACCTTCGGCGCGGCGCTCGACGGTGATCGTGCGGCCGTCCAGGTCGGTCTCGACGATGCGCGACACATAGGTCAGCAGCTGCAGGCCCATGCGCTTGGCGATGCCGGGGCCGACCTGGGCGGTGTCGCCGTCGATGGTCTGCTTGCCTGTGAAGACGATGTCCACCGCCTGCTCCTTGGCGATCTGGCGGATGCCTGCGGCCAGTGCGTACGAGGTGGCCAGCGTGTCGGCGCCGGCGAAAGCGCGGTCGGTCACGAGCACGGCGTCGTCGGCACCGAAGCTGATGCACTTGCGCAGCGCTTCTTCGGCCTGCGGCGGGCCCATGCACAGCACGGTGACCTTGCCGCCGAACTTGTCTTTGAGACGCAGGGCTTCTTCGAGCGAGAACAGGTCGTAGGGGTTGACGATGGCCGGCACGCCCTGACGCATGATGGTGTTGGTGACCGGGTGGACCCGGATCTGTGCCGAGTCCGGCACCTGCTTGATACAGACGACGATGTGCATGTCAAATCTCCTTCAGGCGGCCATGCGGGACGGGACCGAACTCTTCAAACTCTCCAGCGTGACGTGCTGTTTGCCGCCGACGTCCTGGAACACCTTGAACACCTTTTCCTGCGCCGGCGTGGACTTCACGAAGTCGGCGTAGGCCTTGACCAGCTGTTCGCGGTAGACGGTGTAGAGCGCGAGTTCGTCGTCGGCCGAGGGCAGGGTCTGCTGGCGGATGTACTGGAAGAAGCGTTTGAGGATGTGCAGCCGGCTCACGTTGACCACCGACTGCTCGAACGGCACGCCGAAGTACTGCAGGAAATCCTCGGCCGATGACAGGGCCTTGAGCTGTTGAACGAAGTTTTCCATTTGGGGTTCACTCCACGGTCGCGGGTTGAAGATGGGGTTTCGCGGTGGCGAACCCCGGTTCGGCACATTGATCGTCACAAAGACCGCAGGCGCTGTCGGCGCTGGCCAGGCCCTGGCTGTGGGCCAGAGCGCGCTCCAGCTGGGCCACGCGGTCGAGCAGGCAGGCAATCGCCTTGCCCACCGGGTCGGGAATGAGGTGGTGTTCGAGATCGAAGCCGTGCGTGGTGCGGCGCGCTGGCGCGACCACGCGGCCCGGGATGCCGACCACGGTGGCTCCGGCCGGCACGGCCTCGATCACCACCGAGTTGGCCGCCACGCGGGCGCCGTCGCCGACCTTGATGGGACCGAGGATCTTGGCGCCCGCGCCCACCACCACCTGGTGGCCCAGCGTCGGGTGGCGCTTGCCGACGCGCCAGCTCGTGCCGCCCAGCGTGACGCCGTGGTAGAGCGTGACGTCGTCGCCCACCTCGGCCGTCTCGCCGATCACGACACCGGTGCCGTGGTCGATGAAGAAGCGGGCGCCGATGCGCGCACCGGGATGGATGTCGATCTGCGTCAGCGCACGCGACACAAACGACAGCCAGCGCGGCAGGTAGCGCCAGCCGCGGGTCCACAGCGCGTGGGCCAGGCGGTGCAGGGCGATGGCCTGCAGGCCGGGGTAGATGGTCCAGACTTCGATCAGGCTGCGCGCGGCCGGGTCGCGTTTCAGCACGCAGCGTGCGTCTTCGCGCAGGAGGCTCCACCAGCCCGCGGGTGAGGCGGCAGCGGCGACCGTGGCTTCCGTGTTCACGCGCGTCCCCAGCCAGGTGAAACGTTGGCGATGTTGTGCGCGTCCATCAGGAAGCCGCGCAGCTCTTCGGGTGTGGCCTCCTGCTTCACGCGCATGGCGTGTTCGCGGATGCGGGCCAGCACGCGTTCGGTCAGTGCATCGTCCTCGATGGTCAGGCCCATGGCGCCGAAGGCCAGGCGCACGGCCTGCGAGCCCGAGTGTTTGCCCAGCACGGTGCGGCGCTCGCGGCCGAGCTCGCCTGGGTCGAAGCCTTCGTAGGTCGAGGGGTGCTTCTGCAGTCCGTCAATGTGGATGCCCGACTCGTGGGTGAACACGGCTTCTCCGACGATGCTCTTGTTGAAGGCCACCGAGCGCCCCGAGGCGCGCGCCACGAGTTGCGAGATGCCGAGCAGGGCGTGGGTGTCGACGCCGGTGTGTGTTTGCTGCAGGTGGCGCGCCGCCATCACCACCTCTTCCAGTGCGGCATTGCCGGCGCGTTCGCCCAGACCGTTGACGGTGGTGTTGGCGTGGGTCGCGCCAGCGCGTGCGGCGGCCAGGGTGTTGGCGGTGGCCAGGCCCAGGTCGTCGTGGGCGTGCATCTCGATGTCCATGTCCACCGCGTCGCGCAGGCGGGCGATGGCGTCGAAAGTGGCAAACGGGTCGAGCACGCCCAGCGTGTCGGCGAAGCGGATGCGGCTCGCGCCGCAGGCCTGGGCGCGGCGCGCCACTTCAATCAGAAAGGCGCTGTCGGCGCGCGAGGCGTCTTCGGCACCAAACGAGATCTGGCGCCCACTCTGCGCGGCCTGACTGATCAGGCGCGTGACCTGCTCCAGCACCCACTCGCGCGACTGGCGCAGCTTGTATTGCAGGTGGATGTCGGAGACCGGCATCGAGAGGTGCACGATCTGCGCGTCGCAGCGCAGCGCGCTGGCCAGGTCGGTCTCGGTCAGGCGGCCCCAGACCATCAGCTTCGCAGGAAGCTTAAGCGCGGCGATGGCGTTGATGCAGTCGATCTCTTCGTCGCCCATGGCCGGGATGCCGATCTCCATCTCGGGCACCCCCGCCGCCGAGAGCGCCGTGGCAATGGCGCATTTCTCGGACACCGTGAACGCCACCCCGGCGGTCTGTTCGCCGTCGCGCAGCGTGGTGTCGTTGATGATGAGATTGCGTGGCATGTGAGCGGCATCCTTTGGCGGACTTGATCGCAAGCACCGTGCCACCCGTTTTGAGGACCGAATCCGCTGTGTTTGACGCCTGGCTGGGGCCGTTTGTCGGGTCTGGTCTGTGTGGTGCGTTTCGCGCGTCCGTGGTTGCTGTCGGGAATGTGTTGTTTCGAACAGCGGCCTTTTGGCTCTCTCGTGGCTCTTCTGGCAAGCGCCCCGCGGCTCAAGGCGTGTGTGGGCAGGCCGCAGCGCGCCGGTGAAGCGGTCGGTGCTGTGCACCGACTCCCCTGCGATGCTCGCGGCCGTGGCCCGTCGCACAACTCGCTGCGTTCGCTGCGCTCTCTCCGCTCAGACAAGTGCGACGAATCAGTTGACGAAGCGCGCTGCGCGCGCGGCCACGG
>PHCC01000018.1:166596-209610 GCA_002842215.1 Betaproteobacteria bacterium HGW-Betaproteobacteria-9 | reverse complement strand
CCGAGCGACGCCGTGCGCGAGCGCGTGGTGGCTGCGCGCGAGCGCGCCCAGGTCCGGCAGGGTTGCACCAACCAGGCGCTGGCCGGCCAGGCACTGGACCAGCACATCCTGGCCGATCCCGCGGCCCTCAAGTTCCTCAACACCGCCGCCGCCCGCCTGGGCTGGAGCGCGCGCAGCACCCACCGCGCGCTGCGCGTGGCGCGCACCATCGCCGACCTTGCCGAGGCGGACACGGTGGGTGTGGGGCATGTGGCCGAGGCGGTGCAGTACCGGCGGGCACTGCGACAGGCGGGCTGACCAACACCTCCGTGCCTCAGCGTCTGGAGCGAATGACGACCGTTCCCGCCAGCTTGTCGTGCCACCCTTGCTTCTTGGCGTCGAACGCCACCCACAGCAGCCCGATCCCGAGCGGAATGCCGGCAACAAAGCAACCCAGATACCGGCCAATGGACTGCCCAAGGGAGAGCTTGCCGCCCGTCCTGGCGTCCACGACCTTGACCGAGACGAGCATCTTCCCCGGGGTGGCTTGTTTGTACAGCCAGAAAAGCACCACCGCCACCGCGGGAGCCACCCAAGAGATGAGCACATCTGCGATGCCCGCGGACATCCCCGTCTGGGTGCCATCAAAATAGGCCATCCCATAGATGGCAACGAGCATGGGGACCGTGACAAGCGCGAGCAGGAGGCTGTCGAGCAGCGCTGCGCCGACCCTCACCCAGAAGCCCGCGTACTCCAGCTCACCTTCAGGCACCGGTGCCCCGCCCAGACGACCGAACCGGCGGACGATCCAGTAGCCGGCTGCGCCCAAGAGCAGGGCGCTCGCCGCCAGGGGCCACCAGACCACCTCCTGGCGAACCGGAGCGACCTCTGCCGGGGCGGCAACGCTGGGCGGCGTGTGGGTGAGCACCAACCCCATCGCGTCGCGTGCGTCCTCCAGCTTCTTCGCGTAGTCGGCCATATCCTCCGCCTTCACGTGATCGCTCAGCGAGGTGTACTTGCTCACACGCGTGAGCAGGCGAGGCGTGGTGGTCAGATCGTCCGTGAACTCGAAGGCCGGATGCCGAACGTCGTTGCGCTCGGGTTCAACATGCCAATCTTCAGGAAGACGAACCACCGTTGTGTTCTCGATCACCACCGGATGGGTGATCGCCAGCGGCGCGTTGCGCACCCGCTCACGGGGCTCCTTCAAGTGGCTGCGCATGTCGGGCGCCCGGATGTTGGCCTTCAGCATCCCTGGCTTGGCACCCTTGGCCCAGAAATCGGCGATCTCGTAGCGCTCGACCACGGTCAAGGCATTGGTCTGCGTGTTGTCGTCCACGCTCATCGGCCCGACGGACACGATGCCCGGGTAATAGCCGCCATAGAAGTTCAGGTAGTCGCGCTGCAGCTCGTCCAGGTTGCTGCCGGACAGTTCGTTGCGCAGCTGTTCGGCGCTCAGACCGGTCAACTCGGTGGTGACGGTCAAGGTGGCCGCCTTGCCGATGCCCTGCGTCGCGTCAAACTCCGTGCGGATCTTGCGCGTGGTCTGCGTGGATTCGCCTTGCTGCATGGACTCCAGATCCCGGGTCCCAGGGTCAATGATGAGCGCATGACCGAAGTAAGGCTGAGAGATGGCATGGATCGGGCCGGTCTGCGGATACCGTGTCGGGTCAATCCAGTAGTGCTGTCCATTGACCTGCGCCCGGACCAGCACATGGTCAAAGGCTGCCGCAGAAGGGATGAGCTGCCTCACCCCTTTTCGAATCCGGGTGTTGACCAGCCCGGCACGCGCCTCGATACCCAGCGCCTTGAGCATGGTCAGCGTGAGCAGGGTCTTGTCCTTGCAATCGCCAAAGCGGCGCGACAGCACCACGCCGGGCGGGCTGGGGATGTAGGAACCTGAGCCCATGGCCACGCTCATGTAGCGGATGTTCTTCTGCACGAACTGAAGCACCGCCACCACCTGGTCGCCGGGGTCGGCATGGGTCTGCCGGATGCGGTCGACCTCTGCACGCAATTCGCCGGCAGGCAGCGAGGGGACCGAGTACAGCGGCTCCGCCCATCGGCTCACCTCCCCCCAGTCACGAAACGAGCTCCACTGCACAAAAGGATAGGGGTCGTACCAAACGGGAGCGTCGTCACTCACACGCAACCCGGGAACCGCCTGCGCCGTCCACTCGAACTGGCGCAGCCCGCCCTGCAGACTCTCGGTCGCGAGCTGGTCCACGTTCGTGTTCTTGAAATGGATCGGGCGCTCGGCGGGCCACAGCAGCCGGTTGTGCAGCGCGTGCACCGGACTGCGCCACTGCATGTCGAAAGCCCCGAAGTGGTGGCCCCGCATCTCCGGCCTCGATCCGCGCACCGTGCAGGCGTATTCGACCACATCGCCCACCCGCACATCCTGCAGAAGCACGCTCACGGTGAGCCGGCCATCGAGCACCAGAGCCTCCAGCTCTTTCTCGCGTTGCAGCGTGCGGATCGGCGCCGTGGCCAGTTGAGAAATGACCCGCCCCTGCCGGTGCACGGCCAGGGTGTGCAGTTGCAGGCGCTGGTATGCCGGGTCGAAATTGATGTCGACGCTGGCCGCGTGCTCCAGGCCCTTGTCGTTCACCGCCTTGACGGCAAAGTGGTTGAAGAGCTGCCGGTCCGACCCGGATACGCGGGTCTGGCGATCGGCCAGCAGGTAGTACACCCCGTTGCGGATCTGATCTTGAGGAACCGGCGCATCCTCGTTCAGCGGAATGGGTTTTACCCAAGCCGGCGCCGGACCCTTTGTCGGAGGCACGATGACCGCGTGGGCGGTGGCGATCCCGAGCAAGCTCAAAAGACCCACCCTCAAACCCGCACTGAGGACGCGCAGCAGGCTCGCGCGCCACGCCCGGTTGAACAAGCCCGTCAAAATCATCCTCCGCTGAATGCCATCGTCCGGCCACGCCGGATCTTTTGTAATGAATTGTATGCACGCCCTGCCCAGCCGCCCTTCCAGGCATGCGCTAGGGGCATGTGGCCGAGGCGGTGCAGTACCGGCGGGCGCTGCGGCAGGGCGGCTGATCCGCGTTGCGTTTCACGGCGTCATGTCTTTGACATGACGTTGACATACAAAGGGGCATGCTCGTCGATCACACCCCCGCCCGCTCCACACCGCCGTCCGCCAGCGACCACCCCTGGAACACGGACGTGTGCCTGGCGCTGATTCAGCGCTTGTGGGCGCTGAGAAAGTCGATGCTGGCCGCCGAACACCGCTGCGCCCTGGCCATCGAACGGGCGGGCGCCCACCAGCGGGACAGCGCGCGCAATCTGGTGCATTTCCTGGCGATGCGGGCCACCGATCTGCGTGGCCTGCAAAGCCAGCTGGCCTGGCTGGGGGTGTCGTCGCTGGGCCGCTCGGAGTCGCACGTGCTGGCCAATGTGGACAAGGTGTTGGGCATCCTGCACCGGCTCACCGGACAAGCCTGGCAGGAACTTTCCCCGGAAGAACCCGCGGGCAGTGTCACCGGCCCGCTCCTGCTGCAACGCCACACCGACATGCTGCTGGGCCCCGCCGTGCGCGATCGCCACGTGCGCATCATGGTGACCCTGCCCAGCGAAGCGGCGACCGACCCGGCCCTGGTGCGCCGGCTCGTGCAGGGGGCATGGACGTGGCCCGCATCAACTGCGCGCACGACGACGCCACCGCCTGGAAAGCCATGGCCAGGCTGGTTCGCCGCGCGGCCAAGCGGGCGCAGCGCGACATCCAGATCCTTATGGACCTGGGCGGCCCGAAGATCCGCACCGGTGCCATCGCGCCGCGCGCCCCGGTGCTCAAGCTCAAGCCGGTCCGCGACGAGCTGGGCTTCGCGGTCCAGGCCGCGCGCCTGCGCCTCGTCCATGCGGGCGCGGCCCCCGCGCTGCCGGACGCGGACGCGCAGGTGGTGGTGGACCCGGACTGGCTGGCCCGTCTGCGTGTGGGCACACAAATCCACCTGAGCGACGCGCGCGGCAAGAAGCGGCGCTGGCTGGTGGTGACGAGCAATGCCGACGGCGTGGTGGCCGAGTGCCTGGAGACCTGCTACCTGACGCCGGACACCGCGCTCACCTGCAAAAGCCCCCGCGGTCACAAGCTGCACACGGTCTATCCCGAGGGCATTCCCGCCTTGCCGGGTGCCCTTCGCCTGCACCCGGGCGACCGGGTCCAGCTGGGTGCCGAAGCGCCGGAACACGCCGAAGCGGGCAACGGCGCCATCCCGCGCATTCCCTGCACCTTGCCGCAGGTCTTCGGCCAGGTGCGGGTCGGAGAACGGGTCTGGTTTGATGACGGCCGCATCGGCGGCGTGGTGCGCCGCGCATCGTCCCGTGCGCTGGAGGTGGAGATCGTCCAGGCCCGCGCCGGCGGCGAACAGCTGATGGCCGACAAGGGCATCAACTTTCCCGACAGCCAGCTGGCCCTGCCCGCGCTGACGGACAAGGACCTGGAAGACCTGCAGACGGTGGCCCAGATCGCCGACCTGGTCGGCCTGTCGTTCGCCCAGCAACCGGACGACGTTGACCAGCTGCTGCAGGTGCTGCAGTCGCTGCGGGCCACCCAGGTGGGTGTGATCCTGAAGATCGAGACCCTGCAGGGGTTCGAGAACCTGCCCGAGCTGCTGCTGGCCGCCATGGCAGCGCCCTGCGCGGGGGTGATGATCGCGCGCGGCGACCTGGCCGTGGAGTGCGGTTACGAACGCCTGGCCGAGGTGCAGGAAGAAATGCTCTGGTGTGCCGAGGCGGCGCACATGCCCGTCATCTGGGCCACCCAGGTGCTGGAGACCCTGGCCAAGACCGGCGTGCCCTCGCGCGCGGAAATCTCCGATGCCAGCATGGGCGCGCGCGCCGAGTGCGTGATGCTGAACAAAGGGCCTTACATTGCGGAGGCCATCCACATGCTGGACGACATCCTGCGGCGGATGGCCGGTCACCAGACCAAGAAGACCCCCCTGCTCCGGGCCTTGCGGGCCTGGGAGCCCGACGACGCTGCGTGAACCACCCGGCTCGCGGGGCGCAGGGGCATCCCACCCGCATTTCCAGGCCCGGCCATGTCCATCGAACTCTCCAAAGAAGCCCGCCAGCAGGCGATCAGCTCCATCGAGCGCTATTTCCGCGAACACATGGACGAGCCCATCGGCAACGTGGCCGCGGGCGGCTTGCTGAACTTCTTCCTGAAAGAGATCGGCCCCTGCGTCTACAACCGGGCCGTGGCCGATGCCCAGGAGCGCATGCTGGCCCGCGTGCAGGAGCTGGACATTGACGTGCACGAGGACGAGTTCGGTTACTGGAAGGCCGCCAGCCGCCCGCCCCGCAGCCGCGGCTGACGCCGAACGGCAGCGCTTGGGCACTGAGCGGGCACCCCCCATTCCGCATACTTCACACCCAGAGACGTTATCCCCAACAACACCGGAGACAAACCGATGAAGATGAAGAATCGCAGTCGGATCAAACTGATGCTGGCCACGGCGCTGCTCGCAGCCGCAGGCGTTTCAGGCGCGGCCACCGCCTTTGAAAAAACCACCTCCCTGGCGGGCACAACGCTGGTGATGAACGGCACAGGCACGCGCTACAAGGCGATCTTCAAGGTGTACGACATGGCGATGTACCTGCCATCCACCGCGAGGACCTCCGAGGCGGTGCTGGCGCTGCCCGGCCCGAAGCGGCTGAGCTTTGTGGCGCAGCGCAAGGTGACAGGCACCGACCTGGGCCTGGCTTTCATACGCGGCCTGAAGGACAACAACCCGCCTGAACTGATGCGCAAGCACACACCCGCGACCACGCGGCTGATCGAGATTTTTTCGGGCAAGGCCTATGTGGCCGAAGGACACACCTTTGCCATGGAATTCGTCCCAGGCAAGGGCACGCAGTTTTTCATCCAGGGTGAGCCCCAGGGCCAGCCCATCGACGACGCGGAGTTTTTTCAGATGATCCTGCGCATCTGGCTGGGCAACGACCCGGTCGACATGCACCTGAAGGAAGGCCTGCTCGGCAACTGAACCTGTCGCCGAGCCGCCGAGCGTCCACCGCGCGGCCCTCCTCAGCGCGCCCTGTCCTTGAGCTCCGCCTGTCGCGCCTTGACCTCGTCGAGCTGCTGCGCCACCTTCTCGACCTCGGTGCGGATCGAGTGGTCCAGCTTCAGGCGGCGTTCGGTGGCCGAGATCAGCGGCAGCAGGATGGTGCGGTAGGTCACCGCGATCTCCAGCACCGCCTCAGCCAGGCGCAGGGCTTCCGAGGTCTGGCTTTGGGTTTCGCTCTCGGGCTTTTTGAGCGCATCGACCGCGCGCGCCACATCGAGCAGGCCCGCAGTGATGCGGGTGCCGGCATCGGTGTCGCTGCCACCGAGCTTGCGCTGGCGCACGAATTCGTCGCGGATATCCACCCAGCGCCGCGCTTCTTCGGCCGTGGGGCTGCCCAGCAGCTGCGCGAGCTTGAGCAGGTTTTCTTCGGCGCCCGTGGTGAGCGTTTGCGCCTCGCCGCGGTAGTGGTCGCGCAGCAGGGCGTCGAGCTCGTCGTCGCGCATCTGCGGCGTGATCTGCGCCGCCAGCTTGGTCATGTTGCGGTAGCTGCCCTGCAGCTTGAAGGGCGGCTCGGTGCGGTAGTCGTCCTTTTGCGCCGCCGATTCGATGTAGCTCAGGTTGACCTTGAGCAGCAGGTCGCGCGCACGGAACAGGCGTTTGAACAGCTCGGTCAACTCCTCCAGCTCGGCCGCGCCGTAGGGGTGCGAGAAAGCGGTGGACGGCACGTCCTGCCCCTCGGCGCGTTGCACCAGCAAATGCACGTCCTTGGGGTCGCGCGAGGACAGCGGCAGCAGCACCGGGTTGGCGGTCAGCGCGTTCTCCAGGTAGGACAGCGCGAACAGCGCCTCGCGGCCCGAGAGCACGTCGCCCAGGTTGTAGATGTCGGCGCGGTTGGCCAGCATGTCGGGGATCTTGAACACGTCGCCCGACTCGGTGTAGGGGTTGCCCGCCATCACCACGGCAAAGCGCTTGCCGCGCAGGTCGTAGCTGCGCGGCTCGCCGTTCCACACGCCTTCGATGCGGCGCGTGCCGTCGGCCAGGGCGATGAACTTCTGCAGGAACTCCGGGTTGGTGTGCTGGATGTCATCCAGGTAGAGCATCACGTTGTTGCCCATGGCCAGACCGAGGTTGAGCTTCTCCAGCTCCTGGCGCGCCGCGCTGTGTTCGGCGCTGGCCGGGTCGATGGAGACCACGTCGTGGCCCAGCGCCGGGCAGTTGATGCGCACGAACACCATGCCCAGGCGGTCGGCCACGTATTCCATCAGCGTGGTCTTGCCGTAGCCCGGCGGCGAGATCAGCAGCAGCATGCCCATGCGGTCGGTGCGCGAGGCGTCGCCCGCGGCGCCGATCTGCTTGGCCAGGTTGTCGCCGATCAGAGGCAGGTAGAGCTCGTCGATCAGGCGGTTGCGCACGAAGGTGGACAGCGGTTTGGCCTGGAACTGGTGCAGGCGCAGGCGTTTTTTCTCCTGCGTGACCAGCTCGTGGCGCAGGCGGTGCCAGGCTTCGAACGCGGGCACGTTGCGGCCCTGGTGGTGCAGGAAGCGCTGCCAGAAGTGGTTCAGGTTGAGCGCCATTCCGCCTTGCACCACGCGCGGGTGTTCGCTCAGCAGGCCGTCCACGGCCGTCTGCAGCACGGCGTTCACGCGCTCGCGCGGCACCGGCAGGCAGAGCGCGCCAGCGGCTTCGTCCACCCAGCCCGCCGCATCGGCGGCCTGGGCGGTGGCGAAGGCGCGCACCCACTCGCGCGCGCGGTGCCAGCGTTCGCCGGGCATGCAGGCGTCCAGATCGTGTTGCCAGTCGGCCCAGCGCCCGCTGCGTTCCAGCTCGCGTTTGAACGCGTCGGCGAGGTCCTGCGCCGGGCCAGAGACGACCCAGCTCGGCGTGGCGCCTTCGTGCGCGGCCAGCTGGCGCACCAGGTAGGCGGCGGCCTGCGCGCAGCGTGTGGCCAGCTGTTCTGCGTCAACGCCTTCGCCGCCCAGCTCGGGCTGGAACTCGTCGGCGAAGCGCTGCAGCGCGCTGGTGGTGTCGGCCTCCACGGCTTCGAGCGCGGCCTGCGTGCCGAACAGCTGCTGCATCTGCAGCGCCGCACGGGCGCGGCGTTGCAGCGCATCGCGCTCGTTCACGAAACGGCCATGCTGCCAGTAGAGCAGCGCCAGCGTGCGCTCGGACGGCCCCCAGGCCAGCAGGCCCGCGCCGTCCTGCATGCGCACCAGGGCGGTGGCCAGGCGCGCGGCGTCTTCGTCGTGCACGCCCTTCTGGTAACCCTCCTGGTAGCGCGGCGCGGCGAAGGCGCGCACGCGCTCCAGCAGCGGCGCGGGCTGCTCGGGCGTGGCGGCTTGCACCGCGCCCACCAGCGTGGGCCAGTCCAGCCCCTGCTCGCCGCGCAGCGCCGCCTGCACCAGACAGCCGGCAAGGTACTCGGCGCGCGAAAGCTCGGGCGTCTCGGACACCAGGGCCTGGTCCCAGCGCGCCCGAAAGGCGTCCAGTCGCGCGTCCCGCACCGGGGCCAGGTAGTCGGTGCCGGTGATCTGGAAGCTCAAGGCCCCCTGGTGCGGCACGAGCGAGAGGTCCAGCGGCTGGCGCTGGATGGTGAAGGCGTGGCGGCCGAAGCGCAGGGTGTTGCCGTCGGCGGCGACCAGTTCGCTCTTGTCGCGCACGGCGCGCAGGGCCTGGTCGCGCGCGGTCTTCAGGCGCGTGGCGATGTCGTCGGCCTGCACCTGGGCGCCCAGGCCGCGCAGGTCGGCCATGAGCTGCTGCAGCTTGGCCAGCAGCGGGTCGCCGGCGAAGTAGCCGTGGATCTGGCCCACGTCGGCAAAGCCGGCGACGCGGCGCGGGATGCCGTCGAGGATGCGGCCGGCCGCCTCGCTCACCGCCTGGGCGCGGCGCTGGCGCGCTTCGACCAGGGTCTGGCGCCGCGCGGCGAGCGCGTCCACCACGGCCTCGCGCTTGCTCGCCACGTCGGTGATGAAGACCTCGTGGTCGGCGAAGCGGCCTTCGAGCTCTTCGAGCTGCGCCAGCAGGCGGGTCAGCGCCTCGTCGCATTTTTCGGGCGTGTCGGCGAATTCGAGCGCGTTGTCCACCGCCTGGCCAAACAGCTTGAACTGCGCGCCGAACTCGGCCGCGGCCTCGGTGGCGCCCAGGCTCTTGCGGCGGCTGCGGGCCTCGGCGCGCAGGCGGTTGATGTCGGCGTAGAGGCCGGAGATGCGGTCCAGGATGGCGGTGCGCACCACCGCGTCGCCGCCGGGCAGGCTGCCCAGTTGCTCGGTCAGCAGGTCCAGGCCGGTGGCCTGTTCGTCCAGCGTGGCCAGCAGCTGGCCCAGCGCGGGCGATGTGCTGGCCTGGGCCAGCGCGGCGGTGGCCTGCACCAGCGCCTGCTGGTGGCCGTCGAACGCGGCCTTGTCGGCCAGGAAGGCCATGGCCTTGTGGCCGACCAGTTGCTGCTGCGCCTGCAGCGCCTGGTCCATGGCCTCAATGGCGGCGAGGTCGGCGTAACGCAGTTCCTTGAGCGGCTGCAGCCGCCCGCGCCGCTCGCGCAGGCGCGCCAGGGCCTGCACGAAATCTTCGGGCCGGCGCCACAGCGTGCTGGCGATGTCGGTGAGCAGGCTGTGCTGCTCGCCTTCGGCCTGCTGCAGCGCGCGCGCCGTTTCGCGGCGGATGCTGTCGACCTTCTCGAACTCGGCCAGGGTCTGGCGCGCGCCTTCAACGATGGCCTGCAGCTCGGTGCCGAGGCGCTGGGCCTCGGGCTCGCCGAGCCAGAAGTAGGCGTCGCCCACGCGGGTGCATTGGCGGATCAGGTCTTCGTAGGCGGTGCGCGTGGGCACCTGCTCGCGCACCGCGCGCGCGATGCCCATCAGGTCGGACACGCCGCGCACCAGCTCGGCGTTGCCCACCTTGGCGAAGAAGCCGGTGCCGCGCGGCAAGGAGGCGGCGTGCTCTTCGCTGGCGAACGGCGTCTGCCACAGCTGCATGGGGTGCACGCGGGTGGGCTCTTCGCTGTCGGCCAGGAAGACCAGCATGCGGCCATCGGGGAAGCGCGCGTAGCCGTGCGCCACGATGGGCGCGGCCAGGGTCTTGTTGATCAGGTGGTAGCTGAACAGCGCGTAGTGGCCACCGCCCGGCTGGTAGAACACATAGAGCACTTCCTCGCCGTGCGGCGAGCGCAGCATGCGCTTGATGCGCAGGCTGCTGCTGAGCGAGGCAGGCAGATCGAAGCGCTTGTACTCGCCCGACTGCAGGTACATGCCGCCGGGAAAGATGATGCCGTGGTCTTCGGGCAACTGCACGCAGGACACGCCGATGGCGTCGATGCGCTCGACCTTCTGCGTGCGGGTGTTGAAGACGAGGTAACGCGTCTCGGACTCGCGGTAAGGCTTGATGCGCAGCAGGATCAGCAGGCCCAGGCGCGCCCAGGCCACCTCGGCGTCCACCAGCGCCTGGTGCTTGTCTTCCACCGGCTCGCTGTAGATGCCCAGGCCGGTCTCGGTGTTGTTCTCGACCTTGACCGTGAGGTCGCCGCCCAGAGTCTCGACGAAGATGGTGTCGAGCACGTTGATGTGCGGGTACTTGCCGCCCACGTGGTCCTCGCGCGTGGCCACGGTCCACTCGAAGTCGTGGGTGGGCGGCAGCGCGATGTCGCGCTCGCCGCGGTTGTCCACGTAGCGCACCGCGCCACCGGGCTCGATGCTCCAGCGGAACACGCGCAAGTCGTGCAGTTGCTGGCCGATCTGGAAGGCCGCGAGCAGCTTGTCCTGCGTGACGCGCAGCTGCAGCAGCGTGGCCTGCTTGTAGTAGGCGTGCAGCTCGCGGAAGTCGGCCACGAAACGCGGGTCGTCCAGGAAGCTGCCGGCCAGCGGCACCGCCTCCAGCTCGTCGGCGCCGTCGTGTTCGGCCAGGCGGTAGAGCGCGAACACGTCGCCCACCGCCGTCTCTTTCTTCAGGCCGATGAAGACGTTGTAGCCGAACAGCAGCACGTCGCCGATGCGCACCAGGTCGCGCGCGACGCAGTTGTTCTCGGTGCGCGCGCGGGTGCGCAGCAGCAGGCTCTGCTCGGAGCGGCCGAAGCTGCCCAGGCGCGCTTCGTTGAGCGCCTGGGTCTTGTGCTGCAGCGCGTCGCCCTGGGTCTGCAGGCGCTTTTTCAGCAGCTCGTAGCTGCCGCCGTCGGCCACCAGGCGTTCCACGGCGTCGGCGCCGGTTTCCCCACCCGGCGCCGCAGGATCTTGTCTGGACATGTCGGACTTTCTGTGCGGCCTGGGGTCACCAGCCGTTGCGGATCAGTTTGAGCAGCAGCCCGGGTTCGGCCTGCTGTTGCAGCCAGCGCCGGATGCGCAGCACCTCGTCGATGCATTCGTCGCCATGGCGCTGGCGCACCTGCGCGTCGCGCCGCTCCAGCGCCTCGGCCTCGCGCAGTTGGCGCTGCCACATGTCGGACAGCACGTCGTCGAGCCGGGCCTGCTGGAACTGCAGGGCCGCCCACTCGCCGCCATCAAGCCACACCGCATGGCAATGCACGCAACGGTCGATGCGGATGTCGGGCTGGCCGCCGGTGCGCAGGCGTTCCATGAGGCGCTGGCAAGCCGGGCAGGCCCGCGCTGGCGAGTCGGCCTCGGGCAACCAGTGTTCGGCCAACTCAGGGGCCTCGGCCAACGGCGCGCCGCTGCTGACCCATTCCCGGTGGTCGTCCAGGCGAACCCAGTGCCCGTTGCATGCCAGGCATTCGCGCGTGGGCAGACCGGGCGAGAGCGCCTGTTCGCTCAGGGACGGGCGGTGGTCGCAGGCGCAGCAGCGCCAGGTGTTGGACATGGTGATGTCTCCGGTGAAAAGAGGGATCAGCCTTTGTCCAGGCCATTCATCAGGGTCCGCAGCGCGCTCTTCTGGGCCTCGTTGCCCTCGCGCATGACCTTGGTCAGCAGGCCCGCCACCGTGAGGTTCTGCACCTCACCGGACGAGCTGCCCAGCGCGCCCAGCAGGCTCTGCAGGTCGGGCACCACGTCGCGCTCACCCGCGAGCTGGTCCTTGAACGCCACCTGCAGCGTCTTGCTCTTGTTGACCACGCCGTCGATGCCCTTGCCCACGGCCAGCGCGCCCACGAAGCGGTCAAAGTAGTCGCCCTGCCCACCCACGATGTCGATCTTGGCGTTGGACATGGCGGCGCCCAGCACCTCGGCCTGCTCGCGCGCGATGGAGGTCTGCGCGTCGATGCCCTTGACGGTTTCCACGTGCGCCTTCTCCAGCTGCATGCGGAATTCTTCGTGGGCGCGGGTTTCGCCGCTCATGGCACTCATGGCCTCGAACTTCTCGCGCAGGCCCTTGGCCTCGGCCTGGAAGCGTGCTTCGATGGTCGCGGCATCGGCCTGACCGGCCTTGACCACGGCGTCGGCGTCGGCCAAGCGCACCTGCACCTCGGCCAGGCCCAGCTTTTCCTTGCCGCTGGCCTCGGCTTCCATCTTGGCGCGCACGCCCACGGCCTCAGCCTGCGAGCGCAGCTCGATCACCTGGGCCTCGGCCTGGCCTTCTTTCAGCGTGGCCTCGGCACCGGCGGCGCGCACGTGCACCTCGGCCATGCCCTGCTTCTCCACCGCGTCGGCGGTGACCATGGTCACCTTGGCGGCGGCCAGGCCCGGCGCGGCGGTGATGGCCTCCAGGCCTTCGGCTTCGCGCTTCTTCGATTCGGACTCTCTCTCCGCCACCTTCAGGCGCGCATCGGCCAGCGTGGTTTCTTCGGCGGCCTTGTAGCGCGCCTTGCGCTCCTGCGCCTCGGCGGCCTTCACCTCGATGATCAGCTTCTCTTCGGCCTGGCCCTCGGCCAGGATCACGGTGGACTGCTTGGTGCGGTCGGCCTCGGCCACCACGCGCAGTTCCTTGATGGCCTCTTCCTGCTCGGCCACGGTGCGCTCGACCACGATGCGCTCGCGGATCACGTCGGCAATCGCCTTCTTCTGCACCTCGACCGCCTTGTCCTTCTCGATCTTCTGCAGCGTCACTTCCTTCTCGCGGTCCACCACCTCCAGCTCGCGGGCACGGATCACTTTTTCTTCCTCGATGGCCACCGCGCGCTTGCGGTTGTTCTCGGCCACTTCCTTTTCGCGCAGCACGTTTTCCTGCTGCACCGAGACCGACTGCTCGGCCTGCAGGCGGGCCAGCTCGGACTTGGTCTTTTCCTCGGACTGGATCTTCAGCGTCTCGGCCTCTTCACGCGCCTTGACCGTCGCCACTTCGCGCGACTGGCGGGCCTGGGCGTCGGCGGCCTGGCGTTCCAGCTCCAGCAGGGCTTCCTGCGTCTCGACGTTTTTCTTCTTGATCTGCATCTCTTCGTTGCGGCGCAGCTCGTTGGTGCGCACATGCTCGACCGCCGTCAGCTCGGTGATCTTCTTGATGCCCTGCGCGTCCAGGATGTTGTTGGCGTCCAGCTTGGACAGCGGCGTCTGCTCCAGGAAGTCGATGGCCGCGTCGTCCAGCACGTAGCCCGAGAGGTCGTTGCCGATCTGGGCAATGATCTCGTCGCGGAAGCGGTCGCGTGCCTGGTACAGATCGACGAAGTCCATGGCCTTGCCCACGGTCTTGAGGGCTTCGGAGAACTTGGCGGAGAACAGCTCTTCCAGCGTGTCCTGGTTGGAGGCGCGTGCGCAACCGATGGACTGCGCCACCTTGAGCACGTCGTCGGCGGTCTTGTTCACCCGCACGAAGAACTTCACCTTGATGTCGGCGCGGATGTTGTCGCGACAGATCAGGCCCTCGTTGCCCGAGCGGTCGATGTCGATGGTCTTGACCGAGATCTCCATCAGCTCGGCCTTGTGGATGATGGGGTAGACCATGCGCCCGGTGAAGGTCACCTCGGGCTCGGCGCGCAGGGTGTTGATGATCAGCGCGTGGCCCTGTTCGATCTTGCGATAGAACTTGGCGAACATGATGATGAAGCAGAGCAGCAGGAAGGCTGCGATGCCGGCGGAAACGAGGATGGGCTCCATGGGGCTCCTTGTGGGCAAAAATTGAAAACAGAAAGCGGTGGTGCGGTGCCTGATATGGCGGGGTCAGGGTTCGGGCTCGATGCGGTAGCCGTTGGCGGTTTCGTCGTAGGCCAGGATGACCGCCGCGTCGCCCTTGGTGAGGCGGTTGTCATCGGGCGTCCAGACGCGGATCTGGATGCCGGCGCCGCGTTGCGCCACCTCGGCGTGGCCCGAGCGCTGGTCCACGCGCTGGCTCATCACGGTGCAGGTCTGGCCGACCAGGCTGGCGTTGCCCATCGCCTGGTGCGTCACAAACAGGCCGCGCAGCGGCCTGACCATCAGCGCGGTGACGAAGATCGCCAGCGCCACGCTCAGCAGCAGCACGCCGGTGCCCACCGCGATGTGCAACGGCAGCGTGGGCACCAGCGGCATCAGCCACTCGCCGGCCAGGCAACTGAGCGTCCACGACACCAGCACCAGCACGCTCAGCACGATGGAAAAGGGCACGCCACTCAAACCCATGGCCACGACATAACCCGCCAGGGTGGAGATTTCACCCGGGTCGCCGTCGGCCTGCAGCTCCACGTCGATGCCCGAGGACTCGAAGTCCACCCAGCCCACCAGGGCCAACAGCCAGTACACCAGCACCACGAGCAACAGGGCCGTGAAGATGGCGGTGGGGTATCCGATCGCGGCGTCAATCAAGCGGTCCATCCGCTCCTCCCTCTTTACAGATGTAATCGGTCAGGTGCATGCCTGACCTTTGTTGAATCGATTATCAGCGGCGCCCCGGGGGCTTCGCGAAGCGGATCAGCTCCTGTGTCACGCGCTCCTTGATCGCCAGCCGGTCCGCCTCGGGCAGCCCGTAGCGCTCGGCCAACTGCCCGTAGTCCAGGCTGCTCAGGGAAACGGTCAGCCTCGGGCGCTTGGGCCGGGTGGCGACCGGCAGCTGCAGCAAGTGACGGATCTGGTCGGAGGTCGAGCGGTTGCTGTGAAAGGCGGCGGTGCGCACGGCGTCCAGCACCGCCTGCTCCACATCGAACGCCACCTGCACCGCGCGCAGGGCGTCGTCCGATCCGGTCCACCGTGCGGGCTTGCGCATCACCATCACGCGGCGGTGGAGGGCGGGGTCGGGGTGTCCGCACTCGCCGCGCGGCGCGCGCGGATGCGCTCCATCACCTCGGCCTGGCGCCGCGCCCCGTCGCCCAAACCGGCGGCAGCGAGCTTCTGCTCCAGTGCGCCGTCGTCCCACTCTTTGTGCAGCTGATCGGCCGCCGTCATGCGGTCGGACAGGTCTTCGTGTCGCTGCCGCATGCGTTCCAGCGATTCGCGCGCGCTCACCAGCCGCGAGCCGCCGGGTCCGTCGTTGTCTGAGATGGAGCGGGTGGCGCGGTAGACACTTTCGGTGGTCTTGGCCACGGCGAGCTCACGCTCGTGTTCCCGGACCCGGGTTTCGGCCTGCCGGATCAACGCCTTCAGACGGGCTGCCTGCACCGCACAGCTGGCGTGAGCGCGGGTCTGCGCCTGAAGCTCCAGGTCCAGCGCACCCACCTGGGCCGCCACCTCTTCGGCCAGCGCCGCCTGCGAGGCGTCCAGGGCCTCGACCGCCAGCTTCTCGTGGCGAACGATCTCTTCCTGCAGCCTGGCGATCTGCCGCGCGCTCTGCATTTCCGTGGCCATGACACCCACCAGCTCTTCCTTGGCCTGAGCGATGTGGTGTTTGGCGTCCAGGATTTCCTGTTCGCAGATGCGGGTGGCGTTGGCGTCCACCACCGACTCGCCGATCTCGCGCACGCTGCCTCGCAGCAGGGTCATCATCTTTTTCATCACGGACATGGTGTTCTCCTGTACCGGCGGACGGGCTTACTTGAGGAACTCGGACAGCGCGTCCAGCGCATCGAGTGCGTTGTCGCTGAGCACCGCCACCTCTTCGGCGATGTCCTCCAGCCGCGACTGGCGCGACATCGCTCCGATGAGGACGAAGCGGTTGCCGACGCGCCCGAACGAGGACAGTGGCACCGATGGGTTGAGGTCGAGCAGGGTCTGCAGCAACTCGGCGCGCAGCTCGGGCCGCACCTCGTCATCGCTCCAGAGGTAGCACAGGCACAGCAGTTGGGCGTCGGAGGTGGTCAGGTAAATCGGCAGCTCCTCGCGGCCTTCGATGCCGATCTGCACCACCGGCACCTCGCCGGGAATGGGCTGCAGATGGACATGCACGCCACCCAGTGTGAGCGACAGGCGGGTATCCAGCCCATTCAGTTGGTCCAGCAGCGTCTTCATGGTCCCTCGCGAGGTGGCGTTGATCGGCCAGGGAAGCATAGGATCTGGCGACATAACATGTCAACGCATGGACGCACAGCAGACATATCATGTCACTCGTTTGCAACACCCGCCTGCGGGCGGCGGGCGGGTTGCTGAACTTTTTCTGAAAGAGATCGGCCACCGACCTTGGGCGGGCGGCCCGCTACAGTCGGGACCATGGACGCACCCGACACCGCCCTTCTCGACACCCTGAACGCCCGGCTCGGGCTGCCCGGCCAACTGCGCTTTGCCGCCGGGCCCGGTGGCCTGCCTTTCGTCCACATCCACAACGGGCACGCCGAGGCACAGGTGTCGGTTTATGGCGGCCAGGTGTTGCGGTTCCGGCCGCGCGGTGCCGACCGCGACCTGCTGTTCGTGAGCCAGCAGGCCACGTACCAGACCGGCAAGGCGATCCGGGGCGGCGTGCCGGTGTGCTGGCCCTGGTTCGGCGCCGACCCGCAAGCACTGGGTCGGCCCAACCACGGTCTGGCGCGCACGCGCCTGTGGTCGGTGGCCAGCACGGCGGCCCTGCCGGATGGCGCCACCCGCCTCACCCTGGCGCTGACGGACACACCCGACACACGCGCCGTCTGGCCCCACGCCTTTGAGCTGACGCTGGAGATCACGGTGGGCGCCGCGCTGCGGCTATCGCTGAGCACGCGCAACACGGGCGAGGCACCCTTCGCCATCACGCAGGCGCTGCACACCTACCTCGCCGTGAGCGATGTGGCGCAAACCAGCGTGAACGGGCTCGACGGCTGCCGCTACCTGGACAAGGCCGCCGGCGCCCAGGGTGCGATCACACAGCAACAAGGCGCGGTGCGCTTCGCGGGCGAAGTGGACCGCATCTACACCGGGGCACCCGCCGAACTGGACATCGTGGACGGCGCTTCAGGCCACACGCTGCGCATCAGCGCCGAGGGCAGCCGCACCGCCGTGGTGTGGAACCCGGGGGCGGCGCTGGCGGCGGGCATGGCCGACCTGGCGGACGACGACTACCGGCGCTTCGTCTGCGTGGAAACCGCCAACGCGGCGAACGAGGTGGTGACGCTGCCGCCCGGCGGCGAGCACCGGCTGGTGGCCCAAATTTTCACTGTACCGACGCGCTTCGGCGGGCCTCTTCCATCTCACGGAACCTGACGCAGGTCGGGTCGCGGGCAAACGACGCTTTGCCGCACTCGCGCAGGCGGCACAGATCCCGGGTGAAAAAGTTGCTGCTGCCGGCGCAGGCGAGTTCCACCGTTGCGGCCGGCGCCGCGGGCGGTGCGGCGGCTCCGGTTGTGGCCACCGCTGGCGTCGCCGCCGAGGGCTGTGGCGGCGACGCCGCTGTGGGCGCCGTCGGGGAGGCCGAAGCCGCTGCCGTTGCCGCCGCTGTGGCTTCGGCGCGGCGCCTGGCCAGCTCGGCGCGCCGATGCTGCTCCGCCGCCGCGGCCGCGCGCTGTTGCTCCAGCGCGGCGGTGTGTGCCCGGTCCTCGCGCTCCAGGCGTTCCAGCGACAGCCGCAGGCGCTCGGCCTCCGAGAGGTGCGCCGCGTCGCCGGGTGCCGGTGAGGTCCCGGCGTGATCCACCGTGACGAACCCTGAGGGAGCTGCCTGGTTCTGTGCCGGGGCCAGCGCCACAGGTTCGTTCGCTGGCGCGGTTGCGGTGGCCTCGGGCGTGGCGGCCCGCGATGCCGACCCACTGGTGTGGCTCAGCTTCCACCAGGTCCCGACGCCCGCGAGCACCAGCACCAGCCCCCAGAGCACCACCTTCCGTTTCGCGGCGCCCGCGGGCGGCAAGGCCGGCATCGAACGGTGCGACGCAGAAGCGGGCAACAGGGGTACGCCGCAAGCCTGGCAAAACCGGGCGCCGGCCGGGTTGTTCGCCTGACAGGCGGGACACACGGGCTTCGATGTCCGGGCGCGCCTGCGCGCCGCGTGGGGCACGGCTACCGGTGCCAGAGGCGCAGTGCATCCCCGGCAAAACATCGCCTTGTCCCGGTTCTCCGCACCGCACGCCTGACACACCACCATGGTTCATCCACCCACTGAAGCTCTTGGCGCTTTCTAGCACGGCATGCGACAGGGACACAACACGTCAGCGTGCCAGCGGGTGAATCACTGGCGTGGGCGGTTGGTCGGCGCCCGGAACGGGCGCCCGGACGGGGTGCTCAGAGGTTGGTGCCGAGCCAGCGCTTGAGCTCGCCCTCGGCCACGCCGCTGCGCTGCGCCAGGTCCCGCACCTGGTCATCGCCGAGCTTGCCGACGTTGAAGTAGGTGCTGTCGGGGTGGCTCAGGTAGAAGCCGCTCACGCTGGCGGCCGGCGTCATGGCCAGGCTTTCGGTCAGGCCCATGCCGATGTCGTCGGCCTGCAGCAGTGAGAACATCGCGCGCTTGACCGAGTGGTCCGGGCAGGCCGGGTAACCGGGCGCGGGGCGGATGCCCTGGTACTTTTCCTTAATCAGGTCTTCGCTGCTCAGCGCCTCGTCGGCCGCATAGCCCCAGAGGTCGGTGCGCACGCGGTGGTGCAGGCACTCGGCGAAGGACTCGGCCAGGCGGTCGGCCAAGGCCTTGAACAGGATGGCGTTGTAGTCGTCGTGCGCGGCCAGGAATTGCTGCTCTTTCTTCTCCGCGCCCAGGCCGGCGGTGACGGCGAACAGACCCACGTAGTCGTCGGCCGTGCCCTTGGGTGCCACGAAGTCAGCCAGGCAGCGACTCGGGCGCATGACGCCATCGACTTCCTGCTTCTCGGTCTGCTGGCGCAGGCCGTGCCAGGTGAGCGCGACCTGGCTGCGGGTCTCGTCGGTGTAGAGCGCGATGTCATCGTCGTTCACCGTGTTGGCCGGGTAGAGGCCGATCACGCCGTTGGCGCTGAGCCAGCGGCCTTCGATGATCTTCTTCAGCATGGCCTGCGCGTCGGCGAACACCTTGCGAGCCTGCTCGCCCACCACCTCGTCCTGCAGGATGGCGGGGTACGGGCCGGCCAGGTCCCAGGTCTGGAAGAACGGCGCCCAGTCGATGTACTTCGCGATCTCGGCGAGGTCGAAGTTCTTGAACTGGCGCTTGCCGATGAACTTCGGCTTCGCCGGCTTGAAGGCCGTCCAGTCAATCGGCGTCTTGTTGGCGCGCGCCTGGGCCAGCGGCCACAGCGTGACCTGCTTCTTGTTGGCGTGCTGGGTGCGCACCCTGTCGTAATCGGCGTTGAGTTCAGCGATGTACTGCACGCGACCGTCACCGATCAGGCTCTGCGCCACGCTCACGCTGCGCGAGGCATCGGGCACATAAACGACAGGGCCTTCGTAGTGCGGCGCGATCTTCACCGCCGTGTGCACGCGACTGGTGGTGGCGCCGCCGATCAGCAGCGGAATCTGCTGCTCGCGGAAGTGGGCGTCCTTCTGCATCTCGCCGGCCACGTACTGCATCTCTTCCAGGCTGGGCGTGATCAGGCCCGAGAGGCCCACGATGTCCGCGCCCTCTTCCTTGGCCTTCGCCAGCACCTCGTGGCAGGGCACCATCACGCCCATGTTCACCACCTCGAAGTTGTTGCACTGGAGCACGACGGTGACGATGTTCTTGCCGATGTCGTGCACGTCGCCCTTGACCGTGGCGATCACGATCTTGCCCTTGGTCTTCACGTCCTGGCCGGCGGCGGCCTGTGCCAGTTTTTCGGCTTCGATGTAGGGCAGCAGGTGGGCCACGGCCTGCTTCATCACGCGCGCGCTCTTCACCACCTGGGGCAGAAACATCTTGCCCTGGCCGAACAGGTCGCCGACCACGTTCATGCCGTCCATCAGCGGGCCTTCGATCACGTTGAGCGGGCGACCGCCCTCGCGCTCGATCTCGCGCCACATTTCTTCCGTGTCTTCGCTGATGAACTCGTTCATGCCGCGCACCAGCGCGTGCGAGAGGCGCTCGCGGATCGGCAGCGCGCGCCACTCGTTTTTCTTGCTGTCGTCCTTGGCCGCGCCCTTGGCGTTTTCGGCCACCTCCACCAGCCGCTCGCCCGCATCGGGCCGGCGGTTCAGCACCACGTCTTCCACCCGCTCGCGCAGCTCGGGTTCCAGCTCGTCGTACACGCCCACCATGCCCGCGTTGACGATGCCCATGTCCATGCCCGCCTGGATCGCGTGGTACAGGAACACGGTGTGGATGGCCTCGCGCACCGGGTCGTTGCCGCGGAAGCTGAACGACACGTTGGACACGCCGCCGCTCACCTTGGCGCCCGGCAGGTGCTGCTTGATCCAGCGCGTGGCGTTGATGAAGTCGACCGCGTAGTTGTTGTGCTCTTCGATGCCGGTGGCAATGGCGAAGATGTTGGGGTCGAAGATGATGTCTTCGGGCGGGAAACCCACCTCGTCCACCAGGATGCGGTAGGCGCGTTCGCAGATCTCGACCTTGCGCTCGTAGGTATCGGCCTGGCCTTTTTCGTCAAAGGCCATCACCACGGCGGCGGCGCCGTAGCGTTTGACCAGTCGCGCCTGGCGCTTGAACTCGTCCACGCCCTCTTTCATGCTGATGGAGTTGACGACACCCTTGCCCTGCACGCAGCGCAGGCCGGCCTCGATCACCTCCCATTTCGAGCTATCCACCATCACCGGCACGCGCGCGATGTCGGGCTCGCCCGCGATCAGGTTCAGGAACTTCACCATCGCGGCCTTCGAATCCAGCATGGCCTCGTCCATGTTGATGTCGATCACCTGCGCGCCGTTCTCCACCTGCTGGCGCGCCACGGCCAGCGCCTGCTCGTACTCGCCGTTCAGGATCATGCGGGCGAAGGCCTTGGAGCCGGTGACGTTGGTGCGCTCACCCACGTTGACGAACAGGCTGCCCTCGCCGATGCGCAGCGGCTCCAGACCGGACAGCAGCATGGGGGGAACGGAGATGGAAGAAATCACGTCGGACATGGGGCTCACCAGGTGTTGTGTTCAGAAACTGGTGAGCGCCGTTGGGGCCGGATGACCGGCTGGGACCATGGTGTCCCTGTGACTCAAGCCTGACGCCGGGTTCGAGAATCTGGGCGATTCCCCCGGCGCTGCAGCGCTCCTTGAGAGGGGTCGATTTTAGCGGTGATCAGCTCGCACCATGGTCTCCCCGTCAGACCGGGGCCTGATGCTGTGCCAGCAAGATGCCGTTGAGCGCTGTGTTCACGTAGTAGTTGCTGCGGCCAATCTTCTGCTTGCTGATGAACCCGCCTGCCACCAGTGCCTCCAGGTACTTGGTGGCGGTCAGACGTGACACCTGCAGGTCGTGCTGCACGAATTCGATCTTGGTGTAGGGATGCATGAACAGGTTGTTGATCAAGTCCTGGCTGTAGAACTTGTATCCGTCGCGAATGCGATGCTTGTAGTCGAACAGCGCTGTCTTGATGGCCTGCACCGTCGTCACCGTCTGGCGGGCCGTGGTCTCCACTGCCTGCAGCATGTACAGGACCCATTCTTCCCAAGTGTCATCGTCGCGCACGGTTTGCAGCAACCTGTAGTAGTCCGCCTTGGTTTGCACGATGTGGCTGCTCAGGTACAGCACAGGGATCTCCAGCAAGCCTTCTTTCACCAGATACAGCACATTCAGGATGCGCCCCGTGCGGCCGTTGCCATCGTAAAAAGGATGGATGCTTTCAAACTGGTGATGCATCAGCGCCATCTTGATCAGCGGGTCTACCGGGAACAACCGATCGTCGTTCATGAAGCGCTCCAGCCCGCTCATCAGCGCCACGACCTCAGCCGGGTCTTGCGGTGGCGTGTACACCGTCTGCCCGCCACCGTCTTTGAGCGCCGTACCCGGCAGTTTTCGAAAGCCCGCATTGTTTCGCTCGAGCTCACTCTGAATGCCCACGATATGGTTGACCGTCAGCAGCCGCGTGACGCGCACTTGCTCATAGCCGTACCGCAGCGCCTGCCGGTAGCGCAGCACCTCTTTGGCCGCCGGGTTGGCAAAGGCTTCCGGATCCACGTCGTCTTTGAACAGCTCGTCGTGTGTGGTGACGATGTTTTCAATGGCCGAGCTGTCCTTGGCTTCCTGCAGACCCAGCGTGTTGATCAGGATGCCCTGGTTGGGAATCGAGGCCGCCAACCCCTTGAGCTCAGCCAGCTGCCGACTGCTGCTGGCCAACTTCTTCAGGATGGCCGGCGTGTCGAAGCGGGCTGGATTGAGCTGTTCGAGTGGTGGCAGTGTGTGCATGGAAGCTCCGCTGGGGCTCTTATGTGTATAAAAAATCGATTTTTTTATACATGTTAAACGTGATGTGTATAAAAAGTGGCGCTTTTTATCGCTGGCCTGCACAGCCATGAGGCTGGTGTGATGCTTGCTTTCTCAGCCGAACAAGCTGCCTCCACCATGCCCCACCCCACCGACCCCGACACCCCCGCCACCGACTGGCACGCCCAGGAGCTGCTGCTCATGCGCGAGGTGATGAAGCTCGTGGGCCGCAGCCTGGCGCCGGCCTATGTGTTGCGCGAGATGCTGCACCTCATGAGCGAGCTGCTCGGCCTGAACCGCGGGCGCATGGTGCTGGCCGACGAAGTGGTGCCGGGCCAGGAGCGCACGGCTTCGGTCCGCCACGCCTACGGCCTCACCGCCAAAGAGGCGGCGCGCGGCGTGTTCCGCTGGGGCGAAGGCATCACCGGGCGGGTGCTGGCCAGCGGGCTGCCGGCCATCGTGCAGGACGTGGACGCCGAGCCGCTGTTCCTCTTCCGCACCGTCACACGCACCGACATGCCGCCGCAGACCGTGGCCTACATCGCGCTGCCGATCGAGGTGAACGGCGCCACCATCGGCGTGCTGGGCTGCCACCGCATCCGCAGCCGCCAGCGCCACCTGAACGACGACCTGGCGCTGCTGCGCATCCTGGCCACGCTGGCTGGCCAGCTGCTGCAGCTGGAGCAGCTGGTGGCCGAAGAGCGGCGCCAGCTGGCCGCACGCAACGAGGCACTGGAGCACGCGCTGGACGTGGGCAGCGCGCGCTACGGGCTGATCGGCCGCTCGCCCGCGCTGCTGCAGGCGCTGGGCGAGCTGGAGCGCGTGTCGCAGTCGCAGGCCACGGTGCTGCTGCTGGGCGAGTCGGGCACCGGCAAGGAGCTGTTTGCCCGCGCGGTGCACCTGGCCAGCGGCCGGCGCGACCAGCCCTTCATCAAGGTCAACTGTTCGGCCATTCCCGACACGCTGTTCGAGTCCGAACTGTTCGGCTACGAGCGCGGCGCCTTCACCGGCGCCAGCACGGCACGCGCGGGCTGGTTCGAACAGGCCCACCGCGGCACGATTTTTCTGGACGAGATCGGCGAACTGCCGCTGGCCATGCAGAGCAAGCTGCTGCGCACCCTGCAGGAAGGCACGCTGGTGCGCCTGGGCGGCACGCGCGAGATCCGCATCGACGTGCGGCTGGTCGCGGCCACCAACCGCGACCTGGCGCGCGAAGTGCAGGCCGGCGGCTTCCGGCAGGATCTGTATTACCGGCTCAACGTGATCCCGATCCGCCTGCCCAGCCTGCGCGAGCGGCGCGAAGACGTGCGCGCGCTGGCCCTGCATTTCGTGAGCCGTGCCAACCAGGCGCACCAGCGCAACGTCAACCTCGCGCCCGACGCGCTGGCGCGGCTGGAGGCGCACGACTGGCCCGGCAACATCCGCGAACTGGGTAATTTGATCGAGCGCCTGGTGCTGCTGGCCGACCACACGCTGGTGACGGCCGCGGCGCTGGAGCGCTTCATGCCCGAGGCGCTGGACCGCCGGCCCCCGTTGCCCGCGTCAGCCCCGATACCGCCCGCCCTGCCCGCCGGGGCCGGCCTGGTGCGCGACTACCAGAGCGCCCATTCGCACGACGCACCGACCTTGCAGGACGCGCTGACCCGCCACCAGGGCAACCAGTCGCGCGCGGCGCAGAGTTTGGGGTTGACGCTGCGGCAGTTCAGCTACCGGCTGCGCAAGGCGGGTTTGCGATGAAGGGTCGGTTTGAAGGATTGGACTGAAGGCCGGCGCCACGGATGTGTGACAGCATCAGCGCCATTGACCAAGACTTGCGAGAAGCCGCCATGAAAACCATTGACGAGATGCTGAACCTGGCATTGCTGACCCCCGATGAGCACCAACAGATCAGCCGCTGGATCGCACAGGCCGACTCGCCCGACGAAATTCTGAAGATGCCGCCGCTGCTGTGGCGGGCCGTCGAACGGGCCAGCGCGGTCATGGGCATCGACGAAGACCTGATGCGCCCGCCTGCCTTGGACGCCAACGACACCGTTTGCCAATAGGCAACCGGGGAGAGGACCGGGGCCCGCTTCCGCCGCAGAGCGGGCCTTCGTGGCTCAAACGGTTGGCATTGGAGGGGCAAGGAACTGTGCATGAGTCAGAAAGCCTGCCTGCGCTTTGCCGGCAGTACGCGCCGTGCCCTGGTCATTAGGATGACGAAGGCGTCGATCTCGGTAATAACGCATGTCGCGTGTATGCCGTACCCCCACGCTCTACCGGCCAGACCACAAAAAGCGGACCCAATCTACATCAACCACCCCCTTCTGCAGGCTATAGTGCAAATGTCGAATGTGTTCGCTAACTCGGCCCAGCCAGCGTCTACGCCCAAGAGTCGCGGCAACGCGTGCACGAACTTTGTCAGATTTGTTATCTCTGCCGATACCACTGCACGTCGACATAAGTCCATGAATACAAACACAATTCTTGAAGGTGCAGCTCGGTGTTATTTCGTGGCTCGTGTAAGCATCTGGTGAAACTCAAACTAAATCAAAATTATGTGAGGAAGGTGAGTTATGAGTGAATTCCAAGAGCAGCTTAGTCGCCATCTAAGGTTTATTTCAAAATCATGTGTTGAGTTTGACAGTGGTGAATTAGATGAGGCGCTCCGAATAGCGGTATCAATAAGGGTTCTATTTCACGACACGAAGAACAGCACCTCGGTTGTTACCTATTTAAAAGTTAAAGACTCTATTAAATTAATTTCAACATTTGCTATTGCGGAAACTATGGATTTTCCAGATGCTAAAAATTTTGAATGGCATACTGTTTTACCTTTAATGCTAACTTCAAATGGCGTAAGAGCCCCACTTGCTTCATGGGAAACCAAAGCTATTCGATCGATTGAAGATTGGTGGAATGAAACAATCTGGCAAGAGGGCGGAGAGAAATATAGCAGACGAGATGTAGTTCTTTCTGCGGCAAATCAGGACGGGGGCGCACATGTCGATTCAAAGCCTAACTACAAAACTCTAAAATTCCGCGAAGGCCCTAAAATTACAGTAAATATTAATGGCCAGTCTGTTCCAAATGTTGTTGCCAACCATCACTACACTCTAATACGGCAAATGGCATACGAATTAATTAACAGCCAAGATCTTTTAAGTGCGTGTAAGAGCACATAAAAAATCAATCAACCGGATGGTTTTTAAATTAAATTTCTGCCATTCCGCCACGCCCAATTTTATGGTGAATTGCGGCTGAAATATCACCGCTTATTGCGGCGCTGGGCCGCTTCAACCCCCATCCTAACGATGCCATGCGCTACGAAACTTTAGTTTGTGTTCTGGATCAAATCCGCGCAGAGGCCCCGGCGCAGCAATCCTCAAGATACAGGCCGTCGGAAGAGGATATTGAGAAGGTCAACCAAGCGCGCGCCCGGGCGTTCATTCATCTCTATCTCAAGGTCATGTTCGGTTTGACCGACTTTGGCGAGCGCGAACGAACAATTACCGACGCTGCTGGAGACGCGGGAATCGACGGGTACCTCATTGACGTAGATACCAAAACGATTCATATAATTCAGTCAAAATTCAGGACTAATGCGAAGAACTTTGAGTCCAAAGAAATTGCTCTAGATGAACTCTTGGCAATGGACATTACTAGAGTTCTGGAGGGCGAAGCAAAAGACGAGTTGGGTGTCGAGTACAACGGCAAGATAAAGCAGTTTCAGCGAGAAGTCTCTTCGCTGCCAGACGTCGCCCGATTTTCCTATAGAGTTGTGATTCTTGCCAACTTGACTGGCGTCGCACCCTCCAAACTCAAGCTACTTACAGGCGGATATGCCGCCGAAGTCTTTGACTTCGAGAAGACATATCAGAAGTTGGTCTTCCCCGTAGTTACCGGGAACTACTTTGCGGCCAGCGACATCATCATTCCCATTGATCTATCCAACAAAAACTCCGGCAGCAAGATCAGCTACAACGTCAAGACGAAGTACAGCGACTGCGAGATCACAGTACTCTTCGTTCCGACGCTTCAAATTGCTCGCGTAATGCATAAATACAAGAATGCGATCCTGAGGTACAACCCTAGAGGTTACTTAGAGTTCGAAGGAAAGAACGTCCACGCTTCGATAAGAGACTCAATAGTTTCCACCCGAACGAACGAGTTCGCCATCTTCAACAATGGAATCACGATGCTGTCCGAAGAGACAAACATCAATGAGAAGATTGGCCAGAAGAACAAGGCACAACTACGAATCAAGAATCCTCAGATTATCAATGGCGGGCAAACGTCCTTCACGCTGAGTCGGATTTATAGCGAGAACATGGCACAAGCGGAATCGCTATTCGAAGACAAAGAGGTTCTGCTTAAGATAATCACGGTGCTTGATAACGACTCCGACATCGCCAAGCTTCAACTAATCGACGAGATCTCGACTGCAACAAACAAGCAAACTCCCGTTGTAAATGCGGACCGCTTCGCAAACGACTCCATACACCTTGCAGTACAGAGAAAGATGTTTGAGCGGTACGGCGTCTTATACGAACGGAAGCGCGGTGAGTTCTCAGACGGACTCCGCGATGGATACGTGAAGGCGCACGATATCGTGGAAAGAAACAAGTTCTGGAGGCTGTATTACGCGGCAAACGGCCAGATCTCCAAGGGCTTTGAGAAGCGACTATTTCAGAAGAACGACTTCGCAGCGATCGAGTTGTCGGACAACACTGCGTTTGATCGGACCTTTCTTGCCCTCGGCGCATTTCGAAGATTGAGGCGAAACGACAGGCCTGAGACACCTATGAGCCGCGACATGTACGCCAAGATTTTCATGTACGTGGAACTCTTCCTCCCAGAAGGTTGGCGCGGAAAATCAGATTCGGATCTAGACAAGGATATCGATCGACTAAAGACGGATTGGGCCGCATTCATAAAGGCACAGTCCGAGGCGCTTTCGCCGAAACGGCGCGCATACATCGACGAGCATGGGCAGGCGCAGGTCAAATTAACCCCTCAGATCTATCGACCTGGCGCGTCACTTGCGTCTGACCTTCGGCGCTATCTACGTGCCAAGGCTGGAGAAGCGGCCTAACCCGTGTTTGCAGCCGACCCTGGCCAGCTGCGCTGGCCAGGGTCGGCTGAATTCCAACGTTGAGCGACTGCTTTCCCGTCTGACCAACGGCTGCTTCTGGCCGAAAGTGTGATTTCGGCGTTGTCCCCGGAAACTGACCTTTGGTAGAAATGGCTAGATCGCCGGGCGGCTGCGTCCTGACGCAGCGGTGAACTGGCGTTCTCGGCCAGAGTCGCCGGTCACGAACGTCAGCTCCCAACGCGTCCGGTCGGACTGCGCGGCTAGACTTCTCACGAAATAGAAGGGAAAAAGATGAACGCAAGCGATCTACAGGCTTTCTGCTCTGACAAAAACTTGTACGAGCTCATTGAGCTGAGTCGGTCTTCAGACGATTTGCTGACGCTCATTCGGCCGCGCGAAACTCAACTTGCAGATCTACTTGCCTGGGCGATGGACGCAGGCGAGGGACACGGACAAGGCGATGCCGTGTTCCGAAGCTTCCTGCTCGCGATGTACAGCGCTGGCAGCGACGAGCAGCCAGGCGATCGGCTGCGAAAGAACTCCCACAGTTGGCATTTCGTGCAGCGCTGGACTCCTGCTCGCATCCTGGCGGCTGACTACGGGTCAGTGGTGTGCTATCGCGAGTACACGATGACGGGTGACCTGCCCAAGTCGAGCCGGCCGGATTTCGTCATCGTCGATCCTGCGAACAGGCTGGTGATCGTGGTCGAGATCAAGGCGGGTGCGGCCTTCGGTCGGGACCAGCTTGCCAAATATCTTGATGTAGCTAACAGAGTGCTCGTCAACAAGGCTGCCTTCAGGGACTACGCCAAGGCTTTCGTCGCTCTCGACCCCAACCTCGACTTCAGTCAACTTCCGACGACGTTCGACAACCGGTGGATCGGTATGGACTACACCTGGCTCAACCACGTCGAGATGCGTGCTCAAACTGCGGTACAGCGGGGTGACAGAAGCTCAGGTCTACTACTCTCCTTCTGCCGCGCAGTAACTGACTACGAGGATCCGACAGATCAGCGTCTAGGCAAGCTCGCCGGTGAACTCGCAATTCGGCATCCAGCTGTAGTGGACGCCCTGAAGTTCGCGCGCGCGAATGCTCGGGTCCTGGAGAGCTGGAGTACGCGACTCCTTGACGGAGACGGCTCGTCGCATGAACTGTTCCGTCTTTACGTTCAGCATCAACGAGCTCTCAACCGCCTGGTGGGCTTGTCGCACATGCGGCTTCTCCTCACAAAGCTGGCGGAGGCCTATCCGCTCTTGGAAGGACACCCCGAACTGGTAGAAAGCGGGCGCGTCTGGTTTAGACGTGCTATGCCCCTGGAACCAGAGCGCCAACCTCCCATGCAGGCGGGTTACTGGCCACTCGTGCTACGTATCCGACATCAAAACAGCCGAGAGCACGCCGCAGCGCCTCGCTTCCGGATATCTCTGCACTGGCGGGCGACCGACATCGAGCCAGGCAGTCCGATGCTGCGAGCAGCAACGATCCTTGGTAAACATTTCGACAAGCGTGGCTTAGACAAGCGTCGAGTCAACTGGATGACACTTCACGAGGAGTCTTGCTTAGGAGTGAAGAGCGCGACGGAGAAAACTTCTGCACTCATCGAGAAAATACAGTCCATCAGCCGCTGATGAAGACTCGGAAAAGGGATAGCCATAGGGCGCAACTCCAATACCTCTGAAACCGGTCGTCGAGCCAGGGAGGTCGCAGATATCTGGATGACTGCAAATCGCCAGAGACCGTGAGTTAGGAGCGTGGTTACCACCGACTGGAACCGCTGCTCTACAGGCCCTCAGCCCAAAAGCCAGTCCCATCGCGACAGGCTGCCCCCACCCTGGCCACCCCACCGCAATCAACCTGCCCCGCCACTGTGTTGACATTGTGTCAACACAGTGGCGAAACCCAGCAGCATCACACCTCTACGTTTCCCCGAGAAAATCCCCATAAATTCATATAAATCAACGGCTTAAACACGTTGACCTCCCCGCCCACCGCGCTGGCACGACCGTTGCAAAAGAGCATCCAGGCCATCCTGCCTTTGCCCTTTTCAAGAGGTCCCCATGAGCATTGAAGCCACGCTGATCGCACCCGATCAACTCGCCACGCTGCAAGCCGCCGAACCGGTGGTGGTCATCGACACACGCGACGCCGACACCTTTGCCGCCGGCCACATCCCCGGCGCGGTGAACCTGCGCGAGGTGTTCACCTTTCTCGCCACCTCCACGCCCGAGGGCCTGCAGGCGCTCAAGGCCACCTTTGCCGACGCGCTGGGCAAGGCGGGCCTCTCAGGCGCCGAGACCGCCGTGTTCTACGAAGACGCGATGAACAGCGGCTACGGCCAGTCGTGCCGCGGCTACTACCTGCTGACCTGGATGGGCTACCCCAAGATCAAGGTGCTCAACGGCGGCTTCAGCGCCTGGAAGGCGGCGGGTCTGCCGGTGTCCACCACGGCGGCCACGCCCGTGCCCGCCACCTTCCCCGAGCTGCCGATGAGCGACGTGATGCTGACGCAGGCCGATGTGATGGCCGCGCTGGGCACCGACACCGTGTTGCTGGACGTGCGCGATGTGGACGAGTGGATCGGCGACAGCTCTTCGCCCTACGGCAAGGACTTCGCGCCGCGCAAGGGCCGCCTGCCCGGCGCGAAGTGGGTGGAGTGGTACCGCTTCATGAAGCCTTCGGCCCAGGGCCCGGTGTTCAAGTCGCCCGACGAGGTGCGCGCCGAGTGCGCCACCGCCGGCATCGCGCCGGACGACACGGTCTACCTGTATTGCTTCAAGGGCGCGCGCGCCTCCAACAGCTTCCTCGCGCTCAAGCAGGCCGGGTTCTCGGACGTGCGCATGTACTTCGGCTCGTGGAACGAGTGGTCGCGCGACGAGAGCCTGCCCATCGAGACCGGCCTGCCCGTGGTCAAGTCCAGCAAGCCCGCCAGCCTGGCGCTGGTGGCCTGATTCCTTTTTTTAAACCCCGTTTTTTCAATCCATCAGGAAACCCCATGTCTTCCACCGACACCCTCGAACCCACCGCCCCCGTGACCACCGTCAAAGCCTACTTGCGACCCATCGACGCCAAGGGCCTGGCCGACTTTGCCGCCGGCGGCAAGGCCAACCCGGCCCGGCGCGGCACCAACAAGGTCCACACCGTGATGGAGGGGCAGTACCGCTCGCTGTCGCACGTGGGCGAGAAGCACGTGGTGGTGGTGGACGAGCCGTTGCACCTGTTCGGCGAAGACACGGCGCCCGCCCCCGGCGAGATCGTGCTCTCGGGCCTGGGCGGCTGCATTGCCGTGGGCGTGACCGCGGTGGCCACCTGGAAGGGCGTGAAGCTGAGCAAGCTGGAGGTCTTCCTCGAAGGCGACATCGGCAACCCGGCCGCTTGGGGCGCCGGTGGCGCGCTGCAGATGACGCCGCCGCAGATGGGCTTTCAGGCGATCCGTGTGAAGGTGCTGGTGGAGGGCGACGCGCCGCGTGAGGTGCTGGATCAGATCGTGCAGCACGCCAACTTCTATTCGCCCGTGGCCAACACCATGCGCAACCCGATTCCGTTTGAAATTTCGATGGCTTGAATGCCCCCTCACCTCGGCCCTCTCCCGCATGCGGGAGAGGGAGCGGGGCCTCCCGTTCATCCCGAGCCTGTCGAAGGGCTCACCCACTCTGGAGCTCTTATGAACCCCGCCGACCTGCCCCCCGAACTCGCTGCCCAACCCGTGGACCTCATCGACGCCGTGCGCGCCATCGCCCAGGGCCCGCTGGCTGCGCGTGCCCAGGCCATTGATGAAGGCGCCTACCCCATCGACCTGATCCAGCAGCTGGCCAAGATGGGTGCCATGAGCGCCCATATCGATCAACCGGGCCAACCGGGCAACTACGTCACGGCCATCCTCGCCATGGCCGAGGTGGGCAAGGTCTGCGGCGCTTCGTCGTTCCTGATGTGGCAGCAGGCCGTGTCGGCGCTGTACCTGTTCGGCTCCGAAAACCCGGCCATGAATGGCGAGCGCCTGCAGCGCCACCTGGCCGGCGAGATCATCGGGGCCACCGGCATGTCGAACCCGATGAAGGGTTTTGCCGGCATCGAGAAGATCCTGCTCAAGGGCACACCGGTCGAAGGCGGTTACCTCATCAACGGTACCCTGCCCTGGGTCAGCAACCTGGCGCCCGAGCACAGCCTGGGCACCGTGGCCACGGTGGAGGGGGCGCCCGAGATCATGTTCATGCTGCCGTGCAACGCACCGGGCGTGACACTCAAGCACTGCCCCAAGTTCTCGGGCATGGAAGGCACGGCCACCTTCGCCGTGCAGTGCAAGGACGTGTTCATCGGCGCCAGCGAGATGCTGGCCAACCCCTGCCTGCCCTACCTCAAGCGCATCCGCGGCGCCTTCCTGCTGCTGCAGTGCGGCATCGCAGCCGGCATCATCCAGGGCGCCATCGACAGCATGTGGAAGGTGGAAGACCAGCTCGGCCACGTGAACCAGTTCCTGGACGACCGGCCAGACCAGCTGCAGGCCGAGCTGGACGACCTGGTGGGCACAGTCGTCAAGCTCTGCGAGACCCCGTACGACCCCTCCGACGCCTTCTACCTGGACGTGGTCAACGCGCGCCTGGCCGGTGGCGAGCTGTCTTTGCGTGCCGCCAACGCGGCGCTCATGCACCAGGGCGCACGTGGCTACCTGATGTGTTCGGATGTGCAGCGCCGCGTGCGCGAGGCGCAGTTCGTGGCCATCGTGACGCCGGCCATCAAGCACCTGCGCAAGCAGGCCGCCGACCTGTGCGCCGAGACGCTGCCCGCCTGATGAACTTGCCCGGAGAGCCACCCATGAGCCCCGCCGTCACCCCCTCCGCCGAAGACGCACCGTTCAAGCAGTTCATTTGCAACGCCTGCGGCTGGATCTACGACGAGGCCAAGGGCGACCCCGACAGCGGGCTGGCCCCCGGCACGCGTTACGCCGACATTCCCGACGACTGGGAGTGCCCGCTGTGCCGGGTGACCAAGGCCGACTTCTCCCCCTACACGCCGCCCTCGCGCAACCCGGCGGCTGCGCGGCCGGCGCTCGCAGCGCCCAGAGCCGGCGGCAAGGCCGTGCCCGGCGTGGTCATCGTCGGCGGTGGCCGGGCCGGCTGGGCCATGGCCGAGGCGCTGCGCGCGCTGGACGAACAGTTGCCCATCACCCTGGTGAGCGGCTGCGCGGCCGACGTGTACGACAAACCCCTGCTGTCGGTGGCGCTGGCCAAGCGCCTGCCGGCCAGCACCCTGGTGCGCGAGACCGGCGCCCAGGCCGCCGCACGCCTGGGTGTGCGCCTGATGGCCCAGACCCAGGCCACGCTCATCAACCCCCGCGCGCTGACGCTGACCACCACGCGCGGCACCGTGCCGTTTTCTGAGCTGGTGCTGGCGCACGGCGCGCAGGTGGCGCTGCCGCCCACGCTGCCGGCCGAACTGTGCTGGCGCATCAACCACCTCGACGCCTACCTGCGCCTGCGCCAGAGTCTGGGCCTGCCCGATGCCGGGGTGCTGCCCGAGGGCGTGGCGCCGCGCGTGGCCATCGTCGGCGCGGGCCTGATCGGCAGCGAGCTGGCCAACGACCTGGCGCTCGTGGGTTGCCGCATCACCCTGATCGACCCGATGCCCGAGCCGCTGGCGCGCTGGGGCGAACAGGCCGCCGGCAGCACCGCGCTGGCCGCCTGGAAGGACCTGCCCATCCGCTTCATCGGCGGCGCGAGCGTGGACGCCATGGCCAGCGAAGGCGACCAGAAGCGCCTGCGCCTGAGCAACGGCGAGGCGCTGCTGGCCGACCAGGTGATCGCCGCCACCGGCCTGGTCACGCCCAACCGCCTGGCCACCAGCGCCGGGCTGGCCTGGGCCAACGGCATTGCGGTGCATGGCGAGACCCTGACCACCAGCCACCCCCGCATCCACGCGCTGGGCGACTGCATCACCATCGACGGCCAGGCCAGCCGCTACATCGAACCCATAGCCCGCCAGGCCGCCACCATCGCCGCCAAAGTGGTGGCACGGCGCCAGGGCGCGGGGCTGGACGAGTGCCCGGTGTCCTACGAAGTGCGGCCGACCACGGTGCGCGTCAAGACCAGTTCCTGCCCGATGACGCTGGCGGGCTGAGCCGCCGGTCGCTGGGGCGTGATGGTCAGACCGCGTTGACCGAAATCACCCGCCGCGCCGGCTTCTCTGCCCGCGCGCGCAGCTGGCCGCAGCCACCGTCCACATCCTGCCCGGCCGACTGGCGCAGCTTGGTCAGGATGCCGCGGCGGTGCAGGCGGCGCGCGATGTCGGCCGCCTTTTCCCAGCTCGGGCGCTGGTAGGGCATGCCCTCGACGGTGTTGAACGGGATCATGTTGAGGATCGCGTATTTGCCGGTGAGCAGGCGCACGATGCCGTCGAGTTCTTCGTCCGTGTCGTTGATGCCGTCGAGCAGCGTCCACTGGTATTGAATGGGGTAGTCGGTCGCGCGGGCGTAGACCTCGCCGGCCTCCACCAGCGCTTCGGGCGTGATGCGCGGTGCGCGCGGCAGCAGCCGCTCGCGCAGATCAGCCCGCGTGGTGTGCAGCGAGAGCGCGAGCGCCGGTTTCACGCGGCCCCGCGGCAGCGCCTCGAACACACGCGGGTCGCCGACGGTGGAGAACACCAGGTTCTTGTGGCCGATGTTGCCCACCGTGCCCAGCAGGTCGATCGCTTCGAGCACGTTGTCGAGGTTGTGCGCGGGCTCGCCCATGCCCATGAACACCACTTTCTTCACCGGCCGCAGGCTGCGCGCCAGCGCCACCTGCGCCACGATCTCGGCGCTGCCCACCTGGCGGATCAGGCCGGTGGTGCCGGTCATGCAGAACACACAGCCCACCGCGCAACCGATCTGGGTCGAGACGCAGACGCCGTCGCGCGGCAGCAGCACGGTCTCGACCATCTGGCCGTCGCCCAGTTTCACCAGCAGGCGCGCCGAGCCGTCTTCGCCCGGGTGTTGTGATTCGAGTCGCGCCAGCGAAGCCAGCTCGTCGGCGATGGCCGGCAACTCGGCCACCAATGCGGACGGCAGGAAATGTTCGACCTGGCGCCGGCCGCTGGTCTGCGCCAGGGCCAGGCTCCACAGGCGCAGCACGCGCTGCTGATGGCGGGGGTTGGCGCCGAGCGCGCGCAGGCGCTCGCGCAGGTGTTCGATGCGCATAGAGGGTGATTGTCCCAGCAAGTACCACAAGCACCATGCCCACGTCGGTGGAAGAATCCGCCGCCGCGGCGGACAATGCGCTTCCTCAGGAGACCCCACGATGAAATCCGTGTCCCACATCCAGCGCAACCCGCACGGCCATTGGGTCGGCGACGGTTTTCCGGTGCGCAGCATCTTTTCGTACGACGACAACCCGCGCGCGTTCTCACCCTTTCTGCTGCTCGACTTCGGCGGCCCCACCACCTTCGACCCGACGACGAAGCGCCGCGGCGTCGGCGCCCACCCGCACCGCGGTTTCGAAACCGTGACCATCGTCTACGACGGCGAGGTCTCGCACCGCGACTCGACCGGCGCGGGCGGCACCATCGGCCCCGGTGACGTGCAGTGGATGACGGCCGCCGCCGGCATCGTGCACGAGGAGTTCCACAGCGAAGCCTTCGGCCGCAGCGGCGGGCCGTTCCAGATGGTGCAGCTCTGGGTCAACCTGCCGGCGCGCGACAAGATGGCGCCACCCGGCTACCAGGGCATCACCGCCGAGCAGACGCCGACCGTTCAACTGCCCGGTGGCGCAGGAACCGCCCGTCTGATCGCTGGCGAGCTGCTGGGCTCACAAGGCCCGGCCAGGACCTTCACGCCCATGCAGGTGTGGGACGTGCAAATCACAGCCGGCCACAGCGTGACCCTGCCGGCCCCCGAAGGCCACACCACCGTGCCGCTGGTGCTCAGGGGCCGGGTGAAAACGCAGGACGGCGCCGAAGCCACCGACGCCGAGATGATCGTCTACGAGCGCGCGGGCGAGGGGGTGACGCTCACCGCCGTGACCGACACCACCCTGCTCTGGCTGGCCGGTGAACCCATCGACGAACCCGTGGTGGGCTACGGGCCGTTCGTGATGAACAGCGAGGCGGAAATCCACCAGGCGTTCGCCGACTTCCAGAGCGGCCGCATGGGACGGCTTTGAAACACCTGAACAAAAGGAGAACACGATGCTCGAAATGGTGATCAACGCCCGCGCGGCCGACCTCGGCCACGGCCTGACGGTGCGGCGCGTGCTGCCCTTTGCGAAGCGCCGCAACGTCGGCCCCTTCGTCTTCCTGGACCACGCCGGCCCGGTGCCGCTGCCGCCGCAGTACGACCGCGCCGCCGACGTGCGCCCGCACCCGCACATTGGCCTGTCCACCGTGAGCTATCTGCTCAGCGGCCAGATCACGCACCGCGACAGCCTGGGCACGCTGCAAATCATCCGCCCCGGCGAGGTGAACTGGATGACGGCCGGCCGCGGCATCTCGCACAGCGAGCGCTTCACGCACCCCGATTCGTATGCCGACGGCGGGCTGGAGTTGATGCAGCTCTGGGTGGCGCTGCCCGAGGCCGACGAAGAGTGTGAACCCGCCTTCACCCACTACCCCGCCAGCAACCTGCCGGTGATCGAATCGGACGGCGTGTGGATGCGCCTGGTGGCCGGCAGCGCCTACGGCGAGAGCAGCCCGGTGCGCACACACTCGCCGCTGTTTTACCTGCACACCGAGTGGCAGGCCGGCGCGAGCAAGGCCCTGCCCGGCGGCCACCGCGAACAGGCGGTGTACGTCGCCAAAGGCGAAATCGAACACGCAGGCGAGGTCTACCAGCCCGGCCAGCTGCTGGTGTTCGGCGACGACGTGGACGCGGTGATCACCGCGCGCACCGCCGCCACGCTCATGCTCTTCGGCGGCGAGCCGCTGGGTGAACGCCACATCTTCTGGAACTTCGTGTCGTCTCGCAAAGAGCGCATCGAACAGGCCAAGACCGACTGGGCGGCTGGGCGTTTTGCGCTGCCGCCGGACGACCAGGACGAGTGGATTCCGTTGCCGGGCTGAGACAAGACACAGCCAACACTTCGGCGCGAGGCCCCTGTTCCCCAGAACCACGCGGTAACAAACCCAGCATCCGGTGCGCGTGACCTAACCCAGGGCGCCGCGGAACGGGCTTTGCCCGGCCGCCAGCGCCGCCCCATGGGGGGTCGCGCGCAGCGCGGCGGGGGGATCAACCGACCCTGGGAGTCAGTACTGTTTGTACGGCAGGAACTTGCCGGACATCACGATGTTCACGCGGTCGCCGTTCGGGTCGGCCTGGCGCTGCAAGTCCATCTTGAAATCGATCGCGCTCATGATGCCGTCGCCGAATTCTTCGTGGATCAGTTCCTTGAAGGTCGTGCCGTACACGCTGACCAGTTCGTAGAAGCGGTAGATCAATGGATCGGTCGGCACGCTGGTGGGCAGCGAGCCTTTGTAGGGAACGACCATCAACCATTTCTGTTCGTCGGCACTCAGGCCGAAGATCTTGCCGAGCACCTTGGCTTGCGCCGGTGTGGCGGTCATCTGGCCCAGGCACAGGGCCGTCGTCCATTCCTTGGACTGGCCCACCTTCTTGGCCACATCGGCCCAGCTCAGGCCTTTGCTGACTTTGGTGGAGATGATTTTTTCGGTGACGTCGAGTCGGCTCATGTGTTACCTCTTGATGGTGGAGAAGTGAAAAGTGGAATCAATGGGCCTTGGCCCTGGAAACGAGGAAGTCCACGATGTGGTTGCGCAGGTCGTAATAGCCATCGAGGTGGTGCAACTGCGCCCGCGTGCGGCTGCGTGGCAGCGGGTTGACCACCACCTCGGCCATGCCGCCAGGCGCATAGCCCTGCTCGGTCTCCTGGCCGTTGGTCATGAGCAGGATGCGGTCGGCCAGCAGGATGGCTTCGTCCACGTCGTGCGTGATCATGAAGACGGTCTGGTGCGTCTCGCGCACGATGGCCATCAATTCGTCCTGGATGGTGCCGCGCGTGAGCGCGTCGAGCGCGCCGAAGGGCTCGTCGAGCAGCAGCATCTTGGGGCTGATGGCGAACGCGCGCGCGATGCCCACGCGTTGCTTCATGCCGCCCGAGAGCTGGCTCGGCTTCTTGTCGATGGCGGGCAGCAGGCCGACCATGGCCACGTGTTTTTCGACCTGCTGGTCAATCTGCGCCTTGCTCCAGTCGGGCCAGCGCGACTTGACGGCGAAGGCAATGTTCTGCCGCACCGTGAGCCAGGGCATGAGCGCGTGGCTCTGGAACACCACGCCACGCTCCAGGCTCGGGCCGCTGATCTCGCGGCCGTCCATGAAGCACAGGCCGCTGGTCGCGGTGTCCAGGCCTGCGAGCACGTTGAGGATGGTGGTCTTGCCGCAGCCGCTGTGGCCAATGATGCAGACGAATTCGCCCTTGTCGATGGCGAAAGACACGTCGGCGAACACCGGCTTGTCGGCCTGGTAGGCCTTGGCCAGGTTTTCGATCTTGAGGAAACCGGACATCGGAGAAGCCTTTTGAATGGGGGCGCTCACAGGCGCAACAAGGGCCGTAAGGGCCGCGCTTTCGCGCACGCTGGTGTCACTCCACATAGGTCACCGCCTTCTGCAGTTGCGCAAACATCAGGTCGAGCAACATGCCGACCACGCCGATCACCAGCACGGCAAAGATCACGTTGGTGAGCGAGAGGTTGTTCCACTCGTTCCACACGAAGTAGCCGATGCCCGTGCCGCCGACCAGCATCTCGGCCGCCACGATCACCAGCCAGGCGATGCCCATGCTGATGCGCATGCCGGTGAGGATGGTGGGCGCGGCCGCCGGCAGGATCACCTGGAAGGCCTTGCGCAGCGGGCTCACCTCCAGCGTGCTGGCCACGTTGAGCCAGTCGCGCTTGACCGCCGACACGCCAAACGCGGTGTTGATCAGCATGGGCCAGATCGAGCAGATGAAGATGACGAAGATGCCGCTCACGTCGGAGTCTTTCAGCGCGTAGAGCGCCAGCGGCATCCAGGCCAGCGGGCTGATGGGTTTGAGCACCTGCACGAAGGGGTCGAGCGCCTTGCGCATCAGCGGCGACATGCCGATCAGAAAGCCCAGCGGGATCGCCACCACCATGGCCAGCAGGTAGCCCGCCGCCACGCGCGCCAGCGAATGCCCGAGCTGGATGCCGATGCCCTTGTCGTTCGGGCCCTTGTCGTAGAACGGGTCCGACAGGTGCACCCAGCTCGCCTGCGCCACGGCCAGCGGACCAGGTACGCCAGCGGTCTTTTCGGCGCCCGGGTCCTTGCCCATCATCTGCTGGTATTCGATCTCTTCGGCGGTCAGGCCGGCCGACGAAGCACCGACCGACGGCCCACTGGTGGCCATCGCCCAGATGCCGAGGAAGCAGAACAGCAGCAGCAGCGAGACCACCGCTGCACGCGCATTGAGGCTGATGCGTTTCATGGCAGTCTCCGCCGAGCCGCCTCAAGGAGGCTGAAGCCCCCTCGGGGGGCAGCGAATGCAATGAGCGTGGGGGTCGTCATGTCAGGCCTTGCTGATCGCGAAGCTCTTGGCATACGCCGCGGCCTTCGCCGGGTCGAACTCCTTGCCCATGATCTGGTGCTTCATGTAGGTCGGGCCGGCCTTGAACTCCTGCCCCAGGTCCTTCATGTGCCGGCGCGCGTCGGTGATCAGGAACACTTTCTCGGCGATGGCCTTGTAGTCGACATCACCTTTCACGTAGCCCCAGCGCTGCATCTGCGTGAGCATCCACACCGCCATGCTCTGCCAGGGCATGGGGTCGAAGTCGGCACGGTCGGGCACTTTCTGGATCTTGCCCAGGCCGTCGGCGTAGGTGCCCGTGAGCACCTGCTTGACCACGATCTCGGGCTGGTTCAGGTATTGCGAAGGCGCGATCACCTTGGCAATGAGTTCGCGGTTTTTCGGCTGGCGCGCCATGGCCGCGGCGGTGAGCACGGCGCGGTAGAGCGCGGCGAAGGTGTTCGGGTTCTTCTGGATGAACTCGGTGGTGGTGCCGAAGGCGCAGCAGGGGTGGCCGTGCCAGAGGTCCTTGGTGAGCGTGTGCAGGTAGCCCACCTCTTCGTAGACCGCGCGCTGGTTGAACGGATCGGGGCCGAGGAAGCCGTCGATGTTGCCGGCGCGCAGATTGGCCACCATCTCGGGCGGCGCGATCACGCGCAGCTGCACATCGGTGTCGGGGTTGATGCCGTGCTCGGCCAGGAAGTAGCGCAACAGGAAGTTGTGCATCGAATAGTCGAACGGGATGCCGAACTTCATGCCCTTCCAGTTCTTCGGGTCGCGGTTGTCCTTGTGGCGGATCGACATCGTGATGGCCTGGCCATTGATGTTCTGGATCGTCGCCACGTTGGTGGGCACGGCGTTGGAGCCCAGGCCCATGCTCATGGCCAGCGGCATGGGGCTGAGGAAGTGCGAGGCGTCGTATTCCTTGTTGATCACCTTGTCGCGCACCAGCGCCCAGCCCGCCGTCTTGGTGACTTCCACCTTGAGGCCCTGCTTCTCATAGAAGCCGAGCGGGTGCGCCATGATCAGCGGCGTGGCGCAGGTAATGGGGATGAAGCCGATCTTGAGGTTGGTTTTTTCCAGCGCACCCTTGTCTTGCGCCATGGCCTGCATGGTGCCCACCGGCAGCACGCTGGCGATGGCGGCCATGGCCGTGCCCTTGCCGACCGCGCGCAGGAACAGGCGGCGCTGCTCGTCGTGCGGGAACAGCGCTTTCACGAGCGTGGCTTCGATGAACTCATTGCTGTAGGCCTCGAACTCGCTGGTCTCGCTGCGGCGGCGCAGCTCGATGGCCGCGCTGTCGGCCGACACCTCGGCGTGGTGGTCGGCCACGGTGTGGTCGCGCCCGCAGCTGCACTTCATCATGAGCGGGCGATCGGCGTTGTAGGGATCGAAGAATTCGGACATGGCACACCTCGTGAGTTGATGACGGGGTGTGCATTGCAAGCGACGGGCCAACAGCGGGCCAGGCCGGCGGAATTCGGACGCCTTGCCGCATTTCGCAGATGCGGGACCGACCCCGTGTAGGGCTGGCCCTACAAATACCCCGGCCCGTGTCGGCTTCAGGTGCTGTTTTTCACGCGCGCATGGCGCTCGGCGTAGAGCGCGAGCTCCACATCGTTCTTGGCGCCGGTCTTTTCCAGGATGCGCGCACGGTAAGTGCTCACCGTGTTGGGCGCCAGCCCGAGCTGCGCACCAATTTCGCTCACGGTCTGGCCCTGCGTGAGCAAACGGTAGACCTGATGCTCGCGGTGCGAGAGCGCTTCGGGCCCGACCTGCGCACCGCTCTGGCCCACCGCGGCTGCCAGGGCTTCGGCTGTGGTCGGCGTGAGAAACACCCCACCTGCGGCCACCTTGCGCACCGCGCCCAGCATGTCGTCCGGGTCGGCGCTCTTGTTCAGGTAGCCGCTGGCACCGAGCTTGATGCAGCGCACGGCGTACTGCTTCTCGGGGTAGGTGCTGAGCATCAGCACCGGCAGCTTCGGGTGCTCGCGCTTGAGCGCCTGCAGCACGTCCAGCCCGTCGATGCCGGGCAGCGCAATGTCCAGCAGCACCAGGTCCAGCCCGGTGCGGCCCTGCAACGCGGCCACCTGGTCCAGCACCTCGGGGCCAGTCTGCGCCTCGGCCACCACCATCACGTCGGGCGCATCGGCCAGGATCTGCTTGAGCCCTTCGCGCACGATGCGGTGGTCGTCGCCGATCAGCACGCGGATGGTGTCGGCGGTGACGGAAGCGTTCATGTTTCTTCCCCCGGCAAGGTGATGGTGAGGCACATGCGTGTGCCCTCGCCCGGCGCGCTGGCGATGTCGATGCGGCCGCCAAAGTGGCGCGCGCGCTCGCGCATGCCCATCACGCCATAAGCGTCCGCCGCTTCGAAGGCGAGTGCGGGCGCGCCCACGCCGTCGTCCTGCACCTGCAGCGAGAGTTCACCCCCCGTCACCTGGATCGCCACCCGCAGGTGCTGCGCTCGCGCGTGCCGGCCCACGTTGCTCAGCATCTCCTGGAAGATGCGGAACACCGCCATGGCCAGCGGCTCGGGCGGATCGGGGGCGTCGTCCACTTCCATGCACCAATCGAGTGCCAACTCGGCCGACTGCACGAACTCCTGCGCCTGCCATTCCAGCGCCGCCCACAGGCCCTGGTGGTCCAGGATGCTGGGGCGCAGGTCGGTGATGATGCGGCCCACGTTGTCCACCGCGTTCTCGATCAGGCGGCTCATGTTCTGGCACTTGCAGCGCATGCGGGTGCGCATGTCTTCGGCCGCGTCGGCGCTGCGCTGCGCCTGCTCGGCCAGGCGCTTGTCCATCCAGTTGACGTCCCCGTCTTCCACGATGGGGTGGCTGGAGTACTCCACCGGAAAAGCCGTGCCGTCGCGGCGCCAGAACACCTCGCTGTCGATGCGGCAGGGCAGGCCCTGGCGAAAGGCGTTGAAGATCGGGCACTCGGCCTCCGGGTAGGCGCTGCCGTCGGGGCGGGAGTGGTGCGTGAGGTCGTGCATGTTGAGCCCGGTCAGCTCTTCGGGCTCGTAGCCGATCAGGCGCGCGCCGGCCGGGTTGATGAAGACACAGCCGCCGTCGAGGTCGACGCCGTAGATGCCTTCGCCCGTGGACGCGAGCAGCAGCGCCAGCGGGTCGCGCCAGGCCTCGGCGGGCGGAGCCTGCGGGGGGCGGAAGGTGGTGGGGGCATCGGCGTGCATGCCCTTCCCAAGCAATGGATGTGCCAAAGCGGTGCACTCGGTCACCCCCCCGGGCCCCGGCAGGCGGGGCACAATGGTGCGATACCCCCACCCACCATCGCCATGGCCCTGTTCGACAGACTGTTCGGCTCACGCCCCGAAGACCGCCCCGAGTCGCGCCTGCCCGCTGAGCGCCAGGCCGCGGTGGACGGTTCGCCCAGCGCGCACGAAGCCGCGCGCCTGCTGCGCGCACCCACCGCGCTGATGCAGCTCAGCGAGGCCGAGGCGCTGACGGTGGTGGGCTTCATGCGCCCGCGCCGCTTCGCGAGCGGCACCACCATCATCCGCCAGGGCGAAGCGTCCGACACCGGCTTCATGGTGCTGGTGCTGGGCGGCGAGATCACGGTGGAGACCCTGATCGCGCGCCGCAGCAACCCCGTCACCGTGACGGTGCTCGGCCCGGGCAGCCTGATCGGCGAGATGTCGCTGGTGGACGGCGCCGCGCGCTCGGCCTCGTGCACCGCCAGCAGCGACGTGGTGTGCGCCGTGCTGACGCGCGAAGCGCTCGAAACCCTGATTGCCGAACAACCGGCCACCGCCGCCAAACTCATGACCGCCGTGGCCCAGCGCCTGGCCGAGCGGCTGCGCGACAGTGGCCATAAGCTGAAGATCTACAGCCAGCTGGTGCAGACCATGCAGCAGGAAATCGACGCGCTCATACCGACGCCGGACCAGCGGCTGTAGAGATAGCACCCCCACACTCCACCGCTGCGCGGGTCGTTGCCCCCCGAGGGGGCTGGGCCTGCCTTGGGGCGGCCCGGCGGCTGGCCCGTGCACCCCCACACTCC
>PHCC01000018.1:0-166539 GCA_002842215.1 Betaproteobacteria bacterium HGW-Betaproteobacteria-9 | reverse complement strand
CCGCTGCGCGGGTCGTTGCCCCCCGAGGGGGCTGGGCCTGCCTTGGGGCGGCCCGGCGGCTGGCCCGTGCACCCCCACACTCCACCGCTGCGCGGGTCGCTGCCCCGTTCAGCCCAGCAACTCGATCTCGCCGTAGTGCAGGCGCAGCACCCCCCGGGCTTCCAGCGTCTTGAGCGCCTTGTTCACGCTCTGGCGGCTCACGCCCATCATGCGCGCCAGCACCTCTTGGCCGAGGCGGATGCGGCGGCGCGGCGCCTCGCGGCTGCCGTAGCCTTGCGCCAGCAGGCGCAGCCGGCGCTGCAGGCGTTCTTCGAGCGGCAACATGGCCAGCTCCTCCAGCACGGCAAACGCCACCCGCAGTTTGCGGCAGGCCAGCCGGGCCAGCTCGCGCCACTGGGCCGGGTGTCGGTCCAGCCAGTTCACCAGCGGGTCGCGCGGCACCACCAGCACCCGCGCATCGCCTTCGGCCACCGCGTCGTGGGTGCGCGGCAAGCCATCGATCAGGGCGATCTCGCCAAACCACTGGTAGGGCTCCAGGTAGGCCAGTTCCGCCGGCTGGCCCTCGGCATCGAGCGCGCCGATGTGCAGGCCACCGGCCGTCACACAGCACAGACCGTCGGCCTGCCCGCCACGCGAGAACAGCGACTGCCCGTGGGCCAGCGGGTGCATGCGCCCCAGCTGCAGCAGCATGTCCTGCAGCGCCGCCGGGCAGGTCGCAAACCAGTCGTCGCTGGCCAGGGCGGCCCGCAACGCGGCCGGTACAGGGTCTGAGTGGGGCATGGTGGCAGCTACGTGGGTTTGTCGAAATTTTGACAGACAGGCGGCGCCGGAACGTGCATTCTCACAAGTCCCACAAGAACGACAGAGACAAGCATGGACAACGCCACCCGCCAGCTGGTGCACTACGCCCACTACCACCGCGACCCGCGCAACATCGCCACCCACTACATCGGTATCCCGCTGATCGCCTTCGCCATCGCCGCGCTGCTGGCCCGCATCCAGTGGGAGACCGCAGATCTGGTCATCAGCGCCGACTGGGTGGTCTGGACGCTGGTCACCGCGTGGTACCTCACGCTCGGGCAGCGGGCGCTGACCCTGAGCACCGCCGGGGTCCTGGCCGGGCTGGTGGCCCTCGCGCACCCGCTGGGCACCGCGCCCCTGAACACCTGGCTCGGCTGGAGCCTGGGTTGTTTTGTGGTCGGCTGGGTGTTCCAGTTCGTCGGTCACTACTGGGAGGGTCGCAAGCCCGCCTTCGTGGACGACCTGCGCGGCCTGTTGATCGGCCCGATGTTCGTGCTGGCCGAAATCGGCTTTTCCCTGGGCGTCGGTCGCGCCTTGCGCACGGCGATCGACGACGCCGCCGGCCCGGTGCGGCGTCACGAGCCGGCTGGAAAGCACCGGGCGTGAGCCCGTCGCCCAACCTGCCGACCGACGCCCCGCCCGGTTCCGTGCTCGTGATGGGCGCGGGCAGCGTGGGTTGTTTCGTGGGCGGGCGTCTGCAAGCCGCCGGTGTTCCGGTGGATTTCGTGGGCCGAAGCCATCGCCTCGCCGCGCTGCAGGCCAGCGGCCTGCACCTGACCGACCAGGATGGCCGCGACCAGCGTATCCCGCCCGACCGCCTGCGGCTCCACGAACAGGCCCCGGCGGATCTGAAGCCCTCGCTGGTGCTGCTGTGCGTCAAGAGCAGCGCCACCGCCGAAGCGGCCCGTGAGCTGCAAGAACGCCTGCCGGCGGGCACCACGGTGCTGTCGCTGCAAAACGGCATGCAGAACGCTCAGCTGGCCAGCAAGGCAGCGCCGGCACTGAGGGTCGTGCCGGGCATGGTGGCCTTCAATGTGGCCCACGGACCCGATGGCCGCTTCCACCGCGGCACCGCCGGCCAGTTGGCCGCGCAGGACACGCCCTTGCTGCGCCAGTGGCAGCCGCACTTTGTGCGCGCCGGCCTGCCACTGGCCCTGCATGCCGAGCTGCGCAACGTGCAATGGGGCAAGCTGCTGCTGAACCTGAACAACCCGGTCAACGCCCTCTCCGGCCTGCCCCTGCGCGCCCAGTTGCAGGACGCGGCCTGGCGGCGCGAATTTGCTGGTCTGGTGGAGGAAGCCCTGAACGTGATGGCCGACGCGGGCGTGCGACCCGCGCGCACGACGCCGCTGCCCTGGCGGCTGCTGGTTCGCGTGCTGCGTTGGCCCACGCCGGTGTTCCGGGTGGTGGCCCGGCGCATGCTGCGCATGGACCACCTGGCCCGCTCCAGCATGGCCGACGACCTGGCGCACGGCCGGCCCACCGAGATCGACGAACTCTGCGGCGAAGTCGTGCGCCTGGCCCACAGCGTCGACCGGCCGGCCCCGCTCAACCGCGCCATGGTGGCGCGCATTCACTCGCTCACGGCAGCGCACAAGCCGCCGCTCACACAACCCTCATGAACATGCATCCTCGATCCCCCACCCCAAGACCCGGCCCTCGCCCCATGGCGCTGGCCAGCGCCGCCGCCGCGCTGCTGCTCCTGCTGGTCTTTGCCGCCGCGTGGTGGACGCGCGAGCTGCCGCTGTTCGCGCTCACGCCGCCCGGCGGTGGCGCCGCGGACATGTTGCCCGGCCAGCGGCAGGACCTGCACACCACCTTCTTCACCATCTGGGCCGCGCTCATCCTGGCGGTGCCCGCCCTGTGCCTGCTGCCGTTTCGCGACCGCTGGGCCACCGCAGCGCGCTACTGGCTGGCGTTCTGGACCGTGTCACTGGCCGTGTTTCTGGTGCACTTCTACTGGGCGGTGGTCGTCATCTTCGGCAATGACTGGTCGCGCATCCTGCACACGCCGCGTGTGAGCGCCCCGCGCCTGGACACCGTGTTTGCCGCCTGGTGGGTGGTGGACATCTTGATCGCCTGGCTCTGGCGTTCCGAAGCCCTGTGGGTGCGCGTGCAGCGCTGGGGCGTGCACGCGCTGGCCCTCGTGCTCTTCTTCATGGGTGCGGCGCGCGAAGGCGAACTCCCCGCTTCGCGCACGCTGGGCTGGCTGCTCGCCGCGGGCGTGGTGGTCAGCGCGGTGCTCGCCGTGCGGAACCACCGGCGCGCGCGCAGCGCCTGAACCAGATCGGGTACAAACCTCACACTTCATCCACCAAGGCCTGTCCATGCACACCCTGACCATTGCCCTCGCCCTGATCGTCTGCCTCATCCACGTCTACATCGTCGTGCTGGAGATGCTGTGGTGGGACACACCCAAGGGCCACAAGGCCTTCGGCCTGAAGCCCGACTTCGCCAAGGCCACCAAGGTGCTGGCCGCCAACCAGGGCCTGTACAACGGCTTCCTCGCGGCCGGCATCGCCTGGGCGCTGTGGCGGGTCGATGCGCCCGCCCTCGCCTTCTTCCTGGGGTGCGTGGCGGTGGCCGGCCTTTACGGCGCCGCCACCTCCAGCAAGAAGATCCTCTTCATCCAGACCGTGCCGGCCGCCGCCGCTCTGCTGGCGCTGTTCGTTTTCGGTCTGCCGGTCGCCTGAGGCTCAGGTGTTGGGCGCCGTCTTGGCGCTCCAGACCATGGTGATCGCCAGGATGCCGATCACCACACCGAGCGACACCGCCACCGGGATCTTGAAGACATCGATCAGCACCATCTTGCTGCCGATGAACACCAGGATCACGGCCAGCCCGTAGTTCAGCAGGTGGAAACGGCTGGCCGCGGCCTGCAGCAGGAAGAACATCGCGCGCAGACCAAGGATGGCGAACACGTTGCTGGTCAGCACGATGAACGGGTCCTTGGTGATCGCGAAGATGGCGGGGATCGAGTCCACGGCAAAGATCACGTCGGTCAGGCCCACCATGGCGATCACCATCAGCAGCGGGGTGGCGATCTTCTTGCCGTTCTCCACGGTCCAGAACTTCTCGCCGTCGTAGTGTTTGCTGACGGGCAGCAGCCTGCGCAACAGCTTCAGCGCCGGGTTGTCGTTGAGCGCCGGCTCATCGCCCGCACCGCGCCACATCTTCACGCCGGTCAGGATCAGGAAGGCGCCGAACACATAGAGGATCCAGTGGAACTGCGCCAGCAGCCAGCCGCCCACCAGGATCATCACCGTGCGCAGCACGATGGCGCCAATGATGCCGATCATCAACACCCGCTTCTGGTACGCCGGGGGCACCGCGAAGTAGCTGAAGATCAGCAGGAAGACAAAGATGTTGTCCACCGCCAGACTCTTCTCGATCAGGTAGCCGGTCAGGAACTCCAGCGACTTCTGGTTCGCCAGTTCGGTGGAGCCGGTGCTGTCTTTCACCGCCCACCAGAGCAGGCCGTTGAACAGAAAGCTCAAGGCCACCCAGATCAGCGACCAGTTGACCGCTTCCTTGATGCCCACGGCGTGCGCGCCCTGCTTCTTGAGCACGGCGAAATCGACAAACAGGGCGGCGAGCACGAAGGCGACGAAGACGCCCCAGAGCCACAGGGGTGCGATGGTTTCCATGAATGACAAGGCCTTTTCAAACGGACGGTGTTGATGAACAAACACCCTCCAAGGTCTGGCCGGAACCGGGCATGGCGCCCGACCCGGGGTTTCCGGCGGCCTTCCCGCTGTGGATCGGGCCGCGTACTGACGGAAACCCCACCCGCCGAAGCCGGGCTGTGCGTCCGGAGGCGGGCTGGTTACTCCCCTTGATGGGAAGCCGCGATTGTGGGGGCGAGGCCCCTGACCCCACAAACTGAAAGACCTTCAGAATTTGACTGACGGTTCCACACCTACCTGCAGAGAATGAGCGCGTGACGAACGCGAATGCACTCAGGGCGTGGACGCCACCTGCAAGGCTTTGAGCGCAGACATGGCGGGTTCGGCCTGATCCAGGGGAACAAAGATGTGGTCATGGAACGCGCCAGCGACGACGTTGCAGCTCACGCCCGCCTGTCCCAAGGCACTGGCGAAGGCCGCCGTCAGCCCGACCGCCTGAAGGTCTGAGTGAACCGTCAGTGTGATCCATGCCGCGCGAAACAGCACTGACAAGCCAGCCGCGATGGCCTGCTCCTCCGGGAGCACCAGGGTCAGCCCTTCGGGCTCGGAGACTGTGGCAACCGGAGAGAGCGCCGACAGGTCAGCACCAAGGGGCACGACGCAGTAGGCAAAGACACCCGGGTGAAGGGTGGGCTCCATGGACGCGAGCAAGACGTTGAGTGAGGCGATGGGTTGATCCATGAGGTTCACCCATCGCCCCGCTTTCAGGCCGCTTCTTTGTAAAACACCGCCCGCGGCGCCTGGCTCGCCACCGCCTCATGGATCGCCCCGATGTGCTGCGGCGTCGTCCCGCAGCAGCCACCCACGATGTTCACCAGGCCCTCGGCCGCGAACTCGCGCAGCAGGCGGCTGGTCACGTCCGGGGTTTCATCAAAGCCGGTGTCGCTCATGGGGTTGGGCAGGCCGGCGTTGGGGTAGCAGCTGATGAAGGTGTCGCCCGCGACCTTGGCCAGTTCCTGGATGTAGGGGCGCATCAGCGTGGCGCCGAGTGCGCAGTTCAGGCCCACGGCCAGCGGCTGGATGTGGCGCACGCTGGCCCAGAAGGCGGTCACGGTCTGGCCGCTGAGGATGCGGCCTGAGGCGTCCGTCACGGTGCCGCTGATGATGACGGGCAGGCGCTCGCCGCTTTTCTCGAAATACTCGTCGATGGCAAACAGCGCGGCCTTGGCGTTGAGCGTGTCGAAGATGGTTTCGACCAGCAGCACGTCCGCCCCGCCTTCGACCAGCGCTTCCACCTGTTCGTAATACGCGGCGCGCAGCTGCTCGAAGCTCACGTTGCGGGCACCCGCGTCGTTCACGTCGGGGCTGATGCTGGCGGTCTTGGGCGTGGGGCCGAGGGCGCCGGCGACGAAGCGCGGTTTGTCGGGGGTGCTGTATTTGTCGCAGGCGGCGCGGGCGAGCCGGGCCGAGGCGAGGTTCATCTCGCGCGCCAGATCGGCCATGCCGTAGTCTTCCTGCGCAATCGTCGTGGCGCCGAAGGTGTTGGTCTCGATCAGGTCGGCGCCGGCAGCCAGGTAGCTCTCGTGGATGTCGCGGATCACGTCGGGGCGCGTGAGGCTGAGCAACTCGTTGTTGCCCTTCACGTCGCGCGGGAAATCCTTGAAACGCTCACCGGCGCCGTCCGGGCCGATGTAACCCTCGCCACGGTACTGCGCCTCGCCGAGCTTGAAGCGCTGGATCATGGTGCCCATGGCGCCGTCGAGGATGGCGATGCGTTGCGAGAGGATGGCGGGCAGCGCCTGGGCGCGGGTGTAGGTCGGGGCGTTCATGGAGGTGATTGTAGAAAGGGTGCGCGGAAAAGGCTTTGCGGTGATCGGTCGACCCGGCGGCGAAAAGGTCAACCCACCGCGGGCCACCTTCCCCCCGGGTATCGCCCTCCGGCCATCCCCGACAATAGGCGCCATGAAACACCTGCTCCCCAAGGAAGCCTGGGCCTGGCTGCAGGCCGAAACCGAACGCCGCGCGGCGCTCGGCCAGGACGCACCCTTGTTTGTCGACGTGCGCATGGAGATCGAGTCGCTCTACGTGGGCCGTCCGCCCGGCGTGGACAACATCCCCTGGTACGAGTACCCGGACCTCACGCCCGACTCGGCGCGCTTTGCCGCCGCGGTGGAAGCGGAGGCGGGCGCGAAGGACCGCCCGGTGCTGCTGATCTGCCGCAGCGGCAAGCGCACCCTGGACGCGGCCGCTGCGCTGGAGGCGGCCGGTTTTGCCGACGTGGCGCACGTGGTGCACGGCTTCGAGGGCGACCTGAACGACGCGTTCAAACGCTCGTCGCTCAACGGCTGGCGGTACGACGGCCTGCCCTGGGAACAAATGTGAGCGCTGTCTTGGGATCGCCCGCTGGCGTTGTTGCCATCGCTTGCCGTGCTGAAGCACTGTCTGCGCGCTGGCGCCTAGCCATCGAGCGCCCCAAGTCACCGGTTTCGCACCGCACTTCATATGATTGATATCTCCGAAAACGGCGAAACCCTGGAAGCCTGCGCCGGCGTGTTGCAGGAAGTGTTTGGCTACGACGCCTTCCGCGGCCCGCAGGCCGACATCGTCCGCCACGTGAGCGAGGGTGGCGACGCGCTGGTGCTGATGCCCACGGGCGGCGGCAAGTCGCTGTGTTTCCAGATCCCGGCCATCGTGCGCGCGCGCGGCGGCCTGGGCCTGACGGTGGTGGTCTCGCCGCTGATCGCGCTGATGCACGACCAGGTGGGCGCGTTGCTGGAAGCGGGCGTGGCCGCGGCCTTCCTGAATTCCAGCCTCAGCAGCGAAGACGCGCAACGCATCGAAAAGCAGATGCTGCGCGGTGAGATCACCCTGCTCTACGCGGCACCCGAGCGCCTGACCACGCCGAGGTTCCTGGCGCTGCTGGATTCGCTGCACGAGCGCGGCAAGCTCTCGATGTTCGCCATCGACGAAGCGCACTGCGTGAGCCAGTGGGGCCACGACTTCCGGCCCGAGTACCGCGCGCTGGTGGTGCTGCACGAGCGCTTTGCCGGCGTGCCGCGCGTGGCGCTCACCGCCACCGCCGACGACCTGACGCGCGAAGACATCGTGACGCACCTGCAGCTGCAGGACGCGCGCCGCTTCATCAGCAGTTTCGACCGACCGAACATCCGCTACACCATCGTCGAGAAGAAGGACGGCTCCACCCAGTTGCTGCGCTTCATCCGCGACGAGCACATGGGCACGAGCGGCCACGACGCCGGCATCGTCTACTGCCAGTCGCGCAAGCGGGTGGAAGAAGTGGCCGGCATGCTGTGCGACGCCGGCCTCAACGCCCTGCCCTACCACGCCGGCCTGGACGCGGCCGTGCGGCAGCGGCACCAGGACCGCTTCCTGCGCGAAGAAGGCGTGATCATGGTCGCGACCATCGCCTTCGGCATGGGCATCGACAAGCCCGACGTGCGCTTCGTGGCCCACCTGGACATGCCCAAGAACATCGAAGGCTATTACCAGGAGACCGGCCGCGCCGGGCGGGATGGCGAGCCTGCCACCGCCTGGATGGTCTACGGCCTGCAGGACGTGGTGAACCAGCGCCGCATGATCGACGAAAGCCCGGCGGCCGACGAGTTCAAGCAGGTGCTGCGCGGCAAGCTCGACGCCCTGCTCACGCTGGCCGAAGCGAGCGACTGCCGGCGCGTTCGTCTGCTCGCCTACTTTGGTGAAGCCAGCACGCCCTGCGGCAATTGCGACAACTGCATCAGCCCGCCCGCGCTGGACGACGGCACCGAATCCGCGCGCAAGCTGCTCTCGTGCATCTACCGCGTGCAGCAGTCCAGCGGCATGGCGTTCGGCGCCGGCCACATCATGGACATCCTGCGTGGCAAGGTGACCGAGAAGGTGACGCAGTACGGCCACGACAAGCTCAGCACCTTCGGCATCGGCTCCGATCTGGGCGAAACGCAGTGGCGCGCGCTGATGCGCCAGCTGGTCGCGCGTGAAGCGATCCACGTCGACTCCGCCCACTTCAACACCCTGCACCTGGCCGACGCGGCACGCGCCATCCTCAAGGGCGAAACCCAGGTCTGGCTGCGGCCCCTGAGCGAGAAGAAAAAGGCCGCGTCGCGCAGCAAGAGCGGCCGCAGCAGCCAGGCGGCGCTGGCGCCCGACGGCCAGCCGCTTTCGCTGGCCGAACGCGAGTGCCTGGACGCGCTCAAGGCCTGGCGCGCCGAGGTGGCGCGCGAACACAACCTGCCGGCCTTCGTGATCTTTCACGACGCCACCCTGCGCGCGATCGCCGCTCAGAAACCGCGCTCCATGGCCGATCTGGATGGTGTGGCCGGCATCGGCCAGAAAAAGCGCGAGGCCTATGGCGCCGAGGTGCTGCGGGTCGTGAGTGCTTTTGAATGAGGGTTTGGCGCCTGGCGGGAGTCGGGTGTCAACCATCGTCTGACCCCTTTGCCCAGGGTCGACCACTCGTCGGGGAGCCGGGGTTTTCGACCCCCTGAAGCCTCAAGGCGCAGCCCCATCTGCCGATGTTCTAGGTGAGCCCGGAAATATCCCGTCCGTGGCCGGCGAACACCACCCGATGGAGCACAGCATGTTTTTCAAGTTGCCCTGGTTCAAAAGGACCAAAAAAGACAACTACCACGACACGCAAGTGCTGGAGATGGACTTTCTCGTGGACGAATTCCACGAAGCCATGGCCGACATCAAGGACCCCGTCCGCACCCGCATGCACGCGGCCCTGGTTTGTTGCCAGAGTCCCAAGGACCTGTGGTTCCTGCGCGGCAAGCTGTTCAACCTGATTTCCAAGCACCACTGCGAAAACGAGGCCAACCGCCGCGTCGCCCGGCTGGACCAGAAGCTGCGCTTCTTCGTCGACCACCACCCGGACCACACGTCGGAAGAGCTGCCTTCGGGGCCGATGGCCCTTCTTCACTAACCCCCCGCGCCGCGCCTAAGGGCGCGTCACCCCCCAGGGGGCAACGCTGGCGGCCCGGCGAAGCCGGTTCCGCGGCGTTCTGGGTTCGGGCACTTCGCTCCGGCGTCCGCTTCTCCATCCTGTCTTTCTTTTCTTGATGGTCTCCAAATTTGGCCCGTCCTTGAGACGGGCTTTTTCTTGGGCACTCTTTCGTTGCGGCCGGCTTCCTAAAATCGCCGCATGTCTTCACCCCGCCCCCTGCTCATCGTCCAGACCGGTCGCACGCACGACCACATCCGCGAACGCCTCGGTGATTTCGACGACTGGATCGCGGCCGGCCTGCGCGCCGGTGGCGCCGAGGTGCAGACCTACGACCCACTCGCCGACTCGCCGCCACCCGCGCCCGAGACGCTGGCCGGCATCGTGCTCACGGGTTCGCACGCCATGGTCAGCGAGCGCGAACCCTGGAGCGAGGCGCTGGTGCCCTGGCTGCAACAGGCCGTGAAGGCAGAAACGCCGGTACTGGGCATCTGCTACGGGCACCAGCTGCTGGCCCACGCGCTGGGCGGTGAAGTGACCCACCACCCCGAGGGCGTGGAGATCGGCACCGTGCGCGTGCAGCGCCACGCGGCCGCGCAGACAGACCCCTTGCTGGGCGCCCTGCCCGACGAGTTTGATGCCCAGGCCACGCACTGGCAGTCGGTGAGCCGCCTGCCACCGGGCGCGGTGTTGCTGGCGGGCAATGCGCACGAACCACACCACGCCTTCCGCGTCGGCCCCAACGCCTGGGGCGTGCAGTTCCACCCCGAGTTCTCCGCCGAAGCGCTCAAGGCCTATCTCGACGGACTGGGCCCGACGCTCGCGCGCGAAGGACGCGACGCGGCGCAGATCAGCGCCGAGTTGAAAGACACGCCCGAAGCGGCCTCCGTACTTCCACGGTTTGCACGGCTCGCGCTGGACAAACAACGTGACATGCCGTGACCCGCAACTTTGCCAACCCGGAATCTTCATCAGGCGGATGGGAAAAGCAGCACAGTGTTCGAGGGGAAGTTGATCCAGGGGCACCGCGGAACCGGCTTTGCCGGGCCGCCAGTGCCGACCCTTGGGGGGTCGCGCGCAGCGCGGCGGGGGGGATCTAAAACCCGATCTTCCGCGCCTCGCGCACGCCCGGTTTGATGCGGTGCTCGGCCTCCAGCTGGGCGAGGAATTCGGCCGGCTCGATGGACTCGCCCAGGATCTCCACCTGGCGCTTCACCGCCGCAAAGTCACCCGGGCACAGCTGATCGAGCCGGGCCAGGCGCTCGCGCAACGCGGGCTCCAGCGCCGCCGCCTCGCCACCCAGCGCCTCCACGACAAACATGGTTTCGCGCTGCGGGGCGGTCAGCGGCTTGAAGTGGATCTTGAAGGTGAAGCGCCGCAGCGCCGCCTGGTCGATGCTGTCCATCAGGTTGGTGGTGCAGATGAAGATGCCGTCGTAACGCTCCATGCCCTGCAGCATCTCGTTGACCTCGGTCACTTCGTAGGTGCGCTGGGCACCGCGCCGGTCCTGCAGGAAGCTGTCGGCTTCGTCGAGCAGCAAGACCGCTTTTTCGGCCTGCGCCTCGCGGAACATGGCGGCCATCTGCTGCTCGGTCTCGCCCACGAACTTGCTCACCAGATCGCTGGCACGTCGGATCATGAGCGGGCGTTCGAGTTGCTGGGCGATGTGTTCGGCGAGCGCGGTCTTGCCGGTGCCAGGCGCGCCGTGGAAACACAGGCAGCCATGCCCGCGCGCCTTGAGCGCCGCGACGATGCGCGGCAACTCGTAACGCGATTCGACGTTGAGCATGTCCAGGCTGTACTGCGTCACGCTCGGGCGCAACGCGAGGTCGGGCTGCCGCCCGAGGGCCTGGTCGGCGTTCTTCAGCTGGCGTTCGATCAGGTCGTCCAGCATCGGGGCATCGGCGGCACGGCGCTTGGCGCCCCGGCGTGCCGCGGGTTTGGCCGGATGGGCCGCGAGCTGCGCAAAGCGCAGGGCGGTGCGGATCTGGGCCGGCGTGAGCCCCTTGCGCTCGGTGAGGCGCGCCACCAGGGCATCGGACACCGAAGCGCCTTCGAGTGTCTTGCGCACCAGCTGCTCGCGCGCGCCGGGCGGCGGGCTCTTGAGTTCGAGGTGGTAGGCGAAGCGGCGGCGGAAGGCCGGGTCGATCTGTTCGATGCGGTTGGTGACCCACAGCGTGGGCACGGCGTTGGATTCGAGGATCTGGTTCACCCAGGCCTTGCCACTGACGCTGCCCGTGTGGGGTGCGGCGACGTGTTCGGCGCGCGCAATGATCTGCGCCGCTTCGCTGGAGATCGGCGGAAAGACGTCTTCCACCTCGTCGAACAGCAGCGCCGACTGGGCCGTGCCTTTGAGGAACACCTGGGCGATCTGCAATGAGCGGTAGCGGTCGCGGCCGCTGAGTGCGTTGCCATCGCGGTCGGCGTATTCCACCTCGAACAGCTCCAGCCCCGCGGCCTGTGCCACCACGCGCGCGAGCTCGGTCTTGCCGGTGCCGGGCGGACCGTAGAGCAGCACGTTGACACCCGGCTCCTTGCGCGCCACCGCTTCGCGCAGCAAGGCGCAAAGCAGTCGCACGTCTTCGCCCACGTATTCAAAGTCCCTGGCGGTGAGCGCCGAGCGCGCGGCCGGGCGCGTGAACACCGCCATCAGCTCGCTCTGGTTGCGGTACTCGCGCATCAACACGGGTGGCAGCTTTTCGCTGACCTTCATGAGGTCGGCGAGGTCGGTGATGTTGTGCTCGGAGATCAGGTTCTCCACCATGCCGATGCGCTCCAGGCGCGAGCCGGCGCGCAGCGCCTCGCCCACTTCGCTGGCCTTGACGCCGGCCACATCCGCAATCGCCGCATAGGCCTCGGGCGCGTTGTTGACCTTGAATTCCACCAGGATGGAGCGCAGGTCGCGCTGGTAGCGCGCCAGCGTGCCGTAGAGCAGCAGGGCGCGCTCGGCGCGGTTGAGCTGCAGCAGGCCGGCGAGCGCGTCGATGTTTTTCTCCACCAGGGTGGACTGCTTCTTGAGCGACTGGCTCAACCAGTCACCGGTCACGGCGAGCACGGCGAGCAGGTCCTTCGGCGACTCCTTGGCGTATTCGTCAAGGTAGAAGAACAGCGTGCCTTCTTCATAGGGTCCACGCCAGACGCCGTAGCGCTCCATGAACGCCGCGGTGGACAGTTTCTCGAAACCGCTCCAGAGTTCGTTGCCCTTGCAGCGGCGCTCCAGAAAGTCCCGCAGGCGGTGCAACACCGTCAGCGGCCAGATGAGGTGGCGACCGGCGAGCGCGAGCAGGGTGTTGAGGTCGCGCCGCACGTTGAAACGCGGCCCCTGGCGCGCCGCCAGGCTGAGCACGAAGTGCGAACACATGAGGTCCAGCACCGGCGCCTGACGCAGTCCCGGCGGCACGAACACGCGCGCATCCGGCGACACCGTGTGGCGCGCCTCGGCACCCGCACGCGGCTCGGACACCGTGCGTGTCACAGGCCCGACAGGCTGCAACAGGCGTTTGCTCATTCGGAGGACCTCCAGTCGTGACAACAGGGGACGGCGGACCAGATGCCGGCTTTGAAGCGGACCATAACTCAGCTTGATCCATCATGGAAGTGATTGATGGAGCATGTATGACGAATTTGTGGGGCTTTTCCCGGGGGCCGCTTCCGGGCTTGCCGGGCCACAATCGCGCCATGCTGGAACTCAAAGACATAGAAGCCGCCGCGCAGCGGATCGCGGGCCAGGTGCTCGACACACCCTGTGTGGAATCGCGCACGCTCTCCCAACTCCTCGGCTGTCAGGTGTTCCTGAAGTTCGAGAACCTGCAGTACACCGCCTCGTTCAAGGAGCGCGGTGCCTGCAACAAGCTCTCGCAGCTCAGCGTCGACGAACGGGCCCGTGGGGTGGTGGCCATGAGCGCCGGCAACCATGCCCAGGGCGTGGCGTATCACGCGCAGCGCCTGGGCATTCGTGCGGTGATCGTGATGCCGCGCTTCACGCCGGGCGTGAAAGTTGAACGCACACGCGGCTTTGGTGCCGAGGTGGTGCTGCACGGCGACACGCTGGACGAAGCCCGGACCCACGCGCGCGAGCTGTCGGCGCGCGACGGCCTGGTGTTTGTGCACCCTTACGACGATGAAGCCATCGTGGCCGGGCAAGGCACGGTGGCGCTGGAGATGCTGCGCGTGCAGCCGGATCTGGACACGCTGGTGATCGCGATCGGCGGCGGCGGTCTGATCGGCGGCATGGCCACGGCGGCGCGCGCGATCAAGCCAGGCATTGAAATCGTGGGCGTGCAGACCGAGCGTTTTCCGGCCATGTACAACGCCATCAAGGGCACACACCTGCCCCAGGGCAACAGCACCATCGCCGAGGGCATCGCGGTCGGCACCCCCGGCGCCATCACCGAGGCCATCATCCGGGACAAGGTGGATGACATCGTGCTGGTCGACGAAGGCGACATCGAGCAGGCCATCGTGATGCTGCTGGAGATCGAGAAGACCCTGGTGGAAGGCGCCGGCGCGGCGGGCCTCGCGGCCCTGATCAAACACCCGCAGCGCTTTGCCGGCAAGAAGGTCGGGCTGGTGCTCTGCGGCGGCAACATCGACCCGCTGCTGCTGGCCTCCATCATCGAACGCGGCATGGTGCGCGCCGGGCGGCTGGCGCGCATCCAGGTCAATGCGCGCGATGTGCCGGGCAACCTGGCGCGCATCACCGCCATCGTGGCCGACGCCGGCGCCAACGTCGACGAGGTGCACCACCAGCGCGCTTTCACGCTGCTGGCGGCGCAGAACGTGGCGATCGAGCTGGTGCTGCAGACGCGCGGCCGGGAACACCTGGCGCTGGTGATCGAACACCTCCAGGCCGCGGGCTTTGAAGCCACGGTGATCTGAAGGCCTGGCGAGGCGCCGGCCGGTGCCCGTAGACGCGGCCGCGCCTGCTGGACATCTGCCGGCAATGGCCTATATGTCCGCGCATTCCGATCTCAAAACACGCCATTTCGGTGAACGATTTTTCACCAGAGGTTGACGTGTCATGGCCCCACTTGCATCATGGTCCGGTGTTTGACCCGTTCACAGGAGAAAGACCATGAACATGAACGCCTTGTGGGAGTCCTTGCAGAACAGCCTGGGCGGCCACATTCCCCAGTTGCTGGGGGCCTTGGCCATTTTTGTGCTGGGCTGGTTCATCGCCGTGCTGGTGCGCGCCGCCGTGCGCAAGAGCCTGGGCTTTGCCGGCGTCAACCAGCGATTCAGCCGCCTCACCGGCAACGGCGTGGACATCGAGGGCGCGGTGGCCCTGGGCCTGTTCTGGGCGGTGATCCTGGTCACGCTGATGGCGGTTTTCAATTCGCTGGACCTGGCGATGGTGTCCGGCCCCTTCAGTGCGCTGATCACCAAGGTGTTCGAATACGCGCCGCGCCTGCTCGCGGGTCTGGTGCTGGCGCTGGTCGCCTGGCTGGTGGCCAGCCTGGTGCGCACGATGACGCAGAAGCTGCTGGATCGCACCTCGCTCGACGAAAAGCTGTCCGAACACGCGAACATGAACCCCATCAGCGAGAGCCTGGCCGGCGCGCTGTTCTGGCTGGTGATTCTGCTGTTTGTGCCCGCCATCCTGGGTGCACTGGAGATGCAGGGCCTGCTGGACCCGCTGCGCGACATGGTGGCCAAGACACTGGACATGTTGCCCAACGCGGTGGCCGCGTTCGTGATCGGCGGTGTGGGCTGGATCGTGGCCACCGTGCTGCGCAACCTCACCACCAACCTTACGCGCACCGCCGGGATCGACAAGATCGGCGGCCGTGCTGGCCTCTCCAGCGCCGTGCAGCTTTCCAGCGTGATCGGCCTGCTGGTGTTCGTCGCGGTGTTCCTGCCTTCGCTGATCGCCGCGCTGGATGCGCTCAAGGTGGAAGCCATCTCACTGCCTGCCACCCAGATGCTGGCCATGATCATGGCCGCCGTGCCGCACATCATCGCCGCGGCGCTGATCCTCGTGATCACCTGGCTGGTGGCGTCGTTCGCCAGCAAGCTGCTGGCCAGCCTGCTCGCCACCGTGGGCTTCGACACGCTGCCCGCGCGCATCGGCATGGCCCACGCCTTCGAGAAGACCAGCGCCTCCAGCTTTGTGGGCCACGTCGCGATGTTTTTCGCCATGCTGTTCGCCACGGTCGAGGCGGCCTCCCAGCTCGGCTTCAGCCAGGTCAGTGGCGTCGTCACCACTTTCATCACCTTCGGCGGCGACGTGCTGCTCGGATCGGCCATCCTGGTCATCGGCTTCTGGCTGGCCAATGTGGTCTACACCGCGATTGACCGCGCCAGCGGACCCAACAGCCAGGGGCTGGCCCGTATCGCGCGCTTCGCCATCCTGGCCCTGGTGCTGGCCATGGGCCTGCGCGCCATGGGCATCGCCGACGATATCGTCAACCTCGCCTTCGGCCTCACGCTGGGTGCCGTGGCCGTGGCCGTGGCACTCTCGTTCGGCCTGGGCGGGCGCGAGGCCGCGGGCAAACTCATGGAACACTGGCTGTCCCGCTTCCGCCGCAACAACGAGCCATGACGCAACCCATGACATCTGCCTCGCACCCCTCCGACACCACACCCTTGGTCACCACCGACACCCTGCAGTCCGCGCTCAGCGACTGGTTCGCCCCCTGGGTCCAGGCACTGGGCCTGCGGGTGCAGGGCTTCGGCCCCGGCGAGGTCACGCTGCGCCTGCCGCAGAATCCCGAACTCAGCCGCATCGGCGGCATGGTGTGCGGCCAGGCGCTGATGGCGGCGGCCGACACCGCCATGGTGCTGGCCATCGTGACGCAGCTCGGTAACCAGCGACCCATGACCACTGTGCAGCTCAACACCAGCTTCCTGAAACCGCTGGCTAACCAGGACGCGCTGGTCACGGCGCGCGTGATCCGGGCGGGCAAGAGCCTGGTGTTCGGCGAAATCGACATCGTGGCCGCGGGTGACGGCAAGAGTGTCTGCCGGGCCAGCACCACCTACGCCCTGCTGTAGTCAGGGTATGTCAGAAGCCCTTGGCCTACACCCAGCCAGCCGCTGCCCTTAAAATCTTGTTGATATTTGTCAAATACCCTGGAGAAACCATGTCCCACCACGAACACGACAGCCACAGCGACCAGCCCCATGACGTGGTGGAGTCCATCGTTCCCCTGATGCCCATCGTGTTGCCGGTGGCCGGTGGCGTGCTGATTTTCCTGCTGGCCTTCATCGCCGTCTTCATGGCCTGAAGCCCCGTCAGGCAGCGTCCAGCCGAACGCCCGCCCGGGCCTTCGGCTTTTTTCTTGTTCGACCGGCATCTGGATCGGGGCAGATCCGGAACCGCCACCGATCAATTGGTGCATCAGGTTATGCGGGTTTTGCATGTAACTTGCCGGTAACTGACCCGCCACTTTCATAAAATCGGGGTTTTGGCCGACACGCGGATCAAAACCCGGGTCCATCCACCCGCCTTTTGCCCATCTGGCTGCACCTGCCATCCGCACCGCAGCACCGAGCGCCGACCGCCCTTATTTGCCCAAGGGATCTTGACCAGCCGCCCGCCCATTTGTTTGTGGCCAGCGGCTGTTGGTGTCTCTTGGGCTTGCCGCTTTACAACTTCTGGAGCCATTTCCATGAATTCTCCCGTGATGCAGGGCCTGAACCTCAACACACCTTCCTTTGTGAAAAACGCCCGGCTGATCGCCTGGGTGGCCGACATGGTCGCCCTGTGCAAGCCGGCCGACGTGGTCTGGTGCGATGGCAGCGAGGAGGAGTACAACCGCCTGTGCCAGCAGCTGGTGGACGCCGGTACCTTCAAGAAACTCAATCCCGCCAAGCGCCCGGGTTCTTTCCTGGCCTGCTCCGACCCGTCGGACGTGGCGCGCGTGGAAGACCGCACCTTCATCTGCTCCGAGAAGAAGGAAAACGCCGGCCCGACCAACAACTGGATGGCCCCGGCCGAGATGCGCCAGACCCTGCAGCCGTTGTTTGACGGCTGCATGAAGGGCCGCACCATGTACGTGGTGCCGTTCTCCATGGGCCCGCTGGGCTCGCACATCGCCCACATCGGCATCGAGCTGACCGACAGCGCCTACGTGGCCGTGAACCAGAAGCTCATGACCCGCATGGGCAAGGCCGTGTACGACGTGCTCGGCACCGAAGGCGCCTTCGTGCCCTGCATGCACACCGTGGGTGCACCCCTGGCCGACGGCCAGAAGGACAGCAGCACCTGGCCCTGCAACCCGACCACCAAGTACATCGTGCACTTCCCCGAGACGCGCGAGATCTGGTCCTACGGCTCGGGCTACGGCGGCAACGCGCTGCTGGGCAAGAAGTGTTTCGCGCTGCGCATCGCCTCCAACATGGGCCGCGACCAGGGCTGGCTGGCCGAGCACATGCTGATCCTGGGCGTGACGAATCCCGAAGGCAGGAAGTACCACGTCGCCGCCGCTTTCCCCAGCGCCTGCGGCAAGACCAACTTCTCCATGCTGGTGCCGCCGGAAGCCGGCTTCGCGGGCTGGAAGGTCACCACCATCGGTGACGACATCGCCTGGATCAAGCCGCACGCCGACGGCAAGATGTACGCCATCAACCCCGAAGCGGGTTACTTCGGCGTCGCGCCCGGCACCAACATGCACACCAACCCGAACTGCATGCGCTCGCTGGACAAGAACGTGATCTTCACCAACGTGGCGCTGACCGATGACGGCGACGTCTGGTGGGAAGGCATGGGGAAAGACGGCGGCGGCGTGCCCGCGCACCTGATCGACTGGCAGGGCAAGGACTGGACGCCGGCCATCGCCAAGGAAACCGGTGCCAAGGCCGCGCACCCGAATTCGCGTTTCACCGTGGCCGCCACCAACAACCCGGCACTGGACCCGCAGTGGGACGACGCCAACGGCGTGGCCATCGATGCCTTCATCTTCGGCGGCCGCCGCAGCACCACCGTGCCGCTGGTGACCGAGGCCCGCAACTGGATGGAGGGGGTGTACATGGCCGCCACCATGGGCAGCGAAACCACCGCCGCCGCCTTTGGCGCGCAGGGCGTGGTGCGCCGCGACCCGTTCGCCATGCTGCCTTTCTGCGGCTACAACATGAGCGACTACTTCCAGCACTGGCTCGACATGGAGCACAAGCTGGAGAGCATGGGCCACACCCTGCCCAAGATCTTCTGCGTGAACTGGTTCCGCAAGAACGCCGAAGGCCAGTTCGTCTGGCCCGGCTACGGCGACAACATGCGCGTGCTCAAGTGGATGATCGACCGCATCGAAGGCACCGCACAGGGCGAAACCACCATGTTCGGCACCGCCCCGACCTACGCCGAAATCAACTGGACCGGTCTGGACTTCAGCGCCGAGCAGTTCAAGACCGTGACCAGCATCGACAAAGCCGCCTGGGTTGACGAACTCAAGCTGCACGATGCCCACTTTGAGCAACTGGCTTACCACCTGCCCAAAGAGCTGGTAGCCACCAAGGCTGAGCTGGAAAAGCGCCTGGCTGCCTGAAGAAGCACGTTGGAAGGGCACGATCTGCCCTTCCAACGCCACGCCCCCGGATGAACGATCCGGGCGAAAAAAAGCAACCGGACCCGGTGGCTTTTTTGCTGTGGCTCAGGCCTTTCGGCCCGGCGGCGTCAGATGTAATACAGGTGGATGTTGCGCGCACGGCTTTCGGCGAGCCGCTCGGGGAAACGTCCCCAGCCGCTGACCGGCTTCTGCACCACACCGGGCTCCAGACCCATGGGCGCCAGCGCGGTTTCAAAGTCACCGTCATCGGTATCGCGCATGCGGGCCTGCATCAGTTCGCTCATCAGGCGCGGGTCGCGGCGGGCCTGCTCCCACAGGCGCATATCGGCACGGGCTTCAGCCAGCGTGGCCGACCAGCTGTCCAGCGAACGCAAGGTGCGCTGCGCCAGGTTCCGGGCGGTGCCCGCGAAGAGCGCCAGGCCCGCGAAAATCACGACCCACAGAGCGACCCAGGCCAGAAACAGGTGGCCGTCGGCCCAGGTGCTGATGAGGCGGTCGGCCAGCACCACGAGCGCAGCCACTGCGGCGGCCAGCAGCAAGGCGGCGAGCCCCCGGGCGCCATCGCGGCTGGGCCGGACCCGGTAGGTACCCGCTGCGTCGGGCGACGAGGTGGGGGGCAGCCCCAGGGATGCGGGGGAGGGGGAAAAGATGGTGCTCATGGCGGACTCCTTGATAGAAATGTCTTTTGGACAGGTGAATACTAGGGTTAACCCGCATGTCACGCCAATTTATTTTTGTGATGAATTACATTCACAAATCATATGAATGAACTGAACTTTCGCACCCTCGACCTGAACCTGCTGCGGGTTTTCGACGAGGTGATGGTCGAGCGCAACCTCACGCGCGCGGCCCACAACCTGGCCATGACCCAGCCGGCGGTGAGCAACGCCCTCAAACGGCTGCGCGAGACGCTGGGCGACGAGCTGGTGCGGCGCTCGGGCTACGGCGTGGAACCCACGCCCATGGCGCTGGCGCTGTGGCCCACGGTGCGCGACGCGCTGCAGCAGCTGCGCGAATCGCTGGCGCCGGGCGGTTTCGACCCGGCCACCGCACACAACGCCTTCGTGCTCGCCATGGCCGATGCCACCGCCGCCAAGCTGGTGCCCAGCCTGATGGACATCCTGGAGAACGAAGCCCCCGGGGTGAACCTGCGGGTGCTGCCGCTAACCACGCGCGACCCGCGCGAGCTGCTGGAATCGGGTTCGGCGGACTTGGCGATCGGCCATTTCCCCGGCGTGCTGGCCGAGCTCAGCGCCAGCCACCTGCAGGAACACAGCCCCCGCTTCCTGAACCAGCGCCTGTACGACGGCGAGTACGTGGTCGTCATGCGCCGCGGCCACCCCCTGGCCGGGCGCCCCATCGATCTGGACAGCTACTGTGCCGCGCGCCACCTGCTGGTGAGCTTCTCCGGGCGCCCGTTTGGCTTCGTTGACGAAGCGCTGGCCGCCCTCTCGCGCCAGCGGCGCGTGGTGCTGACCGTGAACCAGTTCTTCACCGCCGGACGCGTGGTGGCGACGACCGACCTGCTGACGGTGTTGCCGCGCCATTTCGTGGGCGCCACGGGCATGGAACACGAGCTGGCCCTGAGCGAGCTGCCGCTGCCGGTGCCCGCGGTGCATGTGGACACACTGTGGCACCGCCAGTCGTCCCACAACAGTGCCCACAGCTGGTTGAGGGACGCGGTGGTGCGGGCTTCCGTCCAGGGCTTTCACGCCGATAAGGTGTAAAAACGTGACGAAGATCGCAATTTCACCGGGAGGACCGCACCATGTCCATGAAACTTCTGCTGGCGGTGGACGGCAGCCGCTACACGCGGCGCATGCTGACCTACATCGTTTCCAACGAACTGCTGTTCCGGCCCTTCTACGACTACGTGCTGTTCAATGTCCAGCCCGGCGAGGGCAACCGCTACGACGTGGCGGCCGACAACGCCCTCTTGGAGGAATCCAACCAGTTCCTGCAGGCCCACGGCTTCACGCCGCTGTGCGTGACGCGCCAGGGCGAACCGGCCAAAGAGCTGGTGGAGGCGGCCAAACAGTTCCAGAGCAACATGCTCGTCATGGGCTGCCGCGGTCAATCGGCGATCGAAAGCATGGTGTTGGGTTCGGTCACCGCTGCGGTGCTGGCCCACTCACACGTTCCGGTGCTGGTCGTGCGCTGAGCGGGCAACCCGTTGTTCCCCCGACAATGCGGGCATGAACATCCAGCTTCTGAGCGACCTGCACCTCGAAGCCAACCCCGACTTTGTCGCCACGCCGGCCCCCGGTGCCGACCTGCTGGTGCTCGCTGGCGACATCGGCTCGTACCAGACCCGTCGCGACGGCAGCGTGATGGCCGAACCCGACTGGTGCCTGCAGCGCTTCTCGCCCTTGCCGCAGTACGCGGCCTGGCCGGTGCCGGTGGTCTATGTGCCCGGCAACCACGAATACGATGCGCTGGATGTGGACGCGGCGCACGCCGGGTTGCGCGCCAGCTGCGCCCGGCTGGGCATCCAGTGGCTGGAGCGCGAAACGCTGTTGCTGGACGGCGTGCGACTGATCGGCACCACGCTGTGGAGCGACTACGACGCCCTGGCCACGCAGCCCCAGACCAAAGGCCGCGCCCGCGATCCGCTCACCCACCGCCTGCACCAGCGCCAGAAAGCCTTCCGCGCGGCCAACTTCTACCTGAACAAGATGAACGGGCAGCGCCACGGGCGCCTGTTCGACGCCGCGGCCATGCGCGAGCTCGGGCTGGAATGCCAGGACTGGCTGCGCCAGGCGCTGGCCCAGCCGTTCGACGGCACCACGGTCGTGATCACCCACTTTGCCCCCACCTTGCACAGCGCCGATCCGCGCTACGGCCTGAGCCCGGGCACCGCCGGTTTCTGCAACGGACTGGACGATCTGCTGCCGCTGGCAGATCTGTGGCTGCACGGTCATCTGCACTGCCCGCAGGACCTGCAACTGGGCCGCTGCCGCATCGTCGCCAACCCGCTGGGCTACGCCAGCAAAGGCGAGCAGCAGATGTTCAGGCCCACGCTGACCATCGATGTGGAAAACCGGTAGAGACATTGCAAAGCCACGGCGTACACTGACCAATTGACCCGCTTATCAGGAGATACAACCGTGAAAATCTTGCTCGCAGTGGATGGCAGCCCGTACACCAAAAAAATGATCGCCTACGTGACCACCCACGAAGAGGTGTTCGGCACGCACAACGACCTCACCCTGTTCACCGTGCAACTCCCCCTGCCCGCGCGCGCGCGCGCTGCGGTGGGCGCCGAAGTGGCCAACGGCTACTACGCCGAGGAAGCCGAGAAGGTCACGGCCCCCGTGGTCAAGTTTCTCAAGCGCCATGGCGTCGAACCCAAGGTGGTGCACAAGGTCGGCTCGCCCGGCGAACAGATCGCCAAGGCAGCCAACGCCGGCAAGTTCGACCTGGTGGTGATGGGCTCACACGGCCACAGCGCCCTGGGCAACCTCGTCATGGGTTCGGTGGCCACGCAGGTGCTGGCGCACTGCGAAGTGCCGGTGTTGCTTGTGAGATGACCCCCCTGCGCCGCTGACGCGGCTTCCCCCAAGGGGGGACGGCGCACTGCGGCCCGGCAAAGCCGGTTCCGCTGCGCCCCTGGGCTCAACTCCCCCTCGGAGCACTCCGGCTCTCTCTCCGGCGCGCCTGCCCCGACCCAGGATGCGGTGGAACCGGCTTTGCCGGGCCACTCGCATCGCCCCCTCAGGGGGTGACGCCGCAGGCGGCGCGGGGGGAGTCGAATCCTGCGGCGGGGGTGAGTCAGTTCACCTCTTCCGCAATCCGTCGAAACAGGTGCTCAGCACCATGTCGATGATCTGTTCGTTGCTGTAAAGCCCCGCGCCTTTGAGGAAGCCCAGCACCGGGTCGCAGGCGCGCGCATACAGGGTGTAGAGCACCGCGATCGGCGGCAGGGCGCTGTTCAGGCTGCCATTGGCCTGGGCGGCGGTGATCCAGGCACCGAGGCGATCGCTCACGTCCATCAGGCCATCGACATAGGCCTTGTTGGTGGTCAGCGCCGCGCGCAGGCTGGAGTTTTCGCTCGGCAGTGACGGCATTTCGCCCGCCAGTTGCACCGCCATCGTCCAGCGCGCCACCTCGCGCAACAGCTCCAGCGGCGGGCGCTGGGCGTCCAGCGTGTCCAGGAACGCCCGCGCCCGGTCCATCACACGCACCATGGCCGCCGCGGCCAGGTCTTCCTTGCTCGGGAAGTGCTTGTAGAGGCTGGCCTTGGCGATGCCGACTTCGGCCGCCACTTCGTCCACCGTCATCGCCTCAAAACCTTTTTCCGCCAGCAACCGGTTCACCGCCGACACGATGGCGTCCTCGCGCGCGATGTGCATCTGCTCGCGAAAGCTGCGCTTGGGTGGGACGGGTGGGGACGACTTGAGGACAACGCTGACCATGAACAACCTTTGAATGCTTGCCCGGATTCTGCCCGAAATTGACGACAAGGTCGATATAAGCACCAACAAGTCTTGTTACATACTGATCAGTATCTTTTTATCCTAAACAGTGTAATATTCGCTCCGACGGCCGACTTTGCCGGGGTGAGCCGAATCGGCAAGCCACCCGGTGACGCTGTTGTTCCGAAGTCCGGTGAGCGAGAAAGCAGCTGTCAACACCTCCGCTGCTCCGCACGGCCGGCTTCCATTCCTGTTGTCCAACCTCACTGGAGTTCCGTATGAAAAAGACCCTCATCGCCGCCACGCTCGCCTTCGGCGCCTTGACCGCTCAGGCCGCCGACATCGTGGACACGGCTGTCGCAGCCGGTTCGTTCAAGACCCTGGCCACGGCCCTGCAGGCCGCCGGCCTGGTGGACACGCTCAAGGGCAAGGGCCCGTTCACCGTGTTCGCCCCCACCGACGAAGCCTTCGCCAAGGTGCCCAAGGCCGATCTGGACGCCTTGCTGAAAGACAAGGCCAAGCTCACCGCCGTGCTGACCTACCACGTGGTCGCGGGCAAGGTGATGGCGGCCGACGTGAAGGCCGGCAAAGTGAAGACGGTGCAAGGCAGCGAACTGACCGTGAGCACCATGAGCGGCGTGAAAGTGGACGCCGCCAACGTGGTGAAGACCGACATCGTGGCCGACAACGGCGTGATCCACGTGATCGATAGCGTGGTCATGCCGAAGTGATCCCCTGACCACACCACTCGCAACACCAATCAGGCCCCAACAGGGGCCTGATCCTTGCGCGGTCTGAGCGCCTCAGATCCTGGGTATTTCGGCGCGGGCGACCCGGGATAATCGCAGGAGATGCTGTTCAATTCCGCCGTCTTCCTGCTTGCGTTTCTGCCAACCACGCTGGTGGTCTATTTCTGGCTGTGCAGGCTGCGCTGGATCACCGCAGCGCAGGGCTGGTTGGTGCTTGCCAGCCTGTTCTTCTACAGCTATTGGAAGCTGGAGCACCTGCCGCTGTTGCTGGGCAGCCTGCTGGTCACCTTCCTGATGGGTAGCGAGCTCTCCAAAGGCCGGGCGACGCGATCCGATGTGCCCCGGCGCGCGCTGCTGATCACCGGGATCGTTGGCAACCTGGGTCTGTTGGGCTACTACAAATACGCCAACTTCTTCGCCGACAACATCAACGGGCTGACTGGCTGGGTTCTGGACTGGCCCAAGGTGGTGCTGCCACTGGCCATCAGCTTCTTCACCTTCCAGCAAATTGCCTATCTGGTAGACAGTTACCGCGGCCAGACGCGGGAATACGATTTCCTGCGGTACGCCCTGTTCATCACCTTCTTCCCGCAACTGATCGCCGGGCCGATCGTGCACCACCACGAGATGATGCCCCAGTTCGCCCGGCGCAGGAACTGGGTGCTGAGCCACCGGCATGTGCTCACGGGCCTGTGCATTTTTGCGCTCGGCCTGTTCAAAAAAGTGATGATTGCCGACACCTTCGCTCCGTGGGCTACCCAGGGCTTTGACAACCCGTAAGCCTTGGACTTTTTTGAGGCTTGGGTGACCAGCCTCTCGTACACCTTCCAGCTGTATTTCGATTTCAGCGGCTACTGCGACATGGCCATGGGCGCCGCCCTGATGTTCAACATCCGGCTGCCGCTGAACTTCAACTCGCCTTACAAATCGCTGGATATTCAGGACTTCTGGCGCCGCTGGCACATCACATTGGGCCGCTTCCTTCGGGACTACATCTACATCCCCTTGGGCGGCAATCGCGGTGCCGAGTGGATGACCTACGCCAATCTGTTCATCACTTTCGTGATCGGCGGACTCTGGCACGGCGCGAGCTGGATGTTCGTGATCTGGGGTGCCCTGCACGGAGGTGCGTTGGTGGTACACAGGGCCTGGAAAGCTCTCGGCCTGCGCATGCCCAAGATGCTGGCCTGGCTGACCACCTTTCTGTTCCTGAACATGGCCTGGGTGTTCTTCCGGGCCAACACACTGGACGACGCACTACGCGTACTGAGGGGCATGGTGGATCTGCCCGGCGCCCTGGCCAAAACAGCGGACGACATACCCACCGCCGGTTTCGCGTGGGGCGGCTGGTCCATCGACCTGTGGCTGCAATGGCTGCCAGCGGCGATGGTGGCGCAGTTGCCCTACCTGGCGGCCATCGCCGCAGCCTTCGTCCTCCTGTCCCGACCGAATGCGGCCCGGCTGATGGATGTGCGCATCGGCTGGCCCACCACAGGCGCCTGCGCCGTGCTGCTGGGTGTGGCGCTCGTCGCCACCATGGCCTCCACATCCTCGGTCTTCCTCTACTTCAACTTCTAAGATGAACCACAGAACGGGCGTCAGCGTCTTCATGGTGATCGCAGCGGCGGTGCTTCTGGCCGTGCCAGCGTCGAACCTGACACAGGCAGCCACCCGCACGCTTTCGGCGCAACTGATCGCCCAAGTTGATGTGAAGGGCCTTGCCAACCAGCTGTTCCGCAGCGATCAGCTGGAAGCCTGGCTGGCCACCGCTGCATGGCGTGCAGGCATCAGCACCCACCCCGACAAGGTGATCGTCGGCTACGACGGCTGGCTCCATCTGGGCGATCACTACGCCAGCACCCTCTCCGTGATGAGAGGCGAGAGAGGCTCCGCAAGGCAGGAACGCGCCCGTGAGCTTGGACGCTCTCTGCAACGGTGGCAGGCATGGTTGCGTGTGCAAGGTGTTTCATCCATGCATTTCATGGTCGGCCCCAACAAGCAGACCATCTACCCCCAAACGCTTCCTCGGTGGGTCAGGGTGAACCATCCGGGCTTCGTCCCGACATTGGCCCGCGAGGGTGGCTCCATCGTGCTGGACCTTCGCCCAGCGCTGCAGGCCGCAGCAGCATCTCACACACAGCCCCTTTACTACAGGACCGACACCCACTGGAATCAGCTTGGCGCAGCCCATGCCTTCGTTCAACTGGGGCGGCGTATGCGCGAGTTGGACGGTGATCTGCGATTGCCTATCGAAGCGCCGCTGAACGTCCAGAGGGAGCAAAGCAGGGCGGGCGGAGACCTGGCTCATTTCCTCAGAATTTCCCATGCGTTGCGCGACAAGGAAATCCACCTCAATCTGGACCGCCCCGAACGCTACGTCTCCACGGTCTCGGACTTCGACACCCGAAAACCCTTGTTTGAACGCCGTTTCGCCCAGGTGGATTTCCCTGCCAAGACGGTTCATGTGCGCACGCCTGAGGCCGCCAACTCCAGACGTGTGCTGTGGCTACGTGACTCCTTCGGCACGAAGCTGTCGCCTTTCATGGCGTCGGCTTTCGAAGAGATTGTGCAGCTTCACTGGCACAGGGGCATGGAAAACGATGCACGCTTGTTCAAGCAACTGGTCCGGCAGTGGAAGCCTGATGCCGTTGTGTTCACCGTTGTGGAAAGAGACGCCCTGTCGGGTCTCTTTCTTGCGGCGGCGCCTTTTGACTGAACAGGCCTAGCGCTGCATCGGCGGTTCTGCCACTGAGCCTGCCGCCTCAAGGATGCGTACGTCACCTACGCCGTGACCGGCTGCAGGCTGCGCTGGGCTGCGCTGCGCAGCGCGCTGCTCAGCGCGTCCAGCACATCGGAACTCAGGTTCCAGCAGTGCCAGTACAGCGCGACTTCCAACCGGTGCCGCGGTGCGAGGTTGACCAGTTCACCGCTTGCGATGAGCTCGTGCACGCTCAGTTCGGGCAACACGCTCACGCCCCAGCCCGCCCGCACCGCCCGCACCTGGCCTTCGCTGGAGGGCACGAAGAGCTGCTTGAGCATGACACGCGGCAGCTCAAACGCCTGCTCCACGAAGCCGTGCTGCAGGTGGTCCTTGCGGTTGAACGCGACGAAGGGCAGCTTGTGGAAGTTGTGCGCGTTCAGGCCCTTGGGGCAGTGCGCTGCGGCGTAGGCCGTCTGCGCCACCACCACGTAGCTCATGGTGCCCAGCGCTTCCATCTTGCAGCCGCGCAAGGCCTGGCCCAGCGAGGTGACGCAGCCCAGCACCTGGCCTTCGCGCAGCCACTCATGGGTGAATTCCTGGTCGTCGGTGATGATTTCGATCGGCAGGCCGCCCTGCGCCAGCACGTTGAGCGCGGGCAGCGCCCAGGTGGCGATGCTGTCGGCGTTGATGGCGACCGAGATGCGCTCTTCTTCGCGGCCATTGCCGGTGGAACTCGGTGCGAGTTCCTTGAGGTCTTTTTCCAGGTCGGCGCGCAGCAGGCGTTGCATCTTGGCGTGTTTGAGCATGAGCTGCCCGGCCGGCGTCGGCTTGAGCGGCCGGCTGCGCACGATCAGCACCGTGCCCACCTGCGCCTCCAGCGCCCGTAGCCGTTGCGACACCGCCGACTGGGTGATGGACAGGCGCTGCGCCGCGCGCTCGAAACCGCCTTCTTCGATGATGGCGGCCAGGCATTCCAGGGCGTCGGGGTCAAAAGTGCTCATGCGGTTGAACAGGAAATAGAGGCGGTGACGTGGGCGAATGGGACGGGCGTTTCACACAGGGATCAACGCGCCTCTTCTATTAGCCAACATGATGCCAAAGATTTTAGTTTAATTTCGCTTCACTAACACCGCGGTTTTTCCCATACTTCGCCCCAGTTTTTCCACTTTTTTCAGGAGCGGGCCATGCGAGTCGTTGTACTGGGTGCAGGCATCATCGGGGTGAGTACGGCGTGGCATCTGCTGCAGCGTGGTCATGAGGTCACACTGGTCGACCGGCAGGCGGACGCCGCGCTGGAAACCAGTTTCGGCAATGCGGCGCAGATTTCGGTCAGCTACTGCGAACCCTGGGCCAACCGCGAGGCGCCGCTGAAGGCGCTGAAGTGGCTGTTCGACCCGGAAGGCCCGCTCAAATTCCGCCCGCAGCTGGACCCGGCGCAGTGGCTCTGGGGCATGCAATTCCTGGGCCAGTGCAACGACGCCGCCTTTGAGCGCAACGTGGCGCAACTGGTGGCGCTGGGCAGCTACAGCCACGCGGCGCTGAAAGACGTGGTGGCCACCACCGGTCTGCAATACAACCGGCTCACCAAGGGCATCGCCCATTACTACACCAGCCAGAAATCGTTCGACGAAGCCGGCAACGCCGCCGAGCTGATGCGCCGCCACGGCGTGAACCGCAAGGTGGTGAGCAAGGACGAGCTGCTGAAGATCGAACCCGCACTGCGCAGTTTTGCCGACCGCATCGTGGGCGGCACCTACACCGAGAGCGACGAGTCGGGCGACTGCCTGCTCTTCACCCAGAAGCTGGCGCAGCTGTGCCGCGAGCAGGGCATGTTGTCCCTGATGGGCCATGACATCCAGCGCATCCGCGCCAGCGGTGGCCAGGTGGACAGCGTGAGCGTGCACGACCGGGCGACGGGCCAGGCGCGCGAACTCCAGGCCGACGCCTTCGTGGTGGCCGCCGGCTCCTACTCCACCGCGCTGCTCAAGCAGGTGGGCGTGCACGTGCCGATCTACCCCGGCAAGGGCTACAGCGCCACGCTGAAACTGCTCAAGCCCGAAGCGGCTTCGCAGGTGAGCCTGCTGGACGACCAGCTCAAGATCGCGATCTCGCGTCTGGGCGACCAGTTGCGCGTGGCCGGCACCATCGAACTCGGCGGCTTCGACCTCTCGCTGGACACGCCGCTGGCGCGCACCCGCGCGCAGATGCTGGTCAAGCGCATTGAACAGGTGTTCCCCGGCGTGGCCGACACGCGCACGCCCGAAGAAGGTGGCGACCCGCAGTTCTGGTGCGGCCTGCGCCCGGCCACACCGACCAACATTCCGCTGATCGGCAGCACGAAAGTCGGCAAGCTCTGGGTCAATGCCGGCCACGGCACGCTGGGCTGGACACACGGCGCCGGCTCGGGCAAGGCTCTCGCCGAACTCATCAGCGGCGAGGTGCCGGCGATGAACTTCGGCTTTGTCGGCCAGCCTGCGGCGCGGAGCACCGCAGCGGTCAACGCCGGCCGCTTGCGCCACGCAGCGCCGCCGCAACAGGCCTGAACCATTCCCGCATGGGCCGGGTGCTGCAAACCGCAGCACCCGGCCTTTTCACATCCGGCGACCGAACGGGCCACCGGAGACCGCGGCATCACCCGTGACCGCACCATTAAAACGACAGGAGACAGACATGACCCCCCAACCCTCCACGGCCCTGCCGCGCGGCATCGGCCTCGGGGCCACCCTGCTGCTGGCCCACGGTGCCGCCAGCGCCCAGGGCGACAGCCTCGACGCGCGCATCAGCGCCGCGGTGCAGCCTTACTCCGACGCGGTGGCCGGCGCCATCTTCTATTCGGTGCCGGTCGGCGGCACCAGCTTTCCGCTCATCGTCGGCTGGCTGATCCTGGCGGCGCTGATCTTCACCCTGAATTTCCGTTTCATCCAGCTGCGCGGTTTCTCGCACGCGATCCAGGTGGTGCGCGGGCGCTATTCCAACCCGTCCATGCCGGGCGAGGTCACGCCCTTTCAGGCCCTGACCGCCGCGGTCTCGGGCACCGTGGGCCTGGGCAACATCGCCGGCGTGGCGGTGGCCGTCGGGATCGGTGGCGCCGGCGCCACGTTCTGGATGATCCTGGCCGGCCTGCTGGGCATGGCCTCGAAGTTCACCGAGGTGACACTGGGCGTGAAGTACCGCGACGTGAACCACGCCGTGGGCACCGTCTCGGGTGGCCCCATGCGTTACCTCTCCAAGGGCCTGGCAGAGCAAGGTTTCCCCCGTCTCGGCAAGTTCCTCGCGGTGTTCTTCGCCATCTGCTGCGTCGGTGGCGCCATCGGCGGCGGCAACATGTTCCAGGCCAACCAGAGCTTCCAGCAGATCGTGGGCGTGACCGGTGGCGACGCGAGCTTCTTCGCCGGCAAGGGCTGGCTGTTCGGACTGATCATGGCGGTGTCGGTGGGCCTGGTCATCATCGGCGGCATCAAGTCCATCGCCCGGGTGACCGAAAAACTGGTGCCCTTCATGGCAGCGCTCTACCTGATCTCCGGCTTGGTGGTGCTGTTCGTCTACGTGGACCGCTTGCCCTGGGCCTTTGGCCAGATCTTCCTCGGGGCGTTTTCATCCGAAGGTGTGGTGGGCGGCGTCGTGGGTGCGCTCATTCAAGGCTTCAAGCGCGCGGCGTTTTCCAACGAAGCCGGCGTGGGCTCGGCGGCCATCGCGCACTCGGCCGTGCAGACCGACCAGCCGGTGTCGCAGGGTTTTGCCGCGCTGCTCGAACCCTTCATCGACACCGTGGTGATCTGCACCATGACGGCGCTGGTGATCATCATCACCGGGCATGTGGACGCCGGTGGCCTCACGGCGCAGGCCGCGGGCGCCAGCGGCGTGGGCCTGACTTCGGTGGCCTTCGGCAGCGCGGTGAGCTGGTTCCCGTATGTGCTGGCGCTGGCCGTGGTGCTGTTCGCCTTCTCGACCATGATCACCTGGAGCTACTACGGCATGAAGGCCTGGACCTACCTGCTGGGCGAGAGCTTCGCGTCGGAACTGGTGTTCAAGCTGCTGTTCCTCGTCTTCGTGGTGGTGGGCGCCAGCATGGGCCTGGGTCCGGTGATCGACTTCTCCGATTCCATGATCTTCGCCATGGCGCTGGCCAACATCGTCGGCCTGTACGTCCTGATGCCGGTCGTGAAGCGCGAACTCCAGCACTACCGCGCCGGCATCCAGAGCGGCCGCATCACCACCACCTGCTGAGGTAAAGGGCCGGCCACCCGAAAAAGAGCCCGCAGTTGCGGGCTCTTTTTTTCCGGTTCAGGACCGTTCAGCTGGTCTTCTTCGCCTTCACCGGCACCACCCGGGGGTCTGGCTGCTCGGGCACCACGCGTTCGCTCATCCAGCGCAGCAAGTCCAGCCACATCTGGCGCATCTCGGCGTCCAGCGGCGTGCGGAAAGCACTCGGCAATTCGATGGTGACCACCGGCATGCCCTTGTGCACGCCACCGAAGTTGCCCAGGCTGCCCGGGAAGATGCCGACCTGGTCGAGGTACAGCCGGCCCAGGCGGGCCGGTGGCACGCTCGGGCCGTCGAAGTCGAGCACGCCGTAGGGCGCGTGGATGCTGACGATCAGGTCGGGCTGGAAGCGCTCCATTTCGTCGTACAGGTACTGCGATTCGGGTTCGGACAGCGGCTTCGGGCCGGGCCAGCGGCGCGGGTCCTTGCGCGTGCGCTCTTCCCAGTAGATCTTGGCGTCGCGCTTCCAGTTGGGCGTGGGGAAGTTGCGGTTGAGGTCCACGCCGTTGGCGTTGACGCGCTTGGCCGGGCGCACCATGAGGCCATCCGGGTTGAGCGCGGGGATGAAGCGCCAGTGGGCGTTGGACGGGGTCTGCAGGGCGAGCTGGATCCAGTGCAGAGCGACGGAGGCCGACGAGAGCTCGTCGCCGTGCATGGCCCCGACCACCAGCACGCGGAGGCGGGATTCGGGCGCGACCACGTCGCGCTGGTACAGGGTGCGGCCCTGCACCGATCGGCCCACGGTGGGCTTGAGTTCGGCGCTGGCGCACAGTGGCGTCTTCACGTTGGGCAGGCGGGCCACGAATTCCCGGCAGGGATCGCTGCCCTGGATGTCGGCCAGGGGGTGCCCAGGGCCACGAACCGGACTGGTCGACGTGGGTTTCGCGGTGCCCGCCAGGGGCCACAGCAGGCACGCGGCCAGGGCCAGTGAAAGGGTTGGCGTCAGGGAAGGAAAACGGGACATCCCGGCATTCTAGGGACCTTGTTCATCCGGCAGATGACGGGCCTCTGGATCACCGTGAACCGCGGCACGGCGGCACGGGTCTCACTCGTCCTTTTCACCCGCCTCGTACAGCGTCTCGCGACCCATGCGGTCCAGGATGAGCTCGGCCGTCCAGGGCAACATGAGCGCGCCGCAGCGGCTGTCGCGGTACAGGCGCTCCAGCGGCAGGTGCTTGAGCATGCTCTGGCCGCCGCAGGTGCGGATGGCCAGGCGGGCGATGTCGTTGGCGCCTTCCATCACGCTGTAGTGCGCGGCGTACAGGCGCATTTTCTCGTCCTTGCTCGGGTTGGGTTTGGCCTCGGCGATGGCGCGCGCAAAGAGGCTCTTCATGTTCTCCAGCTGGATGCGCATCTGCGCCACCGCGATCTGTTTGGTGGGGAACTGGCGGCGTTTGATGGGGGGTTCGCCCGGCACCTCGCCGCGCAGGTACTGCACCGTGAAGTCGTAGGCCGCGTTGGCCACGCCGAGGTAGGTGGGCGAGAGCGTGAAGAACATGGCCGGCCAGGTCTGCGCGCCCTTGAAGTAGATGCCGCGCGGCATGAGCTGCTCGGCGTCGCTCACGAACACGTCCTTGAACGCCAGGTTGCGGCTCACCGTGCCGCGCATGCCCAACGGGTCCCAGTCGCCGCTGATGCTGAAGCCTTCTGAAGTAGCGGGCACGCTGATGTAGAGCGTGTCGCGTGCGTCGGGGTGCTGGTCGCCCTTGTCTTCGGTGCAGAGCACGCCGTAGTAGTCGGCCGCGCCCGAGAGGCTGGCCCAGATCTTCTTGCCATTGATGAGCCAGCCGCCTTCGACCTTCTTCGCCGTGGTACCGAAGGGCGCGCGCCCGGCGGCCGCGGCCGTGCCCTCGCTGAAGGGTTGCGCGTAGAGCGCGCCGTCGTTGACGATGCGGCCGAAATGCAGCTCGCGCCGCGCCGCGTGTTCGCGGCGTTCGGCGTCGCTCATCGGGATGCCGTCGGCCAGCACGCCGGTCCACATCGTCGAGCAGATGTGCATGTTCCAGGTCAGCGCGGTGGCGCCGCAGAAGCGCCCGATCTCGGCCGCGACCATCATGTAGGTGGTGTAGTCCGCGCCCAGGCCGCCGTGCGACGTGGGCACGCAGAGCTTGAGGAAACCGGCCTCGCGCAGGTCGTCGTAGTTGGCGAACGGGAAGCTGGCTTCGGTGTCCCATTGTTGCGCGCGCGCGGCGAACTTGTCGCGGCCCAGCGCGTGGGCCTTGGCCAGCAGTTCGCGCTGCAGCGGTGTGAAGGCCATGTCGCCGACGGCGGGGGTGAAGTCGAGCCCGGTGTGGGGGTTGATGGGGTTGTTCATGGGTCTTGTCTCCGGCTGTTTTTCGGTGCGGGTCAGTGGGTATCGGGCAAAGGCTTGGGCGTGGGCTCACGCAGGAAGGCGAGCAGCAGCGCGTCGAAGGCGTCGGGCGCTTCAAGGTTCATGAGGTGGCCGATGCCGGCGAGTTCGGCGTAGCGGGCGCGCGGAATGGCGGCCGCCATCTGCTTCATCACCGCGGGCGCGGCCACGCGGTCGAACTCGCCGCCGAGCAGCAGCGTGGGCACGCGGATGTCTGCCAGCGAGGCCTGGCGGTCAAAGGTCACCAGGCATTCGAGCGCGCGCCGGTAGGTGGCGGCGGGCACGCCGGCCATGCAGTGTTCGGCCAGGCGCGCCCCTTCGGGCAAGGCACCCGGGCCGACCATCTGCGGCACCAGCGTGGCGGCCATGTCGGCCATGGTCTTGCCGGCGTCGAGCGGGGCGGTGCGCTGGCCGATGAACTGCTGCGCCCAGGCTTCGGCCGAGCGGCCGTCGGTGCGTTTGCCGAAGGCGGCCGAGGTGCCGCAGAGGATGAGCTTTTTCACCTTGTCGGGCCGGCGCGCGATCACCTCCTGGGCCACCATGCCGCCCATGCTGTGGCCCAACAGGCTCACGTTCTCGCACCGCAGCGCGTCGATCAGGTCGATGCAGCTCTGCGCCAGCGCCTTGAAGGTGTAGGGCTCGATGGGTGCGCTGCGGCCGTAACCCGGCATGTCCCAGGCCACCGCGCGGTAACCGGCCTGCGCCAGGGTTTCCACCTGCGGCGCGAACGCGAGGTGCCCGCCGCCGATGCCGTGCAGCATCAAGACCGTCGGGCCGCTGCCCAGGGTGGTGAATTGCGGGACGGGCATCAGTCGACCACCTTGCCGTCCTGCACCACCACGGTGCCGTCGAGTGCCACCGTGCAGTCGCGCATCGGCCAGTCGAAATGGCCGCGGGTATAACGCCCGGCGGTTTCGTTGGCGCCGGTGCTGTAGAGGAAGTTGCCGGCGAAAGCCCGCAGCTCGGTGCCGTTGAAATCGCGTTTGTCGTAGAGCGCCATGCTGTCCCAGCGCGCGGCATCGTTCAGGCCATAACCCACGTGGCTCACGGCATACGCCTCCTTTTCCTGCCAGGCGGCAAAGTACGAACGCAGCAGCTCGGCATCAACCCCCGTGCCCTCGATGCGCGTCACGTAATCGTTCTCGATCGTCAACGTGATGGCACGCTCGATGTAGCGCTTGAAGGTCAGGTTCACGTCGCCCTCGGCCAGCACCAGCGTGCCGTTGACGCTGCCCGCCGCCGGGAACGCCAGCACCAGGCCACCGGGCCAGTGGGTCAGCGTGCCCGGGCGGGTGGTGCTGCCCCAGTTGCCGCCGGCCACCGCGCCCTGCAGCGCGATGCTGAGGTCTGTGCCCGCGGGCGAAGTCACGCGCATGGCCTTCGCGCTACGCAGGCGTTTCACGTGGTTTTTCACGCGCGCTTCGGTCGCGTCGTCGGGCAGCAGGCGCGCCAGCGCTTCAGGGTGTTCGTTGCTCACGTAGACGATGCGCGGCTGCGTCGTGCCGTTGCCCTGCAGGATGGCGGGCAGTTCGGGCGCGTGCATCAGGCCCTCGACCGTACAGTCCACCACCAGCGTGCAGGCCTGCAGCGCCGCAATCACCGGGCCCAGCTGCTGGATCGCCGGGGTGGCGCCGGTGGAACGCGTGACCGGCTCGCCGCGGGCGAACACCGACGGCAGGGTGAGCGTGAAGGCATCGGCCCCGACGCGGGCGACCGCGAGCTGCGCCAGCGCCATGAGCACCGGGCGGCTCTGGGTTTCACCGAGAATGGCCACCGTATCGCCCGGTTGCAGCGCACAGCGCTTCAGGACCAACTCAAAGGCGTCGATCCAGACGGGTTCGATCCGCTCCTGCAACATCGCTTGTCTCCTGTTTTGGACCGGCTGCCATCAGGGGAATGGCGCCAGCGGACACATTATTCATGAATTTTCATATAAATTGCAGCCATGTCCCCAGCCCGTAAAGCCGGCCAACAGGCCCGCCCCCCCGATTTCTCACCGCGCGAGTTCCGTGCTTCGCTGGGCATGTTCGCCACCGGCGTGACCATCGTCACCGCGCGCACCGCGTCCGGTGAACTGGCGGGCTTGACGGCCAGCTCGTTCAACTCGGTATCGCTCGACCCACCGCTGGTGCTCTGGAGTCTGGCCCAGGCGGCCGGCTCGATGGCGGCGTTTGCCAACGGCCAGCACTACGCCATCAACGTGCTCGCTGCCGACCAGCAGGCCCTGGCCGAACGCTTTGCCGCGCGCGACGTGGACCGCTGGCAGGGCGTGGATTTTGTGGAAGGCGTCAGCGGTGCACCGCTGCTCACCGGCTGCGTCGCCACGTTCGAGTGCTTCAACCGCAGCCAGTACACCGAAGGCGATCACGTGATCTTCGTCGGTGAGGTTGAGCGCTGCAGCCGCCGCGCCGCCGCCTCGCCCCTGCTCTACCACGGCGGCCGCTTCTACACCGAGCACCCCTTGCAGGGCTCACAGGCCGACCCGAGCGCGCCGCAGGCACCCGACGACCGCTTCGTCGGCAGCTACCTCGGCTACCTGCTCGGGCAGGCCAACCACGCCGTGTACCGCGACTTTGAAAACGCCATCGCGGCGCAGGGCCTGACGCACATCGCCTGGCGCGTGCTCGCCGTGCTGCACGACGCGGCGCTGTCCCCCGACGAGCCGGCCGGCGTCGCCATCGGCCAGCTCGCCCACGATGTGCTCGCCAAACAGCCCACCGTGACCAAGCTGGTGCAACGCATGGCCGAAGAAGGTCTGGTCGCCCTGCACGCCGACCCGGGGGACCAGCGGCGCACGCTGGTGCTCGCCACCGACACCGGACAGCGCATCGCCAGCGCCCTGATCGCGCAGGCGCGCCAGCAGGAAACCACCCTGCTCGCGCGCTGGTCGGCCAGCGAAGCCGAAACGTTCAAGCGGCACCTTCAAAAACTGGCCTCCGGCCAATGATTCCCGGGCGCGACACAACGCGCCCCGACCCCGCGATACCCTCGACACGATGACCGCCGTCCAACGCAAAGACCACCTCGACACCCTCGCCATCACCCTGCTCGTGGTGTGCTGCGCTTTCTGGGGCTTCCAGCAGATCCTGATCAAGTTCGCCTCGCGCGAAATCCCGCCGCTGTGGCAGGCCTCGATCCGCATGTGGGGCGCTACCGCCCTGCTCTGGCTCTGGTGCCAGTTCCGCGGCGTGCCACTGTTCAAGCGCGACGGCACCCTCAAGGGCGGCTTGCTGGTGGGCCTGCTGTTCGCGGGCGAGTTCGTCTTCATCTACCTCGGGCTCACGCACACCAGCGCCTCGCGCCTCACGGTGTTCCTCTACACCAGCCCGTTCTGGGTGGCCTTGCTGCTGCCGCGGTTTGTGCACGCGGAAAAGCTGCGCCGCATCCAGTGGATCGGCCTGACGCTGGCCTTCGCCGCCGTCGCGGTGGCGTTCAGCGAAGCCTTCCTCCATGGTTCATCACCGGGCCAGTGGATCGGCGACACCATGGGCCTGGCCGCCGGCATGCTCTGGGGCCTGACCACGCTGGCGATCCGCACCACCAAGATCGCCACCGCCGCCGCCGAAAAGTCGCTGTTCTACCAGCTCGGTGTGACCGCCGCCGTGACGCCGCTGCTCTCGATCGCGCTGGGTGAAAGCTGGGGCTTTGGTTACTCGGCCATGGCCTGGGGCTCGGTCTTTTTGCAGACCGCCGTGGGCGCCTTCGCGAGTTACCTGACCTGGATGTGGATGCTGCGCCACTACCCCGCAACACAGATGTCCACCTTCACCTTCCTCACGCCGCTGTTCGCGCTGATCTTTGGCGTGGTGCTGCTGGGCGAGCCGCTGACGCTGCAGCTGGTGCTGGCGCTCGTGGGGGTGGCAACGGGGATCGTGCTGGTCAGTCGCAAGGGCTGAGAGGCTGGCGAAGTTACCGGTCGCGGAAGCGCGCCCACAGGTACACTGCCACGGCAACCGCCAGCGCCCCGACCCATGTCAGCACATGCCCCAGGGTCGTGGAGCACCCAAACGTGAACTCGTTAGCAACGCAGCGGACCTCGTCGCCCTCAGTCAACCATCGGTAGAGCGCCGTGCCTGCGACGGCGCACAGCGCCAGACTCACGGTCGAGAGTGCGATCACGAGCAGCGGTTTTTTCACTTCCGGTCTCCGGAGTTCCGATGCTGGAAACTTACCACCACTCGGCGACCGCCCCTACCCGTTCGCCATCATCGCTTCAGGCACACCGCCGCGCAGCTCAACAAACCGGCTCCTCCTGGAGCCGAGCGCCCAGAATGCGCTCCTCGCCCCAGGCCAGCCGCGCCGGTACGGCGCTGCAGGGTCAGACATCAATGGACTCGGGGATCGCCCGGCTCAGCGCCAGAGCTTTCCGCACAGGCCCCGGTAGACGAAGGGCTGGGTCGGGATGGCCGGGGTGGCGCCCGCGGTTTCCAGCGACACCGCCAGCTCCACCGCCGGGAAGAACACCTGCTCGGCGGGCTCGTCCAGGGTCACGCGGGTGAACTGGCCGCTGGGCAAGGGCGCCACCGCCGTGATTGCGCCGGCCTTGTCGATGCGCCACAGGAACAGGGTCTTGCCCTGCGGCACCTCGATGGGGGTCAGCTGCTTGAGGTCGACCACCTTCCCGCGCCGCAGGCTGGAGACGATGAGCCCGGGCTCGCCCTTGGCCGTGGCCAGCACGCCGACGTAGCTGTCGGGCAGCTCCATCTCGCGCTGAGCGTCCAGCCGGGCCTGCCACACCACGGGCACGACCGTGCCCACCACCAGCCCCATGGCCAGGGCCGCCACCGGCACGGGGGCCAGCAGACGGCGCCACCACGGCGTAGAGACCGCGGCCGGCGCCGGTGCGGGCGCCAGTCCGGTCGAGCGCGCGATGCGCGGCCACAGCGCCGCGCTGGTCGCGTGCGGCGGCAGGGCGGTGTGCAAGGGGCCGAGCCGCGCGGTCCAGTGGTTGACCGCGTCCACCAGCGCGGGGTGGCGCTGCAGGGCCGCTTCGAACCGCCGGCGTGCGGGGCCGCGCAGGGTGCCGGCGACGTAGGCCGCCGCCAGCTGGTCGATGACCGATGGGTGCTGGGTCCAGTTCATGTCAGCGCCTCCAGGCAGTCCTTGAGCCGCATCAGGCTGCGTCGCGTCCAGGCCTTGACCGTGCCGAGCGGCCGCTGCATGCGCAGCGCGATCTCGGAATGGGTCAGCCCCTCGTAGAAGGACAGCATCAGGGCCTGCTTCGGGTCGTGCTCCAGCGCGCCGATGCAGTGCGACAGCCGGGCGTCCGACTCCAGCACCAGCAGCTGCTCGACCGGCGAGGCCCCTTCGGCGGCCACGTCGTGTGAGTGCTCCTCACCCGAGGCGCTGCGCCACTGGAGCGGCTCTTCGGGCTTGCGCTTGCGCAGCAGGTCGATCGCCCGGTGGCGGGTGACCACGCACAGCCAGGCCAGTGTCCGGTGCTGACCGGGTGCCGCCGCGGTGGTGCGGTTCCAGATCGCGGTGAACACCTCCTGCAGCACGTCTTCGGCCATGGCCGCGTCCTGCGTCACGCGCATGGCCACCGCCATCAGGCGGTCGGCCAACATCGTGAACAAGGCCTCGAAGGCCTTGGCGTCCTGCAGGGCGATGCGCGCCAGCAGCCGACTGACTTCATCCCGGCCATCCATCGGAAAGACCTCCATGTGAGCGACGAAATCGAGGATAGCGCACGGCTGCTGCGCCCTCCCCGGCAACGGCGTCAGTAGGTGTAGGTGGTCGCGCTCGGGGCGGTCGAGGCGGTGGTGGCCTTGTCGGTGACCACATGCCACACGCCGCCCTTGCCGTCGCCGTTGCGGTCCCCGGGCTTGGCGTCGGCTGCGTAGTAGTACAGCGGCTTGCCCTTGACCGTCCACTGGCGCACGCCGTTGGCCTCGATCACGCCGAAGTCGCCCTTGGCCGCTGCCTCGGGTTTGGCCACGAAGGCGGGCCACAGCGTGAGGCAGCCGCCGGTGCAGTTGCTCTTGCCCATCTCGTCCTTGTCGAAGGTGTAGACCGTGCGGCCGGCGGCGTCGGCCAGCACGCCGTCGCGCACGACGGGCTGGGCGTGGGCGGCGCCGGCGAGCATGGCGGCCAGGGCCAGGGAGGTGAAAGCGGTGTGATGGAAGTTCATGGTGTGTCGTCCTTGGGTTGAGGGTTGAGCGGGTCGCCGGATGGCGCCCTGCCTATAGAACGGAACGACACGCCGCCTGGATGCAGCGGGTCGAAAAAATTTTTTGACGACGAAAAGAAGAAGGGGCCCCAATGGAGCCCCTTCACCAAGCAGTCGTTCGCGCGGACCAGGTGTCAGCGCAGGTGGTGCACCGCCGCCTGCCCATAGACCGGCGTATCCAGCCCTTCGTAGCGCGCCTTGAGCTGCAGCGAGAGGAACTGCGAGTAGTGGCGGCTCTGGTGCAGGTTGCCGCCGTGGATCCACAGCTGCTGCTGGTTGGTCGGCTTCCACATGTTGCGCAGCTCCCCTTCCCACGGTCCCGGGTCCTTGGTGGTGCTGGAACCCAGGCCCCAGACCTTGCCGACGCGGTCGGCCACTTCGGGCGATACCAGGTCGGCCAGCCAGTGGTTCATCGAGCCGTAGCCGGTGGCGTAGACGATGAGGTCGGCCGGCAGCTCGGTGCCGTCGGAGAGCGTCACGCTCTTCGGGTTGATGCGCTCGATGTTCACGCCGCTCTTGAGCTTGATGCTGCCGTTGGCCACCAGCTCGCTGGCGCCCACGTCGATGTAGTAGCCCGAGCCGCGGCGCAGGTACTTCATGAACAGGCCCGAGCCGTCGTCGCCGAAGTCGAGCAGGAAGCCCGCCTTCTCCAGCCGGCTGTAGAGGTCGGCGTCGCGCTTCTTCATCTCCTCGTACACGGGGATGTGGAAGCTGTGCATGATCTTGTAGGGCACGCTGGCGAACACGAGGTCGGCCTTGTGGTGGTCGATGCCGTTCTTCACCGCCTCTTCGCTGTAGAGCCCGCCCAGCGCCAGTTCCATCAGCGAGTTCGACGGCGCGATGTGCGTGCTGCTGCGCTGGATCATGGTCACGTCCGCGCCGTGTTCCCACAGGGCCGCGCAGATGTCGTGCGCCGAGTTGTTGGAGCCGAGCACCACCGCCTTCTTGCCCGCGTACTTCTCGGGGCCGGGGTGCTTGCTGGAGTGGTGCTGGTCGCCCTCGAAGGTCTCGGCGCCGGGGATCTTGGGCACGTTGGGGTAGCCCGACACACCCAGCGCGAACACCAGCTGCTTGGGCCGCAGGGTCACCTCTTCGCCGTTGCGGTCCACCACCACGGTCCACTCACCTTTGGCCTCGTCGTAGCTGGCCTTCTTGGCGGTGGTGGAGCCCCAGTAGTTGATCTCCATGACCTTGGTGTACATCTCCAGCCAGTCGCCCACCTTGTCCTTGGGCGCGAACACCGGCCAGTCGTCCGGGAACGGCAGGTAGGGCAGGTGGTCGTACCAGACCGGGTCGTGCAGGCACAGGCTCTTGTAGCGGTTGCGCCAGCTGTCGCCGGGCCGCGGGTTCTTCTCCACCACGATGGTCGGCACGCCCAGGCGGCGCAGCCGCGCGGCCAGGATGATGCCGCCCTGCCCGCCGCCGATGATCACCACATAGGGCTGCTCCTCGTAGCCCAGGCGCGCCTGCTCGTCCTGCTGCCGTTCGAGCCAGCTCTTGCGGCCCTTTTGCGCGCCATGTTCGGCGCCCTTGATGCGGTTGGCGCCCTTCTTCTCTTCAAAGCCCTTGAGTTCGACCATGGTGGTCAGCAGGGTCCAGGCCTTGTCGCCCTTGAGGCGCAGGTGGCCGCGGCCGCGCGAGACCTTGGTTTCGAACGTGAACCAGGCTTCGGTGACGCCGTCGGCCTCGGTGGCTTCGCCTTCGAGCTGGAAGTTCGAGGCGCCCGCGTCGGCCTGGCGCGCGGCGAGCATGTCGCGCACCGCGTCGTGGCCTTCCTGCGTGCGGATGTTCCAGGTGAACGAAACGAGGTCGCGCCAGTAGCAGTCGGCGTCGAACAGGGGCAGCACGTTGTCGGGGTTGCCGGAGGCCAGGGCGGCTCCGAAAGCGTCCAGCCAGCGCTGGGCCCGCTGGGAGGGCGTGTTTGCAGTCATGGGTTGTCTCCTGTGATGCCGGCCTCGGTGCGGGCCGGTGCCTTGTGCATCACAAGACGCGTGCCAGGCGGTCAGCACGCGCAAGTGCTTGATCTCTCAGGGATTTCTCTGGAGTGCGGTGGTGTCACACCCCGTGCACCTGTCACCCCTTCGGAGTGACAGGTGTCACAAGCCCGTGGCGCTCAGTTCAGGCGGTTCGGGGGCACGATGCCGGCGCGCTTCATGCGCCGGTACAGCGTCATGCGCGAGAGCCCCATCGCCCGCGCCACCGCGCTCACGTTCCACTGCGCCGCACGCAGCGCCTGCAGCAGGGCCTCCGGCCCCTCGTCCTGACCGCCCTCGCCCGCCGTGACACGCACGGGCAGCCGAGCGACCGACAGCTCCGGCAAATCGTCCAGGTCGATCGGCCCGTCGCCGCACAGGCTGGCCGCGTAGTCGAGCACGTTGCGCAGCTCGCGCAGGTTGCCCGGCCAGCGGTGCGCCAGCAGGCGCTGCAGCGCCACGGGCGCGATGGCGTGGCCGTCCAGCAAGCGCGTGATCATGGCGCCCAGGTCGCTGCGCTCGCGCAGCGGCGGCAGCTGAATGTGCGCGCCCTTGAGGCGGTAGTACAGGTCGTCGCGGAAGCGGCCGGCCAGCACCAGCTGCTCCAGCGGCGCGTGCGTCGCCGCGATCACGCGGATGTTCACCGGCACCGGCCGCGTCGCGCCCACCGGCAGCACCTCGCGCTCGGACAGCACACGCAGCAGCCGCGCCTGCAGCGCCAGCGGCATGTCGCCGATCTCGTCGAGGAACAGCGTGCCACCGTCGGCCTCGGCGATCAGGCCGCGCTTGCCCTTGGGCGAGGCGCCCGAGAAGCTGCCAGGCAGGTGGCCGAACAGCTCGCTCTCGATCAGGTGCTCGGGAATCGCCGCGCAGTTCACCGCCACGAAAGGCCGGCCGCGCCGCTCGCTCGCGGTGTGCACCGCCTTCGCGAAGTACTCCTTGCCCGAGCCGGTCTCGCCCGTGATCAGCAGGCTGATGGGGGTGTTCACCAGCCGCGCCACGCGCTCCACCTGCCGGTCCAGCGCCGCGTCGCCGGCCGAGAGCGCCGCCAGCGGCGCGGGCACGCGGCGCTCCTCGCGCGGCGCACTCGCCACCGGGCGCGCGGGCGGCGGCACCGCCGAGAGGAACAGCAGCTGCCGCCCGCCGGCCAGCATCACCGCACGCTGGTCCGAAGGCTGGGTCATCACGAAGCGGCCGATCTGGCCGAAGGGCAGGCCGAACAGCTGCTCGAAGCCCATGCCCAGCAGGGGCTCGCCGTAGGAACTGCGGCGCCTGCGACAGGCGCAGCACCCAGTCGTGGCGGTGGCGGTGCAGGAAGGCCGCGTTCTCGATGTCGTGCGCGCACATCTTCACCAGCTGCAGCGCCAAGTGCTGACTCTCCTTGGGCTGGCTCGAACTGAGCTGCGAAATGTCCAGCACCGCGCTCAGCTGCCCCGCGCTGTCGTAGACCGGCGCGGTGGTGCAGGTCAGCGGAATGTGGGTGGCGTCGAAGTGGTCGTCCAGGTGCACGGTCAGCGCCTGGCCAGTGCTGATGCAGGTGCCCACGCCGCAGGTGCCGGCGTGGTGCTCGCTCCAGTCGGCACCGAGGTAGAGGCCCGCCTTGCGCAGGCTGGGCTCGAACACCAGGTCGCCCAGGAAGTCCACCGTCACGCCGCGCGCGTCGGTCAGCAGCACCACGTAGCCGAGGCCCGCGACCTTGCTGTAGAGCGACTCCAGCCCATGCCGCGCGATCTGCAGCAGCGCCTCCATCTGGTCCTGGTGCTCGCGCAGCCGCGCCTGCGGCAGGATCACCGCCTCCTGCATGCGCGCCGGGTCCAGCCGGTGCTGCTGCACACAGCGCAACCACGAATCGCGGATCACCTGCTCATGCCCCGCCGCCACCTGCGCCCCCGCGCCGTCGGCGGCCACCTGCATCACGGTGGCAATGTGCTGGTGTTGGGTGGTGGGCATGGCGCGACTCCGGGTGAAAGACTGGCGGGCGGGCCTTGCACCTTCGGGGGAGCGCGGGGTGGTGTCAATGGGGGGATTACCCGGGGGCGCTGTCGCTCACCGATCCTCAGGAGCGCGGGTTGAACCCGAATACGCGCAGCTCCAGGTCGCAATGGCGGGCTTGCGCCAGGCACGCGGCCCACACGGCATATTCTCGCGAAGGCAGTTCGAGCACGGTGAATCCGCCATTGAGCGGCGGCGCCCACGGGTAGCCGCCCTGGGTCACCGTGCCATCGGCCGAGACCCGCACCGGCGGAACGCTGTTGTCGATACCACCGGCAAAGACGTACACGCCGGCGGCCTTGGCCTGCTCAATCACGGCGTGTGCCGCGCGGCCCACTGCTTCCAGTTCGGCTGCGGGCAGCACCATCGCCGCGTTGGGGAATGAGATCAGGTACTTGGCCACGGTGGGCTCGCTATGGAAGCGACGACCGCGCACCTCTGTTTGCTGGTTAGCGGTCTACATGGACGGCAGCCGCTGGCTTACTACTTGGCGTCCGTTCAATGGACGGCATAGGTTTCGCCGCTGCGTAGCCGAAACCAACCACGAGAAAGATGAAGAACGCCATCGCCTGCATGGCTGCGAACATGCCCTGCCATTGCATGCTTTTGACGATTGGTATGTAGCCAATCTGGGGGTTTCCTCTGTGCTTTTTCAACTGCCGTTTCGCCAACCACCCGACCCACTTAGGTAGAGGCTTGAAGAACTCGGCGAGTATGCGTTCCAGCCGCACTCCTGTTTCCAGAGTGATGCCCCACGCTGCAGCACTCTCTTCAATCTTCCGCTCGTCCTCCATGTGCCTCGCCAAATGCTCTGCAAAGGTCTTTCGAACAGCGGCACCCGTTTGGATTTGAATCCTGCACTTGAGCGCCAAAACACGCGAAACCATGCCCAACAGACAAGACCGGCAGAGAAGACCTCCGCACGCAAGGAACCCTTGCTGTCCAATGAACGGAACGAGCTTCTCAGCGTTGGCAATAAAGAACGACGCAACAGCTGCAGCCCCAACAAGGAGCCAAGTGGAAAAAGCCTCGACAGGCTCGCTGCTCTGGAAGCCCGCCTCAAACATTGACGAAACGATCGCATCTTCTGCGTTTTGCCTCGCAAGGCGATTCCATTCCAGCAGAGGCTGGATGCGTGGCTCGGTATCAGGGGTCATTGAGCAACCTCACTTTTTGTCGTACGAAAGGGATCGGGTAATCACGTCGCTGTAGAGATATCGGATCGACTGTCTTCGGCGGCAATCATCCGGGCATCGGTCATTGACAAGTGACTCAGGGTACCAACAGCAATCCCTCATCCATCAATCCCTGCACCGTCTGCGCCTGCAGCGCATCCCGTCTGCGTTTGGAGGGCTCCCGGTTCGGTCGCTCCGCCAGCCAGCGCTTGAACTCGACAAACGTGACCGGCGAGATGGTGTGCATCACGGCCATCTTGCCCGTGGCGCCGATCACCACGTGTGAAAAGTGGGGCGCTTCGGTCAGGATCTTGGCCCTTTCGGCCATGACGGGCCACAGCTCGTCCTCCGCCTCTGACAGCTTGAAGGGGTGGGGGTCGCCGTCTTCTTGCATGCGGCGCAGAAAGTCCACTTCGAAGCCTTTGGCGTTGATGGCGGTCTCTGCGTGCAGGTCTTTGCGCACAAAGGTGGGGGCCACTTCCTGCAGGAGCTGCTGCGTGAATTTGTCCGGGCAATTGATGTTGGCGAGGAGGTCAGGGCGCCGATGACTGGCGGGCGGCGACCTCGTCGGACAGTGGGCGGTAGTTCATTCACCTGTTGCCATCAAAGAATGCAATCCAGCAGGTGAATTCTTGGGCAGCCACAACAGTCCGACGGTGGCGCTGGAAGCGGTTGGGGTGTTTCGTCATTTCGTACCAAGTGCCCTGGTAGTAACCGACGTCGAGCTGTTCGATGGTCTGAAACGGCTCGGTGGGCGTGGCGGACGAAGCAGTCTGCGTGGATGCGGCGAGCGGCGTTAGCAACGCTACCGCCAGCGCGAATCGAAGCGGGCCGGACGAGGCGACAGCGGTGCCGGGGCCATGCCCTTGGGGTCGCGCGAAGCGCGGCGGGGCGTTCTATTTCAGGCGCCCTGCGGCCCTGCCAGGTAGTCCACCTTGCCCAGGTCCACCCCGTTGTGGCGCAGCAGCGCGTAGGCGGTGACGACGTGGAAAAACATATTGGGCAGGGCGTAGTGCTTCAGGTAGGCCTCGCCCTGCATGCTGCGGGTCTTGTCGCGGCCGACCGGAAAGGTGATTTCGACCTCTTCGCGTCCGTCAATGGCGGTGGCGGGCACGGTGGCCAGCCAATCCAGGGTTTTGCCGATGCGGGCCTTGAGTTCGGCGAAGGTGGTTTCGTTGTCTTCGAACTTCGGCGCCTCGATGCCGGCCAGGCGCGCGGTGCCGTTCTTGGCCGCGTCGCAGGCGATGCGGATCTGCGCGGTGAAAGGCAGCATGTCGGGCGCCAGGCGGGCGGCGCACAGCACGTTGACGTCGAACTGGCGCGCCGTGGCGCTGGCCTCGGCCTTCTCCATGCAGTGCAGCAAGTTGCTCAGCGCGGTCTGGAATACGGGCAGGCTGGCGGACGAGAGGGTGATGGCCATGGGGGTTCCTGAAAGGGTCGGGGGAATGTGCTCGGGAGCGCATGCTACGCGCTCCCTGAACCCCTTGCAGGCGGCGGGGATCAGCTTTTCTTCGCCAGCCCCAGGCGCTCGATCGTCGCCTTCTCGACCTTGAAGGTGCGCTCGCCGTAGGCCGTGTAGTCGGCCGTGCTCATGTAGACCGTGGGCATGAAAAACTTGTCCAGCGTTTCCTGCACCTTGGCGTCGTCCAGCGTCTTTTTGAACGCGTCGTGCAACACCTTGACCACGGCCGGGTCCATGCCCTTGGGGCCACCGATGCCGAAGGGCGATTCGGTGATGGTGTCCCAGCCGCTTTCCTTGACGGTGGGCACGTCGGGGAAGGCCTTGTTGCGGTTGCTGCCCAGCGTGGCGAGCAGGCGCAGCTTGCCGCTCTGCACGTGCGGCGCGAACTCGGTGGTGCCGCTCATCATGCGGATGTGGCCACCCAGGATGGCCTGCATGATTTCGGCCGAACCCTTGAACGGGATCGGGTTGAGCTGGATACCGGCTTTCTCGCTGAACTCTTCGATCGCCAGGTGCGGCGTGGTGCCGGTGCCGGTGTGGCCGTATTCCAGCTTGCCGGGGTTGGCCTTGGCGTAGGCCACCATGTCTTTCAGCGTCTTGAACGGCGCGTCCGCCGTGCAGGCGATGCCGAAGGTGTAGCCGGTGAGGCAGACGATGTGGCTGATGTCCTGCACCGGGTCGAACGGCATTTTCTGCATGTGCGGCAGACGGTAGATACCCAGCGGCAGTTGCGTGAGCGTGTAGCCGTCGGGAGCGGCGCCGACCATGGCGGCCGCGCCCAGCGTGCCGCCCACGCCGGGCTTGTTCTCGATGATCACGGGCACACCCAGCGTCTTGCTGGCGCTTTCGGCGAAGGCGCGCATGACACCGTCGCTGCTGCCACCGGCGGGCCAGGGCGCGATCAGCTTGATGGGTCGGCTGGGAAACTTGTCCTGCGCGAACGCGTGCGTCGGCAGGAGCGCCGGAGCGGCCACAGCGGCAGCGGCCGACAGGATCTGGCGGCGGTTGAAGTGGGCGGGGCGGCTGGACGGGTGGCTCATGCGGTGTCTCCTGTTGCGATGAAGTGAGACATGCAACATAGAACCAGCGGGCCCAACCGTGAATGGGGCATGCCCGGTGCTCCCCCCGGAATCCGTCACCCGTGCGACGCAGGCTCAGGTCTTCAAGCGGCGGTCTGCTCGCCCAGCAGGTCGTCGGCCTTGCCCAGCGGCTCGCCGTCGTCCAGGGTTTGCCAGTCGCTGGTGAGCAGTTCCATCAGTGCATGGTCCAGGGTGTCGATATCAATGTCCAGAGGCTCGACCAAGCCATCAGGCGGCAAACGGGAAGGTCCATGGTTCATCTGGGTCCTCCGATCTGATCGACGGCTCGCGCCGGACAGGGCGAGCGACGGTGCGATCACCCCGAAGTGTTCTGCAAAGCGGGCGGCTTGACCAGTATCAAACCGTTTCAACATGTGCATGGCCCGATCGGCCTTGCACGCTGAGGACTTCAGATGCGGGTGGCATCGGCCCGCCGCCGCGCGAATGCCACGTACCAGTCCAGGCAACCCGGGTTGGCCATGGCTTCCTTGTTGATCACCTTGTCCAGCGGCTGGCCGAGCAGCAATTTCTTGATCGGCAACTCCTGCTTCTTGCCCGAGAGCGTGCGTGGGATCTCGGCCACTTGCAGGACTTCGTTGGGCAGGAAGCGGGGTGAGAGCGCGGTGCGGATGGCGGCGTTGATCTTCGCCGTCATGGCGTCGTCGAGCGTGAGCCCCGGGCGCAGCACCACGAACAGCGGCATGTAGCTCTCGCGCCCCAGGAATTCGAGGTCCACCACCATCGAGTCGAGCACCTCGGGCAGCGCCTCGACCGCGCTGTAGAGCTCGCTCGTGCCCATGCGCAGACCGTGGCGGTTGATGGTGGCGTCGGAGCGGCCGTAGATGACGCAGGAACCGTCCGGGTGGATGCGCAGCCAGTCGCCGTGTCGCCAGACGGCGCCGGCATCTTTGTCCAGGTCACCGCCGCCGGGTTGGCGGCCGTGGCCGGGCGGGTACATGTCGAAGTAGCTGCCGAGCAGGCGCTGGTTGTCCTTGTCGCCGACGAAGTACAGCGGCATCGACGGGATGGGTTGTGCGCAGACCAGTTCGCCCACTTCGTCGATGACGGGCTGGCCCTGCTCGTTCCACGACTCCACCGCACAGCCCATGAGGCGGCACTGCATGCGGCCGGGGGTTTGAGGCAGTTCGCGGTTGCCGCCGATGAAGGCGCCCGCAAAGTCGGTGCCGCCCGAAATGTTGCACCACCAGATGTCTTTCTGGGCTTCGGTTTTGGCGATGGCGGCGAACTGGCCGGTTCCCCAGTTCTGCGCATCCTCCGACAGCGGCGAACCGGTGCTGCCCAGCGCCCGCACCTGCGACAGATCGCCGCAGGTCGACAGGTCCACGCCCGCCTTCAGGCAGTTCGCAAAGAACGCCGCGCCGGCGCCGAAGAAAGTCACGCCCAGTTCGGATGCAAAGCGCCAGAGCGTGGTCCAGTCGGGCTGGTCTTTGGGCCCACCGGGGTTGCCGTCGTAAAGCACGCAGGTGGTGCCGTTGAGCAGGCCGCTGGTCTGTGCGTTCCACATCACCCAACCGGTGGAGCTGTACCAGTGGTAACGCTCGCCCCAGCTGTTGGGCGCGTAGCTGCAGCCCACGTCGTTGTGGATGATCTTCAGTGCCATGGCCACGATCACCGTGCCGCCGTGACCGTGCACGATGGGCTTGGGCAGGCCGGTGGTGCCGCTGCTGTAGACGATCCACAGCGGGTGATCGAAGGGCAACCACAATGGCTCGAAACCGGCGGTGGCCGCGTCGTAGCGCGCGGTGGCGGTGCTGAACGCGGTGCAGGGCTGGGCGGATTCCAGCGCGCGGTCCACCGCGGCCGGGTCATCGGCCAGGTTGGTGTGCAGGATCACGTGACGCACCGTGGGCAGCGCCGCGCGCAGTTCGGCCACCACGCCCAGGCGGTCGAAATCCTTCATGCCGTAGGTCACGCCGTCGCAGGCGATCAGCGCCACCGGTTCGATCTGCTTGAAGCGGTCGAGCACGGCGTTGGTCCCCATGTCGGGCGCGCACACGCTCCACACGGCGCCGATGCTCACCACCGCGAGAAAGGCAACCATGGTCTCGGGGATGTTGGGCAGGTAGGCGGCCACGCGGTCGCCGGGCTTCACGCCCTGGGCCTGCAGGTGCAGCGCGAGCGACGCGACCTGGCGGCGCAGCTCGGGCCAACTCAGTTCGACATGGCGGCCCTTTTCGTTGCGGCTCACGATGGCCGGGAAGCCCGCGGCATGGGCCGGCAACACGTGGCGCAAGGCCTGCTGCGCGTAGTTGAACTGCGCGCCCGGGAACCACTTCGCCCCCGGCATCACGTTGCGCTCCAGCACCGCCGTGTGCGGCGTAGGCGACTGCATCTTGAAGTAGTCCCAGATGCTCTGCCAGAAGGCCTCAAGATCGGTGGTGGACCAGCGCCAGAGGGCGTCGTAGTCGTCGAAATGCAGGCCGCGGTGTTCCGCGAGCCATTGCTGGTAGAGGCGGATCTGGGGGATGTGGGGCGCAGGGGTGCCCGGCGTGATGCTCATGGTGGCTCGCTCTTGGTTTGGGCCCTGGGGGCCTGTTGTCTCCGTCTGCCGCGAGGGTAGCAGCGCACCCCTGACCGCGCCACTGCCCAGGTGACAGGGCCCCCTGCGGTATAACCCGCGCATGCCCCTGCCCGCCCCCACTCTCGAACCCGCTCTGGACCTGACCGTCTTCGTCGCCACGCCCATCGAGGCGGGCGAGATCACGGGGCTCAACAGCCGCGGCAAGCGCCGCATCATTCCGATCACCGGGGGCGCGGTCAGCGGCGCCATCAACGGCCGGGTGCTGCCCGGTGGCGCCGATTTCCAGCTCGTGGTGAGCGACACCTGTGCCGACCTCGACGCGCGTTACCTGCTGCAGCTGGACGACCCCGACTGGGCGGGCGCCCATGTGTTCGTGCAGAACCGCGCACTGCGCCGCGGCTCGCCACAAGACATCGCGAAGCTGGTGCGCGGCGAGCCGGTGGACCCGGCCGCCATCTACTTCCGCTGTGCGCCCACGTTCGAGGTCTCGCACCCCGCGCTGGCCTGGATGACACAGAGCCTGTTCATCGGCACCGGCGCGCGTTTTCCCGATCGCGTGGAAATGCGTTTCTTCCGCGTCGCCTGACGCGGATCAAGGCCCGCACACCAGCATCAGCGCCAAGATCGCAGCGGCGCTGTCCCGCCCGCGTCGCCCCTGCTGCAACGCAGCGTGCGCGCCACCAGACCACCCGGCAGAATCGCCGCCACCCAACACCCGCTTTCCACAACCACAACAAGGAGTTTTCATGGGCATGTTCAGCTGGACAGAAAAATCATCGGCGACGCTCACCGGCGGCGGCGTCATCGGCCCCGACGAGCGACTGCCCTGGCCGCAGACCGCCGTGATGGGCGTGCAGCACCTGATCGCCATGTTCGGCGCCACCGTGCTCGCCCCCATCCTGATGGGCTTCGACCCCAACGTCGCCATCCTCATGAGCGGCATCGGCACGCTGATCTTCTTCGTCATGACCGGCGGCAAGGTGCCCAGTTACCTGGGATCGAGCTTCGCCTTCATCGGCGTGGTGATCGCGGCCAGCGGTTACGCCGGCCCGGGGCCCAACGCCAACATCGGCGTGGCGCTGGGCGGCATCATCGCCTGCGGCATCGTCTACACGCTGATCGGCGCGCTGGTGCAGGCCATCGGCACCGGCTGGATCGAACGGCTCATGCCCCCGGTGGTCACCGGCTCGGTGGTGGCCGTGATCGGCCTGAACCTGGCCGGCATCCCGATCAAGAACATGGCGCCGACGGGCTTTGACGCCTGGATGCAGGGCGTGACCTTCGTCTGCGTGGCGCTGGTGGCCGTGTTCAGCAGCGGCATGCTGCAGCGCCTGCTGATCCTCATGGGCCTGATCATCGCCAGCGTGATCTACGCCGTGCTCACCAACGGCATGGGGCTGGGCAAGCCGCTGGACCTGAGCGGCATCGCCAACGCCGCCTGGTTCGGCCTGCCCAACTTCAGCGCGCCGGTCTTTCAGGCCAACGCCATGCTGCTGATCGCGCCGGTGGCCATCATCCTGGTGGCGGAAAACCTGGGCCACATCAAAGCCGTGACCGCGATGACCGGCAAGAACCTCGACCGCTACATGGGCCGCGCCTTCATGGGCGACGGCGTGGCCACCATCGTGGCCGGCAGCGCGGGCGGCACCGGCGTGACCACCTACGCCGAAAACATCGGCGTCATGGCCGCGACCAAGATCTACTCCACCGCCATCTTCTTCGTGGCCGGCTGCATGGCGATCCTGCTCGGCTTCTCACCGAAGTTCGGCGCGCTGATCCAGGCGATTCCGCTGGCCGTGATGGGCGGCGTGTCCATCGTGGTGTTCGGCCTGATCGCGGTGGCCGGCGCCAAGATCTGGGTCGACAACAAGGTCGATTTCTCGAACAACAAGAACCTGCTCGTGGCCGCCATCACCCTGGTGCTGGGCACTGGCGACTACACGCTGCGCTTCGGCGAATTCGCCCTCGGCGGCATCGGTACCGCGACCTTCGGCGCCATCGGTCTCTACGCCCTGCTCAACCGCAAGGGCTGAGCCCGGGGCACCACCGGACGGCCAGGGCCCCCCCTGACACGTGGCAGGGTAACGCCCGTCCCGGCGCGAAATGTCCGTGCCGGGAACGCGGCGGAACTGGCTTCGCCAGGCCGCACGCGTTGCCCCCTGGAGGGGGTCGCGCGAAGCGCGGCGGGGGTGCCTTTCTCCCATCAATCGATTTTTACGTACTCGTAGTCCACCGGCTGCTGGTTGATGCCCATGCGCGGAGGGGCGATCCAGCTGGCGTATTCGCCCGGTGCGTGGTGCGCCTTCATCAGCGAGTGGATGAAGTCCATGTCCGAGTCGTTGGGCAGCCACTCGACCTGCTGTGCGGCAAAGGCCTCGGCACTCAGCAGCTCGCCGGCCGGGCTGATGTGGTGGCCGGCAAACTCGCCGATCTTGCGGTGGAAGCCCTTGTGCGGCTGGGTGATCCGGAAGTGGATGCCGGCCTTCTCGATGGTCTTGTTCCAGCGGTCGATGCCGCCCTGGCAATCGGCGATGTAGTCGTCGAGCAGGCGGCTGTTGATGGCCCGCAGTGCCGGTACGTCTTCCCACACCAGTTCGCCGTTCACGACGCGCTGCACTTGGTAGGTGGCGTCCTGCAGCTGGTGGTCGTCGCCGGTGAGCTTGGCCTCGTTGAAGCGACCCTTCAGGCCGGTGTTGAAGGCGTCCGCACCGTTGCTGGAGATTTCGGAGCCGAACAGGTCGCGCGTCACGCTCATGTGGAAATTGGCCTTGCGCTGCAGCAGCGGCAGGTCCACCACACCCAGGGCGCGGATGCGCTCCACGTCGTAGGGGTCGGTGATGCCGGCCTTGTTCATCGCGGCGCAGGTGGCTTCCACGGTGCGGCCCACGCCGGTCTCGCCGACGAACAGGTGGTGCGCTTCTTCGGTCAGCATGAAGCGGCAGCTGCGCGAGAGCGGGTCGAAGCCGCTCTCGGCCAGCGCGGCGAGCTGCATCTTGCCGTCGCGGTCGGTGAAGTAGGTGAACATGAAGAAGCTCAGCCAGTCGGGTGTCTGCTCGTTGAAGGCGCCCAGGATGCGCGGGTTGTCCTGGTGGCCGCTGCGGCGCTCCAGCAGGGCCTGGGCCTCTTCACGACCGTCCTTGCCGAAGTACTTGACCAGCAGGTAGACCATGGCCCAGAGGTGGCGGCCCTCTTCCACGTTCACCTGGAACAGGTTGCGCATGTCGTACAGGCTGGGGGCCGTGGCGCCCAGGTAGCGCTGCTGCTCGACCGAGGCGGGTTCGGTGTCGCCCTGCACCACGATCAGGCGCTTGAGCAGCGAGCGGTATTCGCCCGGCACCTCTTGCCAGGCCGGCTCGCCCTTGTGCTTGCCGTGCGGAATGGTGCGGCCTTCGACCTGGGGCGCCAGCAGGATGCCCCAGCGGTAGTCGGGCATCTTCACGTAACCGAACTTGGCCCAGCCCGCCGGGTCCACGCCCACGGCCGTGCGCAGGTAGACCTCGGCGTTCTGGAAGCCGTCGGGACCCATGTCCTTCCACCAGTCGATGTAGTTCGGGTGCCAGCTCTCCAGCGCGCGCAGCAGCTGGCGGTCGCTGGAGAGGTCCACGTTGTTGGGAATGGCGTCGTCGTAGTTGACTTCGACAAAGCGGTCGTTGCGCACCGATTCCGGGGCTTCGACAAGGGTGTCTTCCTGGCTCATGGGGGTCTCCTGGGTGGGAATTTATGCACTTTAATGCACGCCATCACGGACGGCGAAGCGCAGTATCTTGCTTATTCGTCGCTTCGATTTGCGCCAGATCAAAGGGCATTCAGATCGGCGCGGGCCTCCGGCGCCGATCAGGGCAAACCCCCATGCCTGCAGCAGCGGGCTGTTACCCCGGCCACCGACCGCGCTCCAACAATCGTCTCCACCCCCCACCACCAGGAGACACGAGCATGGGCAAGAAACTGTTGATGATCTGCGGCGATTACTGCGAGGACTACGAAACCATGGTGCCGTTTCAGGCGCTGCAGGCGGTCGGCCACACGGTGCACGCCGTCGCGCCGGACAAGAAGGCCGGTGACTTCATCCACACCGCCATCCACGATTTCGAAGGCGCGCAGACCTACAGCGAAAAGCCCGGCCACCGCTTCACGCTCAACGCCACGTTCGCCGACGTGAAGCCCGAGAGCTACGACGGCCTGGTGATTCCCGGCGGGCGCGGCCCCGAGTACCTGCGCATGCACGCCAGCGTGGTGGCGCTGGTCAAACACTTCACCAGCAGCGGTAAACCGGTGGCCGCCGTCTGCCACGGCGCGCAGTTGCTGGCGGCCACGGGCGACATTCAAGGTCGCACCATCTCTGCCTACCCGGCCTGCCAGGTGGAGGTGGAACTCGCGGGGGCCACCTACGCCGCCATCGCGGTGGACGAAGCCGTGACCGACGGCCCCTTCGTCACCGCGCCCGCCTGGCCGGCGCACCCGGCGTGGATCGCTCAGTTCCTCGTGGTGCTGGGCACGAAGATCACGCATTGATGTGAATCACCAGCGCCTGAAGCCACCGACAATGTGGCTTCGACCGCCAACGCAGGAGTGCTGCCATGTGTGAAGTCTTCATCAGCGCCGACCCCGAGAGCTACGCCAGCCGCACCCGCTCGGTGCGGCTGCACGGTGTGGTGACCAGCATCCGGCTGGAGAACCTCTACTGGGACGTGCTCACCGAGATCGGCGAACGCGACGGCATGGCGGTGGTCGCGCTGATCGAGAAGCTCTACGACGAACTGGTCGCCGCGCGCGGCGAGGTCGGCAACTTCGCGTCCTTCCTGCGCGTGAGCGCGCTGCGCTACATGGCGCTGCAGGCCCATCACCGCATCCCCATGGACAACGCGGTGCCGATCCGCTCGCTCGACGCGCGCGCCGTGCTGCACGCCCTGCCGGCGCACTGGGCGCTGCCGTCCCCGGCTGCGTCCGGCACGGTGGTGGCGCTGCGGCGCAAGGGCTGACGCCGCCCCGGCGCGGGCGCGGGCGACACCCGGTGTGGTGCATGCGGGTGGTGGGCCGCTACAGTGTGGCGATCCTTTCCCCAACAAAGCCTGTTCAGCCACCATGTCCCTCTGGAAAAAACCCCTCTCCGTCGAAGAACTCACCGCCATCCACGTGGGCACCGCTGTGCAACACCTGGGCATCGAATTCCTGGAAGTCGGCGACGACTTCATCCGCGCGCGGGTGCCGGTGGACACGCGCACCCAACAGCCCTATGGCCTGCTGCACGGCGGCGTGAGCGTGGTGCTGGCCGAGACACTGGGCTCGTGCGGCGCGATCTACAGCTGCCCCGAAGGCCACCGCGCCGTGGGGCTGGACATCAACGCCAACCACCTCAAGGGCGCCACCAGCGGCTGGGTCACCGGCGTCACACGGCCGGTGCACATCGGCCGGACCACCCAGGTCTGGCAGATCGATCTCACGAACGAGGCCGGCGAGCTGACCTGCGTCTCGCGCATCACCATGGCGGTGCTGGCACCGCGTTGAGCCTCACTGCGCCAGGGCGCAAACGTTCAAGCCCATCGGACGGTTAGCCGATATAGTGATCAAACTCGCACTTCTGTCACGGCCCGCCATGGACTCCGCCCTGCCCTCCAACGACGACGATCTCGGCCACTACCTGTCGCTGATGGTCTCGCACGGTGCGTCGGATCTCTTTCTCTCCAGCGGCAGCTCGGCCGCGCTCAAGGTGCAGGGCGTGGTGCGGCGTTTGTCGGAACCGCCGCTGGACCCGTCGCGCACGCAGCGCCTGGCCTATTCCGTGATGCGCGAGTCGCAGATCCGCGGCTTTGAAGCCACGCTCGAATGCGACCTGGCCATCGCCCTGCCCGGCCTGGGGCGCTTCCGCGTCAACGTCTACCGCCAGCGCGGCGACGTGGCCGTGGTGGTGCGCCACATCAACGCCAAGATCCCCTCGCTGGACGGGCTGAAGCTGCCGCCGGTGCTGAAAAAGCTGGCCCAGCTCAAGCGCGGTCTGGTGCTGGTGGTGGGTGCCGCGGGCTCGGGCAAGTCGACCACGCTGGCGGCCATGCTGGACCACCGCAACCGCAACCTGAGCGGGCACATCCTCACCGTCGAAGACCCGATGGAGTTCGAGCACAGCCATGGTCTGTCCATCGTGGACCAGCGCGAGGTGGGCCTGGACACGCAGTCGTTCGACGAGGCCCTGCGCCACGCCATGCGCGAAGCGCCCGACGTGATCATGATCGGCGAGATCCGCGACCGCGACACCATGCAGCACGCCATGGCCTACGCCGAAACCGGCCACCTGTGCGTCTCGACGCTGCACGCCAACAACGCCAACCAGGCGATCCAGCGCATCCTGAACTTCTTCCCCGAGACCGCGCACAAGCAGATCCTGATGGACCTGTCGCTCAACCTCAAGGGCGTGGTCGGCCAGCGGCTGATCCGCGGCGCGGCCGACAAGCTGGTGCCGGCGGTGGAGGTGATGCTGCTCTCGCCCTACATCGCCGATCTGATTCAGAAGGGCCAGACCGACGACATCAAGGAAACCATGTCCAAGAGCACCGAGCTCGGCATGGCCACCTTTGACCAGTCGCTCTACGAGCTCTACGAGCGCGGAGAACTCACGGCCGAACAGGCGGTGGACAACGCCGACTCGCGCACCGACCTCTCGCTGCGTATCCGGCTGCACCACGGGCAGCGGCCGCAGACCGGGGGTCTGCACCTCGCCCAAAGTTGAGTGGGGGCCACCGGCCCGCACCCGGCGTTCAGCCGGGTGACACGGCGCCCGCCGCGGGCACAGGCCGTCCGCGCTCGCAGCGGCCGTGCGCGCTGGCCAAGCCGCGGAAATCGCTGGTCCACGTCTGGGCGGCGGTGTCGATCTGGATGCGTTCGTTGTCCAGCGCTGTGAGGATCACCGTGTCACGAACCGCGAAGGTGTACACCGGCACGCCGTCAATCAGCACCGAGCGCACGCGTTTCTGGTCGTAGGCGATGGCGACCGTGCGTGTCCAGACGGTGCGGGCGGGCAGGTAGGCGGCCTCGCACATCAGCACCACCTGGCTCGTTGCCGGCGGTGTCTGGCTGTGGGCGGCCGCGCTGAACGCCAGCGCCAGCGCCGCGGCCATCCGCACAGGGTTCATTCGGCGCCGCCCTGCGCCATGCGTTCGCTCTTCCAGTAGACGTCGTCACCGCCGTTCATGCGGTTGAGCACGCGCGCGAGCACGAACATCAGGTCCGAGAGGCGGTTGAGGTACTGGCGCGGGGCCTCCTTGATCGCTTCTTCATTGCCCAGCGCCACCACGACACGCTCGGCGCGGCGCGCCACGGTGCGGCACACGTGCGCCTGGGCCGCGGCTCGCGTGCCCGCGGGCAGGATGAATTCCTGCAGGCGCGGCAGCTGTTCGTTGTAGGTCGCGAGCGCTTCGTCGAGCGCGAGCACGGCCTCGGGCTTGAGCAGCTCGAAACCCGGGATGGACAGCTCGCCGCCCAGGTTGAACAGCTGGTGCTGGATCTCCACCAGCAGCGTGCGCAAGTCGGGCGCCATGTCTTCGCACAGCAGCACGCCGATGTGCGAGTTGAGTTCGTCCACGTCGCCCATGGCGTGCACGCGCAGGCTGTTCTTGGAGACGCGGGTGTTGTCGCCGAGGCCGGTGGTGCCGGCGTCGCCGGTGCGGGTGGCGATCTGGGTGAGGCGATTGCCCATGACGGATTCCTTGGTGGCCGCTGTGCGGGGAACCTCGCATTGTGCGGGAATCGGCGTCCGTTACACCGGGCAGGGAAATGTGTCTGCGGCAAGCGGAATGTCATGCAGGCAACAGCCGGCAAAACCATTGGCGCTGCTCGGTTTGCTGCTATGAAATAACAGAACCCCGCGCTTCAGGGCACGGGGTTCTGTTCAATCTCAAGGAGCCAAGAACCATGTTTGATCGACAACACCACACCCTGTTCGAAGTCCGCAGCGTCCTGCTGTTCGCCGCCCTGACCATGGGCTCGACCAGCGCCCTGATGGCGCAAAGCACCGCCCTGCCCGCGATGGCTTCCAGCGACCAGGAGATCAGCGCCGCCTTCACCAAGGCCGACAAGAACGCCGACAAGGCCCTGAGTGCCGAAGAGGCCAAGACCTTGCCCGCCGTGTCGCAGCAGTTCACCCAGATCGACGCCAACGGCGACGGTGCCATTTCGCTGGCGGAGTTCACGGCGGCCATGAAGAATCCCAAGTCCTGATCGCCTGAACAAAGCGTGAGCCCGACAGGGGCATTGCGCCGCGCTTCTCCCGGCGGGGGGCTGGCAGTAAACTGGGCCGTTTTTCGCTCGGCCCAGTTTGGAGACTGCCATGAACGCCCCCGCCCAACTCGCCCATCTGGTGCCCGACATCCAGCAGCGCCCCGTGCCTGCGGAACTGTTGGCGGCGCTGCAATCCCGTTTTTCCAGCCAGTGCTCCACCGCCATGGCCGTGCGCGAGCAACACGGCCGTGACGAGTCGGTGTACGACGTGCCACCGCCCGCCGCGGTGGTGTTTGCGCAGAACACGCAGGACGTGGCCGACGCCGTGAAACTGGCCGCCGCACACCGTGTGCCGGTGATCCCGTTCGGCGTGGGCTCCTCACTCGAAGGCCACCTGCTCGCGGTGCAGGGCGGCATCAGCATCGACGTCAGCCGCATGGACCAGGTGCTGTCCATCAACGCCGAAGACCTGACCGTGACGGTGCAGCCCGGCGTCACGCGCAAGGCCGTGAACGAAGCGGTGAAAAGCGAAGGCCTGTTCTTCCCCATCGACCCCGGCGCCGACGCCTCCATCGGCGGCATGACCGCCACCCGCGCCAGCGGCACCAACGCCGTGCGCTACGGCACCATGCGCGAGAACGTGCTGGCGCTCGAAGTGGTCACCGCCAGCGGCGAAGTCATCCGCACCGGCACGCGCGCCAAGAAAAGCAGCGCCGGCTACGACCTCACGCGCCTGATGGTCGGCAGCGAAGGCACGCTGGGCGTGATCACCGAAGTCACGCTCAAGCTCTACCCGCTGCCCGAAGCGATATCGGCCGCGACCTGCTCGTTCCCCACCATCGAGGCCGCGGTGCGCACGGTCATCCAGGTGATCCAGCTGGGCGTGCCGATCGCGCGCTGCGAGCTGATCGACGCCAACACGGTGCGCATGGTCAATGCCCACAGCAAGCTGGGCCTGCGCGAAGAACACATGCTGCTGATGGAGTTCCACGGCTCGCCCGCGAGCGTGAAGGAACAGGCCGAGACGGTGCAGGAAATCGCCAGCGAGTTCGAGGGCAACGCCTTCCAGTGGGCGACCACACCCGAAGAGCGCACCCGCCTGTGGACCGCGCGGCACAACGCCTACTTCGCCGCCATCCAGAGCAAGCCGGGTTGCCGCGCCATCAGCACCGACACCTGCGTGCCCATCAGCCGCCTGGCCGACTGCCTGCTGGACTCGGTGGCCGAGGCCGACGCCAGCGGCATCCCCTACTTCCTGGTCGGCCACGTGGGCGACGGCAACTTCCACTTCGGTTACCTGATCGACCCGGCCATCCCCGAAGAACGCGAGCGCGCCGAAGTGCTGAACAACCAGCTGGTGGCGCGGGCGCTGCGGCTCGAAGGCACCTGCACCGGCGAACACGGTGTGGGCCTGCACAAGATGGACTTCCTGCTCACCGAAGCCGGTACGGGCGCCGTCGACATGATGCGCAGCATCAAGCGCGCGCTTGACCCGGACAACATCCTGAACCCCGGCAAGATCTTCGCGCTCTGAACGCATGGGACCGGGCCCCGATGCTTGTCTCTTGAGGATTGCGTGAGGGCAAATTCACGCGGTAGACTTTCAGGTCTTTGCGGACCCCGGCGGGCACTCCTCGGGCACCATTCCAAATTTCCCCCTTTCGCTTTCTGGGATCGCTACTGACCATGCAAGGCCATCAAGGCGCAGGCCAACCCACTCTGTCTGCGCTGCGCGATGGTTCTTGACCAATAATTTTTTGCTCTGCTTTATTAACCAAGGAGGTTTCTTACATGTCCACTGTCAAGCACACTTTATTTTCAATCGGCGCGGCCGTTTTATTGAGCGCCTGCGCAGCGGGTGGGCCGGGCAGCATGCAAATGGGCAGCGCAGGCAATCGATCTGTTGCTTCCGGTGCTGCAGGTGGCAGCACCTCCTTGGGCGCAAACTCCAATCTTGAGCGTTGCGACAGTCCGCTGGGCACCATCTCACTGACCGAGGACGTTTCGTCTACTTGGTATGGTGAATATCGCCAACACAAATTGCCTTCGACGATTCAGCTGATGCGGGTATTCATCCAGCAATCGAACTGTTTTGTGGTGGTTGAACGCTCGGCGCGCGGCATGAACGCAATGAATCGTGAGCGCGAATTGCAAGCCAGTGGAGAAATGCGCGCGGGCAGCAAATTCGGCAAAGGCCAAATGGTTTCTTCAGACTTCGCCCTGACGCCGGAGGTGACGTTTGCTGACAGGAATACGGACGGAGCCGGTGCAATTGCCAGCGTCTTTGGCGAAGTGCTGAGCCACGGCAAGCTCGGCAAAGAAATTGGCCGCAGCCGCACCGCTGTGAGCGTGGCCAATCGTGGTTTGAACGAACTCGCGGACTCCACGGCGACCGAAGCCAGCGTTCTGTTGATGCTGGTCGATAACCGTTCGGGCGTGCAATTGGCGGCGGCTGAAGGAACTGCGACCAAGGTTGATTTTGGCGGTCCGCTGTTCCGCACGGTGGGCGGGTTGACCGGGATGTCCAGCTACACAAAAACACCGGCGGGCAAGGTGGTCGTGGCCGCGTTCATGGACGCCTTTAACAATATGGTGGTGACGTTGCGTGACTACAAGGCGCAAGAAGTCAAAGGCGGTTTGGGCAAAGGCGGTCGTTTGAAAGTCGGCAATTAACGTCAACGTGTTTTTTGGCCAGACAAAATCCCCGCAAGGCTTGCGCCTTGCGGGGATTTTGTTTGGCGCGTCCCTGTCCTCATCCGTACGCAAGACTGACGCCTTATTTTTTTGAGAAAAAATCACCTGCCGCTGGCTTCAGTATCGAATAGTCACAATCACCCATCTGCTTTATTTTGACTTCATCTGTGCTGGGCTTTGGCTGACTGGCATTGCATTGAACATCAATATGCTTATCATCAATCCGCATCAGAATTGTTTTCGATGCTTTTCCATAACATACTGCAGCTGCGCGAACAATGTCGTTCATGCCCGATCCACTGTCTTTTGCCACCACGCCGCTTGGCCCCATCAGACGGTAAGTCCAGCGGAATGAGTATTCAAATGCCTTGCCGTTGATCTCTTTTTTTCCCAATTCAACCGGCACACTGACTGCGGCTGCACCCTTTTTATCCTTGGCTTGCCGCTTAAATCCTTCATAGACGGCATGCCGGGCCAACAGCGCATCAGAACTCAAATGCGGAAAACACGCACCGCCCCATTTTCTGGGCATTTGCGGCACATAATAATAAACATCTGCGGCATATTTGTATTGAGCCAGTCCATCAATGCAAACAAATGAAATGATTGCTCCAGCCACGAATTTTATTGCAGATAGAAAATCAACAGACCTCGGCATTTCAGGTGCCCTCGTATCAGCGCGTCAACAGAATTAAACGCAACATCTTGATGCGGGCGGTGTCAGCGCTCGGCGCGCAACTTGTCGATCAGCCCGTTGAGTTCGTCGATCGAGCCAAACTGGATCGCGAGTTCACCCATCTCCTCGACACGGCCGTGGCGCTTGACGCGTTTCTTGATGCGCACCTCGACCTCGGCAGTCAGCAGGTCGGCCAGCTCTTCTTCCACGCGCTTGATGTCGCGCGATTTCTCTTTTTTCAGCTTCTGCGGCGCCAGCTCGAACTCGGCGCTGAGCTTCTTCACCAGGCTCTCGGCCTCGCGCACCGACATCTTTTTGGCCGCGATCTGGTTGCCGGCCGTGATCTGGGTCGCCTTGTCCAGGGTCAGCAGCGCGCGCGCATGGCCCATGTCCAGGTCGCCCGCCATCAGCATGGTCTGCACCGGCTCGGCCAGCTGCAACAGGCGCAGCAGGTTGCTCGCCGCGCTGCGCGAACGGCCCACGGCCTGAGCCGCCTGTTCGTGAGTGAGCCCAAATTCCTTCACCAGACGCTGCAAGCCCTGGGCTTCTTCCAGCGGGTTCAGGTCTTCGCGTTGGATGTTTTCGATCAGCGCCATGGCGGCGGCCGATTCGTTGGGCACATCGCGCACCAGCACCGGCACGCTGTCCAGCCCGGCCAGCCGCGAAGCGCGGAAGCGACGCTCGCCGGCAATGATTTCGTACTTGCCGGCGTTTGGCCCGTCGGCAAGCTTGCGCACCAGGATCGGCTGCATGATGCCCTGCGCCTTGATCGACTCGGCCAGCTCGTAGAGCGCGCCCTCGTCCATGTGTGTGCGCGGCTGGTAGACGCCCGGCACCAGCTCCGTCAGCGGCAGGCTGGTCGGCGTCTGGTTGCGCTCGTTTTCCTGCGCGTCGGGCGAAGCGGCTTCCGCCACTTTGGGGCCCAGCAGGGCTTCGAGTCCGCGGCCTAGGCCTTTGGGTTTTTTGGTGACCATGGATCAGATCTCGTTGTCGTTGTAGCCAGCTTCACGCTGGTGTCGAATGCCCAGCACGATCACGCGCTGGCGGTGGGTGTCAAACACGTAACGGGCCAGGTAGCCGCCGCGGCCGCGACTGATGATGAGTTCGCGATGCCGATGTAACAAAGGTCGGCCCACGCCGGGTTGGTGGGTCAGCACAAACAGGCCGTCGAGCAAAAAGGCCAGCAGCTCTGAAGCCAGCGGGTCCTGGCTCTGCCAGAGGAATTCTTCGAGGCGGACCAGATCGGCATGGGCTTGCGGTGTGAGGACGACATCGACCATCGGGCGTCAGAGCAGCTTGCGTGGTGCCAGCGGCGCCGGGCGCTCGGCCCGGCCCGCGCGGAATTCGGCCATCTGGACAAAGTAGGCTCGCACGTCTTCCAGCGTATGGCCCATGCCGGTGGCCAGCATGTCCTGCTCGGCCGCCAGTGCGTCCTGCGTGAACTGCTCGCGCAGCCGAGCCCGCTCGGACGCATCGGCCAGGGTCCGCACCATGTAGGCGTGGCTGGAGAGGCCCTGCTTGCGCGCTTCCTCGTCGATGGCCGCCTTGAGTTCGGCGGGCAGTTTCAAACTGGTGGCGATGGTGGGGGGCATGGCGAATTTCCAACAAGTAGTCAAACTTGACTACTTGCACAGTCTAGCAGCAGCCGATGCCCTTCGGGCCAGTCGCCCAAGCCCGATTCGGCGTTGATGTGGCCGCATTCACCGAGGTCGATGAAGCGCGAACCCCAGCTCCCGGCCAGGCCCTGCGCGCGCGCGAAGCTGCAATACGGGTCGTTGCGGCTGCCCACCAGCATGTTGGGGAACGGCAGGCGCTGGCGCACGATAGGCGACCAGCTGGGCAGCAGACCGCGCAATTCCTCGCGCTCCGGGTCGCCCGGCGCCACCAGCAGCGCGCCCTGCACGCGATCCGTGCTGCGCGACACCTGGGCCCAAGCGGCGGTGAGGATGCAGCCCAGGCTGTGGGCCACGAGAACCACAGGGCCGTCGCAAGCTAGGATCACGTCCTCCAGCCGGGCGATCCAGTCGCCACGGCGCGGGGTCATCCAGTCGTGCTGGTCGACACGGCGGTAACCGTACAAAGCTTCCCAGCGGCTTTGCCAATGGTCCGGCCCGCTGTTCTGCCAGCCAGGCAGGATGAGAACGTTGTCAGGTTTCACGTGAAACAACCCCGCGCTCACATCTTGTCGATGCGCGCCACCATTTCGGTGGCGAAGGTCACAAAAGCCTGGCTGCCCTTGGCGCCGGGATCGAAAACCACGCCCGGCAAGCCGTAGCTCGGCGCTTCGGCCAGGCGCACGTTGCGCGGGATCACGGTGTCGAACACCTTGTCGCCAAAGTGGGCCTTGAGCTGGTCGCTCACCTGCATCTGCAAGGTGATGCGCGGGTCGAACATGACGCGCAGCAGGCCGATGATCTGCAGGTCCTTGTTGAGGTTGGCGTGCACCTGCTTGATGGTGTTGACCAGATCGGTCAGACCCTCCAGGGCGAAGTACTCGCACTGCATGGGCACGATCACGCCGTGGGCGGAGCACAGGCCGTTGAGCGTGAGCATCGACAGGCTGGGCGGGCAATCGATCAGCACGAAATCGTAGTCGACATCGACCGCAACCAGCGCGGTCTTGAGGCGCTTTTCGCGCCGCTCCACGTCCACCAGCTCGACCTCGGCCCCGGCCAGCTCCCGGTTGGCACCGAGCACGTGGTAACCACACTTTTCCGAAAAGATGGCGGCCTCCTTGACGGTGGCGGACTCCAGCAGCACGTCGTAGACCGAGAGCTCCATGCTGCGCTTGTCCACACCCGAACCCATGGTCGCGTTGCCCTGCGGGTCGAGGTCGACCATGAGCACCCGCTGCCCCACCTTGGCCAGGCCGGCAGCGAGGTTGACGGTGGTGGTGGTCTTGCCGACGCCGCCCTTCTGGTTGGCCACACAAAAGATCTTCGCCATCTGGTGTCCCGGTGCTTATTTGGAAATGGCCAGCTTGATGCCGAAGCCGATGAGGAAGACGCCCGCGAGCTTTTCCAGCGTGCGGGCGATGACCGGGTTGGCGCGCATGCGCTCGGCCAAGAAGTGCGTGAGCAACACGGCGGTCAGGCCATAGAGGAAGGTCAGCACCGCGACGGTGGCGGCCATGGCACCGAAGGTGATGAGGCCCTGGTGCTTCGCGGGGTCCACGAACAGCGGAAAGAAGGCCATGTAAAAGACGATGGCCTTGGGGTTGAGCAGGGTGATGGTGAGCGCCTGCTGGAAGTACTGGCGCGGTCGGATGTTGAGCACGGGTTTGCCGCCGGGCTTGGCGGTGAGCATCTTCCAGCCCAGCCAGGCGAGGTAGGCGGCGCCCAGCCACTGCACCGCGGCGAAGGCCGCCGGGTACGCCGCGAGCAGCGCCGCCACCCCGGCCACGGCCATCCACATGAGCACCTGGTCACCCGCGATCACGCCGAAGGTGGCGGCCAGTCCGCCGCGCAGGCCCCCCTTGCCGGTCGAGGTGATCAGCGCGAGATTGCCCGGGCCTGGAATGGCCAGAAACAGGACGATGGCGGCGACGAACGCGCCGTAATCAGCGATGCCGAACATGTGAAAACCCCGGGAGTTGAGGGGCTGAGTTTACGTGACCCTCCGTCGTCGTTTGGTGTCGCTCGGGGTTATGTTGCGTTTTGCGTTCTTGGCGTGTGGGCAGAGGCCGTTGGTTCGTCCAAGCGGAATCCAAAGGAGTCCACATCCGCCACTCACAGGACGGTGGTGACGTGCGCGGGCGCAGGCACCCATTCGTGGTTGCCGCAAAAGGTGGCGTGCCAGTCCGGTTTTGACGAAGTGAGGCTTGCGAACAGATGAGTCAGCCCGCGAGCGTGGGCCGGAGAACGCGCATGACGCCACCGGCCTGGCGCGAGGTTTCCGCCAGAAACGGAAGCGTGAGGAAAACTCAGGCCGGAGGAGACGGACGGAGCCAGACGATGCAACGCTCCGCATCCAGCCCCGGAACAGTCAACTGTTCCACGTGAAACACCGTCACCGAAGCGGGCAGCGCAGCGATCTCGTCCGCCGGGTGTTTGCCCTTCATCGCCATCCACACCGCGCCGGGCTTCAAGGCCGATGAAGACCAGGTCGTGAAATCTACCAATGAGGCAAAGGCCCGCGAGCAGACCACGTCAAAGCCCCCGCCCTCCTCGGCCTTGAGCGATTCCACCCGCGCATGCACGCCGCGCAGGTTCGGCAACTTCAGCGCGGCCGAGGCCTGCTGGATGAAGGCCGCCTTCTTGCCCACCGTGTCGACACAACTCACCTGAATCTGCGGACAGGTGATGGCGATCACCACGCCCGGCAACCCGCCGCCCGAGCCCACGTCCAGCAGCTTCACCGGCTGCCCATCGGTCTGGCGCAGCAGCGGCGGAATCGCAGCCAAGCTGTCGAGCAGGTGGTGCGTGAGCATTTCCTGCGGGTCACGCACGGCGGTCAGGTTGTAGACCTTGTTCCACTTGGCGATCAGGTCCCGGTAGGCAAGCAGCTGGTCGACCTGTGCGGCCGACAAGCTCAAGCCAAGCTGTTGCAGCCCGGCTTCCAGGGCCGGCTTCAAAGCCGATGCACTCATGCGCCCTGCTCTTCCGTCAAACGCGCGAAGCCCTTGAACCCACCCTTCTTCAGGTGGATCATCAGCAGCGAGATGCTGGCCGGGGTGATGCCCGAGATGCGCGCGGCCTGGCCCAGGGTTTCCGGGCGGTGCTTCGCCAGCTTCTGCCGCGCCTCAAACGACAGGGCTGTGACCTGTGCATAGTCCAGCTCGGCAGGCAGCTTCAGGTGTTCGTAGTGGGCAGCACGCTCCACCTCACCCTTCTGACGGTCGATGTAGCCCGAGTACTTGGCGGCGATCTCCACCTGCTCCACCACCGGTTCCAGCAAGTCGCCCAGCGTTTCACGTGAAACATCGGGGTTCCCGTACTTGCCCTCGTCCATGCCCACCAGATCGGCGTAGCCCACAGCCGGCCGGCGCAGCAGGTCGAACAGGTTGTGTTCGTGCTCAATCGCCTTGCCCAGCACGCGCTCGCTCTCGGCTGCCGGCAGGTTGCGCGGGTTCACCCAGGTCGATTTCAGGCGCTCGGTTTCCCGCGCCACCGCGTCACGTTTCCGGCTGAACGCATCCCAGCGCGCGTCGTCCACCAGACCCAGCTGGCGCCCGGCTTCGGTCAGGCGCATGTCCGCGTTGTCCTCGCGCAGCTGCAGGCGGAACTCTGCGCGGCTGGTGAACATGCGGTAGGGCTCAGTCACGCCCTGGGTCACCAGGTCGTCCACCAGCACGCCGAGGTAGGCCTCGTCGCGGCGCGGCAGCCAGGCATCCTTGCCCTGGCATTGCAGCGCGGCGTTCAGGCCGGCAAACAGACCCTGGGCAGCCGCCTCTTCGTAGCCGGTGGTGCCGTTGATCTGGCCGGCGAAGAACAGGCCCTGGATCTGCCTGGTCTCAAAGCTGTTCCTGAGCGAGCGCGGGTCGAAATAGTCGTATTCGATGGCGTAGCCCGGGCGCAGGATGTGGGCGTTTTCCAGCCCAGGCATGCTGCGCACCAGCGCGTACTGGATGTCGAACGGCAGGCTGGTGGAGATGCCGTTGGGGTAAACCTCGTGTGTGGTCAGGCCCTCGGGCTCCAGAAAGATCTGGTGGCTGTCCTTGTCGGCGAAGCGGTTGATCTTGTCTTCTACGCTCGGGCAGTAACGTGGGCCCACGCCCTCGATCTTGCCGGTGAACATGGGGCTGCGGTCGAAGCCGCTGCGGATGATCTCGTGCGTGCGCAGGTTGGTGTGGGTGATCCAGCACGGCACCTGCTTGGGGTGCGGCACCGATTGCCCCATGAAGCTGAACACCGGCACCGGCTGGTCGGGATTCATGCCACCCGGGACCCCGTCGCCCGGTTGTTCCTGGCACTTGGAATAGTCGATGCTGCGACCGTCCAGGCGCGGTGGCGTGCCGGTTTTCAGGCGCGCCTGCGGCAGCTTCAGCTCCTTGAGCCGAGCCGACAGGCTGACCGCCGGCGGGTCGCCCGCGCGGCCGGCCGCGTAGTTGTTCAGGCCGACGTGGATCTTGCCGTCGAGGAAAGTGCCCGCGGTCAACACCACGGTACGGCTGCGGAAGCGGATGCCCACCTGCGTGACGGCGCCCACCACCCGGTCGCCCTCCACCATCAGGTCGTCCACCGCCTGCTGGAACAGCCACAGGTTCGGCTGGTTCTCCAGCATGCGGCGGATCGCGGCCTTGTACAGAATGCGGTCGGCCTGGGCGCGGGTGGCGCGAACCGCCGGGCCCTTGCTGCTGTTGAGGATGCGGAACTGGATGCCACCCTCGTCCGTGGCCAGCGCCATCGCCCCGCCCAGCGCGTCCACTTCTTTCACCAGGTGGCCCTTGCCAATGCCGCCGATGCTGGGGTTGCAGCTCATCTGGCCCAGCGTCTCGATGTTGTGCGTGAGCAGCAGCGTGGCGCAGCCCATGCGCGCGGCGGCCAGCGCGGCCTCGGTGCCGGCGTGACCCCCGCCGACGACGATGACATCAAATTCTTGTGGGTACAACATGGTGAAGCTCCAAGGCACGGCGGCTGGCGCGCTGCCCGACAATGCGGATGCGGTGTGTTTCACGTGAAACACCCGCCGCCCGGCCGGTGTTTGGCGCGGGCAACCCGCAATTGTCCCATCAATGCCCATTCGCCGCCCACCCATGCCCAGCACCACCCCACGCCCGACCGGCGAACCGGCGCTGGCCGCCCTGCCCGGCCTGGGACCGAAGTCGCAAGCCATGCTGGCGGCGGCCGGCATCCCCGATCTGGCCACGCTGCGGCGGCTGGGATCGGTGGCCGCCTACGCCCGAGTGAAACGCAACGACCCACGCGCCAGCCTCAACCTGCTCTGGGGGCTGGAAGCGGCGCTCACCGGCCTGCCCTGGCAGACCGTGGCGCGCGAACACCGCACCAGCCTGCTGCTGGCGCTGGACGCGCTGGAAGAACTCGGCGAACCAATGACACGACGTCGCTGAGCGTTGTACCTGGCGTCTTTCGCCCAGGCCCGAAAACCCTCCAGCTCCGGGGCGGGCACCCCAGCCCCACAATCGGAACAACCACGCGGCCCATCAGGCCACCCATTGACCGCTCGCACCGCCGCGCACGCCACCAAGACCCTCGCATGACCAGCACCACCCCCATCCCCCTCCTCGTTTTCGCCGGCAGCAGCCGCGCCCAGTCCTGGAACCGCAAGCTGGCCAAGGTCGCGGCCGACACCGCCCGCGCCGCCGGCGCCCAGGTCACCCACCTCGAACTGGCCGACTTCGATCTGCCGCTCTACAACGGCGACCTGGAAGCGCGCGGCTTCCCGCGCGACGCGATCCGCCTGAAAGAAATCTTCCACGCCCACCCGGCCTGGCTGGTGGTTTCGCCCGAGTACAACGGCAGCTACACCGGCTTGCTGAAAAACACCATCGACTGGGTGTCGCGCCCGGTCGCCGGCGACCCGCTGTGGGCCAACGGTGGCAAACCGTTCGCCGGCAAGGTGGTGGGCATGCTCTCGGCTTCGCCCGGTGCGCTCGGCGGCCTGCGCAGCCTGAGCCATCTGGCTACACTGCTGATGAACCTGCAGTGCTGGGTCTCGCCCAGACAATTCGCGCTGTCCAAGGCGGCTGAGGCCTTCGATGAGGATGGCAGCCTGCACACCGACGCCAGCCGCGCCGGTGTGCAGGTGGTGATCGACCAGGTGCTCTGGGCCGCTGGCAAATTCCAGGCATGAACTGCCGCCCAGGCTGCGCCGCCTGCTGCATCGCGCCGTCCATCAGCAGCCCGATGCCGGGCCTGCCCAACGGCAAGCCCGCGGGCGTGCCCTGCCCGCATCTGGACGAAGCCCTGCGCTGCCGGCTGTTCGGCCAACCCGAGCGACCCGCGGTGTGCGGCTCGCTGCCACCCAGCGCCGAGATGTGTGGCAACTCACGCGAACAAGCGCTGCATTTTTTAGCGCAACTGGAACAGGCTACCCAACCTGCGGTGCGCCCATGAACGCCGCTACCTGAGCGCCGACCGGAGCGGCCAGGGCCTCCGGCAGCAGGTGGCCCATGTCAAGCACGGTCAACCGTGCGCCAGGGATGAGGCGCGCAAGCGCCTGCCCGTGCGGTAAAGGAAGACACGGATCTTCGGCGCCGTGCAGCACCAGGGTGGGCACCGTGAGGGAAGGCAACCAGTCGGTCCGCGGTGGTGCGAGATCCACGGCCAAGCCATGGCGCATCGCGGCCAGTGGCTGGTGGCCAGACGCCAGCGCCGCCCGCACCTGGGCCCGCACCATGTCGGCCGGAAACGGATGGGAACCCGCATGAAAGGCGCTCCAGCCGCGCACCGCCACGTCGTCCGGCGCGCCGTTGCGTTCGGCCGCCATGCGCTGCAAGGCCTGCAGAAAAGCAGGTGTCGGCCCCGGCAGGCCCACGGCGGGCGCTGCCCGCCCCAGCGTAGCGGCCATGTAGGGCCGGTGGTCGGGCGATGTCGCCAGCAGCACCAGATGGCTCACCCGATCCGGGTGTTCGTGGGCCAGGCACTGCGCGATGTAACCGCCCATGGACCAACCCACCACCGCCACACGAGGCAGCGCCCAGGCATCCAGCACCCGCAACGCATCGCCCACCAGATCGCCCAGCGCATACGGCGGTGCGGTCGATGGCATGACGAAGGAACGACCGGTTTCGCGGTGGTCGTAACGCAGCACCCGGCAGCCCGCACGCACCAGCGCCCCCACAAAGGCCGGCGGCCAGAACAAGCCGGGGTTCATCGCGCCCATCACCAGCAGCACCGGGGGGCCGTCCGCCGGGCCACAGGCCTCGCTCCAGAGTTCACCCAGCCCCGGCACCGCGACGGGCCGCCCCACCCAGTTGATGGTGTCCATGGGACCTTTGTACCGCGCGCACGCCTGGACTTCCACCCCCAAAACAACAAAGGCCCGCACAAGCGGGCCTTTGGGAACAAGCAAACAACTCCAGCGCGCGTGCATGCATCCAACACACGCCAAGGATCCGGCTCCGCCGGTCCAATGGCGTGGTCCCCCTCCGGGGGGAAGCCGCAAAGCGGCGCAGGGGGGATTATTGTTTTACGCCTTCGACCTGCACCACCAGGCGCACGTTCTTCGGGAAGCCCCAGTCGATGCCGTAGTTCACGCCAAAGGCGGTGCGGTCGATGGTGGTCTCGAAGTCGCCGCCGCAGACTTCACGCTTGAGCATGGGGCTCTCGTAGCAAGCGAACTGGTTGGCCTTGAGCGTCACGGGCTGGGTCTTGCCCAGCAGCGTCAGGTTGCCGTCGACCGCGCTGACCTTGTCACCGCTGAACTGGAACTTGGTCGACACGAAGCGGGCCTTGGGGAACTTCTCAGCGCTCAGGATCTCGGCGCTCTGCAGGTGCTTGTCGAAGTTCGGCGTGCCGGTGTTGACCGAAGCCACATCGAAAGACACATCCACCGAGCCGGTCTTGGCGGCCTTGTCAAAGCTGATCTTGCCTTCCTTCTTGTCGAAGCGGCCGCGGTTCACGCTGGCGCCAAAGTGGCCGATCTCGAAGCTGGCAAACGTGTGCGTCGGGTCGATCGCGTAGTCGGCTGCGAAGGCGCCGGTGGACAGGGTGGCGGCCGCGGCCAGCAAGGTCAGGGATTTGCGCATGGTGTGTGTGACTCCAGTAAAAAGATCAAAGGTTTCAAAGAACGAACAGGGGAAAAATGAAATCGGGTGGTCAGAGCTTGCCCACGCCGGTCAGGGCGAACTTGAACTTGACCTGCACCTCGTCGGCGACCGTCGAGGTGTCGGCCCATTCTTTCTCGCCAATGCGGAAAGACAGGCGCTTGATCGGGAAGGCGCCGGTGGCCGTGGTGGTGGCGCCGCTCTGGGCCAGCGTGACGGGCACGACCACGTCGCTGCTCACGCCCTTGATGCTCAGCTTGCCGGCAACTTCGAATTTGTTGGCGTCGATGCGCTTGATGGCGCTGGACTGGAACGTGGCCTTGGGGAAAACCGCCACGTTGAACCACAGGGGTTTGACCAGCTCCGAGTTGGCTTCGCGGCTGATGTCGGCGCTGCCGGTGTCGACCGTGAAGGCGATCTTGCTGGTGGCCAGCTTGGCCGGGTCGAACGCCACCTGGGCACTGAAGGTCTTGAACTTGCCTTCGACCGGCACACCCATCTGGCGGCTCACAAACAAGACCTCGCTCTGCGCCGGCACGAGTTGCTGCTGGGCCTGGGCGGCCAGGGGCAACAGGCTGGTCAAGGCCAGGGCGAACGCAACGGATTTCAGGCGGAAGGTCATGTCGGCAACTTTCGGAGCAGGAACAAGGGTGGGGAGACCAGCGCGCTCAGCGGCCGGCCAGGGCCATGCGGCGCAGCAGGCCGTCGCGGTCCACGAAGTGGTGTTTCAGTGCACCGGCCACGTGCAGCAGCACCAGCGCGGCCATGGCCAGGGCCGAAAACTTGTGCAGCGGCTTGAGCACGTCGGCCAGGCCTTCGCTCACCGGCACAAAGTCCGGCAGCGGCAGCACGCCAAACAGCACCAGAGGGAAGCCGGCGGCCGAGCTGTAGGCCCAACCCAGCAAGGGCACCGCGAAAAACAGCGCGTACAGACCGGCGTGCGTGGCATGGTGGGCCAGTCGCTGCCAGGCCGGCATGGCCGCCTCGACGGCCTTCGGCAAGGCGGGTGGTCGGGCCAGCAAGCGAGCCAACAGGCGGACCAGGGAGAATGTGAGCACCAGCACACCAGCCCATTTGTGCCAGCTGTAGTACTGCAGACGGGCCGGTGAAAACGGCAGGTCGGCCATGTACAGGCCGAGAGCGAAGTTGCCGATCAGGGCCAGGCCCAGCAGCCAGTGCAGGGCCACGGCCACGGGGTGGTAAGGGGTGACGGTCGGTTCGGACATGCCGGGAGTTTAGGCAGCCGGCGCTGCGCCCAGTGTCAAACGGCTTGAAGCCTGACTTCAAAAAATTTGAATGAACTCTGCCGACCAATTCGAATCATGCACCGGCGGCAGTGCCGCTCCTACAATGCGCCCATGCCCGACACCGATGCCCAGGCCCTGCTGACGCTCTACCCCGCCATGGGCTCGCTCAAGGCGCTGTTGCCGCGCCTGCAGACGATGCAGGTGCCGGCGGGCACAGCGCTGTTCCGGGAACTCGAAACCTGCCAGGGCTTCCCCATGGTGCTCAGTGGCGAGGTGCGCGTCTCGCGCAGCGCCGCCAACGGCCGGGAGCTGGAACTCTACCGCGTGCTGCCCGGCGAGATGTGCCTGGTCTCGTCCGCCGGCCTGTTTGCCGGCCAGCCGCTCACGGCGCATGGCGTGACCACCTGCGAAACCACGCTCACCCTGCTCTCGCCGCCCGACTTCCAGACCGCCCTGACCGACGAGGCCTTCCGGTCTTTCGTGCTCGGCCTGTTCGCCTCGCGCATGGCCGACCTCACCGCCCTGATCGAGGCTATCGCGTTCCAGCGCCTCGACAGCCGGCTCGCCAGCACCCTGCTCGGCCACGGTCAGCAGGTGCGCGCCACCCACCAGGCCCTTGCCGACGAGCTGGGCACCGTGCGCGAAATCATCACGCGCCTGCTGCACCGCTTCGAACGCGACGGGCTGGTCGAACTCTCGCGCGAGTGCATCACCATCCGCGACAGCGCCGCCCTGCGCGCCATCGCGGCCATGTCGGCGAAGTGAGCCGCCGCGGCGTCGCTGGTTTTGTGACACAGGTCACATACCCCGCCCCGACGTTTCGATTCAATACGCTCCACGTTCCGCCGCAAGGTGAACCCCCGCAGGGTGCATGGCAGCGGTTCAACCACCGTTAACAGGAGTATTCACATGACCAAGAACGTCGGCGGCATCGACCGCATCCTTCGCATCCTCGTGGGCATCGCCCTCATCGCCGCCGCCGCCATGGGCAGCATCGGCGTCTGGGGCTACATCGGCGTGGTGCCGCTGCTGACCGGCCTGATGGGCTGGTGCCCGCCCTATGCGCTGCTGGGCTTCAACACCTGCAGCATGAAGAAGTAACCGTCACCCCGCACGAACGGTACCCCCCGCGCCGCCTGCGGCGTCACCCCCCGAGGGGGCATCACGAGCGGCCCGGCGAAGCCGGTTCCGCCGTGATCTGGGTGAAGACATCCCGCGTCGGCAGGGTCCTCTCCCCTCTCCCTCACAGGGTTGTCCATCCTGCGACAGCCCACGTCCCCTCTCCGCGCGACCATGTCGCCTACAGCCGCGCACCCTGACGCGGCGCAGGAGACACGGCATGCTCAACATCCCCTCGCTCAAAGACGCCGTCAGCACCGAAGAATGGGCGCTGCGCTGCGACCTCGCGGCCTGCTACCGGCTCGTCGCGGCCTACGGTTGGTCCGACCTGGTGTTCACCCACATCAGCGCCAAGCTGCCCGACAGCGTCACCGGCGGTGAACACCAGTTCCTGATCAACCCCTACGGCCTGATGTTCGACGAGATCACCGCGAGCAGCCTGGTCAAGGTCGACATGGCCTGCAACAAGCTCATCGACTCGCCCTTCCCGGTCAACCCCGCGGGCTTCGTGATCCACAGCGCGGTGCATGAAGCGCGACCCGAGGTGCAGTGCGTGCTGCACACCCACACCCGCGCAGGCGTGGCCGTGAGTGCGCAGGCCGCCGGCATCCTGCCCATCAGCCAGCAAAGCACTTTCGTGCTGGCCTCGCTGGCCTACCACGCCTACGAAGGTGTGGCCTTCCGTCCGGACGAGAAGCCGCGCCTGCAGGCCGACCTGGGCAAAGCCAATTTCCTGATGCTGCGCAACCACGGCCTGCTCACCGTGGGCAGCAGCATCGCTGACGCCTTTTTGTCGATGTACACCTTCGAGAACACCTGCCGCATCCAGATCGACGCGCTGGCCGGTGGCGGTGAGCTCACGCAGGTGGACCCGCGCATCCTCGCCGGCATGGCGGAGGTGATGAATATCGCGACCGCCGGCCAGGGCGCACAGCTCGCCTGGCCGGCGCTGCTGCGCAAGGTGGAGCGGCTGGACCCGGGCTACCGGACCTGATCAGAACCCGTCCGCGTAGCGCGCCAGCTCCCAGTCGCTCACCTGCTGCGCGTACGCGTCCCATTCGGCGCGCTTGAGCACGAGGAACTGCTCGCAGAAGGCCTCGCCCAGGTCGTCGCGCAGGATCGCATCGCCGCGCAGCGCGGCCAGGGCCTCGTGCAGGTCGCGCGGCAGGCGCGGCGGCAGCGTCTCGCCGGCCGCGTGGCGTTGGTACAGGTCGGCGTCGATGGCCTCGGGCGCGGGCAGCTCGCGGTCGATGCCGTCCAGCCCCGCGGCCAGCGTGGCCGCCAGCGCGGCGTACACATTGCACGAGGGGTCTGGCAGGCGCCACTCGATGCGCCCGGCCACGGTGCGCACGAGGCAGGTGCGGTTGTTCTCGCCCGCCGCCTTCCACACCGGCGACCAGGTGGTGCCCGACGCGCTCTCGCTCACCGCCAGCCGCTTGTAGCTGTTGACCGTGGGCGCGCACAGCGCCGCCAGCGCATCGCCGTGTTCCAGCAGGCCGGCCGCGAACTGCAGACCGGCGGCGCTCAGGCCCATCGGTCCGTCGGCGCCGGCCATCACGGCCCTGCCCTCGGCATCCGTGAGACTGAGGTGGAAGTGCAGGCCGCTGCCCGGCGCGCCCGCCAGCGGCTTGGGCATGCACGAGAACACCTGGCCGTGCTGCTGCGCCACCGCGTGCGCGGTCAGCTTGAACAGCTGGTAGCGGTCGGCCGCGGCCAGGGCCTCGTCGTGCCGGTAGTTGATCTCGTACTGGCCGATGGCGTCTTCGTGGTCCATCTGCTGCAGCTCGAAGCCCAGCGCCGTGAGGTGGCGGCGCATGTCGTCGAGGAAACCGAAGTTGCGAGCGATCGCCTTCAGGTCATAGGACGGTTTGTCAAGCCGGTCTTCGCCATCGGCCACACCCCAGCGGCCCTGCGGGTCCTGCTTCATCAGGAAGAACTCGGGCTCGATGCCCACATGAAACGTCCAGCCGCGTTCGCGCAATCGATTCAACTGGTGCTTCAGCAATTGCCGCGAGCAGGTGTCCAGCGGCTCACCACCCGCGAAGCCGTCGCACACCGCGTGCGCGACGCCGGGCATGAACGGCAATGGCCGCAGCGACTCGGGCACCACGCGGCCGAAATATTCGCCGCGCGCGCCCATGCGAGGCAGGCCCGTACCCCAGATGCTCGGGCCCGCGAAGCCTGCGCCGGTGGCCACCGCGTCGGGCAGCGCTTCCAGCGGCACCAGCTTGCCTTTCGGCACGCCGTGCAGGTCGGTGAAGGTGGTGAGGATGGAGTGGATGCCCTGCTCTCGCAGGCTGTTGATGCGTTCGTCCAGACGGGGTGGGTTCATGCGGGCTCCGGGCGCAAAAAAGCCGGGCATGGCCCGGCCGGGTCAGGGGGTGAATCAGGCCAGGATCTCAGCCATCGCCGCGTCCAGCACGCCCAGGGCTTCGGCAAACACGCTGTCTTCGATGGTCAGCGGGAACAGGTAGCGGATCACGTTGCCGTACACGCCGCAGGTCAGCAGCAACAGGCCGCGCTTCAAGGCGGCGGTCTGCACCTTCTTCGTGGTGTCGGCATCGGGCGCGCCGGTGGCGGGGTCGATGAACTCGCAGGCCACCATGGCGCCCAGGCCGCGCACGTCGCCGATGCGCGGGTATTTGGCTTTCGCGCCGTTCAGGTGCGCCACCAGCCGTTCTCCCAGCCGCTGAGCGCGCTCGGGCAGTTTCTCTTCAGCCATCACGTCCAGCACAGCGTGCGAGGCCGCGATCGCCAGCGGGTTGCCGGCGTAAGTACCGCCCAGGCCGCCCGGTGCCGGGCCGTCCATGATCGCGGCCTTGCCGCTCACGGCCGACAGCGTCGTACCGCCGGCCATGCTTTTTGCCATGGTCATCAGGTCGGGCGACACGCCGTAGTGCTCCATCGCGAACATCCTGCCGGTGCGCGCGAAACCGGTCTGCACCTCGTCGGCGATCAGCAAAATGCCGTGCTGGTCGCACAGCTCGCGCAGCCACTTCACGGCCGCGGGCTGGATGGGGTTGAAGCCACCCTCGCCCTGCACCGGCTCAAACACGATGGCCGCCACGCGGCCGGGCTCGATGTCGCACTTGAACACCTGCTCCATCGCCTTCTGCGTGTCGGCCAGCGAACTGCAGTGACAGGGGAAGGGCACATGGTAGATCTCGGGCGGGAAGGGGCCGAAGCCCGCCTTGTAGGGCTGGACCTTGCCGGTGAGCGCGACCGAGAACATGCTGCGGCCGTGGAAGGCGCCACCAAAAGCGATCACGCCGCTGCGCCCGGTGGACGAGCGCGCGATCTTCACCGCGTTCTCGATCGCCTCCGCGCCGGTGGAGAAGAACGCGGTCTTGACCTTGCCTTCGATCGGCACGATGGCGTTGATGCGCTCGGCCAGCGCCACGTATTCGGCGTAGGGCACCACCTGGTAACAGCTGTGCGTGAAGCGCTGCAGCTGCGCCGCGATCGCCGCCTGCACCTTGGGGTGCACGTGGCCGGTGTTGAGCACCGCGATGCCGCCCGCGAAGTCGATGAAACGCCGGCCTTCGATGTCCCAGAACTCTGCGTTCTTCGCGCGGTCGATGAAGAAATCCCCCATCACCCCCACGCCGCGCGGCGTGGCATCGAGCCGGCGCTTGTGCCAGGCGGCGTTGGTGTGGTCGGTCTTGAGTTCGTTCATGGCGTTCATCAAAGTCTCCTAAGAAAGGAAAGCGCACGTCGGCGCGAACTGTCTTCAACCCAGGGCACAGCGGAACCGGCTTTGCCGGGCCGCCAGTGCCGCCCCCTGGGGGGTGACGCGAAGCGGCGCGGGGGGCGCCGGTCACACCGGCGAATCAATCCTTATCCACGTCGTTTTCGTTTCCGTGTATTTATCGAACGCATGCAGCGACTTGTCGCGCCCCACCCCGCTCTGCTTGAAGCCACCGAACGGCACGGTGATGTCGTCTTCGTCGTACTGGTTCACGTGCACCGTGCCGGCGCGCAGCGCGCGGGCCACGCCGTGCGCCTTGTTGATGTCGCGCGTCCACACCCCCGCCTGCAGGCCGTAGACGCTGTTGTTCGCGGCGCGCACCACGTCGGCCGCGTCGGTGAAGCTCTGCACCGCGAGCACCGGGCCGAAGATCTCTTCGCGCGCGATCGTCATCTGCGGCGTCACGCCGTCGAAGATGGTCGGCTGCACATAACAGCCGCCCGCCACCGGCGACGCCAGCGATCCGCCCGCGATCAGATTCGCGCCCTCGCTCTGTCCGAGGCCGATGTAGCGCATCACGTTGTCGAGCTGCACCTGGTCGACGATGGCGCCCATCACCGTGCCCTTGTCCAGCGGGTTGCCCGGCTGGTACTGCGGCATCAGCTTGAGCGCCTTCTCCAGAAACGCGTCCTTGATCGACGCTTCGACGAACAGGCGCGAGGGCGCGTTGCAGCTCTCGCCCTGGTTGAAGAAGATGCTGCCCACGGCGGCCTCGACCGCGCGGTCCAGGTCCGGGCAATCGGCGAACACGATGTTGGGCGACTTGCCGCCGAGCTCGGTCCAGGCGCGTTTGAGGTTGCTCTGCCCGGCCATCACGTGGATCTGCTTGCCCACGCGCGTGCTGCCGGTGAACGCGATGCAGTCCACGTCCATGTGCAGCGCCAGCGGCGAGCCCGCCTCGGTGCCGAAGCCCGGCACCACGTTGAACACGCCGGGCGGGATGCCGGCGGCCAGCGCCAGCTCGGCCAAGCGCAGGGCGGTGAGCGGGCTTTTTTCCGACGGCTTCAACACCACCGAGTTGCCCGCGGCCAGGGCCGGCGCGATCTTCCACGCCGCCATGATCATGGGGTAGTTCCAGGGCACGATGATGCCCACCACGCCCACCGGCTCGCGCGTGATCAGCGCCAGCGCATTGGACCCCGTGGGCGCGATCTCGTCGTACACCTTGTCCACCGCCTCGCCGTACCAGCGGATGCAGTTGGCCGCGCTGTTCACGTCCACGGCGCGCGCGTACTTCACCGGCTTGCCCATGTCCAGCGTCTCGGTCAGCGCCAGCTCGTCGGCGTGCGCCAGCAACTGGTCGGCGAACTTGATCATCACGCGCTTGCGCTGCGCGGGTGCCATGCCGCTCCAGCGCCGGTCTTCGAACGCGGCGCGGCCAGCGGCCACCGCCGCATCGATGTCGGCCTGGCCGCCGCGCGCCACCTGCGTGAGCAATCGGCCGTCCACCGGCGAGATGCAATCAAAAGTCTGGCCGTCGCGCGCAGCCACGCGCTCGCCGTTGATGACGGCGCGGCCGTCGAACTTCAAGGGGGTGGAGGTGTCGGTCATGGGCAATATCCAGCAGATCGGAAAGTGGGCATTGGCACCATGCTACGCCGGGAAAGACCTTGTTGTCCCATCCACTTTCCCGACGGCGCAAGCATCCAGTGCCCCCCAAAAGCCTGCGGCCCCGGCATCCAAGGACACCGGGGCCGCCGCGGAGACCGGAACGGGATCAGTTCGTCGTCGCCAACGCCGTCAGTTCTGCCCGCGTCGCCGCCGCGATCTCACGTTCGCGCTTGCGCGTCTGCCGCGCGACCCACACCGAGTAGCTGATGATCACGATCGTCACCGTGGTGATCAGCAGCGTGGCCGCGGCGTAGATGGTCGGGTTGATGCCGCGGCGCGCGTAACCGAAGATCACCTGCGGCAGCGTGGACACGCCCGGGCCGGAGAGGAATTCGGAGATCACCACGTCGTCGAACGACAGCGTGAACGAGAGCAGGAAGGCGGCCAGGATGCCCTGGAAGATGTTGGGCAGCGTGATGAGGAAGAACACCTGGAACGGCCGCGCGCCGAGGTCCATGGCGGCTTCTTCGATGCTGCGGTTCATCTCCATCAGCCGGCTCTGGATCACCACCATGCCGTAGGCCATGCCCAGCAGCGTGTGGCCGAAGATGATGGTCAGCATGCCGCGCTCGGGCCAGCCAAAGGCGTTCTGCGCGCCCACCATCAGCAGCAGCAGCGACAGGCCGATCACCACCTCGGGCATCACCAGCGGCGCGTTCACCATGCCGGAAAACACGGTGCGGCCGAGGAAGCGCCGGTAGCGCACCAGCACGAAGGCGGCGAAGGTACCGAGGATGGCCGAGAGCACCCCCGTGACCGCCGCCACCTTCACCGACAGCCAGAAGCCTTCGACGATCTTGGTGTCGCGGGTGAGCGCCTCGTACCAGCGCAGCGAGAAGCCGGTGAAGTTCGCGTCCTGCCGTGTGCTGTTGAAGCTGAACACGATCATGAAGAACAGCGGCACGTAGAGGAACAGGTACACCGCCGCCAGCCAGAGCTTGCCGAAGTGTTTTTCGAGAATCTGTTTCATTGCAATGGCTCCTGTTCAAGACCGGTATCCAGCGAAGGGAAGTTCACCGGGGATGCGGTGGAACCGGCTTTGCCGGGCCACTCGCATCGCCCCCTGGGGGGTGCCGCCAAGCGGCGCGGGGGGGGTCACTTTTCCTCTGCCGTGAAGTGGTAGTAGATCGCGAGCGGCACGATGATGAGCAGGATCATCACGACCGCCAGCGCCGAGGCGCGGGGCCAGTTGTTGCTGGTGAACATCTCGTCCCAGACCACGCGGCCGATCATGATGTTCTCCGGGCCACCGAGCAGCGAGGGGATCACGAACTCGCCCACGGCGGGGATGAACACCAGCATGAAGCCGGCGACGATGCCGGCCTTGGACAGCGGCACGGTCACCAGCCAGAATGCCTTGAACGGCGAGGTGCCCAGGTCGTAGGCGGCTTCCAGCAGGCGGAAGTCCATCTTCACCAGGTTGGCGTACAGCGGCAGGATCATGAAGGGCAGGTACACATAGGTCATGCCCACCAGCATGGACACGTTGGTGTAGAGCATCTGGATGGGTTCGTCGATGATGCCCACCCCCATCAGCAACTGGTTGATGACGCCCTGATCGGCCAGGATGCCCTTCCACGCGTAGACGCGCAGCAGGAACGAGGTCCAGAACGGCAGCATCACCATCATCAGCAGGGCGGGCCGCACGCTGGGCGCCGAGCGCGCGATGAAGTAGGCAAACGGGTAGCCGATCAGCAGGCACAGCACGGCGGTGCACAGCGCGTACCAGATGGAGCGCAGGTAGGCCTCGATGTAGATCGTCTGGAAAAGACTGCCACCTTCCGCGTCGCGGAAGATGGTCCAGTAGTTCTCGTACTTCAGGCTCAGGATGCCGGTCACCGGATCCCAGATCGGCTTGAACGGGTTGATGCTCTCGCCCTGGTCCACGAAGCTGATGTACAGCAGGATCAGGAACGGCAGCAGGAAAAAGACAAACAGCCAGACGTACGGCACGCCGATGACGAAGCGCTTGCCGGGCATGGGGAGCGATGAAGTGGCCATCCAGAACCTCCAGAAACTACAACCTAAGAGCGCAGCAACCTAACACCCAGAACGCCGCGGAACCGGCTTCGCCGGGCCACTCGCACGCCCCCTGGGGGGTGACGCGCAGCGGCGCGGGGGGGGGTCAATCGCGCAACACCACGGCGGCGTTGTCGTCCCACCAGAAATACACCTCGTCTTCCCAGGTGATGTCCGTCAAGTCCTGACGCGTGGTGTTCGCCTCGGTGACCCGCACCTTGGAACCATCGCCGGCCTGCAGGATGTAGGTGGTGTACGAGCCCAGGTATCCGATTTCCTTGACCTTGCCCTGGAACAGGTTGAAGCCCACGCCCTCGGGCCGGGTCTTGCTGATCTCGATCTTCTCGGGCCGCACGGCGATCGACACCGGCATGTTCAACGTGCCACTCACGCCGTGGCCCACGTGCACCTCGCCGATGGCGGTGGTGGCGGCGCAGCGGTCGGGTTCGTCCACGCTGAGCTTGCCGGCGAACAGGTTCACGTTGCCGATGAAGTCGGCCACGAACTTGTTGCGCGGGTGCTCGTAAATCTCTTCGGGCGTGCCCACCTGCAGCACGCGGCCCTTGCTCATGATGGCGATGCGGCTGGCCATGGTCATGGCCTCTTCCTGATCGTGCGTCACCATCACCACGGTCACGCCTACTTTTTCGATGATGTTCACGAGCTCGAACTGCGTCTGTTCGCGCAGCTTCTTGTCCAGCGCGCCCAGCGGCTCATCCAGCAGCAGCAGCTTGGGCTTCTTGGCCAGGCTGCGTGCCAGCGCCACGCGCTGCTGCTGCCCGCCCGAGAGCTGGTGCGGCTTGCGCTGGGCGTAGGGCGTGAGCTGCACCAGGCCCAGCATCTCGTCGGTGCGCTGCTGCACCTCGGCTTTGGGCAGGCCTTCTCGCTTCAGACCGAAGGCCACGTTTTCCCAGATGTTCAGGTGCGGGAACAGCGCGTAGCTCTGGAACATCATGTTCACCGGCCGGTCGTAGGGTGGCATGTTGGCCACGTCCTGGCCGCCCAGCATGATGCGGCCCGAGGTCGGTTTCTCGAAGCCGGCCAGCATGCGCAGCAGCGTGGATTTGCCGCAGCCGGAGCTGCCGAGCAGGGCGAAGATTTCACCCTTGCCGATGGAGAGCGACACCTCGTCCACGGCCACCGCCTCGTCAAAGCGCTTGACCAGTTTTTCGGTGACCAGATAACCCGTCTGTGTGCCGGTTTCTGCCATGGATGAACCTCGCTGTGCTGTTGTGATGGGGACGTCAGAAACAAAAAGGGCTGTTCATACGGTGCGTACAAACAGCCCTGTCTTCAGGAGCAGACCGGAGCGCTTACTTGCCCTTCTTGAAGGCGTTGTAGGCGTTGGCCATGGCCTCGCGGGCTTCGTTGGTGAAGCTGCTCGGCGGGATCATCTTGGCGAAGTAGTCGGACTCCACGAAGATGGTCTTGTTGCCGGCGATCTCGGGCTTGATCTTGTCCATGGCAGCCTTGTTGCCGGTGGGGTAGCTCATTTCGTTGGCCATGGCCGCGGCGTTTTCCGGGCGCAGGTAGAAGTCGATGAAAGCCGCCGCGTTGTTCGGGTGCTTGGCGTCCTTGGTCACGGCTATGGTGTCGGCAAACAGCAGCGCGCCCGTGCTCGGCAGCAGGGCTTCGATCGCGTCCTTGGAGCCGTTTTCGGTGGCACGGCCGGCGGCGATGTTGATGTCACCCGACCAGCCGATGGCCACGCAGGCCTTGCCGCCGGCGATGTCGTCGATCATGGTCGAACTGAACAGGCGGACGTCCTTGCGCACCTTGGCGAGCATCTCGCCAGCGGCCTTGTAGTCGGCCGGGTCGTTGGAATACGCGTCCTTGCCGATGTAGTGCAGCGCCACCGGGATGATCTCGGTCGGTGAGTCCAGGTAGGCGATGCCACAGGACTTCAGCTTGCTCGTGTACTCGGGCTTGAACACCAGGTCCCAGGCATTTTCCGGCATGGCCATGCCGCCGAGTGCCTTTTCCACACGGGTCTTGTTGATCCCCACGGTGGTGAAGCCCCAGCCCCACGGTACGAGGTAGTTGTTGCCCGGGTCGGCCGTGGCCAGGGTTTGCATGAACCCGGGGTCGAGATTGTCCAGATTCGGGATCTGGTCCTTCTTCAGCGGCTGCAGCAGGCCGCCTTCAATCTGGCCCTTGGCGAACACGGTGCCGGGCACCACGATGTCATAACCCGTGTTGCCCGCCACCAGCTTGGCGTGCAGGGCTTCGTTGGTCTCGAACGTGTCGTAGTTGACCTTGATGCCGGATTCTTTCTCGAATGCGGCGATCATGCCTTCGGGGATGTAGTCGGGCCAGTTGTAGATGTTCAGGACTTTTTCATCGTCGTACACCGGGCCGGCGGGTGCGGCCGGCGCTGCCGGGGCCGCAGCCACCGGGGCCGCAGGCGCGGCAGCGGGCGCCGGCTCCTCTTTTTTGCCGCAGGCGGCCAACAGGATCGCCGATATGGCCAGAGCCAGAACTTGCTTCTTCATGGTGAGGGACACTCCAGATAGGTGGGATGAAACCCGACGGTTGACACAACGGAACCGGCTGGCTTGCACACCCGGGAGCATGCAAGTTACAGACCAACTTTATCCCCGCTTTGGGGCATGGAAACACTGTAACAAAGATTCAGCGGTCACCGAAGCGGGGCAACACCGGCTGCCCTTCGGGCCCCATCCACGGGCGGTTCAGGCCAGCTGCCCGGCGGCGCGCAGGTCGTCCAGCGTGGCGTCCAGGCAGCGGCGGATCAGGACCATCATCTCGTCGATCTGGGCGCGCGTCATCACCAGCGGCGGCGCGATGATCATGCGGTCGCCCACGGCGCGCATGATCAGCCCGTTTTTGAAGCAATGGCCGCGGCAGATCATGCCCACGCCGAGGTCCGCGTCGAACATCTGCCGGGTCGTCTTGTTTTTCACCAGCACCAGACCGGCCACGAAGCCGCAGGTTTCGGCATCACCCACCAGCGGGTGATCCTTGAGCTCGGCAAAGCGCTGGGCCAGGTAGGGGCCGGTGTCGTTCTTGACACGATCCACCAGGCCCTCGCGCTCCATCAGCTCCAGGTTGGCCAGCGCCACCGCGCAGGCCACCGGGTGGCCGCTGTAGGTGTAGCCGTGGTTGAACTCGCCGCCTTTTTCGATCAGCACCTTGGCCACGCGGTCGCCCACCATCACGCCGCCGAGCGGGATGTAGCCGCTCGTCACACCCTTGGCGAAGGTCACGAGGTCGGGTCGGTAGCCGAACTTTTCATAAGCAAACCAGTGGCCCAGGCGGCCGAAGGCGCAGATCACCTCGTCGGAAATCAGCAGGATGCCGTACTGGTCGACGATGCGCTGGATTTCGGGCCAGTAGGTCTCGGGCGGGATGATCACGCCGCCCGCACCCTGCACCGGCTCTGCGATGAAAGCGGCCACCTTGTGTGCGCCCACTTCCAGAATCTTCGCTTCCAGCCAGCCCGCGGCGCGGCGGCCGAAGTCGGCCTGGCTCTCACCGGGCAATCCGTTTTCCCAGTGGTGCGGCTGCTCGATGTGGGTGATGTTCGGGATCGGCAGGTCGCCCTGCGCGTGCATGCCGCTCATGCCACCCAGCGAGGCGCCCGCCATGGTGCTGCCGTGGTACGCGTTGTTGCGGCTGATGATCACCTTGCGCTGCGGCTGACCCAGCAGGTCCCAGTAGCGGCGCACCATGCGCACGTTGGTGTCGTTGCTTTCGCTGCCGCTGCTGCTGAAGAACACATGCTGGAAACTCCGCCCGCCCACGGTGGGCGCCAGCGAAGCCAGCTTGGTCGCCAGCTGCACCGCCGGCACGTTGGTGGTGTTGAAGAAGCTGTTGTAGAACGGCAGCGTCATCATCTGCTGGTAGGCCGCGTCGGCCAGTTCCTTGCGGCCGTACCCCGCGTTCACGCACCACAGCCCGCTCATCGCGTCCAGGATCTTGGCGCCTTCGGAGTCCCACACATAGATGTTGTCCGCGTGCGTGATCACCCGAGCGCCGCGCGAGGCCAGGCCCGCGTGGTCGGTGAAGGGGTGGATGAAATGCGCGCTGTCCAGCGCCTGGATGGCCTGGGTGTCCTGCTGCTCGGCGCGGCGAACCAGGGCCGGCGGGGCGATGAGGGTCGAGGGGTTCATGGTCGTTCCTTGAATGGCGTGTTCAGACGTGGAGAAGTAGGTGCTCGCGTTCCCAAGGCGAAATCACCTTCATGAACTCATCGAACTCCAGCTCCTTGATCTCGGTGTAGATCGTGATGAACTCTTTGCCCAGCACCTCGTGCAGGTCGGGTTCGCGGCGCAGCCAGTCCAGCGCTTCGCCCAGCGAGCGCGGCAGCGAGTACGGCGCCAGGTAGGCGTCGCCTTTCATCTCGGGTTTCGGTTTGATCTTGTTCTTCATGCCCAGGTAGCCGCAGGCCAGGGTCATGGCCATCGCCACATACGGGTTGGCGTCGGCGCCGATGACGCGGTTTTCCACCCGGCGCGCGGCCGGGCTGGAGATCGGCGAGCGGATGCCCACGGTGCGGTTGTCATGGCCCCACTCGATGTTGATCGGCGCGGCCGTGTGGCGCGAGAGGCGGCGGTAGCTGTTCACGTACGGCGCCACCAGCACCATGGCCGCCGGGATGTAGCGCTGCAGGCCGCCGATGTAGTGGTGGAAGGCATCGGAGGCCGTGCCGTCTTCGTTGCTGAAGATGTTCTGACCGGTGGCCTTGTCCAGGATGCTCTGGTGCACGTGCATGGCGCTGCCGGGCTCGCCGGCGATGGGCTTGGCCATGAAGGTGGCGTACATGTCGTGGCGCAGCGCGGCCTCACGCACCGTGCGCTTGAAGAAGAACACCTCGTCGGCCAGGCCCAGCGGGTGGGCGTGGAAGAAGTTGATCTCCATCTGCCCCGCGCCCACCTCGTGGATCAGCGTGTCCACGTTGAGCTCCATCTTGTCGCAGTAGTCGTAGATCTCCTCGAACAGCGGGTCGAATTCGTTCACGGCGTCGATGCTGTAGGCCTGCCGCGATGTCTCGGCGCGACCGCTGCGACCAATCGGTGGCTTCAAGAGCGTGTTCGGATCGGTGTTGCGCGCGGTCAGGTAGAACTCCAGCTCGGGCGCCACCACCGGCTCCCAGCCCTCGGCGGCGTAGAGGTCGCAGATGCGGCGCAACACGCTGCGCGGCGCGAAGGGCACCAGCTTGCCGGCGTGGTCAAAACAGTCGTGGATCACCTGCGCCGTCGGGTCGGTGGCCCAGGGCACGATGCGCACCGTGGTCGGGTCCGGGCGCAGCTGCATGTCCTTGTCGGTCGGGTCGACCACGTCGTAGTACGGCCCGCTCTCGGGGAACTCGCCCGTCACCCCCATGCCCACGATGGCCTGGGGCAGGCGCATGCCGCGGTCTTCGGTGAACTTGCCACGCGGCAGGATCTTGCCGCGCGCCACGCCGGTCAGGTCGGGCACCAGGCATTCCACCTCGGTGACGCGGCGCTCGTTGAGCCAGTTCTCCAGGTCGTTGAAAGTGATCACGGTTTTGGGGGCTGTCATGTGCCGGTTCCTTGTCTGTCGTTGGTGCGGTGCTGCCGGGTCGGGAAAAACGCTCAGGAGCTGATCGTGACACGGCTGCGGTTCAGGTCCGCGGCCTGCATGCGCAAGCTCATGCGCTGGCGGCAGGCTTTGCCGAAGGCCTCGAAGATCGCGGCATAGAACGGCGTTTCCCAGCAACGCCATTCGGGGTGGAACTGCACGGCGTAGGCGAAGGTGTGGGCGCCCTTGACGCCAAACGCCTCCACCAGACCATCGGGCGCATGGCCCAGCGCCTCCAGCCCGGGCGCGAGCTGGCTGATGCCCTGGCCGTGCAGCGAATTCACCATCGCCTCGGCGCCACCGGCCCAGGCCTCGAACACGCTGCCCGGCGCCAGCCGGATCGGGTGGCTGGGCGCGTACTGTTCTTCAAACGGGGCGGTCTTGGGTTCGCGGTGGTCCGCCAGGCCCGGCACTTCGTGCACCCGCTGGTGCAGCCGGCCACCCAGCGCAACGTTGATCTCCTGGAAACCCCGGCACACGCCCAGCAGCGGCACACCCTCGTGCACGCAGGCCTTCACCAGCGCCAGCGTCAGCAAGTCGCGCGCGGGGTCCAGCGGCAGGCTGGGGTCGGCCACGTCTTCATCAAAATGCGAGGGGTGCACATTGGAGGGCGATCCGGTCAGCATCACGCCATCCACCATCGCCAGCAGATCGCTGATGTCGCCCGTCTCGGCCAGCGGGAACATCACGGGCTGGGCCTGGGCCCCCACCTTGACGGCGCGGGCGTATTTGTCACCCAGCAGCAGAAACGGCATCAGATGCCCGTGATCGCCCATGAGGCGGTGGTCGGCTGGCAGCCAAACCATGCAGGGCGGCAGCTTGTTCATGGAATCTCCAAACACGTGTCTTGATTCTGATGCGCAAATTGGATCACAATCAGAGCCAGTTGATGCCACTCCATGGTGCCATTTGACGGTCATCATGGTCACCGATCGCTCCCTTTCCCACGCCTGTCCACCCATGCTGTCCGAGTTCCTGCTCAGTGAAATGAACCGCCTGGGTGCGCAAGACGCCCTGCCCCTGCACCGCCAGCTGTACGAGGCCCTGCGCCGCGCCATGCTGGACGGCAAGCTCGGCGCGGGCGAGCGCCTGTCCTCCAGCCGCGACCTGGCGCAGGACCTGGGTCTCTCGCGCAACACCGTGGTCGCCGCCATCAACCAGCTCAGCGTTGAAGGTTATCTGGTCAGCCGCGTGGGCAGCGGCACCTTCGTCAACGACAACGTGCCACGGGTCAACCCGGCCTCCGCCGCACGAACCCACCAGCGCGGTGCCCCGACGGTGGCGCCCTCGCGCCTGTCGGCCCGCGGTCTGGCCCTGTCGACCACCTTCTGCGCCACCCAGCTCGAAGTCCAGCCCTTCACGCCCGGCATCGCCGACTTCAGCGCCTTCCCGCTCACGCTCTGGCAGCGGCTGCAAAACAAGCACTGGCGCATGACCTATCCGGACATGCTGGACTACAACGACTCCGGTGGCTACGCGCCGCTGCGCCGCGCCATCGCCGACTACCTGCGCGTCTTCCGCAGCGTGCAGCTGGAAGCGGACCAGGTCATCGTCACCACCGGCACCCAGCAGTCGCTCGAACTCTGCGCCCGCCTGCTGGCCGACCACGGCGACACCGTGTGGGTCGAAGACCCGGCCTACTGGGGCGCGGTCAAGGCCTTCATGGCCACCGGTCTGGCGATCCACCCGGTGCCGGTGGACGACGAAGGCATCTGCCCCAGCGCCGCCGACAACGCCCAGCCGCCGCGCCTGATCTACGTCACGCCCTCGCACCAGTACCCCACCGGTGCGGTGATGTCGCTGCCGCGGCGCCACCAGCTGCTCTCCACCGCGCGCGCGCACGGCGCCTGGGTGCTCGAAGACGACTACGACAGCGAATACCGCTTCAGCGGCCCGCCGATTTCCAGCCTCGAAGGCCTCGACACCGACGGCCGCGTGCTCTACATGGGCACCTTCTCCAAGGTGCTCTACCCCGGCATCAAGCTCGGCTACCTGGTCGTGCCCAAGCCGCTCGTCGCCGCCTTCAAGCAGGCCCACTACGACCTCAACCGCCCCGGCCAGATGCCGCTGCAGGCCGCGCTGGCCGAGTTCATCGAGATGGGCCACTTCAGCAGCGCGCTGCGCCGCGCCCGCCAGAGCTACGGCGAACGCCGGCAGGCCTTGCTCGAAGCGCTCAAGCCGGTGCTCGCGCCCGGCACCGAAGGCCCCGCCATCAGCGGCGCCGAACAAGGCCTGCACCTGTGCCTGCGCCTGCCCGCCGCGGTGGACGACGTTGCGCTGGCCCAGCGCATCGCGCAACAGGGGCTCACGGTGCGCCCGCTCTCCGCCTATTGCCTGGCCCGCAAAGACCTCAGGGGCCTGGTGATCGGCTACGGCTATGCGCCGCTGTCCGACATCCAGCGCTGCGGGCCGGTGCTCAGCGCGGCCGTCAGGAATCTGAAAAAAACCTGAAACGGGCGGGTGTAGTCAGGCCACGGGCCCGCCCTCGCGGAGATCGAACTTGTCGATCCGGTAGCGCATGGTGTCGCGCGAGATGCCCAGCGCCCGCGCCGCCTGGGTGACGTTCCAGCGGTTGCGCTCCAGGGCGCTGAGCAGCAGCCGGCGTTCGGCGTCGGGCAGACTGGTCGGCAGCGGGTCGGTGTTCAGCGGCGCCGCAGCGGCGAAGCCCGCTTCCAGCGCCACCGGCAGGGGCAGATCGTCGGCCTCGATCACCGGGTCGACCGACAACATCGCGCACTGCTCCACCGTGTTGGCCAGCTCGCGCACATTGCCCGGCCAGCTGTGCGCCTCCATGCGCTGCAGCGCCTCGGCGGAAAACACCAGCGGGCCCTTGCCATAACGGCGGGCCGAACGGGCCAGGAACAACAGCGCCAGCTGCGTCACGTCGCCGTGGCGCTGGCGCAGGGGCGGCAGGTTGACCTTCAAGGTCCCGAGCCGGAAATACAGATCGTCGCGAAACCGGCCCTCTTTCACCAGGGTCTCCAGAGAGCGGTTGGTCGCCACCAGCACCCGCACGTCCACCGTCCGCGCGCGCACGCTGCCCAGTCGCCGCACCTGGTGGTCTTCCAGCAGCTTGAGCAACTTGGCCTGGGTGGCCAGCTCCAGCTCACCCACCTCGTCCAGGAACAGCGTGCCGCCGTGTGCCGCCTCCACCAGGCCAATGCGCCGCTCGCGCGCATCGGTGAAGGCGCCGCGTTCGTGACCAAACAGTTCGCTCTCCACCAGCTGGGAGGGCAGACCGGCGCAGTTGATTTCCACGAACGGCCCGTTGCGGCGCGGCCCCTCGAAATGCAGCGCCCGCGCCACCAGCTCTTTACCGGTGCCGGTCTCGCCACCGATCAGCACCGCCGGGGAGAAGCCATCGGTCATCTGCGCATCGGCCTCCACCAGTTGACGCAAGCGCCCGCGCAGCCGCTGCATGGGCGCGGAGTCCCCGACCAGCGCCGCAATGCCCTGCCCCTCGGGCAAGGTCACCGCGCTGCCCGCCCGCAGGTGCCGCAGCTCCTGCGCCTGGCGCTGCTGCTGGACCGCGCGGTCCAGCACCTGCTTGAGCTGGTGCAGCGACACCGGCTTGATCAGGTAGTCGAAGGCGCCGGCTCGCATCGCGTCCACCGCCACCTGCTCGCTGCCGTGGCCGGTCGCCATCACCACCGGCAGGTTCGGCTCGCGCTCGCGCATCAGCCGGAGCACCGCCAGCCCGGTCTTGCCCGGCAGGTTGTGGTCCAGCAGGACCACGTCCGGGCGCTCGGCCTCCAGCAGTTCCAGCCCTTCCTCACCGCTGGCCGCGAGCTGGCAGCCGATGCCGTGGCGCTCCAGGTAGGTGTGCATGTTGCGCGCCAGCACGGGCTCGTCTTCGACAATCAGAACGCTGTAGCTCATGGGTCGGTGTTCCGGTTCAGGTGGGCAGGTCGGTGGTCGTGTGGTGGCTGCGCACCGGCCACCGGATGCGGGCGCTGGTGCCCTGGCCGAGCCGGCTCTCCAGTGTCAGTGTGCCGCCCAGGCGCTCGATGCTGCGGCGCGCCAGCGGCAGGCCGACGCCGAGGCCGCTGCGCTTGGTGGTGTGGAAGGGTGTGAACACGCGCTCCAGATCGTCGGCCGAAATGCCCACGCCGTTGTCCGCCACCACCAGGCTCAACACGCCCTTCTCCAGCGCGGCGCTCAGGCGGAGCTGACCGCCCGCGGGCATGGCATCGAGCGCGTTGCTGACCAGGTTGTCCACCACCTGCTCCAGCGCGGGCGCGTCGGCCCAGACCTGCGGCAGGTCCGCTGCCAGTTCGCACGACACGGTGATCCCCTGGCGCTGGGCGCGCGGTGCGTGCGCGGCCAGCACGGCGTCGAGCAGGTCGCGCAGGCACAGGGGCTGGAGCGCCCGGCCGCCCTGCTGCGCGTAGGCCAGCAGCTTGGCGATCCAGGCCTGCAGCCGGTCCACCTCGGACATGATGTCGTTCGCCTCGCGGGGCGGCTCTGGCCCCATGGCGATCAGTTCGGCGCTGGAGCGGATCGACGCCAGCGGGTTGCGCAAGCCGTGGGCCACCGCCGACGCCATATCGCCCACGGCGGCCAGCGATTCGTTGGTCACGATGGTGCGCTGCTGGGCCGCGATCTGCCGGTCGGCCTGCATCACCATCCAGACCAGCACGAGGTAGGTCAACAGGCCGCCGCCGGCGCAGGCCAGCCACACGTAGCGCGTCACCTCGTGCACCGAGTCGATCAGGCGCTTGGGCAACATGTAGAGCTCCGCAACGCCCACCACCTGGCGGGTGGCCGCATCCCGGACCGGGATGTAGACCTCGATGGCATCGCGCCCGTCGTCGGGCACGAACGCGTGTTCCGGCTTGATGAAGCTGGAAGCCTCCAGCAGCGCGCTCTCCAGCGCCAGCCGTCCGCCCAGTGCTTCGTCCAATTCGGCGTTGACCCCGGCATCGCGCCCGATGGCCTCGGGGTTGGTGGACCACACCAGCCGGCGCTGCGCATCAAACACATTGGTGTGCACCAGCCCCGGCATGCGCGCCATCTCGCCAAACAGCTGCTCGAACTGCCGGGCCTCGCCGCCCTGCTGGAACAGGCGGTGGCCGTCCTGCATGCGCACCAGGCTGTCGAGAAACTCCTGTGCCAGCTCGGCGTTGCGCCAGAGCATGCGCTCGGACACGTGGCGCGACAGCAGGGTCGCGCTGGTCAAGGCCGAGAGCGCGATGCACACCAGGCTGAGCACAGCAAAACGGCGTGTCCAGGTCAGCGGTGAGTGGATGAAAAAGGCCCGCAGGGCCGCCAGCAGGCGGGCACCAGAGAAGCTTGTTCGGGTCATGGTGGATCCCATTCCATTCCGGGCAGCGTAACGCAAAACCCGCTGGCGGCGGGCGCTGGACCGTCGCTCAGCAGGCCCCAGTGGTGGGTGGGGTAAAACCCCCGGCAGCGGGCCCAAACGGGGCATTTGCCCCACCCATCGACCCCCGGTCCCGGTGCCGGGAACGGCGTCGAAACGGTCTGAAAAGTCAACAGATTCAAGGGTCTCATGGGGCACACACCGGGCAGGGAGGGCCAGCTGGCACAGCGATTGCGCAAGCACATCACACCACCGGCCCGTCCTTCCAAGCAAGTCCCCCTCCATGTCCTGCTCTCTCCATCTGGCGCACTTTCAGGCGGGCCTGAACGCCCGGGACCCGGCACTTCGAAGCCCGCCCGGGACCGCGCCCGTCGATGGCACGGCCTGCCGGCGGTTCCTGCGCGCCCCCGGCACCCCGGCATCGGCGTTTCCCGCCGCGCCCATGCACCCGCCGGACCTGCACGTCCAGGACATCACCCCACCGTGGTACGGCCTGGGCGGCACGGGATAGAACCTTTCGGCAGCGTGTGCGTCAGCGCACAGACCCGATTGAAAATGGGGATCAAACTGATGGGTGACACCCCTTCAGGAGACCCCCACATGACTTCCCTATCAAGAACCCTGCTGGCCGTGGCCGGCATCGTCTTCAGCGCCCAGGTGGCCGCGCAAGCCACCTTCTACGAAAACCCGGGCTTCGCCGGCCGAACCGTGCGTGCCAACCAGGAAATCCCCCGGTTCGACCGCTACGGCTTCAACGACCGCAGCTCGTCCGTGGTGATCGTCGGCAACCGCTGGGAGGTTTGTGAGCACAGCGGTTTCCAGGGTCGCTGCGTGGTGCTGCGCCCGGGGAAATATCCCTCGCTGGCCGACATGGGCCTGAACGACCGTGTCTCCTCGGCGCGCGCCATCGCCCGCAACGCCCGGGTGGACGACGACCGCTATGCGCCGGCTCCGGTCGTGGTCGCGCCCCAAGTCACGTTCTACGAGCGCGAAGGCTTCGACGGCCGCGCCTTCACCACCACCGGCGCCATCCCCAACTTCCGCCGCTACGGCTTCAACGACCGCGCCTCGTCGGCGGTGGTGATCGGTGAGCGCTGGGAGGTCTGCGACGACAACCGCTACCGCGGCCGCTGCGTCGTGCTGCGTCCCGGACGTTACCCGTCGCTGGAAGCGATGGGCCTGGACAACGAAGTCACCTCGGTGCGCACCGTCGCGGGCAACGTTCGCATCCGCGACGACCGGTATGCACCCCCGTTCGGCCCCGCCCGGGCCGATGGCCAGGTCACCTTCTTCGAACGGGCGGGCTTCCAGGGCCGCTCCTTCACCGCAGAAGAAGCCATCGCCAACCTCGAACGGGCCGGTTTCAACGACCGCGCCACCTCGGCGGTGGTGATCGGTGAACGCTGGGAGGTCTGCGACGACAACCGCTACCGCGGGCGCTGCGTCGTACTGCGCCCCGGCCGTTACCCGTCACTGGAAGCGATGGGCATGAACGACCGCATCTCGTCCGTGCGCACCGTCGAAGGCAACGGCCGCATCGACAACAACCGCTACGCACCGCAACCGGTGGCGGTCTACGACAGCCGCCGCCGCGACAACGAACGGCTCTTCGAAGCCCCGGTCACGTCCGTGCGGGCCGTGCTCGCCACCTCGGGGCAGCGCTGCTGGGTCGAGCGTGAACAGGTCCAGGGCGGCAACGCCAACGTGCCCGGTGCGCTGGCGGGTGCCCTGATCGGCGGCATCCTCGGCCACCAGGTGGGCGGTGGCAGCGGCAAGGACATCGCCACCGTGGGTGGGGTGATCGCGGGTGCTGCGCTCGGTGCGCAGGTCGGTCGCGACGGGCAGGCCGCTACGCAGGACGTGCGGCGCTGCGAAAACACCCCCGGCGGCGCGCAACCCGCGTTCTGGGACGTGTCCTACAACTTCCGCGGCCAGGACCACCGCGTCCAGATGGCCATGGAACCGGGCAACACCATCACGGTGAACGAACGGGGCGAGCCGCGTCAGCAGCAGTGATGCGGATGGGGCTTCAGCAACGAAGTTCCATGCCGCCGGAGTGCCACCCCGGCGCATGAAACGGTGCAGACCAGGGCACCGCCGGGCCGGCTTTGCCGTACGGCCAGTGCCGCCCCCTTGAGGGGGTAGCGCGAAGCGCTGCGGGGGTATTTCACTTCACAGCGCGTCGCGCAAGCGGTACCAGAGCATGCCCAGCGCCAGGCTGGGCGTGCGCAGCAGGGAGCCGCCGGGAAACGGGCGGTGCTGCAGGCGGCTGAAGACATCAAAACGGCCCGCCTGCCCGGCCACCGCCTCGGCCACGAGCTGGCCCGCCAGCCCGGTGAGCGCCACGCCGTGGCCGCTGAAGCCCTGCAGGTAATAGAGGTTGTCACCCAGGCGGCCAAAGTCGGGCGCGCGGTTCATGCTGATGTCCACGAAGCCCCCCCAGACGTACTCGATCGGGACGCCCTGCAAGGCCGGGAACACGGCGCACAGGCGCCGCGCCATCACCCCCTTCAGGTCGTGCGGCGTCATGGTCGTGTAGCTCACGCGCCCGCCGAACAGCAGCCGGTGGTCGGCGCTGAAGCGGAAATAGTCGAGCACGAAGTTGTTGTCACACACCGCCGCCTTGTGCGCGATCAGGCGCTCGCACAGGGCCGGGTCCAGCGGCGCGGTGCCCACCATGTAGGTGCCCACCGGCATCACGCGCGGCGTTATCTCGGGCGCCACCTGCGGGCCGTACTCGGGCAGCATGCAGTTGCCCGCCAGCACACCAAAGCGCGCCGTCACGTGCCCGTGCGCGGTCGTGGCCACCAGCGCCGGGCCGCGGCGCAGAGCGGTCACCGGCGTGTTTTCGAACAGGCGCACACCCGCCGCCTGCGCCACCCGAGCCAGACCGAGCGCGTACTTCAGCGGGTGCAGATGGCCTGAACGGCGTTCGTACGCCGCGGCCACATACCGCGGGCTGTCGATGAGCCGGCGCACATCGTCGCCGGTGGCCACATCACAGACCACGCCGCGCCGCCGCAGATCGTCCACCTCGGCCTGCAGCGCGCGCGCCTTTCGGGCCGATTCGGCCACATAGGTGTAGCCGCGCTGCCAGTCGCAGTCGATGCCGAGTGCCAGGGCCCGCTGCTCGATCAGGTCCACCGCCTCGACCGACATGTCCCAGGCACATTGCGCATCGGCCTCACCCAGCTGCGCTTCAAACGGCCCCTGCCCGCTGGCATAACCCACGATGGCCTGGCCCCCGTTGCGCCCGCTCGCACCGCCGCCCACGCGGTCGGCCTCCAGCACCACCACGCTCAGGCCCTGTGCGCTGAGCTCCAGCGCCGCGCTCAGGCCCGCAAAGCCCGCGCCCACCACCACCACGTCGGCCTGCACCGCGCCGTGCAAGGGCGCATTCGGCAAGGGCCGGACCACGCTGGCTTCGTAATAACTCTGCTGGTTGAGCTGGGTGTCGGAGCCCAGCAAAGAGCGCGAGAACATGGTTCAGCCCCCTTTCGATGCTTGGGCCGCTTTGGCCACCTGGCCACACAGGTAGGTCCACACAAAACAGGCCGCAGCGTTGCTGGTCAGCTCGGCGTGGTCGTAGGCCGGAGCCACCTCCACGCAATCCATGGCTATCCAGTTCAGCCCGGCCAGTTCTTCGATGAAGGTCAGCACCTGCGAACTGCTCAGCCCGCCGGGCTCGGGTGTGCCGGTGCCGGGCGCAAACGCCGGGTCCAGCACGTCGATGTCGAGCGTCAGGTAACAGGGCCGCTGGCCGATGCGTGCGCGGATCGCGTCGATGGCGGGCCGCAACCCCGAACCGTCGAGCCCACGCAGCGCGCGCGCCGTGAAGATCTGCCCGCCCTGGTGTGCCACGTACTCGCGCGCGGCGCGTTCGCCGCTGGAGCGGATGCCGATCTGCACCGTGTGCGCCGGGCTGATCAGCCCCTCCTGCAGCGCTTCATAGGTCCAGGTGCCGTGGCCGGAGGGCTCGCCGAAGTGATCGCTCCAGGTGTCGCAGTGCGCGTCGAAATGCACACAGGCCAGCGGCTCGCCGCCGCCGTATTGCGCCTTCGCCGCGCGCAGCAGCGGGAGCGTCACCGAATGGTCGCCGCCGAGGAACACGCCGTGGTGCTTCGCCATCAGCGCCGCCGCCTGCGCCTCGATGGCGCGGCGCACCTCGGGCAGCGGCGAGGCGTTGGGCAGGCGCATGTCCAGCGCATCGCCCAGCTGGCCCAGCGGCGATACGTCAAACACGGGGTGGATGCCGTCGCACAGCATCAGGCTCGCCGCGCGGATCGCCTGCGGGCCGAAACGCGCCCCCGGCCGGTTCGTCACCACGCCGTCGAACGGCACACCGGCCACGGCAAACGGCTGATCGCTCAGTGCGGGCGCGGCCAGAAAGCGGTTGGTGTTGTTGGCGTAGGCAAACTGTCCCGTGGCCATGGCGGTCCTTGGTGTGGCAAAGCTCGAAATTGGAACCTCAAGATACCAACAATTCACAAGCCTTAGGAGTCCATTTGAAGCGCCAACCCACCGTCCACCGGGAAAGCCCTCGCGCCCAGCAGAACACCGGGCTGTCCGCTAGCATCCCGCCACCCGGTGCCCCGCTCCGGGCCGGCTACCACCTCCAGAAACACCCGAGGCAACCTCCCCATGAAGCTCTATTACTCCCCCGGCGCCTGTTCGCTCTCGCCCCACATCGCCCTGCACGAAGCCGGCCTCGCCTTCGAAGCCGTTGCCGCGCCCACCAGGACCCACAAGCTGCCCGACGGCAGCGACTACTACCTCGTCAACCCACTGGGCTACGTGCCCTTCCTCGCGCTCGACAGCGGCGAGACCCTGCGCGAAGGCCCGGCCATCGTGCAGTACATCGCCGACCAGGCGCCCGAGAAAAACCTCGCCCCCGCCAACGGCACCCTGGCCCGCTACCAGCTGCAGTCGTGGCTCAACTTCATCGGCACCGAACTGCACAAGGGCGGCTTCAGCCCCCTGTTCAACCCCGCCCAGCCTGCCGAAGCCAAGCAGATTTTCAAGGACCGCCTGCTGCAGCGCCTGATCTGGGTGGATGGCCAACTCGCCGGCAAGCAGTACCTGATGGGCGACCAGTTCACCGTGGCCGACGGCTACCTCTTCACCGTCACGAACTGGGCCAAGCCCCTGGGCCTGGACGTGAGCGGCCTGGCCAACCTCGCCGCCTACCGCGAGCGCGTGGCGGCACGCCCGGGTGTGCAGGCGGCGATGAAGGCTGAAGGTTTGGTCTGACGCCTGCAGGGTTCTGAATCACGACAAGGGGCTCATCGGGGCCTCTTTCTTTCAGATGAACGCCCTGGCCCAGCAAGAATATGAAGCCGAAAAGGCGAGACGCCTCGCCACGCCCCAGCGCCGTTCCCGACGGCCAGCGCTTCCTACAGTGCCCGCTGCCGCAGCGCCAGCGCGGCCCCCACCCACAAGGCCAGCGCTGAAAACACCAGCCCGCGCGCCAGGCCGCCCGGGCCGTCGGCGATGAGGCCGACCACGGTGGGGCCGACGATCTGGCCGGCGGCGAAGATGACAGTGAAGGCGCTGATGCCGGCGGCCCATTGCGCGGGTGGCAGGTTGTGCCGCACCAGCGCCGTCGTGGACGCGACCACCGAGAGGAACACGCCACCAAACAGCAGGCCCGAAGCGATCACGAGCGGCCAGGCGCTGGTGATCGCGGGCAGGATGGCCGCCACGCCAAGCAGGGCGTTGAGCCGCGCCAGTGCCTGGCCACTCTTGTGACGGTCGAGCAGGCCGGCCCAGATGCGCGACGAGGCCACCACGGCCACGCCGAGCAGCGCGTAAAACAGGGTGATCGCGCCGGGGCTGCTGCCTTGCTCGCGCAGCAGCGCGATCACGAAGGTCATGTAACCGATGTAGCCGACGCCAAAACCGGCATAGCCCGCCAGCGCAAAGGCGAAGTCGCGCATGCGGAACACGCGGCTGGCGAGCGGTCCGGCGGCGTGACCGGGAGACGCCGTCGCGGCCGGGCGGGCGGCTTCGCTGGCCGCGAGCACGCGCGCGGGCCAGGCCAGCAGCGCCGTCGCCAGCGCGCACAACACCGACAGACCCCACCACGCCCAGGCCCAGCCATGGGGCTGGTCAGCCGCCCGCTCCAGCAGCCAGGGCACGCCGAACGCGGAAACCACGATGCCCAGCCCGGTGCCGCCGTAATACAGCCCGAGCAGGAACCCACTTCGATGCGGTTGGCGCGCGCCCAGCCGAGCGGCCAGCAGGCCCCCGGTGCTGAACACCAGGGCGCTGGCCACGCCCGCCAGCCCCCGCTGGATCAGCAGCGCCGTGGCATCGGTGAAAAAGCCGCTGGCGGCCATGAACAATGTGGCGAGCACCGAGCCCGCCAGCAGCACGCGCATGGGCGACAGGCGTTTGAGCAGCCACGACATGGCCAGCGCACCGATGAGGTAGCCGACCGCGTTGGCGGTGTTCATGGCTCCGGCCAGGGTGTAGCTCCAGCCCAGGTCGTCGCGCATGGGCGGCAACAGCAGGCCGTAGGCAAAGCGCGTGATGCCCAACGACACCGCCGCGCCCAGCGAGAGCGCCAGGGCGAGGCGCAGGTAGGGCGTGCGGTCGGGCGCGTCGGGCGCCGGGGAAACGGGCAAGGGGAGGGACATGGCCGGCCATTGTGGGCCAGAGCGCGCCCACGCAGCCGGGTGGCCGCTGCGCCGGCTCAGGCCGCGGGCAACCAGGCGGCTTCAGCGCCGTCCTGCCGCGCGGACGGGCGATGCCTGTCCGGGTGGGCATCGGGCTCGTTGGCCGCGGCCCGGTGTTCAGAGCCACGCGGCCCCGGCCGCAGCGTCCAGGGCAGGTTGAGGGGGTTGATATCGACCGCGGCGACTCGCTGGCTGCGGACCGCCGTGACGGCCCGCACCGGCGCTTCGGACGCCTGCCAGAACAGGCGCAGGTGCTGGCCCAACAGCCGCCGCAGCGTCGCCGTCAGATGGGTGCGACGCTCACCTTCCAGAAAGCCGTGGACCTGCAGCAGTTGCAGCAGATCGAAGACCATCGGATCGTTTTTCAGGGGCTGGCGCTCCAGTTGGGCAACGGACAGCATGACCAGCGCACCGGCGCCCGGCCACGGATCGGGGGAGGCGGCACACACGTCAATCAGCACCGCCCGCAAGGTATCGAAAAAGGCGGCGTTTCCGCTCGGCTCCCGGGTATCGGGCACCCGCTGGAGCAACTGCACCAGGTTGAGCAATTGCCGCGAAAGTTCGTGGCGTTCGCCGGAGCGGGAAAGTGAGACGGGGTGTGACATGGCGGGCCCACATCAAGTGGGAACTGGTACTGAACAGTTCCCAGCATCCCCGCCCGGACCGCGGCAGGCATTGAGTCTGATCACGCCAACACCACTTTGGTGTTCATCCTCAACCGTCAAACCACGGCGAACTTCTTTCACCGGCGGCGGTGCCGCCACCCCGCCCTGGGGAACGGCGATCAGCCCTGACCCAGACCCACCGGCGCGGGCGCGCGCATGACGATGCGGGTGAACAGGCGGTCGAACTGTGGGTCGCGCGGCACGCGGCTGTTCAGGGGGTCCTGGTTGGTGGCAAACGCGGCGTTGAGCGCGTGCCAGTCGGCGTCGGTCAGGCTCTTTTCGGCTTCCGGCAGGATCACCGACTCTTCCAGCCGCATGTGCTCGAGGTAGAAATCCACATAGCGGGTCACCTCGTCTTCGAACGCCTGGCGCCGGGTGTCGCCCAACAGCTCCCAGGCCATCAGCAGGTGCATGAGTTCGCGCACCCGAAGCTCACCCTGCATGTGGTCGCGCTCCAGCTGGTCGATGGCGGCCATGGTGTGCGGCGCCACGCGGGCCACGCGGGGGAACAGCAGGTCCGACTCCTTGGGATGATGGTGCTTCTCGGGAAACTCGTCGATGTAGAACAGCATCGCCCGCAACACGTCAAAAAACAGCTCGGACTGGCCGGTCCCCTCGGGATCGGGGCCGCGCCGGACCATCTGCATGAGCGATTGCAGCATCGCCGCCAGAGAGGCATGTTCGTCGCGGATGACCCGCAGGGCTTCGTGGTTCATGGTGCTGGTCTCCTCAGGGGTCCAAAAACCGACCCATCGGTCGGTTAACTCGACCCAAGACTATCACCGAACACGGCCCGCACCAGATTGACGCACATCAACCCTCCCCGCCAAGTTGCGGCGCCCCGAAACACAGACGCCGGGTGAACGGGGTTTCAGCGCTGCACCGGCGGCTTCCAGCGCTTGAGCAAGAGCGCGTTGCTGACGACACTCACCGAGCTCAGGGCCATCGCCGCGCCCGCCAGCACCGGGCTCAGGTAACCCAGCGCGGCCAGCGGGATGCCGGCGGCGTTGTAGGCGAAGGCCCAGAACAGGTTCTGCCGGATCTTGGCCACGGTGCGGCGCGAGATGTCGAGCGCGGCGGCCACCAGCATCGGGTCGCCGCGCATGAGTGTGATGCCCGCAGCGTGCATCGCCACGTCGGAACTGCCGCCCTGGCTGTGGCTCATGGCCATGCCGACATCGGCCGCGGCGAGCGCCGGTGCGTCGTTCACGCCGTCACCCACCATCGCCACGGTGTGATGGCCCCCATGCGTCTGCCCGCCTGCGGCGCTCATCCGGGGCCCCACCGCTGGCGCGGGTCGCTGCCCCCCGGGGGGGCTGACTCCGCCTTGGGGCGGCCCGGCGACGGGGTCGCCGCTTTCCCTCGCCAACAATGCTGGCGGCGTGCCACCCTCCACCGCCGCCAGCGCCACCAGGCCCGGCGGTGGTTCGCGTTCGCCCAGTTTCAGGCGCTGCACCACCGCCGCCTTGTCGCCCGGCAACACCTCGGCGATGACCTCACCTTCGTCAGGCCGCAGGCCCAGCGTGTGGGCCATGGCCAGCGCGGCGCCGCGGTTGTCGCCCGAGACCATGAAGAGCCGCAGGCCCTGGTCGCGCAGCCCGGCCAGCGCAGCGGCCGCGCCCGGCTTGGCTTCGTCGGCAAAGGCCAGCAGGGCCAGCGGCGCCCACTGAACCAGCCGTTCGCCGGGCCGCCCCAAGAACGGTTGCACCCCCTCGGGGGGCCTGGCGGAGCCAGGGTTGGGGGCACTGCTCTCGCCCTGCGCCGCCAGCACCGACACCGTGGCGCCTTCGTCCTGCAGCGTCTGCGCGCGCGCCGCCAGCGGGCCCATGGCCGCGCCGAGTTCGTCCATCCAGCGCAGGCTGCCCAGCGCCAGCTTCGCGCCCTGCACCGTCCCCAGGCTGCCGCGGCCCGACACCGCCTGCACATCCTGCGCCGCATCGGCGGCCACCGTCAGCCCACGCGTGGCCGCGGCTTCCAGCACGGCGCGCGCCAGCGGGTGCGCGCTTTGCGCCTGCAGCGCGCTCGCCGCCTGCAGCACCGCCAGTTCGTCCACACCCGCCGCCGCCTCGATCAGCCGCAGCCGCGGATGACCGACGGTCAACGTGCCGGTCTTGTCAAACGCCACCGTGTCCACGCGGTGCGCGATCTCCAGCGCCTGCGCGTCCTTGATCAAAATGCCGTGTTGCGCCGCCACGCCGGTGCCGGCCATGATGGCCGCGGGCGTGGCCAGACCGAGCGCGCAGGGGCAGGCGATCACCAGCACCGACACCGCGTGCAGCAGCGCCTCTTCCACCGGCGCACCGGTGTACAGCCAGGCGCCCAGCGTGAGCAGCGCGATCACCAGCACCACCGGCACAAACACCGCCGCCACCTGGTCCACCAGGCGATGCACCGGCGCCTTGCCCGCCTGCGCGTCCTGCACCAGCGCGATGATGTGCGCCAGCACGCTCTGCGCACCCACCGCGCGCACGCTCACCTGCACCGCGCCCTCGCCGTTGAGCGCACCGCCGGTCACGCCATCGCCCACCGCCTTGGCCACCGGCATCGATTCCCCGGTGAGCATGGACTCGTCCGCCTGCGTGCTGCCCTGCGCCACCGTGCCGTCGGCCGGAAAACGTTCACCCGGGCGCACGGTGATCAGATCGCCCGGCAGCAGTTCGTCCACCGGCACGTCGGTCTCTTCGGTGCGTTTGATGCCGTCGGGCAGCAGGTGCGCCCACTCCGGCCGCAGCGCGTGCAGCGCGCGAATGGCGCTGGTGGTCTGGCGCTTGGCGCGCGCCTCCAGCCACTTGCCCAGCAGCACCAGCGTGATCACCACCGCCGAGCCTTCGTAATACAGGTGCACCATCTCGCCCGGCTCGGCGCGCCACCACAGCCAGGTGGACAGCATCCAGCCCGCGGTCGTGCCGATGGCCACCAGCAGCTCCATGTTGCCGGTGAGCGCCTTCAGCGCGTGCCAGCCGGCTTTGTAAAAACGCGCGCCGAGCCAGAACTGCACCGGTGTGGCGAGCAGGAACTGCACCCACGACGGCAGCATCCAGTGTTTGCCAAACAGGTCGCCCACCATGGGCAGGGCCAGCGGCGCCGAGAGCAGCAGGCCCGCGAGCACGGGCAGGAAGTCGGTGGGGATGCCGTGCCAGCGTTCGCTGCTGTCTTCGTCCATGGCGGCCATGGACCGCGGCTCGTAGCCGGCGTCGCGCACCGCGCGCTTGATGCGCGCCAGGGTCTCGGCGTCGTCGGGGCCTGTGAGCGTCACGCGCGCCGACTCGGTGGCCAGGTTCACGCTCGCACCGCTCACGCCAGGCTGCTTCTTCAGCGCCCTTTCCACGCGAGACACACACGAGGCACAGGTCATGCCGCCGATGCCCAGGTCGATCTGACAAAGCTCGGGGGATTCGGGCACGACGCCGGGGTCGGCCACTGCGGTCAGGGTATTCATGGCGCGAGCATAAGCTTTACCCCCATGGGAAGGTCAAGCGACAAGGTGTATCGTTCATCGCCTGGGGACTTGACCTTGACACGGTGTCAAGGCTGAAGATGCGAGCTTTCAACTTGAGGAACCACCATGAGCCAACAGACCTTTACCGTACAGGGCATGACCTGCGGCCACTGCGAAAAAGCCGTCACCACCGCCATCAAGACCCTGGACCCCCAGGCCGAGGTGCGCATCGACCGCAGCCAGAACCTGGTGGAAGTCCAGACCGAACAGCCGCGCGACGCGGTGGCCGCGGCCATCAACGAAGAAGGCTACACCGTCACCGCATGAGATGAGCCCCCACACGCCACCGCTGCGCGGGTCGTTGCCCCCCGAGGGGGCTGATCCGGCTTGGGGCGGCCCGGCGCCGGATCCGATGAGCACAAACCACAACGCGCTGGACCACGCGGGCGCCTGGCCGGTCAACATCGGCACCGCGGCCAGCCTGAGCGGGATTTCGCCCAAGATGCTGCGCCACTACGAAGCGCTCGGCCTGCTGGGCGCGGTGGCGCGCACCGACAGCAATTACCGGCAATACAGCCTGGCCGACGTGCACACCCTGCGCTTCATCCGCCGTGCGCGCGACATGGGTTTCGGCCTCGACGCCATCACCGAACTCGTGAGCCTCTGGCACAACCGGCGCCGCAGCAGCGCCAGCGTCAAGCGCATCGCGCAGAAACACCGCGACGAGCTGGGCCAGCGCATCGAAGCGCTGCAGGCCATGCAGCGCACGCTGGACGAACTGCTGTGCCATTGCCCCGGCAACGACCGGCCCGACTGCCCCATCCTCGACGACCTCGGGAGTCTCTGACCCCCACACGCCACCGCTGTGCGGGTCGCTGCCCGGCGGTGGTTCCTTGATCAGGGACAAGCAAGCCGTGTGTTAGCGGAACAAATCTTTACAAACCAGCATCACTCCCGCACAGAGCAGATACAGCCGCTGCTCACACTGAAGCCATTCCAGAAGCAGACACCCTCTGAGATCTCTGGAAAGTCTTTCATCAACCGTTCAGGAGTGATACATGAAACTGTTCAGCCAACGCACCCTCATCGCCGCTGCCCTCGCCACCGCCTTTGTCGGCGTTTCCGCCACCGCCATCGCCCAGGGCATGGGGCCGGGCGCCGCCTCGCAGGAGATGCGGGCCCAACACATGGCCCAGCGCGCACAAGGAGGCCCCGACACCGCAGCGGGCCAGGCCGAGATGTCCAAGCGGCAAGCCTGGCGCATGGAGCGCATGCAAAAGCGCATGGCCGAGCGCCAGGCCCAGCTCAAGGAAACCCTGAAGATCACACCGGACCAGGAAGCCGCGTGGAGCGCCTTTGTGGCCCGCACAGCCCCCGAGCCGCGCATGGCCCGAAACCAAAGCCGTGAAGACTGGGCCAAGCTGACCACGCCCGAGCGCCTCGACAAGATGCAGGCCCTGAAAGCCGAACGCGACGCCCGGATGGACAAGCGCATCGATGCCACCAAGAGCTTCTACGCCGCGCTCACCCCCGAGCAGCAGAAGGTGTTTGACACGCAGCGCCACGGCGGCTTCCAGCGCGCCGGCATGCAAGGCGAGCGCGGCATGATGGGCAAACACCACCACGGCGGTCACCACCGCATGGGTGGCATGGGCGGCATGGGCGGCGGTGCCGGCTGCGATGCCCCCATGCAACCGCGCAGCTGATCCCGCCCCGCTCCCTGCCAAGCCCCGCCTGTCGGGGCTTTTTCATGGGCTTGACCTGAGTCAAGCCCCACCACCCAGCCACCCGATAAGCTGCCCCGCCATGGACTTTGACCTCATCATCATCGGCGCCGGCCCCGCCGGCCTGAGCCTGGCCCGGGCGCTGCGTGGCAGCGGACTGCACATCGGCCTGATCGAACAGCACACCCGCGACGCGCTGCAACAGCCCGCTTTCGATGGCCGCGAAATCGCCCTCACCCAGCACAGCGCCGAGTTGCTGCGCCAGCTCGGCATCTGGCCCCTGCTGGGTGAAGCCCACATCGCGCCGCTGCGCGACGCACTCGTGCTCGACGGCGGCGCCGGCCCCGGCCAGCAGCGCATGCGCATCAGCCACCAGCTGAGCCCCAAAGCCGAACTCGGTTTCCTCGTCGCCAACCACCACATCCGCCGCGCCGCCTTTGAAGCCGCCCTGGCGCCCGACGACGCCAGCGGCCAGCCGCCCGAGCTGCGCTGCGGCGAACAGGTCACCCAGATTCACACCAACGCCAGCGGCGCCCACCTCACGCTCGCCAGCGGCCAGCGCCTGAGCGCCCAGCTCGTGGTGGCCGCCGACAGCCGCCACTCCAGCACCCGCCGCGCCATGGGCATCCCGGCCGACATGCACGACTACGGCCGCACCATGCTGGTCTGCAACATGACGCACGAACAGCCCCACCATGAAACCGCCTGGGAGTGGTTCGACCATGGCCAGACGCTCGCCCTGCTGCCCATGAACCCCGACCCGGTGAGTGGTTTGCCACGTTCGTCCGTCGTGCTCACCCTGCCCAGCCAGGAGCTGCAGCCCCTCATGGACCTGCCCGAAGACGCCTTCAACGCCGCCATGGCGCAGCGCTTCGGCCACCAGCTCGGCACCATGCGGCTCAGCAGCACGCGCCACGCCTACCCGCTCGTGGGCGTCTGGGCGCGCCGCCTAGTGGCGCAGCGCTTTGCGGTCGTTGGCGACGCCGCCGTCGGCATGCACCCGGTCACGGCCCACGGCTTCAACCTCGGCCTGCGCAGCATTGACAGCCTGTCGAAAGCACTGATCCAGGCGCATCAAAAAGGGCAGGACATCGCCTCGCCCGTCCTGCTGCAGCGCTACGAACGGCAGCACCAGGGTGCCAGCCGTGGCCTCTACATGGCCACCCACGCCCTGGCCACGCTCTACACCCGCGAAGAGACGCCGGCCCGCCTGCTGCGCCAGGCCATGGTCGGCCTGGGTGAACGTTTCACACCCTTCAAGCGCGCGGTGGCGGCGTCCCTGACCGGCTTGCATTGAGGGCTCCCCGCGCCGCTCTGCGTCACCCCCCAAGGGGCAACGCGAGTGGCCCGGCAAAGCCGGTTCCACCGCGTTCTGGGAAGCAGACACGCGCTCCGATCCAGGCTCCAGGGGTGGGCTCCGGCAAGGTCTTGTTGCGGTGCGTCAAGATGCTTGTCAGCATTCGGGTCTAGATTGATGCATGTCAATCCGTACGGGCACGCAGAGGCCCGGCGGCCGCTCACCACCGCCCGAGGAGACCCAAAAACATGCTGTCCGCCTACATCACGCACGCCGACTGTGCCCGCCACGACATGGGCGCCCACCACCCCGAATGCCCCGAGCGCCTGGGCGCCATCAACGACCACCTGCTGGTCAAGGGTCTGCTGGATTACATGATCCCGTACGACGCGCCGATGGCCACCGAGGAACAGCTGGGCCGCGCGCACGCCTCGCTCTATGTGCGCGAAATCTTCGAAGCCTCGCCCAAGGAAGGCCTGCACCCGGTGGACCCGGACACCAACATGTGCCCGCACACCCTCACGGCCGCCCTGCGCGCCGCGGGCGCCGCCGTGCAGGCGACCGACCTGGTGCTGGCGGGCAGCACCACCACCGCTTTCTGCAGCGTGCGCCCGCCCGGCCACCACGCCGAGCGCTCGGCGGCCATGGGTTTCTGTTTCTTCAACAACATCGCCGTCGGCATGCGCCACGCGCTCGATGTGCACGGCCTGCAGCGTGTCGCCCTGATCGACTTCGACGTGCACCACGGCAACGGCAGCGAAGACATCTTCCGTGGTGATGAGCGCGTGCTGATGTGCTCCATCTTCGAGAAGGGCCTGTATCCCTTCAACGGCGAGAAGGCCGTCGGCCCGAACATGGTCAACGTCGGTCTGCCCAGCCGATCCGGCAGCGACGCCTTTCGCGCCGCGGTCACCGACCACTGGATTCCCGCGCTCGACACCTTCGCGCCGCAGTTGATCTACATTTCGGCCGGCTTCGACGCCCACCGGGAAGACGACATGGGCAACCTCGGCCTCGTGGAAGCCGATTACGCCTGGGTCACCCAGCAACTCATGAAACTGGCCAGCAAACACTGCCAGGGGCGCGTGATTTCCTGCCTCGAAGGCGGCTACGTTTTGAGCCCCCTCGCCCGCAGCGTCGCGGCACATGTGCGCGTGCTGATCGGCGCCGACTGAACACGAACCATCCGAATCTTCAGCAACCTGAGTCCCTCATGGACAAACACTACCTCACCCCGCTCTTCCTGCCCGAAACCATCGCCGTCTTCGCCGGCAAAACCGACGACCCCGACAGCCAGATACCGCAAGCACGGGTGCTGATCAACGCGCTGACCGCCCAGCGCTTCAGCGGCAACCTGGTCTTCCTCGACATCCACACCACCGGCACCCTGGCCGATCTGGCCCAGACCCGGGCCGACCTGGCCATCATCGCCCTGCCCCCGGCCGAGGCGATCGCTGCGCTGGAAGTGGCCGGGCGCATCAAGTGCAAGGCAGCGCTGGTGGTCGGCAGCGGCACCACGGCCGACATGGCGGGCGACATGCACCGCGTCGCTCGTCGCCACGGCATGCACCTGCTCGGCCCCAACAGTCTGGGCTTCCAGCGTCCGCGCGCCGGCCTCAACGCCAGCGTGGTGGGCCCGTTGACAGCTGCCGGCCCGCTGGCCCTGGTCTCGCAATCGGGCGCACTCACCGCGTCCATCCTGGACTGGGCGAGCCAGAACGCCGTGGGCTTCTCCACCGTGGTTTCGCTCGGCCCCAACACCTCGGTCGATATCGCCCAGGTGCTCGACTTCCTCGCCTCCGATGCACAAACCCACAGCATCGTCGTCTACATGGAAGGCATCTCCAGCGCGCGCCGTTTCATGAGCGCGCTGCGCGCCGCCGCCAACGCCAAGCCGGTGGTGGTGCTCAAGGCCGGACGCAAGACCGCGGGCAACCTGGCCGCGCAGACCCACAGCGGCACCATCGTCGGCAGCGACGACGTGTTCGATGCGGCTCTGCGCCGCGCCGGCGCCGTGCGCGTGCGCTCGTTTGTCGAACTGTTTTCCGCCTCCAAATGCCTGGCCTCGCGCTACCGCCCGGTGGGCAAGCGCCTGGCCATCGTCACCAACGGTGGTGGCCCAGGCGTGCTGGCGGCCGACTGGGTGAGCGAGATTTCGCTGGAACTGGGCAAGCTCGCGCCCGAAACCGTCGCCAGCCTCAAACCCCTGCTGCCCGCCCTGGCGTCGCTCAACGACCTGATCGACCTGTCCGAAGAAGCCACGGCCGAACACTACCGGGCCGCCATCGACGCCGCCGGCCACGACAAGACGGTGGACGGCATCCTGGTGGTGCATTCGCCCAAATCCGGTATCGACGCGACCGACGTGGCGCGTGCCATGGCCGATCTCAAACCCCGACTGGGCAAACCGCTGCTCTGCTGCTGGATGGGCAGCGCCTCGGTGGTGCCGGCGCGCGAGGTGCTGGCCAGTGCCGCCATTCCCAGCTTCCGCACGCCCGAAGCCGCTGTGGGCGCCTTCGGCAACATCGCCAGCTTCTACCAGAACCAGCAACTGCTGCAGCAGACGCCGCCGCCGCTGTCCACCCTGGCCCAGCCCGACATCGAGGGCGCGCGCCTGCTGATCGAAAACGTGCTCACCGAGCGCCGCAAGATCCTCACCGAAATGGAATCCAAGGCCCTGCTATCGGCCTTCCACATCCCAGTCACACAGACCATCCTGGCGCGCTCGGCCAACGAAGCGATGATGATCGCCACCCAGCTGGGTTACCCGGTGGCGCTGAAGATCGACTCACCCGACATCAGCCACAAGAGCGACGTCAACGGCGTGGCACTCAACGTGCTCAACGCGGTCGGCGTGCGCGACATCTACAACACCATGATCCAGGCCGTCACCAAGGCCCAGCCCGGCGCACGCATCAACGGCGTGACGATCCAGAAAATGGCGCGCAACAAGCGTGGCCGCGAGATCTGCATCGGCCTCGTGACCGACGATCCGTTTGGCCCGGTGATCGCCTTCGGTGCCGGCGGCACCATGATCGAGCTGATCGACGACCGCGCGATGGAGCTGCCCCCGCTCAACCAGTTCCTGGCGCGCCGCCTGATCGACCGCTCCCGCGTCGCCGAGACGCTGGGCGAATGGCGTGGTGCTTCTGCGGTCGACTTGGACGCGCTGGAACACGTGCTGCTGCGCGTCTCGGAAATGGTCTGTGAGCTGCCCCAGCTGCGCGAGATGGACATCAACCCCATCATCGTGGACGAATCGGGCGCGGTGGCGGTGGACGCCCGCATCGTGATCGACAGCGCACCCGCCACGGCGCGCAACTACGCCCACCTGGCCATCCTGCCCTACCCGGCCCGCTACGAGCAGATCTGGCCGCTGCGCGGCGGCGGTGAATACACCATCCGCCCCATCCACCCCGACGACGCCCAGATGCTGCAAGACCTGGTGCAGAACCTGTCGCCCGAGAGCCGCTATTTCCGTTTCGTGTCCTCCCTCAAGGAACTGCCGCCGTCGATGCTGTCGCGCCTGACCCTGATCGACTACGACCGCGAGATGGCGCTGGTGGCCATCCACCGCACCCGCAAGACCGACGCCGATGGCGAAATCGTGGAAACCGAGCGCGTCGTGGGCGTGTCGCGCTACATCACCAACCCCGACAAATCGAGCTGCGAGTTTTCGCTGGTGGTGGCCGACGACTTCAACGGCAAGGGCCTGGGCTCGCGTCTCATGCTCAGCATCATGGAAGAAGCGCGCGACAAGGGCCTGACCGAGATCGAGGGCCTGGTGCTGGCCAACAACCCGGGCATGTTGCGCCTCATGAAGGGCCTCGGTTACAGCATCAAGCCGTTTCCCGAAGACCCGGACTTCAAACTCGTCACACACACGCTCTGAAAGGGCTGAGCGACTTTCGCTCAGCCCTTTTTGACCCGCCGCCCGGCTTCCGGGCGGCTTTTTTTTTGGCTGTTCTTATTCTTCTATAGCTTTATTTCAAATTAGTAGGAGTAGTAGAGCGGGCGGTTTTGTGTGGACAAGCACCTTTTCCCCAATGCGATCAAGGACTTGATGACCGTACAAGCCTGTGAAGGCGTCCCTGTTGCGATCGGACAGAAAAGGGGATAACCCGGCACTTGACCACATTGCTGTGGATAACATGAAACTTATTAAAAAGTTACACACAGGATTGTGAGCAACAGGCGCTGACAGCCGATCTGAGGTTGCAGCGACTGCGGGTTTCGCTGTCGGAAAACCCTGTGGACCCAAAACAACCGGAACCAGTTTTCCAACAACGACTGGTGTCACTTTCTTGGACTGGGCCGTCCGGGCACCGGACGGCGTTTCCCCGGCTGTTCTTATTCTTCTATAGCTTTATTTCAAATTAGTAGGAGTAGTAGAGCAACGCCTTTTTTGTGGACAAGCGGCTTTTTTGCTGGTCGATCAAGGACTTGGCGTCAGTACAAGCGTGTGAAGACGGCCCTGTTGCCGCTGAACCGAAACGGGGATAAGTTGACGCTTTTCCACCATGCTGTGGATAACATGGTGCTTATTCAAAAATTACACACAGGGTTGTGCAAAAACCCCCGGTGTGACCGCCAAAAACCGGGGTTTCAGTGCAGCCGCGCCATCTGCGCAAAGCCCCAGGCCATGCCCAGACCGTGCAGCAGCGTCGCCACCACGGTGAGGGCCAGGGCCGGCTTCAGCTGCTGCGGCCGGTGCAGATGGGTCAGCAGCCAAACCAGTGCCACTAGCGAGAACGGCAGCGAGACCAGTCCCCAGAGCGCGGGCTGCGGCGGAATCAACAGCCATACGCTGGCCGCCAGCCACGCATGGGCACCCAGCACCAGCAAGCCGTACAGCGCGCCCGCTACCACCGGGCCCAGCCGCACCACCAGGGTGCGTTTGCCCACGCGGGCATCGGCCGCGGCGTCCGGAAAACCGTTGATCAGCAGCAAGGCCCCCACCATCAGCGCAAAACCCGCCGCGGCGCTGGCCGGGATCACGAAGAACTGCCGCCGTTGCACGTAGTCCGCGCCCACCACCACCAGAAACCAGACCAGTGCCACAGTCAGTTCGCCGAGCCCACGCGACATCAGCTTGAGCGGCGGCGCCGAATACGCCCAGGCCAGCAACAGCCCGGCCATGCCCAGCAGCAACACCCCGCCGCCGGCCTTGACCGCCAGCAGCAGACCCGCCGGCACCAGAAACACCAGCAACGCCTTGGCCAGCTCGGCGGTCTGCCGTTCGCTCACCGCGCCGGTCTGGATCAGTCTCGAACCGCCGGTGAAGGGGAAGATGCCGTCCGTGTTGGCCGCATCGGCGCCGTTGCGGGCGTCGTGCAGGTCGTTCAACACATTGCCCGCCGCGTGCGCCAGCACCGCCAGCACCGTAGCGCTCAGCGCCAGCGGCAGATCCAGGCCACAGCCGCAGGCCGCCGCCGTGGCCGTGCCCAGCACGCAGGCGACCACGGTCAGCAGCAGGAACGCCGGTCGCGTCATGCGCCACACCAGCGACAGACGGGCCCAAGCTGAAACCGGCGTACCGGAGGCCGGTTTTTCAGGAGAAATGGGGGTGTTTTTCATACGGGGTTCAGTATGCCGGGAGGCGTCGGTTTGTGCGTTGCCATCGAGCAAACCGACGAACGGCTGGGCACCTGGTTTACAGCCTCTCACACCGGCACACACCTGGGCACCAACGCACACCCCCTGGCTGGTAAGATGCGCGGCGCGCAGTGGGCCCGGGTCTTGCTGTGCGGCTACGCCCTCTGCACATCCGCTGGGACCTCGTTTTTCTCTCCAGCTACCGAGCCTGCCCTTCATGTCCGTTGCCCTCGCTGCCAACGCGCCCGCCACCTTCGAGATCAAGAGCGCCAACCTGCCTTTGGTGGCCTTGCTGCTCAAGTCCGCCGACCTCGCCCGCCTGAGCGAAGAACTGGCCCAGCGATTCGGCGACATGCCCGATTTTTTTGACCAGGATCCGCTGGTCATCGACCTCTCACCCCTGCAGGGCACCGCGTCGGCCGGTCTCGAAACCGCGCTCGACTTCGCCGCGCTCGCCGACCTCTTGCGCCAGTACCGCCTGCAGCCCATCGCCGTGCGCGGTGGCAGCGATGCCCAGACCGCCGCCGCTCTGGCCGCAGGCCTCATTTCGGCGCCCGACGCCCTGGTCCAGCGCAGCCTCGCGCCCCAGCCCGCCCCGAGCCGGGTGCCGGTCCATACCGAAACGCCCGCTCCCGTCGCCGCTGTGCCACCCCCGGTGGCGCCGGGTGCGATGGTGGTCGACAAACCGCTGCGTTCCGGTCAGCAGGTGTACGCCCGGGGCCGCGATCTGGTCGTCATGGCCATGGTCAACCCCGGTGCCGAAGTCATCGCCGACGGCCACATCCACGTCTATGCACCGCTGCGTGGCAGAGCCATCGCCGGTGCCCGTGGCAACGCCGACGCGCGCATCTTCGCGCTGTCCATGGACCCCGAACTCATCTCCATTGCGGGCATCTACCGCACCAGCGAGACCGATCTGCCCCCCGAAGTCCGGGGCAAAGCCGCCCAGGTGCGCCTCATGCCAGGCCCCGACGGCGAAGACAAACTGATCATCGATCCCCTGTCTGCCTGACGGCTGCCAGCAGCCTTTCAGCCACTTCCCCACCTTCACAGGAACCTCCACATGACCCAAATCGTTGTCATCACTTCCGGCAAGGGCGGCGTGGGCAAGACCACCACCAGCGCCAGCTTCGCCTCCGGTCTCGCCCTGCGCGGCCACAAGACCGCCGTCATCGACTTCGACGTCGGCCTGCGCAACCTCGACCTGATCATGGGCTGCGAACGCCGCGTGGTCTACGACCTGATCAACGTCATCCACGGTGAAGCCAACCTGAACCAGGCGCTGATCAAGGACAAGCAGTGCGACAACCTGTTCGTGCTCGCCGCCAGCCAGACGCGCGACAAGGACGCGCTGACGCAGGACGGCGTTGAAAAGGTGCTGAACGACCTGTCGGCGATGGGCTTTGAATACATCGTCTGCGACTCGCCCGCCGGCATCGAGACCGGCGCGCTCATGGCCATGCACTTCGCCGACGAAGCGCTGATCGTGACCAACCCCGAAGTCTCCAGCGTGCGCGACTCCGACCGCATCCTCGGCATGCTCGGCAGCAAGACCAAACGCGCCATCGAGGGCAAGGATCCGATCAAGGAACACCTGCTGATCACGCGCTACAACCCCACGCGCGTGGCCGACGGCCAGATGCTCAGCCTGGAAGACATCCAGGACATCCTGCGCATCAAGCTGATCGGCGTCATCCCCGAGAGCGAAAACGTGCTGACTGCGTCCAACCAGGGCATGCCGGCGATCCACTTGAAGGGCACCGACGTGGCCGAGGCCTACAGCGACGTGATCGACCGGTTTCTCGGTGCCGAGAAACCGCTTCGTTTCGTCGAAGCCGAAAAGGCGGGCTTCTTCAAGCGCGTGTTCGGAAGGAAGTGAGCATGTCCTTCCTTTCCTTCTTTCTGGGCGAAAAAAAGAAGACCGCCAGCGTCGCCAAGGAGCGCCTGCAGATCATCCTGGCGCACGAGCGCAGCGGTCGCAACGCCGCCGAGCCCGATTACCTGCCCGCACTGCAGCGCGAGCTGGTGGCCGTGATCGGCAAATACATCAAGATCAATCCGGACGACATCAAGGTCATGCTGGAGCGCCAGGACAACCTGGAAGTGCTTGAAGTCAAGATCGAGCTGCCTGACAGGAAGTAAGGCATCGCCGATCCAGAGACACCGAGGAACCGGCTTTGCCGGGCCTCAGGTGTCGCCCCCCTTTCAGGGGGGACGCGCGCAGCGCGGCGGGGGGTCTTTATGATCCACGCATGCTGATCGAAACCCTGGGCGCTGCCCGAGACATGGGCCGCCTGAACACCATCCTGGGCGTGCTCATCCGCCACGGCTTCGGCGACAGCGTGCGCCGCCTGGGCCTGGCCGACCGGCTGGAGCGCGCGGGCCACGTGCTCAAGTGGGACAACGCGGCCGACCTGGCACGGCTCGAACCGCCGGTCCAGCTGCGCCTCACGCTCGAAGAGCTCGGCCCCACCTTCGTCAAGCTCGGCCAGATCCTGGCCGGCCGCGCCGACCTGTTCGGCCCCGAATTCATCGCGGAGTTCGAGAAACTGCACAGCCAGGTGCCTGCGGTGCCGCTGGAGATCCTGCGTCCGCAGCTGCGCGAAGACCTCGGCGGCGAGCCTGAAACCCTCTTTGCCCGTTTCGACACCGAACCGCTCGCCGCCGCCTCCATTGCCCAGGTGCACCGTGCCCAGCTGCACGATGGCACCGAAGTGGTCGTCAAGATCCGCCGCCCCGGCATCACCGAAACCATCGAGGCCGACCTGCGTCTGCTGGCCCGGCTGGCCGCCATCGCCGAAGCCGAAATCCCGGCGCTGAAACCCTACCGCCCGCAGCAACTGGTGCGCGAGCTGGCGCGTTCCCTCAAGCGGGAACTCGATCTGGCCAGCGAATGCCGCAACGCCGAACGCATCGCCGCCAACCTCGCCTCGTTGCCCTGGATCGTGGTGCCCAAGGTGCACTGGGCGCACACGAAAGAGCGCGTCAACGTGCAGGACTTCGTGCATGGCACTGCCGGCAATCAACTCGACCAGCTGGGCGCTCTGGGGCTGGACCGTAGCCTGCTGGCGAAACGCGGCGCACAAGCCGTGCTCAAGCAGATCGTCGAAGACGGCCTTTTCCACGCCGACCCCCACCCTGGCAACGTCATCTACCTCGAAGACAACCGCATCGCCTTCATCGACTTCGGCATGGTCGGTCGCCTTTCGGTGCGCCGACGCGAAGAACTCCTGAACCTGTTGCTGGGCCTGGTCGAACGCAACCCCCAGACCGTGGCCGATGTGTTGCTCGATTGGACCGGCGACGAACACGGCGTCAATCTCAGCCTGCTCGAAACCGAGATCGAAACCTTCGTCGACCAGTACCACGGCGTGCCGCTGGCCCAGCTGAATCTCGGCGAGATGCTCGCCGACGTCACCACCATCCTGCGCGAACACCACCTCGGCCTGCCCTCCGACATGGCCCTGCTGATCAAGGCCTTCATCACGCTCGAAGGCATGGGCCGCGGCCTCGACCCCGAGTTCCACATGACCACCGAAGCCCTGCCGCTGCTCAAGCAGGTGGTGCGCGCGCGTTACCAGCCCAAGGTCGTGGCCAATCGCGCCTGGCAGACCCTGCGCCGCACGCTCGCCGTGGCCGAACAGCTGCCACACGACGTCTCGCGCCTGCTGCGCAACGCGCGCCGCGGCAAGGTGCACGTGGGCATCGAGCTCGCGCACCTCAAGCGCGTGGGCGACCAGATCGACCGCGCCGCCAACCGCCTCACCATGGCGCTGGTGATCGCCGCGCTCATCATCGGTTCCTCCATCGTCATGACCGTCAAGGGCGGCCCCACCCTGTTTGGTCTGCCCGCCTTCGGTTTCCTCGGCTTTGCCAGCGCGTTCGTCGGTGGGCTGTGGCTGGTGCGCGCGATCTGGCGCAGCAGCAAGGGGCGGGATGTCGGGGAGGAGTGAATGAGCAGTGACTGGATGCGCGAAGGTGTTCGAAACGATGCGCCTTTCAAACCGCCGGAACCCGGAAAACTGGGAACCGTGTTGTCCGTCGCCGCCGCCATCGCCGTGTTGGCCGCCTTCTATGGGGGCTATGGCTGGTGGGATGCCCGCCAAGCCGCGGCATCCCGGCCTGACGGCGCCAAACCATTCAGCGTTCAGTTGCCGACAGCATCCCGGATCGTCGCAGCGCCCGGTTATGCGCCAGCGCCTCCAACGCAGAGGATCCATGCGGCACCGGTAGCGCCACCCCAGATGGCTTCGGAGGGCATGCACAAGTGCGTTGTGCACGGCCGGGTGCTTTACACCGATGACCCGTGTCCGGCGGGATCCAATGCATCCACCGTGGCGCGCGCTCCCGCCCCTTTGCGTCCCAGCACGATCACCCTGTACCTGTGCAAAGCAACCAACGGGGGCTTGTTCTGGACACGTCAACATTGCTATCAGCGGAGCGCCTTGGTCGAACGAACGGTGACCGTGCCTGCGGACCGTTCGTTTGACGAGCAAGTGGCATGGGCCCGAGAACGCCGAGCCACGCTGGCAGCGCCGCGGCCGTTGCCACCTGCGGCAAGGATTGAGCGTCATGAGGTGGCGCAAGATCGCACCCTTGTGTGCAAGGCACTGAACGATCGAGTGTCCTGGCTGGATGCCTATGCCCGTCAACCCTTGTCTGCCTGGCAACAGGACTGGGCGCGTTCCGAACGAAAGAACGCCCGCGACGAGCAGTTCAGGCTGCGCTGCTGACGTCGCGCGGTTTGTTCGTCGGCGACGCTTCCCACGTGCACGTTTTTCCACATCGTGGTACATTAACTGGTTCGCCTTGGGCGACCAGCCGCGTCCGGGTTTGACGACCTTGACGCATCGCCCCCGGCAGAGGGGCCGCCGGTCCAGCCCCTCCATCGCGAGCCGCGCCAGCCCCGCACCCTTTCCAGGTCGGCGCCGTCGCAATCTTCTCCCTGCTGTTGCCGATGCCCCTGCCGTGGCTCGTGCACCGGTTCTGGCCAGGTGTTCCCGACACCGGGCCGGCGCCGGCTGATTCAGTCGGGCACCCCGGCGCTTGGGGCTGCCAATGTGTTTTCGGGCGTATTCCTGCTGTGTGGTCCATGAGACCGCGGCGTTCCGCCCTTTGATGTTTTTGATGATTCATACGATTTCCACAACCACAACAACGAAGAGACTGTCTCCTCTCACCCTGGGCAAGTACCGCATCGCGGCTTGCCCCCGGCCGCTGCCGTGCGGCCGTTTTGCCGCCCAGGTGTCCATCGCCAGCGGCTCGGGCAGCGCCTGTACCGACCGTGTCATGCGCTTCCACGATGATTTCCCCACACACGACGCCGCGGCACACTACGCCGTGGCGCAAGGCATCGATTGGGTGAACGACGCGTTGCGTGCGCGCGTGCACCCCGCCACCGCGGCAGCGACGGTGCCTTCTCCCCAGATCTGTATTTGAAGCAAAGGAGCCTCACATGGCCAAGGAAGAACTGATCGACATGATGGGCATCGTCAACGAGGTGCTGCCCGACACGCGCTTTCGCGTGACGCTGGACAACGGTCACCAGCTGATTGCCTACTCCGCCGGCAAGATGAAGAAGAACCACATCCGCATCCTCGCGGGTGACCGGGTTTCTCTCGAACTCTCGCCCTACGACCTGACCAAGGGCCGGATCAACTTCCGCCACATCGAGGGCCGCGGCCCGATGGTGCCGCGCAAGCCGCGCTGAGCTGAACACCGGGGTTGACCGGGCCAACGCCCGGCCCGGCTCCTCACATGCCCATGCCGCCGTCCACCGGCAGGCCCGCGCCCGTGATGAAGCGCGAAGCGTCGGAGCACAGGAAGACCACCGCGTCGGCCATGTCGCTCACCGTGCCCAGACGCCCCAGCGGCGTCTGCTCCACGATGGCCATCACGGCGGCATCGGGGGATTCGAACAAGCCGGCGCTCACCACGTCGCTGGCGAGCTGCATGCCCATGTCGGTGGGCACGAGGCCGGGGTAGATGCTGTTCACGCGCACCCCGTAGCCCAGCTTGCCGGCCTCCATGGCGCCCACGCGCGTGAGCCGGTCCACCGCAGATTTGGTGGCCGAGTAGCCCGCGATGGCCGGGAACGCGATGGTGGACGCCACCGACGACACGTTGACCACCACACCGCCCTGTCCGGCCAGGCCACCCGGGCGCATGGCGCGGAAGGCCTGCTTCATGCCGATCGCGGTGCCGACGATGTTCACATCGAGCATGCGGCGCAGCGCGTCGGGATCGATCTCCGTCACCAGCGCGGTGATCTCGATGCCGGCGTTGTTGATCAGGATGTCAAAACCACCGAACGCCGAGTGCGTGGCGCTGATCGCCGCGAGCCAGTGGGCTTCGTCGGTCACATCGAGGTGCACAAACGCGGCCTGGGCGCCCGTGGCGGCCAGGGCCCGCGCGGTCGCCTGGCCCTGCTCTTCGAGCACGTCGCCAATCATCACGGATGCCCCGGCCGCGGCCAGCGCCACGGCCATGCCGGCGCCCAGGCCCCGGGCACCGCCGGTCACCAGGGCCTTGCGGCCGGTCAGATTGAATGGGGACATGAAACCTCCTGAATGCTGTTTGTGGGTGAATGAGACGCCAGCCAAAGCCAGCGACTGGCGCACTCTAGACACCCGGCACAGGAGCGGGAACAAATCCCTGTAAAAGTTGACAGTGCCACGCGCCGCGAGCCAGCCTGGACGGCCTGCTCGCCGAGGTGGCGCTGGGTCAGCGGCTGGTTTTCGAGCGCCGTGCCCGCACCGCTTCGGCCAGATCCCGCAACACCGGCACGGTCTGTTCGAAGCTGATGCAGGCGTCGGTCACGCTCACGCCGTGCTGCAGCGGCTGGCCGGGCACGATGTCCTGGCGGCCCTCGTTCAGGTGGCTTTCGATCATCACGCCGGTGATGCGCGCGTCGCCCGCGGCGATCTGCTGCGCCACGTCGACGGACACGTCGATCTGCCGGCGGTGCTGCTTGCTGCTGTTGGCGTGCGAGACGTCGATCATCACCTGCTCACGCAGGCCCGCGGCCTTGAGCAGCGCACAGGCGGCGTCCACATCGGCGGCGCCGTAGTTGGTTGCCTTGCCGCCGCGCAGGATGACGTGGCAATCGGCGTTGCCACGCGTTTCAAAAATCGCGGCCTGTCCCATCTTGGTCATGCCCATGAAGGCGTGTGGCGCCTGCGCGGCCTGGATGGCGTCGCTCGCCACCTTGATGCCGCCGTCGGTGCCGTTCTTGAAGCCCACCGGGCATGACAGGCCGCTAGCGAGCTGGCGATGGCTCTGGCTTTCGGTCGTGCGTGCGCCAATCGCGCCCCAGCTCACCAGATCGCTGATGAACTGCGGGCTCAGCAGGTCGAGAAATTCGGTGCCCACCGGCAGGCCCAGCGCCAGCACGTCCAGCAGCAGCTGGCGCGCCAGCTCCAGACCCTCGTTGATGGCGAAGCTGCCGTCCAGGTGCGGGTCGTTGATGTAGCCTTTCCAGCCCACGGTGGTGCGCGGTTTCTCGAAGTACACGCGCATGACGATCAGCAGGTCTTGTGACAGCGCATCGGCCTGTTCCTTGAGCAGCCGCGCGTAGGCCATGGCCTGTTCGTGGTCGTGGATCGAACACGGCCCCACCACGACGATCAGGCGGTCGTCCTGCCCGTGCAGCACGCGCGAGAGCGCGGTGCGGCTGTTCTCGACCAGCGCCAGCGCCTCCGGCGGCGTGGGGAGCCATTCCTGCAGCAGGGCGGGCGTGATGAGCGGGCGCACCGCGCCGATGCGCAGGTCGTCGATGCGGGTGGTGTCCTGGGTGGACAGCGGGGTGGTGGTGCGGTGGGCGTGGGTCATAGCCCGTTATTGTCGCGCGGCCACCATGGGCTGCCCTTCAAGGTCGGCGGAAAGCCGTGGCTTGTCGCGACCAGTAAGGGCCTTTCAACCGGTCCAGCCGCACCGTGCCGCCGGTGGATGGTGCGTGCACGAACCGGCCGTCGCCCACGTAGATGCCGGCGTGGAACGGTCGGCCTGAACCAAAGATCACCAGGTCGCCGGTGCGCAGTTCGTCTGCGTCCACCGGTTGGCCGAAGCCCGACAGCTGCGCCACTGTGCGCGGCGGCGCCACACCGGCGCGGCTCTTGTACACGTAGCCGATCAGGCCGCTGCAGTCGAAACCGCTCTCGGGCGTGTTGCCGCCGTAGCGGTAGGGCGTGCCGACCAGACCCAGCGCGTGGATGGCAATGTCGCTCGACTGCTCGGCCGACAGCGCGCTGTAAGCAGGTCCGCGCGACGGTGGTGTGCTGCCGCAGCCCGCGATCAGCAGGGTGGCGGTCAGGACGAGGATGGGCAGGAAACGGCGCATGGGGGCAAAGCGTAACGGATGCTGCACCCAATCCAGCCCGGTTTCAGACCGTCGCGGCAGGGCCGGTGGCCGTGGTGCGTGCCAGAAAGAACTTCGGCAGCGCCGCGCGCGTGCAGGCCTGCAGCGCACAGAGGAAAGCGTGGTCCGGTTCGGCGACGCCGTGGCGCGTGCGCAGGTCGTGCTGGATGCGTTGCAGCAGCTCGGCCGCCATTTCGGCGTCGGCCAGCGCGCGGTGGGCGCGGCCGGTGCGCGGCAGCTGGAACCAGTCCACCAGGCTGCCCAGCTTGTGGCTCGGCGCCTCGGGGTAGAGCCGGCGCGAGAGCAGCACGGTGCAGGCAAAAGGCTGCGGTGCCGGCACACCAGCGCGTGCGAGTTCGGCGATCCAGTAGCGGCGGTCGAACGACGCGTTGTGCGCCACCATCGGCAGCTCGCCGACGAAACGGGCCGCGTCGGCCATCACCGCTTCGGCGGGTGGCGCGCCCGCCACCATGGCGTTGGTGATGCCGGTCAGCTGCGTGATGAAGGCCGGGATGTGCACGCCCGCGTTCATCAGGCTCTGGAAGCGGTCCACCACCTGGCCGCGCTCCAGCAGCACGATCGCCACCTCGGTGGCGCGGTCGCCCTGGCCGGGCGAGATGCCGGTGGTTTCGAAGTCGATGACGGCGATGCGGGACATGGGCAAAGCCGCTCAGGCCTTCTTCAGGAACTCCGACTTCAGCAGCATGGGACCCAGCTCGGTCTTGCAGTCCACGTTGTGACCGTCGTTGCCGTCCACCAGGCGGATGCCCTTGATCTTGCTGCCCTTCTTGAGCACGGTGGACGAGCCCTTGACCTTCAGGTCCTTGATCAGGATCACCGAGTCGCCGTCGGCCAGCGGGTTGCCGTTGGCGTCTTTCACGGCGCCGTCACCAGTGGCATCGTCTTCGGCGCCCGCGGCCGTCTGCGGCCACTCGAAGGCGCAGTCCGGGCAGACGAAGTGGTCGCCGTCGGGGTAGGTGTTTTCAAGGCCGCATTGCGGGCAGGCGGGGATGGTGTGGGGCATGGTGGGCACGGGTATGCGGTGGTGCAGGGGATTCTAGGCCCCGGCCCATGCACCAAATTCAGCGCTGAGGCCGGTGTGTGGGGTGCGGCGTGCCGCGATTTGGTGCAAAAACGGGCCAGCGGTGCTGGCACGATCCATGCATCCGGGGGTATCAGCATGGAGAGCGGTCTGCACACAGGGGCAGCGGCTCGTGCGTAGGTCCACTAGGGTTCCGTCCGCTTCATCGCGGGGTCTGGTCCGAGAGTGGACCGGCCTCATCGCAGGCTCCACGGAGGGATAAAAGCCCGGGAGAACGACGTCTGATCGGTTCTCCTGCGCTCATCCCTCATCAAACGGAGCTTCATCATGAAACTGGCTGGTCTCTTCTCCTCTCCCGCAGGTTCCACCACGTCCTCTTCCGTGCTCGGCAAGTTGTTCAAGCCTGCACTGGGTGCCGCGCTCGCGCTGGCCACCGCCACGGCGATGGCCGCGCCCGCCAACATGAAACTGGCCACCGTGGTCTGGATCGGCTACGGGCCCTTCTATGTGGCCGAATCGCTGGACCTGTTCAAAAAACACAACCTCAAGGTCTCGCTGCAGGTCTTCAACGACCCGGCGCTGATCCCCGCGGCCATCGCCTCGGGCGCGGTCGACGGCGGCATGCTGACCTACGACCAGGTGGTCGGCCAGGTGGCGGCGGGCCGCGCCATGAAGGTGGTGATGCCCATCGACTACTCCAACGGCGGCGACGCCATCGTGGCCGACGGTTCGATCACCAAGGTGGCCGATTTCAAGGGCAAGAAGATCGGCTACAACCCGCTCTCGCCTTCGGACTTCCTACTCTCCTACGCCCTCAAGACGGTGAGCCTGAGCGAGAAGGACATCAGCCCCGTGAGCATGACGCCCGAAGCGGTGCCGGCCGCCATGGCCTCGGGTGCGCTGCCCATCGGCGTGACCTACGAACCCAGCCTGTCGCAGATCCTCGGCCAGGGCGGGGGCAAGAAATTCAAGGTCGTGTTCTCTTCGAAAGACGCGCCGGGCCTGATCGCCGACGTGCTGGTGTTCGACGAGAAGGTCATCAAGGCCAAGCCCACCGAGATCACCGGCATCATGAAGGCCTACCTGGACGGCATGGCCTACATGAAAGCCAAGCCCGATGAGGCCGCCAAGATCATCGGCAAGTTCATGGGTGTGTCGGCCAAGGAAGCCAAGGAACAGATGAGCGGTGTCTACAACATCCCGCTGGCCGAAATGCCCAAGGCTTTCCTGCCCGCCAAGGAAACCACCTCGTACTACGCCAGCGGCGAAATCATCGGCCAGCTGCTCAAGGCCAAGGGCCAGATCAAGGCCATCCCGGCCACCGAAGCCACCTTCGACGCTTCGCTCGTCAAGGCACTGGCCAAGTAAATCCCGCTCAGAGATCTCCGCCGCCCGTGCCGATGGCACCGGCGTGCGGAGCGCTGGCCACCCCGCGTTTTCCGCATGGAGTTCCCGCCATGAAACAAGCCCTTTTCCGCCACGCCGACGGCGTCTGGCCCAACACCGCAGCGCTGGCCTTCACCGTGCTCGGCTGGCCGCTCGGCATCGCCCTGCTGGGCCAGAGCCACTGGGCGCTCAACGCGCTGGGCGTGCTGCTGGTCGCGCTCACGCTCACCTGGTCGGCCTACTTCATCCATGAGTTCGCGCACCACGCCATCTTCCGCACGCCGCAGGCCAATCAGCGCTGGGGCGTGCTGATGAGCTGGATCAACGGCAGCGCATACGCCAGCTTCGACGACCTGCGCCGCAAGCACATGCGCCACCACGTTGAACGCGCCGACGTCATCACCTTCGACCTGCAGGGCTTCCTGCGCGCCCACCCGCTGGTGCGGCGGGTGGTGCTGGCGCTCGAATGGCTGCACATCCCCGCGGTGGAGTTCGTCATGCGCGGCTTCGTGATCGCGTTGCCCTTCCTGGGTGAACGCAAGAAAGCCGCGCGTGGCCGCGTGATCGGTGTGGCCATCGTCCGGCTTACGGCCTGGGCGCTGCTGGCCTGGTGGTCGCCCAAGGCGCTGGCGCTCTACGCGCTGGCTTACCTGCTGTTCGTGCACCTGCTGCGTTTTGCCGACTGCTTCCAGCACACCTACGACGCCTACCCCATACTCGACGACAAGCCCATCCCGCAAGACAAGCTGCGCGACCGCGCCTACGAGCAGGCCAACACCTACAGCGACGTGGTGGGCCTGGACGCCAAGTGGCTCAACCTGGTGTGGCTCAACTTCGGTTTCCACAATGCGCACCACGAGCGCCCGGTCGCGCCCTGGTACCAGCTGCCGCGCCTGCATCGCGAGCTCTACCCCGCGGGCAATGCCCAGGTGGTCACGGTGGGCGAGCTGCTGCGCGCCTACCACCGCCACCGTGTGACCCGCGTGCTCGCCAGCGACTACGGCGCGGTGCTGCCGCCCGGGGCGCCACACCGCGCGGACGGTTTCATCGGGGCCGTGGGTGTGTCCTTTTTGACGGCGGTGTGACCGTGAACTACGGCCTGCAGGGCAAGACCGTGCTGATCACCGGCGCGGCGGGCGGCATCGGCAGCGCGCTGTCGCGTGCCTTCCTCGCGCAAGGTGGGCGGCTGATGCTGCTGGACCGCGCCGCCGCGCCGCTGGACGCCCTGGTGGAATCGCTGCACAGCAGCCAGGTGCACAGCGCGGTGTGCGATCTCGGCAGCGATGTCGCCGTGGCGGCCGTGGCGGCCCAAGTGCAGGAGCGCGTTGGCCAGCTCGACGTGTTGATCAACAACGCCGGCACCGAGTACCCCACGCCACTGGCCGACGCCGAAGCGGGCTTCATGGCGCGCTGGACCGGTCTGCTCGACAACAACGTGAGCAGCATGGTGCGGCTCACGCAGGCGCTGCTGCCTTTGCTGCCGCGCGGCGCGAGCGTGATCAACCAGTCGTCCATCTGGGGCCGCATCGGCGTGGCCGGCTTCTCGGCCTACAGCGCGAGCAAACACGCCGTCGTGGGCCTCACGCGCTCGCTCGCGCTGGAGCTGGGCCCACGCGGCATCCGCGTCAACGCGGTCTGCCCCGGCTGGGTGCGCACCGAGGCGGCGATGCGTTCGCTGACCGCGATGGCCGCCGAGAGCGGTCGCAGCGAGGCCGATGTCAAGCGCGAGATCCTCGCGCGCCAGGCCGTGCCACAGATGCTCACGCCCGACGATCTCGCGGGCGTGTTCCTGTTTCTCGCGAGCGAAGGCGCCACCCCGCTCACCGGCCAGTGCCTGGTGGCCAGCCACGGCGAGGTGATGGCATGAGCGCCGCGCCGGGCCGTTCCCAAGCAAGCTCGCACCGCAGTGCGAAGCACGGAGGTTCTCGAATGAGCTTTTCAGTGTCGTTGCAAGGCCAGACCGCGTTGATCACCGGCGCCGCCACCGGCATCGGCCGGGCGACCGCGCTGCTGTTTGCGCAGGCCGGTGCGCGCGTGGTGGTTAACCACCGGGGGCAGGACGCCGAAGCCGCCTCGCTCGTGCAAGCTATCGAAGCGTTGGGCGGTGAGGCCATCGCGCTCTGCGCCGACGTGAGCGACGCCACCTCGGTGCAGCGCCTGGTGGACCAGGCCATCACCGCCTGCGGCGCCCTGCACATCCTGGTCAACAACGCCGGCATCATCCAGGAGAAAGCCTTTCTCGACACCACCGAAGCCGACTGGGACCGCATGCTCGGCACCGACCTCAAGTCGGTCTTCCTGATGTGCCGTGCGGTGCTGCCCGGCATGGTGGCACGCGGCAGCGGCGCCATCGTCAACATCGCGTCCGATCTCGGCATCCTCGGGCGCGAGCGCTACGCCCCCTATTGCACGGCCAAGGCTGGCGTGATCGGCCTCACGCGCTCGCTGGCGCGCGAGTTCGCGCCGCAGCAGATCCGCGTCAACGCCATCGCACCCGGCCCGGTGGCCACCGCCATGGTGTCGCTCGAACACATGAGCGCCGAGTGGGTGGAGAAAGAACTCGCGATCCCGCAACACCGCCTGGGTGCGCCGGAAGAGATCGCCGCCAGCGCGCTCTTCCTCGCGTCCGACCTCTCGCGTTTCTACTGCGGCCAGGTGCTCGGCCCCAACGGCGGCTCCGTCATGCCATGAGGAAGAAGCACCCCCCGCGCCGCTTCGCGTCACCCCCCTCCAGGGGGGCGGCACTGGCCGTCCGGCAAAGCCGGCCCGGCGGTGCCTCTGGGTTGGACCGCTTCGTTCGATGCGGACGGTGCTCCTGCGCCATGGACAACCGATGACCTTCCTGCCCGCCCAACCCTCCGACCGCCTTGCCACCGGCGTGCTGCTGTTCTCCGCCTCGCTCTGGGGCCTGTCGTGGATGCCGCTCAAATGGTTCATCGCGCAGGGGCTGAGCGGGCCGGTGGTGTCGCTGCTGTCCTATGGCCTGGTGGGCCTGTGCGCGCTGCCCTTCATCTGGCGCGACCGCGCGGCTTGGCGGTCGCAGTGGGGCTACGTGCTCGCGCTGGCGCTGGTGGGCGGCTGGGCCAACACCTCGTTCGTCAACGCGCTGATGATGGGCGACGTGGTGCGGGTGATGTTCCTGTTCTACCTCTCGCCCGTGTGGTCGGTGCTGGGTGGCTGGCTGTTCCTGAAAGAGCGCATCCCGCCCCTGCGCTGGGCCGCGGTGGTGGCCGCCATCGTTGGCCTGTGGATGGTGCTCGGCGGACCGGGTGTGGTGAGCCTGTCGCTCGGCTTCGTGGACTTTCTCGCGCTCTCAGCCGGCTTCGCCTTCGCGGCCAACAACATCCTCGCGCGCGCCGCGCAGGCCGTGCCCATGCGCACCAAGACGCTGTCCGTGTTCGCCGGCTGTGGTGTGATTTCGCTCGCCGCCACCAGCGCGCTGGGTCACAGCGTGCCGGCCATGGGCGCGGGCGTGTGGCTCGGCATCCTGGGCTACGGCTTCGGCTGGCTGCTGCTGGCCACCGCCACCTGGCAGTTCGGCGTGACGCACCTGGAGAGCAGCCGCGCCGGCGTGATCCTGCTGGCCGAGCTGGTGGTGGCCGTGCTCACCGCGCTGTGGTTCGGCGGCGAAAGCCTCACGCCCATGGGCTGGGCGGGTGGCGCGCTCATCGCGACAGCGGCCCTGGTGGAAGCACTGGGCAGCAGCGGCGCCGAAACGCCTCCGAACGCCAACCCGAGCAACACCCCCGCATGAACAGGAACCCGAGATGAACCGCAACAACACCGTGTGGATGAACCAGCTGTCCTGGGTCGATTACCAGCAACGCATCCAGCGCGACCAGCCGCCCGTGCTGCTGCCCGTGGGCGCGCTCGAACAGCACGGCCCGCACCTGCCGCTGGGCACCGACGGCCTGCTCGCCAGCGCCGTGGCCGCCGACACCGCCGCGCGCGTCGGTGGGCTGGTCGCGCCCACGCTGAGCTACGGCTACAAGTCGCAGCCCAAGTGCGGCGGCGGGCAACATTTCTGCGGCACCACCAGCGTGGACGCCGCCACGCTGATCGGCCAGGTGCGCGACGCGGTGCGCGAGTTCGCGCGCCACGGGCTCACGAAACTCGTGATCGTGAACGGCCACTACGAGAACCAGTGGTTCCTGATCGAAGGCATCGACCTCGGCCTGCGCGATGCCCGGGCCGCCGACCCCGCGTGTGCGCTGCAGGTGATGCGGCTGGAGTACTGGGATTTCATGACGCCCGAAACCCTGGGCGACGTGTTCCCCGACGGCTTTCCCGGCTTCGCGCTGGAGCACGCCGCCGTGCTGGAAACGTCCATGATGCTGCACCACCACCCCAGCCTGGTGCGCATGGACCTGTTGCCCGATGACGGCCCGGCCGACTTCCCGCCCTACGACATGTACCCCAGCCGCACCGACTGGGTGCCGCCCTCGGGCGTGCTCTCGTCGGCCAGGGGCTCCGACGCCGCCAAGGGCCAGCTGCTCGCCGACGAGGTGGCGCGCCGCATGGCCGAGGCCATCACCACCGGCTTCACCCGCCCCGCGCCATGAACGCCCTGACCACCTTCGAACCCGCCACCACCGCGCTGCTCGTCATCGACATGCAGCGCGACTTCTGCAGCCCCGGTGGCTACGCGCACCAGGCCGGCATCGACATCGCGCCCATGCAGGCCGTGGTGCCGCAGGTGCAGCGCCTGCTGGCTGTTGCGCGCGCCGCGGGCCTGCTGGTGGTGCACACCCGCGAAGGGCATCTGCCCGACCTCTCGGACTGCCCGCCCGCCAAGCTGGCGCGCAGCGTGGCGGCCGGCGCACCCATCGGCAGCCACGGCCCGCTCGGCCGCCTGCTGGTGCGCGGTGAACAGGGCCACGACTTTGTGCCCGCGCTGCGTCCACTGGTCAGCGAGCATGTGATCGACAAACCGGGCTACGGCGCCTTCCACCAGACCACGCTGGGCCCACTGCTGGCCGCCTTCGGCATCGGCCAGCTCATCCTCTGCGGCGTGACCACCGAAGTCTGCGTGCACTCCACGCTGCGCGAAGCGGTGGACCGCGGCTACACCTGCACCACCGTGGGCGACGCCACCGCCGCCAGCCAGCCCGAGCTGCACGCGCCCGCGCTCGCCATGATCGGGGTCGAAGGCGGCATCTTCGGTTCGGTGATGGGCACCGATGATTGCGTGCGGGCGATGCAAGCGCTCCACGCGAAAATCACCGCATGAACACCCCCGACCACCCCGGTGTGCCCGCCGCGTACCACGGCGTGTGGGCGCGCACCCTGCTCGAAACGCCCGAGGGCCGCGACACCACCACCTGGGTGCGCTGGCTGCAGACGGGCCTCTGGCATGGCGATCTGCGCGTGCCGCCCGACGCACCGCGCGACACGCCCGAAGGCCTGGCGTTGCAGCAAGGCTTCGCCGGCACCACCGCCATCACCCGGCCCGATGCGGCCTTGCCCGAAGTCTGCACCTGGGAGCGCAGCATCGACTTCCAGCCCCCGCGCAGCACGCCCGACGCCGGCCACATGGTGTTCGAAACGCCGGACTGCGTGATCGAGACCGGCATCCACGGCCGCTACCTCGAAGTGTGGGAACGCCTGCCCGGCTCGACAGGCCGGCGCATCACGCTCGCGCGGCTCGATGCGGGCGGCGCGCCCACCGCCGAGCGCCTGCTGGTGGCTGGCGTCTACGGCATGCACCTGCGCCCGCGCGCCGCCGTCTGGCCGGCCGATCTGGTGCCCGATGAAACCCTGGGCGGTGTGCTGCAACGCCACCCCGATCGGACCGCCGCTTGGCTGGACTTCGCCATCGGCTTTGGCACGCTGGAGCACGGCGTGTGGACCGTGGAGCGCGCCACCCGGCCCGCGCTGGAAGGCCAGGCCCTGCCGTGTGAGCTGCACCGCGTGGACGCCGCGCACGCGCGCGTGGAACGCGGCCCCCTGGCGGGCGAGTGGCAGGTGCTGGAGTGGGTGGACGAAGAACGGCCAGCCCACGGTTAGGTTCACCAGAGGCACCTGTTGGTGGGCGGACCCCACCCGGTCAACGGCCGCGTTTGCCCGGTTTGCGCGGGGGTGGCGTGTCGCGGTCGGGGTCGAAGGTGGTGAAGGCCGCAGTCGCTTCACCCTTGAGGCGACCATCGGCGACCACCACCGTCGCTTCGTGTGACCCGGGTTTCGGCGCGTTGATCCACAGCTCGCGCCCGCGCCCCACGGTCTCGCCGTCGAGCCGCCACTCGAAGGCCTCGCCCTCGATGCGCTCGCCGGAACCGCTCAGCGCGTTGGCCCAGAGGCGCATCGGCGTGGCGGTTTCAATGAGCGCGCCTGCGCTGGGGTGCATGACGGCCACGTCGGGTGCTCGCGGGGCCATGTCCACCGCATCCGACGTGCGCGCCGCCGTGTCAAAGCCGTCGTGCGCGAGCACCCGGAACTGGACCTTGCCGCTCGGCAGCGCGCCGGCGGGGATCAGCGCCTTGCCGTCGGTGAAGCCCACGCCGCAGCCGTTCCACGAGCGCCCACCGTCTTTGCTGAACTGCACCGAGCAGCTCACCGGCGCACCGTCGGCGCCAGCGCCGTCGAGCTTCCACGCCAGGGTCGCGCCGCGCGCGCTGGCTTTCACGGTCACCTCGCCCAGCTTGACCGCGCGAGCGGAGGCCTTGCGCTCCCAGGCCACGGTGAGCGGGCGTTTCAACTTGCCCTCGTCATCGTCCAGCGCACCGACGTGCACGATGCGCAGCGCCGTCGCCGCAACCGCCGCCGCACCCGCAGCCCCCACCGCCGTGGGCGTCGGCGGGGATGCGCATCACCGGCGCGCTCGCCAGCACCTCGCCCTTCGCGCCGACCAACTCCGCCACCATCTGGGTGGGCACGCCGGTGGCGACGGTGGACTGCGCGTTCACGCGCATCACGTGCTGCATGGTGATCGAGGCGTCGCGCTCGAAGGTGCCGATCAGGGTGATGACGGGGCGCATGATCAAGTCCTCCAGGCGGTCCCTCCAGCGCTCCCACGGTGGGGGCGCCGGGTCGGGGATGTACTCCCAGGGCCACAACCACGGGTCGTACAGCTCCGGGATGCGGAAGCGGGGCTGGGTGGTGGTGGGCGCGAAGATCGCATTGTCGATCAGCACCTGGTGCGTGAAGATCGACGTCCAGCGGGGGCCGCAGTAGGACATGAAGTCCTTTTCATTGGGCTGGTGGATGCCGCCGTTGTTGATGTCCAGCCCGTACTCGCCGATGGACGCCGTCGGGGTGCCCGCCGGGTCGTAGGGTTCGTAGGCCGGGTAGGCGGCGTTGCCCGGCGTGCCGCAGGGCGCGTGGGGCAGCCCGGCGAAATGCCCGAGTTCGTGCGCCATCGTGACGCCGTTGTTGACACCGCCCGAGGTCACGCCGTTGCTCGCGCAACCGATCACCGGCCCCATGGGCACGCCGTTGGGCAGCAGGCCGTAGTAGACGACGTCGGTGCGGTTGCCGTCATTGGCCTTGGCCGCCGCGAGCTGGCCGTTGAGCGTGATCCAGCCCGCCGAGCAACCGCCCGGATTCGGCGGGGCGCCGGTGAGCGGCACGGTCAGGGTCACGGTGCCGGCGCTGGAAAACACGCCCTCGGCCTGCACCGGGAACACGGTGTGTGACCAGGCCGCGGTGGTCTGCAACTCGCCCACCGTGGGCGCGGCGATGTTGAGCGTGCCGTTGCCCGCCGCGTTGGCGCCGTTGTAGGCCACCATCAGGCCGCGCACGCGCAAGGTCTGCAGCAGGGTGACATCGGCCTGCACCGTTTCGCTGTCCAGGACGGTCGCCGTGGCGTCGTCGCTGCGCCAGATGTTGGCCTTGAAGGCCATGGTGCCGGCCATGTCGTCGGCGGGCACGATGAAGTTGAGGGTGGCGGTGATGGTGCCGCGTTCGGTGGCGTAGTCGGGCAGCGTTTGCGCTGCCACCGTGCCGGGCGTCTGGGGCGCCAGCGTGCCCAGGTCCACCCACAGGGGCAGCCACCGGTTGCGCCGCGCGCTGATCTGCAGGTTGCCGGACAGGTTCACCAACCCGCCCCAGCCCGCGCGCACATACACCCGCACCCAAGCGGTCTTGTAGGCCACCAGCCGCAGCGAGTTGTTGGGGCCCCGGTCGGCGGGGTCGGTGAGGTGGCTTGATGCGCGGAAGTACTGGATGCCCTGTGTCACTTCGATGCCCAGGATGTGTGGGCCGATGAAGTGATGCTCGCGCAGCTTCAGGGCCCACGCATCGGACAACAAGGTTTTGTCGATGACGCTGGAAATGTCGATGCCCATGGTGAACTCCTGAAAGCGGCACAAGGCCGAGGAGTGACCATGCTAGGCAGCCAGGTGCTGGCGCGCATCAACAAAGGGAGGGAGCGGCATCCCCCTTGCGAGGGAGGTGAAACGTCGCGGTGCCGGTTCAGCCCGCCGGCCGAACCGGCACGCTGCGCTTACTTCGCCTTTGCCGGCGCCGGCATCAGGCCCAGCGTCGGCGTTTCGTTGAAGAAGTTCCAGGGCTTGAGCAGCACGTTGACCCACTCGGTCGGCATGATCGGCCACTCTTCGGCGCGCGCCACGTGCGTCGTGCCCGTGGTCAGCCAGACCACGTTGTCGGTGTTCACGATGGCCTGGTCGTCGGCGCTGAACTGGCCCAGGCCCGTGTCCTTGCTGGAGCGGTTGGGGTACTTGCCTTCGGGGAACTGTTCTTCCGCGTTGTAGCGAGTCACCCAGATCTGCTTGTCCATGAAGTTCAACCGGTTGTAGATCCACTCGCTGGGCGCGAAGTTGGCGCCCTTGGCCACCGGGTGCGTGCCGCCCGCGTAGGGGATCAGCTGGTACGACACTGGGTTGCCCACCTTGTTGGTCTTGCTGCCGTGGCTCAGCAGGCGGATGGTGGACGGGTCGAACTTCTGCGCCGCCTGCTTCTCGGTGGGCACCGTGCGCTGCGTGAGCTGCATGGTGCTGGTGCGCGGGCCACCCGCCGTGTTGGGCAGCACCACCGGGTCCATCTCGGTCAGCGAGTTGGTCTCGCCGTCCACATCCATGTCGAGGCGGAAGTTGTAGATGTGCTGGTGCGTGGTGCCCACGATGTTGTGGTCGATCAGCGTGCCGTACTTCGTGTCTTCGGCGGCGCTGGCGTCGGCCATGGTGCGCGCTTTCACACCCTTCACAGCCTCGATGCCGGTGGCGCCCGCGTTGATGCCGATGGTGCCGTTTTCAGCGAATACCCAGTCGAACATGTAGTCGTAGTTGCCCACGGTGCTGATCCAGCGCACCACCAGCTCGCGGCGCTCGGCGCTCACGTTGGGCTTGCCCATTTCCTGGTGCTTGTACTCGGGGCCGGCGTAGCGCTCGAACACCGCGATGGCGTTGGGAATGACCATCGGCGCGCCCGTGAAGTCGGCGATGGTGGCGTCGAGGAACACCGCGTTCTGCGGCGCGTCCTTGCCCGGCTCGATGGACGAGGTCAGCGTGCCCATGCCGTACTCGCCCGAGTCCAGGTAGGCCTTGAAGTACCAGCCCACATCCGGGTCGCCGTAGGGCACGATCATGCCGCCCAGCGTGCCCTCGTACATCACCTTGCGCGGGGTGCCGTGGTCGTTGTAGGTCACGGTGGACAGCGTGAGGCCGGTGCGCGAGTTCAGGCCGATGTGGAAATCCCAGTTGCGCCATGCCAGCGTGTTGCCGCTGATGGTGTAGTTCTTGCCCTCGGGCTCGGTGATGTGCAGCGGCTTGTGCGGCGCGCTGGCCTTGCCGGCGCTGCCGTCGTAGGGCGTGGCCTTCATGGGCACCGGGATCACGCCCGCGTCTTCGATTTTGATGACCTGCTTTTTCTCCAGGTCCACCACCGCCACCAGGTTCTCGATCGGGTGGGCCCAATAGTTGTTGTCGCCCACGTCGAGGTAGCTCACCACCTTGAGCAGGCGCTCTTCCTGCTTCAACCCGTCCTTGCCGTCGAAGTAACCCACCGTCAGCGGCGTGGCCACCACCTTCTTCACGTCGCTGATGCCGCGCAGCGCCAGCGCCTTGGCGTATTCCGGGCTGGCCTCAATGGCCGCCTGCACCGTGCCGAAATCGTCGATCAGCACCATGCCGTGCGCGCCCTCCACCGGCTGCCACTGCGTGAGCTTCCTGGTGGCCAGGTCCACCGTGCCCTCGATCACTTTGCGGCCGTCGAGGATGACGAACGCCGCCTGGCGCGGCGCCTGCACCGGCGTGCCTTCCAGCGCGTGCGCCCACACCTGGTCCTTGGGCGGTGCCTTGAGCACGATTTCGGTGAAGCGGTGGCCGGGCTTGAACTGGCCCGAGGCCTTCAGCACCTCCAGCGTGGCCTTGATCTCGTCGGCCGTGAGCGGGTTCAGCGGGTTGGGCTTGCGCTCGATCACAAAGGTCTTGTCCAGGCCCGACTGAAACACCTGCTGGAAAAAGTCGGCCGACACATAGGGCGCGCCCTTGCGCATGGTCACCGGCACGCTCAGCCGCAGCGGCGCGCCGTTGACCTGCGCCGTTTTGGCGCCGGGCTTCACGCGCACCACCGTGCTGTTGCGCGAAACCGTGAACAGCTGGGCGTAACCGTCCCAGTGCACCGTGGCGTTGACGTCTTTGGCGGCTTTCTTCAGCGGCACCATGTTCGCGGCGGCGCCGTGCGCCAGCGCCAGGGGGGACCACAGCGCAGCGGCGGCGAGGGCGACGGCACTCAGTGCCAGGGGAAGGGAGTGGGGGCGGGTGTGCATGGCGGGGTTCCTCGTGAGGCGGGTTCGGGCAAGACCCGCACCTTAGGGTGGCCTGCCACCGAGGGGTTATCCGTATTTGGCAAATCTGCGCCCGCCCCAACAATGGCGCACAACTTGCATCGCAGACCGCATGAACTTCGATCACGCCCACAAACGTGCACGCGACGCCGGCGAGCAGGCCGCCAGCTTGCGCGACTGGGACCAGCGCTACGAGCAGCTCTCCCCCGGGCGCTTCGAGGGCGAGGTGGACGAACTGCGCGTAGGCCCGGTGCAGGTGTTCGCCGAGCGCGCCAACCAGACCGTCATGCAGGCCGGCCGCGTCTGCGCCAACCGCGTCTCCGTTGCATTGGTGCGCGGCGCCACATCGCCCAGCTGGTTCAGCGGCCACCGCCTGCAGGGCGAACAGTTCATCGGTGTCTCGGCGCAGGGCGATTTCGATCTCGTGGCCGGCGCCGACATGCAGATCCTCGCCGTCGCGGTGGACCTGCCTTTCCTGCGCGAGCTGGTGGCCCAGGTTGAAGGCCCCGACGCAGAGCTGCCGCCCGTGCCCCTGCTGCTGACCCCCCCGGGTGCGATCTGCGCCGAATATGCCCGGCTGTTGCACGCCGCCCTCGGCCTGCCCCAGGGCGTGGAGGGCGACGCCCTCCACCCCGCCGCGCGCCGCATGCTCGCGCTCTCGCTCTGCGACGCCCTGCTCGCCTGCCTGCGCGCGGGCGAAGCGGTGGGTGCGCTGCCGGCCAGCGCCGCCAGCCGCCGGCGCATCGTGGCCCGCGCGCGGCAGCACATGCAGGCTCACGCGCACGAGGTGATCGCCGTGCCCGACCTTTGCCAGGCCATTGGCACCTCGCGCCGCGCGCTGCAATACGCGTTCGAAGAGGTCATGCAGATCAGCCCCGTCACCTACCTGCGCGCCATGCGCCTCAACCAGGTGCGCAGCGAGCTGCGCCAGAACCGGGCGGCGCCTGTGGGCGATGTGGCGGCCCGCTGGGGCTTCTGGCACCCTTCGCGTTTCGCGAACGACTACCGGGCGCTGTTTGGCGAGCTGCCCTCGGCCACGCGCAGCGCGGCGGCCTCGGCCTGATGCCGATGGGCCCCGCGACCTCGCCCGCCCCGCTGCCCGCTGCCAGTGGCGACTGGTTCCAGTTCCGCTCGCTCGGCGAGGGCATCACCCTCATCACCGAGCCGCACGTCATTCCCTTTCTCCGCTGCAACATCTGGCACATCCGCGGGCGCGGGCTCGACCTCATGGTCGACACCGGCCTCGGCGTCAGCAGCCTGCACGCCGCCTCGCGACACCTGTTCGGCCAGCGCGTGGCCGCGCTCGCCACACACGTACACCTGGACCACGTGGGCGGCCACCACGAGTTCGCCGAGTGCTGGTGCCACTGCCTCGAAGCCGACGCGCTCACGCGGGCCGACCCCGACGGCACGCTCGCCGACTTCGACCTCAGCGAGGTGAACATCCAGGTGCCCGGCTACGAGACCGGCGGCCCCGCCCTCACCGCCCTGCCCACGCCCGACTACGACCTCTCGGCCTGGGAGATCAAACAGGCCACCGTCACGCGCCGGCTGGACGAAGGCGACGCCATCGACCTCGGCAACCGCCACTTCGAGGTGCTGCACCTGCCCGGCCACTCGCCCGGCAGCATCGGCCTGTGAGAAGCAAAAAGCGGCACGCTGTTTTCCGGCGACGCCATCTACGACGGCCCGCTCATCGACGACCTGCACCACTCCGACCGCGTGGCCTACGCGCGCACCCTGGAACGCCTGCTGGCACTGCCGGTGAGCGTGGTGCACGCGGGCCACGACCCGAGCTTCGGGCGCGAGCGGCTGCGGGAGCTGGTGCGCGTCTATCTTGACGCGCAGGATGGCGCGGCTTGACCTGAAATCAGAGATATGCCTGGCGCTGCTGCCGCAAGGCATCGCGGTCGATGCTGGCGCGCAGCAGCTCGCGGTCGGCAGCGCTCACCCCCATCTGCGCGAAATGCGCTTCCCATCCATCGACCACGCGCGCCACCTGCTGGATCAGCTCAATGGCCCGTGCCCGCTTGAGGCCGAACTCGCTCAGCTCCGTCAGCGCGTTGTCCAGGCTCGACGCCGCGCCCGCGCGCCCCACCACCATGGCCTGGTAGCCCAGGTTCTGCAGCGTGGGCACCACGTCGTAGGCCGGGGTCAGCTCGTGGTAACCGTCAAAGCCCAGTCGCACGCTGTGGTTGCGCTCGTGGTCGTCGGTGTTGTCCATCAGGATGTTGAACACCATGCGCCGGAACAGCTCTTCGCGCATCGCGCCCTGCCGGTCCGGGTGGCCCAGGCGCAGCAGCACCGTGGCCAGGGCGCCGTAGCTCTCCGGCAGTCGCGCGGCGCGCAACAGCGTCTTGGCCGACAGGCAGTGCAGACGGATGTCGCCCACGCGGTCGAAACGCTCAATGGTCAACGCATGGCGGGTCTTGCCGTGGCGCGGCGGCAGGGGAAGCACGCCGGTCGTGGCGACGTGCATTCCGGCTATCGCCGCTAACGTCAGGGTGGCGTGCTCCACCAGCGGAGTGTCCACCGCATCACCCAGTTCGCTGAACTTGACCACGCAGGGGCCGGCATCGGTTTGCAACAAGGCTTTGGGCTGCGTACCGCCCAGCGTCACGCCGGGTTGGATCAGGCGCTGCAGGTCCGCCGTGATCGGGGTCTGGGCCTGCACGTCTTCAACGGCGTCGCTGAGCCTGGCGAGGTCGCCCAGCACGGGGTAGGGCCCCAGGTGGCGAGGGCGGTATTGCTCGGCCGACACCGAGACGCCGAGCGCACCGAAGCGGTCGTCGCCAGCGAACAGCAGCATTTCCAGAATCGACAGACGGGCGGGCCGGTCGATGTGGCGGATGATCCGCTCGCCCCAGCGGTCCGGCCGCGCGTCGTCGATGGCGCCCGGCGCGCTGCCTCGCTCGCCCGCTGAAAACACCTGGCCTTGCACCAGCGGCAAGTCTTCGCTCAGCGGGAAGTTCCACCACGCGGCGTTGTAGGTGAAGGTAGCGCAGTCGGGCACCAGCTGCGACAGCTGGAGCCTGCCCACCAGCGTCGGCGCCGCCGGGTTCACCAGGGCCCAGACATACAGCTCGTCCTGGGGCACATAGGTGCTGGGGGTGATGTCGGGTGCGGTCATCGAGGCTGCGTCGGCGACGCCATCAGGGCCGCCAGTCCCTCGGCCGCGGGATGGCGCTTCCCGGTGGTGCCCGGTGCCCGCCCGGGCGCGGCGGCCAACTCCCGAGCTCCCGTCTGTGCAGCGACTGGCCCATAAGGCCGAAGCTTCTGGCGCACCTTGTTCACCTCGCGCTCCAGTGCTGCTTGGTCGTTCTCTGGCGAAGCCAGGTCAGCCAGGCCCACGGTCTGGTTGATCAGCCACAGGCACATCACATACGACGCCATCGCCACCGACGGGTCGCCGCGCTCGATGCGCGCCATGGTCGGCTGCGACACCCCCAGCTTCCGGGCCCACTGCAGCTGCGTCTCGCCGCGCCGCTTGCGGGCGACGACGATGTTCTGCGCCAGCCGCTCAATCTCCTGAAGGACAGCGTGGGGGTAGGCGGCGGGGCTGACGTTCTGTTTCGGCATACATAGAAATCTAGAAAAATGTCAATAAACAACATCTATGTATATTTATAACAGGGTCCAGCGCACACTTCAACCATGCGAGCACTCACTCCCTACCGGGATCATCCGGTAGGCACTGCTTTATTGGACAACATAGATAAACCATTATTCGTCAAAAAATAACATCTATGTATTTTCATCCTCAACTTATGAACGCAGACCGGGCGGCGGTGTGATCACCACCTGCCCATCCTTCACCGGCAGCGTGGCGCCCGGTTGGAAGGAGGTGCGCACCTGGCCGTCCTGGCCTTCGAGCCGGTAGGTCACGTCGTACCCGACCAGCCTCTGCGACTTGAGCTTCACCGTCCGGCAGCGGCGCTCTGTCGTCGTGACCACGTCGTTCTGCTGCAGGTTCTTTTGCACCTGGTTACCCGCGTAGCCCCCGGCCACCGCGCCGGCCACGGTGGCCAGCTTCCGGCCGTTGCCGCCGCCGATGTTGCTGCCCAGCAGGCCGCCCGCCACACCGCCGATCAACGAGCCCGCGACGCGGTGTTCGTCCTTCACCGGCGCCTGCCGCCGCACCTGCACGTTTTCGCAACGCTCCCGTGGCGTCACCACGGTTTCTGTCACTGCTTTCACCGCGACCACGTCAGCGAACGTCGGTTGCGTCAGCGCCTGGTAGCCGGTGAAGCCGCTGGCCCCGAGCACCACCATGGCGAGTCCGCCCACGGCGATGCCCTTCATCATTGACTTGTCCATATGCCCATTCCTTTTAGAAGGGGGCAATGTAGGGCGGCTGTGTCAACGCGCGATGACGAAAGGTGTCCAAATGCTGCGGCCCGCCCGCCCTTTGGCTCCTTCAGCTTCTGACAAACACCATCAGCGGCTGCAGGTCCCCCGCATCCGCCGCCCGCAGAGCCGCGATGTAGCTCTGCCGCGCGGTGCCCGTGGCGACCAATTTGCGTTCGCCCCAGCTGAACCGCACTCCACCCTGCTGCCGCAACAGCACGTCCGTCATCAGCCGGGCGTGACGCCCGTTGCCATTTGGAAAGGGGTGCACCAGCACCAACTGATGGTGAAAGCGTGTCGCGGCCTTATCCAGCGGATAGACCTTCTCGGTCAGTTGAAACGCTGTGTTGTCCAGCAGTTGCCGCAGCCTCAGCGGCACCTGCCGCCAGTCGCAGCCGATGTTCTTGTCCGACTGCCGGAACTGCCCCGCCCAGCGCCAGGTCTGGTCGAACATGCGGCGGTGCAGCTCGCGGCAGAAGGCTTCGCTCATCACTTCCGCTTTGCGCTGGCGCCCCAGCCATTGTTCAACGCGCAGGATGTTGGCCTGCTCCCACTCGTTCAGGTCCCCTTGCGTCGTGATGTGCCCGGGCAGCAGCCCGGCAGCTTCGTCCGGGTCCAGCGGCGTCTGACCCGGCTCGTAGTCGAGGTTCAGCGCCACAGCTTGGCCCACGAGCCGGCCAGCAGCGCGCGGCGGCGGTCTTCAATCAACTGGTCAACGAAGGCGTTTGACGGCCGCTGCTCTTCCAGCGCCATCGAGTGCGCCACCCCCAGCACAGCCTCGCGCGCCAGTTTGTCCGCCTGAGCCTCCACCACCTCGCCCAACGGCCGGCGCGGCACCAGTGCGTACACCACTTCGCAGTCCAGCCCCTCGGCCAGCTTGCGCAGCTGTCCCAGCGTGATGCGCCCCTCGGCCTCCGACGCCTCGGCCTTGAACAGCGAGGGCGCAGTCACACCCACGCGCGCGGCCTGCGCCCGCAAAGACAAACCCAGCGACTCGCGCACCGCCCGCAGCCAGCCCCCTCGCGGCACCGGCTTGCCACTCAGCGGCGCGAACACGGCCAGCGCACGGTCTGTCTGCTCCAGCTTGAGGCGGTTGAGTGGGATGGACATGAATATGTTTCTTTTTAGGCTAACGGTGACGTGAAAATTGTATGCCTTATAGCAAACAAAATAAAGCCAATCATTAGCTCAAATAGAAACAAAACATCACGCATGCGACCTCGCTGCCACGGCACGCCCCATGCTTGTCCCCCCCGCATGAACCCCGCCACCCCTCTCGCTCCCGCTTCCCACGCCCACTCCTGGTTCGACGACACCCACGCGCTCATCGCCGGCTCGCTCTTCGTCGCGCTGGGCATGACCATGTTCGGCCACGCCGGCCTGCTCACCGGCGGCGTGGCGGGCGTGGCCTTTCTGGCCAGCTACGCCACCGGCCTGCCCTTCGGCCTGTTCTTCTTCCTGTTCAGCCTGCCGTTCTTCGTGCTTTCCTGGGTCCGGCTCGGCCCGGCGTTCACCTTCAAGAGTTTCGGCGCCGTGGCCCTCGTGTCCGCCTGCACCACGCTGGCGCCCAAAGTGGTGCGCTTCGAGCTGCTCAACCCTTGGGTCGCCTCGGTGCTCGGCGGCTTTCTGATCGGCTTCGGGCTGCTCGCCCTGCTGCGCCACCAGGCCAGCGTGGGTGGCGTCAACATCCTCGCGCAATGGCTGCAGCAGGCCAAAGGCTTCAGCGCCGGCAAGGTGCAGATGTCCGTGGATCTGGTGGTCGTGCTCGCGGCGTTCTGGGTGCTGCCACCCATGCAGGTGGCGCAGTCGGTGGTGGGCGCGGTGGCCATCGGCGCCATCCTCGCGCTCAACCACCGGCCGGGGCGTTATCTCGGGGTGTGAGCGCTGGCGCCTGGGCGCGGAATCCTGCTAGCCTGCGGCATGCCTTCACCCCAACTCCTGCTGGAATCCGATGCCGGCGTCCTGACCCTGACGCTGAACCGCCCCGACAAACTCAACGCCATCGACAACGAACTGGCCGAGGCCCTGCTCGAAGCGCTGAATGCCGCAGCCACCGACCCGTCGGTCCGCGCCATCCGCCTTTTAGGCAAGGGCCGGGCCTTCTGCGCCGGCCGCGATGTCGGCGCCGCCCCCACCGACAAAGACCTGGAGCTGGTGCAGGCGGTTTCCCGGGCCATCGTGGCCCACCCCCGACCCGTGATCGCCGCCGTGCACGGCTGGACCGTCGGCGCCGGCTTCGAGTGGATGATGAACGCCGACATCGTCTACGCCGCCGCGGACGCGAGGTTCAAGCTGCCCGAGGCCTCGCTGGGCGTCTTCGTCACGGGCGGACTGGTGACGACCCTGCCCTCCGCGATCGGGCCGATGCGCGCCAAGGCGCTGATGCTGCTCGGCGAGGCCTTCGACGCGGCACAGGCCCTCGACTGGGGGCTGGTCTACCGCAGCGTGCCAGCGGACGAGCTCGATGCGGTGTCGCTGGCGGCGGCCCGGCGGATTGCGGACCTGAAGCCCGAGGTGGCCACGGCGTTCAAGCGGGTGCTGAACCAGATCGGGCTGGATCAATTTGATCGCGCCATCGAAGAGGAATCCAGGGTCCAGCGCATGCTGGGCCGCGATGACGTCGGGCGGTGAGCCAACCTGAGGGCCTGGTCTGTCCAGCGCTCGGTTCGCCGGGGGGCGCTGCTGCTTCGCGATGCGGACCCAGACTTTCAGCGTTTGCTGCAGGCGGTTTTTCGCGTCGGTGTGGCTCTGGCTGTTGCCGCCCATGCAGGCGGCGCAGTCGGTGGTGGGCGCGGTGGCCATCGGCGCCATCTTGGCGCTCAACCACCGGCCGGGGCGGTACCTGGGGGTGTGAGCGGTGCCACATCCCGTTCCTCGGGAGCCGGTGTGGGGGAATTTGCACAGGAAGCGCATCGACCGAACCACGAGGGCGAGGCACACTGCAGAGATACCAACATGTTCAGGGAGTGCCACCATGCCATCTCGCCTTGTCCGTCTCCTGTCGATCGGTCTCCTTCACGGAATGTTCGCCGCCTCGGCACACAGCGCCACACCCGAGCAGATCGAACAGTTCAACGCCTTGCTCAAGAGCCAGGTGAAAACCACGGAGGCCATCGAGGCCGTCCGCGACACGCCGCCGGGCGAATACGCCCGCTGGGGCGAAGAGGTGTGCACCTGGGTCCGGATTGGAAAGGCCGACTTCGTCGCCACCCAGGCCAACCTCGCCGAGTTCTTCGGGGACGATCTTTCCGCTGCGATCGTGTTCGCTGCTCGGCGGGTGATCTGTCCGGAACTCAAGTAGTGGGCATTTCGAAGCACTGCATGCCCCTGGCACCAAACCTGCTAACACTGAGAGACAGAGAGGCGAGTGCACCAAAACGGTGATTCGCTGCCTTGAAGACCGCTAGGGTTCCGGGCCCAGACCACTTCACCGAAGCAGTCTGAGCCGTCTGGTCCGAGAGCAGTCGGCCACGATCGTGTGGCTCCACGGAGGGACAAAAGCCCGGGAGATGCTTCGCTGCTTGCGCACGAGCCTCTCTCGCCGTTTGTCCCCCGCCAGGAGCCCCGCATGTCCCAGCTTCCTCCGTCTGCACCCCTTCCGCCACCGGCCCGCGCCTTGGCGTCTGCGCGCCCGCCGCGGCGCACCGGCTTCTGGACGGTGCGCACCGGCATTTCGCGCCGCGCCTACTGGGTGTTTGCGCTCACCGGCCTGATCACCCCGCTGCTGATGTGGGCCGCGCTGGCCGCCTGGGGCGGCATGGACCCGACCTTCCTGCCCTCGCCCACAGCGGTGCTGGCCAAGACCTGGACCTGGGCCACCGAGACCGGCCTGCTCGAAGACATGGGCATCAGCGTCTACCGCGTGGTCGCGGGCTTCGTGCTCTCCGCGGTGATCGCGCTGCCGCTGGGGCTGCTGATCGGGTCGTTCCGCTCGGTGCAGGCCCTGCTGGAGCCGCTGACCGACCTGATCCGCTACATGCCCGCGGTGGCCTTCATTCCGCTGGTGATGCTGTGGGTGGGCATCGACGAGGGCTCCAAGATTGCGATCATTTTCATCGGCACTTTTTTCCAGATGGTGCTGATGGTGGCCGAGGACGTGCGCCGCGTGCCGGCCGCGCAGGTGGAGGCGGCGCAGACCATGGGCGCGAACCGCCGCGAGCTGCTTGAAAAAGTGATCCTGCCCAGCGCCAAGCCGGCGCTGCTCGACACCCTGCGCATCACCATGGGCTGGGCCTGGACCTACCTGGTCGTGGCCGAGCTGGTGGCCGCGAACTCGGGCCTGGGCTACGCGATCCTGCGCGCGCAGCGCTTCCTGCAGACCGACACCATCTTCGCCGGGATCATCGTCATCGGGCTCATCGGGCTGGTGACGGACCAGTTGTTCCGCTGGCTGCACCGCCGCGCTTTCCCGTGGCTCTATTTGAAAGGCTGATGCGATGAGCACCCTACCCAAAATCGCGATCCGCGGCCTGTTCAAGCACTTCGACGGTGCGCCCACGAACGCGCTGGAGAACATCGACCTGGACATTGGCGCCAACGAGTTCGTCACCTTTGTGGGCGCTTCGGGCTGCGGCAAGAGCACGCTGCTGCGCACCATCGGCGGGCTGGAGGTGCAGACCGCTGGCGAGCTGCTGGTGGACAACCGGCCCGTCACCGGCCCGGGCATCGACCGCGCCATGGTGTTCCAGCACTACAGCCTCTACCCGTGGATGACGGTGATGGAGAACATCAAGTTCTGCCGCCAGCTGGCCGCCCACACGCAAGACCGCAGCTCCAGCGACGTGGAAGCCGCCTCGGGCCGGGCCGACGCGCTGCTGCGCCTGATGGGCCTGCAGGCCTCGGCGGGCGCCTGGCCCAACCAGCTCTCGGGCGGCATGCAGCAGCGCGTGGCCATTGCGCGCGCTCTCATGGGCCGGCCCGACATCGTGCTGATGGACGAACCCTTCGGCGCGCTCGACGCGCAGACGCGCGAGGTGATGCACGACCTGATCCGCTACGTGCACCGGCTGGAGAAAGCCACCATCGTCTTCGTGACGCACGACGTGGAGGAAGCGCTCTACCTCGGCAGCCGCGTGGTGCTGATGGCGCCGCGCCCGGGCCGTATCGACACGATCTACGAGGTGCCCTTTGGCGACCAGCGCACGCAGGACCTCAAGTTCGCGCCGGAGTTCGTGCGCCTCAAGCGCGACATCCTGGAGCGCATCCGCGAGACCTCGGGCATGAAGACCGATCTGGAACAGCTGCAGCGCCTGAGTGGCGCCACCGCCGAAACCCTCTGAACTTCTGGAGACACGCATGAACCCCCTCAACGAATTGCCCGACCCGCTCACCACCGTTTTGCCCAACCCGCCACAGGCCGCGCCGGTGGACGCACCCGCCTTCTGGCAACGCTTCCCCGCGCCCGCGCTGGCCGGCGTGGACACCACGAAAGTGATGTGGAGCGAGGTGGTGCCCGGCGGCAGCCACTGGAGCTGGCGCATGCCGCGCGGCAGCGCGATCCGCTTCGTGGCGCTGGAGGCCGGTGCCAACCTGAGCCTGGTGCTCTACAGCGCGCTGGAAAAGCTGGAGCGCTACAACATGCCCGACAGCCTGAAGGCTCAGCACACGGCGCACTACACCAAGGGCCACGTGCTGATGAGCGACATGGGCCGCAGCATGGCCAGCGTCACCGCCGACAGCTTGGGCTGGCACGACCCGCTGGGCGCGCTGCTCGACAACGAACTCATGGCCACGAAGTACGGCGAGCGGCGCTACGAGCAGGCGCGCAACGCCATGTACCGCTCGGGCAAGGACGGCCTGCTGATCGAGATCGGCAAATACGGCCTCACCAAGCGCGACCTGATTCCGCCGGTCAACCTGTTCAGCAAGGTGAGCGTGGACGCGCAGGGCCGGTTCGGCTTTGCAGAAAACCACGCGAAGGCGGGCGATTTTGTGGAGCTGCGCTTCGACATGGACGTGATCCTGGCCGTGTCCAGTGCGCCGCACGCGCTGGACCCTTCGCCGGTCTACGCACCCAAGAAGGTGGGCCTGCTGGCCTGGCGCTGCGGCGCCGCGCCGGCCGACGACTTCTGCCGCGCTTTCCGCCCGGAAAACGCGCGCGCCCTGCACAACAGCGACATGTTGTATGCGTGACACCCCCCTGCGCCGCTTCGCGTCTTCCCCCCTCCCTGGCGCCTTCGGCTTGGAGGGGGGACCGCACCAGCTGCCCGGCAAAGCCGGTTCAGCGGTGCGACTGGACGAGGCCCCGCTGCCCTCCGAAGTGATCTGAATACCGAGTCTGGAGATCTGCACCATGAACGCCACCACCGCCACCGACATCCGCATCCTCGAAAGCACGCTGGACCCAGCGAACGCCGTGCTGAACCAGCGCCACCCCGCAGGCGAGCCCATCCTGTTCGCCGTCAACAAGGGCCAGACCCTGCGCATCGTCGACCTCGAAGGCAACCAGGCCGCCGACGTGATCTTCTACAACCGCGACGACCTGGCCGAGCACTACAGCGCCACCGACACCATGCTGCACCAGGGCGGCATCTACCTCACCACGGGTTCCGTCATCCGCAGCAACGAGGCGCGGCCCATGCTCACCATCGTGGCCGACACCTGCGGCCGCCACGACACGCTCGGCGGCGCCTGTGCGGCCGAGAGCAACACCGTGCGCTACGCGCTGCAGAAAAAGTACATGCACAGCTGCCGCGACAACTACCTCATCGCCCTGCAGCGCGCCGACATGGGCCTCACCAAGCGCGACCTGGTGCCCAACATCAACTTCTTCATGAACGTGCCGGTGACCGACAGCGGCGACCTGAAGTTCGATGACGGCGTGTCCGGTCCCGGCAAATACGTGGAGATGCGCGCCGAGATGGACGTGTGGGTGCTGATCAGCAACTGCCCGCAGCTCAACAACCCGTGCAACGCGTACAACCCCACCCCGATACAACTGCTCGTCTGGAACGAGCAGTGAGCCCCCCCTGCGCCGCTTCGCGTCTTCCCCCCGTTGGGGGGACCACACCTTTGGCCCGGCAAAGCCGGTTCTTCGGTGTGTCCCGGTTGGCGTGCCTACGCGTATCGGCTTCTTCAACCTGCCAGCAGGACGACCTGTCTGACTACCTTGCATTCGCAGGACGGCCTGCCTCGGAGATCTCATGTTCAGCAAGGTCCTGATTGCCAACCGCGGCGCCATCGCCTGCCGCATCATCCGCACGCTCAAAGCCCTGGGCGTACAGAGCGTGGCCGTGTACTCCGAAGCCGACGCGCAGGCGCGCCATGTGCGCGAGGCCGACGAGGCCTACCTGCTCGGCCCGGCGCCCGCCGCCGAGAGCTACCTCAAGGCCGACCGCATCCTGCAGATCGCGAAGGACTGCGGCGCGCAGGCCATCCACCCCGGCTACGGTTTCCTGTCGGAAAACCCGGGCTTCGCCGAAGCCTGCGAAGCTGCGGGCATCGCCTTCATCGGCCCCACACCATCGCAGATGCGGGCCTTTGGCCTCAAGCACACGGCGCGTGATCTGGCGCAGCAACGCGGCGTGCCGCTGCTGCCGGGCTCGGGCCTGCTCGGCGATCTCGCGCAGGCGCAGAGCGAGGCCCAGCGCATCGGCTTTCCGGTGATGCTCAAGAGCACGGCGGGCGGCGGTGGCATCGGCATGCGGCTGGTGTGGAACGCCGCCGAACTCGCCGACGCGTTCGAGAACGTGGGCCGCCTCGCGCAGGCCAACTTCAAGGACGCGGGCCTGTTCATCGAGAAGTACGTGGAGCAGGCGCGCCACATTGAGGTGCAGGTGTTTGGCGACGGCGCGGGCGGCGTGATCGCGCTGGGCGAGCGCGACTGCTCGGTGCAGCGGCGCAACCAGAAGGTGATCGAAGAAACCCCGGCGCCGGGCCTCAACGACGCGCAGCGCCGCGAGCTGCACGCCACCGCCGTGCGGCTGGCGCAGGCGGTGAACTACCGCTCGGCCGGCACGGTGGAATTTGTCTACGACGCAGCCACCGGCGCCTTCTATTTCCTGGAGGTGAACACGCGCCTGCAGGTGGAGCACGGCGTGACCGAGCAGGTGACCGGCGTGGACCTGGTGGCCTGGATGCTGCAACTCGCGGCGGGCGATCTGCCGCCGCTGGCCACGCTGCAACCGGTGGCGCGCGGCGCGTCCATCCAGGTGCGGCTCTACGCCGAAGACCCGGCGCGCAATTTCCAGCCCTGCGCGGGCTTGCTCACCGAGGTGGTGTTCCCGGCCGACGCGCGTGTGGACGGATGGGTCGAGCGCGGCACCGAGGTGCCCGCCTGGTACGACCCCATGCTGGCCAAGCTCATCGTCACCGCCGACACCCGCGAGCAAGCGCTGTTGAAGATGGAAGCCGCGCTGGACGCGACGCGCCTGGCCGGCATCGAAACCAACCTGGGCTACCTGCGCCAGGTGGTGCGCAGCGCGGTGTTCCGTGAAGGCCGGCAGGTCACGCGCTTTCTCAACAGCTTCGAGTACCGGCCCGCGACCATCGAGGTGCTGGAGCCGGGCGTGCAGACCAGCGTGCAGGACTGGCCGGGCCGCACCGGCTACTGGGACGTGGGCGTGCCGCCCAGCGGCCCGATGGACGCCTACGCCCACCGCATGGCCAACCAGCTGGTGGGCAACGCCCCCGACGCGGCCGCGCTGGAGATCACGCTCGCCGGCCCCACGCTGCGCTTCAACACCGACGCCGTGGTGGCCGTGACCGGCGCGCCAGCGAAGCTCACGCTGGACGGCCAGCCGGTGGCCATGTGGCAGGCGCTGCAAGTGAAAGCCGGCAGCACCCTGGCCGTGGGCCGCACCGAAGCGGGCGTGCGTCTGGCGCTGGCTGTGGCCGGCGGGCTGGACGTGCCGGCCTACCTCGGCAGCCGCAGCACCTTCACGCTCGGCCAGTTCGGCGGCCACGCCGGGCGGCATCTGCGCGCGGGTGATGTGCTGCACCTCGCGGGCGCTGCTTCTCAGGTTGCAGCGAACGCGCCCGCCGCGCTGATCCCCACCTACAGCCACCACTGGGACGTGGGCGTGCTCTACGGCCCGCACGGCGCGCCCGACTTCTTCCAGCCCGACGACATCGCCACCTTCTTCGCCACCGACTGGAAGGTGCACCACAACAGCAGCCGCACGGGCGTGCGCCTGATCGGCCCCCGGCCCCAGTGGGCGCGCGCCGACGGCGGCGAGGCGGGGCTGCACCCCTCGAACATCCACGACAACGCCTACGCCATCGGCGCGATCGACTTCACCGGCGACATGCCCGTCATCCTCGGGCCCGACGGCCCCAGCCTCGGCGGCTTCGTCTGCCCGGCCGTGGTGGTGAACGCCGAGCTCTGGAAGCTGGGCCAGCTGCGCCCCGGCGACACGGTGCGTTTCCACCGCCTCTCGCTGGCGCAGGCGGGTGAGCGCGAAGCGGCGGTGGAAGCGGCGTTGTCGTCACTGAGTGGCTCGCTGCCCGCGACGCCGAGCGACGACGCAGCGGCCCACACCACGCCGGTCATCTACGAAGACCCAGCCCGCGAAGACGTGCCCGCCATGGTGGTGCGCCAGGCCGGCGACCGCTATGTGCTGCTGGAGTTCGGCCCGCTGGTGTTGGACATCGAGCTGCGCCTGCGCGTGCACGTGCTGATGACGGCGCTGAAAGCCCTGCAAGCGCAGGGCCAGCTGCCCGGCCTCATCGACATGACCCCCGGCATCCGCTCGCTGCAGCTGCACTTCGACCCCGCGCTGATCGGCCGCGACGCGCTGCTGAAAACACTGATCGCCACCGAGGCCGCGCTGCCGCCGGTGGACGACATGGTGGTGCCCAGCCGCACGGTGCACCTGCCGCTGTCGTGGGACGACCCGCAGACCAAACTCGCCATCGAGAAGTACATGCAGTCGGTGCGGCCCGACGCGCCCTGGTGCCCGAGCAACATCGAGTTCATCCGCCGCATCAACGGGCTGAACAGCATCGACGACGTGTTCAAGATCGTGTTCGAGGCGCCCTACCTCGTGTTGGGCCTGGGCGACGTGTACCTCGGCGCGCCGGTGGCCACGCCGCTGGACCCGCGCCAGCGCCTCGTGACCACCAAGTACAACCCCGCGCGTACCTGGACGCCGGAGAACGCGGTGGGCATCGGCGGCGCCTACCTCTGCGTCTACGGCATGGAAGGCCCCGGCGGTTACCAGTTCGTGGGCCGCACGCTGCAGATGTGGAACCGCTGGCGGCACGGCGAGGCCGGCAGCGTGTTTGAGCAGCCCTGGCTGCTGCGCTTCTTCGACCAGATCCGCTTCCACCCCGTGAGCCAGGAGGAGCTGCTGCGCATCCGCGCCGACTTCCCGCACGGCGGCTATGCGCTGCGCACCGAAGCCGGCACGTTCAGCCTCAAGGACTACCGCCGCTTCCTCGCCGACAACGCGGCCAGCATCGCCACCTTCAAGGCCACGCAACAGGTGGCGTTCGAAGCCGAGCGCGAGCGCTGGGCCGCCGCAGGCCTGGCCGAGGTGGCGAGCGAGGCCGACGTGGAAGCGGCCGGACCGGACAGCGAGATCGACCTGCCCGAAGGCGGCCGCCTGATCGCCACCAGCGTGCCCGGCAACGTGTGGAAGGTCGCCGTGAGCGTGGGCCAGCAGGTGCAGGCCGGCGACGTGCTGATGGTGATCGAGTCCATGAAGATGGAATTCAGCCTGCTCGCGCCCGCCAAGGCCACGGTGTACAGCCTCATGTGCGCGCAAGGCGGCTCGGTGGCCGCCGGGCAGAACGTGCTGGTGCTGATCGACGAAGCCGCTTGAGCTGGCGTCTGAACTTCATTCCAAAAAATTCAAGGAGCCCTCCATGGACCTGAGCAACCTCTCTTTCAACATCGCCAGCCTGCAAGCCGCCTACGCCAGCGGTGCCACCGTGCGCAGCGTGATCGCCGAAGCCCAACGCCGCTGCGCCAGCGATACCAACAACGCCTTCATCTACCGCCTGACCGACGCCGAGATCGAGCCCTTCCTCGCGCGCCTCGACGGCGTGGCGCCCGACAGCCTGCCGCTCTACGGCGTGCCCTTCGCGCTGAAGGACAACATCGACCTCGCGCACATCCCCACCACCGCCGGCTGCCCCGAGTTCGCCTACACCCCCGGCGAGAGCGCCTTCCTGATCCAGCAGCTGGTGGCGGCCGGCGCCGTGCCGCTGGGCAAGACCAACCTCGACCAGTTCGCCACCGGCCTGAACGGCACGCGCTCGCCGTATGGCGCCTGCCAGAACGCCTTCAACCCCGAGTTCGTTTCGGGCGGCTCCAGCTCCGGCTCGGCGGTGAGCGTGGCCAAGGGCTGGGTCAGCTTTTCACTGGGTACTGACACGGCCGGCTCCGGCCGCGTGCCCGCGAGCTTCAACAACCTCGTCGGCCTCAAGCCGACCATCGGCCTGCTCTCGGCCACCGGCGTGGTGCCGGCCTGCCGCTCGGTGGACACCGTGTCCATCTTCGCCCTCACCGCGTCGGATGCACAGGCCGTGCTGGCGGTGGCCGCCGTGCCCGACGAGGCCGACGCCTTCAGCCGCGCCGCCAAGCCCTTCGGCGTGGACTTCTCGGCCGGCCCCTTCCGCTTCGGCGTGCCGCGCCCGCAGGACCTTCAGTTCTTCGGCAACGACGCGGCCATCGAGCTGTTCGCCCAAAGCATCGAACGTTTGCATGCCCTGGGTGGCACTGCCGTCGAGGTGGACCTCACGCCCTTCCTCGAAGCCGCGCGCCTGCTCTACGAAGGCCCCTGGGTTGCCGAGCGCTACGTCGCCATCCAGGACTTCATCGAAGCCCAACCCGAGGCCGTGTTCCCGCCCGTGCGCAGCATCATCCAGGGCGGCAAAGCCAAGACCGCCGCCGAGGCGTTCGCGGCCAGCTACAAGCTCAAGGCCCTCAAGCGCGTGTGCGACGCGGTGTGGCAAGACGTGGACTGCCTGCTCACGCCCACGGCAGGAACCATCTACCGCATCGCCGAGATGCAGGCCGACCCGATCCGCCTGAACTCGAACCTGGGCTACTACACCAACTTCATGAACCTGCTGGACTACGCCGCCGTCGCGGTGCCCGCAGGCTTCCAGGGCGAGGGCGATGCCCAGGGCCTGCCCTGGGGCGTGACCCTGGCCGCGCCCGCGTTCAAGGACGTGCCCCTGCTGCGCCTGGCGGACCGCTTCCACCGCGCACAGGCACTGTCACTCGGCGCCACCCCCGCAACGCTGGCCGACACCCCCGCCATCGGCACCACCGAGCTGCCCAAAGGCAGCAACACCGCCGGCACCGTCAAGGTCGCGGTCTGCGGCGCCCACCTCAGCGGCCTGCCGCTCAACTGGCAACTCACCCAGCGCGGCGCGCGCCTGCTCGGCGCGGTGCAGTCCGCGCCCGAATACAAGTTCTACGCATTGGCCGGCGGCCCGGTCCAGCGGCCCGGCATGGTGCGCGTCAACGAAGGCGGCGCCGCCATCGACATGGAAGTCTGGGAACTGCCCGCCGAACACTTCGGCAGCTTCGTCGACGGCATCCCCGCCCCGCTGGGCATCGGCAAGGTCAAGCTGGCCGACGGGTCTTGGGTGAGCGGGTTTGTGTGCGAAGCGCTGGGGGCTGAAGGCGGTACTGACATCACTCAGCTCGGGAGCTGGCGCACCTGGCTGGCGCGGTGAGCGCTTCATTCGCAGCTTTCTGAAGCAGTTGACCGTCGACCGCCTGTTGCAGTCAGTTGGACTCGGGTATGCGCTCCATTGGCCCGGAGTCAGGTTGAAGAGCAACTGCGAAATCCGACCAATCGAGCTTTGCATGCACTTCGCGCCTTTACGCCGTGTGCTTAGAGCTTGGCAAGCAAGGCAGCAACCATAGGACTCGCTACGGGTGCCCCGAAAAAGTAAGCGGCCACCAAGAGGAATACATAGCGGCCCACTCCGCAAATTTCGCGCACTACGAGCGCCCTGAACCGGTACTTGTCGTTTCGAAAGCCGCAGTAAGGGTCATCGGGTTTGATTGGCGGCTCACTCTTTTTCTTGTCGCCGTCCATGTCATGCTCCCTTGACCCTGCGACGAGGGCGCACCTGTGTGGGGCCACCGTCTTCGCTTGCTGCTTCGGACTCGCTGTCTTCCATGGGCGCTATGCGGACCCTTCGCTTCACGACGGCGGCGACACCCGTCTCCGGCATAGCCTCGGAGGCAGTGATCTCACTTGCAGGCGGAGGTGCAACAGTTGCAGCGGTTGCAGCGGCTGCAGCGGTCTTCGTTGCCTCTTCTGTAGCCTGGTTCTCCCTTTGCCGCTGCCAAAATGCGCGAGCGCTTTCGATTTCACGGAAACCGCCAACCTCTGTGAGCCTGTCCATGAACCGAGCGTAGAGGTTAGTCTGAACCAGGTTGTTGATCCTCATGGCCTCCAATGCCACATTGGGGTTCATCAGCAAAACGTAGTGAAAGTCGCCTGAAGGTCCCTTCTTGTTCACGATGAGGTTGAGCTCGCGCAGCCGCTTCATGCGACGCCGCCATGTATCCACGGCGCGAACACCTTCAAAGCCCGCTTCGGCGGCGAAGGTCGCGGGATTTTCAATAGTCACCAATGGGTGGTCGGGGGACCGCGCCCAGAGGCAGAACAGAGTGTGCCCAACTGGCTGGCCCTTCGACTGGTCGTCTGCTGCCTGCATCACGATGGGCAAGGTACGAGGCAGCGTGGTGTACCCATCGTTCGACTTCCTCCTCCACAGCCACTCCGGGGCCCAGCTTGGAAAGTGGAGCTGAAGCTGCTGCTCAGCGCGCTCAGACATCTTGAGCCGCTTAGTGGTTGCTTGTTGTGCGCTGGCCATGAAATTCACCCCATCAAGTTGCGTTACATGAAGTGTCCATGGTGCGAGTGTGTTTTCCAAGGATTGGATACGCACTAAACGAGCAGGTTATAAGCTACCGAACTGCCATTTCACCAACCATCACGCTTCATCACATATCATACATTCAACGACTTGAAATTGCATGATTCCGCACAGATTAACGATTAATTTCTTTAAAAATCAAATAGTTATACAACTTCATCGGTGCTCGTGTTCTCGCGTACTCGCTGTGCTCTATGTTCTCCTTGTGCTCTGTGGGGGTTGAAGGGGGAGTTTGCTTGCCCCACATTGAGCTGAAAGTATCTTCTCTGCCGACTGGGTCCGTCCCCTGTGGTCGCAGGATATCCAAAGGATGATTGCAATCAGAGACTTGGTCATCGGATCGAGAAATGCTCGGTACTTGTGTCAGCGGTCATCGGGCTGTCCAAGTTGAGCGGCGGCCCCCAGTCTTGTGGGCCTGAGCCGGTCCTCGCCAGCGAGGAGCACGAACCAAGTTGACTGCACACATACATATATATGTGGTGTGCGCACCGAGACCCGCCCTCTCACCCCAGCAGAGACACAACACCCGCTGCCCCAACGGCGTCAGCGCCACATTTCGCCCCGCCCCACGCCGAACCCATCCCTGGGCCATCAGGTGCAGTAGAGCTGATCGGCGAGTTGGCCCGCGAGGTGGTCGCGCCGCTCGGACCAGTCGAGGCAGGGTAGGCGTAGCGCCTCCATCTCCCGGGTTCAGGTGCCTCGAAACCCTGTTGCCGTAGCGACGCGCGGCCACTGTCGGTGAGCGCTGGGCCGCTGCTCACCGGCTGCAGTCCCTGCACCACCATCAGGCCACCGACCTCTTTTCTTCCTCACCATCACCCACCACCCCGCGCCAAACTCCTCCCCACCCGCTCACTCGCCCGGCGCAGCCGCTCCTTCAGCACGGGTGGCTCCAGCACATCAAACTCCACGTCCAGCGCCATCAGCCAGTACACCAGCGAGTCCAGCTGGCCGGTGCCGCAGAGCATGAGGCAGTGCGCGTCGTCGATGGCTTCCAGCGTGGCGGCGGATGGCGGAATGGTTTTCGCCATCACCTCGCGCGGCTGGTGCAGCACCACGCGCGCCTGGTCGCCCTGCTGGTGCACGCCGGCCATGGCCCCCGTGACGTAGGCGCGCAGGTCGCCCGCGGGTGGCGGGCGCGGCGCGAAGTGCGCGCCGGTGCGGGGCGTGCCTTGCACGCGGTCGATGCGGAAGGTGCGCCAGTCGTTGCGCGCCGGGTCCCAGGCCACCAGGTACCAGTGGTGGCCGGTGTGCACCAGCCCCTGCGGCTGCACCTGGCGCACGCTGGCCTGGCCGCGCAGGTCGCGGTAGCTGAACCCCACCTGCAGCTGGTCGCGGCAGGCGGTGGCGAGCGTGGCCAGCACGCTGGCGTCGATGGTGGGCCCCATGCGCTGCACCGGCACGATGGCGGAGCGCAGCGCACCCGTGCGGCGGCGCAGGCGGGTGGGCATCACCTGTTCCAGTTTCACCAGCGCGCGCAGCGAGCTTTCTTCCACACCGCTCACGGTGCCAGCCGCGGCGATCTGCAGGGCAATGGCCACGGCCAGCGCCTCCTCGTCGTCCAGCAGCAGCGGCGGCAGCGACTGCCCCGCGCGGAACGCATAGCCGCCCGCCACGCCGCTGCTGGCGTGGATGGGGTAGCCGAGCTGGCGCAGCCGGTCGATGTCGCGCCGCAGCGTGCGCGGGTGCACGGCCAGCCGCTCGGCCAGCTCGGGGCCGGCCCAGTGGCTGCGTGTCTGCAGCAACGACAGCACCCGCAGCAGGCGCGAGGACGATGAAAGCATGGTGGCACTTTAGCTTTTATTGCGGGCCGTAACTGTCCGCAATTGGCGCGACATTGTGGTCACGGGTTCGGCACGGTGTCGGGCCCGCCAACCACCATCTTCAAGGAGCCCTTCATGTCCCAGATCGTTCTCTACTGGCACCCCATGTCCAGCGCCACCCCGGTCGCCTGCGCCCTCGCCGAACTCGGCGTGCCGCACGAGCGGATCAAGGTCGACATCACCACCGGTGAGCAGCGCCGGCCCGACTTCCTGGCCCTGAACCCCAATGGCAAGGTGCCCACCCTGACCGTGGACGGCGCGCCGATGTTCGAGGCGCTGGCCATCGAGCTGTGGCTGGGCCACACCTATGGCGTGCAGAGCGGCCTGTGGCCGGCCGGCGGCACGCCGGAACACCTGCAGGCCATGTCCTGGAGCACTTGGGCTTATGTCACCTACGGCGCGCAGGTGTTTCGCCTGCAGGCCGCGAAAGACATGGGCACGACGGGCGATGCCCACGGCACCGCGGCGCGCAAAGCCCTGGACGAGCTGCTCAGCGTGCTCGACGGGCGCCTGACCCAGCACCCCTGGTTGCTCGGCGACGCCTACTCGCTGGCCGACCTGATCGTGGCGTCGGTGATCGGCTACAGCGTCTACCTCGGCGCGCCGGTGGACAAGCACCCGGTCACCAACGCCTGGCTGCAGAAGGTGCAGGCGCGCCCGGCGATGCAGATCGACGCCTGATCCGAGTGGTGCGCCCTGCCGTTTTCACTAGGTCGGGCTCACGGTGTGCGGGGTGAGAATGAAACGATGACCACCTCCACTTCTTCCTTCCTCTCCGACGCTGACGGCACCCGCGTCGTCACCTACACCTGGTCCGACGTGGACGACCAGCCCGCCGGCGTGGTGCAGATCGCCCACGGGCTGGCCGAACACGGCGAACGCTACGACCGCTTTGCCCGGGCCCTGAACGCGGCCGGCTTCGTGGTTCACGCGGTGGACCACCGTGGGCACGGGCGCACCGCCAACGGGCGCCTGGGCGACTTCGGCGCCGCCGGCTTCGGCGGGCTGATCGCCGATGTCGCCCAGTTCGGCGCCGCGCTGCGGGCGCAGCACGGCGGCCTGCCGGTGTTCCTGTTCGGGCACTCGATGGGCTCGTTCGCCGCGCAGGCGGCCCTGCTCGACCACGCCGCCACCTGGTCGGGCGCGGTGCTGTCCGGCTCGACCGCGCTGGACGCGTTTGCCGCCGCCATGGCCAATGCCCCCGCGGACGGTCCCGCCGGGCTGGAGGCCTTCAACGCGGGCTTCGAACACCGCACGGGCTACGAATGGTTGTCCCGCGACACCGCCGAGGTGGACGCCTACGTGGCGAACCACTGGTGCGGGTGGGACGTGCCGGCCGATGTGATTCCCGCGCTGTTCGCGCCCGCGCCCCGGCTGGCAGACCCGGCGCTGCTGGCCGGCATCCGCCGCGACCTGCCGCTGCTGATCGCGTCGGGCGACGCCGACCCGCTGGCGGGTGGCGGCGCGCTGATCCAGCTGCTGGGCCAGCGCTACCGCGATGCCGGCCTGGCCGACGTGACGGTGAAGCTGTACCCGGGCGCCCGCCACGAAATCCTGAACGAGACCAACCGCGATGAGGTGACCGCCGACATCGTGGCCTGGCTGCGCGCGCACGCGGGGTAGCAGCGGAAGGCCTCCCGCCGGAGGCGCATCGATCTGATGTGGTCGCCTCAGCGGCCGATGCGCGCCAGTGCGTCCGACGCCAGCACGACCACGCCCTGCGCGGTGGGCACCGTGCGCAGCAGCGCCAGCGCGACCGCCCGCGCATGCACCGGTTGGTAGCGCCCCGGAAACAGCGGCGCGAGCACGCGGGCGATGGGAATGGCAACGCGCTCGCCCAGGCGCGGGGGCTGTTGCAGGCCGTCGCGCAGGTCGAGCAGCAGCGACGGCTGCGCCAGCACCAGGGCCTGCAGGTCCAGCGCTCTCAGCGCGTCTTCGAGCTCGCCCTTGACGCGGTTGTAGAACACCGGCGACTGCGCGCTGGCGCCGGCCGCGCTGACCAGCCCGACGCGCCGCACACCCGCGGCCTGCGCCGCGCGCGCCACCGCGAGGTTGGCGTCGAAGTCCACCGCGCGGAAGGCGGCCTGACTGCCCGCCACCTTGATGGTGGTGCCCAGGGCCAGGTAGAGCTCGTCGGCCGGCGGCAGCGCAGGCAGGTGGGTGAAGTCGACGCGCAGGGGCTGCAGCTTGGGGTGGTGCAGGTTCAGGTCGCGGCGCGTCAGCGCATGCACCTGCGCCACCGTCGGGTCGGCCAGCAGGGCTTGCAGCATCTGGCCGCCCACCAGGCCGGTGGCGCCGGCGAGCAGCACGTTGCGTGTGGGGTTCATGGGGTGGTCTCCGGTCGGCACACGACGCGCCGCTTGTACCGCGGGGCGAATCGGCCTATTGTCCCCTTCTCGGGCCAGCGCCACTGCGGCACCCCGCCGCCGTGCACACCCCGGCCGCGAGCCGTGCCCCGGAGGTGGCAAGCGATGAACACCCCTCTTGTCTCCGATACGTGGGAACGCGGAAGCCCATACGAGCAGTACATCGGCCGCTGGAGCCGCAAGGCCGCACCGCTCTTTCTGGCCTGGCTGGACCAGCCCCCGGGGAAACGCTGGCTGGATGTCGGGTGCGGCACGGGCGCGCTGTCGGCGGCCATCCTGGACCGCTGCAAACCGGTCAGCGTGGTGGGCGTGGAACCCTCGGAAGGCTTCATCAAGACGGCCCACCAGAACCTCGTCGGCAAGGCGCGGTTTCTTGCAGGAAACGCGGCCGCGATACCGCAGGACGATGGCGCCTGCGATGTGGTTGTCTCGGGGCTGGTGCTGAATTTCATCCCGGACCTGCCCGTGGCCCTCGCAGAGATGGCACGCGTCACGGTGGCCGGGGGCTCGGTGGCGGCCTATGTCTGGGACTACGCCGACGGCATGGAGGTCATCAGGTGCTTCTGGGACGCCGCCGTGGCCCTCGATCCGGCGGCGTTGCCACTGCACGAAGGCACCCGCTTTCCGATGTGTACGCCCTCTGCATTGCGAGAGGCTTTCGAAAACGCAGGGCTCGTTCGTGTCGAAACGACGGCACTCGACGTGAATGCGGCGTTCGCCGACTTCGAGGACTACTGGCGTCCTTTTCTCGGGGGTCAAGGCCCGGCGCCGGCCTACGCCATGTCGTTGCCGGAGGAACAGCGCGCCGCCCTCAAGCGCCAGCTGGCGTCCACTCTGGCGCCGGCTTCGGCGGACGGGACCCTCTTGCTTCGCGCCCGGGCGTGGGCCGTTCGCGGCACCACGCGCAGTGGGGTCTGAACGAAAGACTGGGCCATCCCCTTTGCATTCGCCCGCGAACCGCGCTCGCTCGGCTCAGAACCCCAAGCCCAACACCGGCCGCAAGGCCCGCTGCCCCACCGGCGTCACCTCCACATCCCGCCCCGCGCCCCGCCGCACCCAGCCCTGCGCCACCAGGTGCTGGTACAGCCGGTCGGCCAGTTCGCCCGCCAGGTGGTCGCGCCGCTCTGACCAGTCCAGGCAGGGGTAGGCGTAGCGCCGCTTCTTGCCGGGCTCCGGCGGCTCGAAGCCCAATCGCTGGCACCACGCGCGGCCGCTGTCGGTGAGCGCGTAGCCCGCGCTCTCGGGTTGCAGTCCGCCCGCCGCCATCAGGCCGTCAAACAGCTGGATACCCAGCCGCCCCGCCAGGTGCCCGTAGCAGCAGCGCGCGTAGCGCAGGCGCGTGCGTTCGGGCGAGGCCCATTGCTGTTCGTGTTCGCCGCGCTCGGCCACGACGGCCAGGGCTTCCAGCGCGTGGGCCACGTCGGCGTCGGCCAGCCGGTAGTAGCGGTGGCGACCGCGCGGTTCGCAAACCACGAAGCGCGCTTCGAGCAGCTGGGCGAGGTGGCCGCTGGCGGTGGCGGGCGTCACGGACGCGGCGCGGGCCAGTTCGCTCGCGCTGGCGCATTCGCCGCTGAGCAGGTAGGCGAGCATGCGCGAGCGCGCCGGGTCGGCCACCATGGCGGCCACGCGGGCGAGGCGGGGTTCGTGCGGGGTGCTTGTCATCGCTTCAGATTAGCGCAGTCAGCGAGTCGGCGGGCGCCTGTGTGCGGTCGTGCAGGCCGTAGTCGCGCAGCACAGTGGCCACGCGCAGCCGGTAGCCCGCGAACACGGACGAGCGCCCCGCTTGCTGCGCGGCGCGGTGGTGGTCCTGGCAGCGCCACGCGCGCACGGCCGCTTCGTCGCACCAGAAGCTCAGTGAGAGGTAGCGGCCTGGCTGGGCGAGGCTTTCAAACCGCTCCACCGAGAGGAAGCCGTCAATGGCCTGCAACTCGGGCAACAGGCTGGCCGCGATGTCGAGGTAGCGCAGCGCGGCCCCTTCGTGCGGCTCGACCTCGAAGATGACCGCGATCACGGCGCCACCTGCCGCGGCTGGTTGCGGGTGCCGGCCACGTCTTCGAGCCAGTTCCGTTCCTCGCGCAGGATGAAGCGCTGCGCCTGCGCCAGCTCGAAGTTGGCGCGGCCTTCGGGGTCGGCGCGCAGCACGGCGCGGTAGCGCTCGTAGGCGGCGAGGCTGTCGAAACCGATCAGGCCCCAGGCGATGTGATTGCTGCCTTCGTGCGGCAGGAAGTAGCCGAGCAGATTCCCGCCGCAGCGGGGAATGATGCGGCCCCAGGCCTCGGCGTAGCGGCGGAAGGCCTCGCGCTGGAAGGGGTCGATCTGGTAGCGGATGAAGCAGGTGATGGACATGGGTGGGCGTGTGGATGGGTGGAACAGGGGCTGACTGTCCGCCTCATCGGGCCCCACATGCTTCGGTCTGCGCCGAAGGATGGTGCTCCGTCGCCGCACCGCCCGGCGGCCGGGCTGCATCCAGAGCCCGGTCACGGGTAGACTGGTCCGCCGTTTCCGGCACCGGTTGGCCGCCACTGGAGGAACCGCATGACGCTTGCACACATCCAGCAATCGATCGAGGGCGTGACGAGGTACTTTTCCGAGCACCCGGAGAAGGCGCTGTCCACCGACAAGGCCGCCACGGCCATCGTCGAGCAGGGCCTGCGCTGTGTCGCCACCGGTCCCGGCGGCGAGACCCTGGGCAGCGACATGCCCAAGGGCATCGGCGGCGCGGCGAGCGCGCCCACACCCGGCTGGCATCTGCGCGCGGCGCTGGCCACCTGCGACGCCACCGTCATCGCCATGCGCGCCGCGCAACTGGGCATTGTGCTGAGCCGGCTGGAGGTCACGGTGGACAGCGTCTCCGATGACCGGGGCATCCTGGGACTGGGGGACGGCGTACCGCCGGGGCCGCAGAGCGTGTGCACCCGCGTGCGCATCGCGGCGGACGGTGCCTCCCCGGAACAGCTGCACGAGATCGTCGCCTGGGCCGAGGAGCACTCCCCGGTGGGCGATGCGGTGCGCCGGGCCGTCCCTTCGCGGGTCGAGGTCACGCTGGCGTGAGAAGGGGGCCGCCGTGCAGATCAGCGCCCGCGTCGTCAGCGCAGCCGACCAGCACGCCGTGTCGGTGCGCACGGGCGATGCGGAGCAGCCGCTGACCGTGCCGCCCAGGGACGGCGGCGGCTCGGCCGTGAACGGCGGCGAATTCCTCATGCTGGCGCTGGCCACCTGCTACTGCAACGACCTCCACCGCGAAGCGCGCCGCCTGGGCATGGAGCTGACCCGGGTCGAAGTCGAGGCCACGGCGTCGTTCGATGGGGTGGGCCTGGCCGCGTCCGACGTCCGCTACCGGGCCCGGGTCCAGTCGCCGGCACCGCCCGAGGCGGTGGAGCGCCTGCTGCGCGAGACCGATGCCGTGGCCGAGGTGCACAACACGTTGCGAACGGGCGTCCCGGTCAGCTGGGTGCGCTGGTAGGGGGTACCAGCGGCTGGGCGCGTGTCTTGCTTGGAGCGGCAGGCGCCCGCGCCTACCGCGCCATCAGCGCAAACACGCCCCAACCTAGGTACTCGCGCGTGTAGGTCGCGTAGCGCACTGGCTCCGAGTGCAACTGGGCGCGAACCTCTGCGGCCAATTCGTCGCCGGGGTTCGCTTCCAGCCAGCGGCGCATGGTGAGCCACTTGGCCGCTTCGTAGCGGTCCCAGCCGTCCTGGTCGGCCAGCACCATTTCCACCACGTCGTGGCCCAGCTCGGCGAACGACGCCAGCAGCTGCGGCAGCGTGAGGAAGTCGGACACCGCGTGCGCCAGACACCCTTGCGCCACCGCATCGCTCGGGGGCAGCTGCCGCCAGAAGGGCTCGCCGATGAGCAGCATCCCGCCATCGCGCAGGCTGCGCGTCAGCAGTTCGGCGGTGCCGGCCACGCCGCCGCCGATCCAGCTGGCACCGACACAGGCCGCCACATCGACCTTCTCTTCAGCCACATGCCCGGCGGCATCGCCGTGAATGAAGCGGACCTGGTGGGCGACACCGAGCGCTTCGGCCCGGCGCTGCGCCTGTTCCGTGAACAGCGGGCTCATGTCGATGCCCGTGCCGACGATCTGGTGGTCGCGCGCCCAGGTGCACAGCATTTCGCCCGAACCGCTGCCCAGGTCCAGCACCCGGGTGCCCGGTGTCATGCGAAGCGCCGCGCCGAGCGTGGCCAGCTGGTCCGGCGTGACCGGGTTGTGGATGCGGTGCGCGCTTTCGGTGATGTTGAAGATGCGGGGGATGTCCACTGAACGTGCTCCTGAAATGGGCTGTGGATGAAGCGCTGCCGCGAATTGTCAACCGATGCGCCCAGTCAAATCACTTCAGCACCCCGGCAAAGAAAGCCGAGAGTTCGTCAAACCCGTCCAGCGGCAGCACATTCGCGATGTACTGGTCGGGGCGCACGACGATCATGCAACCCTTCTCGCGATCAATCCCGCGCATGTCGTAGATGTCGCCCGCGCCCTTGTGGTCGACGCAGAAGATCTTCTCGTGGTCCTGCAGGCCGAGCTGGCCGGTCCTGGGCTTCAGGAGCGAGGGCATGTGCTCGTAGGCGAGCTGGTCGAAGGTCTGCTGGAACACGGCGCGCACGTCGATGATGGCGTCGATGTCCTCGCCCTGGCGCGTGTGCCTGACCACCGGTGACTTCGGGTCGTTCTCCAGCCAGTCCGCGAGTTTGTGGATCGCCGAGCCCGGGTTGGAGCTGTCGGCCCGGCCGGCGAACGCGTAGATCCGCCAGCGCGCGTCGGCCTCGGCGGCGTGGCCGAGCTGCATCTGCTTGGCGTCGGACAGGCGCACCACGGGCGCCGAGTGGAAGCGGCGGCCGATTTCTTCGCCCTGGGCCAGTGCCTGGTGCGTGCCGGGTGCGAAGAGGTATGAGGTGTCGTACTTCACCGCGGTGCCGCCGGTGAATTCGAGGTTGGCCTTGAACTGGCGGATGATGCGCGGCTCTTCCGTGCCGTCGCGCTCGGCCTGGGTGGTGGGGGCAGACATGATGCGCGACCATTCGTGGTCGGTCTCGACCAGGCGTTTGGCTTCGGTCAGACGCTCCTTCGAGTAGCTGCGCAGCAGGCTGGGGTCGGCCCGGCCCTGCAGCACGTGCACCAGCTTCCAGCCGAGGTTGAAGGTGTCCTGCATCGACACGTTCATGCCCTGGCCGGCCTTGGGTGAGTGGGTGTGGCAGGCGTCGCCAGCGGTGAACACGCGCGGGCAACGGTCCGAGCCTTCGGGCACGTCGTCGAACTTGTCGGTGAGGCTGTGGCCGATGTCGTAGATCGACCACCAGACCACCTCCTTCACGTCGATCGAGTAGGGCCGGATGATGCGGTTGGCCGCCGCGATCATGTCGTCCTGCGTGAACTTGCGGCTCGCGGCTTTTTCGCCGTCCTTGAGTTTGTCGAGCTCCACGTACATGCGGAACACGTAGCCGCCTTCGCGCGGCAGGATCAGCACGTTGCCTTCGTTGGCCGACGAGATCAGGCACTTCTGGCGCACGTCGGGGAAGTCGGTGTTGGCCAGGATGTCCATCACGCCCCAGGCCTGGTGCGCGGCATCGCCGTGCAGTTCGCCGCCGATGGCCTTGCGCACCGGCGAATGGGCGCCGTCGCAGCCGACCACGTAGTTCGCGCGCACCGTGCGCGTGGCCCACCAGTTCACGCCGCTGGCGTCCTTGAGCGTCACGGTCACCGGGTGGTCGTCGGTGGTCGGGTCCACCGTCAGGCTCACGATTTCCCAGCTGTAGTCGGGCTCCAGGCGCGAGGCCGAGTTCTTCATGACTTCGAGGAACAGCTCGTGCAGCCGCGCCTGGTTGATCAGGATGTGCGGCATCTCCGAGCTGTCGTCGGCCACGTCCTGCACGCGGCCGACGCGCTTGATGTGTTGCGGGTTGACGGGGTCGGGCATCCAGAAGTTGGTCTGGTTGACCCAGTAGGTTTCGCGCTTGACCTTGTCGGCGAAACCGAAGGCCTGGAACATTTCCATGGTGCGCGTGTTGATGCCGTCGGCCTTGCCCTTGATGATGTTGGTGGGCATGCGCTCGACGATCATGGTCTCGATGTCGGGGAACTGCGCCAGCTGCGCGGCGAGGCAGAGGCCGGCAGGCCCAGTGCCGGCGATCAATACGTCGACCTTCTCGGGCAAGGGTTCGTTGACGCCGCGGTTGCGGCGGCCTGGTGCGGCCTGCTTGACGTCGGGACTACCACCGCGAAAGCCATCTTTGTAGAACTGCATTGCTTGTCTCCTGGGTTTGAAGCGCACCGTGAAAAGTCGGTGTGTGTGCAAATGATATCTATACTTACTATTCCTTGTCAATACGGTACGTATACTTATCAACGGGCGGCCAACCGGCGCACCCGATGTGAACCAGAACTTTGAAATGGAGCAAGAGGATGGACTCACTCGACATGGCGGGGCACCTGATCCGCCGCCTGCACCAGCAGTCCACCCTGGTCTTCGTGCAGCGCACGCAGGCGGCGGGTTTTGATCTGACACCGATCCAGTTTGCGGCGCTCGACGCGATCCACAACCAGCCCGGCACGGACCAGGCGCGGGTGGCTGAAATGATCGCCTACGACCGCGCCACCATCGGCGGCGTCATCGAGCGTCTGGAACAAAAGGGGTGGGTGCGCCGTGTCGTCAGCGAGCGGGACCGCCGGGCGCGCGAACTGTCGCTGACGCCTGAGGGGCAACGCATCTTCAAGGCGCTGGTCCCGGTGGTGCGCAACTTGCAAGACGACATCCTGCCGTCGCTGAACGACGCCGACCGCGCGCGTTTTCTCAAGCTGGCGCGGCAGGCCGTGGGGCAGTAACCGCACGGCATCAGCCGCGCCGTGGCCAGCGGCGCGGTCAGATCACTTCACTTCACTTCGGTCGCGAACTGCGCCAGCGGGCGACGCACCTTCTTCAGAGTCACCAGCCAGTCGCCTTCGTCGGCGCGGTAGCCCAGCGGCAGGATGGCCACGCTGCGCAGACCGCGCTCGCGCAGCTTCAGGATGTCGTCCAGCTTGGCCGGGTCGAAGCCTTCCATGGGAGTGCTGTCCACCTCTTCAAAAGCGGCGGCGATCAGCGCGGCGCCCAGGCCGATGTAGGCCTGGCGCGCGGCGTGCTGGAAATTCACTTCGGCGTCGCGTGGCGGGTAGGTCTTGAGCAGCATCTGGCGGTAGTTCTCCCAGCCTTCGTTGGTGAAGCCGCGCTGTTCGTTGGTCAGGTCGAACATGTGGTTGATGCGCTCGGGCGTGTAGTTGTCCCAGGCGGCGAACACCAACAGGTGCGAGCCGTCGGTGATCTGCGCCTGGTTCCAGGCGATGGGCTGGATCTGCGCGCGCACGGCCTTGCTGGTGACAACGATGATCTCGTAGGGCTGCAAGCCGCTGGAGGTGGGCGCCAGGCGCGCGGCTTCGACGATGCGGTCCACCTTGTCTTGCGGCACAGCCCGGGTGGCGTCCATCTTCTTGGTGGCGTAGCGCCACTGCAGTTTGTCGAGCAGGGCGGGGGCGTGGATGGGTGACGACAGATCGCTCATGGGTTTTTTCCGATGGGGGTGGCGCCCACACGGCGTGGGCGGACGGGCCATCTTGCTGCATTGCAGCAAATGATGCGGGCTGTCGCGCAGAAGACGGCGTTGCGTAGACCCGAGTGGCGGGCGCTCAGCGCGAATCGGCGGGATCGGGTATACGCAGCATCGTGATGGCGTCGAAGGGGCACTTCAGCACGCACTTCGCGCACCCGGTGCAGCCCGCCGCGTCGTGCAGCGTGCTCTTTTTCTGCCAGTTCGGGGCCGTCTCCAGCGAGAGCACATGCGGCGGGCAGACGCCCACGCACCAGCCGCAGCCGGTGCAGCGCGTCGGGTTGATGACAGGCAGGGCCTTGCGTTCGGTCGCCATGCCGTTATTGTGTGGGCACCATGCAAGACGACATCCCCACCCTGCGCCGCATCCTCGCGCGCGACCGCACCATCGCCGTGGTCGGCCTCTCGGCCGAATGGCACCGCCCCAGCCACTTCGCCGCCAAGTACCTGCAGGAGCACGGCTACCGCATCGTGCCGGTGAACCCGCGCTACCCAGAAATCCTGGGCGAAAAGAGCTATCCGCGGCTGGAAGACATTCCCTTCCCGGTCGACATGGTGGACGTGTTCCGCAAGGCCGAAGAAATCCCGGCCGTGGCGCGCAGCGCCGTCGCCATCGGCGCCAGGACGCTGTGGCAACAGCTCGGCCTGATGAGCGAAGAGGCCGACCGCATCGCAACCGACGGCGGGCTCGATTCGGTGTGGGACCGCTGTGTGAAGATCGAACACGCGCGCCTCTTCGGCGGGCTCAACTGGGCCGGGGTGAACACCCAGGTCATCTCGGCCCACCGGCCAAAGCAGGGCTGACACCATGGCCGACCGCAACTTTCAGCCCGAAACGCTCGCCATCCACGCCGGCCAGATCCCCGATGCCGCCACCGGCGCGCGCGCCCTGCCGATCTACCAGACCACCAGCTTCGTCTTCGACAGCGCCGAACACGCCGCCAGTCTGTTCAACCTGCAGACCTTCGGCAACGTCTACTCGCGCCTCTCCAACCCCACCGTCGCGGCGCTCGAAGAACGCGTGGCCGCCTTGGAGGGCGGCCGCGCCGCCGTGGCCACCGCCAGCGGCATGGCGGCCGAAGCGCTCGCGCTCACCACGCTGCTGCAGGCCGGCGACCATGTGGTCGCGGCCGGCGCGCTCTACGGCGGCAGCGTGACCATGCTCGCCGTCAACTTGAAGAAGTTCGGCATCGACACCAGCTTCGTCGACGCGACGAACCCCGACGCCTTCGCCGCCGCCATCCGCCCCAACACACGCGCCGTGTTCGCCGAAACGCTGGGCAACCCCAGCATGGTGGTGCTCGACATCGCGGCCGTGGCCGATGTGGCGCACGCGCACGGCCTGCCGCTGATGGTGGACAACACCGTGCCCAGCCCCTTCCTCTGCAACCCGCTGAAACACGGCGCCGACATCGTGGTGCACAGCGCCACCAAATACCTCGCCGGCCACGGTTCCCCGGCATGACCGAGCCTTCGCCCGGCTACCACGGCGTGAGGTTCTACGAGACCTTCGGCGATTTCGGCTTCACCATGCGTTGCCGCATGGAAGGCCTGCGCGTCTTCGGCGCCGCGCTCTCGCCCACCAGCGCCTGGCAGATCCTGCAGGGCGTGGAGACGCTGCCGCTGCGCATGGAGCGCCACTGCAGCAACGCGCTCGCCGTGGCGCAGTACCTGAAAGACGACCCGCGCGTGGGCTGGGTCAACTACCCCGGCCTGCCCGACCACCCGCAACACGCGCTCATGAAAAAGCAGATGCGCGGCGCCTCCGGCCTGCTTGCGTTTGGCGTGAAGGGCGGGCTCGACCAAGGCGTGAAGTTCATCGAGAGCGCGCAGTTCATGAGCCACCTCGTCAACATCGGCGACACGCGCACCCTCATCAGCCACCCCGCCAGCACCACCCACCGCCAGCTCGACGAAGCCCAGCAGCTCGCCGCCGGCGTACCGCCCGACATGGTGCGCATCTCGGTCGGGCTGGAGCACATCGACGACATCCTGTGGGACATCGATCAGGCGCTGGCGCGGGCCACCGCCTGATGGCCCGGAACCTGCGGTCAGGTGATGGTGAAGTCCGCAGCTGATAGGGTTGGAATCCCCACCAGCGTGGCGATCTGCACCGCGGCACCCGCACCGCTGCCGTCGGCGTCGTAGCTCAGGGCGCCGGTGGTGGTGTTGTAGACCACGTGGTCGTTGGCGTCCATGGCGCGTCCCATGTCATTGGCGGCGAAACGGGTGCTCGCCAGAACGCCGGTGGAGGTGAGCCTGGTGAAGATGGCGTTTTCCAGCTGGATGCGGTCACCCACAGCCCAGTCGGTGACGGTGTCGACGTTGGTGGCGCCCAAGGTGTCGGCAAAGCGGAACACGTCGTTGCCGGCTCCACCGGTGAGGATGTCGTTCCCCCGACCCCCGTTCAGCTTGTCTGCTCCCGCGCCACCGTCCAGCACGTCGTTGCCGGTCAGGCCGGAGAGCGCGTTGGCCCCCTCGTTGCCGATCAGCCAGTTGTCCAGCGTGTTGCCGTTGCCGTTCAGCGCAGCGGTGCCCAGCAGCGTCAGGCGTTCCACATTCCCGCTCAAGGTGAAGCCAACGGTGGCCATGACAGTGTCGGTGCCTGCGCCGGTGCCTTCACTCACCACATCCGACGCATGGTTCACCCAGTAGGTGTCGTTGCCGGCGCCGCCCACCAGGGTGTCGATGCCGAGGCCCCCGTCCAGCGTATCGGCAAAGGCCGTGCTGGTGAGTCGGTTGTTCCCCGCGTTGCCCACCATCGTCAATCCATTGCCGACGGCGGCGGCGTTCACATGCAGGCTCAGCGTGCCGCTGCTGATGGCCTCCGCGCCGATGCCGGTGCCGATGACGACCCGCTCCACACCCACATCACCCGCGTAGAGCGTGAGCGTGCTGCTGGTCGTTGCTGCGAACCGGACCTCATCAACGCCTTGTGTGCCCGAGTCCGCAAACTCGGCGGCGGTGTGCTCCGATGCGGTGGACACCAGATACAGGTCAGAGCCATCGCCGCCATCGAGGCGGTCCACGCCGACACCACCGATCAGCACGTCGTTGCCGCTGCGGCCGGTCAATGTGTCATTGCCAGCCTGGCCGTTGAGGGTGTCATGACCCAGGCTGCCGATGAAGATGTCGGCGCCGGCACTGCCCGTCCAGTTCAGGTTGGTGGGGGCCACCGGAGCCGTCGACGCGCTGGTCACGGCTTCCAGCGCTCCATAGCCGTCGACATAGCGCACCTCCACATCGACGGTCCGGCCCACGTCAGTGGCTGTCAGCGTGTAACGGTCTTCGGTCGCGCCTTCGATGGCATTGCCGTCGACCCGCCACTGGTAGTGCACCGTGCCCAAGCCGTCGGTATCGGCCAGGGTGTGCGAGGCCAGCAGTGTCTGCCCCGCTTCAGCCTCGCCCTGCACCAGCACTGCGCCGGTCGGGCCGCTGTTGGGCCTGAGTGCTGCCGCCTGGATGATTTCCCGTCCCCACCGGGTGCCGTCGGCAAACACGATGGACTGGATCGTGTCGTCCATGAAACGGATCTCGTCCTGCGTGCCGGACAGGCGCAGCACCGTCTGCAGCTGGAACACAGTCTGACCGGTGATGGGGTCGACGTGGTGGTCCTGGACATACAGTTCCACCTGATCCGGGCCGATGCCGGGTGCGACGACGATGCGGTTGTTGTCCTGGTCGTTGGCAAAGTCCAGAACGGTGTCGGAGCCGCCACCGACCTTGAGCACATAGGTGTCGGAACCGTAGCCACCGTCGAGCCAGTCGTTGCCGGCGCCACCGTCGAGCACATCGTTGCCGTCGTTGCCCAACAAGGTCTCATTGCCGGCGCCGCCCTGCAGGTAGTCGGCCTGCCAGGAGCCACCCAGGAACTCCTGTCCGGGCATGGCTTGCATGAACGCCATGGACAACTGCGGGAACTCCGCCGAATTCCAGACCGTGCCGTCGCTGAACAGCACCTCGTTGATGCCATCGGGCTGGAAGCGAATCTCATCGCTCGAGCCCAGCAGGCGCAGCACGAAG
>PHCC01000017.1 GCA_002842215.1 Betaproteobacteria bacterium HGW-Betaproteobacteria-9 | reverse complement strand
CCCCGTGCTGAAAAATTCAGCAGGATAGAGCGGCAACGTGGCTCAGATTTCAACGTGAATACGCCCCGAAATGGCCCAGCCTTGGAAATGAATCAACAGCCATGGCAGAGCGAACGCGCAGAGTAAGCGTTGGGGTTGCCGTCTGAGTGGGTCGGCTTGATGGCGTTCAGGTCAACATTTCCATCGACAGCCTTGGCGAGCATGGAGGTGACGAGGAACGCGATATGCGTTGATGAGCCACCTGTCTCGCACAGTCTCGAAAGCTCCTCGACCTTAGCCGACCATCCGGCATCGACGGGCGCATTGCCGGTGGCCTCGGCTCGAAATACGGCAGCAGCTGCGGCTCTAGACATCAGCGCCCTCCGTCAACTCAAGCAGGTCGCCAGGCTGGCATTCGAGCGCCACGCAAAGGCGCTCAATCGTGCTGAGCCGAGTGTTGTAGGACGGTCGCGCGGCGAGTGACTGGAGCGTTGAAACGGCCAGACCAGAGGCCTCGGCGAGGGCTCGGTATGTGAGCCGTACGCCCGTGCGTTTCCGGTAATCGTTCATTGCATCACGAAGCCGGACACGAAGCATAGAAGTTTGTATTGACAATACAATTTTTTAGTGGCATGATGTTCTTTTGATGATGGCAGAAAACTCGTCCGCCGGGCGCAGCACGCCACGAAAACGCACCAATGCTAAAGACTATTTCTCTTTTTTCGGGCATCGGCGGCCTGGACTTCGGCTTCGAGGCCGCCGGCTTCGAGACGCGAGTGGCTCTCGAACTTGACAAGACTTCCTGCAGGACCATCCGGCTGAACCGCGATTGGGCGGTCATCGAGGGCGACATCAACAAGGTGCCCTCGTCGGATGTCCTTCATGCGGGAGGACTTAAGGCTGGTGAGGTTGACATGCTCATCGGCGGGCCCCCGTGTCAGCCGTTCTCGAAAGCGGGCTATTGGGCGCGCGGCGACTCACTGAGGCTTGATGACCCAAGAGCGGACACGCTCACAGGCTACCTTCGCATCTTGCGCGATACCCGGCCCCGCGCGTTCCTGCTGGAGAACGTATACGGCCTTGCCTACTCAGGCAAGGACGAAGGCCTGCGACACATCCTCGACGGCATCGAGCAAATCAACCGCGAGGTCGGCACTCGATACAAGGTCAGCTGGCGCGTCGTGAACTGCGCAGAGTATGGAGTGCCTCAGGTCCGGGAACGGGTGTTCCTCGTGGGTTCGCGTGACGGTCGAGAGTTCCAGTTCCCAGAAACGACACACGCCAAGCCTGACGCGGACGATGGGGACCTGTTCATCAAAAAGCAGCCATTTCGCACCGCCTGGGATGCGCTCGGGGACCTGCCACCTCTCCGTTCTGACGAACTTGACTCCCTCAGGCCGGGCGGCAAGTGGGGTGACCTGCTGCCCTCCATCCCGGAGGGCGAAAACTACCTGTGGCACACCGACCGGCGAGGTGGTCAGCCGCTTTTTGGGTGGCGTACGCGCTACTGGAGCTTCTTGCTGAAGCTCTCGAAGCGGTTGCCTTCGTGGACCGTACAGGCACAGCCGGGGTCAGCCATCGGACCATTCCATTGGGATAGCAGGCGGCTGACGTTCGAGGAGCTGTGTCGTATTCAGACGTTTCCCAATGGGCTGACAGTCGATTGCGGTCGGACCGAGATGCAACGAATGCTCGGCAATGCCGTTCCGTCGCTCGTAGCGGAGGTACTGGCCCGCGAAATTCGAAAGCAGCTGCTCGACGCACCGACACGCACTCGCCTGAAGCTGCTGCCCCCTCGTCGCGAGCATGTTCCTCCCCCGGAGAAGCTTGCCCCCGTTCCCTGGAAGTATCACGAGCACCTCGGCAAACATGAGGCTCATCCAGGCACCGGCAAAGGGCGCCAAGCGGTTCTGCGATTGGTAGCCGGGGCTGAGGCCGCCGCCAGCCTCGTGTAGGACGGTGCTACGGACTAATCGCTAAGGCTGGGCTGGCCGCGATTGGGGCCTCGTCGCTGCCGCATGGCAGCGATCAGTCCGGCAGGAGCCGGACTGACCCGAACGGTGAGTCGCCAGGGCGCCGCCGCAAAGGAGGTGCTCGCCCCAACGCGTTGCAGGGTCAGGGGTGTCTTATGTGCCTTGATGGCATCTGCAGTTGACAAACCACCAGCGTGAAGCTGGGCAGGCCGTTGGCGAGGTGGACTTCCACCTGCACCGGACGGGCTTCCAGGCCCAGCAGCGCACGGCTGTGCACCAATGACAGACTCATCTGAATTTCCTCCCTGTTTCGGTGCACGGCAGTCCTGAAGCGCCTCTCCGGGCGTTGGAACATTGATGCACAAATTTGGTGCCTGGGTTCGGTGGTGACAGCCACCCCAGTCGGCACGAGCGCGCTCATCATGGCACAGGCCGCTGATCCGCCGGCCACCACGCTGGCGTTGCGCGGTGTTTTCACGACAGGGCGGTGCGATCCGATCGGGACGCGGTTGGCACGGTCCGTGCTTGGGGGTGTAAGCGATTGAATCAAGACCATGGCGCTGCCATGCAACAGTCCGCATCCAAAGTGGTGTCAGCCTTCGTGGCCAGCACCGAACGTGTCAGCCCCGGTGCATGCCTCACGGCGTGAGCACCACGTACTAGAAGAGGAATCACAGCATGAAAATGGTTTCAGCCATCATCAAGCCGTTCAAGCTGGACGAAGTGCGCGAAGCGCTGTCCAGCATGGGCGTGCAAGGCATCACCGTCACCGAAGTCAAGGGCTTCGGCCGCCAGAAGGGCCACACCGAGCTGTACCGCGGTGCCGAGTACGTGGTCGACTTCCTGCCCAAAGTGAAGATCGAAGCCGCCGTGGACGACGGCCTCGTGGATCGCGTGATCGAAGCCATCGAAGGCGCTGCACGCACCGGCAAGATCGGCGACGGCAAGATTTTCGTCACCGACCTCGAACAGGTGGTTCGCATCCGCACCGGCGAAACCGGCAAAGAAGCGCTCTGATCAACGCCCTGCACAAGAAAGATCACGAACATGAAAAAACTACTTGCAACCCTGTTGTTGGGCGTTGGACTGGCCTTTGGTGGCCTGAACGCCGTGGCCCAGACCACGACCGAAGCGCCGGCTGCTGTCGCAGCACCGGCCGCCGATGCGGCACCCGCGGCCGACGCGCCGGCCGCAGCACCCGCTGCCGAAGCTGCTGCTGTTGAAGCACCTGCTGCCGCTGAAGCCGCGCCCGCTGAAGAAGCCGTCAAGGAAACCGTCGACAAGGGCGACGTGACCTGGATGATGATCTCCACCATCCTGGTGCTGCTGATGGTCGTGCCGGGCCTGGCCCTGTTCTACGGCGGTCTGGTGCGCAGCAAGAACATGCTGTCGGTGCTGATGCAGGTGATGGTCGTTTTCTCGCTGATCTCCGTGCTGTGGGCCGTCTACGGTTACAGCCTGGCGTTCGGTGGTGAGGGCCTGATCTTCGGCAACCTCGACAAGGTGTTCCTGAAGGGCATCACGCCCGACTCGCTCGCCGCCACGTTCACCGCTGGCGTGATGATCCCCGAGTACATCTTCATCGCCTTCCAGTGCACCTTCGCCGGCATCACCTGCGCGCTGATCGTGGGCTCGTTCGCCGAGCGCATCAAGTTCGGCGCCGTGCTGCTGTTCTGCGCCATCTGGTTCACCTTCAGCTACATCCCGATCGCCCACATGGTCTGGGGTGCTGGTGGTTACCTGTTCGACAAGGGCGCGCTGGACTTCGCTGGCGGTACCGTGGTGCACATCAACGCCGCCATGGCCGGTCTGGTCGGTGCCTACGTGCTGGGCAAGCGCATCGGCTACGGCAAGGAATCGATGGCGCCTCACAGCCTGACGCTGACCATGGTCGGTGCCTCGCTGCTGTGGGTGGGCTGGTTTGGCTTCAACGCCGGCTCCAACCTGGAAGCCAACGGTGGCACCACGCTCGCCTTCATCAACACCCTGTTCGCCACCGCCGCCGCCGTGCTGGCCTGGTGCATCGGTGAGACGTTGGGCAAGGGCAAGGCCTCCATGCTGGGCGCTGCGTCCGGTGCGGTTGCTGGTCTGGTCGCTATCACCCCGGCTTGCGGAACGGTGGGCCCCATGGGTGCCATCATCATCGGCCTGATCGCTGGCTTCCTGTGCCTGTGGGGCGTCTCGGGCCTCAAGAAGATGCTCGGCGCGGACGACTCGCTCGACGTCTTCGGTGTGCACGGCGTCGGCGGCATCGTCGGTGCCCTGCTGACCGGTGTGTTCTCGGCCGGCTCGCTCGGCGGCGTCAAGGGTGACGACTACTCCATCGCCAGCCAGCTGCTGATCCAGGCCGAAGGCGTGCTCATCACCATCGTGTGGTCCGCCGTTGTGGCCTTCATTGCTTACAAGATTGTTGACCTGATCATGGGTCTGCGCGTCTCGGAAGAGTCCGAACGCGAAGGTCTGGACATCACGTCCCACGGCGAAACCGCCTACAACCGCTAAACGGTTCCAGCGCGGCGCGCGACAAGGTTCATCGACCGTCGCCACCGCGTTGTAACCCAGAGTCTCCTTTGGATGTTGACCCCGTGCTGCCGCAAGGCACGCGGGGTTTTTTTCGTTTTGCTCCGTATCATCGTGGCAGGACACCACAACATCAGGAGGAAACCATGTCCCAGGCACTGTCACGCGGGTGGACCGGTCGGATCGCGACCGGAGCGCTCGTTTTTGCATTGACGGCGATCACGCCCATCGCGATCGCCGCGACGGGCCAGGCCCCAGGGAGCACCGGTGGTCAGAAGGCCCCCAGCAAGGTCACTTTCGTCGATGCGCCCTCCAGCGAGAAACCCGCTGCGCGGGAAAAGCGCCTCAAACGCGAGTGCAAGGGCCGACCCAACGCGGGCATGTGCCTCGGGCACACGCGGTAGTCGCCCTGACGGGCCCTTGCGCTGCATTTGCAGCGCCGCGTGCAAAAAATTCAAAACCCGCTTCGGTGTGGCCGCTACGATGGCGGCCATGAGTTACAGCCCCACCGAATCCCCCCGCCAGTTGATCGACCAGGTGCGCGCCGCCGCGTCTGCGCGCCGGTCCCTGCGCATCATCGGTGGCGACACCAAGGCCTTTTACGGGCAGCCCGTCGCGGGTGAACCCGTGTCCACCAGCGGGTGGGCCGGCATCGTGAGCCACGAGCCGAGCGAGCTGGTGGTGACAGTGCGGGCCGGCACACCGCTGGTTGAACTGGAGGCGGTGCTCGCCGAACAGGGCCAGTGCCTGCCGTTCGAACCTCCGCGCTTGGGCCCCGCATCCACCATCGGTGGCGCGGTCGCCGCCGGACTGGCCGGCCCGGCGCGCGCCAGTGCCGGTGGTGTGCGCGACTACGTGCTCGGCGTGCAGTTCATCGACGGCCGCGGTGAGTGGCTCACCTTCGGTGGCCAGGTGATGAAAAACGTGGCGGGTTACGACGTCAGCCGCGTTCTGGCCGGGTCGATGGGCACGCTGGGCATCCTCACCGACATCTCGCTCAAGGTGCTGCCGATGGCACCGGCCGAAGCCACGCTCGTGTTCTCTCTGGGCCAGCACGACGCGCTGGAACAGCTGCACCGCTGGGGTGGCCAGCCGCTGCCTTTGAACGCCAGCTGCTGGGTGAAGGACGACACCGCACTTGATGCGCCTGAACTGCTCTTCGTGCGCTTGCGCGGCGCCGTGGCGGCGGTGGAAGCCGCCTGCGAACGCATGGTGCGCGAGGCTGGTGGCACCCGCATGGACAACGCCCAGGCCGGCCCCGACTGGACGGCCTGCCGCGACCAGGCGTTGCCATTTTTCAACGCACTGTCGGCCGAACTGTGCCTGTGGCGCCTCTCCGTGCCGCAGACCGCGCGGGTCATTTCACTGCCCTACGCGCAACTGATCGAATGGCATGGTGCGCAGCGCTGGCTCTGGGCGCCGGCGTCGGCCGCCGCCGAAATTCGTGCCGCTGCAGCAGCGGTCAATGGCCACGCCACCCTGTTCCGCGCCGGCGCCGATGGCGCGCCTGGCGCGCCCCGCTTCGACCGCCAGACCGCGGTGATCGACACCATCACGCAGCGTCTGCGTGCCGAGTTCGACCCCGCCGGCATCTTCAACCCTGGCCGGATGGGCTGAGGCCAGACATGCAAACCAACCTCTCCCCCGAATACCAGGCGCGCGCCGATGGCCGTGCGGCCGAAGCCATCCTGCGCAAGTGCGTGCACTGCGGTTTCTGCACCGCCACCTGCCCGACCTACCAGCTGCTGGGCGACGAGCTGGATGGCCCGCGCGGGCGTATCTATTTGATGAAGCAGGTGCTCGAAGGCGCCGAACCGACGCGCAAGACGCAGCTGCACCTGGACCGCTGCCTCACCTGCCGCAACTGCGAAAGCACCTGCCCCAGCGGCGTGGACTACGGCCACCTGATCGACATCGGTCGCAAGATCGTGGACGAGAAGGTGCCGCGCCCGGCAGCGGAAAAAGCGGTGCGCTGGCTGTTGAAGGAAGGCCTGCCTTCGCCGCTGTTCGGCCCGGCCATGAAGATGGGGCAACTGGTGCGCGAGCTGCTGCCGGCTTCGCTGAAGAACAAGGTGCCCGCCAGGCAGGACGCCGGGCGCTGGCCGACGCAGACCCATGCACGCAAGGTGCTGATGCTCGCGGGTTGCGTGCAGCCGGCGATGATGCCCAACATCAACTCGGCGACCGCGCGCGTACTCGACGCCGCCGGTATCCAGACCGTGATCGCGCCCAAGGCGGGCTGCTGCGGCGCGGTGAAGTTCCACCTGAACGACCAGGACGGCGGCATGGCTGAGATGCGCGCCAACATCGACGCCTGGTGGCCGCACGTCGAGGCTGGCGTGGAAGCGATCGTGATGAACGCCTCGGGCTGCGGCGTGACGGTGAAGGAATATGGCCACATCCTGCAGCACGACGCGGCCTACGCCGCCAAGGCCGCGCGCATCAGCGAGCTGACCCAGGACCTGAGCGAGCTGCTGCCCGCGCTGGTGCCGGTGTTGAAGCCCAAGCTGGCGAAGCAGCCCGATCCGAAGAAGGTGATCGGCTTTCACCCGCCCTGTACCTTGCAGCACGGTCAGCAATTGAAGGGCGGTGTGGAGCAGCACCTGTCGGCGATGGGGTTCACGGTGATGGTGGCGAAGAACGAAGCGCACCTGTGTTGCGGCTCAGCGGGCACGTATTCGGTGCTCAACCCCACGCTCTCGTACCAGCTGCGCGACCGCAAGCTCGGCCACCTGAGCGAGCTGCAGCCGGACGTGATCACCAGCGCCAACATCGGCTGCATCACGCACCTGCAAAGTGGCACGGCCACGCCGGTGCGGCACTGGGTCGAGCTGCTGGATGAAGCGTTGGCCTGACACCGTCGGGCATTTCCGCACAGGCGCCGGCCTGGCACGCACCCGGCCGCCCCGGCGATACAAATAAGTAACGCCCCTGTCGCCATACAGCGATAAGCTGCGGCTGCGGTGCCATCAGCGTCTGGCGCCGTGCCTTGTGTTCACGACGCCATTGGAGATTTGACATGGGTTTCTTCAGCAACATCCTGGAAAAGTTGGGTATGAAAGAGGCCGCTGCTGCGCCCGTCATCACACCGCCCCCCGCGGCTGCGCCGGCTCCCGCCGCAGCACCCGCTCCGGTCGCCGCGGCCCCGGCCGAGCCCGTGGTCAACCCCATCGCCATGGTGGACGTGGTTGCCCTGCTGACGGAGAAGGCCGCCAAGCACCCGGAGAAGCTCAACTGGAAGACCTCCATCGTCGATCTGCTCAAGCTGCTGGGCCTGGACAGCAGCCTGGCCGCGCGCAAGGAACTGGCCAAGGAGTTGTACTGCCCCGACGACAAGATGGCCGATTCCGCCCAGATGAACATGTGGCTGCACAAGAATGTGCTGGGTCACATCGCGGCCAACGGCGGCAACATCCCGAAAGAGCTGCTCTGAGAGGCTGAGCGTTCTCGGATGATCCCGGCGCTCGCCACCCTGCTCGTGTTCCAGCTGATCGGCGAGGCGCTGGTGCGCGCGCTGGCCGCGCCGGTGCCTGGCCCGGTGGTGGGCATGGCCTTGCTGCTGCTCGCGCTGGTGCTGCGGCCTGCGCTGCTCGGCGCCATCAAGCCCACGGCGCAGACGCTGCTGCAACACCTCTCGCTGCTCTTCGTGCCCGCCGGCGTGGGTGTGATGCTGCACCTGCAGCGCCTGGGCGACGAGGCGCTGGCCATCGGCGTGGCGCTGGTGCTCAGCACGCTGGTCGGCTTGGCCAGTGCGGCGCTCACCATGGCGTGGTTGATGAAACGCGTCGCGCCGCCCCCTGATTCCGACAAGGCATGAACGAAGGCCTGCCCCTCGCTGGTGTGGCCGTCGGCCGTCTGGCCGATGTCTGGGTTTACCTCTCCGCCTCGCCCCTGCTGGGGTTGACCATCACGCTGCTGGTCTACCACGGCGCTTTTGTGGCCTACCGCCGCAGCGGCTTCCACCCGTTGTCCAATCCGGTGGCGGTGTCCGTGATCGTGCTTGGCGCGATGCTCTGGGCCACGGCGACGCCCTATGCCACCTACTTCGAGGGAGCGCAGTTCGTGCACTTCCTGCTCGGCCCGGCCACCGTGGCCCTGTCGGTGCCGCTGTTCGAGCAGCTCGCGCGCGTCAAGCGCCTGTGGCTGCCCATGGCGGGCGCGCTGGTGGTGGGCACGCTGGCCGCCACGGTCACCGCCATCGGCGTGGGCTGGGCGCTCGGCGCTTCCAAGGCCACCATTGCGTCGCTCGCGCCCAAGTCGGTCACGGCGCCCGTGGCCATGGGCATCGCTGAAAAGATCGGCGGCCTGCCCACACTCACCGCCGTGCTCGTGGTGTGCACCGGCATCCTGGGGGCAGCGAGCGCGCGCTACGTGCTGGACGCGCTGCGCATCAAAGACCCGACGGTGCGCGGCTTCGCGCTCGGCACCGCGGCGCATGGCATCGGCACCGCGCGGGCCTTTCTGGTGAGTGAAGAAACGGGCGCCTTCGCTGGTCTGGCGATGGGGCTCACGGCCTTGTTCAGCGCGGTGGCGCTGCCGCTGGTGGCGGGCTGGTTGTTGCGCTGGATCTGATCAGATCAGCGCAGCTTCAATGTCCTTGGCCAGCTTCTCGGGTGCGTCCTGAGGTGCGTAGCGCTTGATCACGGTGCCGTCCTTGCCAACCAGAAACTTGGTGAAGTTCCACTTGATGGCCTTGCTGCCCAGCAGGCCCGGGGCTTCGGCCGCGAGCCACTGGTAGAGCGGGTGGGCCTCGGGGCCGTTGACGTCGATCTTGCTCATCATGGGGAAACTGACGCCGAAATTGCGCTCGCAAAAGGTGGCGATTTCCTCGTTGCTGCCCGGGTCCTGGCTGCCAAACTGGTTACACGGGAAGCCCAGCACCACCAGGCCACGCGGGCCATAGGCCTGGTGCAACTGCTCCAGACCACCGAACTGCGGCGTGAAGCCGCAGGCGCTGGCGGTGTTGACGATGAGCATCGGACGGCCGCGAAACTGCTCAAGGGCGACCGGTTTCCCGTCGATGGACAGGGCGTCGAAGTCGTAGATGGTGTGCATGGAGGCTCCTGAAAATCAGGGGCCACTATGGCAGATCGCACACACCCTGTGTGGTGCGCGGGAACTGGATCACGTTCGCACATCGGGGGCGCGTTAACTCCCTCAGGGTATGCACCAGAACAGGCATACTCTTGATCGGGTAGTTCCTTTGTGTTCGTTGGAGGCGTTTGAATGGCTGTTGCCTATACGGTGGCTCTGGTGGGTTTTGCGCAGAACGAGTCGGCGACCTTCGAGTCGTTTTTCCGGCTGGCCGCTCGCCGACCGCCCGCATACACCGTTCAGGACGAGGTGATGGATGCCCAGATCCTGATCGTCAACGCCGACAACACCCAGGCACTGCACCTCGTGCGCTATGCCGAGTTGCCGGGCAAGGTGCTGCTGGTGGGACACAACGATGGGGGCACAGGCTGGCCCCTGCAGCGCAAACCCGTCAAGCTGGTGTCGGTGCTGGCGGCAATGGATGAGCTGGTGGGCGTGAGGCAACCGGCCGCTGCCCGCAACGGGGCCCAGGCACCGGTGTCACCCCGTCAGGGCGCCGATCGTGGTTTCTCGGCCACCGAGCCGGCAGACAGTCGCAAAGTGCCCTTGGCGCCCGCTGCCCGGCTTCGGCCGAGCTCGGTTGACACCGAGTTTCCACCCACGCGGCCCATGGTGCGCAGCCGTGTGGCGCCCGTTCCTCACACGCCTCCCGCAGCGATGCCTGCCCACCCGGCAGTCGCGGCGCGCTCTTCGCGCATGCCGCGACCCGGGGTGATGGGTTTGACCGACTTCGGAGGCCTGGATGTGTTGCCCACGCTCACGGTGGTCGCCCGTTCGACGGCCTCGCGGTCCACACGCTCCGCGGCCGAACGCCCCAAGGCGCCGGTGCCCGACGTCCAGCGGGGCGACGCGCTGCTGGTGGCTGAAAGTCTGGTCGAAGGCCGCATCCTGCACAAGCGCTTCAAGCGCTACAACCTGGCCATCGACTGGTCGCGCGAGGCCGCTCAGTCCCTGGCCATGCTCAAGGCCCATCCCTATCGGCTGGTGATCATCGACCGCCTCAACGGGGAGCCCGACGCTTACCAGGTCTGTCGCAGTGCCAAGCAGCGCAAGCTGCCGAACGGGCAGAGCCCGGTGGTGTTGATGTTTGCGCCCAGTGCGGGCAGCATGGACCGCCTGAAGGCGGGTCTGGCGGGCAGCGACGCCTACCTTTCGCGCTCGGTGGGCGAGGGCGAGCTCTACAAGGTACTGGCGCAGCACCGCCTGGTCAGCCTGGACGGCTTCGAGAAAACCAATATAAGTTACTGACCACCCCCCGCGCCGCGCCTAAAGGCGCGTCACCCCCCAGGGGGCGGCACTGGCGGCCCGGCAAAGCCGGTTCCGCGGTGCCCTGGGATCGACTTCCCTGCGCATCACCCATTGCTTCTCCGGCGTGCGTGCCCTCATCCAGGATGCGGGGGAACCGGCTTTGCCGGGCCACTCGCATCGCCCCCAGCAGGGGGGTGACGCGCCCTTAGGCGCGGCGCGGGGGGTTATCCATGAAGGTCGTCGCGGCGCGCGATTTCCATCAGGCGTTCGAGCTCGTGCGGGTGTGCGCGCTGGTTGTGCTGGTGCCACTTCATGATCAGCCACATGAAACCCGCGACCACGACACCAAACGCGGTGATGGCGGCGAAGGCCGACAGACCGGCGGCCGTGGAGAAGCTGTAGAGCGCGCCGAGGCTGAGGATGCAGGCCTGTTCGTTGAAGTTCTGCACGGCGATGGAGCGGCCGGCGCCCATCAGATTGTGGCCGCGGTGCTGCAGCAGGGCGTTCATCGGCACCACCAGAAAACCACCCAGACCACCCAGCAGCACCAGAAACGGCGCGGCGATCCAGACGTTGTCGATGAAGTTCATGCAGATCACCAGCACGCCCATGGCAATGCCCAGGGGCATCACCCGCGTGGCCTGGTCCAGCCGCATGCGCAGCGAAGCCACCACGGCGCCCACGGCGGTGCCCAGCGCGACCACGCCGACCAGGCTGGAGGCCTGCGTGGTGCTATAACCCAGCGCCGCGCCAGCCCAGGCCAGCACGATGTAGCGCAGGTTGCCCGAGACGCCCCAGAACAGCGTGGTGGTCGAGAGCGAGATCTGGCCCAGGTGGTCGCGCCAGAGCCGGCCGTTGCAGCGCCAGAAGTCGGGCAGCAGGGCCAGCGGGTTCTTGGGCATGTGGCGGGGTGTCACGCCGGTCAGCGGGATGCGGGTGTTGAACCAGGCCGCGAGGGCATAGACGAGCACCAGTGCGCCGATCGCTGCTTCGGCCGGGTGCGAGATGCCGGTGTGCAGACCTGGCAGATCGATCGCCAGCAGGCGCGACGAGATCCAGGGTGCGACGAGTTGCCCGCCCAGCAGCACGCCCAGGATGATGGAGGCGATGGTCAGGCCCTCGATCCAGCCGTTGGCCTTGACCAGTTGCGAAGGCGGCAGCAGCTCGGTGAGGATGCCGTACTTGGCGGGTGAGTAGGCTGCAGCACCCAGTCCCACCAGCGTGTAGGCCAGCAGTGGGTGCACACCCACCAGCATCAGCAGACAGCCCGCCACCTTGATGGCGTTGCTGATGAACATGACCTGCCCCTTGGGCTTCGCGTCGGCAAACGCCCCCACAAAAGGCGCCAACACCACGTAAAACAAGGCGAACAGCGGCACCAGGGCGGCACTTTGCCACTCGGGCGCGCTGCGCGAACGCAGCAACTCGATGGCGGCCACGAACAGCGCGTTGTCAGCCAGGGAGCTGAAAAACTGCGCCGTCATGATGGTGTAGAAGCCGCGCTTCATGGGGGTGATTTTGTGTGCCAGGTCATGGGTTGCACCTGGTCCGATGCGGCTGTTTTGTGCGAAAGTCCTGCGACCGGTCTCCTGTGACGGCGGTTATAGCACGCCATTTGTGACAGTTCGTAATGCGAAAGCGTGCGAATGACGCGTTCACGCTGTCTGCGCCTGCGCAGTGTCCGGTCCTGGCCCGCAAGGCCCTCTGCCCACCCCAATCCTCGACTGTCTGCCCATGCCCCGCCCGATCCTCGCCACCGTTCACCCCGAAGCCTTGCGCCACAACCTGAACCAGGCCCGCGTGCGTGCGCCCGATGCGCGGGTCTGGGCGGTGGTCAAGGCCAATGCGTATGGCCACGGCATCGAGCGCTGCTTTGACGCGCTGCGTTCGGCCGACGGCTTTGCGCTGCTCGATCTGGCCGAGGCCGAACGCCTGCGCGCGCTGGACTGGCGCGGCCCCATCCTGTTGCTTGAAGGCGTGTTCGAACCGCGCGATCTGGAACTGTGCTCGCGCCTGCACCTGTGGCACGCCGTGCACTGCACAGAGCAGATCGACTGGCTCGCCGCCCACAAGACGCAGGTGCCGCAGCGCGTGTTCCTCAAGCTCAACAGCGGCATGAACCGCCTCGGCTTCACACCCACCGCCTTCCGCGCCGCCTGGGCGCGCCTGAACGCGCTGCCGCAGGTGGAAGAGATCTCGCTCATGACGCACTTCAGTGACGCCGACGGTCCACGCGGCATTGCCCACCAGGTGGCCGCGTTCGAGGCCGCCACCGCCGACCTGCCGGGCGAGCGCACGCTGTGCAACAGCGCGGCCCTGCTGCGCCATGCCAGCACCCCGCTGCGCGGCGACGGCGTGACGACGCTGGCCGGCGACTGGGTTCGCGAAGGCATCGCCCTGTACGGCTGCGCGCCCGACTACCCGGAAAACACCGCCGCGGGCTGGGACCTGCAGCCCACGATGACCCTCGCCAGCCGGCTTATCGGCGTGCAGCAGCTGCAGCCGGGCGACACCGTGGGCTACGGCTCGGCCTTTGCCGCCGAAGCCCCCATGCGGGTGGGCGTGGTGGCCTGCGGCTACGCGGACGGTTACCCGCGCCACGCGCCCACCGGCACGCCGGTGCTGGTGGCGGGCGTGCGCACCCGGGTGCTGGGCCGCGTCAGCATGGACATGCTCGCGGTGGACCTGTCACCGCTGGACGCGGCGGGCGTGCCCGCCGGGGTCGGGACCGAGGTGGTGCTGTGGGGCCGCTCGGCTTCGGGGGCGGTGCTGGCGGCGGACGAGGTGGCGGCTTCGGCGGGCACGATCGCTTACGAGTTGTTGTGCGCGGTGGCGCCGCGGGTGCCGTTTTCGCCTCCGCCGTGATCGGCGTGGCCGGCTGAAAGGCTGAGGCTCTCAGTCTTTGAAGGGCAGGGCGGTCCAGGCGAAGGCGCAATATCCCTGTTTTGGGATTCGGTTGCTATTGTACCCCTGGGGGTATATGTGTATACTGCGACCCGTATAGGAGAAAGCCATGCCCGCCCGTTTCACCCGACCCGTTTCAACGCCCCTCAAAACCACCGTCCTGGCGCTGGCGCAGTGGCAGCCTGCCCAGCGCCGGCTCGTGCTCGGCGCCCTGTCGCTCAGCCTGCTCGCCGGTGCGGCGGTGCTGATGGCGGGGTCGGTGAGGGCGGCTGATGAGGCGCAGGCCGTCGCCGGGCCCCAGGTGCCGGTGATGACGCTGGGCGCGCAGGCTGTGGGCGCCGGCCTGGAGCTGGACGGCAGCCTGCAGGCCGTGCGCCAGAGCGTGCTCTCGGCCCAGGCCTCGGGCCGCATCGCCACACTGTCGGTCAAGGCCGGCGATCGCGTCAAGGCCGGTCAGGTGCTGGCCGTGATCGACGACCGTGCCACCCAGGCCGGTGTGGCGCAGGCGCAGGCGGGCTTTGCCCAGGCCGATGCCAACCTGGCCAACGCCAAGGCGGCCTACGAACGCTCACGCGATCTCCGTGCCCAGGGCTTCCTGGCCCAGGCCGCGCTGGACACGGCGCAGGCCCAGTACCGGGCTGCCCAGGCCGCCGCCGCCGCCGCCCGCGCCGGCCAGACGCAGGCCAGCGTGGCCCAGGGTTTCACGCGCCTGACCGCACCGTATGACGGCTGGGTGCTGCAGACGCACGCCGAAGCCGGTGGGCTGGCCATGCCCGGGACCCCGGTGCTGACGGTCTACGCGCCGCAGCCGATCCGCGCCGTGGTGCACGTGCCGGCCTCGATGCAGACACTGGCCCAGCAGGCGCAGCGCGTCGAGGTGCAGCTGCCGGGGACCAGCCAATGGGTGGTGCCCGCGAGCAAGACCAGCCTGCCCGCCGCAGACCCGGTGTCGCAGACGGTCGAATGGCGGCTCGACCTGAGCGCGGCCGACGGCGCCAGCCAGGTGCCCGGTCGCCAGGTGCGCGTGCGCTTTGTTGGCGGCACGGCGCAGCCCGACAACCAGCGCCTGGTGGTGCCCGGGTCGGCGCTGCTGCGCCGCGGCGAACTCACCGGTGTGTACGTGGTGGCCACCCGCGGCGAGGGCCAGCCCGCGGGCTTCGCACTGCGCGCGGTGCGCACCGGCGCCTCGCACGGCGCGGCGGGCGTCGAGGTTCTGGCTGGCCTGAAAGCCGGCGACCGCGTGGCGCTGGACCCGGTGCGCGCCGGTCTGGCCGGTGCCCAGCCTGCTGCGAAATAAGGGGCCAGCATGAGCCACCCCAACGATGCATCCATGCCAGAGAAGCTCGGCTTCTCGGGTTCCGTGGCACGGGCCTTCCAGTCCAACGCCATCACGCCGTTGCTGGCGCTGGTCGCGCTGCTGCTGGGCCTGTTCGCCGTGCTGGTCACGCCGCGCGAGGAAGAGCCGCAGATCAACGTGACCATGGCCAACGTGATCATCCCGTTCCCCGGCGCATCGAGTGCCGACGTGGAGAAGATGGTCGCCGCGCCGGCCGAACACGTGCTCTCGCAGATCCAGGGCATCGAACACAGCTATTCGGTGGCGCGCCCCGGCGTGGCGGTGCTGACGGTGCAGTTCAAGGTCGGCGTGCCGCGTACCGAAGCGCTGGTGCGCCTGTATGACGTGCTCAACGCCAACCAGGACTGGCTGCCGCAGGGCCTGGGTGTGCTGACGCCGATCGTCAAGCCCAAGGGCATCGACGACGTGCCGGTGCTCGCCGCCACGCTGTGGACGAAAGATGCGCAGAGCGCACTCGATCTGGAGCGCGTGGCGCACGCGGTCGAGACCGAACTCAAGCGCGTGCCCGGCACACGCGAGGTGGTCACCATCGGTGGCCCGGGTCGCGCGGTGCATGTGTGGCTGGAGCCCGCCAAGCTGCGCGAGCGCGGCGTGAGCGTGCAGGCGCTGCAGGGCGCGATTGCTTCGGCCAACCAGGCCATGCCCTCGGGTTCGGTGGTCAACCCCAGCCCTGCCGCGGGCGAGCCGGGCATGCTGTCGGTGGAAACCGGTGAGTTCCTGCAGAACGCCAATGACGTGGGTGACATCGTGGTCGGCGTCAGCAATGGCCGCCCGATCTACCTGCGCGAGGTCGCGCGGGTGGAAGCCGGTGCCCAGCTGCCGCAGCGCTACGTGTGGTTCACGCCCGGTGCCGCCGATGCCGCCCACGCCGGTCAACAAGGCCAGAACCACCCGGCCGTGACCATCACCGTGACCAAGAAACCCGGTGAAAACGCGGTGGACGTGGCCGCCGGCGTGCGCGAGCGGCTGGACAACCTGAAGAACACGGTGATCCCGGACGATGTGAACGTTGCCATCACGCGCGACTACGGCGAAACCGCCGCCGCCAAGGCCAACAAGCTGATCCAGAAGCTGATCTTTGCCACCGGCAGCGTGATCATCCTGGTGGGTCTGGCGCTGGGCCGGCGCGAGGCGGTGATCGTTGGCGCAGCCGTGATCCTCACGCTCACGGCCACGCTGTTCGCCAGCTGGGCCTGGGGCTTCACGCTCAACCGCGTGTCGCTGTTCGCGCTCATCTTCTCCATCGGCATCCTGGTGGACGACGCCATCGTGGTGGTGGAAAACATCCACCGCCACCGCATGCTCACGCCCGACGTGCCGCTCTCCGTGATCATCCCGCGCGCGGTCGATGAAGTGGGTGGCCCCACCATCCTCGCCACCTTCACCGTGATCGCGGCGCTGCTGCCCATGGCCTTCGTGAGCGGCCTGATGGGCCCGTACATGAGTCCGATCCCGATCAACGCCAGCATGGGCATGGCGATCTCGCTGGCCATCGCCTTCACCGTCACGCCCTGGCTCGCGCTCAAGCTGACGAAAACGGGCGAAGGCCACGCCGCGCACGGCCCGGGCAAGATCACGCGCACGCTGCAGAGTACGTTCACCCGCACCCTCACGCCGCTGCTGCAGAGCGCTAAAAAGCGCTGGCTGCTGGCCGCCGGCATCGGCGGGGCGCTGCTGCTGTCGGTGAGCCTGGCGCTGGTGCCCAACTCGTTCCTGGGCGTGGTGCTCAAGATGCTGCCCTTTGACAACAAGAGCGAGTACCAGGTGGTGGTGGACATGCCCGCCGGCACGCCGCTCGAAGGCACGACCGCCGCGCTGCAGGACATGACGGCCTACCTCGCCGCCCAGCCCGAAGTCGCCAACGTGCAGGGCTACGCCGGCACCGCCAGCCCCATCACCTTCAACGGCCTGGTGCGCCAGTACTACCTGCGCGCCGAAGCCGAAGGCGGCGACCTGCAGGTCAACCTGATCGACGCGCACGACCGCAGCGAGCAGAGCCACGCCATCGCGCAACGCCACCGCCCCGAGCTGGAGCAGATCGCGGCCAGCCACGGCGCGCGCGTCAAGGTAGTGGAAGTGCCGCCCGGCCCGCCGGTGATGTCGCCCATCGTGGCCGAGGTCTATGGCCCCGACCAGGAAGGCCGCGCCGAACTCGCCCTGCGTGTGGCCCAAGCCTACAAAAACACGCCTGACATTGTCGGCGTGGACACCTCGCTCAAAGAACACGCGCCACGCGCCTTCCTGCGCATCCAGCGCCAGCGCGCCGAATCGCTCGGTATTCCGGTGCAGGTGATCGCGCAAACGGTGTATGCCGCGCTCTCGGGCTCGGACGCCGCCTACCTGCACGATGGCCACGCCAAGTTCGCCGTGCCTGTGCGCCTGCAGCTGCCGCTGGACCAGCAGGTCGGTCTGGACGCGCTGCTCGCGCTGCCCCTGAAGGCGGCGAACGGCGCCATGGTGCCGCTGTCCGAGCTGGTGACGGTGGAACGCGGTGTGATCGACCAGCCGCGCTACACCAAGGACATGCTGCCTGTGACCTATGTGTTCGGTGACATGGCCGGCTCGCTCGACTCGCCGCTCTACGGCCTGTTCGGCATCCGTTCGTCCATGGACAAGGCAGCGCTGCCCAACACCGGTGAACTGGGCGAGTACTGGATCAGCCAGCCCAAGGACCCGTACCGCCAGTACGCCGTCAAATGGGACGGTGAGTGGCAGATCACCTTTGAAACCTTCCGCGACATGGGCGCTGCCTACGGCGTCGGCCTGATCCTGATCTACCTGCTGGTGGTGGCGCAGTTCAAGAGCTACCTCACGCCGCTGATCATCATGGCGCCGATCCCGCTGACCATCATCGGCGTGATGCCCGGCCACGCGCTGCTGAACGCGCAGTACACCGCGACCAGCATGATCGGCATGATCGCGCTGGCCGGCATCATCGTGCGCAACTCCATCCTGCTGGTGGACTTCATCGAGCTGGAAACCCAGCGCGGCGTGCCCTTTGCCGAGGCCGTGGTGCAGTCCGCCGCGGTGCGCGCGCAGCCCATCGCGCTGACCGGTCTGGCCGCCATGATGGGCGCCTTCTTCATCCTCGATGACCCGATCTTCAACGGCCTGGCCGTGTCGCTGATCTTCGGCATCGCGGTGTCGACCTTGCTCACTCTTGTCGTGATCCCGGTCTTGTATTACGCGGTGTACCGCCGCAAATACGAAGCGCTGGCGGCCACTGCCACCTGACCTTTTTCCAACCTGTTTTCTTAGGAGTTTGAAATGACCGTTGAACGTTACATCCGCATCATGGCCGCGTTGACCGCCTTCGCCGGCTTCAACCTGTTCCAGTCCGGCATCACCGGCTTCTGCCCGCCCGGCATCCTGTTCAAGAAGCTGGGTGTGCCCGAGGGCGGCAGTGCCTGCCGCTCGAAGTAAGCTCCCCCCTGCGCCGCTGCGCGGCTTCCCCCCAGGGGGACCACGCCCTTGGACCGGCAGAGCCGGATCCGCGGCGTGTGCTGGGCCGGGGCCCGCGCTCCGGGCACCCTCGCTCGCAACGTCTTCGTCTTCGCACGGATAGCACCATGACTTCACCGACCCCCCTGAAATTCCTCATGCCCGGCTGGTTCGCACTGGTCATGGGCCTGTGCGGCCTGGCGCTGGCCTGGCACCGTGCGCACGGCGTGCTGGGCGACATGGCCAGTGGCGTCGCGCTGGTGATCGGCACGCTCGCGCTGCTGGTGTTCCTCGTGTTGCTGGGGGCTTCGCTGCTGCGCGTCTCGCGCTACCCCGCCGCGCTCGCCGAAGACCTCAAACACCCGGTGCGCCACGCTTTCGTGGCCGCGTTCCCGGTGTCGCTGCTGCTGCTGGCCACCGTGGGCGTGGCGCTGGGGGGCGCCGAGGGCGGCCTGGCCCCGCTCTGGCGCGTGCTCTGGTGGGCGGGCAGCCTCACCCAGCTCTGGGCCACGCTGTGGGTGCTGAGCCGCTGGATCTCGCCGGCCGCCGCGGCCCAGCCCGGCCAGGGCCCGGGCAACACGGGGCTGTGGCCATCGGTCACGCCGGTGCTGCTGATTCCGGTGGTGGGCAACGTGGTCGCGCCGCTGGCGGGTCTGCCGCTGGGCATCGACGGCTGGTCAGCCGCGCAGATGGGCATCGGCCTGTTCTTCTGGCCGGTCGTGCTGACGTTGGTGCTGGCGCGGCGCCTCGCCCACAGCCCGCTGCCCGAGCGCGTGCTGCCGGCCTGGTTCATCACCATCGCGCCGCCCGCCGTGATCGGCCTGGTGCTGATCCAGATGCAGGCGCCGGTGGCGGCGGTGCAGGCGCTCTGGGGCGTGGCGCTGTTCTTCGTGCTGTGGCTGCTGCCGGTCGTGCGCCGCATCGCCGGCCAGCCTTTTGGCGTGCCGTTCTGGGCGCTGTCGTTCCCGTTTGCCGCCTTCACCACGCTCACCCTGCGCCTGGCCGAGCTGCAGCCCGACAGCGCCTGGCACGGCGTGCTGCAGAACGCCGGCGTGCTGCTGCTCGCGTCCACCACCATGATCGTGCTCTGGCTCAGCTTCGCCACCGTGCGCGGCCTGCGCGAAGGCTCGCTGCTGGCGCCCGAACCGGTGGCCAACATCATTCCGGTTTCGGCCTGAAGCCCCTCGACCATGACCGACGCCGCCGTCCCGCCACAGCCGCTGGCCGCTGACCGCAAGGCCGAGCTCATGCACCGCCTGCGCCGTGCCGAGGGTCAGGTGCGTGGTCTGCAGAAGCTGCTCGAAGACGGCGCCGACTGCACCAAGATCGCCCAGCAGCTGCTGGCCACGCGCCACGCGCTCGACAGCACCTACGTGCGCCTGAACCTGTCCGTGGCCGAGCACGAGCTGGCCCATCCGGCGGGCGACATCGCCGACGCCAAGTCGATCAGCGACGTGCTCGATCGGTTGCAAGCACGGCTCGGGCGTTCGCGGTAGCAGGAAGCACCCCCGCCGCGCTGTGCGCGACCCCCTCCAGGGGGCAACGCGGTGCGGCCTGGCGAAGCCAGTTCCGCCGCGTTCTGGGTTCGGACACGGCGCTCCGGAGATCGCGCGCGCCAGTCGCGCTGCGCGTGTCCTTTTGAAGGGGGCGATGTGATGTGACCCGGCGAACCCGGTTCCACCGCAACCTGGGTTCAGGCCTTTCGCTCCGAAGGCCGCAAGGGGTGATACGGAGTGGGGGCGGATTGTTGCCGTACAGTTTTGCCCGCCATGCAGGCAATCGGGCGCGGGCCGCCCGGAATAATCGGCGCATGGACTTTCTCACCGCTTCGCCCCTGCTCGCCGCCGCCGCGTTCGCCGCGGGCGTGCTCAACGCCATCGCTGGCGGCGGCAGCTTCCTCACCTTTCCCGCCCTGGTGTTCTCCGGCGTGCCGCCCATCGTGGCCAACGCCACCAGCGCGCTCGCGGTCAGTCCCGGCTACCTGGGCAGCACGCTCGGTTTCAAGGCCGAACTGCGCGAGCTACCGGTCCGGCGCTTGCGGCGCGAGATGCTGATCTCGGCGGTGGGTGGTATCGGCGGCGCCTTGTTGCTGCTGGTCACGCCCGCGAAGGTGTTTTCGGGCGTCGTGCCCTGGCTGCTGCTGTTCGCCACCGCGTTGTTCGCCGCCGGGCCGGTGATCGCCCGGCGGGCGCAGGCGGCTTCGGCCGAAGGCCACGGCCTGACCCGCTGGCGCGAACCGGCGCTGGCGGTGGTCGCGGTGTACGGTGGCTATTTCAATGGTGGCCTGGGCATCCTGCTCATGGCGCTCTACACCGTGGCCGGCGAGACGCGGCTGAACACCGTCAACGCGCTGAAGAACTTGAATTCGCTGGTGCTGTCGTGGTTGTCGGTGGCGGCCTTCGTGATCGCTGGCGCGATTGCGTGGAAAGCCGGGCTGCTGATGATGGTGGCGGCCACCGCGGGCGGCTATTTCGGCGCCCGCTGGTCCAAACGCCTGCCCGCGGCCTGGGTGCGCCGGGGCGTGATCGTCACCGGGCTGGTGATGAGCGCCCTGTTCTTCTGGAAGAGCTGAACGGCCCGGTGAGGCCGCCCAGCGAGGTCGATGCGACCGAAGCTCAGGCGCTCGCGCCCTGCAGCCTTGTCGGCCCAGCGAACCGCCCCACCAGCCAGTGCAACAGACCGGCCACCGCCAGCAGCGTCAGCAGACCGAAGCCCCAGCCCACCCACAGCAGCGGGCCCACCCAGGCCATGAGCGCGTCGCCCGAGGGCAGCACCGCGCCCAGCCATTGCACCCCATCCACGGCCAGGGCCTGCAGCGCGGCGAGTTCCGCAGTGTCCACCCACGGGGCCAGCCAGGCCGGCGTTGCCGGGACCGACCAGCCGCCCACCGCGCCGCCCGCCTGCGTGAGCGCTTCGGCGTCCATGGTGCCCAGCAGCCAGCCGGCGAGCTGGTGGGTCAGTGCCACCAGCCCGGTCCACGCGGCGGCCAGCAGGGCCGTGAGGCTCCAGATCAGTGTCTTCATGGTCAGACGCCCAGTGGCCGGCGCCAGGCGACGCCCAGCGCATCCAGCAGATCCACCTCGCCGTCGGCCAGGTGTCCGTCGGCCAGCGCCAGGGCCTCGCACTGCTGCGTGATCAGGTCCTGCAAGGCGGGCTGGGTGATTTCTGCCATGAGTTGTTCGCGCGTGGCGGGATCGACCGTCCCGGTCCAGTGGCCGTTCCCGATGGTGAGCAGGTCCTGGCAGAACCGGTCGAGCACGTCCTTGAAGGCTTCCGGGCTCAGCCCCAGGCGGGCCGGTGCGTCGAGGCGGTCCAGCGCCCGGAGCTCGGTCATTGAGAAGTGGCCATCGGCCACCAAGGCCATGGCCAGCACGCGGGCGGCAGCTTGCGGACTGTTGACGGGAAGGGATTGCATGTGCATTTCCTTGCTGTGAATGGATGAACTCAGTCGTTGCTGCCGATGCCCATGAGGCTCAGCAGGCTGGTGAACAGGTTGAAGGCCGAGACGAACAGGCCCACCGTGGCCAGCACGTAGTTGGTCTCGCCGCCGTTGACGATGCGGCTGGTCTCGAACAGGATCAGACCCACCGACAGCAGCGCCACCAGGCCCGACACCGCCATCGCCAGGGCCGGCATCTGGAAGAAATAGGCGCTCACGGCCAGCACCAGGGCGATCACCATACCGGCGAACAGGAAGCCGCCCATGAAGCTGAAGTCGCGGCGCGTGGTCAGCACGTAGGCCGAGAGGGCGACGAAGGTCGCGCCCGTGGCGGCCAGCGCGGCCACGATGGTTCCCGCGCCACCGGGCAGTTCCAGCGTGCGCGTCAGCAGCGGGCCGAGTGTGTAGCCCATGAAGCCGGTGAGCGCGAACACGGCGGGCAGCGCCCAGCCGCTGTTCTGCAGCTTGTGCACCGCGAACAGCAGGCCGAAGTAGCCCACCAGCGTGATCACCAGTCCGGGTGCGGGCCAGTTGCCGGCCACCGCCAGCGCGGCGACCCCGGCGCTGAACAGCAGTGTGAGCGAGAGCAGGGCGTAGGTGTTGCGCAGCACCCGGGCCACCTGCGGGCGGTCGAGGGCGAGCGAAGGGCGGGCAGGCAGGGAGGGGTAGCGGGTGGTGCGTTCCATGAGGGTTCTCCAGAGGTGAACAGGGAGCCTCGAAGATAGGGCTGCACTGACTTCTGAAAAAGCAGACAATATCGAACAATCATTCAGCTAACAACGAAGCATGAGCCAGGACCTCAACTACAAGCACCTGTATTACTTCTGGGTCACGGCCAAGGAGGGCGGCATGTCCCACGCCGCCGAACGGCTGGGCATGGCGGTGCAGACCATCAGCGCCCAGGTGCGCCTGCTGGAGCAGTCGCTGGGCCACGCGCTGTTCAAGCCCGCCGGGCGCGGCCTGGCGCTCACCGAGGCCGGGCAGGCGGCCCTGCAGGTGGCCGAGCAGATCTTCCAGCTCGGCGAGCAACTGCCCAGCGCCGTGCGCGACGCCACCAGCCAGAGCAGCGTGCGCCTGGTGGTCGGCATCTCCGATGGCTTGGCCAAGCTCGCCGTGCGCGAACTGCTGGCCCCGGCGCTCGAAGAGCCGCGCCTGCGCCTGGTCTGCCACGAAGACGACTTCGACGACCTGCTGGCCGACCTCGCCCTGCACCGGCTCGACGTGGTGCTGTCCGACCGGCCCGCGCCCGCCAATCCCAACCTCAAGCTCTACAGCCACGCCATGGGCTCCTCTCCGCTGGGCTGGTACGCACCACAAGCCTGGCTTGAGCCGGCCAGTCGCAACTTCCCGCACAACCTGGCCGAGGTGCCGGTGCTGTTGCCGAGTTCACACGCCTCGGTGCGCCTGCGTATCGACCAGTGGTTCGAGCAGCAGGGCGTGGTGCCCCGCGTGGTGGGTGAATTTGAAGACAGCGCGCTGCTCGCCACCTTCGGGTCCTCGGGCATGGGGGTGTTCCCCGCTTCCGAGCGCATGCGCGACAAGCTCTCGCAGGGCTATGGCCTGCGGTGGTTCGCCTCGTGCGAGGGCGTGCAGGAGCACTACTACGCCATCGGCACCGCGCGCAAGGTGCAGCACCCGCTGGTGCAGAAGCTGCTCGATGCCGGGGGTGCGCCGAAATGAGCACGCTGACTCCCGCCACCCAGGTGCCCTGGGCCGTGAGCAGCCCGTTTCGCATGCGCCCGGGGCTCGCGCGTCTGGCCGCGGGCGGCCATGCCCCCGCCGAGCCGCCCGCGCTGTTTGTGCGCGATGCACTCGCCAGCGCCTATGCCGAACGCAAACGGGCGGCGCTGCAGGCGCACCGCGCGCGTTGCCAGATCGGCCAGGCCGATCCCGCCGTGCTGCAGGCCATCGCTGACGCCTGCGTGGCGCAGACCGGCGCCGTGTTCGCGCCGGAGGCCGATGTGCTGACCCTGGGCCTGCAGGAAGATTTCGTGATCCTGCACGATGAGCCCGACGACGAGGCCGTTGCCCGTACCCTGCGCACCCGCTTCCTCTCGGTGTGCTTCCCGTCGAACTGGAGTCCGGCCGAAAAACACGGTCTCGACTTTGCCGCCATCCACGCCCCCGTGGCCGACAACGCGCTGCTGCAGGCGGGTGGCCAGGGCATCGTCGACATGGCCTTTCGCCAGGCGCCGATGCTGCGCCACGTCTGGCTGCTCACGCCCAGCGGCGATCTGCCGCAACACCCCGAGACGCGCCGCACCCGCTGGGAAGACGCGCTCGCCGCCGCCGACGCGCCGGGCGCTTCGGGCCGCTTGCTCGACCAGGTGTTCTACCGCGTCGAGCGCCAGACCACGTTGCCGCTGCCGGCGTTGCAACGCGGCGTGTTTTTCATCCGCGTGATGGTGTGCCCGCTCAACGAGGCGCTGGGCGTCGAGCTCGGGCGCGCCGCGCAACTGGCCGAAGCGCTGGCCTCGATGAGCGAGGCGGTGGTGGCCTACCGGGGCATGGGCGCGGTACGGCCGCGCCTGTGTGCCGAACTCGGTGCCATCGGGTCCTGAACCGCTCACTGGACTACCCTCCGTGCTGCGCACTGCGGGGCTGAGCGCCTTCGGAACGGCCGGGCGGCGCTCATGAAAAAAGGCGACCCGGAGGTCGCCTTGTCGACAAACAGAAAGCGCTCAGACTTCCTTGACCGTCGTGCTCGTGCCGTTGGTTTTCACCGAGTCGATGCCCGCGTCACGCCCCGCTGCCGCCTTGTACATCTGGCTTGTGCCGATCACCTGGTGGTTGGCGGCCTTGAGATTGAAGTAGTAGCGCCCGTCGGACGCGTCCTTGCGCTCGTAGCGTGCGTCGTCACCGCAGTTGGCCTGCACCGACTGGATGCCGTTCTCCGCCGACGCCTTGCTGACGTATTGCTCGCTGCGCAGAATCACCTCGCCGTTGCCCGCTTTCAGGACAAAGGAAAACTGACCCTTGTCGTTGGAACCCAATTCGTAGCTGCCTGCCATGTCTGCTCCTGGTTGGTGAGTGAAGAGTGCCGAAACAGCCGGATGATAGGTCGGGCGCGCACCACAGAACAGCCCCCTGTCGAGCCCGGCGCCACGAATCGGCAGTCGGGGCATCGGCGCGTGACAAATGCCCTTGCCGTGTGGCGCTGAACGACACCCAGCCTTCCTCCCTACGACCCTGAAGGTCATTCGACAGATGGGGGATCGTGCTTAAATACCATCCATATAGATTCCATATGGATGGTAAATAGATGGTAGAAAACAAACTGACCGACCCCAGAACCCGGGTCGGCGAGACCGAGAAGTTGACGATCAACCTCGGTGTGGTGGATCTGGGCCAGATCGATCTGCTGGTGCAGGAGGGCTTTTATTCCAACCGCTCCGACCTGATCCGCACCGCCGTGCGGAACCTGCTGGCTTCCCACGCGGACACGCTGCGCCAGACGGTGGCACGGCGCATGCTCATGCTGGGCCTGCAGCACCTGAACCGCACCGATCTGGAGCGCGCCGTGGCCGCCGGCCAGCGGCTGAACATTCAGGTGGTGGGTCTGGCGCGCATTGCCGACGACGTAACCCCGGAGCTGGCGCTGGCCGCGATCGAATCCGTGTCGGTGCTGGGGGTCTTTCAGGCCAGCCCGGCAGTGCGCCGGGCATTGGCCGGGCGCACGGTTTGACACATCGCCTGACATCAACCTCCCTCAACATGGCAGCGGGCGCACACAGGTCAGCGCCCACCCAAAGAAACCCCCGATTTGAAACACCGTTTTCCACCGCCCGTCCTTCCCTTGTCCGTCCCGAGAGCCACTGCCATGAACATCCAAGACACCATTGAACGTGCGCTCAAGGCCGCCGGACTGAACACCACGAGCGGGCCCATGCGCGGCGTGACCGAAACGATCCGCAAGGCCCTGTCATCGGCCGGGCTGGGTGGCGCAGCCGAACCGCCCCGCGCAGCACCGGTTCAGCACGCGCCCCGTGACAGCGACACCATCGAGGTGGTGGCGCGCGAGGTGGCGGGTTCGGCAGAAGCCGAGACGCCGACCGCCCGCGCTCCTGCCGGCAAGCGGTCCGCAGCCGCCGAACCCGCCGAGTCGGTCGAGGGCCAGTTCCTTGCGCGCAGCTTCAGCGCCGCAGCCGGCACCCGTGCCTACAAGCTGTACCTGCCGCCGCAGGCCGCGCAGGCCCAGGCCAAAGCCCTGCCAATGGTCGTGATGCTGCACGGCTGCACGCAGTCGGCCGACGACTTCGCCGCCGGCACGCAGATGAACCGCCTGGCCGATCAACACGGCTTTCTGGTGCTCTACCCCGAGCAGGCCGCGAGCGCCAACCCCTCGCGCTGCTGGAACTGGTTCAGCCCGCACGACCAGGTGCGCGAGGGCGGCGAACCGGCACTGATTGCCGGCATGGTCCAGGCGGTGGCGGCCGAACAGCCGGTGGACCCGCGCAGCATCTTTGTTGCTGGCCTGTCGGCCGGCGCGGCCATGGCCGTGATTCTGGGGCAGACCCACTCCGAGCTGTTCGCCGCGGTCGGCGCCCATTCCGGTCTGCCCTATGCGGCCGCACACGACATCCCCTCCGCCATGGCCGCCATGAAGGGCCGCGTCGTGATGGGCCGTGCGCATTTTCCCGGCACGCCCGAAGACCCACGCCGACCGGCGACACAGGCCGTGCCCGTGATCGTGTTCCATGGCGATCGTGACCACACGGTGCAGCAGAGCAATGGCGACCAGATCGTGAGCCAGGCGCTCGCCGCGTACGCGAGCGAGGCCGGCAAAAACGGTGTCAAGGCGAGCAGCGAAGAAGGCACCACCGACGCCGGGCAGCGCTACACCCGCACCCGGCACCTGGCCGCGGACGGGCGTTGCCTCGTCGAGGCCTGGGCCCTGCACGGCGCGGGTCACGCCTGGTCGGGCGGCAACGCCGAGGGTTCGTTCACCGACCAGAACGGCCCGGACGCATCGGCCGAAATGTTGCGCTTCTTTCTGGCGCAGCCGGCCGCTTAGCGCCACGCCTGGGTTTCGACCCCGCCCATGGGTGTGTAGAATCGTGGGCTTCGCGGCTGTAGCTCAGCTGGATAGAGTACTTGGCTACGAACCAAGGGGTCGTGGGTTCAATTCCTGCCAGCCGCACCAGACGGAAAGCCCGCAACCTGAAGAGGTTGCGGGCTTTTTCTTTGTCGGTACGGGATGCCTGTGGCGTGTCTGGGCAGGGGCATCAACTCGAAGATTCGTCCAAAACACCCGCCAGGGCGCATAATGCGCGAGTGCGAGTTGCAAAACACCCGCACAAGTCAGGTGATCGGTCAGTTTCGCGCGCTACGGCGGCACTTTCGAGTTTGTTGTGCTTTCGGGACCCCATCGCTTTGTTTTTTTGGTATTTGAGGAGTCCCCATGGGCAATAAACTTTACGTCGGCAACCTGCCGTACACCGTCCGCGACGAAGACCTGCAACAGTCTTTCAGCGAATTCGGCTCTGTTACCAGCGCCAAGGTCATGATGGAACGCGACACCGGTCGCTCCAAAGGCTTTGGTTTCGTCGAAATGGGCAGCGATGCCGAAGCGCAAGCCGCCATTTCCGGCATGAACGGTCAGTCGCTTGGCGGCCGCAGCATCACGGTGAACGAAGCCCGTCCGATGGAGGCACGTCCTCCCCGCACCGGCGGCTACGGCGGCGGTGACCGCTCCGGTGGCGGCGGCTACGGCGGTGGTGGCGATCGCGGCGGCTACGGCGGTGGCCGTGGTGGCTACTAAGCCCTGCAGTCCAGCCGTCTCAGCCCTGCGCTGAGCACAGCACAAAAGGCCTCGGAACTCCGGTTTCGAGGCCTTTTTCTTTGGCGGGCGCCGGTGACCCCGCGACTCAATCGGACTCCACCGGGACCGCCTGGTCCCGCTCCCCGATCTGCTGACGCCACATGGCGTAGTACAGACCCTTTTGTTCCACCAGATCGGCATGGCTGCCGCTCTCGGTGATGCGCCCTTTTTCCAGCACGTAGATCGTGTCGGCGTGCAGCACGGTGGACAGGCGATGGGCGATCAGCAGCGTGATCTGGGTGCGCGCGCTGGAGACCTCGCGCATGGTCTCGGTGATGGTCTGTTCGGTGATCGAGTCCAGTGCCGAGGTGGCTTCATCAAAAATCAGGAGGCGTGGCTCGCGCAGCAGCGCCCGGGCAATCGACAGCCGCTGGCGCTCGCCCCCGGACAGTTTGGCGCCCGACTCGCCAATCAGGGTGTCCAGTCCCTGGGCCAGGCGCCCCAGCAGGCTGGTGCAGGAGGCTTGCGCCAGCGCCTGCAGGATCTGCTCATCGCTCGCATCCGGGCGGACAAACAACAGGTTCTCGCGCACCGTGCCGGCAAACAGGCTGGTCTCCTGCGTCACATAGCCGACCTGGCGGCGCGCCTCGTTGTAGCGCAGATTGCGGCTGCCCACCTCGTTGTAATAGACCTCGCCCTCGGCGGGCCGGTACAGGCCCAGCAGCAGCTTGACCAGCGTGGATTTTCCCGAACCCGAGGGGCCAACAAAGGCAATCGTGTCACCGCGCACCGCCTGGAAGGACACGCCGTCGATCGCGTTGCCCAGCGCGCCGCGGTGGCGAAACACCACGTTGTCAAAACGCAGCGACTCGATCGGGCCGATCGGCAGCGCGTGCGGCGGACGGCGGTCCACCGGCCGGGCCATCAGTTCGGCAAATTGGCTCATCGACGAGCTGGCTTCGCGCCACGCCAGAATCACGGTGCCCAGCTCCTGCAGGGGCGCCAGGATCGCCACCGCAATGAACTGCATCGCGATCAGCTCGCCCGTGCTCAGCACATCGCGAAAGATGAGCCACAGCAGCGTGAACAGCACCGACAGTTTGAGCAGGCTGAGCGTGGAGCCCTGCCAGAACGTCAGCCAGCGGATGTGCCTCACTTTGGCCATTTCGAGCGCAAACACGGCTTCGGTCTTGGCTTCCAGGCGGCGGATTTCGCGAAAGGTCAGCCTCAGGCTCTTGATCAGCGCCACGTTGCGCAACGACTCCGTGATGAAGCCGGCGTTGCGCGTGGTTTCGCGGTTGATCGAACGCTGCTGGCCGCGGATCTGCCGGCTGAGCAAGCCACTCAGGCCACCCAGCACCAGCAGGCCGATCAGGAACACCGGCACCAGCGCCCAGCTTTTGGTGACGGCGTACCAGACCAGAAAACCCATGCCGATGGCGGAGGCAAACAGCACATTGATGAAGGCGTTGAGAAAGCGCTCGGTGTCGGCGCGCACGCGCATCAGCAGCGACAGGGTTTCGCCGCTGCGCCGTTCTTCGAACTCCTGGATTTCCAGGCGCATGGTCTGGCGCAGGCCGTCGTTGAAGATCTGCGTGCCAAAGCGCTGCACCACCAGCCGGGTCATGTATTCCTGCACCGCTTTGGTGGCCCGTGACACCAGGGCCACGACCACCGCCAGGCCCAGCAGGAGCAGCGCTCCGCGCACAAGCTCTTCGTCGCTCTTGACGTGGCGCTGTGTGGCGTACCCATCGATCAGCCAGCCGAAGATGATGGGGTCGACGAGCGCCAGGATCTGGCTCACGGCGGCCAGCAGCAAGGCCAGCGCGACGAGCTGGCGCTGGGGGCGAAGGTATTTCCAGAGGATGTGCATGGGTTCCCCAATGGGCAGGCCCATGGAGCGTACCCCTGAACGCCCCGCCGGGCGACCGCTCAGTTTGCGCCGGCCAGCGACCGGCGCACGTGCTGCATCAGCCCGTCGCAGCCGTCTTCCACCAGGTCCAGAACCTCTTCAAACCCGCGGGCGCCGCCCTGGTAGGGGTCCGGCACCACCGGGCTGTTGTGGTGTTGAAAGAACTCGGCAAAACGCCGCAGCTTGTGCGTGTGCTGCGGCGGGCAGCGCTCGCCGGCCAGCGCGAGGTTGTCCCAGTCCATGGTCAGGATCAGGTCGAAGTCTTCGAAGTCGCCCGCGGTGAGCTGGCGCGCGCGCTGGGTCGAAAGGTCGTAGCCGCGCTGCGACGCGTGGGCCTGGCTGCGGGCGTCGGGCGGGGCGCCGACGTGGTAGCTGTGAGTGCCCGCGGAGTCGACCAGCACCCGGTCGCCCAGCCCGGCCTCGCGCACCCGGGCTTCAAAAACGCCGTGCGCCGTCGGGCTGCGGCAGATGTTACCCATGCAGACGAAGAGCACGCGGAAACGTGCGGGCGGAGAGGGAGTTTCGGTGTTCATGTCTGGATCCTGGAAACGACGGTTGGCTGCGCATTGTCCGTTGGGAGCGCCTGGAAGCTTTGCCCATGGCCCGAGGGCTAAACGGACTGACGTCTGTTGCGGTTCTGACAGGGGCGCGGGCGAAACCCCGGCATGGCTGTGCCAAGATTCCGTGCTGCTCGGCACCGCCGACACCCGTTTCACGCTCCAGGGACATGACATGAACACCTTCACCGAACACCCGCCCGTTCCCAAAGTGCTGCAGGAAGCACTCAAGGACTATCCGGATCTGATTGCGAGATTGGAAGAGGGACTTACCTCCGTCGGTCTCAGGCCTGGCATGAGCAGGGCGCAACGAACCGATCAGCTGGAGCGTGCGTTTTGGCGGTTGGAGGGTGACATGGACAGCTTCGTCGAATACGCCAGTGACGAAGTTTCCGCTGCTGACGCGGCAGGGGATGCCGACAAGGCTGCCCATGCGCGAAGGAAATTGCACCTCCTGCAGCTACATCGACGCGATGGCGGAGAAGAACTGATGAGGTTCTTCGCCTGGGGCCAGGACTGAGAAGTCGCTCATGGCACATGACTACCCAGCCATCCCAGCCGACCAACACGACCGGATCCTCAGAGATCGGATCCTTCAGGACTCAAAGTACACCCAGGTCACAGGCGGACACGCCCGCCCGAAAGCCGTCATCCTGGCGGGACAACCGGGTGCCGGCAAAGGCGGGCTGGCACGCACGGCACTTTCAGAGATGGACGGAAATGCGGTCGTTATCGATCCGGATGATCTGCGCAGCGCTCATCCCGACGCACGCAACCTGCGCGGCCAGAAGCCATACACATGGTCTGGGGAAACACACAGCGATGCCAGCCGCTGGGCCCAGGAGCTTCGAGAGGACGCAGTGGGCCAGCGCAAGAACCTGGTTCTGGACACCACCATGCCCAGAGCCGATGTCATCAAAGATCTCCAAGCGAAAGGTTACGACATAGAGATACGCGCTGTCGCCTCCCACCGAATCGAGAGCGAGCTGGGAGTCGACAAACGGTTCACCGACGATCTGGATCGTCGAGGTTACGGGCGCTATGTGCCCCAGGAGGTTCGCTCGGCGGTGTACGAGAAGCTCCCCGGCACCCTCGACGACGTCGCCCAACAGACCGGCGTTCCGGTTCAGGTCTATGACCGCGAAGGCAGGTTGCATTTCGACTCGCGCACCTCACCCAGAGCATCGCCAGGTCAGGCGCTGGAGACTGCCCGCAGTGGCCGGTTGACGCAGGAACGGCTCAACGACCTGCACCAGTCGACCGACGCGCAGCGCCAGTGGCACCGCAGCCTGCCCGAGCGTGTGCCCAATGAACGGGTCAACGCCGACACCGCCGGCCACCTGCTCGAAGAACGCCGCACGCTGAACGTCGAACCGGGCGTGCAGCGGTTGCACAACGAGGTCGGTGGTCACCGGGCTGTCCGCCCCACAGTCAAGGCGGCCGGTGTCCTGGGCGCGGCGTATGGCGCCTACGAGGGCAAGCAGCAGATCGAGGCGGCCATCGACACCGCCCGCTCCAACCGCGAGCAGTGGGTGCGGGGCGCCGAAGAGGCGGGCAACCAGGGAGCGAAAGCGGTGATCACCGGCACAGCCGCCACCCTGGGCGCGATCCCCGGCGCCGCCGCAGGCACGCTCACCAGCCCCGTCACCGGCCCCGTCGGCCCCGTGGTCGGCGGCCTGGCCACCGGCGGTGCGGCGGCCTACGGCGCCGAGAAGCTCTACGAAGACTCGCGCGCGCAGCAGTTCATCAAATACCTGGGCGGCAAAGGCGGCCAGCTGGGCTACGACTACATCTCCAAAGAAGGCCGCCTGCTGCGCGAAGTCAACGGTCTGAAGCAAGACCTGCAAACCGCCACCGACCCCACGAAACGCGCCCAGCTGCAAACCCGGCTGGACACGGCCAGCGAAAAGTTCGCCACCGAAGCCGAGCGCAACGGCCGCTACTTCGACGGCCGTGCCGACATCGACAAGGCCTGGGAACAGAACCAGGCGAAGTACCCCAAGGTCGATAAAGACGACATCAACGACGCCCTGGCCAAACACATCGACGCCGGCAAGCGCCCCGACGAAGCCGCCCGCGCCGCGCTCAGCGACGCTGTGCACGAGAAGTACCCGCGCGCCATGCCCCACCACCCGGTGGACAACTACCGCGCCCTGAGCACCGAGCAACTCGCCGAAAAACACCGCCAGTACGTGGGCGAGGTGAGCCAGGGTCGGACCAACGTCCTGGCGCTGGCGGCCAACAAGGACTCGCACAACAACCTCGACCAGGGTTGGCCCAAGGTCCTGGCCGAGCAGCGCCAGGCCGCGCGCGTGCAGGACGGCCTCAATCAATTCTGGAAAGACACCGGCCACCTGGGTGCCATCCGCGAGGCCTACAAGGAACGCGGCATGTCCCCGCCCGAGCTGCCCGCAGAGCTGCGCACCCAGGGCGCGGCCCAGCGCAACCCGGCGCCCGGCACTGCGGCAACCGCCACCGTCTCTGCCCGCGACGCGTTTCGCCAGCAAGAGAACCTCGACCGCAGCCGCGAAGGCGCAGCGCTCTCACCCGAGCAGCAGCGCCACCTGCAGCTTGCGCGCGATCAGCTCGGTCCGGCCCTGAGCGCGCGTGGCCACAGCCCCGAGCAGATCGAACGCGTCTGCGCCGCTGCGGTGTGCCACGCGCAGCAACACGCCGAGCGCGGCCCGGTCAAGGCCTTTCATCTGGGCAAGGACGGCGAGCGCGTGGCGGTGGTGCAGGAGCGCGCGCCCATGAGCGAGATGAGCGCTTCCGCCGCCCAGCAGCACAGCAGCGAACACCACCTGGCGCAGGCGCAGGCCCGGTCGGTGGCGCAGAAGCAGTCAGCGCCAGCCGGCGAACCTGCCCGGGCTGCTGCGACGGTCGAGGCGCCCGAGCGCACCCGGTAAGCGCCTTCCAAACGACTGACCGCACGGGCACGGCAAACACCAGGGCAAGTGCCCGACCTTCCGCCGCACGGGCGGGAACTGGCGTGTTTCCAGGCCCGGCTCCGGTCGGCGGGCCTTGCGGCTATGCTGTTCACTGGGCGCGGTTCATCGGTCGACGTCAGCGGCCGAGAATCCCTTCGTTTCTTCTCACCCCGGAGCCGACATGGCGAGCGATCTGGATACGGTACGCGTGCTTCGTGCACTTTTCAACGACATGCCGCAGGCGCCGCAAGGGCTCACGCAGCTGGAAACCGTGGCCTGGGTCCAGCAGGCGATGAGCGAGTTCGAGGGCGGCGAGACGGCCTACACCATCGAACACATCACCCGCAATTCCATGCTCGACCTGGTGCTGCGCATGCGCGAGGACGGCCCTTACCAGGACGACGCCGCGTTCGATCAGGTGGTCGAGCAGATCTCGACCCCCGAAGGGCGCAAGCAGTTCATGGACTGGTGCATCCTCGCGCGCAAGAGTGTGGACGCGACCGCGCGGCTGTTGAACCGGGCCAAGCCCGCGTGGTCGGAGCCGGGGCCGTTTTTCACCGCCGACGCCGACGAGGTGGCGCGCTTCGTGGCGGGCGACGCCAGCGGGCCGGGGCCGCTGTTCTCGGAATACGCCACCCGTGCCGACGTGCGCGGTGTCGGGGTTTTCGAGCAGGCGCCCGAACGCGTCCACGAATTCGACTGGGGCTTCGTGACCGAGGAACCCGGGGCCTGGAGCTTCTACGTCGCCGAGGTCTGGCGCCGTGGCACGGTCGGCTATTTCGAACGTTTCCTGAGCGCCTGGCTGCTGGAGACCGGCGCGGCCCCGGCCACTGGCGCGGTGCCGCCACCGGTGCCCTTCGGCCTGGAAGTGGGCCACGGTATCGAAACCTTCAGCGCCCTGCGCCTGCTCACCGAGGGCGACATGGCCGACCCGGCGCTGCGGCGCTGGCTGGGCGATGTCTTCATCAGCCTCATGCTGCCGGTCATGGCCGGGCGTGCGCTCGACCCGGACTACGACTTCCCCCTGGCGGTGCAGCCGGACGCCTGACGCGCCAGCCCAGCGGCGCTCAAGCCGCCGCAGCGCCCGATCCAGCGCTCGCATACAGCGCCCGCGTCGCCGCCAGCTCACCCTGCAGGTGCTGGCGCAGCGCGGCTGGCGCCAGCACCTCCACCTCCGCCCCGTAAGACAGCAGGCGCCGCGCCCCGTGCTCGATGGACTCGATCGGCAGCAGCACACACACCCAGCCTTCGCGCCCCACGCCTGGCGCCGCCGCGTCGTCTTCCACACGGGCAAACGGCGTGCGCGCATTCACCAGCCAGCCCATGGCCCGCGGTGACACCCGCACCCGCGCCTGCAGCCGCTGCAGCTCCGCCTCGAAGCGCGCTGCCGACGCCTGCCAATAGCGCGCCAGGTCAAAACCCGCCGGGCGCCTGAAGCGCGTGGGCAGCGTGCGCAGCGCGCGCACCGCGGCCAGCCGGTAGGTGCGCACCTCGGGCTGGCCCTGGCTGCGCGCCGCCATGTACCAGGTGCCCGCCTTCAGCACCAGACCCAGCGGCTCCAGCTCGCGCTCGGCCTGACCGCGCCAGCTCTCGTAGCGCAGCGCGATGCGCCGGCAGTTCCACACCGCCTCGGCCACCTCGCGCAGATGCACCGGCGTCTCCTGCGCGCGGTACCAGTCCACCGGGTCGATGTGCAGGCGTGCGCCCACGCGGTCGGCCTGCTCGCGCCATTCGGCCGGCAGGCTGGCCACCATCTTCAGCCGCGCCGAAGCCGCCGCCGCGCCCAGGCCCAGGTCCGTCGCCGCGCCCGGCAGCCCGGCCAACAGCAGGGCCTGCGATTCAGGCCCGGTCATGCCGGTCAGCGTGGTGCTCCAGCCATCGCGCAACTGGAAGCCGCCGAACCGGCCCGGCTCGCCCCAGAGCGGCACGCCCGCGGCCGAGAGCTGGTCGATGTCGCGCAGGATGGTGCGCGGCGACACCTCCAGCGCCCGCGCCAGCGCGGGCGCCGTCATGCGGCCGTGGGCCTGCAGCAGCATCAGGATGGACAGCAGGCGGCTCGCTTTCATCGCAGGAATTTTCAGGCGTTCTTAAAACATGACATCAGGTGACATGGTATGCGGCGCAGCATGCAGCGACTTCAACTTTCAGGTCGTTTCACCATGGACGGGTTCTCCCTCGCTCACGCTTCACAGCTCTGGCTCTTCTTCGTCCTGGTGCTCGGCATCATCGTGTTGCCGGGCATGGACATGGCCTTCGTGCTGGGCAGCACGCTGGTCGATGGCTTCAAGGGCGGTGTGGCCGCGCTGGCCGGCATCGTGGCCGGTGGCGTGGCGCACACCGCCATGGCGGCGCTGGGCGTGGGCCTGGCGCTGCAGGCCGTGCCGCAACTGCTCAGCGTGATGCTGATGGCGGGTGCGCTCTACCTGGGCTGGATCGGCGGGTCGCTCGTGCGCGGGGCCTCGGCGCTGGGCGAGGTGCGCGCCGAAGCCTCGCGCCCCTGGGGCGCCACCTTCCGGCGCGGGCTGCTCACCTGCCTGCTCAACCCCAAGGCTTACCTCTTCATGATCGCGGTCTACCCGCAGTTTGCGCGGCCCGAACACGGCTCCATGGCGGTGCAGGCCGTGGCCATGGGCACCCTCATCGCGCTCACGCAGGCCGCCGTGTACGGCGCGGTGGCGCTGGGCGCCGTGCGGGTGAAGGCCTGGCTGCGCGGCAGCGGCCGGGCGCAGGTGCTGGCCGGGCAGTCGGTGGGCGCCGTCTTGCTGCTGGGGGCGGCGTGGTCGCTGGCGCAGGCCTTCGGGTTTCACTGATTCGCGGTGGGGTGACCCGTGGCACGATCGCTGCTTCTTGAGACAATCCGGCCCCCGCCCACTGCAGAACACCCCCCCATGGAACTCCCCGCCCACCAGTTGAGCATGACCGTGCTCATGACCCCCGACACCGCCAACTTCTCCGGCAAGGTGCACGGCGGCTCGATTCTCAAGCTGCTCGACCAGGTGGCCTACGCCTGCGCCAGCCGCTACGCCGCAGCCTATGTGGTGACGCTCAGCGTGGACCAGGTGGTGTTTCGCCAGCCCATCCACGTGGGCGAACTCGTCACCTTCCTCGCCTCGGTCAACCACACCGGCAGCTCGTCCATGGAAGTGGGCATCAAGGTGATCGCGGAAAACATCCGCACCCAGGAAAACCGCCACGTCAACAGCTGTTTCTTCACCATGGTCGCGGTGGACGACGCCGGCAAGCCCACCACCGTGGCGCCGCTGCGTCCCTTCACGCCCGACGAGCGCCGCCGCCACGCCGCGGCCGAGGTGCGCAAGACCATGCGGCGCGAGATGGAGCAGCGGTTTGGGGCGGTGCGGTAAAGGCGGTGAGGGGCTGGCCGAAACGTGGAGTCTGCGACGGGCAGGTGTGAATCACAGGAACTGGTCCGGCCGAGAACGTATGTCAGGGATCAAAAGGGACCACGAACTGCCAACGGAGGAATGAAAGGTTCCGACCAGCCGCGCTCAGCGCGCATTGCCCTCGTGAATGCTCGCACCAACTCGTGCGCTAAGCCCCAGTCACATAGCAGTTGTGGATGTAGATACACCAGTGGGTTCGCATCCTCTCCTGTTAGGGAGAGGCCAATCATGGTGCTGTTGCGACCGAGCGCGTACTTTTCAGCTTCCAGCTTTTCGTGGCGAGCGAGTAGTTCGTTGGTGCTGCCGTAGGCTTCACGGAGGCGCGGCTCGGTGAGTAATTGCATTGACTCTCCGTGTAGCTCTTGCCAACGCGCCACCTCGTCCGGCGTTAGCACGCGCGGCGGCAGGTATGGGGGAATGCGGTGGGCCGTCGAGTCGCGGTACACCTTTCCGTACTCGTTGAACCAACTTCGCACCTTTGTTTCAGCAAGGTAAGTTCGAAAGTCTGCAGGAATTGCTGCCTGGCATTGCCGTTTGAATGGACCAATATCCATGGGCGCGATGTCCAGCTTAGCCTCCAGCGCGCAGATCCAAGCTATGTTGTCGAACAACGCGTAGACGTTAATAGCGAATGCGTGAAGCTGGATGGCAATGTCGGCACCCTCGTCCGGTTCGATAAATTTGCGGCGGTCAGGCGGGTAGATTCGAAAGACATTCAGAACCGCTCGTTCGACGATTGGCAGCCGACGGCCAAGCGCTTCAGTCGCAAAGGTCTTGGCACGTGGGACGGTGAGTTGCTCGGAAAGGTGCGCGAGGTCAAGCCGGACGACAGGCTGTGCGTCGCGCAATTCCAGCATTTGGTCCATCAGGTTGCGCGCCTGCGCCTCGGTGTAGCTATGACCGTCTTGTTTCTCATTTCGATCGCATTCCATGTGGCTCAGTTTAGGTGCTGAGAAGCAACCATTTGCTATGTAGCACTGAACTTCCGCAACCGGTCGACGGCATGCCGAAATAGCTCTCCCCCTCACCCCCAAACCGCCTCCAGCGCCCCCCAGGCGCTCGTGATCACCGGCTCCCCCGCGCGTTCCTCCAGACAAACAAAACTCAGGTCGCATTCCAGCGCCACCTGGTCGGCCACCACCAGGCCGCGGGCCTGGGCTTCGCGCATGGCGATGGCGTCGCGCACCAGGCTCAGGCCGACGCCGCTTTTCACCAGGTCGAGCATCGACGCTTCCTGGTCCACCAGGGCCACGCGCCGGGGCTCCAGCCCGGTGAGCGAGCCAGGGCCGAACACGCGGCGCTGCAGCCGGTGGTGGGCGCTGGCGGGTGGCGTGGCGAGCCAGGGCAGGGCGGCCAGGGCCTTCCAGTCTTTGCCGCGCACCTGCGGGCCCCAGCCGGCGGGCGCGAGCACGCGGTAGGTGAAGCGGGTGAGCGGGCGCAGCCGGTAGGGCGCACCCACCGGGTCGTCGGGCAGGTTGAGGAAAAAGCCCACGTCGAGCGCGCCGCGCGCGATCTGCGCCAGCACGTCGCCGCTCATGCCCTGGCGCAACTCGGTGCCCACCTGCGGGCTGGACTCGACGAGCTGTTTCAGAAAGGCGCCGAGCCGGGTGAACTCGGGGTCGAGGATGGTGCCGATGCGCAGCGTGCCGCGCACGGTGGTGTGCAGGGCGGCGGCGGCCTGGCCGAAGTCGGCCAGGGTGGCGAGCGAGCGTTCGGCCACGGGCAGCAGGGCGGCGCCGTCGTGCGTGAGCGCCATGCCCTGGGGGGTGCGGGTGAACAGCGCCAGCCCGGTGACCTCGGCCAGGGTTTTCAGCTGCAGGCTCACCGCCGGCTGGCTCAGGTGCAGACGCAACGCGGCGCGCGACACATTGCCTTCGCGCGCCACGGCCACGAAGGCGCGCAGGGTCTGCGGGTCCACGCTGGGCAGGCGGCCCGGCGCGGCGGTGGGGGGTGTGGGTGGGGGCATGGCGGCTTTCATTATTTGCCAGACTTATACCAAGCCGCTGGCGATTTCATTGGACTTTTGCGCGGGCGGTCCACAAACTCGCGCCATTCCAGTGAGCAGACCATGAGCACCGCAAATACCCAGCGCCTTCACCGGCGCCCCTGACCATGCACGGCGACAGCCCCTACGACCCGAGCGAAGGCGACTGGCAGACGCTGGCCACCTTCTTCAGCCCCACCGAGGCCTACCTGCTGCGCGGCTGCCTGCAGTCGGCCGGCGTGCCCGCGGTGGTGGCTGACGCGCACCTGGTGCAGGCCCACACCCTGCTGGCCGGCGCGATCCCGGTGCGCGTGCTGGTGCCCGAGCGCCGCGTGGCCGAGGCCGAGGCGGTGGTCGCAGCCTTCCAGCGTGGCGATTTCAGCCTGCCCGACGACAGCTTGCCCCCCGAGTGAACCCACCATGACCCAACCCACGTTTGATTACATCGTCATCGGCGCCGGCACGGCCGGCTGCCTGCTCGCCAACCGGCTCAGCGCCGACCCGTCGCGCCGCGTGCTGCTGGTCGAAGCCGGGCGCAAGGACGACTACCACTGGATCCACATCCCGGTGGGTTACCTGTATTGCATCGGTAACCCGCGCACCGACTGGCTCTACCAGACCGAGGCCGACCCGGGCCTCAACGGCCGCCGCCTGCGCTACCCGCGCGGCAAGGGCCTGGGCGGCTGCTCCAGCATCAACGGCATGATCTACATGCGCGGCCAGGCGCGTGACTACGACCAGTGGGCCGAGCTCACGGGAGACGCCGACTGGCGCTGGCAGAACAGCCTGCCCGACTTCAAGGCGCACGAAGACCATTACCGCCTCGACGCGGCGAACGAGAGCCAGAGCAACCCGGCCTTCACGCTGCTGCACGGCAACCAGGCGGCGGGCAGCACCGGCGAATGGCGCATCGAAAAACAGCGCCTGCGCTGGGACGTGCTCGATGCGTTCGCGTTGGCCGCGCAGCAGGCGGGCATACCGGCCACGGACGACTTCAACACCGGCAACAACGAGGGCGTGGGCTATTTCGAGGTGAACCAGAAAGCCGGCTGGCGCTGGAACGCGAGCAAGGCGTTTTTGCGCCCGGTGTTGCAGCGGCCCAACCTGACGGTGTGGACCGAGACCCAGGTGGAGCGCCTGCGGCTGGAGCGCGATGCGGCGGGCGCACTGCGCTGCAGCGGCGCCGAGCTGCGGCGCGGCGGCCAGCGCGTGAGCGTGTCGGCCGCGCGCGAGGTGGTGCTGAGCGCGGGCAGCATCGGCTCGGCGCAGATCCTGCAGCTCTCGGGCATCGGGCCGGCGCCGGTGTTGCGCGCGGCGGGGGTCGAGGTGTTGCACGAGTTGCCCGGCGTGGGCGAGAACCTGCAAGACCATCTGCAGATCCGTTCGGTCTACAAAGTGCAGGGCGCGAAAACGCTCAACACCCTGGCCAACTCGCTCTGGGGCAAGGCCGCCATCGGCCTCGAATACGCGCTCACGCGCAGCGGCCCCATGAGCATGTCGCCCAGCCAGCTCGGTGCCTTCACCAAGAGCGACCCGGCGCAGCCCTACGCCAACCTCGAATACCACGTGCAGCCGCTCAGCCTCGACGCTTTCGGCGAGCCGCTGCACAGCTTTCCGGCCTTCACCGCCAGCGTGTGCAACCTCAACCCCGGCAGCCGCGGCCATGTGCGCATCCGCAGCGCACGCGGCGAAGACGCGCCCGCCATCGCACCCAACTACCTCTCCACCGCCGAAGACCGCCAGGTCGCGGCCGACAGCCTGCGCGTGACGCGGCACATCGTGGCGCAGCCGGCGATGGCGAAATACCGGCCCGAGGAGTTCAAGCCCGGCGTGCAATACCAGAGCGACGACGAACTCGCGCGCCTGGCCGGCGACATCGCCAGCACCATCTTCCACCCGGTGGGCACCACCAGGATGGGCCGCGCCGACGACCCGCTGGCTGTGGTCGACAGCCACCTGCGCGTGCGCGGCGTGGCCGGTCTGCGCGTGGTGGACGCGGGCGTGATGCCGACCATCACCAGCGGCAACACCAACAGCCCGACGCTGATGATCGCCGAGAAGGCGGCGCGCTGGATCGCGCGCGGGGCTTGAAGTGAAATACCCCCGCAGCGCTTCGCGCTATCCCCTCAAGGGGGCGGCACGGCCGTCCGGCAAAGCCGGCCCGGCGGCGCCCTGGTCTGCACCGTTTCATGCGCCGGGGTGGCGCTCCAGCGGCATGGAAAACTGATGCAGTTTCGCCATGCCGTGCTACAGAGCGCGTTTCAGCGGATCCCGCCCACGTAGCGCGTGTCCGGCCCGTCGGCATCGGTCCGCTTGCCACCGCCAAACCCCGAGTGCTGCGTCGACGCGCTGAACCCGCTCGCCGGCACCGAGTCGGCGAAACCGCTGGGGCGGCTGGCCCGGGGGGCTGGCGTCTGCGCGGCACGCAAGGCCTCGGCGGCGCTTTGCAGCAGGGGCTTGCGCACGGGAGCACCCATGCCGGTGCTCGCGGTCTCCAGCTTGGCGGCCCAGGGCAGCAGTTCGTCCAACCCCTCGCTGACCGCTTTTTCGCGCGCGAAGCGCACGATGGCGCGCGCGTAGTCGGCGTTGGTGGCCATCCACTCGGTGTCCGTCACGCGCCCCGTCTTGCGGCGCAGCAGCACGTGCAGGTGGGCGGCGGTGGCGAAGATTTCAGTGGAGGTCATGGCGTCGTCCTTTCAATGGCTCAAGTTGTCGATGTCGCCGGAGCAAGATCGACAACGAGCAAGGTGGTGCAAACCCCAGGGCACCGCCGGGCCGGCTTTGCCGGACGGCCAGTGCGCCTTGCAGGCCGCAGCCCTGCCAGAGGCGAGGCTTCTTCGGGCCGTCCAAGCCTGCGCAGACAGGCTTGGAGCCGCGGCCCTCAGCCCCCCTTGAGGGGGGTGACGCGAAGCGGCGCGGGGGGTGTTCCATCTCAATGCCCGAGCTGTTCGTTGTGCAGCGACAGATCAAGCCCGGCGCGTTCGTCTACCTCGTGCACGCGCAGGCGCGCCACCCGCGAGGTGATCCACAGCACCGCGCCGGTCAGACCAGGCTGTAGGCCAGCACGGCGGCGCAGGCGATCAGCTGCGTCAGCACGCTGCCCTCGACGCCAGCGATGGCCGGGTCGGCCAGCAGGCCGGTGAGCAGCGCGCCCACCAGGCCGCCCACGCCGTGCACACCGAACACGTCGAGCGAATCGTCGGCGCGCAGGCGGCGCTTCAGGCCCGTGGCGCCCCAGTAGCAGACCGCACCCGCCACCAGCCCGATGACCAGCGCGCTGCGCAGCGTGACGAAGCCCGCGGCCGGCGTGATGGCCACCAGCCCGGCCACCACGCCGGAACACAGGCCGAGCAGCGAGGCGCGCTTGCGCGCCAGCCATTCGGCGGCCATCCACGACAGCGCGCCCGCCGCAGCGGCGATGTGGGTCACCGCCAGCGCCAGCCCGGCGCGCCCGTCGGCGGCGAGCGCCGAGCCGGCGTTGAAGCCGAACCAGCCGACCCAGAGCAGGCCGGTGCCGGCCATGGTCAGGCCCAGGTTGAAGGGGATGAAAGGCTCGCGCCCGTAGCCCTGGCGCGGGCCGAGGGCGTAGGCGCAGACCAGCGCGGCGGCGCCGGCGTTGATGTGCACCACGGCGCCGCCGGCAAAGTCCAGCGCACCGAGCTGGGCCAGCCAGCCGCCCGGCTCCCAGACCCAGTGGGCCACGGGCGCGTACACCAGCAGCAGCCACAGGCCGGCGAACAGCAGCAGGGCGCCGAAGTGCATGCGCTCCACCAGCGCGCCCACCACCAGGGCACAGGTGATGATGGCGAAGGTGAGCTGGAACATGGCAAAGACCGACTCGGGCACGTGCGGCGCGATGTGGCTCACCGACGGCCGCGATGCCGACCACGCTGGCCATGGTGTTGATCACGTTGAGGCGGCGCACCATGCCGCCATAAAAGAGCGCAATGCCCGGCAGCGTCATGAGCAGCACGAGCGCGGTGGACACCATGAGCCAGGCGGTGTCGGCCCCGCTGAGGGTGCTGATGGCGGCGAGCGCCGGGCCGGGCAGCGTGGCCGCTGTGTCGGCTGCGGGGCTGGTGGCCACGGGGGGTGCGGTCTGCGCACAAGTCAGCGAGGGGATGGCGAGAGCCAGCCCAGCCGCCACGGATCCAGGGGATCTACGGTTTTGGTGCATCTTGTTACCTTTTCCAACGACCTCCGCCACAGAGCACATCCTGTGCCACCCATGCAAAGAACCGAGGGAAACTCCCGATGCACAGCGCTGGTGCGAAGTATTACAGTCACACCACTCGCACACAGCGCCTTGCCGCTGGTGACCGCGGGGGACCGAGGAGACAACCCAGTCCAACCAGAAAATATTGCTTCAGCGTCCCCAAGAGATGCCAGAGATCACAGGCCGACCCCACAAGGGTCGGCTTTTTTTTGCCCGTGCGGGCGGCGCGCGGATTTCTGAAGGTGCATGTCAGCCTTCCGATTTGTATAAGAAAGTGGAGTTCATCTGTCCACTGCCGTGATGACCGGGTTTTGAATCGACAAAATCCGTTAAAAAATATTGATTCAAATCAATGTGTTAAACGCGTTGATCGGTGTTTTCCCTTGGTTGGCCCATCGTGGCCTGGCGATTGCAAACGGTCACACACCTGCCTGCAACGGCGGGACCCGGTTCTGCCCCACACCAGCCAACGGAGACAAACCCATGATGGAAACCTTTTACGAGGTGATGCGCCGCAAGGGCATTTCGCGCCGCAGCTTTCTGAAGTACTGCTCGCTCACCGCCACCTCGCTCGGGCTGGCGCCCTCGTTCGTGCCGCAGATCGCGCACGCCATGGAAACCAAGCCGCGCACCCCGGTGCTGTGGCTGCACGGGCTGGAGTGCACCTGCTGCACCGAGTCCTTCATCCGCTCGGCACACCCGCTGGCCAAGGACGTGGTGCTCTCGATGATCTCGCTGGACTACGACGACACCCTGATGGCCGCCGCCGGCCACCAGGCCGAGGCCATCCTCGAAGAGATCATGACCAAGTACAAGGGCCAGTACATCCTGGCCGTGGAAGGCAACCCGCCGCTCAACGAAGACGGCATGTTCTGCATCCAGTCGGGCAAGCCCTTCATCGACAAGCTCAAGCACGTCGCCAAGGACGCCAAGGCCATCATCGCCTGGGGCTCGTGCGCCTCCTGGGGCTGCGTGCAGGCGGCCAAGCCCAACCCGACGCAGGCCACGCCGATCCACAAGGTCATCACCGACAAACCCATCATCAAGGTGCCGGGCTGCCCGCCCATCCCCGAGGTGATGACGGGCGTGATCACCTACATGCTGACCTTCGACAAGATCCCCGAGCTGGACCGCCAGGGCCGCCCGAAGATGTTCTACAGCCAGCGCATCCACGACAAGTGCTACCGCCGCCCGCACTTCGACGCCGGCCAGTTCGTCGAGACCTGGGACGACGAGTCCGCGCGCAAGGGCTACTGCCTCTACAAGGTCGGCTGCAAGGGGCCGACCACCTACAACGCCTGCTCCACCGTGATGTGGAACGAGGGCACCAGCTTCCCGATCAAGGCCGGCCACGGCTGCATCGGCTGCTCGGAAGACGGTTTCTGGGACAAGGGCTCGTTCTACGACCGCCTGACCGACATCCACGCCTTCGGCATTGAGGCCAACGCCGACGAAATCGGCGGCACGGCGGCCGGTGTGGTGGGGGCCGCGGTCGCGGCGCACGCCGCCATTTCGGTGGCCAAGCGCGCCCGCGACAAGGCCGTCGAGAAAAAAGCGGCGTCCACCAACAGCTGATCCAGAACAACGAGGAAGAACACCATGGGTGCATACGAAACACAGGGCTTCAAGATGGACAACACCGGCCGGCGCATCGTCGTCGACCCGGTCACGCGCATCGAGGGCCACATGCGCTGCGAGGTCAACCTCGACAGCAACAACGTCATCCGCAACGCGGTGTCCACCGGCACCATGTGGCGCGGTCTGGAAGTGATTCTGAAAGGCCGCGACCCGCGCGACGCCTGGGCCTTTGTGGAGCGCATCTGCGGCGTCTGCACCGGCTGCCACGCGCTCACCTCGGTGCGCGCGGTGGAAGACGCGCTGGGTATCCAGATCCCGCTGAACGCCCACCTGATCCGCGAGATGATGGCCAAGACGCTGCAAGTGCACGACCACGCGGTGCACTTCTACCACCTGCACGCGCTCGACTGGGTCGACGTCGTGTCCTGCCTGCAGGCCGACCCGAAGAAGACCAGCGACCTGCAACAGATGGTGTCGCCCGCGCACCCCATGTCGTCGGCCGGCTACTTCCGCGACGTGCAGAACCGCCTCAAGAAGTTCGTTGAAAGTGGCCAGCTCGGCCCGTTTGCCAACGGCTACTGGGGCAGCAAGGCCTATGTGTTGCCGCCCGAGGCCAACCTGATGGCCGTGACGCACTACCTCGAAGCGCTGGACTTGCAGAAAGAGTGGGTCAAGGTGCACACCATCTTCGGTGGCAAGAACCCGCACCCCAACTACCTGGTGGGCGGCGTACCCTGCGCCATCAACCTCGACGGCAACGGTGCCGCCGGCGCCCCGATCAACATGGAGCGGCTCAACTTCGTGCAGGCGCGCATCCAGGAAATGATCGACTTCAACAACAACGTCTACATCCCCGACGTGCTCGCCATCGGCACCATTTACAAGAACGCCGGCTGGTTGTACGGCGGCGGCCTCAGCGCCACCAATGTGGCCGATTACGGCACCTACGAAAAGGTGCCCTACGACCACAGCACGCACCAGCTGCCCGGCGGCGTGATCCTCGACGGCAACTGGGACAAGATCCACGCCATCGACCCGCGCGACCCCGAGCAGGTGCAGGAGTTCGTGAGCCACAGCTGGTACAAGTACGGCGACGAAACCAAAGGCCTGCACCCCTGGGACGGCGTCACCGAAGCCAACTACGCCCCCGAAGGCCCGAACTTCAAGGGCACGCGCACGAAGATCGAGAACCTGGATGAGTCCGCCAAGTACTCGTGGATCAAGAGCCCGCGCTGGCGCGGCCACGCGGTCGAGGTCGGCCCGCTCTCGCGCTACATCCTGGGTTATGCGCACGCGTTGCAGGGCAACAAGCACTGCCAGCGCGTGAAGGAACAGGTGGACGCGTCCGCCGTCGCCATCAACAGCGCCATTCCCAAGGCCCTCGGCCTGCCGGAAACCAACTTCACGCTCAAGCAGCTGCTGCCCACCACCATCGGCCGCACCCTGGCCCGCGCACTCGAAAGCCAGTACGCCGCCGAGATGATGATGGACGACTTCAAGCAGCTCATCGGCAACATCAAGGCCGGCGACACCAGCACCGTCAACGCCGACAAGTGGGACCCGTCCACCTGGCCGAAAGAGGCCAAGGGCGTGGGCACGGTCGCTGCGCCGCGCGGCATGCTGGGCCACTGGATCAAGATCAAGGACGGCAAGATCGAGAACTACCAGTGCGTCGTGCCCACCACCTGGAACGGCTCGCCGCGCGACACCAAGGGCCAGATCGGCGCCTTCGAGGCCTCGCTCATGAACACGCCCATGGTCAACCCCGAGCAGCCGCTGGAGATTTTGCGCACGCTGCACAGCTTCGACCCCTGTCTCGCCTGCTCCACCCACGTGATGAGCGAAGACGGCCAAGAGATGGCCAAGGTCACCGTGAGGTGAGATGACCCCCCTGCGCCGCTTCGCGTCTTCCCCCCACGGGGGGACGCACCTGGTGGCCCGGCAAAGCCGGTTCCACGGGTGCTCTGGACAAGACCCGTTGCGCTCGCAATGTCCATGGACCTGTGAACCGTTTTGAACCCATACGAGGAGAAACACATGCAATCGAAAAACATCCGTCGCGCCACCGCCGCCGCGTTGCTGGCCGGTCTGGCCGGCGCCGCTCAGGCCCACACCGGCCACGGCACCCACAGCCTGATGGAAGGCCTGGCCCACCCCTTCGGCCTCGACCACCTGCTGGCCATGGTGGCCGTGGGTGTGTGGTCGGTCTCGGCCCTGCCGAAAGGCAAGGCCTGGCAAGGCCCCGCCACCTTCCTGCTGGCGCTGGTGGCGAGCGCCGCGCTGGGCGCAGCTGGTGTGAGCCTGCCGTTCCTGGAGCAGGGCGTGGCGCTGTCGGTGGTGCTGTTTGGCGCCATGCTGGTGCTGGCCCGCCAGCCGATGCCGGCCGCCGTCGGTCTGGGGCTGGTCGCAGCCGCCGCCTCGCTGCACGGCCTGGCGCACGGCGCTGAAACGCCGGCCTCGGGCTTCGCGGGCTACGCCGCGGGCTTTTTGCTGACCACCGCCGCGCTGCACCTTGGCGGCGTGTTCGCCGGTCTGGGCATCCGCCGCGCGCTGGCCGAACGCAGCGGCTGGGCGCTGGGTGGCCTGGGTGCGCTGCTGGGCACATCCGGCCTGGTCCTCTTCGGTCAGCTGGCGGCCTGACGGCCACCCCATCCACGGCAACCGTTATTTGGAGGCCATCATGTCCACCACATCCCCCGAACGCCTCGCCGATGTCACCGGCATCGACGAGAGTGCCGTCTCGCACGGCCAGACCACCAAGTCGGTCTATGTGTACGAAGCGCCCGTGCGCCTCTGGCACTGGATCAACGCGGCGTCCATCACCGTGCTGGCCCTCACCGGCTACTTCATCGGCCAGCCGCTGCCCACCATGCCCGGCGAGGCCAGTGCGCACTACCTCATGGGCTACATCCGCTTCGCGCACTTCACGGCGGGCTACCTGCTGGCCGTGGGCCTGATCGGCCGCGCCTACTGGGCCATCGTGGGCAACCACCACGCACGCGAAATCTTCTGGGTGCCGATCTTTCAGAAGGCCTACTGGAACGAGGTGCTCACCATGTTCAAGTGGTACGCCTTCCTGATCCCGCGGCCGGGCCGCTACGTGGGCCACAACCCGCTGGCGCGCCTGGCCATGTTCGCGGGCTTCCTGATGCTCTCGATCTTCATGATCGTCACAGGCTTCGCGCTCTACGGCGAGGGTTCGCAGATGGGCTCGTGGCAGGAACAGATGTTCGGCTGGGTGATCCCGCTGTTCGGCCAGAGCCAGGACGTGCACACCTGGCACCGCATGGGCATGTGGGCGCTGATCATGTTCATCACGCTGCACGTCTACGCCGCGATCCGCGAAGACATCATGGGCCGCCAATCCATCGTGTCCACGATGATTTCCGGCCGCCGCACGTTCAAGGACTGAAAAAACTGATCCCCCCGCGCCGCCTTCGGCGTCACCCCCCAGGGGGCGGCGCTGGTGGCCCGGCAAAGCCGGTTCCTCGGCGCCCTTGATTCAGGCACTTCGCTCCAACTTCGGGTCTTTGTCATGTCGCGTGTCGCTCTTCGTTCTCCGCTCTCCATCGCGTCGGTGATCCCGCCGCGTGGTGTGCCGGTGCGCACGCCGCTGCACCCGGGGCTGCTGCTGGCGCGCACCTGCCTGGCGCCGCTGGGCTTGAGCCAGAGCGAGGCGGCCCGGGTGCTGGGCCTGTCGCGCCGCCGCCTGCACGAGCTGGTGCATGGCCAGCGCGCCATGTCGCCCGACACCGCCATCCGTTGCGCGCGGCAGTTCGGCATCGACGCCGGCTTCTGGCTCGCGCACCAGGCCGCCTGGGACAGCTTCCACGCCTGGAAGCGCCTCTGTTCCGGCTCGGTCACCCCTTCCTCCCATTGAGTTCTACGGGAACACCCACCATGAGCGCCGATCCGTCCGAATCCACCTGTCACCCTAGTGGTGACACCCCCGCCCGGCCGCAGACCATCGTCGTGCTCGGCATCGGTAACCTGCTCTGGGCCGACGAAGGCTTTGGCGTGCGCTGCATCGAAGCGCTGCAGCGCCGTTTCGAGTTCGCTGACCACGTCAGCCTGATCGACGGCGGCACGCAGGGCCTGTACCTGATCCAGCACGTGCAGGCGGCCGACGCGCTGCTGATCTTCGACGCCATCGACTACGGTCTGGAGCCGGGCACGCTGAAAGAAGTGCGCGACGATGCCGTGCCGCGCTTCATGGGCGCCAAGAAGATGAGCCTGCACCAGACCGGTTTCCAGGAAGTGCTCTCGCTCGCGCAGCTCACCGGCAAGTACCCGGCCCAGGTGCTGCTGATCGGCTGCCAGCCGCAGGAGCTGGAAGACTACGGCGGCAGCCTGCGACCGGTCGTGAAGGCCGCGATGGAAGAGGCCCTCGCCCGGGGTGTGGACCAGATCGCCCGCTGGGGCGGCGAGCCCGCACCGCGCCGCACGCCACTGGGCGAACGCGAGGCGGTGACCATGGACGAACTCGCGCTCGCCGCCTACGAAACCCAGCGCCCCGCGCCCGAGGCCGCGTGCCGCGAAGGCGATGAACGCTTTTTCCCTTCGGAAGTGAGCTGAACCATGTGCATCGGCATGCCCATGCAGGTCACGTCCACCGAGCCCGGCCACGCCTGGTGCGAAGGCCGGGGCGAGCGCCGCCGCGTGACCACGGCGCTGGTCGGCCCGCTGGTGCCGGGCGACTGGTTGCTGGTGTTCCTGGGCGATGCGCGCGAACACATCACCGCCGACCGCGCGGCGGAAGTCAACAGCGCACTGGACCTCGTGCTCGGTGCGATGCAGGGTTTCGACGCCAGCGGCGACGCCGGCTTTTCGTTGCCCTCACAAATGACCGCCGAGCAGTTGAAACAACTCTCTGGCCAGCTTTAAAAACCCTCACAGGAGACCTCGATGAACACCGCCATTGAAACCCCCAGCCGCGCGTTTGCGCTGCCCGTGCCCGACACCAACCCCGCGCCTCCGCTGGTGATGCGCCTGGCGCGCGACTTCGGCGCAGCCTGGGTGGATGAGACCACCGTGGCCGCGTGGAGCGCGGGCGGCGGTGACCGCGTCGTGCTGCTCGCCGGCGACCCGGTGCGTTTCCCAGAAGGCCAGGACGTCGCGGCGGTGCTGCCCGAGCTCATGAAGAGTTTCGCCAACCGCTTCCAGATCGCTGTGGTGCCGCGCGACAACGAGGACGCGGTGGCGCGCCGCTACGGCTCGCAGCGCTGGCCCACGCTGCTGTTCTTCCGCGACGGCCAGTACGTCACCGCCATCGCCGGCATGCAGGACTGGGACGTGTACCTGAGTGGCGTGGCCGCCGCGCTCACCATGCCGCCTTCGCGCCCGCCCACCATCGGCATCCCGGTGGTGAGCAAGACCGGTGCGGCCAGCAGCGACAGCAGCTGCCATTGAACCGCCAGACCACCAAGGACACCCCATGAAAGACTTCCCCATCCCCCTCGTCGCCCTCGGCCCGGGCACCCAGTCCGAAGACGAGTCGCTGGACTACCTGCCCATGCCCAAGGACATGGACACCTACCGCCCGCCGGTGCTGCCCGAGCCCGAAGAGCTGGCCGGGCGCGACGCGGCACGTGCGGTGCTGGGCCAGGTGCTGGCGCTGCTGGACCGCACGGCCGAGCGTGGCCCGGGAGGCCAGGTGTCACTGACCGCGCTGCCCGCTGCCGACCTGCGCCTGGTCAACCAGATCCTGGGCGAGGGCGAGGCCAGCGCCCTGGTGCGCGAGGAAGACGGTGCGCTGGAAGTGCGCATTCAGGAATCGGTGCTCGCCGGCGTGTGGCGCCTCATCACCTTCCGCACCGTGGACGGTGAACGTTGCCTGATCGACGACGTGATCGAGGTCGGCCCGGTGCCGGCGCTGCTGCGCGCCATCGCGGTGGACGACGTGTGGCCGCAGGGCGCCATGCCGCAGTGGGCCGGTCCGCTGCCGCCCAATGTGCAGAACGCGCCTCTGCTGGTGGAAGAAATCCGCGACCAGGTGGCGGGCTGGAAGCCGGGCCAGACCTCGCACGTGGTCAACCTCACGCTGCTGCCGGTCACGCCCGAAGACATCGGCTTTCTTGACCACCACCTGGGCACCGGCCGCGTGCTCATGCTCTCGCGCGGCTACGGCAACTGCCGCATCTCCAACACCCGCTTGCCCAACTGCTGGCGCGTGGTGTACTACAACTCGATGGACAAGGTGATTCTCAACACGGTCGAGGTGGTGGACATGCCCGAAGTGGCCATGGCCGCACCCGAAGACCTGCGCGATTCGCACGAGCGCCTGGCCGACGTGATGAATTACCTTGAAGGAGCATGAACATGGCCGGCGCGGACCACTTCGAGGGTTTTGAAGGCTCGTACCTGGGCAACCGGGACGTGCTCAAACCCGGCTCGCGCCTCGAATGCAAGATCTGCTGGTGGGTCTACGACCCGGCGCTCGGCGACCCGCAGTGGCAGATCGCCCCCGGCACACCGTTCGCCGACTTGCCCGCGCACTGGCGCTGCCCGAACTGCGACGGCGATGCCGAGCAGTTCCTGATGCTGGAATGATGGACATGGAACACCCGCGCAGACCCTCACCCCAACCCTCTCCCGCAAGCGGGAGAGGGGGCTTGACTCCCTCGCCCCTCTGGGGAGAGGGCTGGGGTGAGGGGCCCGCCGCGCCAACCGCTTGTGTCGCAAGCACAGGTCATGCACCGCAAGCTGGACACCAGCCATGACCCCGCTCACCCGCACAGACACACCCTTGGCCTCTCCCGCCCAGCTGGCCGCGCGCGTGCAAGCGTTGGTGGATTTCTACCGCCACGTGCAACACGAGCGCATGCAAGACATCCCCTTGCTCAACCCCGCGCTGCACGTCGAAGCGCTCGGTTTTGCATGGGCCGCTGGCGCGGAGGAGACAACAGAGCCCATGGCCGAAGGTGTGCTGATCACCCCTTGGTTCATGAGCCTGCTGCGCCTGCCTTCGATGAACCTGCCCCACGGCAACCGCGTGGGGCGCAAGGCGGTGCGCGATTTCGGCAGCGAACGGTTTGAATTCATCGGCGCGCACGATCCCGCCCTCGGTTACCACGAGGCCTGCGCGCTGTTTTCGCCCATGAACGGTTTCACCAGCCAGGACCTGGTGCGCGAGACCGCGCTGGCGTCGCTGGCGCTGGTCCGGCCTGAGCCCGAAGCACCTGTGGAGGCACCGGTTGCGGCCGAACCGCTGCCAGCGCGCCGCGCGTTCTTCATGGCTCGCCGGCCGGACGCGGGAGCTGCGGCATGACGCCTGCCAGCCCATTGAACGATCCGTCCTCGCTGGCCGGCAGCCTGCGTGTGGCGCCCGGCGCGCCGCTGCCGCTGGCCCTGCACAGCAGCCGCCAGGACTGGGCGCCGCGCCTGGCCCGCGGTCAGGCGGTGAGCGCCTTGCCCGGCCTCATGGCCAGCCTGTTCAACCTCTGCAGCCACGCGCACCGTCTGTGTTCCCAGCTCGCCATCGAAGCCGCTTCGCCCGGCCTGCTGCCCGCGCCGCAGCAGGTGGCGCAGCGACTGCGCACCGAGACCGCGCAGGAGCACCTCCGGCGCATCGGCCTGGACTGGCCGCGCCTGCTGGCCGCCGAGCCCGGTCCTGCGGCCACTGCCTGGGCCGATGCCGCACACGCCGCGTTGCAACACTGCCCGCTGCTGTGGCCGGCGGCCACGCTGCCGGCCGACCCCTGGCCCGCCACGCTCACCTGGTTGCATGACGAGCTGCTGCAGATGCCGCCCCACATCTGGCTGCGTGCCTGGAATGCCTGCGGTGCCGATTGGCAAAACGACTGGAGCCGTCGCCACAGTGGCTGGCTGCCCTCGTTGCTGCGCGCCGCGCGGGAGTCGGACCTGCCGAACACGCTGGCGCACGCCGACGCATTGCACGCCCATGCCGATGGGTCTGACCAGCGCACGTTGTCCGCTGCGCTGGCGCTCCAGCCCGGCTTCGCGCGGCACCCGTTGTGGCACGGTGCCTGCGCCCACACCGGCAGCTGGACGCGCCTGAACGGCATGGACGTCGAGCTGCCCCTGAGTCCCTGGGCCCTGCTGGGCAGCCGCATCGCCGAACTGATCCGCCTCTGCCAACCCGACGCACCGGGCCAGAGCGGTGCGGGCTGGTTGTCCTTTGGGTCGCTCCGCACCGGGCCGCGCCAGGGCATGGCCTGGGTGGAGATGGCGCGCGGCCTGCTGGTGCACCAGGTGGAGATCGATGCGCCCGTGGGCGATGCGCCGGCGCGCGTGGCCGCCTGCCGTGTGCTCGCGCCGACCGAATGGAATTTCCACCCGCAGGGTGTGGTGGCCCAACACATCGCCGGGTTGAACGCCACCGAGTCGGCCGCAACGGTGGAGCGCCGCGTGCGCCTGCTCATGGCCGCGTTCGACCCCTGCGTGCCTTTTGCCGTGACACACACGGTGCCCACTGCGCAGGAGACACAACATGCATGAAGCCAGCCTCGCCGGTGGCGTGTTGCAGCTGGTCGAAGACACGGCGGTGAGCGAAGGCTTTTCGCGCCTGCTGTCGCTGCGGCTCGAAGCCGGCCAGCTGGCCGGTGTGGACGTGCGGGCCCTGCGTTTCGCGCTGGAAAGCCTGGCGCCCGGCACGGTGCTTGAAGGCGCAGAGATTCAGATCGAAGAGCCGCCCGGCCAGGCCTGGTGCATGGGCTGCGCCCAGACCGTGGCCATCAACCAGCGCGGTGACGCCTGTCCGGCCTGCGGCGGCTACCAGCTGCAACCTACGGGCGGCATGGAATTGCGTGTGATTGACATGAGCGTGAGTGATGATTGATAGGAAGCACCCCCTGCGCCGCTTCGCGTCTTCCCCCTCTCTCGCCTTTGGCGGGAGGGGGACCGCTCCTGCGGCCCGGCAGAGCCGGTTCCGCGGTGCGACTGGGCAACTGCCCTTCCTTCGGACGGTGCTTCGATGAACACAGCAAAGGAGAACCAATATGTGTGTCGTATGCGGATGCAGTGACAACAGCCCGGCCCATGCCCGGCATATCCAATCCCACGTGGGCGAAGCCGGCGTGGTGCAGGTGAACCCCGGCAACGGCGACCTGCATTTCGGCGCGGGTGCGGCCCGCGTCTCGGTGCCGGGCATGAGCCAGGCGCGCGCCATCAAGCTGGAGACCGACATCCTCGGCGCCAACAACCGCGTGGCGCAGCAGAACCGGTCCCACTTTGAAGCCCACGGCGTGACCGCGCTCAACCTCGTGTCCAGCCCGGGATCGGGCAAGACCACGCTGCTGTGCGCCACCATCGAAGCGCTCAAGACCCATGCGCCTGGCCTGCACGTGGCCGTGATCGAAGGCGACCAGCAGACCAGTTTCGACGCCGACCGCATCCGCGCCACCGGCGCGCCCGCGATCCAGGTCAACACCGGCAAGGGCTGCCACCTCGACGCGCCGATGGTGAGCGAAGCCTTCGCGCAGCTGCACAGCCATGACCACCACGATCACGGGCATCACCATGAGCACGATCACCACCATGACGACGCGCACAGCCTGCTCTTCATCGAGAACGTGGGCAACCTGGTCTGCCCCGCCGTGTGGGACCTGGGCGAAGCCGCCAAGGTCGCCATCCTCTCAGTGACCGAGGGCGAAGACAAGCCGCTCAAGTACCCCGACATGTTCGCGGCTTCTCAGCTCATGATCCTGAACAAGACCGATCTGCTTCCGCATGTGAAGTTCGACGTCGCGCGCTGCATCGAGCTCGCACGCCGCGTGAACCCCACCATCGAAATCCTGCAGCTCTCGGCCACCACCGGCGAAGGCATGGACGCCTGGCTGCACTGGCTGGACCACGCCATGGGCCACGGTCATCACCACCCCGAAACACCCGCACCCTCGGCCGCCGAAGCGGCGCTGCGGGACCGGGTGGCACAGCTCGAAGCCGAACTCGCGAAGGCCAGGGCGGCCCTGTCCGCCGACGCCGCGCTCTGACCCGATGCACGCCATGAACACAGCGCCTTTGCCCACCGTGCTCGCCTGCGGCGCCTGGCTGAAAAACGCCGCCTGTCTGCTGGTGGATGGCGCGCCGGTCTGGTCGACGGTGCACGGCGACCTCAGCGACCCGGCAGCCTGCGCCGCGCTCGAAGCCTCGGTGGAGGCCCTGCTGGCCGGCCACGGCGCACCCATCGCGGCGGTGGCGCACGACCTGCACCCCGACTTCTTCAGCACCCAGCTTGCGGTGCAGCTCGCCAGTTCGCTGGGCGTGCCCGCCATCGGCGTGCAGCACCACCACGCGCACATCGCTGCCGTGGTCGCCGAACACCGCATCGAAGGCCCTGTCATCGGCCTCGCGCTCGATGGTGTTGGCCTGGGCACAGACGGGCAAGCCTGGGGCGGTGAACTGCTGTGGGCGGACGGCGAGCAGTGGCAGCGCCTGGGGCACCTGATGCCACTCGCTTTGCCCGGCGGCGACCGCGCCGCGCGCGAGCCCTGGCGCATGGCCGCGAGCGCGCTGCATGCGCTCGGCCGGGCCGATCAAATCACTCCACGCTTCGCACCGCAGGTCGGTGAGGCCGTGGCCGCAGGTGTGCAGCAGATGCTGGCACGCAACCTGAACTGCCCGGCCACCAGCAGCACCGGCCGCTGGTTCGACGCGGTGGCCGGCGCGTTGGGCCTGAGCGTTCGCCAGGCCGACGAAGCACAAGCCGCCATCGCACTCGAAGCCGCCGCCGCGCGCTGGCTCGCCCAACATCCCCAAACCGCGCCGCTGCCCGGCGCGGTCATCGACACCCAGAACCGCCTCGACCTGCGCGGCCTCGTGCCCGCGCTGTTCGACGCCGGCCCCGATGGCGTGGACGCCGTCGCCGCGGGCTTCCACCTCGCGCTGGCCGACGCGCTGGCCGACTGGGCCACGCAGGCCGCCCAAGAACGCGGCAGCCGCGACGTGTGCTTCGGCGGCGGCTGCTTTTTCAACCGCATCCTGCGCGAGCGCGTGACCACGCGCCTGCAGGCAGCCGCGTTGCGTGTGCACCGGCCGCTCGACAAAGGCTGCGGCGACGCCGGTCTCGCAATCGGCCAGGCCTGGGTCGCAGCGCAGCAATTGGCGGCGACCCCGCAGAGCATTTCGTCAAAGGAAACCGAACCATGTGTCTAGCCATTCCCGCGCTCCTGGTGGAGTTGCGCCCCAACGACCAGGCTGTGGTCAACCTCGGCGGCATCCGCAAGGAAATTTCCATCGCCCTGGTGGCCGACGTGCAGGTGGGCGACTACGTGATCGTGCACGTGGGCCACGCCATCGGCGTCATCGACCCGGAGGAGGCGGCGAGGACGCTGGCCTTGTTCGCAGAGATGCAGGCGGTTGCCGGCGCGGAGGTCCAGCCATGAAATACATCGATGAATTCCGCGACGGCGACCTCGCCCGCCAGATCGGCGCGCGCATCGCCGCCGAAGCGCACCCGGATCGCAGCTACAGCTTCATGGAGTTCTGTGGCGGCCACACGCACGCCATCAGCCGCTACGGCGTGCTGGAGCTGCTGCCGCCCAACGTGCGCATGATCCACGGCCCGGGCTGCCCGGTCTGCGTGCTGCCCATCGGTCGCATCGACCTCGCGATCCGCCTCGCGCTGGAGCGTGGCGCCATCGTCTGCACCTACGGCGACACCATGCGCGTGCCGGCGTCGGACAGCCTGTCGCTCATCAAGGCCAAGGCGCGCGGCGGCGACATCCGCATGGTCTATTCCGCCGCCGACGCCATGACCCTCGCTCGCGCCAACCCGCAGCGCGAGGTGGTGTTCTTCGCCATCGGCTTCGAGACCACCACGCCGCCCACGGCGCTGGCCATCCGCGATGCGGCGCGCGAAGGCCTGTCCAACTTCAGCGTCTTGTGCTGCCACGTGCTCACGCCCTCGGCCATCACCCACATCCTCGAATCGCCCGAGGTGCGCCAGCTCGGCACGGTGCCCATCGACGGCTTCATCGGCCCGGCGCATGTGAGCATCGTCATCGGCTCCGCGCCCTACGAGCACTTCGCCGAGGAATACCGCAAGCCGGTGGTGATCGCTGGCTTCGAGCCGCTGGACGTGATGCAGGCGATCCTGATGCTGGTGCGCCAGGTCAATGAGGGGCGCGCCCATGTGGAAAACGAGTTCACCCGCGCCGTCACGCCCGAGGGCAACCTCAAGGCGCAGGCCCTGGTGTCCGAGGTGTTCGAGCTGCGCCCGAGTTTCGAGTGGCGCGGTCTGGGCGAAGTGCCCTACAGCGCGCTCAAGATCCGCGAGGCCTTTGCCGCCTTCGATGCCGAGCGCCGCTTCGACCTGAGCTACACGCCCGTGGCCGACAACAAGGCCTGCGAATGCGGCGCCATCCTGCGCGGTGTGAAGAAGCCGACCGACTGCAAGATCTTCGGCACCGTCTGCACGCCGGAAAACCCGGTCGGCTCCTGCATGGTGTCCAGCGAAGGCGCCTGCGCGGCGCATTACACCTACGGCCGTTTCCGCGACATCCCCATCGTCGCCGCCGCCACCACTGAAGAGGTCAGCCCATGAGAACCGAACACGACCAAGCCGGTGCCGGCGAGGCGCCCGCCCCCAAGCCGGTGAAGAAAAACTACATCCGGCCGCTCGACATCAAACACGGCCGCATCGACATGAGCCACGGTGCGGGCGGCAGGGCCGCGGCGCAGCTGATCGAGGAGCTGTTCCTGGCCGCCTTCGACAACGACTACCTGCGCCAGGGCGACGATGGCGCGGTGCTGGCGCTGCCGGCCTTCGACCCGGCCGAGGGGCGGCTGGTGATGGCCACCGACGGCCACGTGATCTCGCCGCTGTTCTTCCCGGGCGGCGACATCGGCTGCCTTTCGGTGCACGGCACGGTCAACGACGTGGCGATGTCGGGTGCGAAGCCGCTCTACCTGAGCGCGAGCTTCATCATCGAAGAGGGCTTTCCGCTGGTCGACCTGCAGCGCATCGTGCAGAGCATGGCCGCGGCCTCGCGCGAGACCGGCGTGCCCGTGGTCACCGGTGACACCAAGGTGGTGGAGCAGGGCAAGGGCGATGGCGTGTTCATCAGCACCACCGGCGTCGGCGTGCTGCCGCCGGGCGTGCACATCAGCGGGCGCAATGCGCGGCCGGGCGACGTGGTGTTGGTGTCCGGCAGCATCGGCGACCACGGCGTTGCCGTGCTGTCGCAGCGCGAGTCGCTGGCCTTCGAGACCACGATTGAAAGCGACACCGCCGCGCTGCACACCCTGGTGGTGGCGATGCTCGCGGCCGCGCCGGGCGCAGTGCGCGTGCTGCGCGACCCCACGCGCGGCGGCCTTGCCACCACGCTCAACGAGGTGGCGCGCCAGTCGGGCGTGGGCATGCTGCTGCAGGAGGCGGCCATCCCCGTGAAGCCGCAGGTGGACGCGGCCTGCGAACTGCTCGGCCTGGACCCGCTCTACGTGGCCAACGAGGGCAAGCTGATCGCGGTGGTGGCGCCCGAATTCGCCGATGAGGTGCTGGCCGCGATGCGCGCGCACCCGTTGGGGCAGGACGCCGCGCGCATCGGCGAGGTCACGACCGACCCGCACCACTTCGTGCAGATGACCACGCGCTTCGGCGGGCGGCGGGTGGTGGACTGGCTCAGTGGGGAGCAACTGCCGAGGATTTGTTGACCCCCCGCGCCGCGCGCACTGTTTCCCCCCGCGCCGCCTGCGGCGTCACCCCCCAGGGGGCGACACCAGCCGTCCGGCAAAGCCGGCCCGGCGGTGTCCTGGGTGGGGCGCTGCACGCGCTCCGGACAGGAGTTTGGGTCTGTACCGTTGTTGTCGCCAGCCTGTAAAAGAGACGAGGAGACGGGGCATGTCGAGTCAGGTGTTTCGGAAGACCGAAAGCGGCAAGGCCGAGATCGCCCGGCGTCAGGCGGGGCTGTCGCCCGCCACGCGCACGGTGCTGATCATGGTCAATGGCAGCGATGCGGTGTCGGCCCTGATGGCGCGGGGTCTGCCGCAGCTGCAGGGGCATCTGGACACGCTGCTGGCGCTGGGTTTGATCGAGCCGGTGGTGGTGCGTGCTGCGCCTGTGGCGTCTCCGTCACCGCCGCCCCCGGTCGTGCAGCCGCCGGTGGAACCCACCGCGACCGCGGCGACGCTGACCGCCCCGGTCCCGGCCGCTGTGCCCGAGCAGTCGGTGTCAGTCGGCCCTGGCCTCGATGTGCTGCGCCGCCAGGCCATGGCCTATCTGGGCAACCATTTCGGACCCGACACACCCCTCGTAGCGCAGGCCCTGCTGGGCGCGCGCAGCGTGGCCGAGTTCAACGCCGCGCTGGACGGCATCGAGTCCAAACTCGCCATCTACCTGGGGCGCAAGCAGGCCGCGCGCGAGCTGCTGGCGCTGCGCCCCGCTACCTGACCCCCTGATCCCGTTTCCATGAACCCCTTGCGCATCCTCCTGCTCTGCCACAGCTTCAACAGCCTCAGCCAGCGGCTTTTTGCCGAGCTGCGCGCGGCGGGCCACACCCTGAGTGTGGAGCTCGACATCGCCGAGAGCGTGACCGAAGAGGCGGTGGCCCTGTTCCGGCCCGACCTGGTGCTGGCGCCGTTCCTCAAGCGCCGCATCCCGGCCACGGTGTGGCAGCGCGTGACCTGCCTCGTGGTGCACCCCGGCCCGCCGGGCGACCAGGGGCCGTCGGCCCTGGACTGGGCGGTCTGGCGCGGCGAGCCGCACTGGGGCGTGACGGTGCTGCAGGCCAACGGCGATTTCGACGCCGGCCCGGTCTGGGCGCACGCGGCATTTCCCATGCGCGAGGCCACCAAGGGCAGCCTGTACCGGCGCGAGGTCACCCAAGCCGCGCTGCAGGCCACGCTGGCCGCCGTGCAACGCTTCGCTGGTGGCGAGCGCGAGGCGCCACCGCTCCAATTCGCCGCCGGGCCGCCCCAAGGCGAATCAGCCCCCTCGGGGGGCAGCGACCCGCGCAGCGGCGCGAGCCCCGGGTCGGGCTGGGAAGCCCGAGACGCAAGGGGGCGCGGATGGCAGCCCCTGCTGCGCCAGAACGATCGTGCGATCCAGTGGGCCGAGGACAGCACCGCCACCGTACTGGCCAAAATCCGCAGCGGCGACGGCCAGCCCGGCGTGCTCGACGCGCTCTGGGGCCAGCCCTGTTACCTGGGCGATGCCCACCCGGCCAGTGCCTCGACGATGGCCGAATTCGAAGGTGCCGCGCCTGGCGACCTTCTGGCCGTGCGCGACGGCGCGCTGCTGCGCCGCACCGTGGACGGTGGCGTCTGGATCGGGCAGGCGCGTCGCGCCGATCCGCCCGGCACACCGTCTGCGCAGGGCAGCTTCAAGCAGGTGGCGGCCGAGCTGTTTGGGCAGGAAGCGGCGGACCTGCCGCAGCGCCCGGTGCCGCTGGAGCGCTCGTCCGACGAGTGGGGCGAACTGCGCTACACCGAACACGGCCCCGAACGCGCCCGCGTGGGCTGCCTGAGCTTCGATTTCTACAACGGCGCCATGTCCACCGCGCGCTGCGAACGCCTGCGCGCCGCCCTGCTGCAGGTGCGCGAGGGCGACACGCAGGTGCTGCTGCTGATGGGCGGCGAGGGCTTCTTCAGCAACGGCATCGACCTCAACAGCATCGAGGCCGCGGCCCACCGCGCGGGCGACAGCGCGGCCGACGCCTCGTGGCGCAACATCCAGGCCATGAACGACGTCGCGCTGGCGGTGCTGCAGACCACCGACCGCCTCACGGTCAGCGTGCTGCGCGGCAACGCGGGCGCGGGCGGTGCCTTCCTCGCGCTGGCGGCCGACCAGGTGTGGGCGCACGGCAGCGTGGTGCTCAACCCGCACTACAAGAACATGGGCAACCTCTATGGCTCCGAGTACTGGACCTACCTGCTGCCGCGCCGCCTGGGCGAGGCGGGCGCGAAAGACCTGATGGCGCAGCGCCTGCCGCTGCTGGCTGCCGAAGCGCGGCGGATCGGCCTGATCGACCACAACGATGAAGGGTCGCGTGAAGGCTTCGAATCGCGTTGCCTGGAGCGCGCGCTGGCGCTGGCCGGCTCCTACAATGAGAGCGGGGAGTCAGAGGCCAAACAGGCCCGGCGCGAGCAGGACGAAGCCCATCGTCCGCTGGCCCATTACCGCGAACAGGAACTGGCGCGCATGCACCGCAATTTCTACGGCTTCGATCCCAGCTACCACGTGGCGCGCCACCACTTCGTGCACAAGCAGCCGCACGCCTGGACACCACGGCATTTGGCTGTACACAGATGACCACCCCCGTTGCTTGCTCGCTGCGCGTAGCCGCATCCCCCCTCAAGGGGGCAACACCTGTCGTCCGGCAAAGCCGGCCCGACGGTGTTCTGGGTCTGGCTCCCCTGTGTTCGATGTGCGTTGTCTTTGGCTTGGGTCTGCTGTGATCCCTCCCCTCATGTCAGAAACCCTGCCCACCGTGCTCGTGGTCGATGACGAGGTGCGTTCGCTGGACGCGCTGCGGCGCACGCTGGACGAAGATTTCACGGTGTTCACCGCGAGCAGTGCCGAGGAGGCGCGCGGGCTGCTGCAGCGCCAGCCGGTGAGCGTGATCCTGTGCGACCAGCGCATGCCCGGCATGACGGGCGTGGCCTTCCTGAAAGAGGTGCGCGAGCAGTGGCCGGAGACCGTGCGCATCGTCATCTCGGGCTACACCGACAGCGAAGACATCATCGCCGGTATCAACGAGGCTGGTATCTACCAGTACATCCTCAAGCCCTGGTCGCCCGACCACCTGCTCGATTCGGTGCGCAACGCGGTGGAAGCGCAGACGCTGCAGCGCCAGACCAGCCGGCTCGACCTGGAGCTGCGCACCAGCAACCGCGTGCTGCGCCAGCGCACGGCCACGCAGATGGCGCAGGCGCGCAGCAGCTTTGGCTTTGACCGCATCGTGCGCGCACCGGGCAGCCCGCTGGACGTCGTCTGCGCCATGGCCGAGCGCACCGCGCGTTACGACATCCCGGTGCTGGTGCTGGGCGAGTCCGGCACCGGCAAGGAGTTGCTGGCGCGCGCCATCCACTACGCCTCACCGCGGCTCACCGGCCCCTTCGTGGTGGAAAACTGCGCCGCCATCCCCGACACCCTGCTCGAATCCGAGCTGTTCGGCCACAAGCGCGGCGCCTTCACCGGCGCGTTTGAAGACCACCCCGGCCTGTTCCAGCGCGCCGACGGCGGCACCGTGTTCCTCGACGAGATCGGCGAAACCTCGCCGGCCTTTCAGGTCAAGCTGCTGCGCGTGCTGCAAGAGGGCGAGGTGCGGCCCGTGGGCGGTGCGCGCCCGGTGCCGGTGGACGTGCGTGTGATCGCCGCCACCCACCGCCAGCTCGAGCAGCGCGTGCGCGAAGGTCTGTTCCGCGAAGACCTGTACTACCGCATCGCTGGCATCACCATCACCGTGCCGCCGCTGCGCGAGCGGGTGGCCGACATCCCGCCCATCGCGCACCAGCTGGTGATGGACGTGGCCGCCGAGCTCGGGCATCCCGGGTCGTCCCTGCCCGATGAAGCCCTGGCCTGTCTCGTGGCCTACCCCTGGCCAGGCAACATCCGCGAGCTGCGCAACGAAATCGCGCGTGCGCTCGCCCTGCACGACGGCACGCAGCTGGACGCCGCGGCCTTCTCCAGCCGCGTGCTGCAGGGTCGCGCATCGGGCTCGGCCGACGATCTCACCGCCGCCATTCCGCAGAGCGGCACGCTGGGCGAGCGGCTGGACGTGATCGAAGCCATGCTGCTGCGCGAAACCCTGTTGCGCCAGCGCTGGAACAAGACGAAAGCGGCGGCGGAACTCGGTTTGTCCCGCGTGGGACTGCGCGCCAAGATGCAACGCTTCGGTCTGGACAAGCCATGACCGCCTTCGACCAGCCCGGCAGCTTCCACATCGCTGATGCGGTGCTCGCCCGCTGGCAGCACGACCCGCACGCGCTGGTGCAGGTGCTGCGCGATACGCAGGCGCAGACGCACTGGCTGCCGCGCGAGCTGCTGGCCCACATCGCTGCGGCGCTGCACCTGACCCTGGCCCATGTCGAAGGTGTGGCCAGCTTCTACCGTTTTTTTCACCTCAAGTCTGTGGGCCGGGTGCGCGTGCTGTTCTCAGACAACATCACGGACCGCATGGCGGGCAGCGACGCGCTGATGGAGCGGCTTTGCGAACGCCTGGGCGTTGCCCCCGGCGAGGTCGATGCGCAGGGCCGCTTCAGTGTGGACCGCTGCTCCTGCACCGGCCTGTGCGACCAGGGACCGGCCCTGCTGGTCAACCACCACCAGGTGGTCACGCGGCTGGACGCGGCGCGCATCGACCAGCTGGCCGAGCGGCTGCTGGCCGGCGTGCCGCCCGAGGGCTGGCCTGCCGACTGGTTTGCGGTGGAGGACAACATCCGGCGCGCCGACGTGCTGCTGCAAGGCCTGCCCGCCCAAGCACCGTCGCTGCCCGCCGTGCTGGCCCGCGAACCCGCCGAGCTGCTGGCCGAGGTTGAACGCGCCGGTCTGCGCGGCCGCGGCGGTGCCGGTTTCCCGACCGCGCGCAAGTGGCGCGCCTGTGCCGAAGCCGACGCGCCCGACGGCCAGCGCTGTGTGGTTTGCAACGCCGACGAAGGCGAACCCGGCACCTTCAAGGACCGGGTGCTGCTCAACCGCCACGCCGACGAGCTGTTCGATGGCATGACGGTCGCCGCGCGCGCCATCGGCGCGCAGACCGGACTGGTCTACCTGCGCGGCGAATACCGCTTCCTGCTGGACCACCTCGAATCTGTTCTCGAACGACGCCGCGCAAAAGGCCTGCTGGGTCGCAACGCGGGCGGTGTGGTTGGCTTCGATTTCGACATCACCATCCACCTCGGCGCAGGCGCCTACGTCTGCGGCGAGGAGTCGGCGCTCATCGAGTCGCTGGAAGGCAAACGCGGCACGCCGCGCATCCGCCCGCCCTTCCCGGTGCAACGCGGCTACCTCGGCCTACCGACGGTCGTCAACAACGTCGAGACCTTCGTCGCGGTCGCCCACATCGCGCGCCGCGGTGGCGCCTGGTGGGCCGGCATCGGCACGCCCGAATCCACCGGCACCAAGATCCATTCGGTCTCGGGCGACTGCGAACGACCAGGCCTCTACGAATACCCGCTGGGCACGCCGTTGGCGCAGATCCTGGCCGACTGTGGTGCGCGCAACCCGCAGGCGGTGCAGGTCGGTGGACCCTCGGGTAGCTGTGTGCCGGCCAGCGACTTTGGCCGCACCATCGGATTCGAAGACCTGCCCAGCGCCGGTGCCCTGATGGTGTTCGATCAGACGCGCGACCTGTTCGAGGTGGCGCGCCATTTCGCCCGCTTCTTCGCGCACGAGAGCTGCGGCCTGTGCACGCCCTGCCGCGTCGGCACCGAGCTGGTGGTGCGCCGGCTGGACAAGCTGGCCCACGAACGCGGGGCAGGCCGCGGCTCGGCCTTCGACATCGCGCGCCTGCACGAGCTGGACGCGCTGCTGCACAGCGGCACGCACTGCGGCCTGGGCGTCTCGGCCTGCAACCCGCTGCGCGACACGCTCGCGCACTTCGGCCAGGCCTACGCGCAGCGCAGCACGGCGGCACAGTTCCAGCCCGAGATCGACCTCGACGCCGAGCTTTCTTCTGCGCGTCGCGTCACCGGGCGGGCAGACCCTGGCGCGCACCTGTCAACCGAACATCGGGGATGATGAACACCATGTCCTCCGACAGCTTCGACTTCGATGGCCAGCCGGTGCCGCTGCAACCCGGCGACACCATCCTGCAGGCCGCCCAGCGCGCCGGCCACGAGGTGCCGCACCTGTGCTGGCACGAAGACGTCTCGGCCAGCGCGTCCTGCCGGCTGTGCACCGTGGTGGCCGACGGCCGGCCGGTGGCGGCCTGCGTCACGCCCGCGGTCGCGGGGCAGCGCGTGGAGTGCCACACCGACGCATTGAAGACGCGGCGCCTGCATCTGCTGCAGATGCTGTTCGTCGAGGGCAACCACTTTTGCCCCGGTTGCGAAAAGAGCGGCAACTGCCAGCTGCAGCACCAGGCCGAACGCGCCGGCATGACCGACCTGCACTACGAGCCGCTCAATCCGGAACGCCCGGTGGACGCGAGCCACCCCGACGTCTGGTTCGAGCCCAACCGCTGCATCCTCTGCCAGCTGTGCGTGCGCGCCAGCGACGAGCTCGACGGCAAGCGCGTGTTCGCCATCGGTGGCCACGGCGTTGGCGCCAGGCTGCTGATCGACAGCGTCAGCGGCCGGCTGGGCGACAGCGCGCTCTCGGTGGACGACCGCGCGGTCCACATCTGCCCGGTGGGCGCGCTGCTGCCCAAGCGGGTCGGCTTTGCGGTGCCTTACGGACAGCGCGAATTCGACGATGCGGAGACGCGCGGATGAACGCCGAGACAACGCCCCGCAAGTGGCGCGTCGCCACCGTTTCGCTGGCCGGGTGCTTCGGTTGCCACATGTCTTTCCTCGACATCGACGAGCGCCTGTTCGAGCTGGTCGAGCACATCACCTTCGACCGCTCGCCGCTGACCGACATCAAGATCGTCGGCCCTTGCGACATCGGCCTCATTGAGGGCGGCCTGTGCAACGCCGAGAACGTGGAGGTGCTGCGCGCCTTCCGCGACCAGTGCCGCGTGCTGGTGGCCGTGGGCGCCTGCGCCATCACCGGTGGCCTGCCGGCGCTGCGCAACCACCTGGACGTGGGCGAGATGATGAAGGCCGTCTACGGCGAGGTGCCGAATGACCCCGAGCTGCCGCTGCCGCTCAACCGCGTGCGGCCGATCCACGAAGTCGTGCAGATTGACCACGCGCTGCCCGGCTGCCCGCCGCCGGCCGATGCCTTCTGGCAACTGCTGCAGGACCTGATGGCCGGGCGAGAGCCCGCGCTGAACAAGGGCCTGATCCGCTATGACTGAAACCACCCGCCCGCTCGAAACTGCGGCCGATCCGCAGGGCCTGCGCCGCATCGTGATCGACCCGGTCTCGCGCGTCGAAGGCCACGGCAAGGTCACGCTGCTGCTCGACGACCAGCAGCGCCTGCAGCAGGTGCGGCTGCACATCGTCGAGTTCCGCGGCTTCGAGCAGTTCATCGTCGGCCGGCCCTACTGGGAAGTGCCGGTGATGGTGCAACGCCTGTGCGGCATCTGCCCGGTCTCGCACCACCTGGCCGCGTCCAAAGCGCTGGACCGCGTGGTCGGCGGCTGGCCGGTGCCCGAAGCGGCCGACCGCATCCGCCGCCTGATGCATTACGGCCAGATCGTGCAGAGCCACGCGCTGCACTTCTTCCACCTGTCCTCGCCCGACCTGCTGTTCGGCTTCGGTGCCGACGTCGCGCAGCGCAACATCGTGGGTGTGGCCATGGCCCACCCCGAGGCCGCGCGCCAGGGCGTGATGCTGCGCAAGTTCGGCCAGGAGGTGATCCGCATCACCTCGGGCAAGCGGGTGCACGGCACTGGCTCGGTGCCCGGCGGCATGAACCGCGCGGTGGCGCGCGAGGACCGCGACACGCTGCGCGCGCAACTGCCCGAGGTGCTGGCCTGGGCCGAGGCGGCGGTGGACCTGGCGCAGCGCCTGCACACCGGCCTGCCGCCCGCCTACGAGCACTTTGGCGAAACGCCCGCGGCCATGATGTCGCTCATCGGCCCCGGCGGCGCGATGGAGCTGTACGACGGCACGCTGCGCCTGCGCGAGGCCGACGGCCGCATCGCCGTCGATGGCTTCGAGGACCAGCGCTACCGCGAGCTGATCGACGAGGCGGTCAAGCCCTGGACCTACATGAAGTTCCCCTACCGCCGCGCGCTCGGGCCCGAGGCCGGCTGGTACCGCGTCGGCCCGCTGGCGCGGCTGCAGAACTGCGACCACATTCCCACGCCGCGCGCCGAGGCCCGGCGCCAGTCCTTTGTGGCTGCGCACGGCGGACGGCCGGTGCACGCGGTGCTGGCCACGCACTGGGCGCGCATGATCGAGCTGCTGCACGGCGTGGAGGTGATCGCGCAGCTGCTGGACGACCCGGTCATTCTCGGCGGCCCGCTGCAGGCCACGGGCGAACGCCAGCGCAGCGGCGTTGGCATCATCGAGGCGCCGCGCGGCACGCTGATCCACGAGTACGAGGTCGGCGACGACGATCTGGTGACCAGCTGCAACCTGATCGTGTCGACCACCCACAACAACCAGGCCATGAACGAGGCGGTGCGCTCCGTCGCGCTGCAGTACCTGGACGGCCAGACCATCACCGAGCCGCTGCTCAACCACCTCGAAGTCGCCATCCGCGCCTACGACCCCTGCCTCTCGTGCGCCACGCACGCGCTGGGCCAGATGCCGCTGGCGGTGACGCTGCGCAACGCCCGCGGCGAGGTGCTCGACCACGTGCACCGTTCGTCCCGCGGCGACACCGTGCGCGGCACCCGGCCACACTCGGCGGAGGCTGCGTTATGACTGCGAAGGTGGCGCCGCTGCTGGTGTTCGGCTGGGGCAACCCGGGCCGGGGCGACGACGCACTCGGCCCGCTGCTGGTCGAACAGCTGGCCGACCGGGCACAGGCACAGCTGCCGGCCGGGCGACTCGAATGCCTCACCGACTTCCAGTTGCAGGTCGAACACGCGCTGGACCTCGTAGGCCGCGAACGTGTGCTCTTTGTGGACGCCGCCATCGGCCTGCAGACGCCGTTCGAAGTGCGCAGCGTGGTCCCTGCACCGGTGGCCGGATTCACCACCCACGCCCTGGCCCCTGAAGCGCTGTTGCAGGTCTACACCGAGCTGGAACGGCGCGAACCGCCGCCCTGCACGCTGCTCGCCATCCGGGCGCAGCGCTTCGAGCTGGGCGAGGCACCGGGCGAGCAGGCCCTGGCCGATCTGGCCTTGGCCCTGGCCTGGGCGATGGAATGGGCTCGTCTGCCCGAGGAGATCACCACATGAACGTGCTCTGGCTTCAAAGCGGCGGCTGCGGCGGCTGCAGCATGTCGCTGCTGTGCGCCGACACCACCGACTTCCAGGGCCACCTGCGCGATGGTGGCGTGAACCTGTTGTGGCACCCCTCGCTGTCGATGGCGAGTGGTGAAGAGGTGATCGCGCTGCTGCACTCGGTGCTGGACGGCGGCACCCGGCTCGACGCGCTGTGCGTTGAAGGCTCACTGCTGCGCGGGCCGAACGGCTCGGGGCGCTTCCACATGCTGGCCGGCACCGGCCTGCCCATGATCCACTGGGTGCGCGAGCTCGCGGCGAAGGCCCGCCACGTGCTGGCGGTGGGCAGCTGCGCGGCCTGGGGCGGCATCACGGCGGGCGGCGACAACCCCACCGACGCCTGCGGTCTGCAGTACGAAGACGACCGCATCGGTGGCCTGCTCGGGGCCGACTTTCGGTCCGGCAGCGGCCTGCCGGTGATCAATATCGCCGGTTGTCCCACGCACCCGAGCTGGGTGATCGACACGCTGATGGCCTTGGCTGCCGACAACTTCGTGGCCGACGATCTCGACCCATTGAACCGCCCGCGTTTCTACGCCGACCAACTGGTGCACCACGGCTGCACGCGCAACGAATACTACGAGTTCAAGGCCAGCGCCGAGAAGCCGTCCGACCTCGGCTGCATGATGGAACACATGGGTTGCAAGGGCACGCAGGTGCACGCCGACTGCAACATCCGCCCCTGGAACGGCGAAGGCAGCTGCACCCGCGGCGGTTACGCCTGCATCGCCTGCACCGAGCCCGGTTTCCAGGAGCCGGGCCACCCGTTCCACGAAACGCCCAAGCTCGCCGGCATCCCCATCGGCCTGCCGACCGACATGCCCAAGGCCTGGTTCGTCGCGCTGGCTTCGCTGTCCAAGAGCGCCACGCCGAAGCGGGTGAAGAACAACGCGGTGGCGGACCACCTCGTTGTCAAACCCGCAGTCCGCAAGACGAGGTTGAAATGAGCCGACCGAGCGACGCCGGGCCGCCCCAAGGCGCGAGCGCCCCCTTGGGGGGCAGCGCAGTACGCGAAGCGACAAGCGTGGGGGCACGCCTGCTCGTCGGTCCGTTCAACCGCGTCGAGGGCGATCTCGAAGTTTCGCTCGACATCGCCGACGGCCGCGTCACCTCGGCCCAGGTCAACGCGACCATGTACCGCGGCTTCGAGCAGATCCTGCAGGGCAAGGTGCCGCACGACGCGCTGGTCTATGTGCCGCGCATTTGCGGCATCTGCTCGGTGTCGCAGTCGGTGGCTTCGGCGCGGGCGCTGGCCGATCTGGGCGGCATCGCCATGCCGGCCAACGGACAACACGCGACCAACCTGATCCTGGCGACCGAAAACCTGGCCGATCACCTGACGCACTTCTACCTGTTCTTCATGCCGGACTTCGCCCGCCCGGTCTACGCGGGCCACCCCTGGCACGCCGAAGCCCAACGCCGCTTCGCGCCCGACCACGGCGAGCAGGTGCGCGCCGCCACGGCGGCGCGCCAGCGCTGGCTCACGCTGCTGGGCACGCTGGGCGGCAAGTGGCCGCACACGCAGTCGGTCGAGCCGGGTGGCTCCACCCGCGCCATCGACGCCGCCGAGCGCGTGCGCCTGCTGGCGAAAGTGCGCGAGTTCCGCAGCTTTCTGGAGCGCCAGCTGTTCGCCGCACCGCTCGAAGCCGTGGCCGCATTGGCCAACGAAAGCGCGCTCTGGGACTGGCACGCACAGGACCCGCTGGGCGGCGACCTGCGCTTCTTCCTCACCCTCGTGCGCGACCTGCAGCTCGACGCGCTCGGCCCCGGCCCGGGTCGTTATTTGAGCTATGGCGCTTACGCCCAACCCGAGGGCGGCTGGGCGCTGCCCGGTGGCGTGTGGCGCGCGCGGACCGGTGCGGTCGACGCGCTGAACCCGCACGCCATCACCGAAGACGCCACACACGCCTGGCTGGCCCACGCGCGCGAGCCGCTGCACCCACTGCACGGCATCACGCGGCCGGAGCCACACAAGCCCGGCGCCTACACCTGGAACAAGGCGCCGCGCCTGGGGGGCGAAGTGGTCGAGACCGGCGCCATCGCGCGTCAGCTCGCCGGCGCGCAGCCGCTGGTGCGAGACGCGGTGGCGCGCCACGGCGGCACGGTCTACACGCGCGTGCTGGCGCGGCTGATTGAGCTCGCGCGTGTGGTGCCGCTGATGGAAGACTGGCTGCAGGCGATCCGGCCGACCGAGGCCTTCTGCGTGCCGACGGTGCTGCCCGACGAGGGCAATGGCGTCGGTCTGAGCGAGGCCGCGCGCGGTAGCCTGGGCCACTGGCTGGTGGTGCGGCGCGGCCGCATTGCCAACTACCAGATCGTCGCACCCACGAGCTGGAATTTTTCGCCACGCGACGCCGCCGGCACGCCCGGTGCGTTGGAGCTGGCGCTGGTGGATGCGCCGGTGCTGGAGGGCGAAAAGACCCCTGTCTCGGTCCAGCACATCGTTCGCTCTTTTGATCCCTGCATGGTTTGCACCGTGCACTGACATGAGCAAAGACCGCGCGCCCAGCCCGCTGCCCACCGTCCCGATGGAAGGCGTGGACGAGTCCACCTGGCTGGACGTGATCCAGAAGATGGACGAGGTCTACACGCGGCTGATCGACGACGAGGTCGAGCTGGAAAAGAAGAACACCGAGCTGGAGCAGTCGCAGCAGTTCATCTTCAGCGTGCTGACCTCGATGTCGGACGTGCTGGTGGTGTGCGACGAGCGCGGTTTGATTGAACAGGCCAACGCGGCCCTGTGCGAGCTGGTGGGCCGTCCCGAAGAACAGCTGCGCGGCAGCAGCCTGGCCGACCTGCTGGCCGACGCCGCCAGCGTGGACGCAGCGCGCGCCGCGATGGACCGGTCCGACGCACCGCGCGCGGGGCAGGGCATCGAGCTCAACCTGCTCGACCGTGCGGGCCAGCCGGTGCCGGTGGACGCCAACTGCACACCGCGCATCGGCGGCAACGGCCGGCGCGTGGGCACTGTGTGGGTGGGCCGGCCCACGGCCGAGCTCAAGCGCGCGTACCACGAGATGCGCGCCGCGCACGAGGCCTTGAAGCGCACCCAGCAGCAGCTGCTGCACTCGGAAAAGATGGCCTCGCTCGGCCAGCTGGTGGCCGGCGTGGCGCACGAACTCAACAACCCGATCAGCTTCGTGCTCGGCAACGTGCACGCGCTGCGGAAGTACTGCGACCGCCTGCAGACCTACATGGCCGCGCTCCACGCCCACGAGCCCGAGCCGGTGCTGCAGGCGTTGCGGCAGAAGCTGCGCATCGAACACCTGATGAGCGATCTGCCCTCGTTGATCGAGGGCACGCTCGAAGGCGCGCAGCGCACCGCCGACATCGTGCACGGCCTCAAGCGCTTCTCGGCCATGGACTCCGAAGAGCGCGTGCCGGTGAACCTGGTCGAGGTGATCGAGCGCGCCATCCACTGGGTGCAGAAAGGCCGGCCCACGCCGGTGGACGTGCGCTGGCAGGCGGGCGCACCCTGCACCGTGATGGGCAGCGCGGGCCAGTTGCAGCAGGTGATGATGAACCTGCTGCAGAACGCGTTCGATGCCGTGGGCGGACCCGGGGTGAAAAAACCCTGCGTCTGGGTGAGCCTTGTCGGTGACACGGACCCTGTGCGCGTGAGCGTGCGCGACAACGGACCGGGCGTTCCGCCCGAGCATCTGCTGCGCATCTTCGACCCCTTCTTCACCACCAAACCGGTGGGCAAGGGCACCGGCCTGGGCCTGTCGATCAGCTACGGCATCGTCGAGCAGCACGGCGGCCGCCTGAGCGCGCGCAACGCCGAGGGCGGTGGGGCCGAGTTCGTGCTGGAGCTGCCCAAAGTGAAGTAACGCGCGCTCCTCTTGCCGGAGCGCGTGCCCGAACCCAGTGCACGCCGAAGATCCGGCTTTGCCGGTCCAAGGGCGTGGTCCCCCCCGGGGGGAAGCCGCGCAGCGGCGCAGGGGGGCCTATCTTTCAGGGCGGCGACAATCTCCCGCATGGAACTATTGCTGGTCTCTATCGCTTCGCTGTTCGCCGGTTTTGTCGATTCGATCGTCGGCGGCGGTGGCCTGATCCTGGTGCCTGCGCTGTTCGCCGTCTTTCCCAACACCCACCCGGCCACGCTGTTCGGTGTCAACAAGGGCGCGTCGATCTGGGGCACGGGGGTGGCCACGATTCAGTACGCTCAGCGGGTGCAGATGCCTTGGCGCGCGTTGCTGCCGGCCGCGGCCGTGTGCTTCGTGGGCTCGATGCTGGGCGCCTGGACGGTGACGGTCATCTCGCCCGACTTTCTGCGCCGCGCGCTGCCGCTGGTCTTGCTTGGCGTGTTGGGCTACACCCTGGCACGCAAGGATCTGGGCCGCCACCACACACCGCACTTCACTGGCCGCCAGGAGGCTTTTGCCGCGGCCACCCTGGGCGCCACCATCGGTTTCTACGACGGTTTCTTCGGCCCGGGTACTGGCAGCTTTTTCGTGTTTCTGTTCGTGCGCTGGCTGGGCTACGACTTCCTGCACGCCAGCGCCAGCGCCAAGCTGCTCAACACCACCTCCAACCTGGCGGCGCTGATCCTGTTCGCTGCCAAGGGCCACGTCTGGTGGCATTTCGCGCTGGTCATGGCCGTGGCCAACGTGGTGGGCAGCCTGCTCGGCACGCGGCTGGCACTCAAGCACGGCAGCGGCTTCGTGCGCGGCGCTTTCATCGTGGTGGTCACCGCGCTGATCCTGAAGACCGGCTACGACGCCTGGATCAGGTAAGCCCACCCCTGCTCCGCTGAGCGGCTTCCCCTCAAGGGGACGATGCGAGTGGCCCGGCGGAGCCGGTTCCACCGCATCCCAGGATCAAGCCCGCGCGTCGGCGAGGTCGGTCGATGTCAGAGGGGAGCGGGTCCAAAGCTACGCGAAGCGGTGGGGCTCTTCAGACCTGCTGGCAAAGCTTGTGGGGCTGCTCCCAGCCCGAACCGTAGCGCGGCCAGTCAACCAGCACGCCTTCATCGGTCTGGGCCACGACACGGCCGTCGAGGCGGTCGATGCTGCCTTTGTTGAAACGGTTGACGCGGGCCCCGGTGGTAAACCGGGGTGTTTCGTTGTCGAACAGGGATTTGAGGAAATTCAGCATGGTTTTTCTCGCTCAGTAAGCACCAGAGCTGTTGTGCCCGAGATGGGCCTGGTCCCAACGGCGCTGCATGTCTTCCAGCTGAGAGAGGCTGGTTGCCGTGCCGAGATAAGTCTCCAGCGTGTCGGATGTGCCGACGGTGGCGCGGTTGAAGAAATCGCGGATGGTGCGGGTCACGCGGGACCACAGGGAAGGGGTGGGGGTGTTCATGATGCTTTGGACTAGGGTTTACCCTAATTATAAAGAGGCTCGCCATGAAAGCCAATGTCATAAGTTATGCTAATTCAGCATCGGGAGCCACTCCCCAAGGTATGAAGAGGGACGTGGGCTGCGTGACCACGGACGTTGTTCAATGCAGGCCATCCGGATGCCGCCTCTGAACACAGGTAGACTGAGTCCAAAAGTTCTCAAAGGAGGGTCCCTTGTCGTTCAAACACCGATTGCCATTCGCCTTGTGCCTGAGCCTGATGCTGTGGGCCACGGGCTGCCAACCCCAACCCACCACGGAGCCCACGATGACACCCGATGTTTCAGCGAGTCCTGGCGCCGGCAAGAACGACAAGTCCGCGCAACAGCACCTCTACCGCCTCAACCCTGCGCCCAGGCAGGGTTACGAGCTCGTGCTGACGATCCAGGACGCGCCAGGGCCGTTCAAGAAAATGGGCTGGAGCGCCCTGTACCAGGCCAAGGGCTGCAACTACGTCGTCAACGACTTCGCCGGGGTGCGGGGCGAGCCGGAACACACGGTGGTCCTGCCCTTCACCGAGCGGCCCGATGGCAGCTTCGCCGCCACCGTTTATCTCGATGCCATGCTCGACGAGGACTACTACGGCAATGGGGTGTGCCAGTGGACGCTGACGAGCGTGGGGCCTTGGGTCATGTCGACGGGATCACCCGCAGAAACCTTGTTTGACACCGATCTGTCTCCCGAACAGTTGTTGGCGGAGCAGCCAGTGCAGTTGTTTTACTGGAAAGGCTACTACCCTCAGAGCAAGGTCGATGGATTCAAGACTTGGGGTAACAGCACGCGGGAGCAATTTGCGCCGGAGGCTCGCGACAACCTTTTTTCCATGACGCTGACGCCTAAAAAGGTGCAGCCATGAGCATGAGCAGCCAAGACTACGCCGACTTGGCACTGGACTCGTACGCTGGCCGAGCGGTGACGCGCCGTGACGAGAAGCCCGAGACGATAGGTGGCCACAAATACAGGATTCTTGAGCACCACGACAACCCGCGTACCGGCTACCAGGGCACCATCTACCAGCGGGTGGACAACAACGAGATCATCGTCGCCCACCGGGGCACCGAGTTCGACCGCGAGGCCTTGAAAGACGGGCTGCTGGCAGACGGTGGCATGGTGCTCAGCCGCTCCAACTTGCAAGCGCCCGATGCGATCGCGCTGACTCGCAAAGCGCTGCAACTCGCACAAGAAAAAGCAATTGGAGAGGGCGGTTTTGTTCCCCCCGTGACCGTCACCGGCCACTCCCTGGGCGGCACGCTGGCGCAGGTGACGGCCCACCACTTCGACCTGCGCGGAGAAACCTTCAACGCCTACGGTGCCACCAGCCTGGGTCTGCGCATCCCCGTCGGGGGCCACTCGGTCACCAACCACGTCATGGCGGGCGACCTGGTCAGCGCCGCCAGCGCCCATTACGGCCAGGTCAAGGTTCATGCCACGTCCCTGGAAATCCGGACCCTGGACGCCCATGGCTACGACAACAAGACCCACTGGAGCGATACCCTGCGCGGCTACGGCCCCGTCCAGCTGGCCACCGGTTTCACCCCGCCCACCACCACGGCCGCCGCCATCGCCATGGCCGACAGCCACAAGATGCACTACTTCGCCAGCGTGGATGCCAACGGCCGACCCGATCGCTCCGTGCTGGAGGACCCGGCCACCGTGCAGCGTGCACAAGACAACGTCACGCGCATCGGCGAGTACCGGCGCGATGTGCAGGGCATGCGCGGCGTCATCACCGCTGTCGGCCGGGGACCCGTGGGCAATGCCCTGGATGCCGTGGATGTCCTGCGTGGCCCATTGCCGCCCGGTGAACCCGCCCGGCGCGAGCGCGAAGCCGATGCACCTGCCGCCCAGCCATTGACCTCTGTGACCCAACCCCAGGCCGCTGGTCCGGCGCTCTCACGTGTCTCCCAGGCGTTGCTGAGCGACAGCCAGCGTGAAGTGCGCCAACTCGCCGCCACCCACCACCTGCCGTGGGACCGGGGCCTGGACAACACGGTGTGCTCGCTGGCGCACTGCGCGCGGGAAAACGGTCTGAGCGGCATCAACCTGCTGCGGGTGAACAATGGCCAGATCCGGTTCGGTCAACACGAGAACGGCCTCCTCAAGGACGGCGTGCTCGACGCCCGGCAAGCGGCCAACACACCCGCCGCCGATTCGCTGTCGCGGCTGGCGATGCTCGATCAGCAGGCAGACCTAAACCTGGAACCCCGCAACACAATGCAGCCCGGCTGGATGCAGCCGTCTTTGCACGAGCCACAGTTGCGTTCGATGTGAGTTTGTCCTCGGCCACATCCCCGGATGTCGGGGTCGGTGTTGAGCCGACACGGCCCTTGCCCCGGCCAGAGGGTCGCTACGGCGCAGTGGCGGGGGACGTCAGTGGCGTTAGCGGCGGCCAAGGCATCGCGCTGGCCTTGAGCGGCGTGCCGATCGGGGCGGCCGCATGACCCAGCTGCACCGCCTTGAGGTCTTCCGGATTCGGGTACTGGTCGAGCAGCAGGTAGTCGAACACACGCCGCGCAATGGGCGCTGCGTGTGCGGCACCAAAGCCGGCGTTTTCCACCACCACCGCCACCGCCACGCGGGGGTTGTTGACCGGTGCAAAAGCGATGTAGAGCGCGTGGTCGCGCTGGTGCTCTTCGAGCTTGCGGGCGTCGTAGCGGTCCTTCTGCCCGATGGTCACGGCCTGCGCCGTGCCGGTCTTGCCACCGCTCTCGTAGCCGGCACCGGCAAACACGCGCGTCGACGTGCCTTCGGTGGTCACGCCCTGCATGGCCCGCAGCACCACATCGATGTTCTCCCGCTTGTAGCCCAGGTTGACCGGTGCGCCGGCCCCCAGGGGGTTGCGCTGCCGGGTCACCACGTTTTCCGTGGCGAGCGTGAGGTGGGGCGTGTACTTGATGCCGCCATTGGCCAGTGTGGCCATGGCGTGGGCCAGCTGCAGCATGGTGAAGTTGTTGTAGCCCTGGCCGATGCCCAGCGAGATGGTTTCGCCCGCGTACCAGCGCTGCTGCTCGGGCCGTTTGTAGCTGCTGCGCTTCCAGTCCGTGCTGGGCAGCACGCCGCGCACCTCGCCCTTGAGGTCGAGGCCGGTGATCTGGCCAAAGCCCAGCGGCTTCATGAAATCGTGCATGGTGTCCACGCCCATTTCATTGGCCAGCGAGTAGTAGTAGGTGTTGCTTGACTTGACGATGCTGCGGTACATGTCGACCGCGCCCAGGCCGCCATCGCCGTGGCTGCGGAAGCGGTGGTTACCGAACATCCAGTAGCCCGGATCGTTGATCACGGTGGATGCGCTGCGTGTGCCGATTTCCAGTGCCCCCAGTGCCATGAAGGGTTTGTAGGTGGAGCCCGGCGGGTAAGTGCCTCGCAGCGCCCGGTTGAGCAGCGGCTTGTCCAGCGATTCGTTGAGCAACTTCCAGTTTTCGGTGTCGATGCCCTCGACGAAGAGGTTGGGATCGAAGGTGGGCTTGCTCACGAAGGCCAGCACCTCGCCGTTGCGCGGATCGATCGCCACCAGCGCGCCGCGGCGCTCGCCGAACATGTCTTCGACCAGCTTCTGCAATTGGATATCGATCGCCAGCACCACCGTGTTGCCCGGCGTGGCCGGTGTGTTGGCCAGCGAACGCACGGCGCGGCCCCCGGCCGAGGTCTCCACACGCTCAAAACCGGTGATGCCGTGCAGTTCGCGTTCGTAGCTCTGCTCGGCGCCGAGCTTGCCGATGTGTTCGGTGCCCCGGTAGTTGGCCTGCTCGTCATCGGGCCATTCTTCGATGGACTCTTTTTCGCGCTGGTTGATGCGGCCGATGTAGCCGATCACGTGGCTGGCGACTTCGCCATTGGGGTAGCTGCGCAGCAGCCGCGCACGGACATCCACACCGGGAAAACGGTAGCGCTGCACCGTGAAACGGGCCACTTCTTCGTCGGACAGCCGGGTGCGGATCGGCAGCGAGTCGAAGCTGCGGGACTCTTCCTGCAGCTTGCGGAATCGCCGCTTGTCCCGCGGCTGGATGTCCACCAGCTGGCCCAGGGCCTCAATGGTGGCGTTCAGGTCGGCCACCTTGGCGGGGGTGATCTCCAGCGTGTAAGCCGAGTAGTTGGTCGCCAGCACACGGCCGTGGCGGTCCAGGATCTGGCCCCGGTTGGGCACCACAGGCAGCACGGCGGTGCGGTTGCTCTCGGCTTGCGCGAGCAGGTCGTCATGCCGCATGACCTGCAGGTAGACCATGCGCGCGGCCAGCAGACCAAAGGCGACCAGCACGGCAAGCCCGGCCGCCAGCACCCGGGTTCGGAACTGGGCGAGGTCGGCTTCGACGTTGCGCAGCTCAGTCATGCTCACAGGGGTCTGTTGTCGTCGGGGTTCGGAGCACGGCGCTGCGGCGCCAGCAGCATCACGCTGACCGCCGGCCACAAGGCGGCTTCGATCACTGGCGCGAAGAAAAACGACCAGCCCGGAAACGCGTCACCCGCGACCATGCGCACCAGCAACTCCAGCAGATGCGCCGCCATCAGCAGGGGCAGCACTTGAACAGCTTGCGTCGGCACGCCGAACCAGAGCAGGCGCCGGTGCATGGAGACGGCCAGGAAGCCCAGCACGGTGTAGGCCATGGCGTGCTGACCGAGCAGGGCGCCTTGTTGCACGTCCATGGTCAGGCCGAACACGAAGGCCACGCCCACACCGATGCGCAGTGGCTGGTGCACGCTCCAGAACACCAGCGTGATCGCCAGCAGATCGGGCACCCAGGCGGCCCGCCCCCACAGGCCGGTGTTCATGAGCATGTTGAGCACCAGGGCGCTCAACAGGCTGAACCAGATGAACAGCGGGTTGGCGGGCAGCAGCAGCTGCTGGCCGGGACGCATGATCATGGTCGTGTGCTCCCGATCCGGGCCGGCGCCGCCGCAGGGGTTTCTTGCAGGGGCGAAGGCGGCAGGTGTTCACCCACCGGCGCCAGCACCAGCACGTGCAGCGCCCCGTGCACCCGCGCCAGCGGCGTACAGCTGATGCGGTTGAAGGCTGACTCGGCGCGGTGGCCCACGGCGTTGACCCGGGCCACCGGCAGGCCGGGCGGGTAGACGCCGTCGACTCCGCTGGTGGTGAGCAGGTCGCCCTCGACGATGTCCACATTGGCCAGGGTGTAGCGCAGCTCCAGCGCGTCGCCATCGGGTCCGGGTTGGCCGAACGCCACGCTGCGCACGCCCGTGCGCGTATTGAGCACGGGAATGGCCTGGTCGCTGTCGATCAGCAGGGTGACTTCGGACACCAGCGGATAGACACGGGTGACCTGGCCGAGCACGCCGCTGTCGTCGATCACCGGCGAGCCGAGCGCGATGCCGTGGGCCTGACCCCGGTCGATCACGATGCGCCGCGAGTAGGGGTCGGCGGCGTCGTACAGCACCTGCGCGCCCATGGAGGGCGTAGTGATGCGTTCGCGCATGGACAGCAACTCGCGCAGGCGCTGGTTCTCCAGCGCCAGTTGCTCCACCTGCAGCGCCCGCTCGGACTGGGTGGCGAGCTGCTGCATGGCCGCGCCTTCCCGTTGCTGCGCCTGGTGCAGGCTGGTGAAATAGCCGCCCATCTGACCCGCCGCCTGGACCGGTTGCATCACCAGCCACTGCAGCGGGTACAAGACGGTGGCCACGGCGCCGCGCACCGGCGCGGTGATGCGAAAACGCAGGTCGGCTACCATCAGAAACAAGGCCACGGCGCTGAACACCATGAGCTTGGACAGGGCCGAAGGCCCCTGCTTGAAGAAGGGGGGCGGGGTGCGGTCCAGGGTGCCCAGTGGCATGTCGGGAAGGCTCGCGGGTGGTGCGGTCAGGCCGGAAACCGGCGCGGGGGACTTATTCGCTGGTGAAGATGGTGCCCAGGCGCTCCATGCGCTCCAGCGCCATGCCGCAACCGCGCACCACGCAGGTCAGCGGCTCTTCGGCCACCAGCACCGGCAGACCGGTTTCTTCGGCCAGCAGGCGGTCCAGGTCGCGCAGCAGCGCGCCGCCGCCGGTCAGCATCATGCCGCGCTCGGCGATGTCGGCGCCCAGCTCGGGCGGCGTGTGCTCCAGCGCCATCTTGACGGCCGAGACGATGTTGTTCAGCGGGTCGGTCAGGGCTTCGAGGATCTCGTTGCTGGAGATGGTGAAGCTGCGCGGCACACCTTCGGAGAGGTTGCGGCCCTTGACTTCCATTTCCTTGACTTCGCTGCCCGGGAAGGCCGAGCCGATGTTCTTCTTGATCGCTTCGGCCGTGGGCTCGCCGATCAGCATGCCGTAGTTGCGGCGGATGTAGGCAATGATGGCGTCGTCGAAGCGGTCCCCGCCCACGCGAACGCTGCCCTTGTAGACCATGCCGCCCAGCGAGATCACGCCGACTTCGGTCGTGCCGCCGCCGATGTCCACCACCATCGAGCCCGACGCGTCGGACACCGGCAGGCCAGCACCGATGGCGGCGGCCATGGGTTCTTCGATCAGGTAGACCTCGGAAGCGCCGGCGCCCAGGGCCGATTCGCGGATGGCGCGGCGCTCGACCTGGGTCGAACCGCAGGGCACGCAGATGATGATGCGCGGGCTCGGCTTGAACATCGAGCGCGGGTGCACCATCTTGATGAACTGCTTGAGCATCTGCTCGGTCACGGTGAAGTCGGCGATCACGCCGTCTTTCATCGGGCGGATGGCTTCAATGTTGCCGGGCACCTTGCCGAGCATGGCCTTGGCTTCCTTGCCCACCGCCTGGATCGTCTTCTTGCCTTGGGGGCCGCCTTCGTGGCGGATCGAGACCACCGAGGGTTCGTCCAGCACGATGCCCTTGCCCCGAACGTAAATCAGGGTGTTGGCGGTGCCAAGGTCAATGGCCAGGTCGGTCGAAAACTGCCGACGGAATGCTTCAAACATGGTGCAAAAATCCTGTGGGGCATGGCAGCAGCTTCGTGCGGCCATCGCCTGGTGTCTGTACGGGGAAGTCGGGGTCTACAAGTCTTTGATTCAGCGACAAAAACTGTTTCGGCGCGGGATTTGCCGCTAAACCTTGGATAATACCGCATCCCCTGTGCATAACTTCGCCCATCAAGGGGCTAAATCTTCCCTTTACACCCCGTTTCAGCGCACTTGGGGCGCTGTTTGGGTGGTTTCTTTTTTCTTACTCCGGAACCGAGTTCTGCCATGTCCCTGACCCTGTCCGACATCGGGCGCATCGCCAACCTGGCGCGCCTGGAACTGAGCGGTCCCCAAAGCGAGCGCATGCTGGGCCAGCTCAACGGCTTTTTTGACATCGTCGAGCAGATGAACGCGGTCGACACCACCGGCGTGGAGCCGCTGGCCCACCCGACCGCCGTGATCGATCACGTCAGCCTGCGCCTGCGCCCGGACGTGGCCAGCGAACCCAACAACCGCGAAGCCAACCAGAAGAGCGCCCCCGCTGTCGAGCGCGGCCTCTTTTTGGTGCCGAAGGTGATCGAATGAGCGCACAAGAACTGCACCAGATGGGCGTGGCCGAACTGGCCACCGCCATTGCCGACAAAAAAACTTCCAGCGTCGAAGCCGCGCAGCACCTGCTGGCGCGCGCCAAGGAACACCAGAACCTCGGTGCCTACTTGGCCTTCAACGAGGACCTGACCCAGGCCCAGGCGAAAGCCGCTGACGCCCGCGTGGCCGCTGGCGAGCGCGGCCCGCTGCTGGGCGTGCCGCTGGCGCACAAGGACATCTTCGTCACCCAGGGTTTCCCCACCACCGCCGGCTCCAAGATGCTGGCCGGTTACCAGAGCCCGTTCGACGCCACTGTGGTGAGCCAGCTCGCCGCCGCCGGCGCCGTGACCCTGGGCAAGCTCAACTGCGACGAGTTCGCCATGGGCTCGGGCAACGACAACTCGGCCTACGCGCCAGTGCACAACCCCTGGGACACGGCGCGCGTGCCGGGCGGTTCCTCGGGCGGTTCGGCCGCTGCCGTGGCTGCGCGTCTGGTGCCCGCCGCCACCGGCACCGACACCGGCGGCTCGATCCGCCAGCCCGCCAGCTTCACGGGCATCACCGGCATCAAGCCCACCTACGGCCGCTGCTCGCGTTACGGCATGGTGGCCTTCGCCTCCAGCCTGGACCAGGCCGGCCCGATGGCGCGCAGTGCCGCCGACTGCGCCACGCTGCTGACCGCCATGGCTGGCCCTGACATCGACCGCGACTCCACCAGCCTCGACCACCCGGCCGAGGACTACACGCGCCTGCTGAGCCAGCCGCGCGAGGGCGCGAACGCTGCGCAGCCGCTCAAGGGCTTGCGCATCGGCCTGCCGAAAGAGTTTTTCGGCGAAGGCTGCGCGCCGGACGTGATCGCTACCGTTCGCGCCGCGTTGTCCGAATATGAAAAACTGGGTGCCTCGCTGGTCGACATTTCGCTGCCACGCACCGAGCTGTCCATCCCGGTCTATTACATCATCGCGCCGGCCGAAGCGTCGTCCAACCTCAGCCGCTTCGACGGCGTGAAGTTCGGTCACCGCGCCGCCAAGTTCGACGACCTGGCCGACATGTACAAGAAGTCGCGCAGCGAAGGCTTCGGGCCCGAGGTGCAGCGCCGCATCATGATCGGCACCTATGTGCTGAGCCACGGTTACTACGACGCGTACTACCTCAAGGCGCAACAGATCCGCCGCCTGATCGCGCAGGACTTCCAGCAAGCCTTCACCCAGTGCGACGTGATCGCCGGCCCGGTGGCGCCCACGGTGGCCTGGAAGATCGGCGAAAAGAGCGACGACCCGGTCGCCAACTACCTGGCCGACATCTACACCCTGTCCACCTCGCTCGCCGGTCTGCCCGGCATGAGCGTGCCGGCCGGCTTCGGCGCGGCGAACATGCCGGTGGGCCTGCAACTGGTGGGCAACTACTTCAAGGAGGGCGAGCTGCTGCAGACCGCGCACGCCTTCCAGCAGGCCACCGACTGGCACACCCGCACGCCTTCGGGATTCTGATCATGAGCAACACAAGCAAATCCCTCCTGGTGCACGGCTACGAAGTCGTGATCGGCTTCGAGACGCACGCCCAGCTCGCCACGCAGTCCAAGATCTTCAGCCGCGCGCCCACGGCGTTTGGCGCCGAGCCCAACACCCAGGCCTGCGCGGTGGACCTGGCCTTGCCGGGCACGCTGCCGGTGATGAACCGCGGCGCGGTGGAGCACGCCATCCGTCTCGGCCTCGCGCTGGGTTCGCACATCGCCGAGCAGAGCGTGTTCGCGCGCAAGAACTACTTCTACCCCGACCTGCCCAAGGGCTACCAGATCAGCCAGTTCGAGATCCCGGTGGTGCAGGGCGGCGAGGTGAGCTTCTTTCTGGGCGACGAGAAGAAGACCGTGCGCCTGGTGCGCGCGCATCTGGAAGAAGACGCGGGCAAGAGCCTGCACGAAGAGTTCCACGGCATGAGCGGCATCGACCTCAACCGCGCCGGCACGCCGCTGCTGGAGATCGTGACCGAGCCCGACATGCGCTCCAGCGCCGAGGCTGTGGCCTACGCCAAAGAGCTGCACAAGATCGTGACCTGGATCGGCATCTGCGACGGCAACATGCAGGAAGGCAGCTTCCGCTGCGACGCAAACGTGTCGGTGCGCAAGCCCGGCGGCGAGCTGGGCACGCGCCGCGAAATCAAGAACCTGAACTCGTTCAAGTTCATGCAGCACGCGATCGACTACGAGATCCGCTGGCAGATCGAGCAGATCGAAGACGGTCACGCCATCCAGCAGGCCACGGTGCTGTTCGACCCCGACACCGGCGAAACGCGCGCCATGCGCACCAAGGAAGACGCGGCCGACTACCGCTACTTCCCTGATCCGGATCTGCCGCCGCTGGTGATCGCGCGCGACTGGGTGGAGCAGGTGAAGGCCAGCATGCCCGAGCTGCCGCGCCAGATGGCCGAGCGGCTGGTGCGTGACTACGGCCTGCCGGAGTACGACGCGACCACCGTGACGCAGAGCCCCGCGATGGCCAAGTACTTTGAGACGGCGGCCAAGGCGAGTGGTCAGGCCAAGATGGCCAGCAACTGGATCATGGGTGAGGTGTCGCGGCGCCTGAACAACGAAGAGAAGGACATCGCGCAGGTGCCGGTGGATGCCGACACGCTGGCCGCGCTGCTCAAGCGCATCGCCGACGGCACGGTGTCCAACAACGCCGCCAAGCAGGTGATGGACGCGCTGTGGGCTGGCGAAGGTCAGGACGTGGATGCCGTCATCGAAGCCAAGGGCCTCAAGCAGATGAACGACAGCGGTGCGCTGGAAAAAATCATCGACGAGGTGATGGCCGCCAACGCGCCCATGGTCGAGCAGTTCCGCGCCGGCAAGGACAAGGCTTTCAACGCGCTGGTGGGGCTGGTCATGAAAGCCAGCAAGGGCAAGGCCAACCCGCAGCAGGCCAACGACCTGCTCAAGCAGAAACTTCAGTAAAACAAAAAGGGCCGGCTCAGGTTCCTCACCGGAGCACGTGCCCCACCACCCAGCAAACGCCGAGGCGCCGGCTTCGCCGGGCCAAAGGCGTTGTCCCCCTCAGGGGGAAGCCGCGCTGCGGCGCAGGGGGGTTACCTTGTCGTCCAGAGCTGACGCAGCTTCACCAGCTCTTCGTCGAAGCGCGCGTTGAGGCGCTGTTTTTCCTGGGTCTGTTCCACCACGAAGCGTTGCTGTACCGCCACCTGCTGCTCGTTGTCTTCCAGCTTGCGGCGCAGCCACAGCGGCGCTTTGCTCACGTCGTTCTGGTAGAACTCCAACTCGGCGCTGATGTCTTTGCGCTGATCGAGCAGGGTCTGTGCGCGTTTGTTGACCGCGCTGATCACTTCGTCGATCTGGGCCAGCGCGTCGGCGCGCTCCTTGTCGTGCACGGGCTTGTTCGGGTAGCGGATCAGCAGCGCCCGATCCCGGCGCTTTTCTTCGGCAATTCGGGCCTGCAAGGCTTCTTCGGCTTTCTTCTGAGCGTCGATCCTGGCGCGCTCTTCGGCCGTGTAGCTCGGTGGCACGACCCGCTTGACGGTCCCGGAGCCCGTGAGCTCGTGCTGTTCACGGTCCAGGCACTCGGTGATCGGGCGGTCCGATGTGATGCGCCGTCCTTTGCTGTCAATGCAGGTGTAAATGCCCTTGCCCTGGGCAAGCGCCACCGTCGACACCACCAGCAGCAGCACGCCCCATGCGATGGACGTTGACGGGAGCGGCGGGCGAAGGAAAGCGGGCAAAGTGGATCCTCAGGCTACGCCGTAGCGCTGGCGGTAGGCCAGCACCCGGTCGCGGTGGCTGGCAAGTTCGTCGCCAGTGTTCTGCCTCAAATACTGCAGCAAATCGGCCAAGGTCGCAATGGAGCAGACCTGCAGGCCGAGCTGGTTCCGCACGTATTGCACAGCGCTGTGCTCCACGTCACGTTGCACGCCGTCGGTGCCGATTTCGGTGGCCTTCTCCTGGCGGTCCAGCGCAATCGCCACCGCATGGGGCGTGGCGCCAGCGGCCTGGATCAGGGCGATGGATTCGCGGGCGGCGGTGCCTGCCGACATCACGTCATCGACGATCAGCACCCGTCCCTGGAGCGGCGCACCCACCAGCGAGCCCCCTTCGCCATGGTCCTTGGCTTCCTTGCGGTTGTAGGCAAACGGCACGTTGCGCCCCAGGCGCGCCAACTCGATGGCGACCGCCGCACCGAGCGGAATGCCCTTGTACGCGGGGCCGAAAATCATGTCGAATTCGATGCCGCTTTCCAGCAGGGCTTTTGCATAGAATTGCGCGAGCCGGCCGAGCTTGGCGCCGTCATCGAACAGGCCGGCGTTGAAAAAGTAAGGCGAGAGCCGCCCCGCCTTGGTCTTGAACTCGCCAAAGCGCAGCACGCCCGAGTCGACGCAGAACTGCACGAAATCCTGTGCCAGTCCGGCACCTTCGGCGGCGTTGTTCACCGCACCCACTTCCAACGACATGGGGAAATCCTTGTTCAAACTGACCAGCCTCAACCTCAACGGCATCCGCTCCGCCAGCACCAAGGGGCTGGAAGCGTGGCTCGCCAAGCATGCGCCCGATTGTATTTGTGTGCAGGAAGTCAAGGCGCAGGCGCCCGACGTCAGCGGGCGCTTCGAGGCCATCGCCGGACTCAAGGGCCATTTTCACTTTGCCGAGAAGAAAGGTTATTCCGGCGTCGCCGTCTACACGCGCCATGAGCCCAGCGACGTGGTGGTGGGTTTCGACGGCGGCGAGTTCGATGCCGAAGGCCGCTACGTGGAACTGCGTTTCGACACGCCGAAAGCCAAGCGCTCCATCATCAGCGTCTACTGCCCCAGCGGCTCGTCAGGCCCCGAGCGGCAGGAAGCCAAGTACCGCTTTCTCGACGTGTTCTACCCGCACCTGATGGCGCTCAAAGGCCAGCGCGACTTCATCATCTGCAGCGACGTCAACATCGCCCACCAGAACGCCGACCTGAAAAACTGGCGCAGCAACCAGAAGAACAGCGGCTTCCTGCCCGAAGAGCGCGCGTGGATGACCAAGCTGCTGACCGATGGCGGCCTGGTGGACGTGTATCGCCGTCTGCAGCCCGACACCACCGACACCTGCTACACATGGTGGAGCAACCGCGGCCAGGCCTACGCGAACAACGTGGGGTGGCGGCTCGACTACCACCTGGCCACGCTGGCGCTGGCCGAACACGCGCGCAGCGAAGCGATCTACAAGGCCGAGAAGTTCAGCGACCACGCGCCGATCACGATCGAATACGACTTCACGCTCTGAGGCTCTCGGACTCAGTGTCGCTTGGGCAGCTGCGCCTGCAGCGAGCGCACCTGCTGCTCCAGTGTTTCGATGCGCTGGATGTGGTCCAGCAGCAGGGCCACGGCAAACAGGTCGAGGTCGAAGTCCAGCCGCAGCTTGCTGACGGTGCGCATGCGCGTGACGCAGTCGGCGCTGAACAGGCGCAGGTCCGCTTCGGACGGGCCGGTCTGCAGCGGCCGCAGCGCACCGTATTCCACCAGCTCGTCCACGTCGGCGGTGCTGATGCCGCAGACCCGCGCCAGCTCGGGCAGCGTCACGCTCTGCACCTCGTCGAGCCAGACCCATTCAACGGCTTGCAGGTTCGTGTTCATGGCGTGGCTCCTTGCGGTGTGGCGCGCGGGCGGAATGAAGAGTCTTTGGCGAGCGCTTCAAACAGCTCGCGTTCGCGTTCGGTGAGGGTGGCGGGCACGTCGATCAGCACCACGGCGTAGAGGTCGCCCGCGGCGCTGCGGCCGTTCGCCAGGCCGCGCCCGCGCAGCCGCAGCTTGCGGCCAGAGCGCGTGCCGGGCGGCACGGTCAGCGTCACCGGGCCGTCCAGCGTGGGCACTTCGGTTTCGGTGCCCAGCGCCGCTTCCCAGGGCGTGAGCACGAGGTCGAAGTAGAGGTCCTGGTGGTCGGTGCGGAAAATGCGGTGCGGCGCCAGCGTGATGTGCAGGTAGATGTCGCCATCGGCACCGCCGTTCTGGCCCTTGCCGCCTTGGCCGCGCAACCGCAGCTTCTGGCCATCGCGCACGCCGGGTGGCACGCTCACTTCCAGCGTGCGCTCCTGGCCGCCGTCGTCCAGGCTCAGGTGCACGGTGCGTCCGCGGTGGGCATCTTCCAGGCTGATGCGGATGGTGGTTTCCAGATCGCGCCCGTCCCGGGGCCGCGGGCCCTGGTGCGGATCGCGGCGGCCCCGGCCCATGGCGGCGAGCAGGTCTTCGAGGTCCATCTCGTCAAACGCTGAGCCGTTGGTGGCGTGGTCGCGGCCCCATTGCGGTGGTGGAGAAAACGGCTTACCGGCCGGGTGCCTGCCCAGCTCGTCGTAGGCGGCGCGTTTTTCGGGGTCCTTCAGCGTCGCGTAGGCCTCGGCCACTTCCTTGAAGCGGGCCTCGGCCCCCGGCGCCTTGGACATGTCCGGGTGGTGCTCGCGGGCGAGCTTGCGGTAGGCCTTCTTGATGGCGTCGAGGTCCGCGTCACGCGGCACGCCCAGGGCGGCGTAATAGTCTTTGTAGTTCATGCAGGACTCCCGGGGACACCGCTTGGTTCAGCTGAAAAAGCGGGTCTGTGCGCTGGCGCACCCTGGGTCTCAAACACGCCCCTTGCCGCTTGCTTAAGCGCTGCTGTCCTTCGCTGCGATGACACCCTGGGTGGATTCTGCCGCTGCCCCGGTTCACGCGGCCAGCAGCGTCTTCAGTTTGCCCGAAGCGATCAACCGACTCAAGTCAGCGCCTTCGTCGAACCGTCCCGCTCTGAGGTCGGAACCTCGGTGCCGGGGAGCCAAAGGCCCCGCACTTCCGGTAGGAGGTGCTTTTTGCCGGCATCGGGTGCCTGATCGGCGGGTGTCTTCCGGCGGGTGGCTGGAAGAGATGGTCGGCAAAGTTGGTGAACGCATTAGAGGGGCGCCTGAATCATCTGTCCAATACAGATTGTGCGACTTGCTATCTTGAAACAAGATAATAGGTGCCGTCCTGAACCCCACTCCCTGCCCACCATGGAACTCCGCCAATTGCGCTACTTTGTGGCCATCGCCGACAGCGGCAGCTTTTCCAAGGCGGCCGAGCGGGTGTTTGTCGCCCAGTCGGCGCTCAGCCACCAGGTGGCCCAGCTCGAAGACGAGCTGGGTGTCGGCCTCTTTCACCGCTCACGCCGCGGCGTGGAGCTGACCGACGCCGGGCAGCGCTTTTTCCCCCACGCGGTGTCGATCCTGCGGCAGGCCGAGGAGGCGTTGCACAGCGCGCGCCACACCGACGACGAGCCGCGTGGCAAGGTGGTGTTCGGCATCCCGCACAGCGCTTCCAACGCGCTGGCGCTGCCCCTGCTGCGCGAGGTCCACCAGCGCTTCCCCCGGATCGAGCTTGAACTGACCGAGGAGCTCACGGGCAACCTCACGCGGCAGCTGCGCACCGGGCAGATCAACCTGGCCGTGTTGTTCGACGACGGCCACCTGAGCGGTTTCACCAGCACGCGCCTGCTGAGCGAGCAGCTGTGCCTGATCGAGCCCGCCGGGCCTGGCGCCACCCTGGCCGCGACGATCACGCTGGCCCAGGCACTGGCGCAGCCGCTGATCCTGCCGGCGAGTCCGCACGGCGTGCGCCCCCTGATCGAAGCGGCCGCGGCCCGGGCCGGCCTCGCGCCGCCCCAGGTGTTTGCCGACATCAGCTCCATCAGCATCCTGCGCACCACGCTGCTGGCGGGGCTGGGCCGCACCCTGTTGCCCGTCATGCCGCTGCGGCCGGAAATCGAAGCCGGCCTGCTGGTGGCGACGCCGGTGGTGAACCCGCCCCTGGAGCGGGTCCTGGTGCTCTGCGCATCGGTCCACATCCCCTCGTCGACGGCGTCCCAGGCCGTGGCCGACTTGGCCGTGGCGCTGGTGCAGCGCCTCTGCGCCGAGGGTCACTGGCCCGGTGGAACCCTGCTGTCGGGCGATGCCAGTCTTTCCGCGACCTGATTGATACAGTACCGCCAGTCCCTTTAAGCCGACCCCGAGACCCATGTTCCAGTACCGCACCGTTCCCGTCACTGCTTTTGCCCAGAACTGTTCCATCGTCTGGTGCGATGAAACCCTGGACGCCGCCATCATCGACCCGGGGGGCGACCTGGAGCGCTTGCTGGCCGAGGTGAAGCGCCTGGGCGTCACGCTCAAGGCGATCTGGCTCACCCATGCGCACATCGACCACGCGGGCGGTACGGCAGAACTCGCTGCCCAGCTGAATCTGCCGATCATCGGCCCGCACCCGGGCGACCAGTTCTGGATCGACGGTTTGCCGCAGCAGAGCGCCATGTTCGGTTTTCCGCCGGCCGGCCCTTTCACGCCCACACGCTGGCTGGCCGATGGCGACACGGTGCAGATCGGGAACTGCACGCTGAACGTGCGCCACTGCCCCGGCCACACGCCGGGCCATGTGGTGTTCCAGTCGCCCGAGGCGCAGCGCGCTTTCGTGGGCGACGTGCTGTTCGCCGGCAGCATCGGCCGCACGGACTTTCCGCAAGGGAATCACGCGCAGCTGATTGCCAGCATCAAGGAGCGTCTCTGGCCCATGGGCGATGAAACGGTGTTCATCCCGGGCCATGGCCCGGAGAGCACGTTGGGCGAGGAACGGCGGTTCAACCCCTATGTGAACGGGGGCTGAGCCGCCGGCCCGGTCACCGGCTCAGAGGCCAAGCAGTTTCTTGGCGTCGCCGAGCGCCTTCATGGACTCGTCGTGCTTGCCGTCCTTGTGCATTTTTTCGCCTTCCGCACGCAAAGCCTTCACCTTGTCCATGTCGGCCATCGAAAGCGATGGGTTGGTGCCAAGCTTGGCGTCGATCGCTTTCATTTCGTTGGGGCAGTTGTGGGCAAAGGCCGCGGAGCAGAACAGCAGGACGGACGCGGTCACCAGAGTTTTCATGGTTGTCTCCTACGGGTGGGCGTCGGCAGGCGCCGACTCGCGGATGCTAGCCCCGTCGTGCCCGCTCGTACAGTGTTTGCCCCTTTGGTCGTGGGGTGGTGGATGGCAGGGCGTTGGCGCGGGTGCCAACGTGGTTTGTGGGGTTGAAAACGTCTGTGCGATGACGCACAGTCATGCGGGGTCCGACGGACCAAGATGGGACGCTGCCCGGCCACCCATTCACCCGTACCCGAGAACATGAGCATTCTCCCGTCTTCGAGGTTCTTGCGGGTGTTGACCGTCAACATCCACAAGGGCTACAGCGCCTTCAACCGCCGCTCCGTGCTGCATGGCTTGCGCGAAGCGGTGCGCGCGGTGGGCAGCGATCTGGTGTTCCTGCAGGAGGTCGAAGGCGGCTCCGGGGCCGCGAGCGCGCAGTACGAGTTCCTGGCCGACCAGATCTGGTCCGACCACGCCTACGGGCGCAACGCGGTGGCCGAGGGCCTGGACCACGGCAACGCGGTGCTTTCCCGCTTCCCGGTGCTGCACAGCGCCAACCACGACATGTCGCTGCCCGGCGTGGAGCCGCGCGGCCTGCTGCACTGCGTGCTGGCCATGCCCGACGGCCTGTCCGATCTGCAGGTGATGTGCGTGCACCTGGGGCTGAGGGAGTCGCACCGGCGCCACCAGCTGGCGCGCCTGTGCGAGACGGTGCTGCGCGAGGTGCCCGCCGACGCGCCGCTGCTCGTCGCCGGTGACTTCAACGACTGGCGCTCGCGCGCCGACGCCTGTCTGAACCGCTGCGGGCTCACCGAGGTGTTCCGTCACAGCCTGGGGGCGCACGCGCGCAGCTTTCCGGCCGGTTTTCCGCTGCTGCGACTCGACCGCATCTACGTGCGCGGCGTGGCCGCGGCCCGCCCGCTGCCGCTGCCGCTGCGACCCTGGTCCCGCTTGTCCGACCACGCGCCGCTGGCCGCCGGCATCGATCTGCAGGAGGCGCCATGAACTCGCACTGGGTGCCGGGCAACCGCATCACGCTGCTGGAGAACGGCGAGGTCTACTTCCCGCGCGTTTTCGAAGCCATCGCCGCGGCCGAGCACGAGGTGCTGCTCGAAACCTTCATCCTGTTCGACGACAAGGTCGGGCGCGAACTGCAGCAGGCGTTGCTGCGCGCGGCCGGGCGTGGCGCCGTGGTGCATGTGCTGGTCGATGGCTGGGGTTCGCCCGACCTGCCGCCGTCGTTCACGCAGCCGCTGCTCGACGCGGGCGTGCGGCTGCGCAGCTTCGAGCCGGCCCGGCGCCTGCTGGGCGCGTGCGTCAACATGCTGCGGCGCATGCACCACAAACTGGTGGTGGTGGACGGTCGGCGGGCCTTCGTCGGCGGCATCAACTACGCGCTGGATCACCTGGCCGAGTTCGGGCCGCTGGCCAAGCAGGACTACGCGGTCGAGATCGAAGGCCCGCTGGTGGGCCAGATCCAGGCCTTCTGCCGCGCCAACCTGGACACGCCCCAACCCGCGCGCCGCGTGTGGCTGCAGCGCTGGCGCGCCATCCGCACCTGGGGTGGCGCGCCGGACGACGAAGGCGACGGGGCCGTCGCCGCCTTCGTCACGCGCGACAACCGCGATCACCGCACAGACATCGAGCGCCACTACCGCGCCGCGGTGCGCAGCGCGCACGATCGCGTGCTGATCGCCAACGCCTACTTCTTTCCCGGCTACCGGTTCCTGCGCGACCTGCGCCATGCGGCGCACCGCGGCGTGCGGGTCGACCTGATCCTGCAGGGCTGGCCCGACCAGCCCTGGGTGCAGAAGGCCTCGGCGCTGCTGTACGGCCACCTGATGCGGGCTGGGGTGAACGTCTACGAGTACGTTGAGCGCCCGCTGCACGCCAAGGTGGCGGTGGTCGATGACCTGTGGGCCACCGTCGGGTCGAGCAACCTCGACCCGACCAGCCTCAGCCTGAACCTGGAGGCCAACGTGGTGGTGCGTGACGGCGCGTTCGCCCGGCACCTGAGCGGGCGCCTGGAACACCTGCTGCGGCACGGCTGCCAGCGTGTGCGGCTGCCCACGCCGGGGCCACTGCGCTCGGCCTGGATCGCGCTGCGCAGCCTGGCGGTGTTCCACTTCCTGCGCCGCTACCCGACCTGGGCGCGGCTCACGCCCGTGCGGGCGCCACGGGTCGTTCCCCTGCGGACCGACTCGACATGAGGCCCTGGGTCCGCAGCGCTTGGTCGTGGTTCAAACGGGTGGTCCCGTGGGCGCTGGCGGTGCTGGTGCTCGTGCTGGTGGTGCGGCAGGCCCGCACGGTGGACTGGCCCGCGGTCGGGCAGGCGCTGCAGCGCCTGCCGCCCGATCGGCTGGCGGCGGCGGCCGGCCTGGCGCTGCTCAGCCATGGGCTGTACGCCAGCTTCGACCTGATCGGGCGCCGGCTCAGCGGCCACCGGCTGTCGGCGCCGCGCACGCTCGGCACCGCCGCCATCAGCTACGCGTTCAACCTCAACGCCGGTTCGCTGGTGGGCGGCTTCGCCCTGCGGCTGCGCCTGTACACGCGCTGGGGCCTGTCCGCGTCGACGGTGGCGCAGATCATCGCGCACAGCATGGCGACGAACTGGCTGGGTTACCTCTGGGTGGACGGCGCCGTGCTGCTGTGGGCGCCGCCCCGCCTGAGCGATGGCTGGTCGCTGCCCGACCCGGCCCTGCGCGCCATCGGGCTGGCGATGCTGCTGGCCGCGCTGGCCTACCCCGTGCTGTGCCGCTTCGCGCGCCCGCGCCGCCTGGCCTGGCGCGGCCAGCCGCTGACGCTGGCCAGCGCCCCCTTGGCGGTGTGGCAACTGATGGCGGGCGGCGCGAACTGGCTGCTGATCGGTGCCACCGTTTGGACCCTGTTCGGGGGGCACGTCGACTACCCGACCGTGCTCGGCGCCCTGCTGCTGGCGGCGCTGGCCGGCGTGCTGACCCACGTGCCGGCGGGCCTGGGCGTGCTGGAGGCGGTGTTCGTGGCCACGCTGGGCGGCCGCCTGCCGGTGGCCGAGGTGCTCGCTACGGTGCTGGCCTACCGCGCTACTTACTACCTGCTGCCGCTGGCGCTGGCCCTGCCCGCCTACGCGCTGAGCGAGGCGGTTGCGCGGCACTGCAACCGCGCAGCCGAGGCGCCAGCCCGACGGTAGTCCTGGCCCGCCCCAGGGCAGGCCTAGCCCTCTTGGGGGCAGCGACCCGCGCAGCGGCGGAGCGTGGGGGCTACCTACCCCTTCCGCGCCCGCTCGTACAACCCCTGCACCTTCGGCACATTCGCCGCCAGGTCGCGGATGCGGTTCGGGCCGGTGGGGTGGGTCGAGAGAAAGCCGATGCCCGGGCCCCCGGTTTGGGCTGCCATCTTCTGCCACAGGCTCACGCTGGCCCGGGGCTGATAGGCGCCGCGCGCCGCGAGCTCCAGGCCCACCAGATCGGCCTCGGACTCGTCCTCGCGGCTGAACCGCAACGTGAGCAGCTGCGTCCCCAGCCCGGCGGCCACGTTGCCCAGATCGCCCAGCCCCAGCAGCTGGGCGCCCAGCCGCAAGCCGAGGTCGGTGGCGCTGCTTTTGGCGAGCCGCTCGCGTGCGTGTTCGCGCAGGGCGTGGGCCATCTCGTGGCCCATGATCATGGCGGCTTCGTCGTCGCTGAGCTGCAGCTTTTCGAGGATGCCGGTGTAGAAGGCGATCTTGCCGCCGGGCAGGCAGAAGGCGTTGATCTGGTCGCTGTTGATCAGCGCCACTTCCCAGCGCCAGTCTCTGGCGCGCGGGTTCCAGGCTGCAGCGTGGGGAATGAGGCGTTTCGCGATGGCGTGCAGCCGCTGTGTCTGTGGGTGGTTGGTGGGCAGCAGGGCGTTTTTCTGTTTCGCCTCCTGCACGGTTTGCACAAACTGCTGGCTGCCGGCCTGTTCGATCTGGTCGGCGGGCACGAGCTTGCGCAGGCTGGACGCTTTGCCGACGTCGACCTGGGCGGCCGCAGGCAGGGCGACCGCTGCCGCGCCCGCGAGCACGAAGGCGCGGCGCGCCTGCCAGGGGCCGCGCTGTGGGCCAGGCGCGGAGGATGTCTTGAGGTCGCAGAGAAAACACATGGGTCAATAATAGGCAAAGCCCCCGCCGGGCGCACCCACCCGCCGCAATGACCGAGAACGCCGTCACGCCATCGACCACCGCAACCACCGTCCGACCCAGCTGGGGCGAGACACTGCGCGCCTATCTGGAGCCCGCGAGTCTGCGCATGTTCGCGCTCGGTTTCTCGGCCGGGCTGCCGCTGCTGCTGGTGTTGGGCACGCTGAGCTTTCGCCTGCGCGAGGCCGGGCTGGACCGCACCACCATCGGTTACCTGAGTTGGGTGGGGCTGGCGTATGGCTTCAAGTGGTGCTGGTCGCCGCTCGTGGACCGGCTGCCCATCCCCTTGCTCACGCGCTGGATGGGGCGGCGTCGCAGCTGGCTGCTGCTGTCGCAGGGCGCGATCATGGCGGCGCTGGTGGGCATGGCGCTGTCGGACCCGCGCACCGGGCTGAACGTGGTGGTGTGGTGTGCGCTGGCGGTGGCGTTCGCCTCGGCCACGCAGGACATCGCGCTCGACGCCTTCCGCATCGAGTCTGCCGACACGCGGCACCAGGGCGTGCTCGCCGCCACGTACCAGACGGGTTACCGGCTGGCGATGATCTGGGCCGGTGCGGGGGTGTTGTGGCTGGCGGCGCGGGCCGAGGTGGCGCCGGTGGCCCAGGCCGCCGTCGCGGTGGTCACCGCCGCCGCTGATGCCGCGAAGCCCGTGCCGGGTGCGCTGTACCAGAACGCCGCCTGGACCTCGGCCTACCTCGTCATGGCCGCGAGCATGCTGGTGGGGGTTGTGACGGTGCTGTTTTCGCGCGAACCGGTGCAGCTGGCCGTGCCGCCCGCGCGCAATGCCGCCGAGTGGTTTCGGGGCGCTTTTGTCGAGCCGTTCGCCGACTTCCTCCAGCGCTACGGCAAGCAGGCCTTGCTGATCCTCGCGCTGATCGGCGTCTACCGCATCAGCGACGTCGTGATGGGCATCATGGCCAATCCGTTTTACGTGGACATGGGCTACACCAAGGACGAGGTGGCCGCGGTGACCAAGGTTTACGGCGTGATCATGACCCTAGTCGGCGCCTTCATCGGCGGCGCGCTGTCGCTGCGCTGGGGTGTGATGCGGGTGCTGATGCTGGGCGCAGTCCTCTCGGCCGCGAGCAACCTGCTGTTTGCGTGGCTGGCCGGGCACGGCCACGACGTGACGGCGCTGATTGCCGTGATCTCGGCCGACAACCTCAGCGCGGGCGTGGCCTCGGCCGGGTTCATTGCCTACCTCTCCAGCCTGACCAACGTCACTTACTCGGCCACGCAGTACGCGCTGTTCAGTTCCATGATGCTGCTGGCGCCCAAGTGGCTGGCGGGCTATTCGGGGGCGTTCGTCGATGCCTACGACTACCCGACCTTCTTCGCCGCAACGGCCTTTCTCGGTGTTCCGGTGTTGCTGCTGGTCTGGCTCGCCACGCGGCTCATTCCGCTGCCGGAGCGTCCAGCAGGCGTTTGAGCTCGGTCTTCTGCACCTTGCCGAGCGCGGTCTTGGGCAGGGCGTCGACGCTGTGCCAGCGGCGCGGCCATTTGTAGCGGGCCAGGCGGCCATCGAGAAACTGCTGAAACGGCGTGGCCCAGCCGTCACCGGCGGGTGCGCCTGGCTGCAGCACCAGCACCGCGACCGCCACCTCGCCCCAGCGCGCGTCGGTCTGGCCGATCACGCTGCACTCAACCACCAGCGGGTGTTGCAGCAGCAGGTTTTCGATCTCGGCCGGGTAGATGTTCTCGCCGCCGGAAATGATCATGTCCTTGGACCGTCCGACCACGGTGAAGCTGCCGTCGGGCGCCTGTTGCGCCAGGTCGCCGCTGTGAAAAAAGCCGTCGGCGTCGCAGGCGGCGCGGTCGGGCCAGTAGCGCCGGACCACATTGGGCGCGCGCAGGCAGATCTCACCCACGGCGCCGGGCATCACGACCGCGCCCAGGGGATCGCGCAGTTGCACCTCGACACCGGGGGCCGGCCAGCCGCAGGAGCCGGCATGGTCCTGGGCGTGTTCGGCCGGCAGGGCGATCGAAAAGGGGCCGGTCTCGGTGCTGCCGTAGACGTTGCAGACTGGCACGCCGCGCGCATGAAACGCGGCCAGCGGTGCGGGCGGCAGCAGGCTGGAGCCGGCCCAGACCGCGCGCAGGCTGGACAGATCGGTGCTGGTCCACAGCGGGTGTTCCGTCAGGGCCTTGAGCGTGGCGGGCACCTGCAGGGTGAGCGTGGGGCGTTCGTGTGCGATGCAGTCCAGCGTGGCCGTGGCGTCGAAGCGCGAAAAGAGCAGGACGCGCGCACCGACCGACAGCGCCGGCAGGGTCTGGAGGCACAGGCCGCCGACGTGGAACAGCGGCAGCACGGTGAGCACGGTGTCGCTGGCCGTCAGGCCCTGGACTTGGGCGGCGATGGCCATGTTGGCCAGCAGGTTGCCCTGGGTATGCACCGCGGCCTTGGGGGCACCCGTGGTGCCCGAGGTGTAGACCAGCAGCACCGGTGCGTCCCACGCTTCGGCGATCTCCAGGCGGTCTGGGTCCGTGGTGGCGGTGTTCAACCGGCCAGGCAACTGCGCCATCGGGACGAGGGGGCAGGCGGCCGACGAGGGTTGAGGCAGCGATTGGGCGGCCGATGCGAAGTGGGCGTCGTGCACCAGCACCCGAGGCTGGCAGTCGGCCAGCACGGCGGCCCACTCGGCGGTGGCAAGCCGGTGGTTCAGCGGCACCAGCAGCGCACCGAGCCGCGCCAGCGCAAACAGCAGCACGATCTGCAGCGGGTGGTTCAACCCCAGCCAGGCGACCCGGTCACCCGTCTGCACCCCGTGTTGCGTCTGCAGATGGCGGGCGACGGCCGCCGCCCAGCGCGCCAGCTCCGCAAAGTCCGTGTCAGGGCCCGCAGGCGCTGCGGGTTCGCGTGCACTCAGCGCGAGAGCGCCTGGCCGTTCGCGCGCCAGGCGCTGCAGCAGGCTGTCCAGCGAACGGGCGGGCGGGAGAACAGGGGTCGGGATCTGGGCCATTTACCGAACTTTACGCGAGCGGCGCAGCGGGTTCACACGCGCGCGCGACCATACGCATGGCCGAGTTCACCGATCCGCCGCCGGGTCGTCCCCGCAAGGGCGCGGGACGCTTGGAGGGCTCTATCCCGCCCGCTACACTGAATGCCATGACCTCCCCGACCCCTACCCGCCTCCTGATGATCGAAGACGATGCCCGTCTGGCCCAGATGGTCACGGACTACCTCGGCCAGTCGGGCTTCGCGGTCACGCACGCGCCCGCTGGCGAACAAGGGCTTGAGCAGCTGCAGCTGATCCAGCCCGAGCTGGTGATCCTGGACCTGATGATGCCCGGCATGGACGGGCTGGAGGTGTGTCGCCGCATCCGCGCCATGCCCAACGAGAACGCGCGCGTCCCCGTGCTCATGCTCACCGCCAAGGGCGATCCGATGGACCGCATCATCGGCCTGGAGCTGGGGGCCGACGACTACCTGCCCAAGCCCTTCGAGCCACGCGAACTGCTCGCGCGCATCCGCGCCGTGCTGCGCCGCCGGGGCGAGCCGGGTGGGCCTGCGGCCGCGACGCGCAGTTCACCCGTGCTGCGCTTTGGTTCGCTGGAGATCGACCGCGATGCGCGCACGGTGCAGGTCGCCGGGCAGCTGTGCGAGCTCACGTCCTACCAGTTCGACCTGCTGGTGGCGATGGCCGAGCGCGCCGGGCGCGTGCTCACGCGCGACCAGATCATGGAGGCCGTGCGTGGCCGCGAGCTCGAAGCGTTCGACCGCAGCATCGACGTGCACATCGGCCGCATCCGCACCGCCATCGAGGTCGACAGCAAGGACCCCAAGCGCATCCTCACCGTGCGGGGTGTGGGCTACGTTTTTGCCAAACAACAAGAATAGACATGACCCCCCTGCGCCGCTTCGCGTCATCCCCCTTGTGGGACAACGCCTGCAACCCGGCGAAGCCGGTTCTGCGGCGTTCCCGGTTGGAAGGGGCGCGTCCATGAAGGGTTTGTGGGGTCAGCGGTTGTATTTGCGCATCTGGTTCGCCGTGGTGGCGGCCGTGGCGGTGCTGACGCTGGTGGTGGGCTGGCTCTGGCAGATGGCGCTGGACCGTGATCGCGAGGAACGCGATGCGCGGGTGGCGCGCGAGATTGTCTTGCGCAACGGGGCGGGTGAGGAGGTGGGGCGGTCGCCCGCCAAGGCGGTGCGCATTCCGGGTCAGGGGCTGGAGTTCCAGGTGGAGATGAAGGACGGCCACACGCTGTACGTCCTGCTGCCGCGGGCCAACCGCACGCCCGGCAGCCTGCCGTCCCGGCGCAGCCTGTTCGGCTTGCAGTCGCCCTTTGGTTTCGCCTGGCTGCTGGGACTGGTGGCGCTGGCGGTGGCGCTGGGGGCTTACCCGATCGTGCGCCGTCTGACCAAACGGCTGGAAGCCCTGCAAAAAGGCGTGGAGCGCTGGGGTCGGGGCGACCTGAGCACGCGCCTGCCCGTGCAGGGACAGGACGAGGTGGCGTTTCTGGCGACCCGGTTCAACGCCGCGGCCGAACGCGTGCAGACCTTGCTGCTCTCGCACAAAGCCCTGCTGGCCAACGCTTCACACGAGTTGCGTTCGCCGCTCGCGCGCATCCGCATGGGGCTGGAACTGCTGGGGCACGACCGTGCCGGGGCCAGTCAGCGCGCCGAGATCGCGCGCAGCATCGAAGAACTGGACCAGCTGATCGACGAGATCCTGCTGGCCAGCCGGCTGGACGCACGCGACGCCAACGACGCTTCCGCGCTGGGTCCGACCGAAGAAGTCGACCTGGTGGGCCTGGCGGCCGAGGAGTGCGCCCGCACTGGTGCCGATCTGGAGATCGCGCCCGGCGGATCGACATTGCTCGTGCAAGGCCATCCGCGGTTGCTGCGCCGCCTGTTGCGCAACCTGCTGGAGAACGCGCGGCGCTATGGTCGCCCGGTTTCTGGCGCGGACGCAGACCCCGGAGAACCCCAGGTGCGTCTGACGCTGTCGCAGCGGCCCGGCTCGGGGCCCCGGACGCCGAAAGGCGCTTCGGCGATGGCGCTCCTGTGGGTGGACGACCGGGGCCCGGGGGTGCCGGCCGAGTTGCGCGAGCGCATCTTCGAGCCCTTCTACCGCCTGCCGGGCGCCAGCGAAAAAGAGGGTGGGGTGGGTCTGGGGCTGGCACTCGTCAAGTCCATCGCCGAGCGCCACCAGGGTTCGGTGCGTTGTGAATCCCGTCCGGGTGGCGGTGCCCGGTTCGTGGTCGAGTTGCCGTTGTGAGGTGCAACCGGGTCGGGGATGCGTCGAAGAACCTGCTGTAGGTCACAGGGCCCTTGTTTTCGGCAAATGGGGGTGTCAATTTCCAACAAAAAGAGTCGTTGCTCCCCCAAATGGGGGATGTTCGAAACCCATGTGGCAGCGCACAATTCACCCCGTTGCTGTCACAACATTCCGAAAATTGCAGATCCGGCAAACCCCATACGTTGATCCAAGCGTTTGAAACTGGTCTCCCAACGACGTCCTTCCAAGGACTTTCAAAGCCACCGCAAGGTGGCTTTTTTTTGCCCGTCTGTCGCGCTTGGCAGGGGCGAGTGCCGGGAAGGTGAGCCGCTACAGGCGGTCGATGCCCTGGTTCGAGAGGGTTTTGCCGCCCTTGCGCACTTGTTGGGCCGTTTCCTTGTTCTTTTCCTTGCCCGCCTGGTCGGCGTAGTCCCGCTCGTGCTCCAGGTGCAGCACCGGCGCGGTGTACCGCAGGTGCCGGCCCTGGATGCCCGCGTTGTTCAGGCGGAACCCGAGTTCGATGTCTTCTGCGCCGTAGCCGAAGTTCTCGTCGAAGCCGTTCACCTTGATCAGGTTGATGCGCCAGGTGGAGCTGTTGCCACCGTTCCAGGTTTTGCTGACCGGAGTCAGGGTCTCGGCCAGGCGCGACAACCACACCGGGTAGAGGCCGGCCTTCAGGCGGTTGCCGAGACCGTCCAGCGCCTGGTGGGCGGCCAGCCACTGCGCTGTGAACACTTCGCCGGATTCGACTTGGTCTCTGGTGATGGCGTTGCTCGTGGGCAGGTTCAGACGGATCACGCCACCGGTGCAGAACCGGTCCGGTTGGCTCAAAGCGAGATGGCGTTCGACAAACTCCCGCCCCGGCACGCAGTCGCCATCCAGAAAAATCAGGTACTCAGCCGTTGAACTGGCAATGGCTTTGTTCAGGATGCGGTTTTTCCGGAAACCATGGTCTGAGTGCCAGATGTGGCGCAGGCGGGGGCCAAACGCCTCGGTCCATTCGTCCACCAGATTCCGGGTGACCTGCCCGGAGCCGTCGTCGGCAATGCACACATTGAAGTCGGCGACGGATTGTCGCCGCAGGGCACACAAGGCCAGGTCCAACGCGTGCGGGTTGTTGTAGGTTGAGACCACAACCTCGACGCTGCCCGGTCCGGCCATGCATTCAGTGCCGGTGCGCGAGCTGTTCGTTGGCGCCCAGGCGGTAGACGGTGCCGCAATACGGGCAGCGCGCTTCACCGGTCTTGGCCACGTCCAGGTACACCTTGGGGTGGCTGTTCCAGAGCTTCATGTCGGCCTTGGGGCTGGGGCAGAAGATGCCGCCCTGGTGGTTCAGATCCGCGGCGGCGAGTTCGATGTCCATCTTGCTCATGTTGTTGTCCTCAAACCTTCGCGAGCCAGTGGGCGTACTTGTCGTTGCGGCCATTGACGATGTCAAAGAACGCGCTCTGGATTTTTTCGGTGATCGGGCCGCGGCTGCCGGCGCCCAGTTCGATGCGGTCGAGCTCGCGGATCGGCGTGACTTCGGCGGCGGTGCCGGTGAAGAAGGCCTCGTCGGCGATGTAGACCTCGTCGCGCGTGATGCGCTTCTGCACGATCTCCAGGCCCAGGTCCTTGGCGATGTGGAACACGGTGTTGCGGGTGATGCCGTTCAGGGCGCCGGCCGACAGATCGGGCGTGTAGATCACACCGTTCTTGACCACGAAGATGTTCTCGCCCGCGCCTTCGCTCACGAAGCCCGAGCTGTCCAGCAGCAGGGCTTCGTCGTAACCCTCGTCGGTGACTTCCATGTTGGCCAGGATGGAGTTGGTGTAGTTGCTCACCGCCTTGGCCTGCGTCATGGTGATGTTGACGTGGTGGCGGGTGTAGCTGCTGGTCTTGACGCGGATGCCGCGCTTCAGGCCCTCGTCACCCAGGTAGGCGCCCCAGGCCCAGGCCGCGACCATCAGGTGGATGGTGTTGCCCTTGGGGCTCACGCCCAGCTTCTTGTCGCCGATCCAGGTCAGCGGGCGGATGTAGCAGCTCTCGAGCTTGTTCTCGCGCACCACGGCTTTCTGGGCTTCGTTCACTTCTTCTTTGGTGAACGGCAGTTTCATGCGCAGGATCTTGGCGCTGTTGAACAGGCGCTCGGTGTGTTCTTCCAGGCGGAAGATCGCCGTGCCGCCCGCCGCGTTGTAGGCACGAACGCCTTCGAAGGCGCCGCAGCCGTAGTGCAGCGTGTGGGTCAGCACATGGATCTTGGCGTCGCGCCAGTCGACCATCTGGCCGTCCATCCAGATCTTGCCGTCGCGGTCGGACATCGAGGGAATCACGGGGCTCATGCGGGGTCCTTTGGGGTGTATTGATCGATGGCCTGGGCGCAGACCGGCCAAACCTTGATTTTACGGCGCCGTCCCTGTGGCCGGCGCTTGGGCCGTTTCGTCTTCGGGTGCCGGTCGAGCCAGGTCCCAGCGCACCAGCCGGCCGTCGCGAAAGTGCGCCGTGACCGACGAATGGCTGCCATCGGTCCAGCGGTACTGCTCGGGCTGTTCGCCTTCGGGCGTCAGGCGTTCGCCCAGTGCGCGCGTCATGGCGATCACGTGCATCAGCGTCACGCCCGGCTTGAGCTTGGCGTTGAGCATCACGGCGCTGGCGACAAAACCGATGGGCTGTTTCGCCGCGCGCTGCATGATGTTCATGAGGCGGGTGAAATGCAGCAGCAGCCACATCAGCAGGCCGCCTCCCGCGGCGGCCAGTCCGGGCCAGCCCCAGGCGCGCCAGGCACCGTAAAACAGGACCAGGCCGGCGGCGAGAAACAGCAGGCTGCGAGCGTGTTTGTTCATGTGGCCACGGGCTCCGGGATTTTTTTGGGATGGCGGGCAAAGCGGTCGAGCACAGGTTTTTCGATCCAGCGGTAGCTGGCGGCGGCCAGCGGCAAAGTGATCAACAGGCAGACCAGCAAGGCCAGAGCGCTGCCACCGGGTGTGCCCCAGAGCCCGGGAAACAGCTTGGGCAGCAGGCGCTGCACGGGGAAGTGCCAGAGGTAGACGCCGAAGCTCACCTCGCCCAGCCAGACCAGGGGGCGCGAAGCCAGCCAGCCACAACCGCGCAGCGGCTGCAGCATCAGCGCGATCATGCCCGCGATCAGGAGGCTCAGCACCAGATCAGACAGCAGCAGCACGGCGTCGTCCTGCAAGGCCACCCCTTTCTTGCCGAGCAGCACGTAGTGAAAGCCCAGGTAGAGCGCTGCCACCAGCAGCAGCATGCGCTGGCGCGCGCCGTCGCTCAGGCGCAGCGCGAAATGGTTGATCGCAAAACCGGTGGCGAAGACGAACAGCACGCCGGGCAGCACATTGCGGATGAAGAGCAGCGAGGGGTGAAAGCTGAAGCTGCTGTGGTGCAGGCCGGCGATGCCAAAGCGCCAGACCAGGGTGATGGCCAGGCTCGCGAGCAACAGGGTCCAGACGCCGGTGCGGCGGTAGAACAGGATCATGAAAGGCAGGGCCAGATAGAACGACAGCTCCAGAGGCAAGGTCCAGTACACCCCGTTGTAGATCGCCGTGCCGCCGGGCATGGGGGCAAACCACAACAAGGCGTTGCCCAGCACCTGCTGCCAGCGAAATTCGCTCACCAGTCCGGTCAGGTAAACAAACGGAAGCAGGATCAGCAGCTGGGCCCAGAGCCCGGGGTAGATGCGCAGGGCGCGGCGCTGGTAGAAGTGCAGGACCTGACCCGGGTTCAGGGGCGCGCGCCAGAGATTGGCCGCGAGCAGATAACCCGAGAGCACAAAAAACCAGTTCACGCCAATCCAGCCGAACTGCACCAGGAACAGTGGGTCCCAGGTTGTGCCCAGAAAAGGCAGGTCCTGCCAGGCCTTGGCCAGCGCGGGATAGCTGCCGCGCCAGTGGTAAAGCAGCACGGCCATGGCCGCCAGGCCACGCAGGCCGTGCAGCACGGGGTTGAACGCCAGGGCTGCACCCGTCGGGCGGATCGCCGCGGGTGCCGTTTCGATGGATACAGGGGGCGCCATTGTCATGGGGTGGCCAGCTCCGTTGCCGCGCGCGCACGCCGGTGACGGGCGAAGCGGTCCAGAATCGGTCGCTCCAGCCAGTAGTAGCTCATCATGGCCAGGACCAAAGTGATCGCCAGGCTGATCAGCAAAGCCACAAAACTGCCGATCGCGGTGACGAACATGTCGGGCAGCAAGCGGTGCAGCGTGCTCTGCACCACCAGGTGCCACAGGTAGATGCCGTAGCTCAGTTCACCGAGCCAGACCAGAGGTCGGGAGCCCAGCCACAAGAAGCCGGGCAGCGGGTGCAGCAACAGGCCCACCAGGGCGGCGATGGCCACCGAGAGCGCCGTGCGCCAGCCAAACACCTCCCAGCTGCGGCGCGCGAATTCGGCGCTGATCGGTTGACCCAGATGCAGCAGCACGACATACGCAAGGCCAAACACGCCCAGCAGCAGGTAGCGCTGGCGGGTCGTCAACCGGGGCGCGAAATGGTTCAGCGCAAAGCCCAGGACGAACACAATCTGCAGACCGGGCCCCAGGACGCGGAGCAGGAACACGAGTGGCGTGAAGTCCGGGTTGCCGCTTATCCAGTGCAAACCAAAGCGGGTGAACAGATTGATCAGCAGCACGCCCAGCAAGACCATCCATATGTTGGTTTTGCGATAGGCCATCAGGATGAACGGCAGCATGAAATAGAACGACAGCTCCAGCACTAGCGTCCACACCACAGGGTTGTAGGAATGAAAGCCGTACGGCAGGGGCCGTATCCAGAGCAGCATGTTGGCCAGTGCGCGTTGCCAGTCGATGACCGGCAACCAGCCCAGTTGATGGAAGACCAGCAGGATGATGATCAGTTGCAGCCAGATCGCCGGAAAGATCCTCAGTACCCGTCGTTTCCAGAACTGCAGCACACCGCGCCAGTGCACCGGCGAATGCCAGATGGTGGCCGCCAGCACATAGCCAGAGAGCACAAAAAACCAGTCGACGCCGATCCAGCCCATCTTGACGAAGAACATCAGGTCCCAGTTCATGCCCAGGAGGGACACGTTTTCCAGGGCCCGTGTCATGGCGGGAAACACACCCGTCCAGTGAAACAGCAGCACGCCAAGGGCGGCCAGCGCACGCAGGCCGTGCAGCGCAGGGTTGAAAGTCATGGCAGGAGAATAAATGAAGCCCTACAGGCCACGGACCACGTCCATGGCCTCATCGATGCGTTCCACCGGGTGGATGGTCAGGCCCTCGAAGGCCTTGTCGTTCTTCTTTGGCAGGTTGGCCTTGGGCACCACGGCCACGCTGAAGCCCAGTTTGGCGGCTTCCTTCAGCCGCTCCTGCCCGCGCGGGGCGGGCCGTACTTCACCCGCGAGGCCCACCTCGCCAAACGCGATGAAGCCCTTGGGCAGCGGCTTGCCGCGCAGGCTGGAGGTGATGGCCAGCATCACGGCCAGATCGGCGGCCGGTTCGCTGATGCGCACGCCGCCCACGGCGTTGACGAACACGTCCTGGTCCATGCAGGCCACGCCGGCGTGGCGGTGCAGCACCGCCAGCAACATCGCCAGCCGGTCGCGGTCCAGGCCCACGCTCAAGCGCCGCGGCGATGGGCCGCCGCTGTCCACCAGCGCCTGGATCTCCACCAGCATCGGCCGTGTGCCTTCCAGCGTCACCATCACGCAGCTGCCCGGTACCGGCTCGCTGTGCTGGCTCAGAAAGATCGCGCTCGGGTTGCTCACGCCCTTCAGGCCGCGCTCGGTCATCGCGAACACGCCGATCTCGTTCACCGCCCCGAAGCGGTTCTTGATCGCGCGGATCAGGCGGAAGCTTGAATGTGTATCGCCTTCGAAATACAGGACGGTGTCCACCATGTGCTCCAGCACGCGCGGGCCGGCGAGTGCGCCTTCCTTGGTCACGTGACCGACCAGCACGATGGCCGTGCCGCTGGCCTTGGCCGCGCGGGTCAGGTGGGCCGCACATTCGCGCACCTGCGCCACCGAGCCGGGTGCACTGGTGAGCTGTTCGGAATACACGGTCTGGATCGAGTCGATCACGGCGATGGCCGGCTTGGTGTGGTCCAGCGTGGCGAGGATCTTCTCCAGCTGGATCTCGGCCAGCACGCTCACCTGCGAGCCATCGAGCCCGAGCCGGCGCGAGCGCAGCGCGACCTGGGCGCCGCTTTCTTCACCGGTCACGTAGAGCGTCTTCTGCCCGGAGCGCTGCAGCGAATCCAGCGCCTGCAGCAGCAGCGTGGACTTGCCGATGCCCGGGTCGCCGCCGATCAGCACCACGCCGCCTTCCACGATGCCGCCGCCCAGCACACGGTCCAGCTCGTCGTGGCCGGTGGGCGTGCGCTGCACGTCGGTGGCGTCGATGTCGGCCAGCGTGGTGACCTCGGCCGTCTTCGCGAGCGAGGCGAAGCGGTTCTTTGCCGGAGCGGTGGATTCGGTCACCGATTCGATCAGCGTGTTCCAGGCGTTGCAGTGCGGGCACTTGCCCAGCCACTTGGGGCTGCTGCCGCCGCATTCGTTGCAGGTGTATTGGGTTTTTTCTTTGGCCATGTGGCAGGCAATATAGTCGAGTCCCGCCGGGCCGGCCTCGGCCCGGCCTGCACCCACTGGACCGCTTTTGCCCGACCCCCGCCATCCCTCCCCGCCGCCCGCCGCGGCCTTGCGCGCGCTGCCGCCCGGCGAACAGCCGCTGACGGCCACCGCGCGGGCCTTCAACCTGCAGCTGACCCGCGTCGACAAGCTCAAGGCGCAGCTCGACGAGCTGGACGCCCTGGCGCAGTCGCACCGGGTGGAGTTGCACCGCTGGGTCGCGCCCTTGCAGCAGCGCCAGCGCCAGCGCATGCGCGAGCTGGCCTTCTGGCTGGCGGAGTGCCTGCAGGGCAAGACTCTGAGCCGCCTGCAGCAGGCGACGGCGACCGAAGCCCTGTGTCGGCTGGCGCAGTCCCTGGCCGAGGACGGCGACAGCGCCATGGCCGCGCTGCACGACCAGCACAGCCCGCAGACGCTGGCGCAGAAGAAGCAGGCCGCGGCCGACGCCCTGCGCGAGCGGTTGGAGCAGGTGCTGGGCGAACCGCTGGTCGGCACAGGGGACGACGCGTCGGTGGAAGAGCTGTTGCGCGCCGGCATGGCGCGGCTGCGAGAGTCGCAGGACGAAGAACAGGCGCGCCGCCAGGCGAAGGTGAAAGCGCGCAAGGCGCGGCAGAAACCTGGCGCCGAGCAGACCCAGGCTCGGGCACAGCAGGCCGATGCCGAAACGCAGCTGCGCACGCTGTTTCGCCAGCTCGCCAGCGCCCTGCACCCGGACCGTGAGACCGACGCACAGGAGCGCCTGCGCAAGACCGCGCTGATGAGCGAGGCCAACGCCGCCTACGGTCGCAAGGACCTGGTCACGCTGATGCAGATCCAGCTGCGCGCCGAGCTGGCCGACCCGGCCGCCGTGTCGCGCCTGGCTGAAGACAAACTGGCCGCGCTGACCCTGCTGCTCAAGCAGCAGGTGGCCGGGCTGGAGCGCGAGCGCGCCGCGCGCCAGCAGCGTCTGGCGGGCGAGTTCGACCTGCCGCCGGGCCAGGTGGCCAACCCGAACACGCTCAAACAGCATCTGCTGGCCCAGGTGGCGGCGCTGGAGTCGGCCGTGGCGCAGACCGAGCAGGATCTGGAGCGGGTGCGGGAACCGGCCGGCCTCAAGCGCTGGCTCAACCAGCAGCGCGAAACACCGGGTCGTGCGCGTGCGGACCGCGATCCTGACGATTATTTCTGAACCGCCCCTGGCGACTCACGTCGCCGGGTGGCTGTAGCGCCGCTTGATCTCGGCGATCTCCACCGAGTACGCGGCGTACCAGCGCTCGCGCCCCAGCTGCTGCGCCACCAGGTGGTCGGAGTGCTGTTTCCAGGCACGGATGCTGGCCTCGTCGGGCCAGTACGACACGGCAATTTCCTGCTCGCCTTCGGTGGCGGCGGTGAAGTCAAGGCAACCGAACCGCGTCAGCGCGAGTTCACGCATCTGCGCGGCCATGGTGCTGTATTCGGCGTCGAGGGCGAGCGCCTGGGCGCGGAAGATCACGACAAACATTCGAAGCCCTGGATGAGTTGACGGGTGATTTCGGCCGCCGGCAGCGACCGGCAGCCACTGGCGTTCTGGCCCGACCACAGCGGTGAAAAATCGCCGCTGCCCAACGCCTCGAAGTGCGCGCGCAGCGGCGCCATGGCGGCGGTGGCGAGCGGGAAGGCCGGTGCGGCGGGGCTCAGGGGGCCGAGCTCGCGCACCACGCGGTTGACGATGCCGCGCGCTGGCCTGCCGGTGAACACGTTGGTGAGCGCGGTGTGGCGCGCGGCCTCGCTCTGCAGCGCGGCGCGGTGCAGAGCGCTGGTGGTGGCTTCAGCGCTGCACAGGTAGGCCGTGCCCACCTGCACGCCGGCCGCGCCCAGCGCCATCGCAGCCGCCACGCCCACCGCGTCAGCGATGCCGCCGGCGGCGATCACCGGCACGTTCACCGCCGCCGCGATCTGCGGCAGCAGCGCGAAGCTGCCCATCTGCTGGCTCAGGTCGTGCGACAGAAAGTGCCCACGGTGGCCGCCCGCTTCCAGGCCCTGGGCGATCACCGCGTCGGCACCGTGGGCCACGAGCCAGCGCGCTTCGTCCACCGTGGTGGCGCTGGACAGCACCACGCTGCCCCAGCGTTTCACGCGGGCCACCAGCTCGGGCGCCGGCAGGCCAAAGTGAAAGCTCACCACCGGCGGGCGGAAGGGTTCGAGCAGGTCGGCCGTTGCGGCGCTGAACGGGACGCGGCCAGCGCCGGCCGGCACCGCGGCGAGGTCCAGCCCGGCTTCGGCATAGAAGGGGGCGAGGGCCGCGCGCCAGGCGGCTTCGCGGGCCGCATCGGGCTCGGGCGGTGTGTGGCAGAAGAAGTTGACGTTCCAGGGGCGCTGCGTGCCGGCGCTCAGGGTCGTCAGCTCGCGCTGCAAGGCCTCGGGCGTGAGCATGGCGCCGGGCAGTGAGCCCAGGCCGCCGGCGTTGCTCACCGCGATGGCCAGGGCCGCGCCCTGCACGCCCGCCATCGGGGCCTGGATCAACGGAAATTCGGTGTGCAGCAGCTCGGTCAGGGTGGTCATGCGCGGATTGTCGGTGCGCCGGGCGCTTGTGACCAGTGCCCCGGCATAGGCCGCCGAGTGGCTCAGGGTAAACCCGAAAACCGGGTCAAAGAAAATCATTTAACATATTAAATAAATGAGCACTGAAACCCCTTTTGTCCACCGCAACCTGCCGCGCCTGCTGCTCGAAGCGCGCGAGGCCGTGATGCAGCACACCCGGCCCAGCCTGCGCGAGCACGGCCTGTCGGACCAGCAGTGGCGCGTGCTGCGTGTGCTGGGTGAACACGCGGCCGATCCGGCGGGCGTGGAGACCGGCCGCGTGGCGCGCGAGGCCCTGCTGCTCGGCCCCAGCCTCACCGGTGTGCTCACCCGCATGGAGCGCGACGGCCTGATCAGCCGCGCGCGTTGCCCGCAGGACGCGCGCCGCACCGTGGTGCGCGCCACACCCGCCGGCCTGAAGCTGGTGGCCACGCTGTCACAAACCATCGAGGCGCACTACGCCTGGATGGAAGCGCAATTGGGCAAGGCGCGGCTGGCGCAGCTCTACACCCTGCTCGATGGCGTGATCGCGCTGGAAGTGCCCGATGCCGCCGCGGGCGAAGGCTGGACCGAAGAAGACGCCGCTTGAAGGAACCCACATGAACACCCCCTGGACCCCGCCGTACCTGCCGCAAGGCACGGTTTACGGCACTTTGCTGAACTTCCGGCGTGAACACGCGCTGTGGGCGCCGCGCATGAGCGAGGCGCCCTACAAGGCGCCGCCGCAGGCGCCGGTGCTCTACATCAAGACCGCCAACACCTTCACGCCGTCGGGCCATGCCATCCCGCTGCCCCACCAGGTCGCCGAGGTCGATGTGAGCGCGTCGCTCGGTCTGGTCGCGGGCGAGGGCGGCCGCGTCGCGAGCGCCGTGCTGTTCAACAACGTGGCGATTCCCCACGAGAGCTATTTCCGCCCGTCGGTGAAATTCCGCTGTGTGGACGGCTTCCTCGGTGTGGGGCGCGATGCCGTGGCGCTGGACGCGCTGGGGGGCCTCGACGGCCTGGCCGGGCTCGTGATCGAGCTGCGCATCAATGGCGTGCACCGCCAGACCGTGGCACTGACCGATCTGGTGCGCGACGCGGCCACGCTCTGGGCCGACGTGAACGCCTTCCAGACCTTGCGGCCGGGCGACGTGCTGATGATCGGCACCGACTGCCTGCCCGACGGCACCCGCCCGCGCGCCAAAGCGGGCGACGCGGTGGAAATCCTGGCCACCGGCTTCAAGCCGCTGGTGAACGCGTTTGTCGGAGAGCAGACATGAAGCACGCCCGCATCGCCTGGGCCGGCGCGGTCCACGACGCCATCGAAGCCGATGGTCAGCTCGAACTGCTCACACCCGCTTTCAAGGGCCGCCGCGTGGCTTTTGACGAGGTGGTCTGGCTGCCGCCGCTGGCGCCCGTTGACCGCGCGCGCACCGTGCTCGCGCTGGGTCTGAACTACGCCGACCACGCCAAGGAACTCGATTTCAAGGCGCCCGAAGAGCCGCTGGCCTTCGTCAAGGGCGAGTCCTCGCTGATCGGTCACCGCGCCTTCACCGTGCGACCCGACGGCGTGATGTTCATGCACTACGAATGTGAACTCGCGGTGGTGATCGGCAAGCCTGCGAAGCGCGTGAAGAAAGCCGACGCATGGCAGTACGTGGCCGGCTACACCGTGGCCAACGACTACGCGATCCGCGACTACCTGGAGAACTGGTACCGCCCCAACCTCAAGGTCAAGAACCGCGACACCTGCACGCCCATCGGCCCCTGGCTGGTGGACGCGGCGGACGTGCCCGACCCGATGAACCTCGCGCTGAAGACGACCGTGAACGGCCAGCTCACGCAGCAGGGCAGCACGAAAGACATGATCTTCGACGTGCCCACGCTGATCGCGTACTTCAGCAGCTTCATGACCCTGATGCCCGGCGACCTGATCCTCACCGGCACACCCGACGGCGTGGTGGATTGCCAGCCCGGCGACGTGATCGTCACGTCCATCGAACACATCGGTGAACTCACCAACACCATCACCGCGGCACCGAAGGCCGACTGACATCGCAGGACACCCAAATGACCCAACGCATCGATCACCTCATCAATGGCAAGGCCGTTGCCGGCAGCGACTACTTTGAAACCGTCAACCCGGCCACGCAGGGCGTGCTGGCCGAGGTCGCCTCGGGCACCGAGGCCGAGGTCAACGCCGCGGTCCAGGCCGCCAAGGACGCGTTCCCGAAATGGGCCGGCCTGCCCGCGACCGAGCGCGCGAAGAAGGTGCGCGCCTTGGGCGAGCTGATCGCGAAACACGTGCCGGAGATCGCGAACACCGAGACACAAGACACCGGCCAGGTGATCGCGCAGACCGGCAAGCAGCTGATCCCGCGCGCCTCGGACAACTTCATCTATTTCGCCGAGATGTGCACCCGCACCGACGGCCACACCTACCCCACGCCCACGCACCTGAACTACACGCTGTTCCACCCGGTGGGCGTGTGCGCGCTGATCAGCCCGTGGAACGTGCCCTTCATGACAGCCACCTGGAAGGTCGCGCCGTGTCTGGCCTTCGGCAACACGGCGGTGCTGAAGATGAGCGAGCTGTCGCCAATGACCGCCGCACGCCTGGGCGAGCTGGCGCTGGAAGCCGGTATCCCGGCCGGTGTGCTCAACGTCGTGCACGGCTTCGGCAAGGAGGCGGGCGAGCCGCTGTGCGCCCACCCCGACGTGCGCGCCATCAGCTTCACTGGCTCCACCGCCACCGGCAACCGCATCGTCAAAGCTGCGGGCCTGAAGAAGTTCAGCATGGAGCTGGGCGGCAAGAGCCCGTTCGTGATCTTCGACGACGCCGATCTGGACCGCGCACTCGACGCTGCCATCTTCATGATCTTCAGCAACAACGGCGAGCGCTGCACGGCGGGCAGCCGCATCCTGGTGCAGCAGAGCATCTACGCCGACTTCGCCGCGAAGTTCGCCGAGCGCGCCAAGCGCATCGTGGTGGGTGACCCGCTGGACGAGAAGACCACCATCGGCCCGATGATCAGCCAGGGCCACATGGCCAAGGTGCGCAGCTACATCGAGCTGGGGCCGAAGGAGGGCGCGACGATGCTCTGCGGCGGGCTGGACCGGCCGTCGTACGCGGCCGAGCTGCCGTCGCATGTGGCCGGTGGCAACTACGTCTGGCCGACGGTGTTCGCCGACGTGGACAACCGCATGAAGATCGCGCAGGAAGAGATCTTCGGTCCCGTCGCTTGCCTGATTCCGTTCCGCGACGAGGCACACGCCATCGAGCTGGCCAACGATATCCAGTACGGCTTGAGCAGCTATGTCTGGACGGAGAACATCGGCAAGGCACACCGCGTGGCGGCGTCCATCGAGGCGGGCATGTGTTTCGTGAACTCGCAGAACGTGCGGGATCTGCGGCAGCCGTTTGGTGGCACCAAGGCGTCGGGCACGGGGCGCGAGGGCGGGACCTGGAGTTACGAGGTGTTCCTGGAGCCCAAGAACGTGGCGGTGTCTCTCGGGTCGCACCACATTCCTCACTGGGGTGTGTGACGTGCACTCTGCTTCCGTTTCGCTCATGCATCTGGGCGGGCTCAGCGAGCCGGGGTACCCGACTCCGCTCATGTCCCCCGAAACGGGCTGCGCCCGTTTCTCCTCCTTTACTTCGCTGCGTCGGGTACCCCGACTCGCTGAGCCAGAAGTAGCGGAGGAGCGAACCGCTGGCGAACCGATGCAAAGCGAGAAGGCGGTGATGGGTGTGTGCCGCAGCGAAGTAAAGGAGGAGGGCTGCGCGCAGCGCAGACCGGGGGACATGAGCGTAGGTACATGCCCATCACTGCCTTCTCCGAGCAAACGTCAGAAGAGAAACATCACGCAAGCCAACCAGCAAGCAAGGAGACAAACCCAATGGGCAAAGTAGCACTCGTGGGCAAGATCACCCACGTCCCCTCCATGTACCTCAGCGAGCTTGACGGCCCGCGCAAAGGCACACGGCAAGACGCCATTGACGGCCACATCGAAATCGCGCGCCGTTGCAAAGAGCTGGGCGTCGACACCATCGTCGTCTTCGACACCCACTGGCTCGTCAACGCCAGCTACCACCTCAACTGCGCGCCGCACTTTGAAGGTACCTACACCAGCAACGAGCTGCCGCACTTCATCAGCAACCTGCCGTTTGCCATCCCCGGCAACCCCGAGCTGGGCCAACTGCTGGCCAAGGTGGCCAATGAGCACGGCGTCGAAACCCTGGCCCACCACGCCACCACGCTCGGCCCCGAATACGGCACGCTCGTGCCCATGCGCTACATGAACCAGGACCAGCACTTCAAGGCCATCTCGGTCTCGGCGCTGTGCACGGTCCACTACCTCAACGACAGCGCGCGCCTGGGTTGGGCCATGCGCAAGGCGGTCGAAGACCACTACGACGGCACCGTCGCCTTCCTCGCCAGCGGCTCGCTCAGCCACCGCTTCGCGCAGAATGGCCTCGCGCCTGAATTCGCCTTCAAGGTCTGGAGCCCCTTCCTCGAAACGCTGGACCACCGCGTGGTGCAGATGTGGGAAAACGGCGAGTGGGCCGACTTCTGCGGCATGCTGCCCGAGTACGCGGCCAAGGGCCACGGCGAAGGCTTCATGCACGACACGGCCATGATGCTGGGCGTCTTGGGCTGGAGCGAATACGACGGCAAGGCCGAGGTCATCACGCCGTACTTCGGCGCCTCGGGCACCGGCCAGATCAACGCCGTGTTTCCCGTCACCCCCGTCACCGGCAAAGCCATCCCGGCGGCGCAGGCCTCGGCCGCCGATGGCTTCAGCCTGGTCAGCACGAGACTCTGAACATGCCCCACCTCGTCGTCCTCTACACCCCCAACCTCGACAAACCGGCGGCCGAAGGCGGCGTGGACATGAGCGGCCTGTGCCGCGCGCTGGCCGACACCATGCTCGCCGTGCGCGACGAGCAGGACAAACAGGTCTTCCCCACTGGCGGCACGCGCGTGCTGGCCTACCCGGCGGCGCACAGCGCCGTGTCTGATGGCGGTGCGGCCGGCATCGCCGCGGGCCTGGGTGGCGACTACGCGTTTGTCTACATGAGCCTGCGCATGGCCAGGGGCCGCAGCGCCCTTGTGCACCAGCGCGTGGGCCAGGCGCTCGAAGCGTGTGTGAAAACGCGCTTCGCCGAGCAGCTGGCCCGCCGTCCCATCGGCATCACCGTGCAGGTTGACGAAGGCCACGAGGTCTTCGACGCCAAGAACAGTTCCCTGCATCCCCTGTTTCAGAAGAAATAAACATGTTCGACGACGCCCTCGTTCAGCAGCTCGCCGCCGAGCTGCAGCGCTCCCAGCAGACCCGCACGCCGGTCGAGCACTTTTCCAAACGCCACCCCGGCATGACCGTCGAAGACGGCTACCGCATCGGCCGCGCCTGGGTGAATCTGGAAAAGGCCACCGGGAAAAAAGTCATCGGCCACAAGATCGGCCTGACCAGCCGCGCCATGCAGATCAGCAGCCAGATCGACGAGCCCGACTACGGCACCCTGCTCGATCACATGCTCTACACCGCAAAGGCCGGCGAGGTGCTGGAGATTCCAGTGAACAACTTCATCGCCCCGCGTGTCGAGGTCGAGCTGGCCTTCGTGCTCAAGGCGCCGCTGGCCGGCCCGAACGTCACGGTGGAAGACGTGCTCGCCGCGACCGACTACATCACCCCCGCCATCGAGATCATCGACGCGCGCATCGAGCAGTTCGATCGCCACACGAAAGTGATGCGCAAGGTCTACGACACCATCAGCGACAACGCGGCCAACGCCGGCATCGTCATCGGCGCGGGCGACCCCGCGTTCAAGGCCGATCCGCGCAGCACCAACCGCCCCTGGTGCGGCGCCATCCTGCGGCAGAACGGCGCGGTCGAAGAAACGGGTCTGGCGGCCGGCGTGCAGGGCGACCCGGCCATCGGCATCGCCTGGCTGGCCAACAAGCTCGCACCCTGGGGCGAAACGCTGCAGGCCGGCGAGATCGTGCTCGGCGGCAGCTTCACGCGGCCCGTGGCGGCGAAAGCGGGCGACCTGTTCGAGGCCGACTACGGCCCGCTCGGTTGCCTGCGCTTCAAGTTCATCTGATCGACCAAAGGAGACAAGACATGGCCGACGCCTTCCTCAAACCCGCCCGCTTCAGCGACGCCGAATGGCAGGCGCGCGTGCAGCTCGCCGCCTGCTACCGCATGTTTGCCCACCTGGGCTGGGCCGAGCTGATCTACAACCACATCTCTTTGAGGGTTCCTGGCCCCGAAGACCACTTCCTCATCAACCCCTTCGGCCTGCACTACACCGAGGTCACCGCGTCCAACCTGGTCAAGGTCGACATCGACGGCAACATCATCGGCAACGACGACTGGCCCATCAACCCGGCCGGCTTCACCTTCCACGGCGCCATCCACGCCACCCTGCCCGACGCCCACTGCGTGATGCACGTGCATACCACGCCGACCATGGCCGTGTGCTGCCTCAAGGAAGGCCTGTCGTTCACCAACTTCTACGCCGCCCAGCTCTACGGCCAGGTCGCTTACCACGAGTTCGAGGGCATCACCGTGCACCGCGACGAGGGCGCGCGCATCCTCGCCTCCTCGGGCGGCAAGCCCGTGCTGCTGCTGCGCAACCACGGCCCCGTCGTCATCGGGCGCACCTTGGCGCAGGCCTTCAACCTCATGTGGCTGGTGCAGCGCGCCTGCGAGATCCAGGTGGCGTCGCAGGCGCTGGGCGAACTGCAGCCCATCAGCGAAGCCGCGCTCAACGCCTGCGTGCGCGACTCGCTCAACTTCAACCCCCGGCACGGCGCCGGCGAAGACTCCTTCGGCGCCATGCAGCGCCTGATCGACCGCATCGACCCGGGGTACCGCGCATGAGTGATTTCAAATTTCAGAAAGTCGCCATCGTCGGCGTCGGCGCCATTGGCGGCCTGTTCGCGGGCTGGCTCGGCTCGCGCCTGCCCGCAGGGCAGATCCAGCTCTCCGCCGTGGCGCGCGGCGAGACCCTGCGTGCGCTGCGCGAGCGCGGCCTTGTCTGGGTCGATGCCGACGGCGCGGAACACACCGTCGCAGTGAACGCCAGCGACGACCCGTCCAGCCTCGGCGCGCAGGACCTGGTGATCGTCTCCGTCAAGGGCCCGGCCATGCCGCAGGTCGCGCCCGCCGTGCGCGCGCTCATGGGTCCGAACACGGTCGTGCTGGTCGCGATGAACGGCGTGCCCTGGTGGTTCTTCGACGGGCTGCCGGGCGAGGCCGCGGGCCTGCAACTCAACGCGGTGGACCCGGGCGGCATCACCGCGCAGAACATTCCCACCGCCCAGGTCATCGGCTGCGTGGTGCACGCCAGCGCCACCACGCCCCAGCCCGCGCGCATCGAGCGCATCAAGAACAACCAGCTCATCCTCGGCGAGCCGGCCGGTGGCGTGACCCCGCGCGTGCAGGTCGTGGCAGACCTGCTCGGCGCAGCCGGCTTCGGCGTCACCGTGTCCGAACGCATCCAGCGCGACATCTGGTTCAAGCTCTGGGGCAACATGACCATGAACCCGGTCTCTGCCATCACCGGAGCGCCCTGTGACCACATCCTCGATGACGAACTCGTGCGCGGCTTCTGCAGCGCCGTGATGCGCGAGGCGCAGGCCATCGGCGCGCGCATCGGCATCCCCATCGACCAGCAGCCCGAAGACCGCCACGCCGTCACGCGCAAGCTGGGCTCGTTCAAGACCTCGATGCTGCAGGACGTGGAAGCCGGTCGCCCCATCGAGCTCGACGCGCTGGTGGGCGCCGTGCGCGAGATCGGGCAGCATCTGGGCGAGGCCACGCCGAACATGGACGCTCTCATGGGCCTGACCCGCCTCATGGGGCAAATGAAACAGCTCTACCCCGAACCGACGAAGACACCATGAAGATCCCTCAGAACACCTTTCGCGATGCGCTCAAAGCAGGCAAGCCCCAGATCGGCTGCTGGGTCGGCTTTGCTTCGCCCGACGTGGCCGAGGCCCTGGCCGGCTGCGGCTTTCACTGGCTGCTCATCGACGGCGAACACGCGCCCAACGACCCGCGCACCGCGCTCGACCAGCTGCGCGCCATCGCGCCGTACCCCAAGACCCACGCCGTCGTGCGCGCAGTGCAGGCCGACGTCGCCCTCGTCAAGCAGTACCTCGACGTCGGCGCGCAGACCCTGCTGATCCCGATGATCGACACCGCAGAGCAGGCCGCGCTGATGGTGCAGGCCATGCGCTACCCGCCCGAAGGCATCCGCGGCATGGGCGCAGCGCTCGCGCGCGCCTCGCGCTGGAACCAGGTCGACGACTACCTCAACCAGGCCAACGGCCAGATGTGCCTGCTGGTGCAGGCCGAGACCGTGACCGCGGTGAACAACCTCAAAGCGATTGCCGAGACCGAGGGCGTGGACGGCGTGTTCTTCGGCCCGGCCGACCTCTCGGCCAGCATGGGCTACCGCGGCCAGCCCGGCCACCCCGAGGTGCAGAAGGTCATCCTCGACGGCATCGCCACCGTGCGCGCCGCCGGCAAGGCCGCCGGCATCCTCGCCACCGACCCAGCGCTGGCGCAGCAGTACCTCGACGCGGGCGCGCTGTTCGTCGCGGTGGGGGTGGACACGACGCTGCTGGTGAAGGCGGCGACGGGGTTGGTGCAGCGGTTCGGTGCGGGGGCCGCGGCCAAAGCGCCGTCCTCATCCGGGGGCTATTGAGCGCCCGCCGCCGGCGCTGCTCACTCGGGCAGGTGACAGACCGCTTCGACGTTGTTGCCCTCGGGGTCGATGACGAAGGCGCCGTAGTAGTTGGGGTGGTAGTCCGGGCGCAGGCCCGGCGCGCCGTTGTCCTTGCCGCCAGCGGCGATGGCCGCCTTGTAGAAGGCATCCACCTGCGCGCGGCTCTGTGCGCGCCACGCCAGATGGCAACCCGAGGTGGCCGCCGGCCCACCGTACGGCGAAGGCCCGTCGATGAACCAGACGTCGGCCTTCTTGCCGTCAGGCTCGGACGCGTCCGGGTAGGCCAGGCCGAGCATGTTGGAGCCGTAGTTCCCTTCAAAGCAGACGCTGTAACCCAGCGGCGCCAGGGCCGCGCTGTAGAAGGCCTTGGCCTGGGCGATGTTGTTCACGCGAAACGTCATGTGGTCGAGCATGTGGGGTCCTTGGATGGGTGGGGCGTGCAAGATGGCACCATTGAACTGTATATTTCACCAGTATTTCAGGCAAGCACGAAGGCGTTCGGCCGGGCCGGCTCCTGAGCGCCCTGCGGCGCATCCCACCCCCTGTTCGATCCGACGCTGATGGCCTTGATCGCCAAGGACATCCTCGGTCAGGCCCAGGCGTTTGTCCAATCGGCCGGTCAGGCCATGCTGGAGCGAGCGCTCAACTGGGCCTACTTGAGCAAGGCCGAAGGCTCCTTTGCCATCGAAGGCGAGGCCCCCTCGGCCGACAAGGCCACCATGTTCGCAGCCCTGCTCAGGAGCTGCCCGCCTTCAGCCAACCGGCGCGGCAACTCTGCCAGGCGACCTGGGCGGGCGACGAGCACTGCCGCAACGACTGGGCCCCGGAGGCAGACACCTGGTTCCGCCACATGGACCTCACCGAGGCGGTGAGCTTCACCCTGGCCATGGCCGAAGCCTTGCTGGACACCCAGATGCGGAAAGAGGTGGCGTTCCTGGGGCTGTTCGACCGGGTCAAACGCCACATCAACAGCGCCACGACCTGCTGGGCAGCGACCTGGCCACGCTGATCGTGACCATCTTCCAGAACGGGGGCATCCTGTCCAACAACCGGCGCAAACGCTGTGCAGATCGGGTGCAGGCCCATGTGGGGGACGCGGTGGAAAGCGCGGTTGCCCGGGCCATGCGGGGCGAGTTGCTGGACGACGTGGGTGCGTGGTTTGTCGCGGCGGGGGTGGCACGACCTTGCAGGTGAAGGCGGCGAGTGGGTTGGTGCGGAGGTTCGTCGGGGGTGCGGCGAAGGGGCCTGTTGCGCCATCCGGGGGGTACTGAGCGGCCGAAGGTGCTTTGTGGCGAATGGATCGACTGCAAGCGACCAGCTGCAGCGATTCATTCGGTGTCGACCCAAGTCAGGAAAAGGCGGAATTTGGTCCTTGATGGTCACGATCCAAGTGGCAGCGATTGCCATCAACGGCCGTACGGTGGGAGATGACTTGGCTGCCAGGTTGGCATCAAACCGCTTCGGACATTCTGTACCCCTGCGCTTCGGTCACTTTGACAACATCGGAGTGCGATGTCCTGATCGTTTCATCGCTTTGTGGTCAGCGGTGGACTAGAAAGTTGTGACGATGTCTTGCCATGCCATGCCATGCCATGCCATGCCATGCCATGCCATGCCAATCCACAGCTCAAGTGAAGACTGCCGTGCCTGCTTGAGCCTTGCACGTGAGGTTGTCGCGCTGGATGCGATCACCAGGCAGGCATGTGATGGTGCTTCGTGTTTTGCAGCTGATCACGCTGCCTCGATGCGCGGGTAGAAGTCGCGGTTCTCGCGCTGCATGCGCTCGTGCACCATGCGCAGCACGCGATTAGCGTCGTCGCGGAAGCCCTGCTCGTCGAGGCTCACGCTCTCGGGCCGGTTCCAGCGCCGGGCGAAGGCCTCGTAGGCCTGGGCGATGGGGCCCATGTCCTGTTGGTACTGCTGGCCCATGCGCGCCAGCTCGGGGTTGTCGCCACGCTGCAGAGCCGGGTACAGCGCCTTGTCCTCCACGGCCAGATGCAGCTTGATGGTGGAGCTCATGCTGACGATGAGCCCTGCGATGCCGGTGGCGTTTTGCGCCACCCCAGCCTGCGCCAGACGCCGCAGGGCCGAGATGTTTCTCATGATGTCAGCGTGTTGGTGTTTGAACTTGTCGATGTTCATGGAATGCTCCGTGGAAGAAGAGACTGGCCGGGGGAACCCATGGCTCCGGCAGGGGGGCCGCGGGGCTCCTGCGGCGATGGGGTGCAGATTCGATACACGACCGAAGTGGCCTCAGTGCGCCAGAACTGAACGCCCTTTAAATATGCATCCAGTATACCTCTTTAAAAAAAACAGCAATCCCATTCTGGGCAGCGTTGCCCGCTTGCGCTCCATGGTCATCGGGCAAGCGCCGGCACTCTGTGGGCGAACAGGGCGGGAGCGATCTGGCAGACAGCGTGGGCGCAAGGCCACGCCAAGTCGCAGACTTTCGGTGTGCGGACATGCTCGTGGAGGTCCGTTTTCAGCGAAACCCTGGAATTCACAGTGACGACGATGGATGTGTCATTGGAGACGCAACGGTCTACACTGCCCCGGCTTTCTCGGGTGCCATGTGTGAGTCAGACCAACCTGGTCTGACAGGTTCGAATGACTGCTTGTTGCGGAGCCGTTGGCAAACGCGCACCAACATCCACCAGAAGCGATCGCTGCAAAGTCGACTGCTGCATGCAGTCGTGATGGGTGGTGTGTCAAAGGCCGCTGAAGCGTCAGGCAGCCCTGAGCCAGGTCGATGAGGCCTTGCTTCCCCGGTGACGTCTCACCGACGGAGAACCGACACCTCAACCGACCACTCACCCCCCGCCGAAAACACCCCCGACAGCCGCCCACCCGCCTCCAGCGCACAAGCAGCCGTCAGCCCACCCGTGATCACCCAATCCCCCGCCTCCAGCCGCTGACCATTCGCGGCCAGTTCCCGCGCCAGCCGCGCCACCGCATCCAGCGGGTGGCCGTCGGCGTCGGAGCCCACGCCCTGGCCCAGCGTGTGGTCACCATCGCTCAGGCCCACGGTCACGGTGTCGAGCGCCATCAGGTCGGTCACGGGCAGGCGCGGCCCGATGACGACCTGGCCGGCCGACGAGTTGTCGGCGGTGTTCTGTTCGAGGTTGAAGCGGTAGCCGGTCCAGGTGGAGTGCACGACTTCGAGGCAGGCGTAGGCGCCTTCCACGGCGGCGGCCACGCTGTGGCGGTCGACGGGCGCGTGCCGCGCGTCGAGGGCGGTCTTCAGGCGCAGCCCGATCTCGGGTTCCACGCGCGGCTGCACCAGGCGATCGTTCACCGCGTCGCCCGAACCGAGCAGCATCCAGTCGGTCAGCGGCCCGATGTTGGGCCGGTCAATGCCCATCTGGCGGCGCATCACCTCGGACGTGTAGCCCAGCTTCCAGCCGACCACGCGCTCGCCGGCGGCGAGGCGCAGGGCGAGCAGCGCGCGCTGGATGGCGTAGGCGGTGGTGAGGTCGGGTGTGCCGAGGGTGGCTTCGGCGTCGAGCGTGTGCCCGGCCAGGCGGGCGGCCCAGATGAGGTCGGCGCAGCGCGCTGCGTCGGGAGCGGGGTTCATGGGGTCTCCGTTCTCGCTCTGCCCGGCGATGCGCCGGGCGGGCGCTCATGGTAGCCCTTTGAGCCCTGGTCTGGGTCGGTCGGTGGGCGGCTGGTGGGACCGCCCGACCCGCGTCAGAAGCGCCGGCCGACCGACAGGAACACCACCAGCGGATTGAGCCGCACATCGGCCCTCGTGGGCGCGCCGCCGAACGCGGGCAGCGTGCCCGTGGCCTTGGTCTTGAGGAAGATCTTGCGGGCATCGAGCGACACCGACCAGGTCGGGTCGATGGGCATTTCCACGCCGACCTGCAGCACCGAGCCCCAGGCGCTGCGCGTGTCGAGGTCCTGGATGAAGGCGTCGCGGTTGCGGGTGACGATGGTGTAGTTGATGCCCGCGCCCACGTAGGGGCGCACCGGGCCTTCGTTGAGCAGCTTGTAGGTCAGCGACAGCACGGCCGGGGCGTAGGTGACCTTGCCGAGTCGGCCGGCGCTCGCCAGGCTGCCTTTGCCGGTGAGCGTGGTCTCGGGCGGGATGCCGGCCAGGAAGCGCGCGGTCAGCCGGTCCGAGACGTCGTAGGCGAGTTCGATGCCCAGTGTGGTGTTGCTGCTGGCTGAGGCGTCGCCGCCGGGCACCGGGTTGCCGCCGACGCTCACGTCGGCCTTGGTGCTGAAGCCGACGTGGGCCGGGCCCAGGCGAACGGTCCAGGGGGAGGCGTCGGCGGCGCTGGCGTGGCCGGCGGCGAGGCACAGCGCGATGGCGCCGAGGCTGGCCGGGGGGGTGAAGCTGGTTTTCATGGGGTGTCTCCTCAAAGGTGTTCGGAAGTCGTCAGAAGCGTGGTCAGACGAAGCGGTCGAAGCGGATCTGCCCGAAGGGCACCTGGTGCCGCGCCATCAGCAGCTCTTGCATCGCTTCGATCATGGGCGGCGGGCCGGCCATGTAGTGGTCGTAGGCGCTGAGGTCGGGCGCGAGCTGGCGCTCGACCTCGGTGTGGACGAAGCCGGTGGCGCCGGCCCAGGCTGGGGCGTTGGTGGGGCTGGACAGCACGACCGTGGCCGACAGCCGTTCGCCGGTGAGCGCGAGCAACTGGTCGGCGGCGCCCAGGTCGCCCTCGTGGCGCAGCCCGAGGAAGAAGTGCACCCGCCGCGCGCTCGGCTCGGCCAGCACGCCGCGCGCGATGGACAGCATCGGCCCCAGGCCCGAGCCGCCGGCCACGCAGACCACGTCGCGCGGCGAAGGCCGCAGCCAGGCGTGGCCATAGGGGCCGTCGATGTCGACCGTTGCGCCCACCGGCAGCTCGGCGCACATCACGGCGCTGCCGCGCCCGCCGGCGGTGCGGCGCACGATGAAGCGCCAGTCGCCGGAGCCGTCGTCGAGGTTCGACATCGAATAGGCCCGCGCGCCCTCGGCACCCGGCGGGTAGAGCAGGGCGTACTGCCCCGCCATAAAACCCGGTGAACGCGGCAACGTCAGGCGCAGCTCGACCATGTCGTCGCTGATCGCGCGCCGTTCGCTGAGCGTGGCGGTCACGCGTTGCGGCGGCACGGCGGCTGGCTCGCCCTCGCCGCCCAGCCGCACGCGGATGCGCGCATCGCCCTGCACGCGGGTCTGGCAGGCCAGGCGCTTGCCGCGTTTGCGGTCCCGCTCCGACAGGCCGGGCGCACCCTCCCACAGCGTCTGCACCACGCCCTCCAGCAGCTCGAACCGACAGGCACCGCAACCGCCCACGCTGCATTCGTAGGGGAAGGCCAGACCCGCGCGCAGCGCGGCCCGGAGCAGGGTGTCCTCTTGCGGCCCGACCGGAAAGACCGGGCCGTCGTCGATCTCGATGCGGGTGGCGTGCAGCAGGGCAGCGGTGGCCCCGCTCACAGGCCCAGCCCGCGACGGAAGTCGCGGGTGGCAGCGCGGGCACGGGCGGCCGCACCGGCGGCGTCGGGCAGGGCGGCGCAGTAGGCGTCGATGGCGGCGTCGGCCAGCGGCTCCCACTTCGCGATCCAGCCCTGCAGCACCGCGCGGTTCTCGGGCTGCTCCAGGCACATGCGCACCAGGGCCGATGCCCAGCGGCCGTGGCGCTGCGCGTCCAGCAGCTGCGCGTCAACGAGCAGGCCGAGCAGGGTGTCGCCGTTGTGCCGGCCGGCGTCGCCCAGGGTGCGCAGCAGGCCTTCTTCGACGGCCGGGCGGATCACCAGGCTGAAGGCGGTGAAGCTCTCGGCCCAGTCCCAGGCCACCAGGGCCTTCTCGACCAGTTCGCGCCAGCCCTGCCAGGCCGGGTCGGTTTCCCAGAAGGCGCGTTCGCCCGTGCCCAGGCCGATGCCGGGGAAGGTCTTGGCCAGCTCGGCGGTGCGGTAGGCGGTGTGGGTCAGCCAGCGCAGCGAGTCGGCGGTCTGGTAGGTGGCGCAGTTGGAGATGGTCGAGGCCGGCGCCATCTGCGAGAGGTAGGCCGAAGCCATCTGCAGCGTGTGGAACAGGTAGCGCGCCGGGGTGTAGAGGCGGGCCAGGCTGCCGGCCCAGGTGGGCTCCAGCATGGTGTCGTGGCCGCGCGCCGAGAACTGGTCGAACAGGCCCATCACGTAGGTCTCCTGCCCGTCCTGCTGCATGTTGTAGGTGCGGTAGACCATCTCGTCCGGGTCGCGGAAGGCGTCCCAGTCGGGGTGCTTGAGCGGCGAGGCATTGCGGTGCGTCTTGAACCACTGCGCCATCGCGAAGTTCGGGTCGAGCTCGAAGGGCGCGTCGGGGTTGTCGGTGCTGAAGTGCAGGTTGGTGGAAACGATCTCGTATTCGCTGGGCTTGCGGCGGCGGCCGGCCAGGTGGCTCCAGGTCTTGAGCGGCTTGAGGATTTCGGGTTGCGACATGGGGTGTCTCCGGTCAGAACGTCTTGTTGAAATAGAAGCGCACGTGGTCTTCGGTGGTCTCGATGCGGCCGGCGAAGGAGCCGAGTTCGACCTCCAGCTCGGACATGCGGAACGGCCGGCCCAGCGCGCGCTCCAGCGTCTCGCGGCGCAGGATCAGCTCGCCTTCGCAGTCGATGCGCACATAGGCCACCTTGTCGTCGACGCGGATGGTCTTGTCGGGGTTGTCTTCTTCGGCCGCTTCGATCACGGCGGCGGTCAGCGGGCTGGCGCGCAGCACGGGGCCGACGCGGTTGTTGCGGTAGGCCTCGGCGGTGGTGGTGTCGCTCATGGGGTTCTTTCTGGAATGGGGGCTTCAGGAGTGGGCAAACAGCGGCTTGACGCCCTCGACCTGCAAGAACACATCGTTGCCTTCAATGCGGATCGGGTAGGTCGCCAGCTGGCAGTCGCCGGGGTTGATGCCCTGACCGGTGCGGGCGTCGAAGGTCCATTGGTGCGCACGGCAGGTCAGCACCTTGCCGTCGAACTTGCCTTCGCACAGGGGAATGTCCTGGTGCGGGCAGACGGCCTGGAAGGCGCGCACCTCGCCACCCTCCACGCCGACCAGCAGCACCTCGTGGTCGCCGATCTCGACCTCGGTCATCTCGCCTTCCCAGACGTCGTCGAGCGTGCAGACTTTGTGGAACGTCATGCGCGGCTCCTTCAGCGGTCGCAGAAGATGAACTCGAGCGCCTCCATCGGTTTGATGTCGGTCTCGCTCAGCTTGGCCTGTCGCGGGAAGAAGCTGTCGCTGCCCTGCCGGCGCACGCGCACCACCTTGTCGGGCTGCGGCCTGACGCGGCGCCCCACCGAGTGGTGGGCGGCGGCGGCAGCCACTTCGTCCATCGTGTTCTCGGTGTCGACCGGAACGAGCTGCAGCACGAAGTCGTGCTGGAAATTGGAAATCACGGGAAAGAGGGCCATGGTTGTCTCCGGGTTCGGTGGGTTCAGGCGGCCTTCTTGGCGGCCCGCTGGTCGCGGTAGGCGGCGACCCAGGCGTACTGGTGCGCGTCGTCGCCAATCTCGCCGGGGGCGAGGCCCATGTACTGCAGCGCGCCGCCCAGGTTCGGCGGCTGGATGTGGCCGGCCAGGAAGCGGTCGACCAGCGTCAGGTGGTCGCGGTAGCGCAACGGGTCCTGCTGGAACACCCAGCGGTCGATCTCGCTGTTGAAGTGGTAGGTGCGGCCCTTGTAGTCGAGCGGGTAGTCCTTGACGTTCCAGCCCTTGCCCGGAATCGCGCAGATTGGGATCTGGCTCATGTTGCAGACGATGGGCAGCGTCTCGGGGTAGGTCAGCTCGGTGCGGCCGGCCAGCAGGTTCTCGATGATCACGTCCCAGGCCTGGCCAAAGCTGTCGTTCCAGCCGGGGTACTTTTCTTCGAGCCAGTCGCGGCAGTCGGGCGTGACGCCGGCGGCCACGTTCCACCACAGCGTGGGGCGCCAGAACCAGATGCCCATCTGGTAGGCGTGGTGCTGGTAGTCGAACTCGTTGATCATCTGGTCCCAGTACCAGGGCAGGTCCAGGCCCATGTCGAGCAGCGAGCGCTCGAACTGGCCCACGATCCACTCGCGCATGAACTCCTTGAACGACTGCTTGCGGTGGTGCAGCGGCGTGGCGTAGTCCATCGCGGTGCCGGTGAGCAGGCTGAACAGGCGCCAGGCGCGCGCAATCGCGATGTCGACCAGCTTCTGCGCCTCTTCCTTGCGGCCGTTGGCGATCAGGATCTGCAGCGCCGGGCCGCCGATCTGCGCGTGGCGCGACTCGTCGGTCTGGATGCTGGAGATCAGGCTGGAGAAAGTGAAGTCACCGGCCTCGGCCGCGTCGGCCGCCAGGCCGAGGAACTGCATGTTGGTGAAGCCGGTCTCGAACGCGAAGGTCAGCATCACCGCGATGTCGGTGGCGCTGCGCGAGAGGAACAGGTCGTCGAAGGCGTGGCGGGCGGCGATCGCGCCCCACTCGTTGGTGTGGTAGGCCTTGTGGGCCCAGTCGAACTGCCGGTCCTTGCTGCAGTAGCTGTGCGGAAAGTACAGCTGGATCTGCGCGTGGCGGTTCTCGTCCATCATGCCGAAGGTGGCCATGTTGCGCATGCCGGGTGCGCGGCCGAAGCGGGTCATGCGGGCCTCGGCGCTCATGGCGGCGTACTCGCCCAGCGCAATCGCACCGTAGTGCGACTTGAGGATCGAGAGCCAGCCCGGGTCGGCTTCCTCGTACATGCGGCTGCGCTCCAGCGCGGCCTTGACCGAGTAGGCGCCAGCGTCCTTCTCGCGCTGGATCTTCACGTACTCGGCGTAGGAGGTCTTGTACGGTTCGTCGTACGACTCCCACTGTTCCATCGGCACGCCCATCGCGCCGGTCATGAGGTCGGGGAAAAGTTCGGAATCGCTGACGTAGGTCGGCGTCCAGTTGGTGGTGCGCGCAATGTCGTACCAGTCGCTGCGTTCCAGCAAAGCCATGGTGCTTGTCTCCTGTGATTGTTGAAGCGGGTCGCGTCAACAACTGTAGGGAGCGCAGGGCGTGCGCACCATTGGACTTTGGTTTATTCGGTGGCTAGGGAATTCCCTTGTCCGTTGGGCTGCGGCGGTTCGCCGGTGGCGCTGCGCAGGCGCTCCAGCATGCCGATCAGCATTGGCACCGAGGTGGCCTGCATCTTCTCCATCAGGTTGTGGCGGTGCACCTTCACCGTGACTTCGCTGATGTTCATGCGGTCGGCGGTCTGCTTGTTGCGCAGGCCCTGCGAGAGCAGCGCCAGCACCTCGCGCTCGCGCGGCGTGAGCGTGGCGAAGCGGTCCCGCAGCGCCTGGATGGATGCGCTGTCCCGCAGCGCGGCGTGCGAGCGCTCCAGCGAGGCCTCGATGGCGTCGAGCAGCTCTTCGTCGCGAAACGGTTTGGGCAGGAACTCCATCGCGCCGGCCTTCATTGCGCGCACGGTCATCGGAATGTCGCCGTGGGCGGTGATGAAGACGATGGGCAGCTGCGGGTGCAGCGCCTGCAGCTGGCGCTGCAGCTCCAGTCCGCTCAGGCCCGGCATGCGCACGTCCAGCACCAGGCACTCCGGCTCCAGCTTCGAGCGCACGTAGTGGTCGAGGAATTCGGTGGCGTAGGCGTAGGTCTCGACGCGCAGACCGAACGAACGCAGCAGGCTGCTGACCGCCTCGCGCATCGACAGGTCGTCGTCGACCACGTGCACCAGGGCCTTGCGCGGGGTCATGGCGGCGCGTCCTGCACGGCCAGCGGCAGGCTGAAGCTGAAGGTCACACCGGGGCCGGCGTTGGGTGTGAACCAGAGGCTCCCGCCGTGCGACTCGACGATGGAGCGGCTGATCGCCAGGCCCATGCCCATGCCGTCGGGCTTGGTGGTCTGGAAGGCGTCGAGCAGCGTGTCCTGGATGGCCGGGGCGATGCCGGTGCCGCTGTCGGTCACGTCCACCTGCACCGCGTCGGCTTGCCGGTGGGCGCTGATCTGCAGCGTGGCTGGATGACCGCCACCGGCCATGGCCTCCAGGCCGTTCATCACCAGGTTGAGGATCACCTGCTGCAGCTGGATGCGGTCGGCCAGCACCTCGGGCACAGGGTCGGCGTCCAGGTGCACGATCTCGATACACCGCGCCTGCGCTTCGCTGCGCACCAGCTCCATCACGTCGCGGATCGCGTCGTGGATGGCGAGCGCGGCGTGTCGCGTTTCGTGGCGCTGCACGAAGCGCCGGATGCGGGTGATCACCTCGCCCGCGCGGTTGGCGTCGCGGATGATGCGGCCCACCGCGGCCTTGGCCTCGGGCTCGTTGGGCGGTGAGCCGTCGAGCCAGCGCAGGCTGGCGTGGCCGTTGGCCACGATGGCGGCCAGCGGCTGGTTGACTTCGTGCGCGATCGAGGCCGTGAGTTCACCCAGCGTGCTCACGCGCGCCACCTGGGCCAGCTCGGTGCGCGCCCGCGCCAGCGACTGCTCGGCGTGCCGCTGCTCCGTGATGTCGGCGGCCACCAGCACCAGCAGCTGTTCACCGCCGGGCGTTCCGGGCACCAGGGACACGCTGGTGATGGCCCAGACCAGGGCGCCGTCCTGGCGCTGGAAACGCCGCTGCACGTGGTAGGCGTCGACCTCGCCAGCCAGCAGCCGCTCCAGGCGACGCTGGGTGGCGGCCCGGTCTTCCACCGGTGTGAGCCGCGGCAGATGGATCGCGAGCAACTCGCCCTCGGTGTAGTCCACCATGGACCGGAACGCCGGGTTGGCGGCCTTGAAGCCGCCGTCGGCGCCGATCAGCGCAATGCCCACCGGAGCGTGTTCGTAGATCGCCCACCAGCGTTGCTCGGAGGCCTGCAGCGCGCGCCGGTTCTCGATCAGGCTGCGGGTCAGGCCCGCCAGGTCGTTGCTTTGCGACAGCAGCTCGCGCTGCAGGCCGTCGCGCGCGAGCTTCATGGTGGCGAGGTTGCGCACGCGCGCCCGCAGCTCCTGCGCCGAAAACGGTTTGGTCACGTAGTCCTGCGCGGCGCTGGCGAGCAGGCGCGCGCGCAGGGCCGCGTCGTCGCGGGCGGACAGCACCAGCACCGGCAGGTCCTGCAGGCCCGGCACCGCGTGCAGGGCGTCGACCAGGCCGTCGCCACCCAGGCGGGGCAGCATCAGGTCGGTCACCAGCAGGTCGGGGGGCGAGGCCAGCGCGGCTTCCAGCGCGGCCTGGCCGTCGGGCGCCGAGGCCACCTGGAACTCGTCGCTCAGCGCATCGCAGATGAAGCGCCGCATCTCGGGGTTGTCCTCCACCACCAGGATGCGCGGCGCGCCGGCCGCCGCCTCGCCGCGCTGGGGCGCTTCGTCGGGCGGGGTGAGCTCGGCCAGCGCGGGGTTGGGCGCGGGGGCCGGACGCGCTCGCGCGGGCGACACCCCGTGCAGGGCGGCGGCCTCGGGCGGTGGCGCCAGCGGCAGTTCCACCTGGAACAGCGACCCGCCCCCGGCGGCGGCCGTGACCGCGATGCTGCCGTGCATCAGTTCGGTGAACTCCTTGGCAATCGCCAGGCCCAGGCCGGTGCCACCGAAATTGCGGGTGGTGCCGGTCTGGCCCTGGCGGAAGCGCTCGAAGATCCGTTGCTGCATGTCGGGCGGCACGCCGGGCCCCGAGTCCTGCACCGAGATCAGGCAACGGTCCGGACCGGAGCGTTCGAGCGCACAGCGCACGCGCCCGCCGGGCGGCGTGAACTTGAAGGCGTTGGACAGCAGGTTCTGCAGGATGCGCTCGGTCTTGTCCTGGTCGAGCGTGGCGCTCAGCGTGTCGGGCGTGGAGACGACGTAGCGCAGGTCCAGCTGCGGCGCTACCGCGTGAAACTGTTCGGCGTGTTCGCGCACCAGCGCCGCGAGGTCGAACGGTGTGTAGTGCAGGCCCATGCGCTCGGCGTCGAGCTTGGACAGGTCCAGCAGGTCGTTGACGTGTTTGAGCAGGGCGGTCGCGTTGCGCTGAATCACGCCGAGCTGGTGCCGCTGCGGGTCCGACAGCTGGCTGCCCGAGGCCAGCAGTTCTTCGGCAGGACCGAGGATCAGGGCCAGCGGCGTGCGCAGTTCGTGGCTGACGTTGGCGAAGAAGTCGCTCTTTTGCTGATCGAGCTGGCGGATGCGGGTAAGCAGTGTTTCGAGCTCGGCGTTCTTGCGCGCGATCTCTTCTTCGGCGCGCTTCTTCGCGGTGATATTGCGACCTTCGGCGAGCAGGAAAGCCACCTTGCCCCGCGCGTCGCGAACCGGCAGCAATGAAAAGTCGACCACGATGGTCTCGTCGCCCGCGGCTTGCCCATAGATCTCCATGTCGCAGCGGATGAACTCGCCGCCCTGGGCCCGGCGCACGAAGTCGCGCTGCAGTTCGGTGGTCTCGCGCGAGACCTGGAACCAGCGCGCTTCCCAGAACGGTTTGCCCCGGATGTCGGCCAGGTCCACGCCGGCCCCTTCCAGCGCGGACCGGTTGATCTCCAGTGTTCGGCCCTGGGCATCGAGCAGGCCGACGAACTGGTACATCGAGTCCAGCACGATGCGGGCGAGTTTCTCCCGCTGCGACTGCAGCGTGTCTGTCTGGTGGAGCGCGACCGACCCGACCAGGTACCGATCGGATTCCGTGAACAGAGGACCCATGGATGAACGCCGTTCGACCCAGGGGCGGCCTGGTCTGTGTGCGGGCGAACGCCGCGGGGGCTAGCGCCCGAGTTCCTTGGCGCTGACCCCCGCAATGCCCCAGTTCTCCTTGGGCATCTCGTGGATCCAGACGCGGATGGTTTCCTTCTTCGCGTCGGTCGCCTCGTGCAGCGCCTGGGTGACCTTTTCGATCACGGCCTTCTTCTGTTCGGGCGTGCGGCCTTCGAGCATGTAGATCTGGGCAAATGGCATGGTGTGTCTCCTTCAGGCGGCCAGTGGCATGAGGCCACGCTCGCGCGCCATGGTCATGGCGGTGTCTTCGATCATGTCTTCCTGTCCACCGACCATGCCACGCCGGCCCATCTCGACCAGGATGTCGCGCGCCGGG